>JAVBLN010000018.1:0-208172 GCA_031553495.1 Flavihumibacter sp.
AGTCGACGGCCATCCATCGCACAAAACAAAAGCGATACAGCAATGGCTGAAAGAGAACCAAGAGCGGATAGAGGTGTTTTTTCTGCCACCGTATAGTCCGGAATTGAATCCGCAGGAATATTTGAATCAGGATATAAAGACTAATGTCATAGGGAAGATGCGACATATCAACAGGGCTGAAATGCGCGGTAGCGTTGAAGAATTTATGAACAAGCGAAAAGCAGACAAAAAGCAGGTGCAAAAGTATTTTCATGCAGAGCATGCCAAATATGCAGCATAGAAAACTATAGTATACTATTTTATGCTCCCATTAATAAATATCTCATATGAAAATATTTTCAATAACAATAGTTCAAAATCAAGTTGATATAATTGAAGATGTTATAAGACACCATCAGCCTTTATTTGATGATTTATACATATGGGACATTGGGAGTTCTGACGGTACTTTGGAGGTTTTAGAATTGTTATCTGAGGAGTTTGATAATATTTTTTTAAAAAAGAAAACTGCGTTATTTGCTGATGATTTAAGAGGTGTTTATTTTAATGAAATAAAATATAAGTACACATCTGATGACTGGTATTATCAATTGGACTCGGATGAGTTTGTAAAGAATGATGTTAGAAAAACTATAAAGCTCTCTCGCTTATTTGGTGCCACTTTTATTAAAACATTTCACTTGAACTTTCGTTATACCAAAGACGATTATGATAAAGATGTTAGAACATATAAAGATGTTAGACATTATAAATTAGATTATTCAGAAGTAAGGGCATTTAAAAATCGCCAAAACTTAAGTTGGCCAATTGGGGAGCGGAGTGTTTTACCAATAGGATATATTGTGCCTATTAATTTGGGTATACCATCTATTTTTTTCTTAAAAGTTTTTCATTTTCCTTTCCGTTCCAAAAGGCAAATTGAAAAAAGAATGAAAGAGAAAATTAAAATAGTAGAGGGAAATGCTTATGAAGAAGTAAAAGGTATTCGATATGATAAATATAGGCATACAAAAATAGAAGGGCTTCTTGGAAATGCTGAGGACTGTAAAGTGATTAAGAATTTTGAATTACCATATTTTTCATTTAAGGAGAGGATTTATATTTTTAATAATTTTTTATTAAACCCTTACCTAAAGGTAATTGCTAAAAAGGTGAAGGCTCTTTTCAAATAATTAATTTTTTGGAGTATATTATATTTACATTCTTGAAGTGTATTTTTGTATAGAAATCATTTCAAACACTTTTATTAAGTTTTTAATTAATAAACTCATATAGAATATAAATGTCTCTATTAGGTTCTATTATAATTCCATCTTATAACACCGCAGCTTTACTACCTTTAGCCGTCAATTCTGCTTTAAATTCTTCATTTAATGATTTTGAAATAATTATAATTGATGATGGATCCGTTGATAACACAAAAGAAGTTGTGGAACAATATTGGAGTGATGATAAACGTGTAAAATATTATTTCCAACAAAATAAGGGACTTGCCGGGGCGAGGAACACTGGAATTCAGAAAGCTTCAGGGAAATATCTTGTATTCTTAGATTCAGATGATATAATTCTTCAGGAAAAACTACATAAGCAAGTAGATTTTCTTGAAAAGAATTTAGAATACGATGCAGTTTATTCAAAGTCTGTTTTTTTTATAGAAGATAGTATCAACAAAACTGTTACTACAAACTTTCCTTGTTATCAAGGTTCAATATTGAACAAATTATTCTATGGAAATTTTATACATGTCAATAGTATTATGTGTAGGAAGTCTGTAGTTGAAAATGTTGGTTTGTTTAATGAACAATATAGAGAACTAGAAGATTGGGACCTTTGGTTGAGGATGAGTGTTAATGGATCTAAATTTGGCTATATTGATGAGATTCTTTCTATGGTGATGTTGAGAAAGGGAAGCATGACGAGTAATCAACTTAAAATGAATAAAGCAATGGTGAAGGTCTTGGAAAATCTGAAAAATATATTAAAAACAAAGCCTGAACTGTATTCAAGATTCAAGTATGATTATTATTATGCACTAAACTTGTTTAAGATAAATGCAAATATTAATGAGAACTATTTCAATGGGTTAATTAAGTCTTTAAAAGAAACAGGTCCTTCATTTTTAGTTCCAACCATAAAGCTTTCGTTAAAGCAATTGTATTCCAGAATTTTTCCTCTAAAAAATAAGACTACTGCATCTCTTGAAGAAGTTTGGAATGGAAAATAGTTTTAAGATTTCTTTTGTTGTTGTAGCCTATAACTGTGCTTCAGTTATTCGTACTTGTATTGAAAGTTTGCTTGTGTATGCACCAGCACAGCAATACATTATTGTTGATAATGCATCAAAGGATGGCACCACGCAAATATTACAAGAGTTTGATGGTCAGATCGACTTGTTGTTAAATAAATGTAACAACGGTTTTACGAAAGCTTGCAATCAGGGAATTAATCTGGCAAAGGGGAATTATATTTTTTTATTAAACCCTGATGCATATTTATCAGAAAGCAGCATAAAAGAGCTGCTTTTATTTTTTACTGAGAATCCTGATACAGGTGCTGTTGCTCCTTTATTGTATTACCCTGATGGGACTAAGCAAAATTATATTCGAACATTTCCTACTATTTCGGGGGTTTTCGTAGAGTCTTTTATGCCAATGAAAATTTGGAATAGGTTTGCTGCTTATAAAAATTATACTTGCGCAAATTTGAATCTGGAGATTATTCAAAAGATAGAGCAACCTGCCGGAGCTGCGATTATGTTTCATAATGACATATTGATGGATGAGAATTATTTTATTTATGGTTCTGATGTAGAGTTGTGTAAAAATATTTACGACAGGGGGAGATCAATTTATTTAGTGCCCTCAGCGAAAGTGTATCATTATCAATCTCAGGGCGGAACACAAGATGCAAACCCGGTTTTAAAAATGTATCTTCAACTTGATAGTTATTTTGCTTATTCCAGATATTTTAAACTTCACAAGTCAACATTGTATTATTATTGCTATAGAAGTATTTTTTCATTAGCATTATTTGGTATAGCATTTATTTCGCTTTTTACATTAAATGAGGGTTCCATTAAATTAAAATGGAATCGACTTGCTTTATTCTTAAGACATAAGAATTTCAGGAGCTATTTAAATTTATAAATATTGTGGTTGTTTATTCTATTATAGTACATTATAATACAAGCGAGGCTGTTTGTAGATTGATTGATTCAATGAGATTAATACAAGGGGTAACTCATAAGGCTATTATTGTGGATAATCAATCTGGGAAAGAAGAATACAATGCCTTGAAGTTATATCTCAGTTCGCTTGAAAGAAACGATGTAGAATTAATTCAAGCCCAAAAAAATGGCGGATTTGGATTCGGTGTAAACAGAGGGATTGATCATATCTGTAGTATTGAAGAACAAATAGAGAACATTTATATTCACGTTATTAATAGCGATACTCTAATAATTGATGGCAGCTATTTATTAAAAAGTATTAAATTTCTTGAAAATGATAAGACTGTTGGATTAGTTGGACCTAAAGTATTTATGGAGGATGGAAAAACTGTTCAGAATACCATTCTGCCAATCACTTCTTTAAAAACTGTTATTAGTTTCAAAAAAAAGTATTCAAATATTAATTTGAGTGAGAATGCAAGGAATAATATTAAAGTTGGTTGTTTAAATGGTGTTTGTTTTATAATGCCATTATCGGTGTTCAAAGAAGTTGGCGGTTTTTGTGAAGACTATTTTATGTATAATGAAGAACAAGATCTTTGTTACAATATTACCAAAGCCAGCTATTCAATATTCTTCCTGCCTTATAAAAGTATATTGCATTTTGGAGCATATCAAACTGATGAACAATTAGATTGGCGTTTTATGTATAAGAGACGGAATCAGGTTTTGTTTATAAAAAAATATCAATCAAAATTAAAGGCCTTGTTTTTAGCAAGTGTTTTTGCCATTTCATCTATTCCAAAGTTTTTATCAAAAAAGAATAAGAAAACCCTATCCTGGAGTTTATTTGTGAAAAGTCTTATTAAAGCGGCTCTTTAAGCGTGAACAACAAATTGCATTAATAGCGTTTTAAAATAGTTGATTTGAGATAACAACAGACAGACTCGAGAAGTGATATAACATTCAAAAACTAAGCAGGTTCATACTGACTGCATCACAGCCTGACCGGCATCTTTACAGCCAGATGTTGCCATGAAATACTACAGTACAAGTGAGTGACACAACGATGATGCCATAAAAAACTTATGCTGGCATCCAAATGTTTTTGCAATTTCCTAAATCCCATTCTAATGGGCATTTATTGATTCCTGAAAGAGTTGTTTAAATGAAAATCGTAAAAAAAAATACACTCTTATTCATATTGTTTTTTCTGATAGGTGCAAACTTATTTTCTCAAACAATTCAACCTTATTTATATTGGACATTTGACTCACCTAATCCTTATGAAGATGTTGTAAAAAAACAAAGAGTAAATACTTCAAGCTACAGTTGTGTTTCTAAAATTATTGAAGGCGGAGTTGGTAATGGAGTTGATGAGGGTGTCGGGAATCCCTATAGTTTATTTGTAACAGGAGCTTTAAAAAATAATGTAACAAAAGAATTTTCTATTGAATTTTTGTCAAGCGGCAACCAGTTTTTATTTATAACTTTTAGCGATCAAATTTTCAATATTTCTTTGCAATATGCATACATTTCGTTTACTACGGCTGTCAGTAACGGCTCGGCAATTGTTTCAGATATTTTAACTGTTCAACTAAACGGAAGCAATAAAGAATCATATAATTATTATACTGATGGCAAATGGCATCATTTTGTTTTTACCGGTAGTACTATTACCGGTAAAAAAGAAGTTTGGGTGGATGGCGAATTGCTTGAAAGTGGTTCTAAAAATATTCCTGTTGGTGGAAACTTCGCTTTTGGCGCAAGTGATGCATTTAAGAGTGCGAATAAATTAGATGAATTGGCCTTTTATAACAAGGTGCTTCCAGCTCAACTTATAAGGCAACATTATTTGGAATCTCAGGGAAAGCGACATTACACATTTAACAGCAAGCAAATTAGCAGTAAGGCAATTGTGCCTCAAAGCCCTTTACAAAAGTCACTCGATCCCAAAGAATTCGCTCCCGGCTATCCAACCTATTCCATCCAGGCGTTAGATCAGCTAAAACAATTTCCGCTGCCTCGTTATAATTCCTCAATTAAATCTAGGCGGAATTTTTCATGGATGGACATTACTTACCTGCATAGAGAATATCCAAATGATGGCACCAAAGTGTTTCCACCTGTTAATCCTCAAAAAGCAGTAGAAATGACTGATGAGTTAGTTAAAAAATGGAATTATTATCTGGAAGTGCCTTGTTTTAGGAGTGATTCCACATCAAGTAACAAGCAATACAGTAATTCTTCTTCTATATATGGAGCATTAATAAATTATGCGAATGAACATCCGCAATATCCTGTTTCAACAATTACCTTTCAGGCACAAATAACTCCAGCACATGCAGGATTTAATGACAGCCGAAATTTTGAGAACTCTCAAAATCTTCCTGATAAATATTATTTGTGTGATGCTACAGGTAAACCTGTAAAAAGTGGAAATAAGAAATGGTTGAGTCCTTTAGCTCCATTAGACATTATTCAAAAAGACGGGCAAACATCGCAATTCTATCTGCGGCAGCTATTAAAGTACTTAAAAAATATTCCTGCAGTAATCAATGAGAATGGAGAGTTATTTGGACACATGCGCTCTGATGCCTTATTAAAGTCGGATCCAAATGTAAAAAAACAAATGGAGGCGATACGAATGAATAATGCTCAATACAGTGGGTGGTTTCAGTACCGACTTGATTCTACGTATAAAGCGGAAATCTTAAAACTTCCAACATTAAAAAATACCAACTATTCCCTTTACAATGTTTCTGCATTTAACAGTGAATATTGGCCCGACTATGCACAGCGTCGCAAAATAAATTTGTGGGATAAAAAGTATATTCTATCTACTCCTGACTTTTATCCACGCACTCCTGGTAATTGGTCTAACAAATCCGGCCCATGGAATGGCTATGGTGAAGTGGCGAAAGGTCGCCAAAAAGAAATTGAATTAGGCGATAAATTTTTCTCTCCATTCGTGGCTGCAGGCTGGGGTAATGAGGAGCAGAATATACGACCCGCACAGTGGTTGGCTTTGTTGAAATCGATGGTAATGTTAGGTGCTGATTTTTTTTATGTAGGATATTTCAATGTTACTGGTGCCGGAGGGAAATGGCCTAATGGTGTTGGACCTAACGATCCGCGAGGATATATATATCAAGCTGCAATGCCTGCTTATGCTCAGGCAATTGCTACTTTAGTACCTGATTTTTTTGAAAAAGGTACCTTACTAAATCCCAATATAGCACCCGATAAACAATTTCGTTTTGCAGGTAGTAGAGCGAACGAATTGATACTTGCAAGAAAATTAAACAATAATAAATACTTGCTGTATGGCAGCATTCAGGCTAACTCGAATATTGCAGGTAATGTTCCTCAAAGCGTTATTACCACAATAGATCTTGAAGGCAAAAAATTGTCATTTGAAGTTAGACGGCAGGGCAGCATATATGTGTTAGATTTAGCTGGTAGTTCACCGGTTTTTTATCAGCTTGATGCTTGGCATCAATATGAGCATCCATACTATTGGAGTAAGGATATTGAAGTGGAAGCAGAATTGTTTAATAGTAATAGTTCTAAAAAGTTAATAACCACTCATACCGGAAGCGAATTTGATTTCAGCAGGTTTACTACAACCATTGTGTTGGAAAAGAACGTAACGCTAACTTATGAAATGCCGGTAAGGAATACAAAAACGTTTGATGTGGTATTGAATGCAAAGGGAAATGGTACAATTAAAGTACAAGCAGGAAATTTCACCAAATCTGTTTCTGTTAACTCGCAAGGGTTAAAAGATTTGACGGCGGGTAGTATTAGTGGTATTTCAGAGGGACAATTGAATATGAAGTTGATTTCTGTAAGCGGGAATGTTCAAATAGATAAAATATTGCTGAGAGCTAAGAATTAAAAACTGTTTGAGCTATACTTAGATCCGGATATTTTTAGCATTGATATTTTGGGACCGGCGGTTGTGCTACTATTAAGCATCGTTGTGTCACTCACTTGTGCGGTAGGAATACTATTCAACGGCCTCATCCCCGGCCCTTCTCCCAAGGAGAAGGGAGTCCTGCGCACAAAGCGGATATTCGTAATCTCAACATTTTTTCTAACTTTCTTCTCTAATTGTTTTAAAGCTGGCGCAGGTCTCCTGACCTGTGCCTACGCGTTACTTGATCTGTTACTAAAAGTAGCAGCGAGTACAAAGATGTCCAACACCTTTGAGGTGTAGGACATCTCTGGATAACGACAAGCTTGGAATATTTTAGCCGATGAACAGCATTACAACCGATGAAGTGATTGCGACGCAACGATGATGCCATGAAATACTGAAGCTGGTATCCAATAATTTTTACTAAAAAAGTTTACTGAATTCATAATGCAAATATTGTTTCTTTACACAGAACTGGCAGAATATACTTTAGCATGTTTTAAATCTTTAAAGGTTCATCATCCAAATGTTCAGTTAACGGTTGTACATTATCCTATAAATCCGGAAGCCCCTTTCAATTTTGATTTTGAAGGAATAGGGATTTTTAAAAGTATTAAAGAATTTAATGACTATTCTTCTTTAAAGAATTTTGTTGAGAAAACTCAACCATGTTTAGTTGTTTCAAGCGGGTGGGCGAATAAATGGTATGTAAAAATTTGCAGAATATTTTCCAGTGAAAACTGTGTTACGGTTCTTACAATGGATAATCATTGGAATGGAAGCTTGAAACAAAAATTACTTTCCATTATATCTCCTTTAACACTCAAAAAAGCGTTTCAGAAAATTTGGGTACCGGGTAAACCACAGGGTCAATATGCTAAAAGATTAGGATTTGCTGACGCTGATATTGCAACTGGATTTTATTGTTGTGATACAGAAAAATTCAGAGCATATTTTGAAAAATATAAAGAAGATAAAAAGAGAGATTTTCCAAAGCGATTTCTATGTGTGGCTCGTTATGTGTCGTGGAAAGGGTATGAAGAATTGTGGGATGCTTTCATAGAACTACAGAATGAATTTCCAAATGATTGGGAATTATGGTGTGCAGGAACCGGTGAGGAATATGATAAAAGGCGCATTCATTCTAAAATCAAGCATTTGGGTTTTGTTCAAAAAAATGAATGGGATAATATTATTCAACAAACAGGTGTATTTGTGTTGGCAAGTCATGAAGAGCCTTGGGGAGTAGCTGTACATGAGTTTGCAGTTGCAGGGTATCCCTTAATATTGAGTGATAAAATAGGTGCAGCAACAAAATTTCTTGGAGACAGCAATGGATTTGTGTTTCCTTCTGGTAATAAAGAGCAAATAAAAGCAGCCCTTAAAAAAATAGTTGAATTAGATAATGAGGCTTTAAATGGAATGGCAACAAAGAGTCAAAAATTGGCTATGACACACACGCCTGTCGAGTGGGCCGCGGTATTAATGGGCTTTATCAAGTGCTCTTAACTTGCATATTTTCCATGAATAATAATAAAGGAAGAAGAAGAGAAAAAAACCAATGTTGATATAGTTACCATTTCTAAGTAGACAAAGAAATATGTATGTAAAAATTGCATGGTTTATAATGGTGACATCTTTATAAGTTGAGATATCAAAATAACGACGCGGTACTTTAAACATAAAAAAAGCAATAAGAAACGTTACAAGACCTACTAAACCGGTTTCTGATATAAGTCTTAGAAATTTAGAATTAGCATCCTGTTGGTTTTGAGCACCAAATGCTTTTAAGTACTCTACCGGAAAATACTTTTTGAACGTTTCTTCATAAATCAGGGGATGAGAACCAAGTCCTGAACCCGTTAAGGGATTTTCGAGAAATGAATCTCTTGCAACAACATAATTTGAATAAAGTGCGAATGTACTGGAGTTTGCTTCCCTGGCTTCTTGTGTTTGAATTTCAGATGAGAAAAACAAATTGAACGAGTCGTTAAAGCGTGCATTTATCAGATCAACATTTTTAACCAAGGATGAGACGGCCAGAAACATTGGTAAGGCAATTATTGGAAGTAAAAGGAATTTACCTGCTCGTTGCCCTAAATAGCCGTTATTATGCAAATAAAATACTCCGGCTAAAATTAATCCTGCAACTGCTGTAGATGAGTATGTTAATAAATAACAGGCAATAAGAAAAATGAATTGGATTTTCCTGTATTTAATAGATTCGGAAAAACGCATAATATAATAGAATACAGCGGGAGTTAGTGCCAGAGTAAGATAGAAAGGCTCTCCCATGAATGCATATTCTCTATACATAAAAGGACCTGTTTGATTGACCGGGGTGAGGTGGATGCCTGCAATATGAAGCATATTGTCAAAAACTCCGAAATAGGCTACATACACTGCGAGTTGGAGATATAATTTGAAAATGGCTTTAACATCAAAATTATTGATCCGGATAAGATTGTAATAAACTATAGCTGTAAAATAGATCCCAAAAACTTGTTTTATAAATTCGAATCCTAAGGTATCTCTAATAACACCGCCAATCATACTGGTGCCTATAATTATTAAGCATCCAATATTAAACCAGCGAGGGGTCATCCATATTCGGCCAAATTTGAATAGAACAGTTATCAGGAACAGTATAAAAACAGGATAATAATAATAGAAATCAAAAGGTAAAACGCCTCTTAAAGCCTTGTCATAAAATATTGAAAAAACTACCAGTATTGATAATATAGATAAAAAAGTAACCTTTTTCTTTGCCATCACTTATTTTTAAAAACAATTTTGCAATTTAAGCCAATGTGCGGTATATCAGGAATAATTTATTTTGACCAATCCAAACAAAAGGAAGAACAAATTTATAAAATGATCCAGGCTATGGCTCACAGAGGGCCTAATGCTGAGGGTGTTTTTATTAAAGATAATGTGGCACTTGGTCACAGGAGATTATCAATTATTGATCTTTCTGAAGGTGCGAATCAACCTTTTGCTGATGCCTCAGGCAGATATCATATCGCTTTTAACGGCGAATTGTACAATTTTGAGTCGATTAAAGCGCAGCTCAATGGCCATCTTTGGAGAACAGCGAGCGATACCGAAGTGCTTATAGAAGCTTGGGCGAAATGGGGGATAAATGCCGTTGATAAATTCAAAGGCATGTTTTCATTTGCTTTGTGGGACGAACATGAAAAATCTTTACATATTTTTCGTGACAGATTAGGTATCAAGCCGCTGTATTATTATCAGGATGATCATTATCTCGTATTTGCTTCGGAAATCAGGGCTTTGTTGGCAAGTGGATTGGTTCCAAAACAAATTAACCAGAACGCTTTTATTGATTACTTAAGCTTTCAATCAAATCAATCGCCTTTAAGTATAATTCAGGGAGTGAAGCAACTTGATGCCGGTTGTTATCTTGAAATTAAAAATGGGAGAGTTGAACAAAAAACATATTGGAATATAACTAGGCCTTCCCGGCAATATCAATACAATGATCTACAGGAAGTGCAAAAAAATATTTACGATCTTTTATTACAGGCTGTTGAACAAAGACTTGTAAGTGATGTGCCTATTGGTGCATTTTTATCAGGGGGAATTGACTCAAGCGCAGTTGTTGCATTGATGACAAAAGTAAGCACATCGGCGCCTGAAACATTTAATATTTCTTATGAGGAGAAAGATTTCGATGAATCGTATTATGCAGAACTGATCGCAAAACAATATAAAACGAATCATCATAAAATAACATTAAAGCCTACTGTAATGCTCGATGAGCTTACAAATGCGTTAGATGCAATGGACATTCCAAGCGGTGATGGGGTAAATACTTATGTTGTGTCAAAAGCAGTTAAGAACGCGGGAATTACAGTAGCGCTATCGGGAGTTGGTGGAGATGAATTATTTGCTGGTTATCCTTTTTTCAAAAAATACCATTCTCTATTTCAGAAAAGAAATATTTGGAACAATAGTTATCTGCTAAGAAAATTAATAGCCGGATTTTTAAATGAAAATTCAAAATGGAAACAATTGTTACAAACGAGATCTGTGAGAATGGATGAAATTTATCCTGTATTGCGGCAAGTTATTCCGCAGTCAGGTATCAGAAAAATTTTGAGTCCGGCATTAAGTAAGAATATCGGATCACCTGAAATAAAAAAGATCTTAAGTAGATGTAATGATGGCATTGCTAAATTTCCGTCATTAAGCCAAATTAGTATTGCCGACTTATTAGGATATACTCAAAACACGTTGCTTAAGGATACGGATCAGATGAGTATGGGAGTAGCATTAGAAGTGCGTGAACCGTTTTTTGATCATGAATTGGTGGAGTATGTGTTGGGAATTCCTGATGAAATGAAATATCCTATTTATCCAAAAAAACTTTTAATTGAAAGTTTAGGTGATTTATTGCCTTCGGAAATTGTACACAGAAAGAAGCAGGGTTTTGTAATGCCGTGGAATCATTGGATGAGAAATGAGCTGAAAGATTTTTGCGAAAGGCATATTAAGAACTTATCTCAAAGGCATTGGTTTACTGAGCAAAATACTATGTCATTATGGGATGGTTTTAAAAACGGAAATTCTAACACGAAGTGGATGGAAGTGTGGATGCTAGTGGTGTTGGATTATTGGTTAATAAAAAATATAGATTAAATTTATTATGTATCAAAAACTCATTAACAAAGAAACAAAATTAGCTGTCATTGGTTTGGGGTATGTGGGATTACCTATCGCATTGGGTTTTGCAAAGAGAATCAAAGTAGTAGGCTTTGATATTAACGAGGAAAGAATAGAATTGATGAGGAAGGGAATTGACCCTTCTAATGAACTGAATGCTGAAGACTTTAAGAACTCATATGTTCATTTTACGCATTGCATTGATGATTTAAAAGATGCCACCTTTTTTATAGTTGCTGTGCCTACACCGGTGGATGGCCGTAAACAACCTGATTTGTTACCCATTCAGAAAGCTTCTGAAACAGTTGGCAAAGTGATCAAAAAAGGCGATTATGTAGTATATGAATCAACTGTGTATCCGGGTTGCACTGAAGAAGATTGTTTGCCAATTATTGAGGCCTTAAGTGGCTTAAAAATGGGAACAGACTTTAAATTAGGCTATTCTCCTGAGCGAATAAATCCCGGTGATAAAGAGCATACTTTTTCCAACATCATCAAGGTTGTTTCAGGTTGTGATAACGAATCTTTGGAAACTATTTCCAAAGTATATGAAATTGTTGTACATGCAGGAACTTTTAAAGCCACAAGTATAAAAGTGGCTGAAGCTTGTAAAATAATTGAGAATACGCAACGTGATTTGAACATTGCTTTGATGAACGAATTGTCAATTATTTTTGATAAAATGCATATCAACACATTTGAAGTGTTGGAAGCTGCGGGCACTAAATGGAACTTTTTAAAATTCCATCCGGGGCTTGTGGGTGGCCACTGTATTGGTATTGATCCTTACTATCTCACTTACAAGTCTGAAAAGCTTGGATATAATTCCAAAGTTATTTTGGCAGGACGTATTATTAATGATGAAATGCCTGCTTATGTGGCCAAAAAGGCAATTCAGCATATTATCAAAAATATCAATGAAGCCAATGGTGGCCGGGTGTTGGTAATGGGTATAACGTTTAAAGAAAATGTGAGTGATGTTCGAAATTCAAAAGTAGCTGAGCTTGTAAAGGAATTACAAACTTATTCTCTTACCCAAATTGACGTGGTTGATCCTTATGCAGATAGCAATGAAGTGGAAGAAGAGTATGGAATAAAGTTGTGTGAAAAAATTAATGATGGTTATGATGTAGTAATTGCGGCGGTAGCCCATAAAGAGTATAAACAGCTCGATGAGAATTTCTTTAAATCCATTGCTGGTAAAAATGCCTTAATAATGGATTTGAAAGGAATGTATAGAGCTAAATTAAAGGATTTGCAATACTGGAGTCTTTGATGCAAGCAAACAAAAAAAAGATCTTGTTGTTTACTGATTGGTATTTACCTGGTTACAAAGCTGGTGGACCTATTCAATCATGTAAAAACATTGTAACAACACTTTCTGGTGAATTTGAATTTTTCATTCTTACTTCAGACAGGGATTTAGGTGAATTGAACACATATAAAGGAATTGAAACTAATGTTTGGGTGCAACAAAACAATGGATCCTATATATATTATGCATTACCGGGACATTTAAAATTAAACGTATTAAAAAAGATCATTACAGAGTTGTCCCCGGATGTAGTTTACTTTAACAGTATGTTTTCCTTAGGGTATACTTTAAAGCCATTGTTGGTATTGCACTCTATAAAATATAAAGGTAAAATAGTTTTGGCGCCGAGAGGCATGTTGCATCAGGGCGCAATAGCTCAAAAGCCATTCAAGAAAAAAATTTTTCTTGCCTTTTTTCAGAATATAGGCATAATCAGGAAAGTGTTTTTTCATGCAACTGATGCACAAGAAAAATCCGATATTATTAAATATTTTAAAAATGTGGCAAAAGTTGAAATAGTTGAGAATATACCGAATATTGATGATGATTTACAAATAAGGGAAAAGCGTAAAAATCATTTGAGAATGGTGTTTATCTCTCGGATACATCCCAAAAAAAAGCTTGATTATATATTGAAAGTTCTTTCAACAATCTCAACAAATGGCAATATTGTTTTTGATGTTTATGGAACAAACGATGATAATCAATATTTGAATGATTGTATCAGCCTATCAAAATCATTACCATCACACACTAAAGTTCAGTTTTTTGACCCTATTCCGCATCATGACATTTTCAACACTTTACATAAATATCACTTATTCGTGTTGTCCACATTAGGTGAGAATTTTGGGCATGCCATTTTTGAGGCGTTATCTTCAGGATGCCCGGTTTTAATTAGCGATCAAACTCCTTGGGTAAATCTTGAACAATGTAATGCCGGCTGGGATATTCCATTACAGAATAGTGCTAAGTATAAATTAGTACTGGAAGAATTAATCTTAATGGAAGATGAGCATTATCAAAAATTATCAAATGGAGCAACTACCTTTGCAAAGAGTTTTATTAATAATGCATCCTTAAAAGAAAAATACCTTGCTTTATTCTCCTGATGAAAATACAAGCGATGTAAAATCTAAAGTGGATTTTTCAAAGTATAACAATGACTGGCATAAGCTCAATATACGGGCTTCCCGGTTCAAGCAAATATTTTGGTATTATGTAAACATTATTGTTTTTAAATCCGCTTGGTTACCGGTTTCAGGCTTTAAAGTAAGATTATTAAAACTTTTTGGCGCCAAAGTAGGAAAGAAAATAATTATTAAGCCCAACGTAAATATTAAATACCCCTGGAAATTACATTTAGGTGATTATTGCTGGATTGGCGAAGGCGTTTGGATCGATAATCTTTCTCACATTCATATCGGCAATCATGTTTGCATTTCTCAAGGAGCAATGCTGCTAACCGGTAATCATGATTATACTAAGGAAGGGTTTGATTTGATAGTTCGGGAAATCACTATAGAAGAAGGTGTGTGGATTGGAGCGAAAGCGGTTGTTTGCCCGGGGGTTGTTTGTAAATCGCATTCAATGCTTACTGTACATTCCGTTGCAACGAAAAACTTAGAAGAATACACCATTTACCAAGGGAACCCGGCCATTCCAATTAAGAAGCGCAAATTATTCGAAAGAGAATATCAGTAAAGACTGTTTTATCGCATGACCATCTCCATAATCACTCCCTCTTACAATAGCAGTGAAACAATTCGGGATACACTGGAAAGTATAAAGTGCCAAACGTATGAAAGTATTGAACACATCATTATTGATGGACTTTCTAAGGACAATACTTTAGATATAGTGAAGTCGTATCCGCATGTGGCACAAGTTGTTTCAGAAAAAGATAAAGGCATTTATGATGCTATGAATAAAGGATTGGCCTTGGCTACCGGCGATGTTATAGGTATACTTAACTCTGATGATGTGTATGCGCATAATGATGTGTTGACAAAGGTGGCGGCTATTTTTAAAAATGAGCAGGTGGATGTTTGTTATGCCGACTTGCAATATGTGCATCCACAGGATTTGAATAAAGTAACACGTACATGGAAATCGGGAAAATTTAAGCCTCGTTCATTTTATCGGGGCTGGATGCCTCCGCACCCTACCGTTTTTGTGCGCAGGCATGTGTATGAAAAAGTGGGGAATTTTAATATTGCACTTAAGAGCGCTGCTGATTATGAATTAATGTTGCGCATTTTTGTGAAAGATCATTTTCATGTTCATTACCTTCCAGAAATTATTGTGAAAATGCGTGCAGGTGGTATGAGTAATGCGTCGTTGAAAAACAGGTTAAATGCTAATAAAGAAGACAGAGCTGCATGGAAATTGAATGGCTTGAAACCGCGGTTCTATACATTATATCTTAAACCAATAAGGAAAATCACACAGTTTTTTAAAAAATAAATCATGAGCAAAGTTGCATTGATTACAGGTGTTACAGGCCAGGATGGCGCTTATCTTACAGAATTGTTACTAAAAAAGGGATATGAAGTGCATGGCATAAAACGCAGGTCATCTCTCTTTAATACCGATCGTATCGACCACTTATACCAGGATCCGCATGAACAACAAGTAAGATTAAAACTACATTATGGTGATTTAACAGATAGTACGAATTTGATTCGCATTATTCAAGAAGTGCAGCCTGATGAAATTTATAATCTTGCAGCAATGAGCCATGTGCATGTAAGTTTCGAAACCCCTGAGTATACAGCCAATGCAGATGGAATAGGAACGCTTCGTATATTAGAAGCCGTTAGATTGCTCGGCTTAACAAAAAAAACGAAAGTTTACCAGGCTTCTACTTCTGAATTATATGGCTTGGTACAGGAAGTGCCTCAAAGTGAACGCACTCCGTTTTACCCTCGCTCGCCTTATGCAGTTGCAAAATTGTATGCATACTGGATTACGGTGAACTATCGTGAAGCTTATAATATGTATGCCGTAAATGGTATTTTGTTTAATCATGAATCTCCTTTGCGTGGCGAAACTTTTGTTACTAGAAAAATTACAAGAGGCACTGCTAAAATAGCTATGGGCCTGCAGGATAAAATTTATCTGGGAAATCTTGATGCACGGCGCGACTGGGGCCATGCAAAGGATTATGTAGAGGCCATGTGGTTAATATTGCAACAGGAGAAACCGGAAGATTATGTTATTGCCACCGGTGTTACTACTCCTGTTCGTGAGTTTGTTCGCATGTCATTTGCTGAGCTTGGTATTGCATTGGAATTTAAAGGAAAGAATGAAAAAGAAGTAGCTGTTGTTACGGCATGCGCCAATCCTGATTTTCAAATTGAAATTGGTAAAGAGGTGGTAGCTGTTGATCCGCGTTATTATCGTCCTACTGAAGTTGATCTGTTAATTGGCGATCCTACAAAATCGCAAACCAAACTGGGCTGGAAACCTAAGTATGATTTACCTGCTTTGATAAAGGAAATGGTTACAAGTGATGTGGAGCTTTTCCGCAAAGAAAAATTGTTGAAGGATTCCGGATTTACTATCAAAAATCAATACGAATAATTTTATAGTAATTTTTTTGAACCGGCATCTGTGCTACTATTAAGCTCCGGTTGTGTCACTCACTTGTGCGGTAGGAATTCTATTGAGCGAGTTGTTGGTTGTTAGTTGTTGATGTTTAACCACAAGGGCCACAATAGAACCACAATGCGCACAAGGACTGGTGCTAATTCAATCAGCCTTTGTGTACCTTGTGCCTCTATTGTGGCCTTTGTGGCTAAACGAACTCTGAAATTTAACTGCTATTTTTTTTGCGGCCTGCTACACATTGCTCAATAGAATTCCTACCGCACAAGTGAGTGACACAACGATGCTTAATAGTAGCAATACCGCGGGTTCCCCAAAAACAACACTATAATATTATCCTGCCTGAAGCGTAATAATCATATTTATTACATGAAATGGCGCTTGGGTAATAGCAGCTATTTTCTTTTTAATTTTTTACTCTTTAATTAATTACATGCAAACTTCATCTAAAGTGTATATCGCGGGTCATCGCGGAATGGTGGGATCTGCCATCACAAGAAAACTTGAGAAAGAAGGCTTCTCTAACATAATTGGTCGCACGGCTGCTGAACTGGATTTAAGAGATCAGCAGGCTGTAAGCAATTTTTTTGCTACGGAAAAACCTGATTATGTTTTTTTAGCGGCTGCTAAAGTGGGCGGCATTGTTGCCAATAATACTTATCGTGCTGAATTTTTGTATGACAATCTAATGATTCAAAGCAATATTATTCACTTTGCTTATTTAAATGGCGTTAAGAAATTATTGTTTTTAGGATCATCATGCATTTATCCAAAACTCGCGCCACAGCCATTAAAGGAAGAATATTTATTAACCGGCTTATTGGAGCCTACCAATGAGCCATATGCGATAGCGAAAATTGCAGGTATAAAAATGTGTGACGCTTACCGCGCACAATATGAATGCAATTTTATTTCTGTAATGCCTACTAATTTATATGGGCCAAATGATAATTATGATTTGAACAGCTCGCATGTGCTGCCTGCGTTGATACGCAAGTTTCATGAAGCGAAACTGAAAAATGAACCTGCTGTTACAATGTGGGGAACAGGCTCTCCGCTTCGTGAGTTTTTACATGCGGATGATTTGGCGGACGCGTGTTATTACCTGATGCAACATTATAATGAACCTGGCCTGGTAAATATTGGCGTGGGGCATGATATTTCTATTAAAGATCTGGCAATTATGGTGAAAGATATTGTTGGCTATAATGGTGAAATAGTACATGACCTTTCCAAGCCTGATGGCACTCCCCGAAAATTAATGGATGTAAGCAAATTGCACAGCCTTGGCTGGAAAGCAAAGATATCATTGCGTGAAGGAATTGAAAATGTATATGAGGAGTACAGGAAGGCAAACAGTTAATGAAAATAGGATTCCTAAATTCGTATTATGTTTTCATTTTTTAAAAGAAAAATAAAAGAGGAAACCGACCTAAGCGCTTTGCAATGCGATATGCACTCGCATATATTGCCTGCGCTTGATGATGGTTCACGAGATATAACCACCAGCATTCAGTTGGTTAAAGGACTGAATGAACTTGGATATAATAAATTGATCGCTACTCCGCACATTTATTGGGATTTGTATAAAAACACTCCTGCAAAAATTGAGCCTGCGAAATGCGATGTAGTTCAATCGCTGAAGGAAGAGAACGTTCCCGTAGCGCTTAAAGCAGCCGCAGAATATTTTCTTGATGATCATGTGGAGAAGCTTTTAAATAATAAGGAACCTTTACTCACGCTGTATGATAATTTTGTTTTGATTGAGTTTTCTTTTGTTACAGCACCTGTAAACTGGAAGGAATGTATTTTCGATCTGCAAATGAATGGCTATCTACCGGTGATAGCGCATCCTGAACGGTATGTTTATTTTGCAGGCAGTAAACACATTTTCGAAGAGATAAAAAATTCCGGCTGTTTACTGCAAATCAATTTGTTGTCATTAACCGGGTATTACGGCAGAGCAGAAAGGGAGCTTGCAGAATATTTGATCAACAAAAACCTGGTGAGCATGCTGGGTACAGATGTGCATCATCAGCGGCATTTGGATGTTCTTCGTACTGGCGGTACTTTTATAATGCCGGCAGTTAAAAAACTTTTAGATTCAGGAAATCTGCTCAATCCTACTATACCAGTGAAATAATTTTTTATTATTTAAATTTTATGAGCCATTAATCAATTGTAAAAATTCAATTGGTTAATGGCTTTTTTATTTTTACTCTTTTTTCATTTCATTCTTCTAAACGATTTAAACACAAGTCATTTTACCTCCGCTCCTTTTTCTCTCCTTTATTTATTCGATTTTGTGTGTCGATTTTTTACATTTTTTTTGCGCTTTTTAGAAAATTGTACTTGCATATCTTCTTTTTTTTTCGCATATTCATATCCGAAATGCATTTTACCGCACTTGAAAACTAACGCCAGGTTTTAAAATCTCTAATCTAATATCAGTTAGTAACAGTTCTATTTTAAATTACTCCCTTTGAAATTTTTTGGTTGCTTTCAATTATGGCTTTGAAAATGTAGCAAATGTTTTAAACCCCCTCTGGCAACATGCTATTCTGTTTGTAGCAATATGATGCAGAATATGCAGTCACTAAACGTTCAGAAAAAAATCAGGAAGTCTTGTTCCGGTATTCAAATGTGTACCTATGAAAGCATCTGCTTTTCTACTAAAACACATTAAATCATTTACTATGTCAACAATTGAATTTGATGAAATGCTTGTCAGCAATGCTGACTTTTTAAAGCCATTTGCAATTACACTTACAAGGGATAACGAAACAGCGCAGGATCTTTTTCAGGAAACAATGTTCAGGGCTTTGGCAAATAAGGATAAGTATAATGTAGGTACCAACATCAAGGCGTGGCTTTATACCATTATGCGTAATATTTTTATTAACAACTATCGACGGCGGGCAAAGCAAAACACGATTTTCGACAACACGCCTAATGATTTTTTGTTGAACTATCATCAAACGGTGGCAGCAAATGAGGCAGAATGCAATTTGAAAATTAAAGACATACAAGTGGCTATTCATCAGTTACCGGAAATTTTCAGAAATCCTTTTCTGCTATATTTTGATGGATATAAGTATGCGGAAATTGCGGAAATGCTGGGCGAGCCTTTAGGGACTATTAAGAGCCGCATCCACTTTGCACGCAAATTATTAAAAGAGCAAATTCAACGCTTTTGATGGTGAAAGGCTATTTTTGCAATAGTCATGTCACATCAAGTAATACTGGTAAACGAAAATGATGAGGTAATCGGCTTCATGGAAAAAATGGAGGCGCATCAAAAAGCTGTTTTGCATAGAGCGTTCAGCATATTTATTTTCAATAGAAAAGGAGAAATGTTATTGCAGCAGCGTGCATTGAAAAAATATCATTGTGCCGGATTGTGGACTAACGCCTGTTGCAGCCATCCATTGCCGGGTGAAGATGTTGAGCAGGCTGCTGAAAGAAGATTGCTGGAAGAAATGGGCTTTACGACGCCTTTACAAAAACTATTTCATTTTGTTTACGAAGCGTCATTTGATAACGGTCTTACCGAACATGAATATGATCATGTGTTCGTTGGCGTTTATGAAAATGAAATTTCAATAAACCGGCAAGAAGTAAATGACTACTGCTTCAAGAGTTTAGACGACATTGCCGCTTCATTAATAACTCATCCAGGCAAATATACTGTGTGGTTTCGCATCGCTTTCCCAAGAGTAAAAAAATGGTGGGAAGAAAATAATTTGAAAATGTGTTGATTTGAAAATTTGAAAATAGTTAAGTATTAATAAGCCCTTTAATTAATTTGTTTTTTATTATGGTGCCGGCGGTTGTGCTACTATTAAGCATCGTTGTGTCACTCACTTGTGCGGTAGTAATTCTATTGAGCGAGTTGTTAGTTGATGGTGTTTAACCACAAGGGCCACAATAGAACCACAATGCTCACAAAGACTGATGACAATTCAACAAACGCTTGTGTGCGTTGTGCTTTCAATTGCTTTTGATCTTTTATTGCAACAAGAATTGGTTGTTGGGTTGCCTTCGGGAGGAGCATGCTAAACTGTTTTCAATCATTTCGCAACCATTACCATCACCGTCATTTCGAGCCCGCTTATTTTCGACATACTTGTGATTATGCATTAAGTCTCATGCGAGACAACCGGGCGAGAAATCTCATTGAATTAGTGTACTGACAATTTATTATATTGCCTGTACTGAAACACCTGCAACCTGCAACCTGCAACTGGCAACCTGCCCAATAGCATTCCAACCGTACAAGTGAGTGACACAACGATGATGCCATGAAAAACTACTGTCGGTACCACAATTATTAAATCAGATTTTTAAATTGATTCCTGTTATTTTTCTATATATATCCACAGCAAACAAATCTGTCATGCCTGCAATAAAATCTACTATTGACTGAATATCATTATACAAATATTTTTCATCGCTTGTTATTACAAATTGTTTTGAAATAAGTTGTAATAATTTTTTTGATTTGGGAGAACCTGGTGAAAGCGCTGCATTAAAAAACTCTTTCAGTAAAGCCCCAATTACGTTGTAACCGGCGATTTCAATTTCTACCACAGATCGGTGATTATAAATGTGCGCATATGAATAATCGTCGATCTTTTTAATTAAGGTTAATTCTTGTTCGGGCAAATAATCAATTAAAGGCTTGGTGAGCGTGCCCTTCAACAGCGCTTCTTCATTATTAAGAAAAATGTTGCAGATACGGCCTACTAAAAAGTTGATCAGCTTGGCTCTTAAAAACTGAATTTTTTGATTGTCATCTATAATACTGTTAAAAGTTTGTTCTACTCTTTCACGGCTGTCATAGCCTTTTTCGTTATCAAAAAATGAGAGGAACAATGTTTTGATCGTATCAATGGAAATGATATGAAGACGATGTGCATCTTCAAAATCAATAACGCGGTAACATATATCATCAGCGGCTTCTACAAGAAAAACAAATGGATGACGGGCATAAATATTTTTTTCATCTTGTAATTTGGGTATGCCCAACTGCTGCGCTATACTTTTGTAAACATTTATTTCGGAATCGAAAAAACCGGATTTTTTTGTGCAAAGAAATTTTTTGTTGAAACCACTTATTGAATCTGATGGATATTTAACAATGGATGCAAGAGTGGAATAAGTTAAACGAAAACCACCTTCGCGTTTTTCATTAAAATGATGTGTTAAAGTGCGGAAAGCATTAGCATTTCCTTCAAAATTCAGGAAGTCGTGTTTTTGATTTTCAGTGAGAAGATCATCGAATTTTTTCTTTTTATCGCCATCCAATTCTTTAAAAAAAACTCTGATCGCATCTTCTCCGGAATGGCCAAATGGAGGATTACCAATATCGTGAGCAAGACAACTTGCCGCTATTACCGAGGGTAATTCGTACTTATAAAATTCCTGGAAATCTTCATTGTTTTTGTTGTACTTGTTGGCAATTATATCGCCTACCGCTTTGCCCAACGAACGGCCTACTGAAGCTACTTCCAGGCTATGCGTAAGCCTGTTGTGAACGAATACCGGGCCTGGCAGCGGGAATACCTGCGTTTTATTTTGCAAACGGCGAAATGCCGAAGAGAATATAATTCTGTCATAATCTCTTACAAATGAATTGCGAATGGTTTCCGGAGATGAACTCACTTTGTTTTCCGAACCGGTTCTTTTTGCACTATACAATAAGTCCCATTGCATGAGTATGATGAATTTTAGTTGTTAGTTGTAACTGTATTATAAACTTATGAAGGTAATATTTAAAATTCAACGAGTAAGTGATTACCAGCGACCTCATATAATTAAATTCTATTAACCAGCAACTATTTCGACAGCATGTAAATAACCTTTTTATCTCTGGCAGTTAGCGTGGCGGTCGAATCCTGCATGAAGTGGCGCTTAAATGCTTTAAAACAGGCAGAGCTATCCTTTACGTCATAACCAATTACGCGTAATGCCTGCATATAGTTAAAATTGGCTGGGATCTGCACATTTGTGGTATCTCCGTACCACAACCCGAAGCCGTGTTCATATAACTGTTTCCAGGGAAATAATATGTTTGGATCATTTTTGCGTGAGGGCGCAATATCTGCATGTCCGATAAAATTTTCAACAGGTATATTATATTGCTTTTTTAGCGTGTCGAGCAGCACTAGCAAACTCTTTATCTGTACTGTAGGAAATGGCTCAAAGCCGTTGTTGTCAAGCTCTATACCTATGGAAGCGGAATTAAGGTCTGTAGTACTTCCCCATTTGCTTACACCTGCATGCCAGGCTCTTAAGTAGTCGTTCAGCATATGATGAATAACGCCGTCTTTGCAAATTACATAGTGTGCGCTTACCTGCGTTCGGCCGAGCGTAAAAGTTTTTAAAGTTTGTTCGCAACTGTTTTGAGCGGTGTGATGAATGATTACAAAATTGGGTTTTCGTAAATTGAAATTTACAGTACCTGCCCAAAAAGATGGTTCTAAAGCAAAATCTGTTTTAACTTTATCAGGAGTACTTTTTATTACCCCGGCAAATTCCTTAGCCTGCTTTTTATATTCTTTATTAGTAGCGGTATATGGTTTTGTAACACATCCATATACCAGTATAATAAGCGCAACCAGTAGATAGTATTTGAATAGAAAGTGCTTTTGCATTAAAGTAAAATTTCAGTTGTGTTGTAAATTAATTACATTTTATTCATAAAACCATAGCAAAGATTTCATTGGAATGACTGCTAACAAAAGTTTGTAAATACTAAGACATGAGTACAGAAAAAGAAAGGTTGGCGGCGCATTATTTGGGAAAAGAAGCCTGGCTTAAATGGGGGCCTTACCTTACTGAACGCCAATGGTCGACAGTAAGGGAAGACTATAGCGATGATGGAAATGTGTGGAGATATACAACATTCGACAACGCCAAAAAATATACTTACCGCTGGGGAGAAGAAGGTATAGCCGGAATTTGTGACGACAGGCAACACCTTTGTTTTGCACTTGCATTGTGGAACAAGAAAGATCCTTTTATAAAGGAAATTTTTTTTGGAACGGGTATTGAAGGTAATCATGGAGAAGATGTAAAGGAACTTTACTATTACCTTGATAATACGCCTACTCATTCCTACATGAAGTTTTTGTATAAATACCCGCTTAATGAATTTCCATATGAAAAACTGCGGCAGGAAAATGCAAACCGCTCAAGACTTGACCCTGAGTATGAGTTGATAGAAACGGGCATCTTTGATGATAACGAATACCTTGATGTATTTGTTGAGTATGCTAAAAAAGACATAAACGATATCTGCATTCGCATTACTGCACATAATCGCAGTAATGAAGAGGCATCGGTAAATCTGCTTCCGCAGATTTGGTTTAGAAATGTTTGGCAATACCGGCAACGCTCCAGTCAGCCTGTAATGATGTCTTCTAATACCGGCGGCGTTTTGATTGATCATTTCAGGCTGGGGAAAATGCTTCTTAATGCACCTGATGCCACCGAACTTCTTTTTTGCGATAATGAAACAAATCCTTCGCTTCTCAATAAAGAATGCGCACCGGGCTGTTATTATAAGGATGGTATAAACGAATACCTTGTTAACGGAAACGAATATGCGATAAATGAAAAACAAACCGGAACTAAAGCGGCATGCAATCATGATATAGTTATAGAAGCAGGTGGTAGCAAAACCATTTACCTGCAATTAACTGCAGGGCATGCTTTGCAAAGCACAAAAGCAATAGACCACGTGTTTGATTTGCGAATAAATGAGGCCAATGAGTTTTATGCAACACTACAGCATCACATCACTAATGAAGAGGAAAAGGAAATTCAGCGTCAGGCTTTTGCCGGTATGTTATGGACCAAGCAGTTTTATTTTTTCAACATGTATCAATGGCAGAATGGAGATCCATCGCATTCCGGTGATACTATTCATCGGCATTATGTAAGAAATTATGATTGGCCACACCTGCATAATGCAAGTATTATAAGCATGCCGGATAAATGGGAGTATCCCTGGTATGCAGGTTGGGATCTTGCTTTTCACTGCATACCGCTTGCAATGGTGGATGCTGCTTTTGCCAAGCAGCAAATATTACTTTTAACACAAGAGTGGTATATGCACCCCAACGGTCAACTGCCTGCGTACGAATGGAATTTCAGTGATGTGAATCCGCCGGTGCAGGCATGGGCCGCCATGCGGGTGTACGAGCTGGATGCCAGGTATAGTGGAAAGCATGATTACGCTTTCCTTGAAACTATTTTTCATAAACTGATGCTCAACTTTACATGGTGGGTGAACAGGAAGGACAGTAACGGAAACAATATTTTCCAGGGAGGATTTCTTGGACTTGATAACATCGGCATATTTGACCGGAGCGCTGAACTGCCCTCCGGCGGCTATCTTGAGCAAAGTGACGGAACCGGCTGGATGGCTATGTACTGTCTCAATATGCTGCGTATATCTTCTGAGCTTTCGTCATATAATCCTGTGTACCAGGATATGGCTACAAAATTTTTCGAACACTTTCTTTACATAGCAGAAGCCATGACGCACATTGGCGACAAAAACATTTGGGACGAAGAAGATAAATTCTTTTATGATATTATTATGCAGCCTGATAATAGTATCATAAAACTGAAAGTAAGATCGCTTATTGGGCTTATACCTTTATGTGCCGTGGAAGTGTTTGATCATGCGGCATTGCTGAAAAATCCGCAGTTTGCAAAACGTGCACGCTGGTTACTTGAAAACCGTCCGGATATTGCTAGTCTTGTATCAAGGTGGCGTGAGCCCGGTGTGGATCAAAAGCATTTATTGTCAATTTTATTTGGAAGCAAATTAAAAAGTGTGCTTAGCCGCTTATTAGATGAAACCCAGTTTTTGAGCGAGTTTGGTGTAAGAGCATTGTCAAAAGAGTATGGCGACAAGCCATTTGAGTTGGAATACAAAGGTGTGAAGTATTGTGTGAAGTATATGCCCGGTGAATCTGAAATTGATATGTTTGGCGGAAATAGTAACTGGCGCGGACCGGTTTGGTTTCCTGTAAATTACCTGCTGATTGAATCGTTGTTGAAATTTCATTACTACTATGGCGATTCGTTTAAGGTTGAATTTCCTACAGGTTCGGGAAATATGCTTTCGCTGGAAGAGGTGGCGATAAAATTGAATGAGCGTATGATTAAAATTTTCAAGAAAGATGAAACAGGCCGTAGACCGGTATATGCGCACTATGACAAATTGCAGAACGATCCTGAGTTTAATAAATACTGTTTGTTCTATGAATATTTTCATGGCGATAATGGAAAAGGACTTGGCGCCTCACACCAAACCGGATGGACCGGACTGATTGCAAGAATGATTCAACCACGGTTTGAGTAATGTGGAAATTAATTTGAAAATGTGCTAATTTGAAAATTTGAAAATGTGTTGTGATGGAATTGGTTTTATTATGAGCCCAACATTTGAATTACTATGGAACAGCCGTACTAACGAACACTCCTGTTATTATAGGGGTGCTACGGCTAGTCCGAGTTCTTTGGCCTTGCGTCGCAATCACTTCATCGGTAGTAATTCTTTTCATCGGTTACAATATTCCAGGCTTGTTGTTATCCAGATGTCCTACACCTCATAGATGTAGGACATCTGCGTACACTGATTTTTGACATCTGATCTACTGCCTGCTGCCCACTGTCAACTGCCCACTAAAGTTCCTACCGTACAAGTGAGTGACACAACGATGCTTAATAGTAGCACTACCGCCGGTCCCAAATAAAAGTTATGAGTATTGAGTTATGAGTGATGAGTTATGTGTCGCTTTCAATTTTCAACTAACTCAAACTTATTTTCTCATTTTCTTGTACACATTAATTGCAACAAAAATGATGATGATAAATGCTAGAAGGCCTATTACAGACCATATCCAGCTCAGGCTGTCTTTTACTACTACCAGCACTACAATTGCAATGAGCAAAATGGTGGCGGCTTCATTCCATATGCGCAATTGTTGCGACGTGTATTTGAAAATGCCTTTTACCTGTTGCCTGAGAATTACATGAAGAGAAAAATGGTATGCGTATAACAGTACTACAAAACAAAGTTTTATAAACATCCATCTGCCGCCGGGTACAAATAATGTGCGGTACCAACCGCCATCGAACAAAACTATTAAACCAAAAATGAGTGTGATGATTGCTGAAGGCCATGTGATGCCATACCACAGCCTTTTCATCATAACGGTAAATTGTTTGCGTAGCGCATCACGAGCTTCTATAGGTTTTTCCACGGCTTCTGTATTGTATATGAATAAGCGCGGTATATAGAAAAGTCCGGCAAACCAGGTTACCACAAAAATGATGTGAAAAGCTTTAAAGTAGAGGTATGTCATGCGAAACAATTTGAAAACCGGTGGCCTGAAAGCGGCCACCGGCACTATTTTACCAACCTAATATCCAGGCAAAAATTAATGGAGCCACAATGGTCGCATCACTTTCTACAATGAACTTTGGTGTGTTAATATCAAGTTTACCCCAAGTGATCTTTTCATTTGGAACAGCTCCCGAATATGAGCCATATGATGTTGTGGAATCGGATATCTGGCAAAAATAACTCCAGAACGGAACATCGTGCCATTCAAGATCCTGGTACATCATGGGCACCACGCAAATGGGGAAATCGCCGGCAATGCCGCCGCCAATTTGAAAAAAGCCAACTCCTTTCCCCGCAGAATTATTTCTATACCAGTCTGCCAGGTACACCATGTATTCTAAACCGCTTTTTACGGTGCTTGCTTTCAATTCATTTTTAATTACGTAACTGGCAAAAATGTTGCCGGTGGTACTGTCTTCCCAACCGGGCACTATAATTGGAATATTTTTTTCCGCGGCAGCAATGATCCAACTGTCTTTAGGATCAATTTCATAATACTGTTTAAGGTCTCCGCTTAAAACAACTTTAAATAAAAACTCGTGCGGAAAATAGCGTTCACCTTTTGCTTCTGCGTCTTTCCACTGTTGTACGAGATGCTTTTGCAAACGGCGAAAAGCTTCTTCTTCGGGAATGCAGGTATCTGTTACGCGGTTATAATGATTTTCCAACAGGTTCCATTCATCTTGCGGAGTAAGATCGCGGTAGTTGGGCACGCGTTTGTAGCTGTTATGAGCCACCAGGTTCATAACATCTTCTTCAAGGTTGGCGCCTGTACAGCTAATGATATCCACCTTTCCCTGGCGTATCATTTCTGCCAGCGAAATGCCCAGCTCGGCCGTACTCATAGCGCCGGCCAGCGTTACCATCATTTTGCCGCCTTCCAATAAATGTGCTTCATAACCTTTGGCAGCATCCATTAAAGCCGCCGCGTTAAAATGGCGGTAATGGTGTTCTATAAACTGCGAAACAGGACCCTTATTCATATCAACGTTTTTTAAGTGAATAACAGGCCGCAAATTTAGGCATTTTAATGAGTTTTGAGTTATGTGTGATGAGTAATGAGTTATAAGTGACAAACCCTGGCATAAAGCTTTCAGCTTTCAATTTTCCACTAACAAAAGAGGAACGTTTTTACATATGAAACTGTTTGAGTTTTTTGGGTACCGGCATTGGTATTTCATGGCATCATAGTTGCGTCGCATTTCGTTCATCGGTAGTATTTCATGGCATCATTGGGCTTATAAACAACATTTCATAATCAACTCAAACAACTTCTGTATCTTATATACTTTTTTTAAACTTTTGAAAAACCTCCCATTCCGAAAAATTTGTACTCTTCAGAACAATTTCATCGTCAGCATTTTCCAGCGTTACATTATAAACAGTGCCATTATCAGCAGCAGTTTCATTTAAACTTTTAATCCAGTAACTGTCGTAATGTTTTTTCAAATGCATAGAAAGAGTGATCGGTAATTCCGTGGATAAGATATTTCTTGATACACTAAGCAGTTGCCCGTTTGCAGTGTAATAGGCAAATAGCACTCTTCCGTTCAATATAAAGCTTACCTTCTCTTTGTCTCCCACTTTCGACCAGAACACATCAGTGGCTTGGGTAAATTGTTTTTTGAAGCTTGTTTGAGCTTCTTCGCTTTCAGGTGTTTTTGCTGCAAATGAAACCGCCGCTATCAATATGGCCATTAAGCCTGTGACGATTTTTGTATGTTTCATAATTAATGGTTTAATGATGCGATTATTTATTTCGGTTATATGTTTACGTTATATGTTAATCAATACGTCTTAAATTTTTTGAAAACGGATAATCGTCTGTCTCCTGTTGTTGAAACAATTAAGGATTTCTTTGGACTAACCAGTGTGATATAGTAGCTGATGTCATTCTCTTTATTGCTTTCAATTATGGTTCTTATGAGATAATCAGGATATTGCTCTTGTATTTGCCTGGCTATTAAGAGCGGGAGATTTGCTTTGTTTATATAACGTGCAGTGCTTACAAGTTCGCCATCTTCATTATAGTATGCATTTATCTGCTCTCCATTATAGGTAAAATGCGCCTCATATAAGTTTACATCTTCAAGGGCTTTCCATTGAACGTTAGAAGCATTGCAAAAATGATTATTGAATGAAGCGATAATTTTTTTGTTTACTTCAATTGCATAGCTGAAACTGCTTACTGATACTAGTATTGCAGCCAGGATGATAAGTTTTTTCATAAAAGAAAAATTTAAGGTTACTAATGTTTGGTGCGTTTGAAAAATATGACGCAACAAAACTAAAAACGTTACACCCCGCTGAAATAAAATAGTGACTAATGGAAGCATGCGCTATACCAAAATAAAAGGTTATGGTAACTGGATAATTTGATGAAAATATGAAAACGTTTGAAACGCTTGCCAGCCCTGCTTTTGAGTTGATTCTTTAATAAAAGTTTAAATCGTGTTAAGCCTGCGTTAAATTCAAATTGTGGTTTGCAGAGACAAGTTGAAAATTGAAAGTTGAAAGCACTTTCAATTTTCAACTTAACCTCTCTCCCCACTAATTCCTACCTTTACACTCATTTACAAACAATCACATTTAAAATATTTATTTATGCCAGGTTATGAATTTTGGGGCGATGAAGAACGCAAAGAAGTAAATGATGTATTGGAAACAGGTATTCTTATGCGTTATGGTTTTGATGGGCCCCGTAAAGGTATTTGGAAAGCAAAGGAGCTTGAAAGTGAAATATGTAAAACTTTCGGGGCTTCTTATGCGCAGCTCACCAGCAGCGGCACTTCCGCGCTTACCACGGCTATGGCTGCTTTGGGCATTGGCGCAGGCGATGAAGTAATTATGCCAGCGTTTACTTTTGTTGCCAGTTTTGAAGCGGTATTAAGCGTTGGCGCTACACCGGTGCTGGTTGATATTGATGATACGCTTACTTTAAATCCCGATGCCGTTCGTGCTGCCATTACTCCCAAAACAAAATGTGTAATGCCTGTGCATATGTGTGGCGCGATGGCGGATATGGATGCGCTGGTAGCGATTTGTAAAGAGCACAATCTTATTTTGTTTGAAGATGCCTGTCAAAGTATTGGCGCCAGCTATAAAGGAAAAAAGTTGGGAACTATCGGCGAAGCCGGTGCGTTTTCGTTTGATTTTGTGAAAACGATAACCTGCGGCGAAGGTGGTGCGGTAGTTACCAATAAAGAAGATGTATATATAAAATGCGATGGTTATTCCGATCATGGTCACGATCATAAAGGTGTGGACCGCGGCGCTGATCTGCATCCTTTTGTTGGCTTCAATTATCGCATTTCTGAATTACATGCCGCAGTTGGTTTGGCACAGATCCGTAAGCTCGATCAATTCCTGGCAATTCAGAAAAAGAATCATGGCTTATTAAAAAATATATTAAGCACCATTCCGGAAATAAGCTTTAGAAGAATAGTGGATCCCCAGGGCGATAGTTGCACGTTCTTAACATGGTTTTTACCCACAGCCGCAGTGGCGCAGGGCGTTGTGGCAGAATTAAAAGCGCAGGGAATTCTTGCGGGAAATTTTTATTATTATGATAACAACTGGCATTATATACGCAAATGGGATCATCTGAAAAACGCGCAAACACTTAATCCGCAAACGGAAGCTATAACTGCCACAATGCAGTCATATGCCACAAAATCATTTGCTGCCAGCGATGCTGTTATAAGCCGTTCTATTTCAACTGCCATCAACCTGTCGTGGACGGAAGAACAGATAAAAGAAAAAGGTGAAAAAATTGTTGAGATAGTGAAGTCTGTACTGCAAAAGGAAAGCACAGCAGTTTGATTGTAATTGCAATGGAGCGGGTTGCAAGTTGGAGGTTACAGGTCTCAGGTTGCCGGTTGCCAGTTGCCGGTGTTTCAGTACAGGCAAGCATTATCGAAATAAGAAGTCAGAAGTCAGTTGAGGTTGTTAACCACAAGGTTCACCAGGAAAGCACAAACACAAGGGTTGGTAAAAATTCAGCAAACCCTTTGAGCTTCTATCGTGCCCCTTGTGGTTAAACAACGGTACTCTTCGGCATGTTAGCACCAGTTGCGTGATAACCAACAAAAAAAACTGTCTACTTTTTTTAGGATGTGACAGCTTTGTTTATAGATTTTGATCATACTTATGATTATTGAATTTTACTTTTCCGATGATTTTTCATCATACAGCACTTTCAACTTTCAATTTTCAACTACTAGATATTCTACCGTTGAACGGAGCGTCGCAACCAAAGCCGGATCAGGGCTATACCGCCGACCCAATAAATATTATCCCATGCGGTTATTGGCTGCAATTTTATTTTTAGCCAAAACAATATTACACTCCTATTGATGCCTGGAGGTCTAAAGTATTCAAAAGAAATTCGGGTAAATGGATGTTTTTTTATCCACATCGCGGAAAACTGGAATATCATTTTTCTTTAATTTTTACAATTTTTTGAGTAATTCTATAAATCAGTGTGGTGGCTGCTTTTAAGTAATTCCTGTCATTTTGAGAAGTAAAAATTATGCTTTAAGTAATAATTTGGGAAAAACTTGATATTTGTTTTTAGCTAAGTATGTAAATTTACGGCAAGATATTTGTGGACGACCCGGCTTTTTAATTTAGCTCTTCTCAAAACCATATTGAAAAACATGGCAATAAGTCAAAGCTTACAGCAGAAATTATTACAAAAATTATCGCCTCAGCAGATTCAATTGATGAAGCTGTTGCAGGTGCCCACTGCAAATTTGGAGCAAAGGATCAAAGAAGAACTTGAAGAAAATCCTGCTTTGGAAGAGGGAGATAATGCGCATGAAGAAGTGTTTTCCGAAGAGCCTTCAGATGAATTTGCGGGTGATGATAATAACGATGAATATGAAGCAGATGAGCCTGACGAAAGTTATGATAATATTGACATCAGCGAATATGTGGCAGAGGGTGATGATGAAGTGGCGGATTATAAATTGCGTGATGATAATTATCCGGAAGCAGATGATAATAAAACCCTGCCGCACAGGGTAGAAACCAGTTTTCACGAAATGCTTACTTCGCAACTGGGGTTGTTGAAGCTTGATGAAAGAACAGCGAAAATTGCTGAACAAATAGTGGGAAGTATAGATGATGACGGCTATTTGCGTCGTGAAACGAATTCTATTATTGACGATCTCGCTTTTCGCCAGAATATAGAAGCTTCCGAAACTGAAGTGGAATTATTGATAAGTAAAATTCAACAATTTGATCCGCCGGGTGTGTGTGCCCGCGACTTACAGGAATGCCTGCTGCTGCAATTACAAAGAAAACTGAATGAGGGCAAACCTGTGCTCACAGCTATTGAAGTGCTAAGCGAATATTTTGACGAATTTACCAAAAAGCATTACGATAAAATACAAAAGGGCCTTAACCTTGATGATGAAGCCATGAAAGAGGTAATTCATCAGATCATAAAGCTAAACCCCAAGCCGGGCGGCAATATTGGTGAAATGAATAAAGCCGAAAGTTATGTGGTGCCCGATTTTTTTATAGTAAATAATAATGGGAAACTTGAACTGACGCTTAATTCTAAAAATGCTCCTGACCTGCGCATAAGCGAAGGTTATCGCGATATGCTTAAAGACTACGACCGGGGAAGCAAAAAAGATAAACGGCAGAAAGAAGCGGTTCTTTTTATCAAACAAAAAATTGACGCGGCAAAATGGTTTATAGATGCCATAAAGCAAAGACAACAAACGTTAATGCTGACTATGCAAACCATTATGAATTACCAGTATGAGTTCTTCTTAACCGGCGATGAAACCACATTGCGTCCAATGATTTTGAAGGACATCGCCGAAAGAACCAACCTGGATATTTCCACCATTAGCCGTGTGGCTAATAGCAAATTTGTGCAAACGGAATTTGGAACTTATCGGTTGAAATTTTTCTTTAGCGAATCATTAAGTACTGAGAGCGGCGAAGAGGTCTCAACACGTGAAGTAAAAAAGATATTAAGCGATCTCATTCTTAGCGAAGCCAAGAAAAAGCCCCTGAGTGATGAAAAATTAACCGAACTGCTTCAGGAAAAAGGTTATAACATTGCAAGACGAACTGTGGCAAAATACCGTGAACAACTAAATATTCCGGTAGCGCGGTTACGAAAAGAATTATAATCATGCAGGCATATTCAGAAAAAGGAACTACTCAGCAAAGGGCGGAAATAAAACCGGAGAAAGAAAAACCGTTTTCACCGGCGCTTCGTGTGTTGGCCGTTTTTTTTTCATATGTGTTTCATCCCTTGTTCATTCCTACCTATGTAAGTTATTTCCTCATTTTTGATCATCCGTATCTTTTTGCCGGTTATAGTGCGCAACTGAAGTTGCTAAAACTATTATCCGTTTTTGTTACAACAGCCTTTATGCCTGCATTTACAGTATTTATGCTAAAGCAGTTGGGCTTTATTGGAAGTATTTATTTGCGCACTCAAAGAGATCGTATTATACCCATTACGGTTTCCATGATCTTTTATTTCAGTATTTATTTTGTAGCAAAAAAAGATGCAGAAGTTCCTGTGCCATTTACGCAATTTTTATTAGCTGTTTTTATTACATCTATCGTAGCGCAAATGGCCAATATAAAAGTGAAGATCAGTTTGCACGCATTGGCAATGGGTGCCGTGTTGGCATTTTTTATTCTATTTGCTATGCGGTCGCTTGTGCCGTTGGGGTTCTATACAATGGTAGTAATACTTGCCACCGGAGCGGTTTGCACATCCAGGTTAATTCTCAATGAGCACAATCCTTTCGAAGTGTATCTTGGTTTGTTCGGCGGAATTTTCTCCATGTTAATTGCATATTGGATTATTTAGTGTGTTTATTATCGTTAGTTCTTCTACTTATTTTTGAGCCACCAAATCTCAAAGTTTTTATTTATGTAACCGGCGGTAGTGCTACTATTAAGCTTCGGTTGTGTCACTCACTTGTACGGCAGTAATGCTATTGAGCGGGTTGCAGGTTGCCAGTAGCCAGAAGCCTGTTGCCGGTGTTTTGGTGCATGCAAACCTTCCGAAATCAGAGAAATATCGAATTATTGAATTGATAAACAATTCCATCACAACGTATTTTCAAATTAGCAAATTTTCAAATTCTACCTCACGTTCTCAAATTTTCTTATTTTGCGTAGCAAATTTTACCTGCCATTTAGTTTTCCGGCCTCAATACAATTCCTGTATTTATTCAACGCTATTAAACGATTAATTGCTGTATGCCATTTTTTAAAAAGCGATGGTGGAAAGAGTATTTTTCTTTTACCAAAAAAGAACGGAAGGGTATAATAATCCTGGTTGTTGTTATTATTGTAGTTTTCACTTTACCTCTATTTTTTTCAAAACCAGCTCCGCCAGATCCGGCTTCAGCAAAAGAGTTGAATGAAGCTATTGCCAAACTGGAAATAAAGAAAGATTCGTTTAAAAATAAGTATGAAAACTCCGGGTATCAGCATTATGACAATAATTCCGGAAACACTTCATCTGCACCATACACCTTGTTTTATTTTGATCCTAATACTGCCTCAGCACAGGATTGGGAGCGGCTGGGGCTTAGGGAAAAAACAATTCATACTATTCTAAATTATGTATCAAAAGGCGGAAAATTTCGAAAGCCTGATGATTTGCTAAAAATCTACGGACTTAGGGAAGATGATGCCCGGCGGCTCATTCCGTATGTGAGAATCGAAAGCGCAGGAGTACAAAAGAGTGAAGCGAACAATTATGAAAAGACAGGTTTCACATTTGAAAAGAAAGAGTCTTTTTCTATGGTTGAAGTGAACAGTGCCGATACAACGGCGCTAAAAGCTCTGCCGGGTATTGGCAGCAAGCTGGCACAACGAATCATTAATTTTCGCAACCGGCTCGGCGGTTTTTTTCGGGTACAACAAATTGGTGAAACATATGGCCTGCCTGATTCCACATATCAGAAGATCTCAAAATATATTACTATAAACAAAAACGGTATAAAACAAATAAACCTCAATACCGCATCTGCAAATGATTTGAAGCAACACCCCTACATAAAGTGGAATTTAGCGAATGTAATTGTTCAGTATCGTTCGCAACATGGTGAGTTTCATTCCATCGATGATTTAAAGAAGATTAATATATTAACTGATGAAGAGTTTGAGAAAATTGAACCCTATCTCAACTTAAAATAATTGCTAACGAATGTTAGTTTTATTAAAAAAATGTTCCTAAATTGCACTGCCTTTAACGATTGATTTTGCATTATATAAAAGCAGCCTAATAAATTGCCTGAAAATCGGGCTGCTTTTTTCGGCCTTTGATGATTGCTTTTTTAACCATGATTGCTTGTTTTATACCATTATTACTTATGACCATTGATACTTCTTACCTTGCAAACCAGGTGGCGCAGTCTATCCGGGATATTGTATTACGCCATATTAACCCCATATTACAGAATGGGAGAAACTTCAGCATTTTCCTGTAGAAATTTTTAAAGAAATTGGTAAGCTTGGCTTTATGGGCGTACTCGTACCGGAAAAAACGGCGGGCAGGTATGTAGTATTTGGAGTATGTTGCTATTCTTCATGAAATTGCCCGTGTATGTGGCGGCATAGCCTTGGGTGTAGCTGCACACAATTCGTTTTGTACCGGCCATGTGCTTACTTTTGGTACCAAAGATCAAAAGAAGAAGTATCAAACAAAGCTGGCAATAGGAGAGAGGCCTGGAGCCCGACAGAAGCTATCACCGGCAGCGAGGCGTTATAATAAGTTTTCTACTGGTTGCTTACTATAATTCACAATGCCCTTCTTTTTAGTTGGGCATTTTTATTGAAGTAGGATAATGTCGGTTATAAGTTGTAACTAATACTCACAAAATGATGTTTTTTGGGACCGGCGGTAGTGCTAATATTAAGCATTGTTGTATCACTCACTTGTGCGGTAGTAATTCTATTCGGCGAGTTATGAGTTTTGAGTAATAGGTGCTTTTTTCAGCCTCATCCCCGGCCCTTCTCCCAAGGAGAAGGGGGCCTGCGCACAAAGCGGATATTCGTGGTTGCAATAATTCAATGATTTGCAACCAACTGAATCCCTAATTTTGTAAAAAAAAGTTCTCCTTGCAAGCTGTATACTTAAATTTTGTAAACTGGCTTCAGCAGCATATGCTGGACTGTCCCTCTAAAAAATATTTTAATATTGAATGTCCGGGTTGCGGTTTTCAGCGGGGCATAATTGCTTTGCTAAAAGGTGATGTTACGCAAAGCCTGCATCAGTATCCTGCAGCTATACCATTCATGTGTACGCTTGTTTTTTTAGCTTTACATTTAAGGTTTAAATTTAAAAAGGGGGCTGCCGTTTTGGTGTGTATGCATTTTTTTTGCGCAATAATCATTCTCTCATTTTATATTTACAAAACGATCACCTTTAAAATTTTCAATTAATGGAAAATCAACAAGACCCTAATCAGAATTATCTGAATTTTCAAAGTTCCCTTCCTAATTCAACACCGGTGCTGGTATTGGGTATTATTTCAATTCCCGGTTGCTTTTGTTATGGATTGGGTATTGTATTTGGCATTATAGCTTTGGTTTTAGCTAAAAAGGATTTACTGTTGTATAATACAAATCCTTCTGTTTACAACCAGTCTTCATATAACAATTTAAAAGCAGGGCGCATATGTGCTATTATTGGCGTTATTCTTTCCGCGATTTATATATTGTTCATCATACTGGTGTTGGTGTTGGTTGGCGCTGCTGCTCTTACCAATCCTGATAAAATTTTTCAAAACATGTAATACACTAAATAAAAAGGCTGCAATGTTTTTTCATTGCAGCTTTTTTATTTGTTTGCTATGTTATAGTATTTTCTTACGGCATAAAGTCCTCTTCATCTTTAGGGGCGTATTTATCGAACAGTTTATCTAATGCTCCGCTAAAGAGTGGAAATTTTTTCTTCGCAAAATTCTTTATCACTTCAATGGCTTTGTAGGCCTGTTGTTCCGTTAAACCTTCTGCCATCAGTTGTTTTATTAGTTCATCCATTGTTGAAAATGTTTTTATGTTAGTATAAATTCACCTGAGTGTAAAAGAGCTGGTGAAAAAGTTATGCATAAGACCAATGACGCCATGAAATACTACCGATGAACGGAATGCGACGCAACGATGATGCCATGAAAAACTAATGCCGGTACCAAAAAATAACTGATTTTATGTGGCCTTTAAGCTACTTTCAGTAAGCTCATTTTGCTCTTGTCAAATTTCTTTTTTGCATACTCAAGGGTGAGATGGAACCTTGTTTCTTTGCTTGACGGCAATTCGAACATGGCATCTGTTAATATGTTTTCGAAAATGGAACGCAGGCCACGGGCGCCAAGCTTATATTCCATCGCTTTTTCTACCATAAAGTCGAATACATCATCATCAATTGCAAGATCGATGTTTTCCAGTTCGAATAGTTTTTTATACTGCTTTACCAGCGAATTTTTAGGCTCGGTAAGAATAGAACGCAGCGTGGGCGCATCCAGCGGATTTAGATAAGTTACTACCGGAAGCCGCCCCAGTAATTCTGGTATCAGTCCAAAACCTTTCAGATCCTGTGCGTTTACATATTGCAACAAGTTTTTTCTTGCCGCTTCCTGGTGCTCCTTATTTACGTTAAACCCAATTGCGTTGGTATTTACACGGCGTGAAATTATTTTATCCACTCCATCGAACGCGCCTCCGCAAATGAATAGAATATTATGCGTATTCAGCTTGATCAGTTTTTGTTCGGGATGTTTGCGACCGCCTTGTGGGGGAACCAGCACGTCGGTGCCTTCCAGCAGTTTCAGCAAACCCTGTTGCACGCCTTCGCCGCTTACATCGCGTGTTATAGATGGATTATCGCCTTTGCGTGCTATTTTATCAATTTCGTCAATATATACAATACCTCTTTCCGCGGCGGCTACATCATAGTTGCATACCTGCAGCAATCTTGTAAGAATACTTTCCACATCTTCGCCCACATACCCTGCTTCGGTAAATACTGTGGCATCAACTATTGCGAAAGGCACGTTCAGCATTTTTGCAATTGTTTTCGCAAGTAATGTTTTTCCCGTTCCTGTTTCGCCCACCATTATTATATTGCTTTTCTCAATTTCCACTTCATTATCTGTGGATTTATGTTGAAGGCGTTTGTAATGATTATATACTGCTACGGCAAGTATTTTTTTTGCGTCATCCTGGCCGATCACATATTCATCAAGATGCTTCTTTATTTCTACCGGTTTTTTTACACTCAGTTTAAATGAAGAAGATGAAATGGCCGATTCGGTACGTATCATTAACTCCTGTTCAATGATTTCCCGCGCATGTTCCACACAGTTTTCACAAATATGCCCCTCCTGGCCCGCAATCAGGATTTTTACTTCATCGCGACTGCGACCACAAAAAGAACAATGCAATGTATTTTTAGCCATATTAATTTTTCATTATCAATCAGGCAAAGGTACCCAATAGTTACATATTCTCAATAATATACCCGTTATTCATTGATAAAATACAACCCAAATGGGAATCCCTTTCCGTTTAAACAAACCGCTGTCCATTGATAGCGGTATTAAATATTAGTAAACAACTATTTATAAAAAATGTTCAATTTATAATTTATCAATCAAATCGTCCACAATACCATATTCTATAGATTCTTTTGCATCCATCCAATAGTCGCGGTCAAAATCTTTTACTATTTGAGTTATGGTTTTACCACAGTTTTCTGCAAGTATTTTAGCGCTAATATCCTTTACTTTTCGGGTTTGTCTTGCCTGTATTTCAAGATCCGCGCTTACGCCCTGCATAAATCCGCCCAGGCTTGGCTGGTGTATCATTACTTCGCCATGTTCATATATAAACCGGCGTCCTTTTTCTCCACCGCTAAGTAAAATGGAACCCATAGAAGCGGCAAGACCCATACAAATAGTGCTAACCGGGCTTTTAATCATTTTCATAGTATCATAAATAACCATACCGCTGGTTACCATACCTCCGGGACTATTTATATAAAACTTGATTTCTTCGCCGGGCTTGTCTGCATCCAGAAGTAATAATTTGGTTACTACTTCCCGTGCGGATTTATCATCAACAACTCCCCACAGGTAAACACTTCTTTTTTCGAAGAAAAACCTTTCCAGTTGCTTATTTAGCATTTGCAGATCATCTCTTTTATTTTCTTCGGGCTTATCATCTTCATCATCCATTCTTAATGGCGTAATATATTTTGAATAGTTCATTATGAGTTATACGTTATAAGTTAAAAGTTATTCTTTGCTTCACTTTGTTTTTAGTCTTCCTTCGCTTCTTTGCGGGGATTTACCAATAGCACTTCATCTACGAGGCCATAATCTTTTGCTTCAAAGGAAGTGAGCCAGTAATCGCGGTCGCTGTCTTTTTCCACCTGTTTTAAAGTTTTGCCGGTATGAAAAGAAATTACTTCATACAATTCCTTTTTCAACTTTCTTATTTCATTTACAGTAATTTCTATATCGCTCGCCTGCCCGCCAATTCCGCCGCTTGGCTGATGAATCATAATGCGGCTGTGTTTTAAAGCCGTACGTTTTCCTTTGGTGCCGGCGCACATCAAAACAGCGCCCATTGAGGCCGCCATACCAATACAAATAGTTGCCACATCCGGCGTAATAAATTGCATAGTGTCATACACTGCCATGCCGGAATACACACTGCCGCCGGGGCAGTTAATATACATTTGAATATCACGGCCACGGTCAGTGCTTTCCATAAAAAGCAATTGCGCGGTTATAATATTAGCCACCTCATCATTAATAGGGTAGCCAAGAAAAATGATTCTATCCATCATCAGGCGGCTATAAACATCCATAACGGCAATGTTCATAGGCCGTTCTTCAATAATATTTGGAGTAAGATTATTAACCTGGTATTTATGATAATCATTTAATGTATTGCTGGAAATACCCCGATGTTTAACGGCATATTTCTCAAATTCTTTTTGAAAATTCATGTTATTTCCTTTCTTATTTCTGATTATATAATTAAAGGGCTGAAAGTATGTATTTATTACCAAATCTCCGTCCAATTTTTGAAAATAGAAAAAAACTGACATTGCGTCAGAAAAAAGAACTATTTGAGATTTGAAATCTGAAATTTAGATCTGAGATGTATGGAACTTCTTGACAATTTCGCAATAGCATAAAATTTTGGTTTTTAATTATGAGACCGGCAGTTGTGCCCTGATTGTGCTCCGGTTGTGTCACTCACTTGTGCGGTAGTAATGCTATTGAGCGGCCTCATCCCCGGCCCTTCTCCAAAGGAGAAGGGAGTCCTGCGCACAATGCGGATATTCGAGGAGCTACCACCCTTGTGTACCCTTGTGCCCCTTGTGGTTTTTTAAAACGTGACACAGATGTCCTACACCTCAAAGGTGTAGGACATCTGCATAACAACAAGCCTGTAATATATTAGCAGATGAAAAGAATTACTACCGATGAAGTGATTGCGACGCAACGATGATGCCATGAAATACCGCCGCTGGTACCATAAAATGTTAGAAATGTTAGAAATGTGGAAATGTGGAAATGTGAGAAATAATTATTGTCAAATGCTATAATATAGTGTGCAGCGGGGCTTACAGTGTGTAAAATCTCAAATTTTGGCACAGACATGCCAAGCTGCTTTAGCCCGGTTACATATCTGCGCCAATATGCGGCCAGTTTGAACCCAATTTGGGTGCTCACTTTCTCAAATCTCAAATCTCAAATTTCAGATCTTCTCCGCTTTCAATGGCTGGCCGAAAAAGATGGCAGCCTGCCTGCTAAATTCTTCCTCGCAATCGGTAGTGTAAAATTTCAACGAACCTCCTTTTGTGCATTCCTGTTCCATTGCCGGATGGCGCAAGAGATAATCTTTCAGGCTGCCGGCCACAATACCGCCTTGTGTTATGACCTGTACATAGGGAGGAGCGAACATTTTTATTTTGTTTAACAGTAACGGATAGTGCGTACAGGCAAGCAGGATAGTATCAATTTTATTGTCTGACTGCAATAGCCGGTCAACATATTTTTTTACAAAATAATCTGTGCCTTCATTATTGTATTCCCCATTTTCAATGAGCGGAACCCACATGGGGCAGGCCAATTGGTTTACAACAGTATCCGGAAAGATTTTTTTTATTTCAATTACATACGATTCGGAATTGACGGTTCCTTTGGTTGCCAGAACACCAATATGCTTTGTGAAAGATAGATTGCCGATTATTTCCGCTGTGGGGCGTATTACCCCAAGCACACGATAATTTGGGTTGATGCCGGGCAGATCATTTTGCTGAATACTGCGCAAAGCCTTTGCCGACGCGGTGTTGCAAGCCAGTATAACAAGCCGGCAGCCCATGGCAAATAGCTGTTGAACGCATTCGAGTGTGTATTGGTAAACGGTTTCAAAAGATCTTGTGCCGTAAGGGCTGCGGGCATTATCGCCAAGGTATATGTAATCATATTGCGGCAGTTCTTTTACAATTTCTTTTAAAACCGTAAGCCCGCCATAGCCGGAATCAAAAACGCCAATTGGATGATAAGCTGTTGACATATAACAAAAATAAAACGCCTCACCATGAAGTGAAGCGTTTTGCTTATAAATTCAGGAAAAATTATTATTTAAGTCCCAGTTTTTGTTTGACAGCAGGCCCCAGATCATCAGAAGGCGGATAAGCGATCAATTGCTCTTTTACAAACACGTAAGCATATCCTTTTTCTTTTGCAACTGCCTGAATTGTTTCAATCGCTTTTTTCTGAATTGGAGTAGTCAACTCATCTTGTTTTTTCTCCAGTTCTTCCTGGATGCGTTGGTTTTCACCGGCAAGTGCCTGGTATTTTTCCTGCAAATCTTTTCTTCTCGCATCTTTCACACCTTGCGACATTGTAGCGGAATCTTTATTGAATTTCGCGATTCTGTCTTCAAGGTCAGCTTGTTTTTCCCTGGCGCTTTCTATAAGGGCCTGTTGAAATTGTTGTAATGTAGTATCTACTTTTTTAAATTCTGGCATCGACATAATAATCTCATTCAAGCTCACGTAAGCAATCTTTGTTTGAGCATTAGCCTGGTTATTAACTACCATGAGGGCACCGGCCATTAACACTACCGATAATACTTTTTTCATTGTGTTCTGAAATTGTTTTTTGAAAGTTGTTATTTTCTAGTTTTTAGTTGTTTGGGCTTATAAGGTTTTACGATTATTTAACACCCAATTCCCGCAATACATCTTCGCTTTTATCGAGTTTGGGGTCGGCAAATATAACTGTAATTCCTTCACTTTTGTCCAAAATGAAGTCATACATTTTGGCTACTGCTATTTTTTGTATAGCTGTATAAACTTTATCCTGAATAGGTTTTACCAGTTCCTGCCTTTTTTTGAAAAGATCACCTTCAAAACCAAAACGTTTTCTCTGAAGGTCGCGCAGTTCTTTTTCTTTCACAAAAATTTCGTCTTCACGTTTTTTTCTAAGTACATCGCTGAGCATAACTTTTTCTGCATCATAGTCTTTGTACATTTTATCCAGTGCCTGTTGTTTGGTGTCTATTTCCTTTTGCCATTGTGCACTTATCTCATCCAGCTTTTTTTGTGCTTCCGTATAATCAGGTATTTTTTCCAAAATATACCTGGTATCAACAATGGCATAGCGTTGTGCAGAAGCACTAATAGCTAATACGAACACACATATGGCTGAAAAAATTACTTTTTTCATAAAGAATGTTTTTGATTTATTATTATTCTGGCTCAAAGCCTAACATGAATGTAAATTTAGCTGCGTCTTTCAGCTTGCCGCCTGGCTGCATACGATCAATACCTATGCCATAATCAAATCCCAGCAAACCAAACATCGGCAGGTAAAATCTAGCACCTAATCCAAAACTGCGTCTTAGGCGGAAAGGATTATAATCTTTGTAATCATACCATCCGTTGGCAGCTTCAAAGAATGCCAAACCGTAAATGGTGCTGCTTGGATTGGTAACAAACGGATAGCGCACTTCCGCGGTGTATTTGTTAAATATGGTAAAGAACCTGCTGGCTTGCCCTTTATCGGGGTTCACACTAGGATCTGAATTATCATAAATAGGATAACCTCTGTGCGCAATAATGTCGTAACCAAGAATACCAAAGTTATTGGTTAAACCGGCATCTCCCAACTGGAATCTTTCAAACGGTGAAAAATCAAGATCCCTGTTGTATTTGCCCATAAAGCCATACTTGGCAGCCAGTTTCAATACAAACAAGCGGTTCTTTTCCGGTCCTGACGGTTTTGTTAAAGGCACATACCATTCACCCGTAAAACGCCATTTATGGAACTCCGGCAATTTGTAAGGGTTAGATGAGCTTACAATTGATGGATCAATTAAAGAGTAGGGTGGCGTAAATTGACCGCTTATCGAAATGTTTGATCCGCTACGCGGGAAAATTGGCTGATCTACCGAATAGCGGTTCAACGCTATTTTAAAGCTCACGTTGTGAGAAGTGGTATTATTCAACCCCGGGAATAAGTTTGGATAATTCCTTAACTTATACTGTGTATAACTTAATGAATAAACCAGTGTGAAATAATCATCCGGCCATTTTAGCTGTTTACCTAATGATACCGAAGCGCCATAGTTTTTCAGGTATGAAGTGTCGCTTGCTTTGCGGCTATATGTTCCTGTGTAAGGATCATAAGAGTTTGAATAACGGGTGTTATAAAAACTGAATGTAAGCGAATTTCTTTTCTTGCCACCCAGCCAAGGTTCAGTGAACGAGAAGTTGTAAGAGCGGAATGCTCGTCCGTTACTTTGAATTCTCAGGCTCAATTTTTGCCCGTCACCGGTTGGTAACGGATCCCAGGCCGATTTGCGTAATATATTTTTTATTGAGAAGTTATTAAAGGTTACACCTACTGTTCCCGTTAATCCTATACCGCCGCCCCAGCCTGCTGAAAGCTCAAGCTGGTCTGCCGATTTTTCTTCAACAGTATAGTTGATATCCACAGTTCCGTCTTCCGGATTGGGCACAGGGTTGATGCCGATTTTTTCCTGGTTAAAGAAGCCGAGATTCGCGATTTCGCGTTGTGAACGTATAAGGGCCTCACGACTGAATTTATCGCCCGGAACGGTTCTTATTTCGCGGCGTATCACGTGCTCTTTGGTTTTCTCGTTGCCTGTTATCCTAATGTTTTTAATAGTTGCCTGCGGTCCTTCGCGCAACCTGATCTCAAAATCGATCGTGTCGTTGTACACGGCGGTTTCAACCGGATCTATCTGGAAGAAGAGATAACCGTCGTCCATATAGTAACCGCTGATATCACCGCCTTCCTGGGACATTTGCTTACCCAGCTTTTTATTCAGGATATCCAGGTTATAAATGTCACCCTTCTTAATTCCCAGCATTACATTCAAAATTGAATCGGAGTATTTTGTATTACCCTTCCAGGCGATATTACCAAAATAGTATTTGTGACCCTCATTTACCCTTATGTCTAAATTCAGGGTTTGCTTTGAAGTGTAGTAAGATGTGTCTTCCACTATAACTGCGTCCCGATAACCTTTGGAGTTATAATACTCAATTAGTTTTTCCTTATCCTCATCATACTTTTTCTCGTTAAATTTTGCCGAGCTGAACAACTTAAAGCGGAAATACGGATCAATGGCTTCTTTAATTTGAGTAGGATATAAGAAACCTTTGCTGCGTACAAAACTATCAAGTGTCATGCGGGGGGTAATGCCGTATGCTTTTAATTCTTTAGGCGGGAACAGTGTTAAGTGTGTCATTTCCTTTGTTCCCTTCATCTGCTTCTTCAGTTTTGAGGAAGCAATATTTTCATTATCAAAGAAAGTTATTTCGTTAATGCGTACTTTTTTGCCTTTGGTGATGAGAAAAGTAAGGGTTTGCGCATTGGCCATTCCGGGGTCTTTTCTTTGATCAACTTCTACTTCCGCGCCCCTGTATCCTTTTTCACTATAATATACTTTAATGAGCTCAACAGCTGTGCGAATCATATTTTCGGTGATAACGCGGCCTTTTGTCAAACCTGTTTTTTTTCTCAAATCATCATCTTCCGTTTTTTTCACTCCTCTAAAATAAAAGTTTGAAAGCGTTGGGCGTTCTGTAATGTTTATTTCTATTGAAATATTTCTGCCATCAACTTTGGTCAGGTAAATTTTAACATTCGCAAATAGTTTCTGATCCCAAAGCTTTTGGATGGCTTTACTAAAATTGTCGCCACCAGGAATCACTACATGATCGCCAACATTTAATGCGGCTATACTTGTGATGATTGCGGCATCATATTTTTGAGTACCGGTTACTTTAATGTCGGCAATAATATATTCTTTAGGTGAAGTGGCAGTAGGAATAGCTTCGAGTTCCGGATCGATTGCGGTAGGATGGGTAGTATCATTTTGCGAAAAAGCAGTTACCGTAAGCAAACAGAGTACCAACAAAAATATAGCTACAGGAAGTCTTCTTAACATTTGGTTATTTTAAAAAAAAGCAAATTAAAGGGATTTGTCGTAAGTCTTTGTTAAATAGATAGGAATTTGGGCTAAAATTTCTTTTTTGTTTCCTGAAAAACATAAAAAAATGTTAATGACTGATCACTTGTCGGCATTCTTATCTTCTACTTCATTCACTTGTTCACCTGTTTTTCCGAATCTGCGTTCACGATGCTGAAAGTCAATAATAGCTTCATAGAGGTTGTTTTTCGAGAAATCCGGCCAGCGGACCGGAGTAAAAAACAGCTCCGCATAAGCTAATTGGTACAACAAAAAATTGCTGATTCTGTATTCTCCACTTGTTCTTATCATTAGTTCAGGATCGGGAAAATTACTGGTACATAAATATTGTTGTAATGTATCTTGCGTAATTGTCTCAGGATCAATTATTCCTTTTTTAACATCCAGCCCAATTCTTTTTACGGCATTTGTTAACTCCCAGCGGCTGCTATAACTAAGCGCCATTACGAGGTTTAGACCGGTATTATGTTGGGTAAGTTGCAGGGCTTCACTTAATTCGTTACTGGCATATTCCGGAAGCATTTCCATATTGCCTATTACATGAAGCTTGATGTTGTTTTTGTTAAGTGTATCCACTTCTTTGCGAATAGTATTAACAAGCAGCTCCATAAGGCCATTTACTTCCTGTTCGGGTCTGTCCCAGTTTTCAGTAGAAAATGCGTATAAAGTGAGGTACTCTATTCCCAGCTCGGCACAGCCTTCCACTATAGTACGCACACTCTCCACACCATGAAAATGGCCGTAAAGACGATCCTGGCCTTTTTCTTTGGCCCATCTGCCGTTACCATCCATTATTATGGCTATGTGGCGAGGCAGTTTTTTCATGTTTATGCTCTCTTTGAGCGATTCCATAAAACCGGATTTTTTGAAGGGAGCGAAGTTACAAAAAATCGTTATGTAAAAAGCAGGAATGTACAATGCTCCCTAGCCTTATTTTATTGAATAACAGAAAAACAATCTGTTGTAAGGATAGTTTTAAGGCGATTGGATAATTTTTTTGATTTTTTTGGGAAAAACGCTTTTAGTTGAAAGTTGTATTTCGGTTAAAAACTCGTGCCGCCCTCTTGCTGTCGGAATTGAGATTTTTCTAGAAATCGAAGTAATAGTCAGCAATGCTTATATTTTGAGGTATTGAAGCCATATCGAACATTTGGTAGAAATTAACAATATTGCCCCAAAAATCAAGCTTTGTAGATTGTCAGGCGGCATTACACACAACCCATAACTTGCTGAATAGCATTCCTACCGTACAAGTGTGCGACGCAACCAAAGCCCAATCGGTATTCTGCAGCCGGCTACATAATAATTGATCCAAAAATTTACGTATTTATGGTACGGGCGGCAGCTTTTATCAAGGTATTTTTTATTTTATTTTGGTCTTGATGAATACCGCAATTAATTATTGTTATACCAGTGTTATACCAGCTCCGGTATTTCATGGCATCATCGTTGCGTCGCAATCACTTCATCTGTAGTATTTCATGGCAACATAGGGTTGTATAATCAACATTTCGCAAATGATTTAAACAGGTTTTTAGATATAAAATAAAAAAAACGCTGTTTTGCAGCGTTCTTATAGCGATATATGATTTTTTATTTATTTGGCTGAAGGACACCTGTATGAGGTCAGATTAAATGAAATTGTAAGCATGGCGGTTACATACTGGTCTTTCTGTTTTTCATAACCTCTTAACCTGTCTTTTATACCAATTGGAGTGCCTGTTTCATAACTTCTGTCCTGAAGCTGGTACCATACTGTTGGCGAGCCATCCGGCAATGTTTGGGAAAACGCATCCGGGGCGTAGGTTCTACTAACATCATCAATATAATCGGTGCCTGTGACGCGATATAATACTTCCAGCCCGAGATTAATATTTTCTGTTAAGCTGTATTTAACGCCCACTCCAATAGGCATACATATAGCCATGGTGCTGTATTGCTTGCGATCGGGGTATAGTGCGGAGCCTTGTCCTTCAGTTCCGAGGGGACGTAAAAAGTACTTTTTCCCCTGCAGGTATGCATAGGGATCGTAATTGAAAGCTCCCACACCTAAGGTAATGTATGGTGTAAACCGGAATTGCGGATCGTTTGGTAAAAACTTGAAGAAATTAAAGTCGCCTTGCACGGCCAGTTCCCAAATATTAGTGTTGAAACTCAGGTTACGGCGCTTTTGGTATTCATTGTCTTTATTATAAACATCGGAGTAGCCAAGCTGTGCAAAAGTACCGGCAACACGCAACGCGATATAATTGCCGAATTGCTTACGGAAAAATAGTGATACGGCAGGCTTGGGTCTGTTAAGATGGGCACGGGTATTCAGATCACCGAAATAATGGGCTGCTCCTATGCCAATTCCAAACTCGCCTTCGTGCACTACACTTTCATATTGCGCCTTAGCTGTTTGAAAAAGCAAAAAGAGGCTCACTGTGAATAAACTAAATAGTTTCATATAACGCAATTAATTAAAATTGTATTTAGTGGTAAAGATTTCAGGTAAATGGTGACCCTTAGGTTACGGATGGTTTCCGGTATTGGCTTTAGGTGATGGTACAAAAATAGCTGTGAAATTAAATTTTACAATTCAAATTCACAACTATTATGTAACGCTTTGGTATAAATTTAATTGTGTAGCGGAGGTTCAATTTGAAAATGTGCTAATTTGAAAATGCTGAAGGACAGTTTTATTTATTAAATGCCGGCATTCCTTTTTAATGTGGTAATGTGATAAATGTGGAAATGCCTGATTTATTCATAATTCAATAATTATATCAGTTTCGCGCATCCAGTCCCCAGGATAACTTGGTGCGTAAGGTTTGTAAAAAATTATTTTCATTTAAACGAACAAGACTTACTGTAAAATCTTCTTTCCTGATTGCAAGTTGTATGCTTTTTTCCACCAGTTCTTTTCTTGCATCTAGGGTGCAAATAAATTCATCTGTTCTGCCTTCCACTTCAAATGAAACAATATTGTTGTCGGGCACTACAATTGGTCTTACATTCAGATTGTGCGGTGCTACCGGTGTTATAACAAAGCTGGCTGATTCGGGAAATACTATGGGGCCGTTGCAACTTAACGAATAACCTGTAGAGCCTGTGGGTGTGGATACTATCAATCCATCGGCCCAATATGTGTTTAGGAATTCTCCGTTCATGTAAGTGTGGATCCTTATCATGGAGGATGAGTCTCTTTTTTGAATAGCAAATTCGTTTAGCGCATATGGTGTTTCTCCAAATAAAGGAATATTAGCATCGAGATGAAGTAGCGATCGTTTGTCAATTACAAATGTGCGGTGCACTAATGATGCTACGGCATTCTCCATTTCGTTTTTACCTAAGCTGGCCAGGAAGCCCAGCCTTCCGAAATTGATTGCCAGTATGGGAATATTCTGATCGCGGACAAGTGTGACCGAATCCAGTATGGTGCCATCTCCGCCAAGGCTGATAACAAATTCAATTGTACTGTCGAGATCTGAATAGGAATTAAATGTTGTAATATTATTTCCTAAGTGTATATAATTGATGATCTGCTCAAAGTAAGGCTGGTAAATGATTGGCTCGATATTATATCTATGCAGTTCGTTGAAGAGGCTTTGCACTTCTTCAGTAAATTGAAAATCGATAACCCGACTGTAAATGGCAACTTTCATGTTATATTTTCTATAAGGCTAAACTGTAAATTCAAAATAACTAACTATACTATATGCATTATAAATTTGGGAATGAATGTTTCAACTTGCTGAATAGTATTACTACCGTACAAGTGAGTGACACAACGGATGCTTAATAGTAGCACTGCCGCCGGTGCCCAAAAAACATTGCACATTTTTATACCGTGTGAGGTATAAAAATACAATATTCACGCCTTTAAAAGTCATTTCGCAGATGAAAGAAAAATCCTTTTTGTCCTAGTTGATTGCAGCTATACTCAAATCTGAACACAAGATCGTACAGCGTGATCACATCTACTCCAGCACCAAATGTATACAGGAAGCGGTTTTGTAATGAATTGTATATTGGCTGGTTCAAATAGGAATATCCAAAATCGGAATAGGCTTTTACGAATACCTGTATTGGGATTCTTGATTTGGACAGGGTTTCTAATTTTCTGAAACGGGTATTTACAATTTCTCTTTTTATGGTGTTGAATGAAGCCAGCGCCGCTACTCCGTCAATGACATATTTTTCTAATCCTCTTAAATAAAAATCACCATAGCCAAACAGGCGTTGGTTATAGAAAGGCTGGTCGAACGGAACTTTTATGATGCCATTTGCCTGTCCTACGTAAAATAACTTCCAGCCTAGCGGCCATGCTCTTATATACTTGGCTGATAGTTGCGACATATCCATATTTTCGGAAAATCCGCGCTTTAGAAAATTGATTTCCGCACTTTTCCCTTTACGTGGGTAGGCTGCATAATCAATGTTTTGATAGCGCCAGGTATAACTTAGTTCGGGGTACGAAACATTTGTTATGCCGTTTTTAAAATAAGTGCAGTTATTGCCCAGTACCGAATGATCTATTTTATTGAAAACGTACCCTAATCTGAATGTATGCTTTGTGTACATTCCGGGTCTGTAATAATAACTGAGCGTAAGGTTAAATTGTTCGTTGATGTATTTGCCGGCGTTATCAACAGAATCTACATTCAGAAAAAACTGTTTGTTGTTTACCGTATTTACGTTTAGCTCTTTTACTGCGGAATAATAAAAGCTGGCGCCGAAGCCGTGTTTTAAATCTTTGTCGGCATAGGGCTGATCGTATGATGCCTGGTATTGGTGTGTGTATCCTGTTATAAAAAATAGCTTTAGTTTATCGTTGCGGCCGGTGAAATTGTCGTAATAAAATTTTAGGCCATAGTTAAGGCGGTCGAGCTTAAAGCCTTTGTCGGCCCATGCGGAAAGGTTGCGGTCTATTGGTTTTAAATAGGGCAGGGGAATTATATACCAGCGTTCTTTTACGTCAATTTGAATATCGGCAGTGAAACCTCTGAATTGTTTGAGGTAAACATTGGCTTCATGGAATAGTTGTGTGTTGATCAACTGCTGCCTGCTGGTAATAAATTTATTTGTGAGCTGTTGTAATGTAAGACTATCTCCTTTTTTGAAAGGCAACTCTCGTTCAATAATATAGGGTTTTGTTTTTCGGTTGCCTGTTATGTAAATGTCGCCGATAACAATCAACTGTTCATAGGCTGAGCTATCGGTTACGGCATTTACCGGAAGACTGTCGGTAGTGATATGAAAAGCTGCAACAGGAAAATGATTCCGGGCTAAAAGGAGGCCGGGAAAAAAGAAAAAGACTATTACAACAAAAAAAATATTTTTACCCATTTACTACGCATTTCTTTTTACCTGGCGTTGTTTGCTGAAAAATGTGCTTTGGGGGATGCCCGCGGCGTTATGTAAATAATTTAATCAAAATACTTAAAGGCTGTTTAAGTTGTGTTTAAAACTTTGTTGATGCAGCCAATGTTGCCATGAAATACTACGGATGAACGAAATGCGACGCAACGATGATGCCATGAAAAACTACTGCCGGTATCCTCAAAAAAACAGATCTAAATGTTCAGGTAATTCATCAAATGATCATAGTTGCTTTTAAGTTCATTTTCAAATTGTTCTTCACCAAAGTAATACTTTACCACATAATCATAGCGCTGAAAAGTTGCAATAACGTCTGAAATTTCCAGCTTGTTTATTTTAAGGGTAACAATGAATGCTGAATTGTCGTTGTTGAAGTAAGTATTCATTTGAGTTATTTGCGCATCGTTTGTTTCTACGAGTTTGCTGATTTCTGAAAAGGAAAAATTTTGTTTTTCCAGTTCCAGTACGAGCAGGCCGCCGGGGTCTTTTATACCAGCAATATGCGCAAATGTTTTTAAAAGATCATAAGTATTGATGGCGCCCACCCAGGTAAGGTTTTGTTCAATTACGGGCACTATGGACAAGTTGTATTCGGTTGCCAGTTTTACCGCGTCGAAAAAAAATCTGTTTTCCTGAACGGCTAGTTTTAAAAAGGCTGTATGGAGTTGGTGAATTGGTTGGTTACTATCGGTATTAAGCAACTCATTTTCTTCTAAAAGCCCAATAAATTTATCATCGGCTACTACCGGTAATTCCGATATATGATAATCGGCCATTAGCTGTAATGCCTGCTCCACGTTATCTGTTGGCGACAGAACGGGAATAGAAGACGATATGAGTTCTTTGTTTAACAAAAGTGTTTTATAATAATATATACGTTATGCTACTGTAGCCGGTTCGTTAAGTTTTTTTAAGAACTTATGAAGGATGATGTTAAATTCATCGGGCACTTCCATCATAGGAGCATGGCCGCATTTATCAATAAAATGTAATTCGCTGTTGGGTATAAGCCTGTTAAATTCACGCCCTACAAAAGGAGGTGTTATTGTGTCATTATTGCCCCAAATCAGCAATGTAGGTTGTTTTATCTGGCTGATTTCTTCTCCTAAATTGTTCCTGATGGCACTTTTTGCCAGTGCTATTATCTTGATGACCTTAAACCGCACATTCACTATGCTGTATACTTCGTCTACCAGTTCTTTGGTGGCTATTTCTGGATTATAAAAAGTAAGCTCGGTTTTTTTGCGGATATATTCGTAATCGCCGCGCTTGGGATAAGTATCTCCCATGCCGTTTTCAAATAAACCGGAACTTCCTGTGAGGATAAGGGATTTTATTTTTTCAGGATGTTTTAGAGTGTGAACGAGCGCTACGTGTCCGCCAAGCGAATTACCAAGCAGATGAATGTTTTCATAGTTCCTTGTTTCAACGAATTTATGCACATACTTTTCCAAACCGCCAACAGAAGTATGTAAAATATCCAGGTCAAATAATGGCAGCATTGGAACCACTACTTTGTAGTGGGCCTTAAAATAATCTATCAAATCCCTGAAGTTGCTAAGGGCCCCAAACAATCCATGCAGCAGCAATAAAGGTTCGCCTTCACCTTCTTCAATAAATCTGAATTTATCCTGATGTTTGATTTCGTAAGTCATCTGTTCTTGTAAATATCACTTGTTCAATTATGCGCTAAAATAGTTGTTTTGGCCCAAAAAACGCTTTTATATAAAATTACAAAGCTAACACATTGAGCGGTAAGCTAGTGTTTAGTGTATTGACGAGGATTTCGGTAATTTAAAAATAACACAATCTCTTAAATTTTTTTATTATAATCGAGGTTTTCTTAATATATGACCAAAAGTTATAGCTTTCCGGCTTTTTGTGCAAGTGTATCGAAAAAAACTTCCAATTGTGCAAACATATCTCTAAACCAAGGCAGTATTTTGCCAATTCCGTTAATGGCCATCGGCCCCCAGGGTTCTATAAATGAATAGAAATGAGATGCTTTTATAGTGGATTCATTTACAAGATTGATTTTCTGAATATAAAACAATAACACACTCAGTATAATTGTATAAATAACCGCGTACAAAATGACACCTGCCAGCCTGTTTATCCACCCAAGTGCCACCATTTCCATAGTTTTTGAAATAAGGGATGCAGCAAGTCGCACCAAAAGCGCCATAACAAAAAAAACTATCGCGAAAGAAAGAAAGGGTAGCCAGCGACTTCCAATATTAGTGGAGTCCTTTAAATAATCTGCGGTAACTGCCGATAATTTTATGGCAGCAACCAAGGCTATTATTAATCCCAAAACCGAAAAAACGGCCATTACCAAACCGTTTTTCCAACCCTTGAAAAGAGCCAGAACTAATAATACTATGAATATACAATCGATAAGCATCTGGATTTGAAATTTGATATTTGAGATTCTTTATGATGAGTTTGTTTTTGAGTTTTTTAAGGTGTTTAATTTTTAGATTTGATATTTTAGATTTTAGATTTGAGATACTGTAGAGGGAGTTGGTTTTTATAATACGGCAGTATAATTTTTTGTGCATTTTTTTGGGGAGCCGGCGGTATTGCTACTATTAAGCATCGTTGTGTCACTCACTTGTACGGTAGTAATGCTATTGAGCAATAAACTATACTCCTCCTAAAAGAATCTCAAATTTCAGATCTAAGATTTCAAATTGTCTTATTTTGTAAGCAATTCTTTTACCACTGCGCTTATAGCCTTACCATCTGCTTTGCCCGCAAGTTGTTTAGAAGCCACTCCCATCACTTTGCCAAGATCTGCAGGAGAGGTAGCGCCCACTTCTGCAATTATTTTTTCTAAAGCGGTTTTCAATTCCTCAGCGTTTAATTGTTTGGGTAAAAAGCGTTCAATTACAGAAATTTCTTCCTGTTCTTTTTGTGCAAGATCGGGACGGTTTTGCTGTGTAAAGATTTCCAGCGAATCCTTCCGTTGTTTCACCAGTTTTTGCAATAGTTTCAGCTCACCTTCGGTAGTCACTTCACCATTTGCACCAGGCTCGGTTTTCGCTTTTATAATTTCAGCTTTAATTGCTCTAAGACCTCTAAGTAAAGCTTCATCTTTAGCTTTCATGGCGTCTTTCATTTCGGCCATTATTTGTTGTTCCAGGCTCATATTTTTAGTTTGTTTGTTTATTTATTGTTGTTGGTTGTCAACTATTCTTCATCTGCTCTTCACGAAATTTATTATAAAAATCCTTTGCGAAGTTTTTCATATCGCTTACCAGTTCTGTATGTTTTGTTGCTCTATTGTAAGTATCGGCCATTGTCATCATCGTTTGATAAAAGAAATCAGCCATTTCATCAACCATCATATCTTTCGTCCACAAATCAATGCGAAGCGCGGTTTTTTCTTTACTATCCCAAAGAGAAAGCATCAGGGCTTTTGCCTGTTGTGTGTTTTCCATAGTGCTGGAGGATGCCTTCCAGTTTATTTGTTCAGGGGTTTTATCGTTATCTAATAATACGTCAATCGTAATGGTTGATTGGTTCATAAATTTAATAATATTGAGTGTGCGAAGTTAAGAATTTGTGCCGGAGGCCAATTGCATTTTCATCTTTTCCACATAACGGCGTTTAAGGGCTTCATCTTTGTACAGTAAAATCATTTGTTGCGCCAGTATGTCTGTATTTTTTGGCGGTATGTATAAAGCCGCGTTTTCGGCAAATTCCTTGATAACCGGCAGTTCCGTGGCAATTACAGGCACGTTGCAATGAGCGGCGTTTATTATTGTGTATGGAATGTTTTCAAAAATAACGGGGTGTAAACATGAGTAAGCAGCCGCAATCAAACTTAGTTTTTCTCTTTCTTCAACATTCGCTGTTACTATATCATTTTTGTATTTATATGTTTCTATTTTGGAAAATGGCCCTTCGGCTCCGGCTTTTTCATTGTGAAGTATTACCAGTTGCATTGACGACTGTTGCCACTTTTTAAAAATGGAAAATGCTTTCAGCAGATGGATCAGCTCAAATTTTTTGAGATCATTTATACAGCAAATGAAGTACTCTTTTCCACCGGTGTACTTTTTTTTAATAACCTCTTTTTCTTCCCACGGTAATGGTTTTGTTATTTCTGAAGGCTTGGCGAAAACGACCTGTATTTTGCTTTCATCAATTTTAAAATCATTTTGCAGAATGCTTTGATAATGTAATGATGGCGTTATTATTTTTACCGCATTCTGTAAAGCGCCGGTTAATTTTTTTATTGTAAGTTTTTTTTTATCAAACCCTTGCGGGTGTTGTAAAAATTCAAGATTGGAGGCGATAAAAACCTGGTTGGGTATTTTGGGTATAATATGCCCGGGAAGATTAGTCATCCACAAAGCATCTTTATTTGCTTTAATTATTTTCGCTATAAAATCATTATATCCTTTATTTTGTTTCAGACCTGAAAAAAGCGATGCAGGAACGAATGTTTGCCATTGAATATTTTCGGGTAGGGAAGGAGGCTGAGGTTCCCAACCTGTAAAAGTGATTTCGTGCGATGACTTAAAACTATTGCAAACCTGCAAAAGGTAATCCCGTTCTTCCTGTATGGTTTCAAAAAAATCGACAAAAAGCTGCATGGGGCAAATTATTAAATAATTGAGTCATTGAGTCATTGAAGGTTCATTATATATTGCCACCTCTACATTTTCCGTATTTTCCATTTAGAAAAGAATGTTCGCGTGTAATAAACAATGTTTTCCAAATGTATTTTCAAATTTTCAAATTCTTCCTCATTGCTCAATAGCATTACTACCGTACAAGTGAGTGACACAACCGGGGCTTAATAGTAGTACTACAGCCGGTTCCCACAAAAAAAACTTTACATAAGAATATTCTGGCCAAAGTTATAAACAACGTTGTTCTACAGCATTTTCTGGTTAGCAGACTTTTAAATTTCAAAGAATAATGGGTAAACATTGTTCAAACGTTTGTTTAATTCAAACGTTTGTTTAATTTTGTCCCCGATTTTTAAAAAACCCGGTATGGAATTATCAGAAAAAAAATTGCAGATACTGGAAACGGCTGAACGGCTGTTTGCTACAAAAGGATTTGCCGGCACTTCGGTGCGGGATCTGGCACATGAAGCGGGAGTGAATCTTGCTATGATATCCTACTATTTTGGTTCGAAGGAAAAACTGATGCAGACGCTTTTTGAATACAGAAGTACTGCCGTTCAACTTGAAAAAGTGCTTAATGATGAAAGTATGACACCTCTTGAAAAGGTGGATCAAATGATTGAAAACTATGTTGAAAAAGTGTTTAATCAGCCTTGCTTTCATAAAATAATGGTGAGAGAGCAAATGCGCAGCAGGGATTCCGGAATTGCCGAAATGCTGAAAGATTTTAAAAAGAAGGGGTATGATTTTATGCAACAACTGATAACGGAGGGGCAAAAAAAAGGCGACTTCCGGCAAGATCTGGATGCGCAAATGCTGATATTAACTATGACAGGTACTACCAACCAGTTGATAAGTACACTGGATTTTTACAAATATGTAAACGACGAAATACAAAATTTATCTAACGAAGAATTCAAAGCCACCATGAAAAAAAGAATTATAGATCACTTAAAACTACTATTCAAAGCAATATTGACACATGAAGCGTAAATTTTGGTATCACGCAGCGCTCTCGCTGCTCATTAGTATTATGACCCTTGATGCTTCGGCCCAAACTGAAACGGCTAAAAAGCTTTCACTTGCTGAAGCTATAGATTTAAGCATTAAGAACAGTAAACAACTAAAACTAAACCGTGCAAAAATTGATGAAGCATTGGCTTCACTTCACGAAGCAAAAGACAACAGGCTGCCGGATGTAAGCGTTTCCGCCGCTTATATGAGAATGACCGATCCGGGACTAAACCTCAAAAGCTCCAAACAAGATGGCGGAAGTGGCAGTGGTTCGGGAAACGAACAATCTTCAATGCCTTCCATTCATCAGGCTATGTATGCAATGGCAAATGCATCTCTTCCTTTGTTTGCGGGATTTAAGATTAAATCGGGTATTGAATCCGCACAATACCTGGCAGAAGCAGCCAGGCTGGATGCTGATAACGATAAAGAGGCCCTGGTTGAAAATACCATTGCCGCTTATTGTAATCTGTACAAAGCAAGAGCATCTGTAGGGCTGGTTAAGGAAAACCTGCAAAGATCGAAACAGCGGGTAGCGGATTTTGAGAATCTTGAGAAAAACGGTCTTGTTGCACGAAACGATCTTTTAAAAGTGCAACTGGAAGAATACAATGTGGAGCTGGCTTTATTGGATGTGCAAACCCAATTAAAAACAGCTACGGTAAATATGAACCTGATGCTGGGATTGCCCGAAAACACTATACTTATACCGGATTCTGCCGGCTCTGTACCCACTACGCCAGTAAAAACCATTGATGAATGGGAACAACTGGCACATCAAAACAGGAAAGATATACAGGCGCTTATCCTGAATGAAAAAGCGGCTAATGCCGGTATTAAAGCTGTTAAAGGTGATTATTATCCTTCAATAGCCTTAACCGGCGGTTATATGGGTGTGGATATTCCAAAATTTGTATCGGTTACCACTGCCTTCAATGTTGGCCTGGGGGTAAAATATTCCGTGTCTTCTCTTTGGAAAACCAGATCGAAGCTGGGTAAAGAAGAAGCCAGACTTCAACAGGTAAAAGTAAGTGAGGAAATACTGGACGATAATATCCGACTGGATATTCACAAAGCTTATGAAGCATTTGCGGTAAACAGAAAGAAAATTGAGGTGTACGAAAAAGCAGTGGAACAAGCTGATGAAAATTACCGTATTACCAAAAACAAACAGGAAAACAATTTAGCTACCACCACCGATTTGCTAGATGCGGATGTAGCTTCACTACAAGCTAAGATCAATTATGCTCATGCAAAAGCAGATGCTATAGTAGCCTACAACAAATTATTGCAGGTGGCAGGTGTTATAGGTAATGGAAATAGTGTTACAAAATAATTTGACCAAAACATTTAAAACATTTCAACAACAACAGTATGGAAACTCAACAACATAATAAAGTCTCTTCATCTAATAATAACGAAAATATATCACGCAAGCCTGTGCCACAACCGCGTAAAAAGAACTTTGGGTTTATCCTGGTTTTGATATTCCTGGTAATTGGCGGAGGAACATTTGGAATAACCAAATACATACATGGAAAACATCACGAAGAAACTGATGACGCTCAAATAGACGCGAATATCAGCCCGGTTATACCACGGGTATCTGGTTATGTAACAGAAGTACGTGTAAAAGACAATCAGTATGTAAAGAAAGGCGATACGTTGATCTTGCTTGATGATCGTGATTTGCGTATTAAAGTGGATGAATCGGAAGCGGCATTGCTGGCTGCGAAAAGCAACCTTTCTGTAGCGGAAGCATCAACAAATGCGTCAAAAGCGAATGTGGCAACCTCGCAGGCGAACGTATCAACTGCGGATGCTCAGATTGAGCAGGCGAAAGTAAATGTATGGCGTGCAACGCAGGATTATGAGCGTTATGTCAATCTTATAAAAGACCATTCGATAACACAACAACAATACGAGCAGGCGCTTGCTGCAAAGCAAACAGCGGAACGCCAGTTGCAGGTATTGATTGAACAGAAGAATGCCGCTGCAAAACAATCTGCCGCCACCGCCTCTCAAAGCAATGCCACATCTCAGCAAATTGCAGTAGCCGGCGCTGTTATAAAACAGCGTGAAGCGGATCTTGAAAATGCCAAACTGAATCTTTCCTATACTGCTATTTTGGCGCCGGCCAATGGAAAAATTTCTAAAGTAAATGCGCAGGTCGGGCAGTTCCTGCAATCTGGTCAATCGTTGTGTAGTGTTGTGCTTGATCAATCTACCTGGATTACTGCAAACTATAAAGAAACGCAGTTAAATAAAATGAAAGTTGGCCAAAAGGCCATAGTTACTATAGATGCTTTTCCTGGTCATGAATTTGATGCTACAGTGGCTTCTTTTTCGCCCGCGACAGGTTCCCGTTTTGCTTTGCTGCCTCCGGATAATGCCAGCGGCAACTTTGTGAAAGTTGTTCAGCGCTTACCGGTAAGATTGGAATTCGCAAACGGAACCGACTCTCTTATAAGGCAATTGCGCCCGGGTATGAATGTGTACGTGGATGTGCATTTGGATTAAGGCGCAGGGTGTAAGGTTTGAAGTAAAGCATTTTGTATGAGCAGGCTCCAACTTCTTACACCCTGGATCATTTTCTCTATTATTTAAAGTTTTTACATGCAACAAAATTCTTTGGTTGAATATGGATTTCGGCGTGTAATCATTACCGTTACCGCGGTAATGTGCGCACTGCTCGAAATAGTGGATACCACCATTGTAAACGTGGCGCTGCACGATATGCAGGGAAACCTCGGAGCTACTACTTCAGAAGTCGGTTGGGTTATTACCGCTTATGCAATTGGGAATGTTATTATAGTGCCAATGACAAGTTGGCTTACACAACAATTTGGTCGCAGAAATTATTTTGCAGCCTCCATTATACTATTTACTATTTGCTCTTTTTTATGTGGCAATGCGAATGGAATTTGGGAACTGGTATTGTTTCGCTTTATGCAGGGTTTAGGTGGTGGCGCGTTGCTGGTAACTTCGCAAACGCTTATTACAGAAAGCTATCCCGCTGAAAAGCGCGGCATGGCGCAAGCCATTTATGGTATGGGTGTAATTGTGGGGCCCACATTAGGGCCACCACTGGGTGGTTTTATAGTGGATAATTATACATGGCCTTATATATTTTATATCAATATTCCGTTGGGTATTATAGCCACATTGCTTACGCTTCAGTTTGTGCGCAGTCCGAAGTATGGAGAAAAATTAAGCTCAAGTCAGGTGGACTGGCTGGGTATTGCTTTGCTGGCAATAACGGTAGGTTCTCTGCAGTACGTACTGGAAAAGGGCCAAGAAGATGACTGGTTCAATGATTCTATTATAACCACGCTGGTTGTAACCACTATAATGGGCGCTTTCTTTTTTATATGGAGAGAACTTCGAACAAAAAACCCTATTGTAGAACTTCGCGTATTGAAAAACAGTAATCTTCGAACGGGAACAATATTATCTTTTATACTCGGTTTTGGTTTGTATGGAATTACGTTTGTGATACCGCTATACACGCAGGCCACACTCGGCTGGACTGCCGCGCAGGCCGGTATGCTTATGATACCTTCATCGCTTGTAACGGCATGTATGATGCCGGTTATAGGACAACTTTTACAGCGCGGAGTGAAGCAAAAATACCTCGTGGCGCTCGGCATGTCCATATTTGTAATGTTTTGTTTATGGGGGCATAGTATTATCACTCCCGATACAGATAAAGACGCATTTTTCTGGCCGTTAATTGTGCGTGGCCTAGGCATGGGAATGCTTTTTGTGCCTATTACCACGCTTGCATTAAGCACATTAAAAGGAAAGCAAATAGGGCAGGGTGCGTCATTTACCGGTATGATGCGGCAATTGGGAGGCTCGTTTGGCGTGGCCATTATTACCACGCTTATGGCCAGGCAAACTATGGAGCATCGGAACGTACTGGTATCAAAGCTTTCAGTTGATGATCCTGCTGTAATGCAGCACATACAAGGCATACAGCATGGTTTTATTGGCAAAGGATTAAATCCGCATACTGCATTGAACAGCGCCTACCAGGCTATGGATTACACAGTCACAAAACAGGCGATGGTGCTAACATACATGGATGTGTTTTTATTCATCAGCATTTTGTTCGCGATTTGTATTCCATTTATTTTAATGCTTAGAACTAAGAAGGCCGGCACTGAAAAAATAGATATGTCAATGGCGCACTAATGTGTTTCGGACATGTTGATTTTTTGAGATTATTATTTTTATGGGACCGGCAGTAGAACCCTGGTTGGGCTTTGGTTGCGTCGCACACTTCAACGGATGAATATGAATTGAACAATTCAGGCAACCTCAAATGTCAATAACTGAACCAAATAAAAAAAGTCCTGAAAAGATGTTCAGGACTTTTTAGTTCTTTGTACAAAACCTTAACATTTCCACTGGTCCATCAATAGGTACAAATTTTGGAAACGGTTGTCCTTAGGATTTGATTTTAAATTTTTCGATATTGGATACACCCGTTGAAAGATAAACAGTCCTCATACGGTTGCTCGGATATTGGATTTGTTCTCAGGATAATTGGATCGGCGTTTATCTTTTCAATTGACGGCACAAAAATACTCTTAACCCTACATTATGAAAGAGGACTTATACTTCATTTTTAGTATGCGGTATATACGTAAATAATGGTATAAATACTATACGATCATAGTAAATTTACTGTCTATGCAATAAAGTGTATGAACAAGCTTTTCGTAGCTCTACAATTTTGGGGCCATTGTTGGAGTGAAGCTTGGCAAAGCGAGTAGGCGTATCAACAGTGGCTCCTAAAATTCCTTTGCGAGCTTTGAATTTTAGCGACTTTGCATGAAACCAAAATGAGCTCAACATTATAAGCCAAACTCAACCAACATGCATTTCAGATCTCAAATTTCAAATCTTTTTATCTTTAATAAACATTCGGATCACAATCATGTATTAAAACAATACTATGAAATTTTTAAATAAAACAGTGTTTATTACCGGTAGTAGTCGTGGAATTGGGAAGGCCATTGCCTTAAAGCTTGCCGCCGAAGGCGCGAATATTGTAATAGCTGCAAAAACCATAGAACCTGATCACAGGCTGGACGGCACTATATTTACAGCAGCCGAAGAAATAGATAAAGTAGGACCGGGAAAAGTATTGCCATTACAATTGGATATACGGTTTGAACAGGCTATTGCAGAAGCTGTAAAAAAAGCTGTTGACTGTTTTGGAGGAATTGACATTTTAATAAATAATGCAAGCGCTATCAACCTGGCCAATACTGAACAACTGGAACCTAAGCGCTACGATTTGATGCATGACATAAATGTGCGTGGCACTTTTTTTATGAGCCGGGCTTGCATTCCACACCTTAAAAAAGCGGGAAACCCTCATATTTTAAATCTGTCGCCACCGCTGAACCTTGAGCCGCAATGGTTTGCCAAACACCTGGCTTATACTATTAGCAAATACAGTATGAGCATGATTGCAATGGGGCTTGCAGAAGAACTGAGGCCACACCGGGTTGCCGTGAATGCATTATGGCCCAAAACCACCATAGCTACAGCAGCAGTACAAAATTTGCTTGGTGGCGATTTTTTGATGCAACGTAGCCGCAAACCCGAAATAGTTGCAGATGCGGCTTTTTGTATTTTACAAAAACCATCTAACGAATGCACCGGAAACTTTTTCATTGATGAAGATGTGTTAAATGCGGAAGGTATTACAGATTTTACGAAATACGCTGTGAATCTGCAACATGAAGTAATGCCCGATTTATTTCTATAACTGATTGGCTTATTAACGGATGTACGACAAATTGCATCAATAGTGTTTTTAAAATCATTTCTCACATTTCCACGTTTTTGATTATTCTACTAATAAATAAAACAACGCTATCATACGGCATTTTCAAATTTCCAAATTAGCACATTTTCAAATTCATTTCCATTCTCCTGCAATTTGTCGCACGGCCTTATTAACTTGCTTTCGTATGATGACGTTCAAAACAAAAGGACTTGTGCTGAAAGCTGTTAAATATGGCGAAACCAGCCTCGTTATAACCGTGTACACAGAACTTTTTGGAACGCAAACATATTTGCAGAATGGTGTGCGGGCTTCCTCAAAAAAAGGACAGGGTAAAGCAAATCTTTTTCAGCCCGGCGCTTTGCTGGATATGGTAGTATATCATAATGAACTGAAGAATATTCAACGTATAAAGGAGTATAAATGGAGTTATTTGTATCGCGATATTTTTTTTGATGTGTACAAAAATTCTGTGGTGCTTTTTATAGTTGAGGTTTCTCAGAAATGCCTCAGACATCCTGAACCCAATGCCGATCTGTTTTACTTTATTGAAGATGCGCTTATTCACCTTGATGAGGCTGAGAGTTCCGTTGTGGCAAACTACCCGCTTTTTTTTATGCTTCACCTGGCAAATTTTTTTGGCTTTAAGATTTATGATGATTACAGCGCTCAAAATAATATTCTGAATTTGCAGGAAGGTATTTTTCAAACAGGTTATCCTGACCATCGCCATTTTATTGAAGGAGACCTGAGCTTTATTACCTCCCAGTTACTGAAAGTGCAACAACCTTTGGAGCTGGCTCATATAAAGCTCAACCAGCAAATGCGTCGGCAATTGATGCAGTCATTCGAATTGTTTTACGCTTTGCACATTTCCGATTTCGGTCATTTAAAAACATTGAGTGTATTGCATGAAGTACTTATTTAATGGAGAATGGCGAGTTGAGAATGGAGAATGCTTTATACACTGTTTGCAAGCTATAATAAACCAAACTGTGCGAGAAATCTCAGTGTAACCAGAGTCAATCTCACTTCTCACTTCTCTACTGCCAACCGCCTACTGCCCACTGCCTGCTCGCCGAATAGAACTACTACCGCACAAGTGAGTGACACAACGATGCTTAATAGTAGCACTACCGCCGGTCCCCAAAAAATAACATTTACTTTTTTAGTGTATTAGCCGTGGAAATTTAGAGCACACTGTATGAGTTTTCTTCTTGAAAACTCTTTATACATCTCAATTGACAACATACGTATATAAAGTGGTTTCTACCCTGTTACATACAATTAATAATTTATAACTTACGGCGCACTAACAACTATCAGCCTCTTGCCGTCTTTTTTTCAGCTATTTGCTTTTTCTTTGCTGTCAATTTTAAATAAGTTATCATGTGGAAGAAACTGGGACAGTTTGTATTGAGGAACAGAATTGTTTTGCTTTTTATTCTATTGGCAGCTACGGGTTTTATGGCGTATCATTCTGTGAAATTGCAAATGAGCTACGATTTTGCCAGAGCCGTTCCTACCAACAACATAAAATACCAGGAATACCTTGCTTTTAAAAAGAAATTTGGCGAAGATGGAAATATGGTGGTGATAGGTTTTCAAACAAAAGATTTTTTTAAGACTTCTGTTTTTAACGAGTACCGAAAACTGGTGGAGGAACTTAAAAAAGTAAATAAGGTGGAGGATGTGCTGAGTGTGGCAAATTCCATTACACTGGCAAAAGTTGACAGTACTGAAAAACTAACTGCAAAAGAAATATTTCCTGCTGGTGAGCTTACGCAAGATGTTTTGGATAGTTGCGCGGCCAAATTTTTAAGTCTGCCATTTTATAATGGCTTTCTTTATAATGATTCATCGCATACTTACCTTACCGGCATACATGTGGATCGTGATGCGATGAACTCTAAGCAGCGAACCGCTATCATAAACGATATTATTGCCGTGGGGGAGAAATTTGCGAAAGCTACAAATTTGGAAATGCATTACAGTGGATTGCCATTAATCCGCACGCAGGTAGCGGATAAGATTGCGTTGGAAATGCGTTGGTTGCTTGCCGGTTCGCTCATATTATCGGCGCTCATATTAATGGTATTTTTCAAGAGTTTCAGTACTACTGTAATGTCTTTGCTGGTGGTGATCATGGGCGTGATTTGGGCTACAGGCACCATGCAGTTGTTTGGATTTAAAATTACGTTGCTAAATGCATTGATACCGCCGTTAATAGTGGTAATAGGCATTCCAAACTGTGTGTATTTTTTAAATAAATATCATTCGGCCTGGCGGGAGTCGCGCAATAAACAATATGCGCTCATTCAAATGATAAGTAAAATGGGTATTGTAACGTTGTTTTGCAACATCGCGGCTGCCATTGGTTTTGCAGTGTTTGCACTTACAAAAAGCCCATTGCTTAAAGAGTTTGGAATAGTAGCAGGTATAAGCATTATGGTAATATTTATTATCTCTTTCATTTTTATACCAACGGTGTTAAGCTTTCTGCCTTCGCCCAAAGACAGGCATGTACGATACCTCGACAATAAGTGGTTGCTGGCTTTGCTGGACAGGCTGGAAGTGTGGGCCCTTAATAACCGCAAGCCAATTTATGTAGCAACGGGTATAATATGCGCGGTGGCTATAATAGGAATGCTGAGGCTGAAATCGGAAGGGTTCATTGTGGACGATTTGCCGAAAACCGATAAAATATATACCGATCTGAAATTTTTCGAACAGAATTTTAATGGAGTAATGCCCTTGGAAATAGCTGTGGATACTAAGCGTAAAAACGGTTTTCGCAGCAAAACACTGGAAATTCTGAATGCGATGGATTCGTTGAGTACTTATATAAAATCCCGGCCGGAAATGGCCAGGCCGTTATCCATAGCAGAGGGAATGAAATTTGCCCGGCAGGCTTACTACGATGGAGACAGCAGCTATTATGCCATTCCAAATTCGTTTGATATCGCATTCCTGGCCGGATACCTGAACATGAAAGCAGACAGTGGTTCCAAAGGACAAAACACATTCTCAAAAATATCCAATTCGTTTATTGACAGCGCTAAGCAGGTGGCCCGCATCAGCGTGAATATGAAAGATGTGGGCAGCAGCGAACTGCCAAAAATATTAAATGACATACAGCAAAAAACCAATCAGTATTTTGACAGCAGCAGGTACAACGTACAATTTACCGGCAGCAGCGTTACATTTTTGGAAGGTACCAGTTTTATAATACATGGCTTGCAGGACAGTATTATGTGGGCATTCCTGTTAATAGCGTTGTGCATGTTATACCTGTTCAAATCGTTTCGCATTTTGATATGTTCATTAATACCCAATATAATACCCCTGCTCATTACAGCAGGAATAATGGGTTGGCTGGGAGTGAGGTTAAAACCCTCAACTGTGTTGGTGTTTAGCGTAGCGCTTGGCATAGCTATAGATATTACCATCAGATTTTTGGTAAACTATAAACAGGAGCAGGACGAGGATAAAGAAAAGAATTATAAGCAACTTGTAATAGACACTATTCATACTACAGGTATTAGTATAATATATACATCGCTGGTTTTGATAGCAGGATTTGTAATTTTTTGTTTTAGTGGGTTTGGTGGAACAAAGTCATTAGGCTGGCTGATTTCGCTCACATTGGTTTCCGCTACTTTTACCAATTTGATACTGCTTCCCGCCCTTTTAATAAGCACTACTAAGAAAAAGAAAGCACAGCCGAAGGCTGGTTGATTGTGATGATAATGATAAAATAGGTATTATAATTATAATGTTTATAACATTAAGAGCCATCTCAGTGATGGCTTTTTTATTAGGAATCCAGCGGTATTGCTACTATTAAGCATCGTTGTGTCACTCACTTGTACGGTAGGAATGCTATTGGGCAAAGTGGAGCATAGTTGACAAATGTTAGCAAAAGCAATATTTGTTACTGTTAGTAACGATGATTAAACGATAAATTGTAAAAATCGTATATTCGTTATTGTTTTAAATAATTGTAGAATCGGAGAGTTATGTTTATTAATTTTAGTTAATTCTTAAATAATTTTCAATGAAAATGAAACATAGTTGAAATTAATAAAATTAATAATAAATAATATTTATAGTTCATAAATACCCCTAAAGGGGGTTCAAAATGCATTGATCTATGTCATTTTTTTTATAAGTGAGCTAACTTAGTTATACTATGATTTTTTAACATTTAAAAAAAATGCACATGAGAAAACTGTTTTTGTTATTGGTAAGTATTGTGTTCTTGAGTGCACAAATACTCGCCCAATCCCGCCAGGTAACCGGGCGTGTAACCGATGAAGAAGGTAATCCGGTTGCTAATGCTTCAGTAATGGTAAAAGGAACCCAGATTGGAACCTCCACAGATGAGAAAGGCGCGTTTTCATTCAATGTGCCGACAACGGCCAAAACGCTAGTTATTTCACGGGTTGGATATGAGGAGTACAGCTTGCAGATTGGCCAGGGGAACAATTTTTCTGTGGTATTAAAAAGAGGTGGTGAGCAGATGCAGGAAGTGGTAGTAATAGGTTATGGAACCCAGTCTGCCAGGAATGTTACTACCGCAGTCTCCTCCATAAAGGCTGATGAAATTACGAATGTGCCTGTTGCGAGCGTTACGCAGGCTTTGCAGGGTAAAATGCCGGGGGTTCAGGTTTCCGCTACTTCGGGCCGTCCGGGATCTCCCATATTTATTGCTGTTAGAGGGCGTTCCTCCATTAATGCAGGTAATGATCCTTTATATGTTATAGACGGTGTTCCGGTGTCCAATTCCCAGGATATTCTTAATTTGGATATGGGGCAAAATGTATCTCCATTGGCCAATTTAAACCCTGAGGACATCGCGTCTATCGATGTATTAAAAGATGCTGCCGCGGCGGCTATTTATGGTTCAAGAGGTTCTAACGGTGTAGTAATAATTACTACTAAAAAAGGCGCTTCCGGAGGCGAATCGTCATCCATTACACTTAATGCTTATTATGGATTTCAATCCATCGTTAAACAAAAAGAGTTGCTGAATGCCTCTGAATACCGCCAGCTTTATAACGAATCATTAAAAAGCGAAGGAATAACAGATGGATTATATACTGATGAACAGATCCGCAATCCGGAAGCGAATGTTGACTGGATGAATGAAATTCTGAAGAAGAATCCTGTTTTTCAAAACTACCAGGTTGCTGCAAGTGGGGGAAATAATAAAACCCAATACTACGCAAGTTTGGGACTTTTTATGCAGGATGGACTTCTCCAAAAACAACATTTCGATCGTTATAGTCTCCGCGTAAACCTTGATCACAAGTTCTCTGAAAAATTAAAGTTTGGCACTAATATTAATATTGCCCGAACAGAAAGAGACGAAACTTCCTATGATAACAGTATTTACAGCCCCTGGCCCAGATCTTTGGTGGCAAGGCCTGATCAGCCAATTTATGAGGCTGATGGTAGTTATGCTATAAATGCCTTTCATAATCCTGTTCAAATGTTTGAACCCGATATGAATATCAACATATCGAATGTATTAAGTTCAGTATATGCCGAGTATGAAATTATAGAAGGTTTGACATTTAAATCATTATTTGGAGTTGACTATTATTTAACGGAAGAGAAGGAATTTTTTCCAATGAACTCATTCCAGGGCCTTGGCCCAAATCGTGAAGCATGGTCCACTGTTTCACGCAGGATGAATTATGTAGCCACCCAAACATTGAATTACAAGAAATATCTCTTTGATGATAGATTACACCTGGATGCCTTGGCAGTGTATGAATTTCAAAGTAATCAAATAAACAGGATAAACGCGGCAGCCCAGGATTTCCCTGCAGATCTTACTACTGAATTAGGAGCCGGGGCAAAAGTGCTGAGAGGAGAAACGTCCTGGACAGGCAATACATTGGAATCGATGTTGGCTCGTGTTAATTTATCTTGGGAGGATAAATATTTGTTAGGAGCTTCCATTCGCCGTGATGGGTCCTCAAAGTTTCCTAAAGGAGACCGTTACGGAATTTTTCCTTCTGTTTCGGTTGGCTGGAATATTGCTGAAGAAAAATTCATGCAGGACCAGGATATATTTAGCCTGCTAAAAATCCGGGCCAGTTATGGTGAAACCGGAAATCAGTTTGGTATTGCAGATTTTGGATACATGAAAACATTTATAGCTGGTGCTAATTATAATGATAAGGCCGGTTTAAGATTGAAAGGATTGGGAAGTCCTGATTTGAGATGGGAATCTACAAAACAAACAGACATCGGTTTGGAAATTGGCTTTTTGAAGAACCGGATAAATGTAAGCATTGATTATTATAGTAAGAAAACAAACGATATGTTAATTGCCAAGCCTATTCCTCCAACAACCGGTTTTAGAACAAGGTTAGAAAATATTGGAAATATGGAAGGTACAGGGTGGGATTTTGCTGTTAACTCCACCAATTTTTCCGGGGATTTTAACTGGAAGACCACTTTAACATTAAGCACCTATACAAACAAGGTCACCAAATTGTATGAAAGCACACCAATAAATGGTGATTTTGTAACCCGCATAGCAGAGGGGCAGCCAATGGGTGTTTTCTTTCTTAATAGATCTTTAGGTGTAGATCCGCAAACAGGTGATATGATGTATGAAGATTTTAATAAGAATGGTTCAATAGAAGATGGAGACCGGCAATATATTGGAAGTCCGTTACCAAAGCTGCAGGGTGGATTAAACAATGAACTCTCTTATAAAGGATTCGACCTGATGATATTTTTCCAGGGGGCGTTTGGGCAGTCCTTATATAAAATGTATGAACAGGGATTAGAAGGGGCGGCTAGTTTAGGAGCAGCGCCTTCTGTTACCAATATATTCAAAGAGGTGTGGGATAATAGATGGACAACGGTGGGACAGCAAAGCAGTCAGCCAAGAGTTGTAGGAGGAGCACAAGGGGGCTTTAATACTAACAATAGTACTCGATTCCTGGAAAAGGCATCTTATGTTCGCTTAAAGAATATTACACTGGGGTATACGCTGCCAAATCAACTTTTATCCAAAGCAAAGATAAAATCAGCCAGGGTTTATATTTCAGGCCAAAACCTGCTAACATTTACAGGCTACTCCGGCTTTGATCCGGAAATTACGACCGATCCAACAGTTTGGAATTATGGTGTTGATATGGGCGCGATTCCTCAAATGAAATCGGTGCAATTAGGTTTATCAATTAAATTTTAAGTAACATGAAAAAAATATTTTGGTTATATATCATAGCGTTTTCCGGGTTACTTACTGCTTGTGGTAAAAAGCTGGATGTAAATCCAAGAGCTGAATTAACGCCGGAAATGGTAACCTCAGATGATGTGCAACTGTTGATCAACGGAGTTTATTCAGTGATCAAAGAAGGTAATACAGATTATTTCTTTTTAAGTTTTCTTACCGAGGATCTTTCTGCGGACAATCTTGTGTATCGTGCAACATTCTTCCAGCATGGCGAGGTTGATAACAATGCAATGCTTGCAAACAATGTATTGATCGCACGTTATTTTAACGCTCCATATGCCATTATACAGAGCGCTAACGACGTAATAGATCTTGTAGGAACATCCACCACTATTCCGGAAGCAACCAAGGCGGTCTATCTTGGTGAAGTTAAAATGCTAAGAGCGTTTGCATACTATAAATTGGTGACATTATTTGGCGGTGTGCCCATTATTGAAACGCGTGATCCTGATCTGCAATTGGTGCCAAGAAACACGGAAGATGAAATTTGGAACTATATAATTGAAGATTTAAAATATGCAGCCGCAAACGGGCCGGCTTTTTCCGATGCCACTAAAGCTTCTAAGGATTTTGCAAAGTCATTATTGGCAAGGGTATATTTGATTAGGGGAAATAATTCGGAAGCCAAAACATTGGCCGAAGAGGTAATTGCGAATACCGCTTCATTTGAACTGGCTGATAACTATGATGAAATTTTCGATAAAGGAACAAAAGAACATATATTCTACGTTAATCATACGGTTACAGATGGTTCCGGTATGCACGGCTATTTTACCAGGGCCGGAAGTATGCCGGGTAGTGGGCGTGCAGAGTTGCCGGTGGATACATCCTTAGTAAATAGTTATGAACCGGGCGATGTAAGAAAAGACGCTTCGGTTGTACATCTTGTAATATCGGCGTATGATCCGAAATTTCATTGGTTTTGCAATAAATACAGGGATCCGGGAGATATGACAAGTCCCTATTATATTACACGTGTAGCGGAAATGTACCTGATCTCTGCTGAAGCGTCTTATAAAATTTCGAATAATACTGCAGATATTGACGCGTTGAAAAGAATAAATGAATTGCGTGCCAAACGCGGTCTTGGGGCTTTAGCATCAATTGATCTGCAAAAGATATCCAAAGAGAGAAGAGTGGAATTGGCATTTGAAGGGGTGCGGTGGACAGATATGAAGAGAATTCCGTCTGTTGCAGATCCATACAAATCAGAAGCCCAGGTGTTTGTAGAAAAGAAAGGCAGAACCAAAAATGATTTGCTCTATCCAATACCAACCCCGGCCATAGATGTTAATCCTAAGTTAGATCAGAATCCGGGGTATTAAATGAATATTCCATTCCTTCAAAGGCCGCCTTTCTGGCGGCTTTTGTATTACTACTACTAAATTACCACGTTGATTATGCAATACTTTATGTTAGCAGTAAGCAGATAAGTTACATTCCAATAGCATGTATAAGTTGCCGGATACCAGTTGCCGGTGTTGAAGTACAAGCAATACAATAAATTGTCAGCACACTAATTCAATGAGATTTCTCGCCCGGTTGTCTCACATGAATCTCCTATGTTTGCAAACAAAGAAGTTCTCTTAGTGCTTAATCACAATATGTTGAAAATAAGCGGGCTCGAAATGATGGTGGTGGTAATGGTTGCGAAATGTTTGAAAACAGTATAGAATGCTCCTCCGTCATTTCGAGCACGAACCTTTGATGTTGCTATAATTAAATATTGCAACTCATAATAAACCAACCCATGCGGGATAATTTCTCTACTGCTCACTGCCTGCTACCCACTGCAAACCTGCTCAATAGCATTCCTGACGTACAAGTGAGTGACACAACGCTGCTTAATAGTAGCACTACCGCCGGTCTCATAATAAAGTGGTATGCCACCAAAATGCTTATGAATAGAAAAGGTTCCTGAATTTTCGCCGAATTTTAATAATTCGATAGCTCAATAATTTAATTATTTGACCAAATCGGCTAAATATTGAGGGTATCTTAACAAACCATATTGTTAAGATGACATATTTGTTATTGACAAATAACAAAATACGCAGGAATTTTGTGGAGTAAATATAAATACGAATATCATGAAACAACTTATGTCCAAATTATCACTAATTCTAAACTGGATTTTGAAGAGACAACCCGTATTGGTTCCTGTTCCTGTAAAAAACACAAAGCTCAAATAGCTATCATTACAGATTATACATACTCAATATGCGTTTAGATGTGTTCCGCCGGTTTCTTTTTGGGCCGGCGGCCTTTTTTGGCTCATGGTAAATTGAAATTTAATTTTAAATCAATCCGTTTTATGATGGAAATCTGCGATTCTTTGCTTTATTTTTGCAGATTAGCCTTTTGGGTAATGGGGCTATTGTTTGTTTTTTCAAAAAGCAGGTACCAGATTACCGTTATTAATATTTACTATGGCTTTACCACATCTCATAAAATATGTTTATACCAACGGAACTGACGAAGTAATAAGAAGAGGAAAGAAAATACACGCTTCGGGTTATGTAGAATTGGTGGAATATGACGACCTGTTGGGCTCTGTTGTATTTCGTGTAAAAGATGATAGTTATAGTACTTATTACAAAGTGTATGTTCAAAAGTTTAAGGATCCGAAAACACTTTCGCTTCGTTGTACGTGCCCTTATAACCTTGGTGATATTTGTCGCCATGAGGCGGCGGCGCTTATTCAGTTGCAGGAATTACTTGACCGCAACATGCTGAAGGCGGAAGAGGTGGTATATGACCAGCGCCATACAGTGGTGAAAATGAAAACCATTGATCTGAAAACGATCCGCCTGCTTTGTTCTCCCCAAACTTTTACTGATGCCGAAAAATACCTGCGAACCAGCCGTGCCACTATTGAAATAGCAAAAGATGAACTGGTGAAGGCAAAAGTGGAAATTGATGGAAACCCGTATAATGTGGTTATCCGCAAAAATGAAGAACGAAATTTTGATACCAGTTGTAATTATGATGATGAAGCACATCCACTGGCATTGCCCAAAGTGATTGTTTTCCTGCAGTTATTGAATGCGCACGGCCCTTATTATTTTGATTCTATCCGCAATTGGGATAAAGAGAAAAATAAACTGCTGGAAGCATATGGCTACTCTTTAAACGATGAATTGAAAGGTAAATTTGAATTTAGTTATAAAGATGGCAAACCTTTTCTTCGTGTTTTAGATACTAGCATAAAGCGCATCAATCCTATGCCTGTTGTGGAAAAACCAAAAGTGGTAGAAATGGTTGCGCAACAGGATGAAGAAGATACTATAGTTGCAAATACCACTACTCAAAGACTGGGTGTGGTTTTTAATTTCAATCACGATTCATATCCCGGATTTTTAGTAGAAGCTGTACAGGGTGAACAAAATGAAGAACAGGCGGCCTTCCTGGGGAAAGTTGAAAAACTTGATCTCTCAAAATTCATCAACATAGAAATATTAAGCGATACTGATAAACAATTGATCTCCGCGCTACGCAAAATGCAGGAATCGGAAATTACAAGATATCTGAACAGGAACTCGCCTTTTAGCGGTATCTGGGAAAATATCGTGCATCATGAAACTGATGACCTGCCTGGCGAAACAAAAGAATTAATAGTAGAATATTTACACCCTAAACTGAAAAAACTTTTTTTAGATATTTCGGGTAATCCGTTTACTTTTTATCTCAACAGTCATAAAATCTTCAGAACTGAAAATTTAAAAACCATAGGTATTGTAGCGGATCCTATTGTGCCTTACTTTAAAGTGGCTGCAAAAAACAATGAGTATGAGGTTAGCTGCTGGGTAAACCTGAGCGGACTGGAGCTAAACATAGCGGATAACCAGCTTTCCGGCAACATCTTATTTTTACACAAAGAGAATTTATACCTGTGGAAAGATGCGGAAGATATTAATTGCGTAGAACCGTTTTTTAAAACCGGCTCTATAATTATTTCAGAAAATGATTGGGCGGAGCAATTGAAAAAAATGGTAATTCCGCTTACGAAAAATTATCATGTAGAGTTTGATGATTCGCTGGTGATGGCTATTAAAGACGGGGAGCCTGAAAAAAAAGTAATGCTTGTGGAAAAAGGCGATTACCTGGTGTTTCAACCGGTCTTTTCATATAAAGGATTTGAAGTAAAAGCCGGTGATAAAGATGAGTTGATCGTGCCTGATGGTGAACGTGTATTGATTGTACAGCGTGATAAACAAACGGAACAACAATTTATCAGAAAAATAGAAGCGCTGCATTCCAACTTTATAAAGCCTGAGGGCACTCATAACCTGGTGTTGAAAGGCGCGGAAGTATTGCGCAATAACTGGTTCTTCCTTTTTGTGGACGCGATGCGTGATATGAAAGTGCCGGTGTATGGTTTTGACGCGTTGAAAAATTTCCGTTTCAATACTGCCAAGCCACAAACAAAAATTTACATCAGTAGTAATACCGATTGGTTTGACGCGAAAGTGGATATACTTTTTGGCGACCAAAAAGTAACTATTGCAGAAGTGAAAAAAGCGCTGGCAAACAAACAACAGTTTGTACAACTGAATGATGGCACTTTGGGAATTTTACCGGAAGAATGGATCAAAAAATATTCGTTGCTGTTTCGTGTAGGCGAAGGCCGGCAAAATGAATTAAAGCTTTCAAAATATCATGCAGGCGTTATAGATGAATTGTATGCCGAAAGAAATGAAGAAGAATTATTCATACAACTGGAAGAAAAATACGAGCGCCTGCGAGGCTTCAAAAGTATCACGGAAGTTGAACCGCCAAAGCATCTTCTAAAAACTTTACGGCCCTACCAGTCATTTGGGTTTCAATGGTTGAATTACTTAACGGAAGTGAACTGGGGTGGTATACTGGCTGATGATATGGGTTTGGGTAAAACCGTTCAGGCACTCTCTTACCTTGAACATTTCAGAGATGAGCATGGCGGATTAATCGCGCTGGTCGTTTGTCCTACTACATTAATGTTCAACTGGGAAAATGAAATAAAGAAATTTACGCCGGCGCTAACCAGCTATATACATCATGGGGGAGACAGAACGAGAGATAAAAGTTTGTTTGCAAAATACAATGTGATCATTACCACTTACGGCACTCTTAGAGGCGATATAAAAATGTTGTCGGATATTCCGTTCGATTATGTAGTACTCGATGAATCGCAGGCCATTAAGAATCCATCCAGCAAGGTTACCAAGGCTGCTTGCGTGTTAAAAGCGAAACATCGTTTGTGCATGAGTGGTACGCCGTTGCAGAATAATACATTCGACATATTCGCGCAAATGAATTTTCTGAATCCCGGAATGCTGGGCAGCGTAGAATTTTTCCGGCAGGAATTTGCAATTCCCATCGACAAATTCAGCGATGCCGACAGAAAAGACCACCTGCGCAAACTGCTATATCCTTTTATATTAAGAAGAACAAAAGAGCAGGTAGCAAAAGACCTTCCTGAAAAAACCGAAACCATTTTGTTTTGCGAAATGGAAGATGAACAGCGAAGCATTTATGACGCGTACCGAAACGATTTTCGTGATAAGATCCTGGGAACAATCGAATCGCAGGGCATTCAAAGATCGCAACTGACCATTTTGCAGGGCTTAATGAAATTGCGCCAGATATGCGACTCTCCCGCTATACTTAACGAAGAAGAAAAGTTCCCGAATGTATCCATCAAGCTGGAAGAACTAACAAGGGAAATAACAGAAAATATTGGCGACCACAAAGCGCTGGTATTCTCACAGTTTTTGGGAATGCTGGCATTGATACGTGGAAAGTTGAAAGAGCAGGGCGTGAAGTTTGAATATTTTGATGGCAGCACTTCCGCCATTGATAGGGAAAAAGCAATTCAAAATTTTCAGAATAATGATGAATGCCGCGTATTTCTAATATCGTTGAAAGCCGGTGGCGTGGGTTTAAACCTTACCGCCGCAGATTATGTGTACATCGTAGATCCCTGGTGGAACCCGGCTGTGGAGCAACAAGCTATCGACCGTACCCACCGTATCGGACAAACGAAAAGTATATTCGCATATCGCATGATATGTAAGGATACCATTGAAGACAAAATTTTGCAATTGCAAGAACGTAAGCGTTCCCTTGCCAAAGATCTGATCTCCGACGACGAAGGCTTTGTGAAGAACCTGACAAAAGCAGATGTGGAATACCTGTTCTCCTAATCATTGAATCATTGACGGTTAAGAAAAACGTGCATGGTGTTCTTTGTAGTTTTATTATGGGACCGGCAGTTGAGCCTTGATTGAGCTTCGGTTGTGTCACTCACTTGTACGGTAGTAATGCTATTGAGCGAGCTGGCAGTAGAGAAGTCAGAGGTCAGATATCAGAAGCATTTAGAGAGCTGACGCAGCGTGGTAACGTGAGCCTGGGTGCGGGTCGGGCATGCGCCTGTTTCGTGACAGTAGATGAAAAAGATTACCTGCTGATTGCAATGAGATTTCTTGCTCGGTTTGTATTGTTATAAGTTATTGTCCATTAATTATCAATTATTAATTGGGCTACCCACTGTCAAATATAATAACACGAGCCGCGCTTAAAGCGTTGAATAGAATTCCCATTGCCGAAGTCACAGTAGTGCAAAAGCTTAATCAGGGCGTTTCCCGCGATCGGGCCGTCATCGATCGCGGGTGTGCTTTTTGTTTCTTTTTGCACAAGCAAAAAGAAAAAGACATTTAATAAATGAAATTTCGAAACCAGTAAACAGTACACATTTCTTAGCGAACTAAATACCTGATCGCTTAATCGAATTTTAAAAATTCCACATAAACCACAAGATGCCATCTCAATCATTCAATCATTCAATCACTTCATTATTAGAACTGCAGCTCACAACGGATGGTTCACACACAATAGCCATTCCTTCAAAAGGTATTACGTATCACTCAAAGCATGGCGCTATTAATGAATCTATGCATGTATTCATAGAAGCAGGATTGAACTACCGGCTGGCTGAAAATGATAAAAAAGAATTCCGCATATTTGAAATGGGTTTTGGAACTGGATTAAATGCGCTGCTCACTTATATGGAAGCTGAAAAAAACAACCTGCATGTTCATTATACTTCTGTTGAACAATTTCCCCTGGAAAATGAAATGGCAGATAAATTGAATTACTGTGAAGCATTATGCCACCCCGACCTTAATGATATGTTTACTGAAATGCATCATTGTGCATGGAATGTTGATGTAGTATTATCTCCATTTTTTATAATACATAAAAAGAAAACCTCTTTATTGGATCTGTCTTTGCCGGGCCTGTATGATATTATTTATTACGATGCCTTTGATCCCAACGCGCAGCCTGAATTATGGACACAGGATGTTTTTCGAAAAATATTTGACGCAACAGCGCCTGGCGGAATATTGACTACCTATTGTTCAAAAGGCAATGTGCGCCGGGCCATGCTCTCTGCGGGTTTCAGCGTTTCTAAAATTCCCGGGCCACCACATAAAAGAGAAATGCTGCGAGCGGAGAAGTAGTGAGCACACAGATGACACTGATTAGACTGATTGGCACTGGTAAGTAGTGTCTGTAAGAAAACACTGAAGTGCTGTATAGGAAAGTCGTTTAAAAGGGAAATCTTCTTCTGACATCTGACTTCTCTACCGCTAACCGCCTACTGCCCACTCGCTCAATAGCATTACTACCGTACAAGTGAGTGACACAACGATGCTTAATAATAGCAATACCGCCGGTCCCAAAAAAATTATACAATACTATGCTGTTTGAAGTATAATGAGCACACAGATGACACTGATTGGACTGATTTTACAGATAAGCAATACTTCAAGAAACACTGAAGTGCTGCAAAGGAAAGTCGTTTAAAAGGGAATCTTCTACTGACATCTGACTTCTCTACTGCCAACCGCCTACTGCCCCCTGCCAACTCGCCTCCTGTAATTAATACCAAATCTTGAATTCCTCACTTCAACAACTCATACGCAATCCAGCTTACAACATAAGCCAATCCTGTCATGTACGCCAATTGTATGGCGGGCCATTTCCAGCCGCGGGTTTCACGCTTTACAATTACAAGCGTACTCATACATTGCATTGCCAGCAGGTAAAACAGCATTAATGAAACGCCGGCTGCTAAAGTGTACACGGGTGAACCGTCCGCTTTGCGTGCGGCAGCCATTTTCTGGCGCAGCAATAATCCTTCATCATCATCACCCACACTATACAAAGTGGCCATAGTGCCCACAAACACTTCACGTGCGGCAAAGGAAGTTATCAGCGCTATTCCTATTTTCCAATCGTAGCCCAAAGGAGATATTACCGGTTCCAGTTTTCTGCCCATTATACCCGCATAAGAATTTTCCAGCAGCTCCATTTTCTTTTGTTTTTCCAATACCTGCGCTGCTTCCGGCTTTGCTTCTATTAATGAGGCATAATGCTCCTGCACATCGCGCATGCGTTTTGCGGGGCCATAGGTGCTTAATGCCCACAGCACAAGGCTGATGATCATAATTATTTTTCCTGCATCGGTTACAAATATTTTCGCTTTGTTTACCATCGTTACTGCAACGTTCTTCCACCGTGGTGTGCGGTAAATGGGCAGTTCAAGTATGAAGAAACTTTTTTCGCTGATTTTAATAAACCATTTCGCTACATAGCTTACAATGAGTGCAAGGAAAATTCCAACCAGGTAAAGCCCCATCATTACCAATCCCTGGACGCTTATAAAACCCCAGATTTTTGTGGGGGGAATGACCAGTGCGATAAGAATGGTGAACACAGGAAGCCTGGCACTACAACTCATTAAAGGGGTAATGAGAATAGTGAGCAGCCGCTCTTTTCTGTTTTCAATATTGCGGGCACTCATAATGGCAGGCACTGCGCATGCGAAGCCGCTGATCATAGGCATTACGCTTTTGCCGTTAAGTCCCACTTTTCGCATGAGCTTATCCGTTAGAAAACTAATGCGTGCCATATAACCGGTATCTTCCAGTATGGTGATGAGGCCAAACAATATCATGATCTGCGGCACAAACACCAGTATGCCGCTCAGGCCTGCAACTATGCCATTTATGAACAGATCGCTCCACCAGGTTTGAGGAAGCACATCTCCCAGCCATGAGCTGAATTTTCCAAAGCTCCATTCAATACCATCCATGGGAAATTGTGCAAACCAAAACACACTTTGAAACAAAAGAAATAATACCGCCAGTAAAATTATATAACCCCACCGCCTGTGAAGCAGCACATTATCAAGCTTTTCGGTAAACAGCGTTTGCTGTAGCGGATCAGGCTCCGACACGTTCACCTGCATTATTTGCTTAATGCGGTGATACCGCTGCATAATTTCATCGGCCTGGGTTTTGGTGGGATTGAATGTATGTTTCTGCTCAATACTTTCAACCAATTGCTGAGTGTCATCACTTAACGCGAAGTGTTCGTGATTGATGAGGTAATGAACAGACTGGTAATCGCTGAGTGAAGGAAAATGAGTTTGAATATTTTCAATCGCTTCCGGCGCCAGTTCTTTATTTGCAATAAAATCCCGTGCAGGAGCCTTGTATAATTGCTGAACTGTTTGAAGCAGAACTTTTTTTAGTTGAGGAATACCCTTGTTTTTTCGTGGGTTTACAGGTATTACAGGCACACCAAGTTCACGTTCAAGGCCTTCCACATTAATATGAATACCTTTTTTCTGCGCAAGGTCAAGCATACTTAACGCGATTACAACGGGAAACTTAAGGTCGATTATTTGCGAAACAAACAACAGATTTCTTTTAAGATTGCTCGCATCAGCCAATAAGATAAGCACATCGGGTTTCACTTCATCATCCTGATCCAGCAGCACTTTATAAGTAACCCATTCATCAGATCTTTTGGGGTAAAGACTGTAAGTTCCCGGCAGGTCAATAACGTCAGACATCAAGCCGGGCGCCAGTTCGCAGGTGCCGGATTTTTTATCAACTGTTACACCGGGAAAATTTCCCACTTTTTGATTAAGTCCGGTTAATGCATTAAACAGGGAACTTTTCCCGCTATTCGGATTACCAACAAGGGCTATATGAACATTTTTCTTCTCCAATTGATTCGCTGTAAATCTGCAAATATAAAGATCAATGGTGTATGCGGTTTACGAATTCGGGAAGTATCCGGTAATCAGTTTGTTAACCCAATTTAACCCTTAAAATTTATGGCTTTTTTTCATACAGATGATGCCGGTATTTAATTGATGATAAGAATTGCTACCGCTGAAGTGTGCGACGCAACCGGCGTCCCATCGGGGTTCTGCTGCCGGTACCACAATAAAAAACAATAAAATTCATTGCTGTTAAAAAAAACTTTGCGGAGATTCCCATACTTAGCTTACAGGTGCTTAACATTTTTTTATGGGCCCGGCGGCATTGCTACTATTGAGCTTTGCTTGCGTCGCACTCTTGTACGGCTGTAATTCTATTGAGCAATGCGCAAGCCGCAAACTGAAATTATTTTTACACAATGCAAATATTGTTTCTGTTTTTATAAAAATATTTAGCCGGTTTGCGCCTTGGCAGTCTGCCATTTTCAGCGGTTTCACTTACATTTGCGCCTGTGGTACGCCCTTAAAATTTTAGCAAGGAAAAATTAGCATGGAAAGCCGATTGCAGCATCAGAATCCAAATATATTTATCGATAAAGTATTGTTTAAAAAACATGCAAGTGATTTAGGAACATGTGTTATTATTCCTACCTATAATAATGCCACCACGTTGGCAAATGTAATTGCTGATGTGAATGAATTTATTGAAGATATTATTGTGGTGGATGACGGCTCAACCGACGACACAAAACATCTGCTGCAGGCTTTTACACAAATACATGTTATAAGTTATTTACCAAATAAAGGAAAAGGATTGGCTTTGCGAAAAGCCTTGCGGTATGCGGCCTGCAAAGGTTTCCGGTATGCTATTACCATCGATTCCGACGGGCAGCATTTTGCTGAAGACATTCCTGTTTTTATAAAAAAAATTGAAGAAAAACCGGAGGCTTTGCTCATTGGCGCCCGCAACATGAACCAGGAAAGTGTGCCGGGCAAAAGCAGTTTTGGCAACAGGTTTTCCAACTTTTGGTTTTGGGTGGAAACCGGGCTGAAAGGCCCTGATACGCAATCCGGCTATCGTTTGTACCCGCTGAAGCAAATTGGAAAAATGAATTTTGTCACCCGCAAATATGAATTTGAAATAGAAGTGCTGGTTCGTGCGGCCTGGAAAAAAATTGCTATAGACTGGGTGCCTGTTACGGTTTATTATGCACCTAAAGAAGAACGCGTTTCGCATTTCAGGCCATTCAAAGATTTTTTTCGCATAAGCGTGTTAAATACTGTACTGGTATTAATTGCGTTTTTTTATATAAAACCCCGGAATTTCATATTAGCTCTTTTCAATAGTGAAAAGCGAAAAAAAATTTGGAACGATCATTTTTTAAGACCCGGAGAAAGTGATATGGTAAAATCCCTTTCAATTGGTTTTGGTGTGTTTATGGGTATAGTTCCTATTTGGGGTTTTCAACTGGCAACAGCTATTTTCCTGGCTTTATTGTTCAGGCTTAACAAACCTTTGGTGATTATAGCCGCCAACATAAGCATTCCGCCAATGATACCTTTTATCATTTTTGCCAGCGTAAAAATTGGCGCATTGTGGATGGGAAAAAACGCGATTGACATATCATTTAATAAAAACATTTCATTACATACAATTCAGCAAAGTTTGCAGCAATACATTGCAGGTAGTATTATACTGGCAATTGTAGCGGGCTTTTTGTTTGGGTTGTTATCATTTGCAATTTTAAGAACGCAAAAGGTGAGGGCTAAGATCACTGAATAGTTTTTTGATCAGCACGCTTTTTGTCTTTTATTTTTTGCCTTTGATATAAACTGAATTCATGGAAACTATTTTCTTAAGCATATATAATTTTTTTGAAAAACGGCGCTGGTTACTGTTCTCCATACTGCTAACATGTTTTGCGGTAATGGCTCATTTTGCTTTTAAAGTAAAATTTGAGGAAGACATTACTGCTATTTTACCAAAAGATAAAAAGACCGAAAACCTTAACCAGGTTTTTCAAAATTCACGTTTCATGGACAGGCTGGTAGTAACTGTTTCTTTAACAGATACTACCGGTGAAGTACAACCGGATGGCTTGGTAGCATATACGGAAGCGTTTGTAGAAAAAGTAAAAGGAAACCTGCAGCCTTATGTAAGAAAGATTGAAGACAAGGTGAATGATGAACTGGTGATGCAAATGTTTGATAACATTTTAAATCATTTGCCCGTTTACCTTACCGATAAAGATTATGAAACTATTGATACGCTGGTTACAAGTGAAGCGGTAAAAAAAACGCTCTCTGAAAATATAAAACTCTTAAGTTCTCCCGCCGGTTTCGCATTAAAAAAAGTAATCATTTCCGATCCTACAGGCATTTCATTTTTAGGTTTAAAAAAACTGCAACAACTTCAGTACGACGATACATTTGAGTTGTACGACAGTTATATAATGACAAAGGATAAAAAGCATTTATTGTTTTTTATTACGCCATCCAATCCGCCCAGCAATACCGGTAAGAACGCAGAACTGCTAAAAGGCATCGATAATATTATTGATACGCTTGCAGGCGGTGAATTTAAAAATGTAACGGCATCTTATTTTGGCTCAACTGCAGTTTCTGTGGGCAATGCGCAGCAGCTAAGAAAAGATAATTTGTTTACACAAGGTATAACTGTTTTATTTCTTGTAGTATTTATTGCCTTGTATTTCAGAAAAAAAAGGGCTCCTTTCCTAATGTTATTGCCGGTGGCTTTTGGAGCATTATTCGCATTGATGTGGTTTTATTTTCTGAAAGGGAAAATTTCAGTAATCGCTTTGGGAACAGGATCGGTGGTGTTGGGAGTGGCGATTAATTATTCATTACACGTATTTAATCATTACCGCCACGCCGGCAATATTCGTGAAGTAATCAAAGATCTGGCCATGCCGATGACGGTGGGCAGCACCACTACAATTGGAGGCTTTTTGTGTTTGCAGTTCGTGAAATCTGAAATATTGAAAGATCTTGGGTTGTTCGCGGCATTCAGCCTGATTGGCGCAGCCATATGCTCGCTGGTATTTTTACCACATTTAATAAGCGGAAAAAGCGACAAGCAAAAAGCACATGAAGAAAGGCTTACATGGCTTGATAAAATAGCGGCTTACAATTTCAGGTATAGTAAAAAGTTGTTGCTATTCATTTTTGTTGTCACAGCGGTATTTGCATTTACCAGCCGTTATGTGTCTTTTGAAACAGACATGACCCGCATGAATTACATGCAGCCCAAATTGCAAAAAGCGGAAAAACAATTAAACGATATTAATGCGCATGCGCTACAATCGGTATACCTAGTTTCAACAGGAAAGAATTTGAATGAAGCGCTTGCAAAAAATGAAGAAGCCGTTAAAGCGCTGGAAGATCTGAAACAAAAGGGAATTATAAAAAGATATGCCGGCGTTTCATCTGTAATATTTTCAGATTCTCTGCAAAAACACAGGATAGCAAAATGGAATACTTACTGGACAACAGAAAAAAAACAACATCTTTTAGCAGAGCTAAAAAAGGAAGGCGCTGCTTTGGGCTACAGGCCTACAGCTTTTGAAAATTTCGAAAACAATCTGCTAAATAAAAGTTTTGTTCCTGCAGGCGAAAATGAAATTGAAGAGGTACGTAAAAATTTCCTTGCTGATTATATAATTGAACTTCCCGGAAAAGCATTGGTGGTAAACCTTGTAAAAACAGACGCGGATCACAAAAAAGACGTGTATGAAGTGTTTGATAACAAAACAAATATTGCCGCTATTGATAAACAATACCTCACCAGTAAGCTGGTAGAAAACATTCAGCTTGATTTTAACAGCATCGCGTGGATGACCTCATTGCTGGTGTTTGCAATGCTGCTGATAACCTATGGCAGAATAGAACTTGCTTTGATAACCTTTGTACCCATGCTGATTTCATGGATATGGATATTAGGCATAATGGGGCTGTTGGGCATTCATTTCAATATTATCAACATTATTATATCTACGCTTATTTTTGGTTTGGGCGACGACTATAGTATTTTTATTATGGATGGTTTGTTGCGGGAGTACAAAACCGGAAAGAAAGTATTATCGTCATATAAGTCTTCTATTTTTCTTTCTGCCATTACTACCATAGTGGGAGTGGGGGTTTTAATTTTCGCGAAGCATCCCGCGTTACGTTCAATAGCGCTTATATCCATTATAGGCATGCTTTGCGTGGTATTGATATCTCAAATTCTAATTCCCTACTTTTTCAATTTGCTTATCAAACACAGAACCCGTGCAGGAAAATTTCCATGGACATTAACCGGCATTCTTAAAACCGGTTTCGCGTTTTTATACTTCATCTTTGGTTGCGGGCTTTTAACACTTGTTGGTTTTGTACTTATTAGATTGAATTTGTTTGGCAAAAAAAGATCCAAACAATTATACCATTGCGTTATTAAAAACTTTACATGGTCCATCATGTACATAATGGGCAATGTAAAGAAGCGCATTATAAATCCGTTGAATGAAGATTTTAGTAAGCCCGCTATTATAATTACAAATCACCAGTCATCACTGGATATTTTGCCAATGATGATGCTGAGCTCAAAGATCATACTTGCAACAAATCAACGAGTATATTATTCAAAGTTTTTTGGTGCGGCCATTCGTATGGCAGGGTATCATCCAATAAGTGATGGCGCTGAAAGCAGTGTTGAAAAACTACAGGAAACTATTGAACAAGGGTATTCCGTAGTGATATTTCCTGAGGGAACAAGATCGGAAGACGGCATTCCCAAACGCTTTCATAAAGGAGCTTTTTATCTTGCAGAAAGATTGCAACTGGATATTTTACCCATACTGATGCATGGCACTTCATACACGCTTAGCCGCAACGATATTTTTTTAAAAGATGGTGTAGTAACACTTAAGTTTCTTCCCCGCATTGCAGAGAACGACAAAGCATGGGGAGAAAATTATTCGACACGCACAAAATGCATCAGCCGCTATTTCAAAGATGAATTTGAAAAATTACGCCAGGCAATTGAAACTCCTGCGTACTTCAGAAAGCAACTAATAAACAATTACATTTACAAAGGCCCGGTGCTGGAATGGTATATGCGTATAAAAACAAGGATGGAGAAAAATTATGAAGTTTTCAACAACCTGGTACCGAAGTCCGGCGCAGTTCTGGATGTTGGCTGCGGGTACGGTTTCATGTCATATATGTTGCATTTTACAAGTCACGAACGTATTATAACCGGCATCGATTATGACGAAGAAAAAATTGAAACCGCGAATCACTGTTTTAGTAAGAATAAAAACATCAACTTTGTATGCGCAGATGTGATGCAGTTTTCATTTGAAAAATACAATGCTATCATACTGAGCGATATGTTGCATTATTTGCAACCGGTAGAACAAAAGCAGGTGATTGAAAAATGTATTGCCTATTTGCAGGAAAATGGAATCATCATTATAAGAGACGGGAACAGCGATCTTGAAAAGCGGCACAAAAACACCAGGCTTACAGAATTATTTTCTACCAGGCTTATAGGGTTTAATAAAACATCCGGCAAAGGACTTTCGTATTTATCCGGCAAAACTATTCATGAAATAGCGGCATTGCATAATATACATTGCGAGGAAATAGATAACACGAAACTTACGTCGAATGTGATTTTTGTTTTAAGAAAGAAAAAGCCTGAACAATATATTAATCAGGGCATCATGTAAGAGCGGATTTTTATTATGAGCCGGGCGGTATTGCTACTATTGAACTTTTGTTGCGTCGCACTCTTCAACGGTTTGTATGCTATTGTGCATTACGCGGAAGCATGTGCTATATATTGACCGTGCTAATAGTTGAGTATTTTTTTAGACCGGAAATGAATATTGATCTTAAAAAACAAACATCAAAAAAATTGTAGTTTTTAATGTACGATGCAATCATCATAGGAAGCGGAATGGGAGGTCTCACTTGCGGCGCGTTGCTTAGCAAGGAAGGCCTCAAGGTATGCGTTCTTGAAAAGAACCGGCAGGTAGGTGGCTGTCTTCAAACTTTTGTAAGAGACAAGGTGATATTCGATTCTGGTGTGCACTACGTAGGCGGACTTGATAAAGGCCAGAACCTTTACAAGATTTTCACTTACCTGGAAATTATGGATAAGATTAAGCTGGAAAAACTTTCCGAAGACGCTTTTGATTACATATTGTTTGAGCATGATGACAACAAATATCCAATGGCACAGGGATACGAAAATTTCATCAGGCAATTGCTTAACTATTTTCCCGATGAAGAAAATGCGCTTCGTGCTTATTGTGATAAAATGAAGTATGTGTGCGATAAATTTCCATTATACAATTTGAACTTTGGCGAAGAGTTTGAGAAAACTGTAGTGATGCAAATTGGCACAAAGGAATTTATTGAATCGATTACTGATAATAAGAAATTGCAGGAGGTGCTGGCTGGAAATAATATGCTGTATGCAGGCAGTCCGGATAAGGCGCCGTTTTACGTGCATGCGCTTGTGCTTAACAGTTATATTGAAAGCGCATGGAAATTTGTGCAGGGCGGTTCTCAAATAAGTAAATACCTGCTACAAACAATTCGTAAATATGGCGGTGAAGTGAAACGCCATTGTGAAGTAACAAAACTTTTAGAGAAAGATGGTAGAATTGATCATGTGCTGCTAAGTAATGGAAAGCGGTTGTTCGCGAGAAATTTCATTTCCAATATACATCCGGCCACTACTTTGAAAATGCTTGACAGCTCTATAATAAGAGAAGCATATAGAAAGAGAATTACAACTTTATCGAACACAGTTTCGTGTTTTATTGTAAACATTGTGCTTGCAAAAAACAGTTTCAAATATTCTAAGAGCAATTATTATTTTAATAAAGAAGATGCTGTGTGGAATAACCTGGATTATAACGAAGATGACTGGCCAAAAAACTATGCCATCTTTTTATCGCCATGTAAGGACAATAATTGTTATGCGGAAACAGTTACTCTTTTTTCTTACATGCATTACGATGAAGTAAAAAAGTGGGAACATACATTCAATACTACATCAAAGGAAGAAGACCGTGGAGAGGACTATGAAATTTTCAAGAAGCGAAAAGCTGAAAAACTGATCAATGAAGTAGAGAAAAGATTTCCCGGATTGAAAGATTGCATACAAACGTATTATACCTCTACACCGCTTACTTACAGGGATTATATTGGCAGCGACGATGGCTCATTGTATGGAATTGAAAGGGATTATAAAAACCCTTTAAAAACTTTTATTTCACCTAAAACAAAATTGAAAAACTTATTATTCGCGGGGCAAAACACATCAATGCATGGTATATTAGGGGTAACAATCAGCGCATTGGCTTCATGCTCATCGCTGGTAGATATGCAGGCAGTATTGGAGAAAATGAAGAATAATTGATTGATGTGTGTATGCTGTTCGGATTTGTGAAGTTTACTTTGGGTGTTGCACTTAGCTCAATAGCATTACTGCCGTACAAGTGAGTGACACAACGATGCTTAATAGTAGCAATACTGTTGATGCCCAATAAAAGACATTACAAAATTTTATACGGTACAAAGTATAAGAGTAATACGCGAAATACTTTTGTAATAGCAGCAAGTGAAAACAACAATCAACCGATAACGATTCACTACAAAAATGAAGATTGTAAAAAAAATATTAAAGATTACCGGTTATTTATTATTGTTTATAATAGCCTTGCTGGTAGCGGGTTTCATATACCTGGTAATTGTATCAAAAGAACCGGATCCGAAAGTGGGCAACGTTGCGATTGAATCGCTACAGCGCTCTGTAACGATGGACAGTCTTTATTATATTGGTAACAACTGGCTGCGCAAAAGCAAAAGCGGGCTGTATGAAATGTATGTGGAAGGCGGCGCTTATGAACGCGGTGTGGTTAATGGAAAATTGTCGAAAGAATTGATTGAACGGCAGGAAGACATATTTATTTCGCAAATAAAAAAAATGATCCCATCCACCTCTTACCTGCACTTCCTGAAATATTTCATTGGCTGGTTCAATAGAGATCTTGCTGAAAATATTAGTGAAGAATATAAGGAAGAAATTTATGGCGAGTCTCTCTCCGCTTCGAAAGAGTATGAATACATTGGCACAAATTATCAGCGCATACTCAATTATCACGCGGCGCACGATATTGGTCACGCGTTACAAAATATGGCACTTGTGGGTTGCACATCGTTTGGAACATGGGGCAGCGCTTCTGCGGACAGCAATATGATCATCGGTCGCAATTTTGATTTTTATATGGGCGATCAGTTTGCAGAAGATAAAATCGTTTTGTTTACAAATCCTTCGCATGGATATAAGTTTATGACCATTACCTGGGGAGGCTTTATTGGCGCGGTTTCCGGCATGAACGATCAGGGATTGACCGTGACAATTAATGCGGACAAAACCGCTATTCCATCCGGTTCTGCAACGCCTGTTTCGCTGGTGGCAAGAGAAATTTTGCAGTATGCGAAAAATATAAATGAAGCCTACGCAATAGCCGCAAAAAGAAAAATGTTTGTTTCTGAGTCTTTCTTAATAGGATCGTTGATTGATAAAAAAGCTGTGGTAATAGAAAAAACGCCGGAGCAACTGGCTATGTATGATCCGGGGAAAAACTATATTCTTTGCGCCAATCATTTTCAAAGCGAATTGCTGAAAGGCACACCAGAGAACAAAGAACAGATGGATAAGAGCGCATCAGTATATCGTTATAACAGGTTGGCAGAACTGGTGCAGAGCGAAGGTTCCAACACTGTTCAAAAAACTGTAGGCATTTTGCGCGACCGTCTTGGCTTGCAAGGCGCGGATATTGGGTTGGGAAATGAAAAAGCGATCAATCAGTTAATTGCGCATCATGCTGTGGTGTTTGAACCGCAAAAAAAATTGGTATGGATTTCTACAGCTCCGTGGCAATTAGGTAAATTTGTGTGTTATGATCTAAACAAAGTATTTGCATTAAGAGGCTTGAGAGAGAATCGTGAAATTATAGACAGCGCACTTACCATACCGGCAGATACTTTCTTAAACACACCGGCTTATAAAAACTTTCTGCTTTTCAGAAACATGCAGCAACGAATTGCTGATATGGAAAACATAAGTGTAGACAGTTTATTGACAAGCAATCCGGGTTATTATCATACTTATGTACTTGCAGGTGATTATTTGTACAGGCAACAAAAATTTACTGAAGCGAAAAAAGAATATGAAAAAGCATTAACCAAAGAAATCGCCACTAAACAAGAAGAAGAAAGTATAAGAAAAAAAATAGTCAAGTGTGAGAATGGAGGCAAGTGACAAGTTACAGGTTGCCGGTAATTTATACGCTAACAACCATTAACTAACAACCAACAACCAAACAAATGATTCACGGTATTGGTATAGACATAATAGAAACAGAACGCGTTGGCGAAAAAATTGCCAAAGAGAATGGTTTTCGTGAGCTCGTTTTTTCACCGGGCGAAATCGCTTATTGCGAAATCAAAGCAAATAAGTATGAGCATTATGCTGCCCGCTTTGCTGCAAAAGAAGCATTCATGAAAGCTATAGGAACAGGTTGGTTTGGCAAAATCGCTTTCAATGAAATTGAGGTAGTGAATGAAGAATATGGAAAACCGGCTATACAATTATTAGGCAATACCAAAGAATTTTTAGCAGAAAAAAATATTAATAAAATATCCGTATCGATGTCGCATTTAAAAAATGTAGCATCTGCGGTGGTAATTATTGAATAGTATTATGTATTCAGTTGAAACCGCTTTTGCACCTAAGGAAACAATTAAGGAAATGCAACTTAAAAAGTTGCGGCAGGCCCTCGCATATGTGAATGAGAAAAGCGCTTTTTATAAGGAGTTATTTGCGAAGCACAATATACTGATCGAACAAATTGATTCGCTGGAAAAATTGAGCTTGCTGCCTGTAACAGAAAAAGAAGATTTGCAGCAACGCAACTGGGATTTTTTATGCGTTGATAAATCAAGAATCATTGAATACACGGCCACCTCCGGCACACTTGGAAAACCTGTTACCATCGCGCTTACAGAACATGATTTGGAGAGACTGGCGTATAATGAATACGCGTCCTTTCAATTTGCAGGAGGCAGTTCAGCAGATACCTATCAGCTAATGCTTACACTCGACAGGCAGTTTATGGCCGGAATGGCTTATTACAGCGGTATTCGTAAAATGAGCGCCGGCATGATTCGCGTGGGGCCCGGCGTACCCGCCATGCAATGGGATATTATACAACGCCTGCAACCTACAGCATTGGTGGCTGTTCCCTCGTTCATAATACGACTGATCGATTTCGCGAACGAAAACGGAATTGATGTAAATAAAACTTCAGTAAAAAAGGCGATTTGCATTGGCGAAAATTTGCGCAATGATGATTTTAGTTTGAATACGCTGGGGAAAAAAATTACAGATAACTGGAACATCAAACTGTATTCCACCTATGCGGGCACTGAAATGCAAACCGCGTTTACTGAATGTAGTGAAGGCAAAGGCGGACATCTCAACCCGGAACTCGTAATAGTAGAACTGCTTGATGAAAAAAATATGCCGGTCGCGAATGGTGAGCCCGGCGAAGTAACTATTACAACTTTAGATGTGGAAGGCATGCCGCTGATACGTTATAAAACCGGCGACATTTGCCGGTGCTTCAACGAGCCTTGCTCCTGTGGGCGAAACACGCTGCGGCTTTCACCGGTAATCGGTCGTAAAAAGCAAATGATCAAATTCAAAGGCACCACGTTATATCCGCCGGCTTTATTTGACATTCTCGCTTCTATTGAAGAAATAAAAGATTATGTAACGGAAGTTACCACCAACGCCATTGGTATGGACGATTTGTTGATTCACGTATTGCCCACAAATTATTCTGAAGAATGCGACAGGAAAATAAGATCATTGTTGCAAGCTAAACTTCGCGTCATTCCCTCTATCAAATACGCGTCTGCAGATGAAATACAACGCATGCAATTTGTTGAAGGCGGAAGAAAGGCCGTGCGGTTTATAGACAGGAGAGGATAATTTGAAAATGTGCTGATTTGAAAATTTGAGAATGCCACGGGTATCACATCGTTTATTACCTTTTAATCAGTATGATTTTTTGTGTTGATTTTTTTGATACCGGCGGTAGTGCTACTATGAAGCATCGTTGTGTCACTCACTTGTGCGGCAGGAATGCTATTGGGCGGGTTAAAGCATTCATGAACAAATTTGTATTGCGTAAAACAATGTCATTAACTTAAGCGCCGAATAGCGAACCAAACGTACAAGTGTGCGACGCAACTAAAGCCCAATGCATATTCTTAGCCCGGCCCACAAATATTTCCTTTCATAAGCTAATGACATTGTTATATAAATATAACGGCAACAACTACACTATATTGAAATTTGATGCTACTGCTTCATAACTTTCCTTATTACATAATTACCCTTCTCATCCTGTATGCGTACAATGTATGAACCTTTAGCCAATGCACTAAGATTGCCAATTGAAAAAGCACCTTGTCCTTTCGATAGTGCAACTTCTCTTTTTGCGACTACCTTGCCACTCATGTCATACACGACAGCATCCATATTTACATTGCTCCCTGCGCAGTAGCGGATTACCATGTTATCGCTAAATGGTACGGGAGACACACTTACAATTTCAAAACCTGCGTTGTTACAGGCATTAGATTGTATCAATTGCACAACCGGACTGTAAGTATAAGCGCCATCAATGTCAATCATCTTGAGCCTGTATGCAGCTACCGGTGAAGCATTGATTGGTTGGTGTATAAAACTGTATGGTTTCTTTGATTCACTATTTCCGGAAGCGGCCACGGTGCCCACTTTTTCAAAATGATGAGCGTCGGCGCTGTATTCAATTTCAAAACGCGATACATTAAGTTCATTAGCGGTTTCCCACGTCAGCAGATTACCTGAAAAATTTGTTTTGCCGGAGAACTGTAGCAATGTGAGCGGCAATATGTTTGAAGCTGTTAATGTTAATGGTTCCTCGGCTTCAAATATTTCATACAAAAATTTACAATGATAAAAATTTCCAGGTAGCGAGTTTGAGACCTTACTATTTATAGATGCAAGATAGTATCCTACATTTTGCGTAAAATCAAGATTGCTGAAATTAACATAAGGAGCGTTGGCTGCAGTTAATATCAATGCTGTAGAACCCGAATAAGGAATAATTGTTCCCGCCTTATCAACAGGAGTATTGATGTCGCTTACTGCAACAATGTGTACTGGCATTTTCCCGAAATCGGGTACAGTAAATCCGTTAATTGTACCGCTGCTATTTTTGATTACTTTAATGTTAAGGGAAGGCAGCGGCGTTTTATTAGTTACGTTCAAATTATATATGGTTCTCAAATCTGTTAATTGTTGAGAAAGCGTTCTGGATGCCCCATCTCGCAAAATCCAATAACCATCATTGCGGTCGTAATATGCATAGCTCGAAGATGTGGCTGGTAGTGCTTTATACGCAGTAACAGCAGTGCCTGACGAAGGACTTGTAGAACCAACCGATCCGTTAGATGTACGAAACTGCAAATAACGGTAACCGTTAGGAAGAGTAATATTCTTAGATTGATACATGTGAACAAAAATTCCATCGTTTACAGATGTAAGGCCATTGATCGTTATTCCTGTTGGCACCTGCCCGCTTGAATTACTTACTTCTGTTGAATTGTTGCGGGCCTGCATAATCCAAACCGGATAAGTTGTAGTTGTCATTTGAACGTTTAAATTTTCAATATAATCATACCGTGATGAATTGACATATACAGGGTAAGCGTAAGAATTAGCAAGCACACAAGAAGACTCTATAGTTACATTAATAAAGTAACGTTCAGTTATATTATAAGATGGTTCATATACTGCGGTTCCCGGAGCATCGGTGGCTCCGTCTTCATAATATGCGTTATTATCATCAATATTAAAAATTCCCCGCGGACTCATATTAAGTGTTCCACCACCTTTTATGTTTACATTTCGTATTGCCAGGTTTTTCACAATCAAAAAGGAGCCTCCGCCGCCTCGAAGCGTTGTATTGGCCCCATCATCCTGAACGCGGAAAAAGTGAGTATTACGGGCAAAGTTTATTCCATCGTAAACCAGGTTTTCCAAAACCATATTCTTTTTTCTAATATAGTTCGATTCATTTGTCTGACCTTCGATAATTGAATTTCCCCATTCACCCAATCCAAAAATTTTTAAGCCGTCAAACTGCAATGCTGTTGAAATTCCCATGGCAATAGACCCTTTATCAATAATTATAGTAGTATTTGTTGGGTTTGTCATATTACGAAGCGCTGTTACCTTTTGTACAGTAGCCATATACCCAACAGTACCAGACTGATCATTAGGAATGCTCCATACACCGTCACTGCCTCGTTCCAAATATATAGTACTACCATTCACAAGAGAACTATGTTCTGTGTTTGCCGTTGTAATAAACCGGTATGCCGTATTTTCCCAATACTTCTCAGGCAATTCCCGCTTTGTTTCAGTAGTAACCGGCTGTATCATAAACCCTTCAGGTATTGGTGAAACCGCTTTTACAGAATCGTGCACCGGCGTTGTTTGATTTACTGTGGTTATTGCCAGGGTGTTTGTGGATGAATCGGCGCCGCAAGCGTTGATAGCTTTTACTTTTACTGTTTTTCCATCATCAGCAGTAGTAAATGTATAGCTCAATCCGGCGTCATCTCCCACTTTGGTATCTTCAATCCACCATTCATAGGCGGTAATCGTTGATCCGTTATCTTTCGCAGTTACAGCGGCATTTAGTTGTTCATCTTTGCAGAGAACGGCAGGAAGATTAGTAACTGATGTTATGGCAGGAGCCTGTTTCACAACAGCGGTCACACCTGCACTCGATACTACGTCACATCCGGTAGTTCTTACATTGTACTGTAGCAATTTTCCATTATCTGTAAAAGCCCATTTATAATCGGAAGGGATTTCCACGCCATCCAATGACCAAAATTCAGAACCGGTAATATAAGTTCCGGTGACTGTAGGCGCTGTGTTTACAAATTCAGTTCCTGCACAAACAGATGGTGCCGTAAGTGCGCTAAACGCAGGTAATGTAGCCACTACCACTGTAATTTCAGCTAAAGAAGACATTTCTCCTTTGCTATCCTGGAATTGTAAGGTAATTGTTTTTGTTCCCGCAGTGGTAAATTTTAGTTGTATTTCATTGGTACCCGCACCATAGATGACAGTGGCATCATCAACTGCCCAAACGTAATGCCCGTTATTTTCAGTGCCATTACCTTTGAATGTAAGAATAGAATTTACGCAGGCATTAGCAGGTCCGGTAATCTCTGCAGCCGGAGCGTTATTAGCGTTTGCCGCAACTTCAAGTTTACGGGCAGAAGCATAGCCATTGAGATTAGCATTTACAGGCGAAGCTTGTGCTACAAATGCACAAAGCATTAATGCGATCAGGGGTTTGTAAAAATTCATTATTTCTATTTTATATAACGATTTAGGTAACACAACCATCTGAATGGTTGCTATTTATGTTTATACTGCATTAGAGTATCCTTGTAAGTTCAATATATGAACTGCTTAATATGGGTATGTTTTGTGAAAGTTCAACGACAGATTCGCTGTTCCACTTAGTTGGAGCTCCGAATCAAATAATGATTATAACACTTTGGTTATAATTGCAATTGTGGTAATATTTTATAAGGTCAACTGTAAAAATAATTTGCAAAACTACTAATATTATTAATATATATTTTACAATTTATTGTCATTTGTAAATAATATACCCGTTAAAATACATTTTCGACTTGTTTCAAAATTTTATGACCGGAAAAGTAAAATTCAATAATTATAAAGTAAGGCAGAAATTTATAACATAACTGTGTCGTGTCCTGGAGATACCCACTGAATACTTTTTTATGGTACCAACTGTGGTTTTTCATGGCATCATCGTTGCGTCGCAATCACTTCATCGGCGGTAATTCTTTTCATCGGTTAAAATGATTCAGGCTTGTCGTTATCAAGATGTCCTACACCTTTAAGGTGTTGGACATCTGCGAACAATCTGTATAGTTGAAAGTGGAAAAAATTGTTGAGATTACGAATATCCGCTTTGTGCGCGGGACTCCCTTCTCCTTTGGAGAAGGGCCGGGGGGATGAGGTTGGATAAATGGAGAATTGAGAGTGCTATAGATATTAGATAAAGCTGAAACAAGACATTCTCTTCTGATATCTGATTTCTGACTTTTGATTTCTCTACTGCCCGCTGCCAACCGCCCACTAAAGTTCCTACCGCACAAGTGAGTGACACAACGATGCTTAATAGTAGCACTACCGCCGATTCCATAAAAAAAATCACATAATATCATTCTGCCTGAGATATCAACAGTTCTATAAAGCCAAGTGTTATTTGGCTCCTCGCTAAGCAGCAACCCTATTATTAATTATTCATTATTAATTACTAATTATTCTACTCTACTGTTTCCATCTGTTTTTTGTAAGCTTTTATAAATAAGGCTCCGAGGTTTTTATATGGTGGAATATAATCGTCAAATCTTTCTTTTGCTTCACCGGTGAATTGCTTGCTGAGCTTTTTCCACAAGGACAGCCAGTCGATATTTTTTCCTGCAAGCAACTCATCATTGATTGCTTTTAATATTGGATCGTTTACAGACTTTGTACCCACTTGCTTTGACGATATGATATGCGCATCCTCACTTATGTTTAACACCTGGCTTAAATTATTATACCCTCCGCAGGAGCCGAGTATCACAATTTTTGCAGAAGGCTGTATTTGCTGTAATGACGATTTTACATGATAACTGTGTCCGCGATGTACAAATATTGTAGGTTCCAGATTTTTCGATTCAAGGTACTCATTCAGTGCGGCCTGCGCTTTCGCATCAGGATCGTCTTCGCCATACAAAGGCTTGTTGGCAAATATCCACACAGGCTTGCCTTTGGTTGATTTGATAGTTGTCCAATTATTATTATCGCTAATACTCCATTCCGGTCTTCCGCGAAACAAGCTCATGAAACTTTGATAAGAATTTTGTCCGTCCTTATCTTCATCGCCATAAAAAAACACTTCCTGCACCACGCGGCCACTGTCATTCAACAGATCTTTATTGTGTATGTTAAAAATGGGAGGTATCCCCAACTTTGCAGAAAGATCCACTTTATTAGTACTGTCAGCGGATTCGAACAAAGTTTTTTCAAGCATATAAACTACTTCACCGTTCTTGTTGCCATTTCTTTTGCAACGTTCATAATTGGCATTTGCTTCGCTTAACATTAGTGCTGCCACTTGTTTATTCTTCTCAAAAATGCTACTGTACGAATCGGCTACATCCACGGCGTCTTCAATGTTTTCAACGGAAGCGGTTTTCTCAAGTCCAAACATAAATGCCCGCATCAGTGAAGTCGCGTTATCATTCGGCATCGATTTTAATAAACCATCAAGCGTATTATATGCCGCGGCCATTTTTATAAATTTCCTGAAATAGTCTGCGTTTACACTCAATATCAGGCTGTCGCCACGCGGCACTTTCATGCGTTGAAATATGCGGTTATACACACCTATATAACTGGAAGTGTAAATTTCATCTTCTCCTAACACGCACAGGTAATATAGCTCCTGCGGAGTTAAAGGTTCTAAACATCTGAACCTCACCGGATCGGGACTGTTGTGTAATCCATTTATTTGAGTGATGAAATAATTCTTTGCTTTGGTGATCATCATTTTGGTGATCGCTTCCATTTCCATTGGTGTATCTTTCTGCGGCCCAACCATTCTGCCCACATAATCAATCCTGGTTTTTACCAGCAGTTTGTAATAGCTGAGATCATTATCTTTTACCTTATCTATTTCTTCGAGGGTTATTTTTTGTTTTGATAAAAGATCGAGAAATGGCATATACATTTGTCCGCTTTTGCTTTGCGAGAGCAATACCACGGTTTGTATAAGCGAATCCTTATTAGCCCTGATCATGTTGGCGAGCTTATCGTTTGCCGCGGCAAAATCATACAGGCGCCTTGGATCACGGTAAGCGGCTACTAATAATAAACTATCGGCAAACGGAAGGCTGGTGTTAGATTTTAATAGTGGTAAAATTTCGTGCGGGTGCAAAAGAATATACTTTCTTATCAGGATAAGCCTGCTGTTTGGCACCCCGGGATTTTCGGGAAATGCAAAACAATCAACAATGATTTTTCCAATGGCATAACTGTTTTCAGCCACTACCGGTTCAATACTACGGTTGTCTTTATCAAGCGCCATAGCCTGCTCAAAGCTTCCTACCAAAGTGGGTGCTATAGTAACAGGAAAATCTTTTTTCCGGAAATTAGCAATGTAGCTCTTGAGCAATGTTTCAAGACCGCGCAGGTATTTTATTTTATTGTTATGGGAAAGCGCCGAATCAAGCTCAATATTTTTTTGCAGTTGATCTATCCTGGTTATCAACGCATACTCAATTTGTAAGTTGATCGTTTCATCTTTTGAAAAAAAGATTGATGCATCCTTTTTTCCATCCAGCTCAAATATCTTTTTCTGGGCTTTGTTAATAACGTCATGAAAAAGCATTCTTCTGTTATCCACAGGGTAATCGTATTGAGCTTTAACTGTTTGGCTTTGTAATAATGCCAGTCCTAAAATAGCAACAAATAATTTATTCATATTTCACTAGTTCCAATTCCTGCAAAATTACTATACAATCTGTGTTCTACCTTAACATAGTAATATACATTTGTTCAATTCGGGCTTAACAATTTCATAATCGCAATATTTGTTTGAACATAATGTTGTAAATTAACTTTGCGTAAACAAATTGTTAAATGGAATCAAAAGGGAAAAAAGTACTTATTGCCGACGACGAACCAGATATATTGGAAATTATTGGATACAACCTTGAAGCTGAGGGGTACGATGTGTACACGGCAAAAGATGGCGACGATGCACTGGTAAAATCCAGGCAAGTTAAACCCGACCTGATCATCCTGGATGTGATGATGCCTAAAAAAACGGGGGTTGAAGTATGTGAAATATTAAGATCACAACCTGCTTTTAGCGAAACCCTTATTATATTTTTAACTGCCATGAGTGATGAAAGCTCACAGGTGAAAGGATTTGATAAAGGCGCAGACGATTATGTAAATAAACCCATTAGCCCGAAATTGCTACTGAGCCGGGTGAATGCACTTTTCCGCAGAATAAACAAACCGGCTGAGCTGAACGGACATAACATAATTTCTATAGATAATCAAATAGTTATTGATCCCATAAAATTTATTGTAACGGTGCGAGATGAAGAGATAGTACTGGCTAAAAAAGAGTTTGAATTATTATACTTACTTGCCTCCAAGCCGGGACGGGTGTTTCTTCGAAACGAAATTTTGAACCAGATTTGGGGAAATGATGTAATTGTAGGCGACAGAACCATTGATGTACACATAAGAAAGGTGCGCCAAAAGCTTGGTCTCGATTGCATTACCACCGTAAAAGGAGTGGGATATAAATTTGAATTGTGAGGAAAATTTTTAACCACAAGGAGCGCTCTAGGGAAATCACAAGGAGCACAAGTGTAGGCTGAACGGCTACCAACCCTTGTGTACATTGTGGTTAAACTTCTTCTGATCTCTCTGCTGCCTACTGTCAATTACCCACTTGCCCAATAGCATTACTGCCGTACAAGTGAGTGACACAACCGAAGCTCAATAGTAGTACTACCGCCGGTTACATAAAAGTTATGAGTTGTGAGTAATGAGTAATGAGTGATGCCTGACCTCTGATTTCTCTACTGCCTACTTATAACTTGTTCTGATATCTACTTTCCTCCAACTAATTTTTCTAACTTACACGCATGTTTTCAACAAAAAATTTATCACCCCGGCAGGTAGCGGCTATTAATGCTATTTCAATTTCAGTATTGGTAGCTATCGCAAATTTGATCCTGGTTGATAGCTGGTGGATTGCTTTGCTCACACTTGTTTTATTATTTATAGTATCTTATTTTCTTATACTGTTTTTCTTACAACAATTTATTTATCGACGCATAAAACTGATTTATAAATTTATTTATCAAACCAAGGCCAGTAAAAAGGAAGAAGTTTATTATAAATACATAATTCCGCATAAAAGTATTGATGAAGTAAGCGAAGACGTTGAAAAATGGGCTGTTCAGAAAAGTAAGGAAATTGAAATCCTTAGAAAGAATGAAGCATACAGAAAAGAATTTCTGCAAAACCTTGCACACGAATTTAAAACACCCATTTTTGCTATACAAGGTTATGTGGATACTCTCTTAAATGGCGCTATGGAAAATCCGGAAGTGCGGAAACGATTTCTCGAAAATACTTCCCGCAACATCGACAGGCTTGTTCACCTGATGAATGATCTTGATGAAATTTCTAAACTGGAACGCGGCGAACAAATTTTGTACAAACAAAATTTCGTGATTCAGGATCTGATTAAAGATGTGTACGATTCCCTTTCTATAAAGCTGACCGAAAAACACATTTTCTGTTCAATAAAAAAAGGATGTGAAGCGCCCATTACTGTGTTTGCCGATAAGGAAAAAATCAGGCAGGTGCTTATTAACCTGGTTGATAACGCACGTAAATATGGAAAATCGGAAGGACATATTGTGGCAAGTGTTTATAAAACCGAAGGCGATCGCATTTTAGTAGAAATCAGCGACGATGGGATCGGCATAGAAAAAGCGCATCTTCACCGCATATTTGAGCGTTTCTACCGCACCGATAAAGCCCGCAGTCGCGATAAAGGTGGCGCCGGATTGGGCCTTTCCATTTGCAAACATATTATGGAAGCTCATGGTCAAAATATTCATGTGCGCAGCACTCCTGATGTGGGCACTACCATTGGCTTCACTTTGGAAAAAAGGAAAGACTAACAGTTTTTTTCTGAAAATTTATTTTGGAAACCAGCCGCGAAGCCATGATTGGGCGGCCGTTGCGACGCTCCGTTCAACGGTAGAATATATATTGAGCACAGAAAAAATACTTTACTAAAATCTAATGCACCTCCATAGAAGCAAGCATATTGAGCAACACCACGCCTGCAATGCAAAAAATTACCAATGCCGTAAAGTGGATTTTTTTATACAACTGTTCCCTGCGCTCATTTTCCCGCATCCTTGCTTTTGCAAATGACACAAAAGAAATTACGGAAACAACAGCGCTGATAACCGTTAATATTTGCATTGATAAAAGAATAAAGTTGAACATAAAATGTAGTGAGGTATGAGGTATGAAGCAGAAGGTGTAAAATGTGATATTTACTAAACAACAGGCAGCCAATTTCAACTACCTATGCTTCATAGCGCTCTATATTTTCTTCGTTTTGGTATACTTGTTTTTTTGCAAATACTGCAGTGCTTTATCTCTTTGGTCGCCCTGGATAATGATACAACCATCTTTTACAGAGCCACCTGTTCCGCAAAAATTTTTAAGTTGTTTACCCAAAATTTCCAGGTCATCATCCTTGCCCACAAAGCCCTCAACAAGTGTAACGGCCTTGCCGGCCCTATGTTTGGTGTCAAGTTTTATTTTCAGCAATTGCTTCTCAGCAGGTAAAGTTTCTATTTCACCTTGTTCCTCTTCAAATGAAAATGAGGGATCCGTTGAGTATACAATGCCGTCTTTATTATGTTGTTTTTTTCCGCTCATGAGAGAATTATTCAAAAAATCAGAAAACTAAAATACTGTATAGCAATTATAATTGAGAACCATTTTATTTTACAACTTTGTTATAACCGCTTTCAGGCTCAAATCAAGGCTCCTGGCCTGGTGTATCAATCCTCCTACACTCACATAATCTACGCCGGTTTCGGCATAACTCACAACCGTATTAAGGTTGATGCCTCCACTAGCCTCTGTTTCAAACTGTCCGTTTATTATTTTAAGCGCTTCCGAAATTTGAGCAGGACTGAAATTATCAAGCATTATTCTGAAGACTTTTCCTTTTGCACAACCAACCACAACTTTCACATCTTCAATATTGCGGGTTTCCACCTCAATTTTTAAAGCAGGATTTTTCGTTTGTGCGTAATCGTAAGCTTTATTAATTGACTTTTCCAAACCTCCGCAATAATCGATATGATTATCCTTTAGCATAATCATATCATATAATCCCATGCGGTGATTTACGCCGCCTCCAATTCTCACGGCTTCTTTTTCCAGTATGCGAAAGTTAGGCGTGGTTTTTCGTGTATCCAGCACTTTTGTTTTATAACCTTTCAGCTTATTCACATAAGATTTGGTAAGTGTAGCAATGCCGCTCATGCGTTGCATACAATTCAGCACCAGTCTTTCGCATTGTAAAATTGTCTGCACATCAGCTTCCACTTCAAAAGCAGTTTCACCGGTTTTCATTTCTTCGCCATCATTCTTTATGATCGTGATTTTGGCGGCTGGTTCCATATATTCAAAAATCGTTTTGGCCACATTCACACCGGCCAAAATGCCGTCTTCTTTTATTTTCAAAACGGCTTTACCCTTCACATCTTTAGGAATACATCCAAGCGTAGAGTGATCACCATCTCCAATATCTTCCTTAAGCGCTTCCTTTATTAAATGCAGTAATTGTTGTTCGTACGTTAACATTCGGCAAAAGTAATTAGAATGTGGAATAGAATTTGAAAATGTGCTAATTTGAAAATTTGAAAATGCTTTGTGAACGAGTTTGTTATTTGTTTTAAATGTGCTCGATATAATGTGGAAATGCCCGGAAGTTTCAATAATTCAATATTTTTTTTGGGGGACCGGCGGTAGTGCTACTATTAAGCATCGTTGTGTCACTCACTTGTACGGTAGTAATGCTATTGAGCAGCCTCATCCCCGGCCCTTCTCCCAAGGAGAAGGGAGTCCTGCGCACAAACCGGATATCCGTGGTCACAATAATTCTTTTCAGCTCTCATCTATAATCGCTTTCAGCGGCAAATGCAATTAGCACTCTCCATTATCTACATTTCTGTAAATTGAAAACTTATTTCCTGTAAAAGTTGTTTATCACCTTTTAGTTTCATGAATAATGTAGTGCGGTATTTCCCGTTTTTAGTAGATAAAATACCAATGCAATATTGGGAGCCGTTTTTTTCGCCTTTATGTTTTAGTTCAAAACTCTGTACAACATTGTTATTGAAAAAGTCTTTGATGATCATTTGGGCTTGAGTACGACTAAAATTATCGCTTTTATCAGGAAGAGTGATATCAATCCGGGAATCAAAAAAACGGGAAAGTATGTTTGCATCACCAGATTTTAGAGCAGCTACAACAGAATCCATTTCCGACTCGGCAGATTGAAATGCCGAATTATTCGCATTATGAATGAAAAGTGTTATGGCAAGCAAAAACCCTGTGATTATAAGTTTCATAGACAATTAAAATTTCATTTATAAGATCAGCAGGTTAAAAGCACTCTGATGCAATTTTATCCCAAAAACATGCCAATTTAATGTTTATGCATAACTTTATCCGCCCTTTGTAAAATAATGCCCTTTCATTGTGGCTTTTTATAGAAAACTGCGGTTGCTTTGCGAAATTTTTATGCCTGGCGAAAAAATCTGCCATTGTATTGCCAAGAAATAGTCGTCGTTCTTTTTCTGCCGGGTAAAATTCAAATTTTTTTTAAAAAATAGACATAATCATTTAATAAAACAGTTTTAATCTATGCAAAAAAAGAGAGCGATTTTGATTATTATGGATGGCTGGGGACTGGGACAGGTTCCTTCTAGTGATGCAATTCAACACGCCAAAACTCCATTTGTTTCTTCTTTATATACAAAATATCCTAACACTACACTAACCACCTGTGGTGAAATGGTCGGATTGCCTGAAGGTCAGATGGGTAACAGTGAAGTCGGACACCTTAACCTTGGTGCAGGGCGCATTGTGAACCAGGAACTGCAAAGAATCAATCTTTCTATCCGTGGAGGCGATTTTTACAAAAATGAAATATTGCTGAACGCGATAAAGTATGCGAAACAAAACAACAAGCCTTTGCATTTGCTGGGACTGGTGAGTGATGGTGGTGTCCATTCTCACATCAATCATGTGAAAGCGCTGGCTACCATGTGCCAAACTGAAGGCCTGGATAACTTATTTATTCACGCTTTTACTGATGGTCGTGATACTGATCCTAAAAGCGGACTTGGATTTATTACTGAACTGCAGGAACATTTGAATAAAACTACTGGTAAAATAGCTACTGTAAGCGGACGCTATTTTGCTATGGACCGCGATAAACGCTGGGAAAGAGTAAAACTAGCATATGATGTGCTGGTAAATGGAATGGGCGAAAAAGCCACCGATGCCATAGCGGCTGTTGAAAACTCGTATGCAAAAGATATTACCGACGAGTTTATAAAACCTACGGTAATACTTGATTCCGCTCAAAAACCACTAGCCACCATTCAAAATGACGATGTGGTAATTTGCTTCAATTTTCGCACAGACAGATGCCGTGAAATAACCGAAGTGCTTACACAAATTGATATTCTGGAACAAGGTATGAAGCATCTGAACCTGCATTATACCACCATGACGGAATACGACAAAACTTTCAAAAATGTGGAAGTGGTTTTCGAAAACGACAACCTTAACAATACCCTGGGCGAAGTGATTGCGCAGCATGGGTTAAAACAAATTCGCATTGCGGAAACTGAAAAATATCCGCATGTTACGTTCTTCTTCAGTGGTGGCCGCGAAGTGCCTTTTGATGGCGAAAGCCGCATTTTAAAACCATCGCCTAAAGTAGCCACTTATGATTTGCAGCCGGAAATGAGCGCTTACGAACTGGCGGACGCGTTGGTTCCGGAAATTGAAAAAAAATCTGCCGACTTTATTGTATTGAATTTTGCAAATGCGGATATGGTGGGCCATACCGGCGTGTGGAAAGCGGCCATCAAAGCTGTGGAAACAGTTGACAAATGCGTTGAAAAAGTAGTAACGGCTGCACTTAAGAGCGATTATGTAGTATTGCTGACAGCCGATCACGGCAATTCTGATTATTTAATTAATGAAGACGGATCGCCTAATACAGCGCACACGCTAAATCTGGTTCCTTTGTTTGTAATTTCCAACGATTGGAACGGTGCCGTGAAACCAGGAAAACTGGGCGATATAGCGCCAACCATTCTCACCTTTATGGGTCTGCCCATACCTAAGGAAATGACTGGCGATGTGTTGATTAGTTGAAAGTTGAAAATTAAGAGTTGAAAGTGCTTAAATAAGTGGAGAATGGAGAGTTGAGAATGCTAATTGCATGTGCCGCTGAAAGCGATTATAGATGAGAGCTGAAAAGAATTATTGTGCCCACGAATATCCGGTTTGTGCGCAGTACCCCCTTCTCTTTGGGAGAAGAGCCGGGGATGAGGCTGCCCAATAGCATTCCTACCGTACAAGTGAGTGACACAACGATGCTTAATAGTAGCAATACCGCTGGTATAAAAAATAATTGTATACTATAAAGTCGTCAGAAATAATAAAAAGCAATCGTTTAAAATACCAAAAAACGGTTGCTTTTTGTTTTAAAAAGACTTGTGATAATTGCAGAAAATTAAGTAAATTAGTATCCTGCAATTTAAACTATGACAGAGGATGCCATTTTCCAAGGCTGTCTGCACAACAATGCCGCAGCGCAAAAAGAGCTTTACAACAAGTATAGCCCTAAGATGCTCGCTGTGTGTTATCGATTTAGTCATAGTAGAGAGGATGCTGAAGATATGCTGCAAGAGGGGTTCATAAAGGTGTTCTCGCAGATACACACATTTAAAAATCAGGGTGCGTTTGAAGGTTGGATAAGGCGCATTATTGTGCACACCTGTATCAATCATCTCAAGAAGAACAAAAAATTTAATGATAGCGTTGACATTACTTATGCCGGCGGTATTGAAATACATGAAGACATCATACCATCAGTAATACAGGCTAAACAAGTAGTAGAATGTATAAGACTGCTACCGGTAGGTTATCGAACGGTGTTGAACCTGTATGCCATTGATGGATACTCCCATAAAGAAATTGCCGGGATGCTGGATATTGAAGAAAGTACCAGCCGCTCTCAATATACCAGGGCCAGGCAAATGCTTGAGGAAGTATTGGTGAAAAAGAAAATTATGCAGAAACCAAAACCAAAAACAAGACTGCTGGCAGTTTTCGCAAAATAACAGCAACGCTTGCATGTGTACCCAAAAAATTGCTTGTAGAAATGGACAGAGACTTTTATACCGACGAATTTGAACAGTTTTTGAAAAGCAAAGCGGATCAGCACAGGTTATACGCATCAGACGAAGTGTGGAAAAAGATTTACAATACTTTGCACCCTCCCAAAAAGCGTATGATGGCTGCTTTATTGTTCCTAATGTTATTCCTGTTCACCGGCGATCAGGTAATTCTGTTTAAAACCAGTAAACATGAAATGCCGGGATCGCGGATCAGTAATGAACTAGCCACAAATAATTTCCTGAAGCAAATAAAAACCGGCCTCGATTTTACCAGTAAATCAAACGCAACTATTCCGTCGCCTGTTTTTTTGCCACAAACAAACACTTACAGGTGGCTTCACAACGCAAACTTAATTTTCCCAAAAGCCCTGGTGGATAAATTAACCCATTCCGCTTTAGAGCCTGCCACTGTTGGCCTGGAAAAACAACAGCCGGATACCGATACAAAGCTTTTTGCTGATAATAATTTATACCGGCCACTTGAACCATACGGAAATACAAAAAAGGAAATAATACCTAAATACAATAATATAGCCCCTACGGCAAACAACACCGCAATACCGGTAGTAACAGCTAATATTACATCTGCCGGAGTACACAATATAGATGCAAAAAGTATTGTAAGCAAGGATGAACCAAAAATTACCGAACCGGTATTTACAAGCGTACCTATTGTGAAAACCAGTATAAAAAGGCCGGTAAGCCTGCAATATTATTTTTCGCCAAGTATCAGTTTTCGAAAAATGGAAGATCAAACTAATACAAATCAGGAACTGCCAATCTTTGCATATCATGATGTAAACAGGTTTGTGAATCATTCGCCCTCCATTGGTATAGAAGCCGGTTCTTCTTTATTGTTCCCGTTATCAAAAAGCATTTCGCTGAAAGCCGGATTACAATTGAATGTAAACGGTTACAATATACAGGCATTTACTTTTTCAAGAGAAAAGGCTACAATAGCGCTGAATACGCCTTATGGCGGCAGACGCGATACGATATCCGCCTTTACTTATCTGCGCAACCAAAACGGCTACATGCGCGAATCGTTGCATAACAGGTATTTTCAGATATCCATGCCTGTGGGTGTTGATATAAAAATAATTGGCGACGACCGTTTGCAATTGAATACTGCAGCCACCTTTCAGCCGTTTTACGTAATGGCAAACAGCACATACCTGCTATCCAATGATTACAATAATTATGTGAAAGAACGCTCGCTGGTGCGCAAATGGAACTATGCAGCAAGTATGGAAGTATATATTTCACATACCACCAAGAGAGGTGTAAAATGGCAGGTCGGACCGCAATTCCGCTATCAGTTACAACCCAACTATTCATCAAGGTATCCAATAAAAGAATACCTCACAGAGTATGGTCTAAAATTTGGTATCATAAAACCACTGAAATAATCAGTTAAATTTTTTAGAATAGCACTTCCAAAAATTATGCATCCATAATTTTTGGAAGTTTTTATTATGAAACCGGCGGTAGTGCTACTATTAGGCATCGTTGTGTCACTCACTTGTACGGTAGTAACTTTAGTGGGCGGTTTACAGTGGGCTGCTGGCAGTAGAGAGATCAGATGTCAGATATCAGAAGAGAGTTGTTGTTAAACAACGGTGCTGCTCTATATGTTAGCTCCATGTGTGGGATAAACAACTAAAAAATTGTCTACTTTTTTCAGGACGTGACATGTTGCTTTTGTTTTAGCCTGCAATCAGTGTGTAAGGCATTCTCAATTCTCCACTCTCAATTCTCAACTGTATGCCCACTTCCTAAAATAACTTCATCTGCTCACCGGGTCGTCTAAAATTTGTTGTATCCAGTTTCCAGCGTTCCGCGTTTAAACCATATAATTTTCCATACTTTTTATATTGCTGAGAAACCATTTTCGCAATATTGCCTTCACCGCGCATGCGCAATCCGAAGCGACTGTCGTTCACTTTTCCGTCATGACTTTGTTCTATCAAATGCCATACTTTATTAGCACGATCCGGGAAATTTTTATACAGCCAGTCGTGAAACAAAAATTTTATAGCGCCGTTCAAACGTATAAAAGTATATGCCGAGAAGGTGGCGCCGTTTTCGGCAGCAGCTTTCATAATGCGCTGCATTTCGTGGTCGTTCAGCCCCGGAATCATAGGGCCAGATATAACGCCCATGCGCACCCCAATTTTGCTAAGTTCGTTTATTACCCGTAACCTTTGCGAAGCAGTTGCGGTTCTGGGTTCCATAACTCGTCTTAATTCTTCATCGAGCGATGTTATGGAAACCAGTATGGAAATAAGTTTTTTTTCCGCCATTTCTTTCAGCAGATCTTTATCGCGAAGCATACCTGCGTTTTTGGAAATCATTCCAACAGGCTGATTGAATTCGTTGCACACTTCCAGCATTTTTCTGGTGATGCCAAATTTTTTTTCGGCAGGCTGATAACAATCTGTGTTGCCGCTCAGTCCTATTGGTACACATTCCCATTTTGGATTCATCAGGAATTTTCGCAGCAATTCCGGAGCATTTTTCTTAACTATAATTTTACTCTCGAAATCTATTCCTGCACTATAGCCCCAATATTCGAATGAATTTCTGGCATAACAATAAATGCAACCATGTTCGCAGCCCTGGTAAGGGTTCATGCTGTATAACATGCTCACATCCGGGCTTTCCACTTTATTTACAATTGATTTTGCTTCAGTAATTATATACTGTGTTTTTGGGTTTTCTTCCGTCCAGTCGTCAATGCCTTCAATGTGTTCCCGAACGCGTTCGTCTTTTAAGAATTTATTTTTTGTGTTGAATTGGGCGCCGCGTCCGTGCAGGTAAGCATTTAGTTTGTCGCCGGTGTTATCAGAACACCGGTTCGCAGATTCATTGTTCATGGTTACTGTTTAAAATAGCACACCTTGTTTTGTAGAAACCGGTAAATTTTGAAATTCGAAACGATGTAATATTTGATATGCTTTTTCGCCTTCCGGCCTTTTCAGCAGAAGCATGCAGTCTGCTATAAAACGTCCGGTAAATTCCCTGTGTGAAAACTCCAGCCAGCCTTTTTCAAATTGCCAGGGCAGTAGTTTGCGGGCTATTGTAATATGTGGATCATCAATAAAATATGGTTTGTTGTCTTTGTCCGGTTTCATCAAAAGCTGTGCGGAAGATCTTATTTCGCTTACAAGGTTTTTTATGGGCATCTTAGTAGTTACATTTATGAAAATGGTATGCGTTGGAAAAGCGGCATAATCTTTAAGTTCCACTTTAATAGGAGGATAGCCCATTGCCACCGGTTTCAACCTGCTAATGATGCGCTCTTCCACCATACTGCGTTGCATAAATTTTACCAATGCCACATATGGTTTACCTCCCAGCGCAGATGGCGCTTCATATTTATTGTAAAATTCCTGCTTTATCTTTTTTATTTTATTTCGCAGTTCTTCGTGTGGACTAAGAACAAGCAGGTATTCATTCATCGGATAATGAGGAATGAAAGAAGCTATATTTTTCGCGGCCAGGGTTTTCATGATAAAATATTTAGTATGAATTTACTAAAAAAAGTAGTAAATATAAAATATTTCATGAGCTTTTTAATTTCGTTCAGGTCGCTTCACGGGCCGACCGGAGTTAATGCAGCCCAATGCCGCCATGAAATACTACAGATGAATGAAATGCGACGCAACGATGATGCCATGAAAAGCTGTCGTTTGTACCATAAAAAGATTACAGCTTTCACCAGTACCTAAATAATATAACCGGTACCTTGGTAAATACCACAGCCGGTATCATAAAGTATTAACGCAAGTAGTTTCTAAATTACTTTTTGCAGATGTAAAAAAGGAAGAGATGAAATTATTTCTATTCCGGTTTTGCCACACCATGATGGCAGGTGTTGCAGCTAACCGGCAACGCATCTGTTAAAGAAGCGTTCTTTACATGAAAATATTTCTTGTTGATTTTCAAAGTAAGTCGCATCATATCAATTGCCGCGAGTTTTTCAGGTTTTGCATCGCTTGCAAAATCAAGTTTTTGCGGATCGGTGGCAGATGGAGCATGACAAAAATTACACTTAACACCCAAAGCCTTATTGAAATCCTTCATTACTTTTTCGAGGTTTTCATGGCTGATGTCTTTTGGAAGTACCTTTAAATTGTTCTTTTGCTTTTCGGTGGGAGAAGTGGCGGCTACGCAAATTGTTACTATTGCAATTAGGGCAATCATAACTATGTGATATTTCGATTTTTTCATAGTAAAAATTTTTTGGAATTTGATTATAAAGTAACAGTTTTCAGATGACAAAACAATGACAAAACAACGAAAATCTATAGGCGGTAATTGAAAATTATTGAGGAAATTTGCAAAACATTTTGCTATAAAAAATAAATATACATGTCAACTGTTGATACCGATCCCAAACCCATGCTCACTGCAAAGGATTTTGCTACCGACCAGGAAGTACGCTGGTGCCCGGGTTGCGGTGATTATTCTATTTTGGCCCAGGTTCAAAAAATAATGCCGGGCATGGGTATTCCTAAAGAAAATATTGTGATCATTTCCGGCATTGGTTGCAGCAGCCGGTTTCCGTACTATATGAACACATATGGCATGCATTCGATTCATGGTCGCGCTACAGCTATCGCATCGGGTTTGAAAGCTTCGCGTCCCGAATTAAGCGTTTGGATTGTAACCGGCGATGGCGATAGCCTTAGCATTGGCGGTAATCATACCATTCATTTGCTACGCAGAAATTTTGATGTAAATATTTTGTTGTTCAATAACCAGATTTACGGTTTAACAAAAGGTCAGTATTCGCCCACTTCAGAAGCAAATAAAATAACAAAAAGTACTCCATACGGCAGCCTGGATCATCCTTTTAATCCCCTTGCTTTGGCAATGGGCGCCGATGCTGGTTTTGTGGCCCGCAGTATGGATCGCGATCCCAAACACCTGCAGGAAATGCTTACCAGGAGCCATCAGCATAAGGGCGCTTCATTTCTTGAAATATATCAGAACTGCAACATTTTTAATGATGGCGCTTTTGAAATATTTACCGAAAAAAGTTCCAAGCCGGAAGAAACTATCTTTTTAGAACATGGTAAACCGTTGCTGTTTGGAGCGGCACAAAATAAAGGTATAAAGCTTGATGGTTTTAGACCTGTAGTGGTACAACTTGGTGAAAATGCAAGCGCTGATGATTTGTGGATTCATGATGAAAAGGATTTTTATAAAGCGCAAATACTTGTGCGCATGTTTGATGATCCGCGTAATGCAGGCCATCTGCCAAGGCCGTTTGGCGTTTTTTATGAAGCTGAAAGAGCTTGCTATGAAGATGCAATGAGGCTGCAAATAGAAGAAGTCATTGCGGTAAAAGGCGAAGGCAACCTGGATAAACTGCTTCATGGCGGCGAAGTGTGGACGATAGGCAATTAATTTTATTAGGTCGGCTGCAGAGCCCTGATTGGGCTTTGCTTGCGACGCTCCGTTCATCAGTTGAATTTCTATTGAGCTATGGTATTCTCCATCGGCATGCTACTCGACATATTAGCACAACGTATGTTGAATAGCAAACAATATTGTGCTGCAAGGCTACAAGCTTTGCAGAGCATTCTCAATTAAGTAATCACTTTTAGCATTCCACTAAAGAATTGCCAGCGATTGAAATCGCCGGCCTGTGCTTACCTCTGAAACCACAAAAAGAAAGAGGTTAGTGTCTCTGATTTATCAATAAAAAATTGTTTGCAATAGAGAATACTAACGTTTATGTACATATCAAGATGTAGTTTGTAAGAGGGACCGGGTTAAGGGGGTAAAGTCTTAAATAATTATTTTAACTGCGTTCAGGAAATGGATTTATTAGGGTAAATTTTATTATACCATTTAATAATTGATGGAAATTGGAAATTCCGGGTTAAAAGGATTGGATACATATTATCACTCGGCACTATTCACCTAGGCTTAAAAATAAGTACTGTTTAAGTAAAATGCAAGCGTTTTTTAAATACTTCCTTATTGTTTTTTTTCAACAGGAGTTGCACAAAGTAGAATGGTGCGGAAAAAACCGTGCATACTTCTTCGTTATGAAGCTTTTGCAACATCAAATGTTTTTTCACGTTTATAGTTATACCACCATTCAGGAGCCGCTTTTTTCATAAGTGAATCTATATTGCGCATTCCAAAAAGGTTCCAGGCGCCTTTAAGCTTTCCTATTACAGAAGCTTGCAAAGCCCGAAGGCTCATGGCAAAACCGCTATCGATGTATTCCATATGATGCCAAAATCCTGCAGGCATAAATAACGTATCGCCATGTTCCAGAATAACTTCATAACCCCGGGCATTGGCCACTTCCGGGAACTTTTCAAGATCGAGTTTGCTTTTTTCGGGATCGTAATAATTTTCAAAATTCGCGAAGCTCAGTACTTCCCACGGCTTGCGGTATAACTTGTGTTGTTCTTCAAAAGGAAATAATAAAACTCTTTTTCTGCCAACAAATTGTGTGTGCAAAATGTGCGACAGGTCTATATCGAAATGCATATGTGTAACAGAGCCGGCGCCGCCTACAAATAGCATAGGATACCGTTTTACAAAGCCTTTCATTAATTCTTCAGGCCATGCAAAATCATTTACCAGTTGCGGCGCATGCTGAAATAAATTAAAGAGAAAAATGCGAAGTTTTGCCGGGCCTTGCTTTACTAGATCGAGGTAGTCTCCAAATTTCATGTAGCCGTCAGCTTTGTTTACAGGAGTGCGGGCATCGCTTTTCTTATTGTTGTACACGCCCACTTCCACATTTCCTGCCACTTCTTTAAAATAATTCCACTTCCATTTGTGGTAAGCGTTCCATTTTTTGGCAACACCGGAAATTACCACTGGTTTCATGGTAAAGTAGTAAGTTTTTTTGAAATCTTCAGGTCGTATGTTTTCAACCTTTAGCACAGGTTCTAATTGCATAAAAGATAATTTTTACTTATAAAAATTATATCCGTATGGTGTTAAAGTATTTGAGTAAAATATTTTTCAGGTAGAAATCAAACTTAAATTTAACTAATTTAGTAATATGCTTCTACGTCTTCATCCTGAAAATCCACAACAGCGAAACATTAAAACCATTGTGGAATGTCTTAATGACGGTGGGGTTATCATTTATCCTACAGATACTATTTATGGTCTCGGTTGTGATATATTCAAACCTCAGGCCATTGAAAGAATTTGCCAGATAAAACAAATTCAGCCGGACAAAGCCCGGTTGTCGTTTATTTGTTATGATCTGAGCGATTTGAGTAAATATACTAAAAGCATATCCACGCCTCTGTACAGGCTTTTGAAAACTTATTTGCCGGGACCTTATACTTTTATTTTGCCTGCAAGTAAACAAGTACCCAAAATTTTAAAGAGTAAAAAAGACACTATTGGTTTACGTGTGCCCGACAACGTTATAGCAAAAACTATTATTAAAGAATTAGGGCATCCCCTGCTTAGCACTTCTTTACCCGGCGAGATGGTAGAAGAATATACAGATCCGGAATTGATGTATGAGAATTTTAAAAACAAAGTGGATATTGTAATAGATGGCGGAATTGGTGGAATAAAACCTTCTACAGTAATAGATTGTACACAGGAAACTCCTGTAGTGATCAGGCAGGGATTAGGTGAGTTTAGTGGAGAATTGAGAATAAATTGAGAATTGAGAATGCTTTATACACTAATTGCAAGCCAAAACAAAAGCACTTATTACTCAAAACTCAAAACTCATAACTTGCTGAATAGCATTCCTGCCGTACAAGTGAGTGACACAACCGAAGCCTCATAGTAGCAATGCCGCCCGTCCCACATATATAAAATCGCACTAAAAAATCGGTGATAAATAAAAGCCACTGATTTCTTTATATGCGCCTAGTCCATTTATTCCAACGATTTTTTATTGTTTGGAAGACCGGTGCAATGTCGGGAGAAATTTTAAAGTAGATTGTTCCGAATGCAAACAGTACCGTATATACCATAGTTGTTAAAAAAATGGCTAGCCACGAATGCATATGACCAAATAAGAAATGTGCTATGATATAACTAACGGCTGCGATTAGTAATGCATAAATTGTTTTTAATGAAAATGGCTGCAATTTAAATTTTGCCCATAGAAAATACAGCCGGATAATATTATAAATTGTAAATGAAATAAGCGTGGAATATGCCGCACCGTTAATTCCTATTTTTTTTACAAGAATCAGATTTAGTGGTGTGATTAATGATAGCAATATTACTCCGCAGATAAATTCGAAACGCCAGTACGTGGAGGTGCCTATTATTTGAGCGTTTACGCCGGTTCCCATATCTATTATAAACTTGATTCCCAAAATTAACACCACCGTTTTTCCTTCTTTGAAAATTGGATTGAGTGGAAGCAGGTTCATAATGTTATCATAGTTGAGCCATATAAGCGATAATATAAAAATTGAGATCAGTAATAAATTGATACTGCTTCTTGTGTAAATGCGCTGAATGGCCGGAAAATCTTTATTTTTCCAGGCTTCTGATAAAAAGGGAATACTAATGGAAACAACGCTTTTTTGCGGAACGCTTATGATATTGGAAATATAAGTGCTGAGATCGAATACGGCCAGCGCCGCCATGCCTATATAACTTGAAATAGTTAAACTATCGATGGTTGCGGCTATAGTGTTAATGAGCATTCCTGCATATACAAAAGAAAAAAGCGCGAATATTTTTTTCCAGAATTTCTTTGTTACGCGGCTCATCTTAAATGAAAGATGAAATTGCTTTATGCTTGCGAGGTAGTACACCAGTATAATTACGCAAATGACATGCAGGCATGAAAATAGCTTGATAAACATATCGTAGCCCACTATCCCCCAAAGAAATAGAAATATGAGAAGTGTGGTGGAAATGCGATAAACACCTTCACGCAAAAAATTTGAAACAACTGTTTTTTTGCAGCTCCATGAATGCGCTTCTAAAATGGTGAAAAACAATTGGAAAAAAAGATATGGAAATATCCAGAAATAATAATGTACAAGTTGTGGCGATTTGTTTGAAAACTTTTGAACGATAAGCGGCTCAAACAAAATGCCGGCAATGGTTGTAAGCGTAAACCCAACAAGAGCGAATACAAGGCTTAGTCCAAGCAAATCGTTTTCCTTGTTTTTTAAATTGGATTTATAATAAGGCGAAAATTTATAAATGATAGTAGGAATGGCAAGATTGGCAAAGCCCACCAATAATGTGCCTGCTGAAATAATAGCTCTCGTCAGCCCATATTCTTCAGGAGTGAATGCCCCTTTTTTTGCAAACAAAAATGTATTTAGTGCGCCAAAAATGAAACCAACATAGATCAGTAAGGATGAAATTATACTCTGACGCCTAATAGTACTCATGCAATTCTTCAATTAAATTGATGCAAAGATGTCGTTTTATCTTGAAGTTGTTTAAACTTATTTATTTTGGCGCATCCCAAATTTCTGCTCTTTTTTTACAGAAATCGCTTACCCTGTTCCAAACTTTATTTATCAAATGATCCGTTCTTTTTATTTGTTGACAAATTCTTAAATTTATACCAGTCTTCTTTATACAAACGCCCAACCTTCTACCGTATTTAACTGTTTGTTTTAAGCTATGAATGTTAAAGATTATTACAAAATTTTGGGTATAGATAAAACTGCTACAGCGGCCGAAATTAAAAAAGCGTATCGCAAGCTGGCAGTGCGTTATCATCCTGATAAGAACCAGGGCAACAAAGAGGCTGAGGAAAAATTTAAGGAAATATCAGAAGCCTACGAAGTTTTGCAGGATCCGGAAAAGAGAAAGAAGTATGATCAGTTTGGTGAAAATTGGAAACAGTATGAACAGCATGGCGGTAAAGCTGAAAATTTTGATTGGAGCCACTGGCAAAATGCAGGAAATCGGCAGCACTATACCAATATGAACGATTTCTTTGGAAGCGAAGAAGGGGAGCATCATTTTTCAAGTTTCTTTGAAACGTTATTTGGTAAATCTGCAGGCCGTCGAGGGCAAAGTTCTACTCAGGTTTTAAAAGGAAGGGACGTTCACGCTACAATGCAGGTTAGCCTTCGCGATGCTTATACAGGGGGCAGCCACCAGGTGGAAGTGAATGGCAGTAAACTAAATTTAAAATTAAAGCCCGGTTTGTATGCTGGTCAGATAATAAGACTAAAGGAAAAAGGAGCGCCTGGCAGAAACGGCGGGCCCAATGGCGATTTGCTTATTAGCATAGAGCTTACTCCCACAGAAGGTTTTGAATTGAAAGGGAAAGATATTTACGCAGAAGTTTCACTTGATTTATATACCGCGGTGTTAGGTGGCAAAACAAATATCCGGTTGTTGTCGGGTGCGGTCATTAGTATAAACATATCTGCCGGAACAGATAGTGGAAAAGTGTTTCGCATAAAAGGCAAAGGAATGCCGGAATATAATAAGCCTGAAGTGGCAGGTGACCTATACGTTAAAATGGTTGTTCATATACCAACTCATTTAACGCCACAAGAAAAAGAGTTATTTATGCAATTGGCGCAGATAAAAACTACAACAAATGCTTAAAATATACGACTACCTTGATGAGGTAATACAGCAGGAAACATTTATTCCCGAGCCAATGCCGGTGCTTTCTTACTCTTTAAAAGAAATTGTATCGCGGCTTGATTTCGAAGAAAAATATTCTTTTGAAGAACCTTTGGAAAGAACGTTAAAAGCCTGTGTGTCGTTGGGTATTCCAATAAAAGAACATTTCAGAAAAGTATATTGTTGTACAAATGATGCATTGCAGTTAGACATTCTTATGTCGTCAGTCGCCTGTTATTTGTTCCTTATCAATTGCAATCCCAATCATCCGGTGGTGGCTAATGCACAGGTGTTTTTTACACACAAGGAATAACCGATCCGCCAGAAAATACCAGTATGGTTTTTTGAAATTATTGTTATGGGACCAGCGGTAGAACCCTGATTGGGCTTTGGTTGTGTCACTCACTTCAACTGTAGTAATTCTAATCATCAATTAAAATATCACCTGCGCCATTTGGGTTGAAATTGGTTTTAGGTGTGACCTTGAAGCTGTCTGTTTCACATTTTATAATTATAGTGTTATTATAACGGTTATAAATATGCGCTAATATCAAATCCATATTCAAATCTGAAAGTTTTATGGCAAGCTGCCCATTTACAATTGGCTAGCTTTATGGAATCATTACTTCCCTGCATCATAGTAATAAACGATTTGTTATGGCAGACATTCAATTAACCACGGGCACATCTAAGCATGGAAGAAAAATACACTCTACAAGAGTTGATCTTACACCAATGGTTGACCTTGGCTTTTTGCTGATCACGTTTTTTATACTTACCACAACATGGACAGAAGCAAGAGCCTTAAAATTTTTTCTGCCTGCAGACGGTTCTGGTACTGTTAGCGGCGAAAGCGCTACACTTACCGTTATTCCCGGAAAGGACAATAAACTGTTTTATTATCATGGGATTCTTAATGATGCCTTAAAGAACGGCGGTTGCGGCTTTACTACTTACGATGAACAAACAGGCATAGGAGCAATAATTCGTGCAAAGAAAATTGCATTGGAGCAAAAAAAAGCAGGCCATTCAAAAGATCTGATGTTTATAATCACCCCCACTGCAAATTCTACTTATAGGAACATGATTGATGCACTTGATGAAACTACTATCAATGATGTGAAGCGCTATACAGTAACAGAACAAAATGCCGATCAAATGGCTGTATTGATAAAAGCCGGAAAAGTTGACAGTGATTTTTAATTTTTTAGCGCTGTAAATGTTTTAGTTTGGCGATTAGAATTACTACCGTACAAGTGAGTGACACAACCAAAGCCCAATCAGGGGGCTACCGTTGGTTGCATAATAAAAAAATTCTAAAATCAGCGCTACTAAAAACGATTCAAAAAAAGCTTTTGCCGCAACTCAATGCGGCAAAAGCTTTTATGATTATTTGAATATTTAGAACTCAGCGCTTTTCGGGGTTCTTGGAAATGCGATTACATCGCGGATGTTGGTCATGCCTGTAACAAATTGAACCATGCGCTCAAAACCCAGTCCGAATCCGGCGTGTGGCACGCTGCCATAGCGGCGGGTATCAAGGTACCACCATAGTTCTTCGCTTGGTATATGCATGTCGTTCATGCGTGATACAAGCTTGTCCATCCTTTCTTCTCTTTGCGAGCCGCCAACAATTTCGCCGATGCCGGGCGCCAGTATATCCATTGCAGCCACGGTTTTTCCATCGTCATTTTGGCGCATGTAAAATGCTTTAATTTCCTGCGGATAGTTAGTAACGATTACCGGTTTCTTAAAATGTTTTTCCACCAGGTAGCGTTCATGTTCGCTTTGCATATCTATACCCCACTTCACATCGTACTGAAATTTTTTCTTCTTATAAGCCGGTGATTGCAGTAGTATATCAATCGCTTCAGTATAAGTAATACGTTCGAAATTATTGTTCACTACAAATTCCAGCTTTTCAATTAATCCCATTTCACTGCGCTCTGCCTGAGGTTTTTGTTTCTCTTCTTCCGCGAGGCGCTGCGCAAGAAACTCAAGATCTTCGCGGTTGTTTTCCATCGCATGGCGAATGATATATTTGATGAACTCTTCGGCAAGGTTCATATTATCTTCCAAATCGCAGAAAGCCATTTCCGGTTCTATCATCCAAAATTCTGCCAGGTGCCTGGCGGTATTAGAGTTCTCGGCACGGAAAGTTGGCCCGAAAGTATATATTTCTCCAAACGCTGTAGCTCCCAGCTCGCCTTCAAGTTGGCCGCTTACAGTAAGGTTTGTGGCTCGTCCGAAGAAATCTTCTTTAAAGTTTATAGTGCCATCTTCATTGCGCGGCGGGTTATCAAAAGGCAGAGAAGTGACACGAAACATTTCTCCCGCGCCTTCCGCGTCGCTGGCTGTAATGATAGGCGTATGCAGATACACAAAACCTTTTTCATTAAAAAACTTATGAATGGCGAAAGCCAGCGAATGGCGCACACGGAAAACAGATCCAAACGTATTGGTGCGAAACCGCAAATGCGCTATTTCTCTTAAAAATTCCAGGCTGTGTTTTTTGGGTTGTAAAGGATATTTTTCCGCATCGCTATCCCCCAAAATTTCTAAAGTTTTCGCTTTTAGTTCTACTTTCTGGCCCTTCCCCGGGCTTGGTACCACTTCACCTGTTACTTTTACAGAAGCGCTGGTGGTAAGGCGTTTCAACTGGTTTTCGCCAAATCGGCCAAGTTCCAAAACGATCTGTATATTATTATTTGTGCTGCCATCGTTAAGCGCCAAAAACTGGTTGTTGCGAAATGTGCGCACCCAACCCATTACTGTAACGTCCTGGCCCGTTTCTGCAGTGGCCAGCAATTGCTTCACTTTAATTCTTTTGTTGAACATATATACAGAGTTTAAAAGAAAGCAAATATAAATGAATGTGTGGTTGTATGGAAATTAGTTGTCAGTAAGCAGTGGGCAGTAGGCGGTTGGCAGTAGAGAAATCAGGGGTCAGAAGACAGTTGCCAGTTACATCTTCTCACTCAAAACTCAAAACTCATTACTCACAACTCATTACTCACAACTCATGACTCATAACTTTTATGTAACCGGCCGCAGTGCTACTATTAAGCATCGTTGTGTCACTCACTTGTACGGCAGTAGTTCTATTCAGCGAGCTGGCAGTGGGTAGTAGAGAAGCTGTATTAAACAGGATTGGTTAGGAGTTGCCTTTCAACTTTCAATTTTCAACTGCCCATTGAATTTGGGTGAATAAATGACTATTAGTAGCTTTAGCAACTTAAATTTTAGCTAAACATGAATAAAAGGAAACTGACCCTTTTCGCTGCGGTCGTTTGTATTAGCGCCGGAGCAATAGCTCAACAGGTAAAATTCGTAGAATACGACCTTAACAACGGGTTGCATGTGGTGCTGCACCAGGATAAAAAGGCACCTGTTGTAGCAGTGAGTGTTATGTATCATGTGGGGTCGAAAGATGAATTAGTTGGCCGTACCGGCTTCGCCCATTTTTTTGAACATCTTCTGTTTGAAGGTTCTGAAAACATTAAGCGTGGTGAGTTTATGAAAATTGTGTCCGGTAACGGAGGACAAAACAATGCGAATACCTCACAAGACCGAACTTTTTATTTTGAAATATTTCCATCTAACCAGTTGGAGCTGGGCCTGTGGCTGGAAAGCGAAAGAATGCTACACCCGGTAATTAATGAAGAAGGCGTTAGAACGCAAAATGAAGTGGTAAAAGAAGAAAAACGTTTGGGTGTAGATAATCAGCCTTACGGCAAATTTGCAGAAGAAATTTTCAAACGGTTATTTACTCAACACCCATACCGCTGGCAAACAATAGGCTCTATGGAAGACCTGGATGCGGCAAAACTGGATGAGTTTATAGCTTTTTTCAAAAAGTATTATGTGCCTAACAACGCGGTACTGGTGATTGCAGGCGATATTGACGAAGCTAAAACTAAAAAACTCGTTGAAGCATATTTTGGCGATATACCAAAAGGTGAGCCTGTGGTGCACCAGCATATAAAAGAAGCGCCAATTACAAAAGAAATTATTGATACGGCTTATGATGCCAATATTCAAATACCGGCCATATTCGCGGCTTACAGAACTCCCGGCTTTACTACCCGCGATTCCAAAGTGCTGGAAATGGTTAGTAGAATTCTTTCCGGCGGCGCCAGCTCAAAGCTGTATAAAAAAATGGTGGATGATAAGAAAAACGCTTTACAGGTAGCTGCCTTTAATTATTCGTTGGAAGACTATGGCGCCTATATTACGTTGGCATTACCCAACGGCAATGCGAATCCGCAAGACCTGTTAAAAGATATTGATGAAGAAGTTGCGAAACTGCAAACAGAACTGATAAGCCAGGAAGATTATCAAAAACTACAAAACCAGTTTGAAAACAACTATGTAAGCTCTAATCAAAAAATGATTGGTGTGGCGGAAAACCTGGCCAATGGTTATACATTCCATAAAAATACCAATGAAGTGAATGAAGAATTGAAGCTGGTACGCTCCATTACCCGCGAAGAAATTCGTGATGTAGCCAAAAAATATCTTAATAAAAATCAAAGGGTAGTATTGTATTACCTGCCAAAGAAATAATTCAAAATTCAAAAAAGCGCGGCTTATAATTATTGCCGGTTTGAAAGCTTGAATTACTAATCTTAATTCAGTTCACACAGAAAAAAAACTCTAATGAAAAAAATATTCTTCATAGCAGCCGGAGCGTTTTTATTGAATGTAACGCAGGCTCAAACCATTGATCGTAGTAAAAGACCTAAAGCCGGCCCGGCCCCGGTAATAACCATTGCTGATCCGGTAAAATATATATTACCAAATGGCATAACCGTACTGGTGGTAGAAAATCACACTTTGCCTAAAGTGTCGGCCTCATTTATTATAGACGGCGGTCCTCTGAAGGAAGGCGATAAAGCCGGCAAAATAGGCCTGATGGGGCAAATGCTAAATGAAGGCACTACAAAGCACAGTAAAGCCGAATTTGATGAAGCTGTAGAGCAAATGGGTGCAGAAGTGGCATTGAATGCCGGCGGCGCATCCGCATCTGCGCTTACCAGGTATTTTGACAAAGCTTTTATGTTAATGGCCGAAGGATTGCGTAATCCGGTGTTTTCACAATCTTCTTTTGATAAACTGAAATCACAATCGCTAACTGCATTAAAAGCTTCTGAACGCAGTGCGAAATCAATTTCCGGCAGGGTTGTAAACGCGTTGGCATATGGAAAGAACAATCCGTTTGGTGAGTTTGAATCTGAAACTACACTAAACGCGATTACGCTTAATGATATTAAAGACGCGTACAAACAGTATATTACTCCATCAAGAAGTTATTTGACTTTTGTGGGCGATATAAAACCGGAGGCCGCGAAAGCATTAGCTATAAAAGCTTTTGGCGATTGGAAGGGAACAAAACTAACGCTGCCTGTAATCGCGGATGTCGCTAATCCCCGCACTACCGAAATAGATCTTGTGGATGTGCCCAGCGCTGTGCAGTCTGAAATCACAGTTTTAAATCTTGTAAAACTGTCTATGAGTAACCCGGATTATTTTCCTGTGTTGCTTGCTAACTACATACTTGGCGGCGGTTCTAGTTCTTATTTATTTATGAATTTGCGTGAAAAACATGGGTTTACTTATGGTGCTTATTCGTCTGTAAGTGCCGGGCGTTATCAAACCAAATTCAGCGCTTCGGCATCTGTGCGAAATGAAAAAGCGGATAGCGCGGTAGCCGAAATTTTAAATGAAATAAAAAGAATACGTACTGAAAAAGTAAGCACCGAAGAGTTGCAGAGTGCAAAAGCTTTATTCAATGGATCTTTTGCGTTGGGTATGGAAAACCCCGGACGCATAGCCGGTTTTGCGAGCAGCATACTCATCAACAATTTGCCTAAAGACTTTTATAAAACTTATCTGCAAAAAGTAAATGCGGTTACCGTAAACGATATTCAGCGTGTAGCGCAAAAATATTTCAACTATGCTAATACCCGTGTAGTAGTGGTGGGTAAGGCAGACCAGGTTCGTGCCGGTTTGGAAAAAATGGGTTATCCCGTATCAGAATATGATAGTTACGCTAATCCCGTTACCGCTTCTGCTTCGGCGAATGTGGTAAATGCAACCGCACAGGAAATTATTGCAAAATACATTGCAGCAATTGGCGGAGAAGCTGCTTTAAAAAATGTGAACTCCATACTGATTGATATGGAAATGGAAACACAGGGAATGAAAATGAATGCAGTTTCCAAACAAATGAATCCTAATAAAACGCTTACAGAAGTGATGATGAATGGTAACACTGTATTGAAATCTGTGTTTGATGGTGAGAAAGGATACCAATCGCAAATGGGTCAAAAACAAGATATGCAGGCAGATGAAATTACTGCTATGAAAGCGCAAACCCATATAATCAGTCAGCTTGGTTATACTAACGGCAATTACAAACTGGAAGTAAAAGGTACTGAAAAAATAAATGGGAAGGATGCCTACAAGATTATAGTTACGGATCCCGCTAATAAATTAACAGCAGAATTTTATGATGTGAACACCGGCTATCTTTTGAAAACAGAAATTTCGTTTCAGGCCCAGGGAATGGATTTAATACAAACCCGTGATTATGGAAATTATACAAAGGTGAACGACATCTACATTCCATATTCCAACGATATGACAGTGGAAGCCGGTGGTAACAGGTCCACAATTAACTGCACGGTAAAAAGTGTGAAGATCAATGAAGGTGTGAGTGCAGAGGATTTTAAGTAGTTGATGGTGGTGATGATTGTTAATGGTAATCTATTATTTCGCGAAGTGCAATTTTATGTGTTGATTTTTTGGGACCGGCGGTAGTGCTACTATTAAGCATCGTTGTGTCACTCACTTGTGCGGTAGTAATGCTATTGAGCGAGTGGGCAGTAGCAAGTGGCAGGTTACAAGTTTCAGGTTGCCAGTGGCCGGTTGCCGGTGTTTTATACTATATGCAGCATAAATTTGGGCATGGATGTGTTAACTTGCTCAATAGCATTACTACCGCACAAGTGAGTGACACAACGATGCTTAATAGTAGCAATATTGTTGGTACCCAAAAAACATGCACATTTTTAGTATTGCAACCACCAACAAAAAAGGTCGCGTCATCCGCAACCTTTTTTGTTTTCTCATGTGTTGAAAATGTGATGAATTATTCAGGTAACATTTTCAATTATTCCGGCAATGCCCTGCCCGCCGCCAACACAAGCGGTTACCATGCCGTACTTTTTATTAAGCCGCTTCATATCGTGCGTTATCTGTATAGTAAGTTTAGTGCCGGTACAACCCAACGGATGACCGAGCGCAATAGCGCCACCATTAATATTTACAATATCGGAATTTAATCCCGCTTCCCTTATTACTGCCAGCGATTGCGATGCAAAGGCTTCATTCAACTCAATCAAATCAATTTGCGAAAGCGACAAACCAGTTTGCTGCAATACCTTCGGAATAGCCGCCACAGGACCTATGCCCATTATCCTGGGATGTACGCCTGCGCTGGCACAACCGGCAAGGCGTGCTATAGGTTTTAAGCCCAGCTCGTTGATCATCTTTTCACTCATTACTATTACAAACGCGGCCCCATCGCTGATTTGGGAAGCGTTGCCCGCAGTAACGGTGCCACCTGCTGCGAATGCAGGCTTCAGTTTTGCCAAGGCTTCCATTGTAGTGTCGGCTCGTGGTCCTTCGTCAGTATCAACTATATAATTTTTGGTTTGTTTTTTCCCTTTTTCATTTACATATACCTGCTCCACATTTATAGGAAGGATTCCGTTTTTGAAATACTCATTCTTTATGGCATGCAGCGCTTTTTGGTGACTGTTGAAAGCAAATTCATCCTGTGCTTCGCGGCTTATGTTGAACTCTTTGGCAACTGCTTCAGCGGTTAGTCCCATATTGAGGTAATAATCAGGATCGCTGTTTGCTATGCTATAGGCAGGCACGGTTTTCCAACCGGCTGTTGGTACAAGACTCATACTTTCCGTGCCGCCTGCTATAATGCAGTCAGCCTGCCCGGTTCTTATTTTGGCTGTAGCAATGGCAATGGTTTCAAGTCCGCTGGCGCAATAACGGTTTACTGTCATGCCCGGCACTTCAATACCAAGCGCTCTTGCCGCAATCATCCTGCCTACTTGTAAGCCTTGCTCGGCTTCAGGTACAGCGTTTCCTACAATCACATCATCCACACGTAATGGATCAAGCTGTGGAACACTTGAGATAAGTCCTTTTATTACATCAATCGCAAGATCATCAGGACGGTAAAAACGAAAACCGCCACGTTTTGCTTTACCAACTGCTGTTCTGTAACCTGCTACTATATATGCTTCCTGCATTGTCGATAGGTTTTTGAAAGTAAAAAGTTGCTTATGCAACCTTGTATCTCAAATTTAAAGATTTTATTGTAGAATCAAAATAGTCGGTTGTTACAGAATTATACTATCCCTATGAGTATGAGTGCTTTTGATTTTTAGACAAAAAAAAGCCCCCAACTTTCGTCAAGGGCTATTAAGCACAAAAACTACTTCTTTTATTTAATTTCAGTTGATTTTAATTGTTCTACCAGTATTTTCTGACGCTCAATTTCTTTCAATTGCATTTCCTGGTCTCTTTTGTTTTTTACGATATCATCTTCCAGTGATTTCTTTTGTTTTTCAAGCTTTTCGGCTTCTTTCAAAAGGTCGTTGTATTTTTTCTGCGCTTTTGAATAAGCTTCAGTTTGTGAGGTGATGTCTGCCTGTAATTTTTGAGTGTGTAGCAACGGACTTAATGAACTGCTTACATATCTTTTTGCAGATGATTGTTGTTCAGGCATTGTAGCGTTTATAAAATTGTCATAACCACTGGACATTGCCATTTTTACAAGTGATTTTTCTTTGTCTTTACTGGCTTTGCTAATGTCAAAATACAGATCATATACACCGTTTGCCATTTCCGGAATCGCTACTGCTTTGGCAACCCATAGCCCTTTTGATTTTTCAAGTTTTATTCCTTTTGATTTGAACACATTTTTTAATGCGTCTTCCATTACTGTAGTAGAGATGTTATATTCTGTAAGGAATGCAGGGCGCTCAACTTTGTCAATTTTCAATACGCCTTCTGTTGTTTGTACGGCTGTTGCTTGTATAGAGCCATTCACCTGAGCTGTTGCGCCGGTTGCAATTGCTGCAAATAGTGCAAGTGTTATTATAGATTTTTTCATAGTTTATGTTTTAAGTGATACAGAATAACATCCTTAAGACTGTTATTAAATAAAAAAAGTTGCTTTCCCGGAATTGCGTTACAGTGTGATTTTCAACGGCTATGTATGAAAAAAATGTTGCACATTTACTTTGATGGGAGTGAATATTTTTAATGAAGAAATATATAAGAATCCGTTGAAATTATTTCTGTTTTGGGTGGTAATAATGGGGATAAGTATTTAGTTGAAAGTTGAAAATTGAAAGTTGAAAGTTGAAAGTGGTTCTCTCTACTGCTTACAGCCAACTACTTCTTTCAAAAATTTTTCAGTCTCATACTCCACACCCTTTACATCACCAGATTTTATGTAGGAGCCGATTACATGATTACCGGTTTCCGGCATCGCTTTTTCACGCTTATATTGTATAGGTGTACCAAGTTGCTGAAACATTTCTTTCATCGCGGATACTTTCACTACATCATCTTGGTTCTCTTCATCTTTATAATAATACAACATTAAAACCGGTTGTTTCACTTTTTCAAACATTTCTTTTTTCATTGTGGTTTCTAGCATTTCCTGCAGTGCCACTGCGGCTTCCAGCCTGTAATGATAAGTCCAGTATTGTTTATACACCGGCCTTGTGTCATCCGAAGTTCTGTAATCACTACCGGTAACCTTTCTTGCGATTTGCAAACCCCAGTGGTTATTAAGTATCCATGCGTTGGGATCGTTAATTGCTATATTTGGAGAATATAAAATAAGTGCGGCAATGCTGCCTGGAAAAGCGGCCGCCAGTTGCAAAGCCTGTGTAGCACCGGTAGAAGTTCCCATCAGAATTACTTTCCTGCCTATCCGTTTTCCAATTTCAAAAGCCTGCTTTGCGCTTTCCCAATAGTTTTCGGGAGTAAGATTTATCATAGCATCTGCGGTATCAATACCGTGTTCAGCAAGTCGCGACAAGTATAAATTACAGCCAAACTTTTTTGCAATATCAGTATGCGTAGGAGCCGCTTCTGCCTGTGATGCTGAAAAACCATGTAGATAAACGACTGAATAATCAGTTATGTTTTTTGCCGAATCATTATACCAAATGATCCTGGCTTCGTTATCGGGTTTGACTTTGTGCGCGGCTTCATTGTTGGTTATATAATTGATCAAACTATCGGCAGTAAATGGAATGGCTGGCTGCCCCATAGAGTAAACAGGCGTTTTGGGAGCGGGTCCTGCAAAATATAAAGCCACCGGAATCACCGGTATTAATAACAACCATTTTTTCATAACCAGCAGATTGAAATAGCAATATTAGAGCCGCTTTTGAAATAAGATTTTTATTCACGAATAACTTATGAAGAATTATCCACGAATTACACCAATTACCACAAATTATTTCTTATACTATACGCAGTATAAATTTATGCATGAATGTGTCACTTTGCTGAATAGAATTACAACAGTACAAGTGAGTGACACAACGATGCTTAATAGTAGCACTTCCGTTGATACCCAAAAAGAACATTGCACATTTCTATGCGTGCGAAGTATAAGAACAGCAATAGTATGCGGTGTAATTATTTTTTGCATAGAGATAATTATAAACCGCTGTCAAATCGTATTCGTTGCTATTAGCGTAATTCGCGGACAAAAAAAATTATCTCAACGAAGCGATATCTATCACAAAACGGTAACGAATATCTCCTTTCAACATTCTTTCGTATGCTTCATTAATACGGTCGATATTAATAACTTCCACATCGGCAGTTATGTTTTTTTCAGCGCAATAATCCAGCATTTCCTGGGTTTCTTTCATTCCGCCAATCATTGATCCTATAATACTTCTGCGATTATTAAGCAGCTTGAACGCCGAAACCTGCGATGGTTTTTCAGGCAGCCCAACTACAATCATTTTGCCATTTAGCCCCAACAGATCAAGGTATTGCTCATAGTTATGATTTCCTGAAACAGTGTCAAGAATTACGTCAAAATAATTCCTGTACTTTTTCATATTTTCCGCATCAGTGGTTAACGCGAAATTATGAGCGCCCAACCCTTTAGCATCCGCCTCTTTTGATTTCGAAGTGCTTAACAAAGTTACTTCCGCCCCAAATGAAACCGCGAACTTCAGGCCCATGTGTCCGAGTCCGCCCAAACCTACAACCGCTACTTTCATACCTTCCTTTACACCCACATACCGCAAAGGAGAATAGGTGGTAATGCCGGCGCAAAGCAGAGGTGCTACAGCTTTCAGATCGGCCTTGGGTGAAATGCGCAAAGTATATCTTTCATCTACCACAATTTGAGTGGAGTACCCGCCCTGCGCAATTGTTTTACCATCACGTTCAACGCTGTTGTATGTTCCTGTCATACCTTCCACGCAATAGTTTTCAAGATCCTGTTTGCAGTGGTCGCACTCGCGGCAAGAATCAATTAAAACACCAACACCAGCGTAATCGCCGGGTTTGAACTTTGATACGTTTGCGCCAACGCTTACCACTTTACCCACTATTTCGTGTCCCGGCACCATCGGATAAATAGAACTTCCCCATTCATTTTTTATCTGGTGAAGATCTGAATGACAAACACCGCAATATAAAATTTCAATATGCACATCGTTTGGCCCAACATCTCTTCTTTCAAAACTAAATGGCGCAAGAGGTGTAATGGCATTTTGTGCCGCATATCCTTTTGTAGCAATCATAATAAATATTTTAAGCTGTAAAGATATAAGAGGAATTAGAGATTTTAGCAGCAATAATTTTTCACTTGTTATGATGGGACCGGCGGTAGTGCTACTATTAAGCATCGTTGTGTCACTCACTTGTACGGTAGGAATTCTATTGAGCGAGCTGGCAGTGGGCAATAGGCGGTTGGCAGTAGAGAAGTCAGAAGTGAAATTGACTCTGGTTACACTTAGATTCCTCGCACAGTTTGGTTTATTATCGGCTGCAATATTTCTTTATTCAATGTTAAAAACACATGCTCGAAATGACGAATGAGATTGTTTATTGAGCGGTCACTAACTTTTTTTGAAAAAAGTTAGAAGCCTTTTGGGAAATGTATCTCAATAGTAGAAAGCGCTCCCACACATCATTTCAAGTCGGGGAAATATAGACAGCTTATAATTATAAAACCATCCAATTTATAACACACCCTAATGAAAGATATCTGATCATGGTGCGGCAGTATGCTATTTCAGCGAGTAGAAACATTACTACATAGACGTTACAGAAATGGAAATTTAGCAGCATCGGATTGATATAAAGTTAAAAGCCGCTCTTAAGAGCGGCTTTATAAAAACAGGTATGTGATGAATATTAATTATAACCCTCATTCTGCACTAACCCAGAAAATTTTTGTACTTCCGTTGAAGGTATTGGTAATGCAAAGTAATTATTTGGAAAAGCGATTGCCGGAGCGGTAGACACACCTCTACCAGCAGGAATACCTTTTTGATTACGAAACAAGTCCCAGCTTCCATGTCCTTCAAAAGCCAACTCTCTTCTTCTCTCTGCTAAAATATCATCTAATAACGCATTCCAGTTAGCATAATAAGCAGCCGTGCGCACTGAGGCATTAGATCGTTGCCGTACAGTATTTAGCAAACCAATTGCAGTACCATCGATAGTTTTATTTTGCTTAACTAATGCTTCCGCCTTATTTAGTAACACTTCCGCATATCTAATAATTGGAGCCCATGCTTTTGAACCAGCTGTGTATTTATTAGTATATACAGTACCTGTAGTTCCAGTTAGAAAAGTTGAACTAATACGAGTATCTGTAGGTTCAAATAGTTTAATGTAATCCTGACTAACTGTAATATCATGACGTAAATCTTTTGAGTAATGTTGCCCCACAGCATTATTAGTATTTGGATTATCACTTGCGTTATGCCCAACAAAAAGAATTATTTCCTTGCTGGCATCTGCTGGATATGCAAAAACATCAGTGTATTCATCTGCTGCCAAACTATAAGTCAATGCGCCATCTGAAGCAGCAGCTACCTTATCAGCATATATTATAGTACTATCATTATTTCCCTTATACAAATATATTCTTGACAACATGGCTCTGGCAGCTCCTTTAGTAGCTCTTACTCTATTAGAATGATTATTCGACCAAGCCCCTAAAAGATTAGCCTCTGCATATTTCATATCGCTGATTATTTGAGCATATACATCATTTACATTTGAGCGGGGAACATTTGCAGATTCACTATAAACAGTAGCTCCATCATAAGATTTCAACACGATTGGAACGCCGAGTGTTCCTCCTGAATATTGTTGTCCCCAAAAATTCAAAGCATAGAAGTATGTTAAACCTCTAATAAACTTTGCTTCTGCAGTATATACAGCATAATTACTTGCGCTTATTAACTGCTTTGCATTCTCAATTTTTTCCAAAAAGAGATTACATTTATAAATAGTATTATATGCTCCTTGCCAGGCTGCGGCTGTGGTAGCATCACTTGAAGTATTGGAAAAAGTAGACATATTGCCAAAATAGGTGGGTGGATTTACATCTAACCCTCTGATATCTACATAAATTTGGGCACGCCCACCTAAAAATTCTGCGTTTTGCAATCCGTCATACAACCCCACTGCTGCTGCAGAAATCATTCCTTCATTAGAAAATACTTCATCAGGAGTTCCTCCCATATAATAGGGATTATTGGTTACTTCTTTTTTACAGGAGCCCAAGAATAATACAGTCCCTAACATCAAAGCTCCTATTTTATACTTAGCATTCATTGTTATATTTTTTTGTTTACAGCGTTACATTAAGACCAAATGTGAAAGACCTCGGCATAGGAACAGAACGACTATCTATTCCAAGTCCGCTATAGTTAGCGTTACGAGCTGTACTGATTTCGGGGTCAGCTCCTTTATACTTGGTAATCAATGCCAGATTGTTTGCTCTAACATACACTCTTAATAACGACAAACCCACTTTTCCTATTAAGTGCGTTGAAAAATTGTAGCCTAATGACAATTCTCTAAAGCGAAGAAAATTAGCTTTCTCTAAAAATCTTGTGGATGCGCCGATCATGTAGTTAGATTGTCCCCAAACTAATTTCGGAACATCGGTAATCTGCCCTGGAGTAGTCCATCTGTTCTTAATTTCTTCTAAATTATTATTGAAATACGGTGTCATCAACCCGGACCGGGTTGTATTCAAGATGTAGTTTCCACCAGCAAATTGTAGTCCCAGTGTCAAATCAAACCCTTTATAGGTAACTGTATTATCAAAATTTCCGTACCATTTTGGAGCCCCTGTTTTCCCATCTTGAATTTTTAGATCAGTTGATCCTAAGGGCGCAACTACTTCTCCTTTTTCATTTGTCCAACGATTCGCTTGTGCTACACCAGGATCTGGATTATAATATTTTATATTTCCTGCACCATCAATATACCCTGCGCGACCAGTTTGAGGATCAACTTTAGCCCATTCATAAAGTCTAAAAACTCCCATAGGTTGACCCACACAAAGACTAGTTGTTGCAAGAATATCTCCGGAAGCGGAAAGTTCTTTAATCTTGTTTTTTACAGTAGTGAAATTAAGTGTTGAAGTCCACTGTAAATCTTGAGTTCTAACGTTTACAGTATTAAGTTGTAGTTCTATACCTTTGTTATTCATCTTTCCAACATTTGTAAATATGGTGGTATTGCCCACTGTTGGAGAGTTTGAAGTAGGTATTCCCGTAGTCATAAGCACAGGTGCATTTAACAATAAATCCGAAACTGAAGTAACCCAATAATCAAACGAAAAATTTATTCTATTTTTCAATATTGCGGCATCAAATCCGATGTTACTTTTCTGAATACTCTCCCATTTTAAGTCTTTATTTCCCACTTGATTTATGCTTAACCCATTTATATCACCATACAATCCACCTGCATATAGTGTTTGGCTTGCATATGGGCCAACATTACTATTACCAACTTTACCCCAACTACCTCTTAATTTTAAGTCATCAACAAACAAGATATTTTTAAAAAATTCCTCTCTGGAGATCCTCCAGCCTGCAGACACACCAGGGAAATAACCAACCTGGTAATTTTCACCAAAACCTGTATAGCCATCCGCTCTAAATGCAGCTTCTAAATAGTATTTGTCATTGAAACTATAAGTTGCTCTTCCAAAATAACTATAGAACCCTCTTGAGTTTTTGGTTCCCCCACTATTATATTCTGAGTACAACCCATCTAATATTTCGGTGTACTTGTCTGCAACAAAAGAGCCTCCCATAGTATAAAGATCTTTGTAATCGCGCTTTTGATATTCTAGTCCAGCTGTCACACCGATATGATGATCCCCAGCGGTAAGTGAATAATTAGCATAGTTTTGCCAATTCCATTGTTTTATCCAAACTGTATTATCTTGTACTAATCCATTGTATGTTCGGCCAAGTCCTGCTATTTTGGGAGAGCTATACTGATCTTCAAAATTATTCATATAATCAATCCCCAGCTTACTTGTAATTGTCAAACCTTTTATTGGAGTCAGATCCGCAAAAGCATTAGCAAGTATTCTATCAGATGTATTCTGGTTTCTTTGTAAATTAATGGTTGCAACCGGATGATAAATGGCATTTAGGTATGTAGCTGTCCCGTTATAGCTATACAGATTTTTCCCACTTGCTAATAAACCACTTGCTAAATAATATGAGCCATCAGCGTTTTTAACTGGCACATTAGGTGGTGCATTATAAGCCCCAAGAGTAACGCCAGCAAGATAACCGTCAGACAAAACACCACTATTCAATGTTTTAGAATAATTAGCAGACATCCCTACTTTTAACCATTTAACTGGTCTTACATCTGCATTCAAACGGACGGAACCTCGTTTCAATTCATTGCCAATAACTATACCTTGTTGAGCAGTGTAATCTGCAGACGCATAAATGCTGGTCTTATCCGTAGCTCCTGAGATTGATAACTGATGGTTTTGTACAAAACCATTTCTGAAAGCTTCATCTAACCAATTAGTCTCAACCATACGTCCGTCTACACTCATAGTATCTGCAAACTTCACTCCTGATCCATACCAATTGCTGGCTTTTTCATTCTGAATGGTAATGAAATCCTGTGCATTTAATAGTTTAGGAAGTCTGGCTGCTGTCGCTATACCGAAATAATTATTATAGGAAACATTTGATTTACCGGATTTACCCTTTTTTGTAGTTATTAAAATAACTCCATTTCCAGCACGAGAACCGTACATAGCAGCAGACGCGGCATCTTGTAATATGTCGATGGATTCTATATCATTAGGGTTAATAGTTGCCATAGGGTTAAAACGAGTTCCGTTACCCCCATTAAATACATTAAGGTTTGTAGATTCTGTAATTGGAATTCCATCAATTACCACTAATGGTTGTGAAGAAATCGAAATTGAGTTTGTACCTCTAATCCGAACACTTATCCCATCTGCAAGAAGACCGGAAGCACTTGAAACTTGCACTCCAGCCACTTTTCCCGCCAAAGCCTGATCAAAGCTTTGAACAGGTTGTTGATTAATTTTATTTCCAGAGAGAGATACAGTTGCTCCGGTTATCGCTTTTTTCTTTTGCTGACCATAAGCGGTAACCACGATTTCTTCCATCTGTCTTTCATCCTTCTTCATTACCACTACATTTCTTCCAGAGCCAATTGGCAGACTATATTCCAAAAAACCAACACCTGTTATAACAAGCGTTTTGGCCGTTGCCGGCACATTGAACGAAAAATCTCCGTTTTCATTGGTAGATGTTCCAATCTGGGTTCCTTTTACCATCACCGACGCGTTGGCAACCGGATGTCCATCTTCATCGGTTACCCGGCCGGTTACCTGGCGGGAGGCCTGAGCAAGTAATTGGGCATTTAACATCGCTATACCCATAATTAGTAAAAACAGTTTTCTCATGCGCATTTTTTTAAATGTTAAAAAAACTTAAAATTTTTTTGAAGATAATCTCCGATGAAACACCTGATTAATATTATGTGAATTTTGAACCTTTTGTATATGTATTTTGGACTATAAATGTTATTTAATTAATATTTTTTAATATTATGATATTTGAGTCTTTTGTTAGATGAATTCTAATATTGGGCTTTATATGATGAACACTATTTCTATTTTATTGTGAATATTGAAAATGTACCAATCGTATTTTTTTTAATTCATTTTTCCTTAACAGTTTTTATGATTCTTTAAAATTCACCCACCAGCAATAAAAGCGGCAATCAGATAAACAAAATCTGATTATTGCCAATATTTACTCAAAATTCTTACAAGTAAACCCTAAAGCATTAGAGTGAATCCAATACTTGAAAAATTGCAGTCATTTTTCAATTTTGGTACTGAAAGTTGCCCGATTGCTATGAATTTGTAAGGAGTCGATATGACTAAAGTCAGGTAAAATGATGAAAAATAAGGAATCGGATATCACTATTTAGACCCGGATACCTCATGCCAGGCCACAAGCCTTCCAGAATGTGAGGGGTGGTATTTGTTTTCCGGCAATGAACTAAGTGGCGGCGCAGCGGGTGCCTGACCTCTGATTTCTATACTGCCCACTGCCGAATGCCTGCTGCGCACTCGCTCAATAGCATTACTGCCGCACAAGTGAGTGACACAACGATGCTTTATAGTAGCACATCAGCCGAAACACAAAAACATCGCATTTTTTATACTGTACAAAATGAATAACGGCTCTCGATAACTGCGAAAATATTGAAGCAATTGCTGCTCCGATGTGAGAAATTATCACCTGCATTTGTGTGCCAAAAAAAAGCTACTTACTGTTGTGAACATTTGATTATTCACTATCTTCAACAATTCAATAACTCAATATTAAAATCGAATTGGCGCCTGATAAAAAAATTTACTTTCTTTCTGATTTTCACCTGGGAGTTCCTGACCACGCTTCAAGCCTGCAAAGGGAAAAGCGGATTATTGATTTTTTGAACATTGCACGAAAAGACGCGGCCAAAATATTTATAGTTGGCGATCTTTTTGATTTTTGGTATGAGTACAGGAAAGTTGTGCCTAAAGGCTTTGTGAGAATTTTGGGAAAAATGGCCGAGCTTACCGATAGTGGTATTCCTATTGATTTTTTTGTTGGCAATCATGATATGTGGATGAGAGATTATTTTCAAACAGAACTGAACATACCTGTTTATTATGAGCCTCGCGAGTATGAATTCAATGGAAAAAAGTTTTTAATAGGGCATGGCGATGGACTTGGTCCCGGCGATCATGGCTATAAGTTTATGAAAAAAATATTTCGCAACCCCGTTTGTAAATGGATGTTTGGAATACTACCGCCCGCAATTGGAGTAGGTATTGCAAACTACATGAGCCGTTCCAGCAGAGCCGCAACAGGACAGGATGACAGAAAGTTTTTGGGCGAAGAAAACGAATGGTTAATTGTATATTGCAAGGATGTTTTGCAAAGAAAACATTACGATTATTTTGTGTTTGGCCATCGGCATTTCCCAATAGATTTTAAACTGGGTGACCGTAGCCGTTATATAAATCTTGGTGATTGGATCTACTATAACAGTTACGCCGTATTTGATGGCAATGATGTTCAACTGAAATATTATAACGATTGAAAAAATTATTTTTATTCATCTTCTTTTTGATTTCCGGGTTGTTAGCCATTGCTGGTTGCAAGTTGAAAATAGGTGACAGCCAGTTGTTAACACAGGCCGCTAAGGATACTTTGCAGCCTCAAACACTGAAGCTCGTACAAGTGATAGAAGGAAATGTCATAGATTTTACAGTTGATAATCTTGGAAATATTTATCTCGTCAATAAGGATTATCAATTAAAAAAACTGGAACCAAATGGTGATTCGGTGGGTGTATTTAATGAAGTGCGCCGGTATGGAAATCTATCTTATATAGACGCTTCCAATCCTTTGAAACTTTTGTTATACTATCATGATTTTACAACCGTGGTGGTAATAGACCGGATGCTCAACATGCGTTACACTTTTGATTTGCGGCAGCAAAACATCTTGCAGGCAAGCGCCATCAGCCAGTCGTTCGATAATGGCATATGGGTATACGATGAGGTGGAAGCGAAGCTGAAACGGCTGCGCGAAAATGGAACGGTTATTGACAATACAGCAGATTTCAGGGTGATGTTCGATGTGCCCCCAAAGCCTGTAGCTATTGAGGATCAGGACAAGCTGGTGTATTTATACGATCCCGAAAAAGGACTTTATATATTTGATTATTTTGGTACTTTAAAAAACAAGATCTCGTTACTTGGCTGGGAAGATTTCCAGGTGGTAGATAAAACGGTATTTGGAAGGCGTGGAACAAACCTGCAAAGATATGAAGTAGGTAAGCTGCTGTTGAACGAGCAATCTTTTCCCGCCATACTTACCGGGGTAGAAAAGTGCCGCATAGCCGTAAACAAATTATACTGCCTTTCAGAAGGAAAAATATATGTGTACGAGCTGTGAAGAAGTTGCCGGAAGAAAGCAGAAAGTAAGAAGATAAACATGAAATATAAATTAGCAGTCTGTTTGAGTTCAAAAATATTTTTGATACCGGCATTAGTTTTTCATGGCATCATCGTTGCGTCGCAATCACTTCATCGATAGTATTTCATGGCAACATTGTATTTTATGCGCACATGCTATCAAAACACTTCACCACCTAAAGTTCCAACAACCAATAACTATCAACTAACAATTATAAATGGAAATCTTACAGTATACATTTCTGGATAATACAATACAGAACTACTTAATTTGCGCCGCTACTATTTTGGTGCTATTTCTTTTTAAAAGAATTTTTTCAAAGTATATCGCCGGTGTGCTGTTCAACATGCTGAAGCACACTTCATGGAAGGTGAACAAGACCGCTTTTTTTGATTTACTGGTGCAGCCGTTGGAAGTTTTTTTTATGATATTGGTAATACTGATTTCGCTAGATAAACTGAATTTTCCGCAGGTGTTTAATTTTTCCATACACAAAATTTCATTTTCCGCAATTTTGGAAGCGCTTGGTAATAGTGTTATCATACTCACATTTGTGTGGATGTTGCTGCGTTTTATAGATTTTGTAGCCACCACTATGGAAGATAATGAAAGTCAGTTTCAGCACCATATGGCGCAAATGAAAATGATCTCATTCTTTAAAGATTTTTTTAAAGCGCTTATTGTGGTGCTGGGTATAATACTTGTGATAAGATTTGCGTTTCACCAGGATGTTACCAAGTTGATTACAGGCTTAAGTATTGTAGGTGCCGCCATTGCATTGGCTGCAAAGGAAAGTTTGGAAAATCTGATCGCCTCCTTTATTATTTTTTTCGACAAACCGTTTCATATTGGCGACAGTGTGAGAGTGCTGAATATTACCGGTACTGTGGAAAAAATAGGTTTGCGCAGTACCAGGATACGTACAGATCAGAAAACTTTTGTAACGGTACCAAACAAACAAATGGTGGACAGCATACTGGATAACCTCACATTACGAAGCTCACGCAGGGTAGATATGCGGCTGGAATTAAGCTTTACAACATCCGCAGGCGCAATGCAGGATGTGATTAACGAGGTAAAGAAAATACTCGCGCAACCGCCCATAACCGGATCTTCTGTTTTGTTTAACGATATAACTACCAGTGCCTGCATACTAACAGTGGAATATTATACCGCCGTTATTCCAATTGAAGAATTTAACAACGTAAAACAAAAAGTGAACCTTCAAATTATTCAACTGCTGGAGGAAAAACAAGTGAAACTGGCGGAGAGAAAGAATTGAAAATGTGTTGAATTGAAAACAACATTTTGAATGCGACATATCATTTCCTTTGGGTAATTTTTTATTTTCGCATGTAAACGGAATTAAAATGTCCAAAAGTAGAAAATAGAAGTCAAAGGGGTGGCAATTACTGTTGCTGAGAAGAATAGAGAAGATTACATAAGTCTTACAGATATGGTCAGTGGTTTTGAAGGTGGCAACTCTTTGATAGAGAAATGGATACGAAATAAAAATACAATTGAGTTTTTGGCGGTTTGGGAAAACTTACATAATCCGAGTTTTAATTCCCCCGAATTCGAGGGAATTAAAACTGAAGCAGGTTTAAACAGGTTTACCATGTCTGCAAAACAATGGATACAGAAAACAAATGCAATTGGCATTGTTGCAAGTGCTGGTCGATATGGGGGAACATTTGCACATACCGATATTGCTTTCGAATTTGGATCATGGTTAAGTCCCGAATTCAAACTTTTGTTGATTAAAGAATTTCAACGGCTCAAACAGGATGAGTTTGATCGGCAGAATCTCGGTTGGGATTTCAAGAGACTTCTTTCTAAAGTAAACTATCGCATACATACTGATTCAATTAAGGATACTATCATTCCAAAACTTCAAATTCCAAAAGATAAGGAATGGTTAGTTTATGCTGAAGAGGCTGATTTATTAAACATTGCAGTATTTGGCATAACAGCTAAACAATGGAAAGATGCAAATGTTTAAATGCATTTGCAGGGCTATAATATTCGGGATGTTGCAGATTTACATCAACTTACCATATTGTCAAACCTTGAGAGTTACAATGCAATATTAATCAAGCAGGGGATGCCTAAGCAACAAAGATTAATTGAGCTTCATGAAACTGCTAAATCTCAACTAAAATCTTTACAAGCAATGTCAAACTTTACTTTGGATAAGATAAAAAAGTCCAAATGTAAAAGGACAGCTTGATAAACCTGATGACGGTGAATAAGGATAGGATTAGTGGTTTGATACACTTTAGAATAACATTATTACAAATCTTCACAGGTTGTGTTTGTTATATAAAACTTCATTAAAACAGATAACCTTATTGTCTGAAAAAGCATCTTCAATTGGGAACCTCCTGATGCCATATATTCTACTGATGAAGTGATTGCGACGCAACGATGCTGCTATGAAATACCGCAGCCGGTATAATAATTATTAACTGCAGTATTCACCAAGACCAAAATAAAACAACAATAATCCCGGGAAAACTAATGCCGGTATCTGCGCCGGCAATTTGAACAAATAAAAAAGCCTCGAATTTTTCGAAGCTTTTGTACCGCGTACGGGAATCGAACCCGTCATTCATCCGTGAAAGGGATGCGTCTTAACCGATTGACCAACGCGGCGTTTCCGTTAAGGGAGTGCAAAGATAATCATGTGAGCCTATCTGCCAAAAATATTTTAAAAAACTTTTAATTTTTTTTCAAGTGTTTGTAAATAAGCTACTTCCGGGTTATTTTAGCATGGTCAAATGCAGGTTAATACTTTTTCATGGTCCGTCAATCCTTTTAAATTTTCGTTGTTTATACAAATACCTGAGATTAATCAGAAAAAAATATCCTTCAAATAATTTGGCATAATTGTAACTTCGCAACTCCCAACATTAAGACGACATTTGCGCTATTGCAAAAACATTAAATCACATTTAAAATTATGAGTACAGTTAAAGTTGCTATCAATGGTTTCGGAAGAATAGGAAGATTGGTGTATCGCCAAATTTACAATATGCAGGGTATTGATGTAGTAGCTATTAATGATCTTACCAGTCCTAAAGTTTTGGCTCATTTGTTAAAATATGACAGTGCACAAGGTAGATTTGACGCCGATGTAAAAGCTACAGAAGATTCAATTGTAGTGAACGGCGATACCATAAAAATTTACGCTCAAAGAGATCCGGCTCAAATTCCCTGGGGCCAGCACGATGTAGATGTTGTTATTGAAAGTACCGGTTTCTTTACCGACAAAGATAAAGCTGCTGCTCACCTGAAAGCCGGCGCTAAAAGAGTGGTTATTTCCGCACCTGCTACAGGCGATCTGAAAACTGTTGTTTTCAATGTAAACCACAGCATTTTGGATGGTAGCGAAACTATCATTTCCTGTGCTTCCTGCACTACCAACTGTCTTGCTCCAATGGCACAGGCGTTGAATAACGCGTTCACTATCGAAATTGGTAGCATGACTACCATTCACGCTTATACTAACGATCAAAACACTTTGGATGCTCCTCATGCTAAAGGCGACCTTCGCCGTGCAAGAGCTGCTGCTGCCAACATTGTTCCTAACTCAACCGGCGCTGCAAAAGCTATTGGTTTAGTATTGCCCGAACTGAAAGGTAAACTGGATGGTGGTGCTCAACGTGTTCCAACTATTACAGGTTCTGTAACCGAATTGACAGCCGTTGTTGCTAAGAAAACTTCTACCGAAGAGGTAAACGCCGTAATGAAAGCCGCAAGCAACGAAAGCTATGGTTATACCGAAGATGAAATTGTAAGCTCTGATATAGTAGGTATGCACTACGGTTCATTGTTTGATGCTACTCAAACTAAAGTTATAACAGTAGGTGACAAGCAATTGGTAAAAGTAGTTAGCTGGTACGATAACGAAATGAGCTATACATCTCAGCTTGTTCGCACAGTGAAATACTTTGCAGGCTTGATCAGCAAATAATTCATTTGAAGATTTAGAAATGTGGTAATTTGAAAATGAAGCGTTTTGTTTTCAGGTTACCACATTTTTCTTTCGTTTCAAATAGTCATTTTTCATATTATCAATTCATATTTATGAGTACATTTTCAGATCACAATTTTAAGGGCGAGAAAGCCTTAATACGCGTTGATTTCAACGTGCCTTTGGATAAGCAAACATTTACAATTACTGATGACACCCGCATGAGAGCGGCTGTTCCTACAATAAAAAAGATACTTAATGATGGAGGCAGTGTTATTTTAATGAGCCATCTTGGTCGCCCTAAAGAAGGCCCCGAAGATAAATACTCATTAAAGCACCTGGTAAAACACCTTAGCGAATTGCTGGGTGGTACTACAGTTTTATTTGCTAATGATTGTATTGGAGAGCAAGCCGGTATGACAGTAAATATGATGAAACCGGGCGAAGTGCTGCTGCTTGAAAATCTGCGTTTTTATAAAGAAGAAGAAAAAGGTGACGAAAAATTTGCCGAAAAACTGAGCAAACTGGGGGATGTGTATATTAATGACGCGTTTGGTACCGCACACCGTGCACACGCGTCTACCGCTATTATCGCGAAATTCTTCCCTAAGGAAAAAAGAATGTTTGGCCTGCTGATGGAAGGCGAAGTAAGCAGCGCAGAAAGAGTGCTTCACAACTCTCAAAAACCTTTCACTGCAATTATTGGTGGTGCCAAAGTTTCGGATAAGATCATGATCATCGAAAACCTTCTTGAAAGAGCTACCGACATCATCATTGGCGGTGGTATGGCTTACACTTTCTTCAAAGCGCAGGGTGGCAGCATTGGTAACTCACTGTGTGAAGAAGACAGGCTGGACGTTGCAAAAGAATTGATGAAAAAAGCGGAGGCGAAAGGCGTACAAATTCACCTGCCTGCAGATTCTGTAATCGCAGATAAATTTGATGCTAACGCTAACACATCTTCTGCACCAAGCAATAATATTCCTGCCGGTTGGATGGGACTTGACATTGCGGAAAACGCATGTGAGCAATTCACCAATGTAATCAAACGTTCCAAAACCATTTTGTGGAATGGCCCAATGGGCGTGTTTGAAATGGAAAAATTTCAACATGGTACCAAAGCCATTGCCACCGCTGTGGCCGAAGCCACTCAAAGCGGTGCTTTCTCTTTAGTAGGTGGCGGCGATTCTGTAGCGGCTGTTAACCAGTTTGGCTTTACTGATAAAGTTAGCTATGTATCAACTGGTGGTGGTGCCATGCTGGAATATTTCGAAGGCAAAGAGTTACCCGGTATAGCAGCGGTTAAAGCATAATTGTTCTATCGTATTAATAATATAGAAAGGTTGTCTTCGGGCAACCTTTTTTTAATTGAAAGTTGAACGTTGAAAGTTGAAAATTGAAAGCGGAAAGCTGTATATACCTTCTGCAAGAGTAAGCAAATGCACACATAACTCAACACACAATACTTATAACTTTTTTGGAACCGACGGTAGTGCTACTATTAAGCATCGTTGTGTCACTCACTTGTACGGAAGTAATGCTATTGAGCGAGTTCTGAGTTATGGGTTATGAGTTTTGAGTAAGAAATTTCTTGCACGATTTGGGTATTATAAGTTGCGATATTTCATTTTATGCAACATCAAACTTCCGTGCTCGAAATGACGGATAAGATTGCTTATTATACAATTGCTTACTTGTTCAACAGGTATAAAAAACTTTTGAAAAATGTAGTTTACTTATTCAAGTATAGCAGTAATGCAAATGAGTAATAAGCAACGTCTATCCTACAGTATTATTAATTATTAATTATTCATTATTAATTGACTCGTCCTCTTGGTTTTCGTCATCATGTAAAGGTTCATCAATGCTGCCTTCTTCCGGCTTAATGTGAACAATGTGATTTTCCACTAATTCACCGTCTTCTGTTACTTCGAGTGCAGTACCTTCATCGGTGTCGGTATCTGCCAAAGTTTCAATCACTACATTTTCTGGTTCTGCAAGGTGTACATGTCCGTTTATAATAGCGGTAGGAATTACCTGGTCAGCAAGCACTTCTTTAATTTTGGGCAGATCTTCGGGAGAGTTTAATCCGAAATAATCCATAAAGGATTTGGAAGTCTGATACAGCAAAGGCTTGCCGGGCAGGGTTTCGCTGCGGCCGCTTATAATGATCAGTTCTTTTTCCAGCAGTTTCTGAATGCTGTAATCCGTACTCACACCACGAATGGCTTCAATTTCTCCTTTTGTAATCGGTTGTTTGTAAGCAATAATTGCCAGCGTTTCCAGTGCGGCTGCGCTCAGGCGTTTCAAAAACTTATCGCCATTAAGCTGGCCAACGGTTTTGTGAAATTCTTTTTTGGTAAGGAATTGTATGCCTCCGCCGCTTTCGCGTATTTCAAACGGATAAAATTCCGCGCTGTATTTTTCCCTGATACCGTCAATACAGGTCACTACCTGGTCAAGCGTTATTTTATCTTCCATAAAACCGAAAGCATTGTTAATCAGTTCTGTAATTTCCAATGCAGTAAGTGGTTTATCGCTTGCAAAAATCAACGCTTCTATATGTGGTATAATGTTTCCTATTTCCATAATTAATTATTCTAAAACACAAGATCAAAAAATGGTTGGCCTTGTTTTGCCATATTAAGAAAAACAATAAACAGGCCGAAATGATTACAGGGTGCAATCTTCAAAAAAAATGGAAATTTTTAAAAGCTGTTTATGCACATTGTGAATAACTGATTTATGCACATAATGTTCATAAAAAATTTGCGGTGATTAGAAATGTTGCCTGAGCTAAAAAATTGGTTCTCTTTACCTATGAATTATGATACTGCAGGCTGTTAAAATTTGTGCGGTATGTTCTCCAGGCTCAATAGCATTACAGCCGTACAAGTGAGTGACACAACGATGCTTAATAGTAGCACTACCGCTGGTCCCAAAAAAACATTAGCATTTTATACCCCATGTAGAATATAAAAAGTCGTGCTATAATATTACTTAATCGAAAAAATCTTTAAGCAACCTGTTTATTCATGGGGTGCTGCTAATTTAATTGAACAAGGTAATTTGCGGTCATCACAACTTGGCCTTAGCGTGTATCTAAGCCTCCAAATTAAAAAAGCCGCTACATAAGCGGCCTCTATTATTAATTGTTAATTATTTAATTATACATTATTCCTAGCCTGCCAATGCAGCGGCGCCACTTACTATTTCGGTAAGCTCGGTGGTAATGGTGGCCTGGCGGGCACGGTTGTAGCTTACTTTCAGGCTGCGCAGCAATTCGTTCGCGTTTTCGCTGGCCTTGTCCATAGCGGTCATGCGGGCGCCATGTTCAGAAGCATGAGCGTCCAGCACTGCTTTAAACAATTGCGTATTCAAAATTTGAGGAATTAGTTCCGCAATCAATTTTTCCTTGCTGGGTTCAAATATAAAATCGGTTTTAAAGCTTTGGCTGCCGGTACTTTTTGCAAGCGGAACGGGTAAAAAGCGGCTAACCGTAAATGCCTGTATGGCAGCGTTTTTAAATTCGCTGTACACAATTTCCACCACATCAAATTCATGGTTTTTATATGCTTTCACCGCGGCTTCCGCGCACACCTGAACCGTTTCAAATGATAAGCTGTGGAAAATATCTTTATACTTATCCGATACTTTAAAGTTGTTTTTTACAAAATGTTCCCATCCCTTTTTGCCAATGCTCCAAATGGTTACATTACCTTTTGCATGTTGGGCCGCGTATTTATCTTTAATGGTTTGCCTGGCCAGTTTTACCACATTGCTGTTATAAGCGCCGGCCAAACCGCGATCGCTGGTAATTACAATCAGCAACACATTTTCCACAGGGCGTTCTGTAGCCAGATCGCCACCCACGGTGCCGTCAGTATTACTTAAAATATTGCTCAACACCTCCTGCATTTTTTTTGCATAGGGCCGCATTTGAGTAATGGCATCCTGCGCACGGCGCAGTTTTGCGGCACTTACCATTTTCATGGCTTTGGTAATTTGTTGAGAACTCTGAACAGATTTAATCCTGTTACGAACTTCTTTTAAGGCGCCTGACATATGTGTAAGTTATTCAAAATTTGCGCAAAGGTAAAAGGATAACTTAAAAGTAAAAATTCAAATTTTAAAAATCTTTCATGCTTGCGGGGTATTTTTTATCAAACGTTTAATTATAGCCATTACCGGGCATTTGTTGTAATGGAAAACCGGCGAAAGCATCAGTATATTATTTATGGTACCGGCTGAGGTTTTTCATGGCATCATCGTTGCGTCGCAATCACTTCATCTGTAGTATTTCATGGCGGCGGTGGGTTTCATACATACGGGCCACTTGTAACCCATCACTTATCACTCATCACTCACATTGAATTTTTACTTTTTACTCTTCATTTTTACCTCAACCCTAAGGCTTTTTCTTACCTTTGCTACCCTGTCAAATTGACCTATGCAAAATTGTAGCATTGTATTTGACAACGTTTTATGTTCAAAAAATAATCTGGAATCATTATAAACACTAAATATGCTAGGGTTCATTCAAAAACTATTCGGCGGTAATAAATCGGAAAAGGATGTAAAAATTATTCAACCGATAGTTGCCAAAATAAACGAGTATTTCACTGCTTATCAATCACTTACAAATGATCAGCTCAGGTTTAAGACCCAGGATTTCAAACAACGTATAAAAGTACACCTTACTGCTATAGATGAAGAAATAGCAGAATTGAACGCAAAGGCAGAAGCGCTGCCGTTTGGTGATTATGTGGGAAAAGACACTTTATACCAGGAAGTGGATAAGCTGAAAAAGAATCGTGATGAAAAGATTGAAGAAATATTAAAAGAAATTGCACCGGAAGCCTTTGCTGTTGTTAAAGAAACCGCTCGCCGTTTTAAAGAAAATCCTGAATTGGTATCAACAGCTACCGAAATGGACCGCGCCTTATCTGTAAAACGGGAAAACGTTAGAATAGAAGACGATAAGGCAATTTTTAAAAATACCTGGACGGCTGCCGGTGGCGTTATTACCTGGAATATGGTGCACTATGATGTGCAACTTATTGGTGGTACTGTTTTGCATCAGGGTAAAATTGCGGAAATGGCAACCGGTGAAGGTAAAACGCTGGTATCTACCTTGCCCGCTTATCTGAATGCATTGCCTGGTGAAGGTGTACACATCGTAACGGTGAATGATTACCTGGCTCGTCGTGATAGCGAGTGGAACGGGCCTATTTTTGAATGGCTCGGCTTGTCGGTTGATTGTATTGATAAGCACCAGCCCAACAGCGAAGACAGAAGAAAAGCATACCAGGCTGATATTACATACGGCACCAACAATGAATTTGGCTTTGACTACCTGCGTGATAATATGGTGCACAGTCCGGATGAAATGGTGCAACGCAAGCATCACTTCGCAATGGTGGATGAAGTGGATAGCGTTTTAATTGATGATGCCCGTACACCATTGATCATTTCCGGTCCTATTCCAAAAGGAGATGACCAGCAATACCACATTTTAAAGCCGCGTGTGCAACAGTTGGTGGAAGCGCAAAGACAAGTGGTGAACAAATATTTGATTGAAGCAAAAAAGAAAATCGGCGAAGGAAATGATGATCCAAAAGATGGCGGATTAGCTTTAATACGTGCGTTCCGCGGATTACCGAAAAACAACGCTTTGATCAAATTTTTGAGTGAGCCTGGTATAAGAGTGAAATTGCAGAAATCGGAAAATTATTACCTGGCAGATCAACAAAAAGAAATGCCGAAGGTTGATGAAGGCTTGTATTTTCATATTGACGAAAAAAATAATTCGGTTGATCTGACAGATAAGGGAATTCAAATGATTACCAAATCCGGTGAAGATCCTGAATTCTTTATACTGCCCGACATTAGTGTTAAACTTGCCGAAATTGAACAGGAGAATATTTCTGCGGATGATAAGCTAATTAAAAAAGAAACGTTGCTAAGCGACTATTCTACAAAAGCGGATCGCATACACTCAGTGCAGCAATTGCTGAAAGCTTACACGCTGTTTGAAAAAGATGTGGAATATGTGGTAATAGAAGAACAGGTAAAAATTGTAGATGAGCAAACCGGCCGTATTATGGAAGGCCGTCGCTATAGCGATGGTTTGCACCAGGCCATTGAAGCAAAAGAAAATGTGAAGATTGAAGCGGCTACGCAAACTTATGCCACCATTACACTTCAAAACTATTTCCGTATGTATCACAAACTGGCAGGTATGACCGGTACTGCAGAAACAGAAGCTGCGGAACTTTGGGATATTTACAAACTGGATGTGGTAACTATTCCTACTAATGTATCTATAATCAGACAAGACCAGCAGGATCTAGTTTATAAAACAAAAAGAGAAAAATACTCCGCGGTAATCGACGAGATTGAAAAGTTACGCAATGCGGGACGCCCTATACTGGTAGGAACTACATCTGTGGAAGTGAGTGAATTGCTGAGCCGCATGTTGCAGGTAAAGAAAATTCCGCATAATGTGTTAAACGCAAAACAACACGCCAGGGAAGCACAGGTGGTAGCGGAAGCGGGTCTTGCAGGAGCGGTTACCATTGCTACCAACATGGCGGGTCGCGGTACGGATATTAAGCTGGGGCCTGGCGTGAAAGATGCAGGCGGTTTGGCCATTATTGGTACTGAGCGTCATGAAAGCCGCCGTGTGGACAGGCAGTTGCGCGGACGTTCCGGACGCCAGGGCGATCCCGGAAGCACGCAGTTCTATGTATCACTGGAAGATGACCTGATGCGTATGTTTGGCAGTGAGCGTATTGCTAAGCTAATGGATAAAATGGGCTACAAAGAAGGTGAAGTGATTCAGCATAGTATGATCACTAAATCAATAGAAAGAGCTCAGAAGAAAGTAGAAGAAAACAACTTCGGTATTCGTAAGCGCCTGCTGGAGTATGATGATGTAATGAACAAGCAAAGAAATGTGGTTTATCAAAAACGTAATCACGCTTTGTTTGGAGAAAGGCTGGCGCTTGATCTTGATAATGCTTTTTATACTGTGTCTGAAGGCCTTGTTGCTTCCTTTAAGGAGCAGGAAGATTATGAAGGATTTAAGCTGGCAGCTATTGTAAACTTTGGTATAGAAACTACCATTACCTCAAAAGAGTTAAAAGAAGCGAACCTTCTGGAGCTTTCAGAAAAATTATATAAAGAAGCATCGGGGAATTATCAGCGTAAGTTGGAAAATATTTGTCAGCAGGCTGTACCGGTATTCCAAAATATAAAACATACACAAGGTGATCATATAGAAAATGTGGTGGTACCGTTTAGTGATGGAAGAAAAGGTGTGAATGTGCTTGCTAATATGCAAAAAACACTGGAATCAAGCGGTCGTGAACTTACCAATTCTTTGGAAAGAACGATTACGCTTGTGTTGATAGATGATTCGTGGAAAGAGCATTTACGTGGAATGGATGACTTAAAGCAAAGTGTGCAGACGGCATATCTTGAACAGAAAGATCCGTTGGTTATTTATAAAGTGGAAGCTTTTGAACTGTTTAGAAATATGGACAGTGAAGTAAATAAAAACATTGTTTCTTTCTTGTGCCATAGTGCGATTCCTGTAGAGCAACAACAGCCTGGACGCATACGTGAAGGCAGAGAAGAGAAAACAGATATGAGTCGCCTGCGGGCCAATAAAGAAGCGGTTGATGAAGCGGGATCTGATTATGCTGCAAATGAAAATGATTATTATGATCCTTCAGGCGCTGCCGTAAAACATGAGCCTATACGTGTAGGACCGAAGATCGGAAGAAACGATCCATGTCCTTGCGGAAGTGGTAAAAAGTATAAACAGTGTCATGGAAAGGAAGCGTAGGAAATTTAAAAATGAGCTAATTTGAAAATTTGAAAATGCATTGCGCGAACTTTTCCTTTATGTATTGAATAAGCTGAATAATGTGGAAATGTATTATGAATGTGTCCTACACCTCGCAGGTGTAGGACACATTTTTTATAACATCTAAGAATAACCGAAGATAACCCGATTATAAACCAACAGCTTAATAGTAGCACAACAGATGAACGGACTGCGACGCAACGATGCTGAATAGAATTACAAATGCCGGGTACAAAAAAAATGCGAAAGGTAAGGATCATGTTTTTCCATTTTAAGAACAGTATATATTTGTACACTTAAACAATGCCATGTCGAAAAAAGAATTTCAGGTTTTAGTTGCAGAGCAAAAAATACTGAACAAAATTTATGCAATACGAGGGGAGAAAGTAATGTTGGACGAAGATCTTGCAGCAATGTATGGAGTGGAAACAAAACGATTGAATGAACAGGTTAAACGCACATAAAAAGATTTCCGAGAGACTTTATGTTTGCATTAACCGAAAAGGAATATGAAAACTTGAAGTCGCAAAATGCGACATCAAGTTGGGGTGGAAGAAGAAAATTGCCCAGTGTCTTTACTGAACAAGGTGTCGCCATGCTGTCAAGTGTTTTAAACAGCGATACAGCCATAGAGGTAAATATCCGCATTATAAGAGTGTTTACCAAGCTTCGTGAATATACTCTAACTCATAAAGAAATATTAGTACAACTTGCCAAACTGGAAAGGGAAGTAAAAGGCAATAGCAAAGACATTGAAAATATTTTTATGGTATTGAAGGAGTTGATTGAAAAACAAAATAAGCCTTCACCTAGAAGAAGGATCGGATTTATTAGAGATAAAGACGATGAGTGATTACTATGAATTTACAGGTTTAAAATCCATTCACAATTAATCTTCCGGCACTGTTGATGCCGGAAATAAGCTGCTTCAATAATTCAATTATTCATCCACTTACTCCAGTCCCACTTCATAATGCATTTCAGGAATTTCCACATCAGTAAATCCTTTTCTTAACAAGCGTTGCTTGAATTGTTGTTGTACTTCATATTCGCCATGCACCACAAACATTTTTTTTACTTCCTTCGGATTTTGGCATGCAAGAAATTGAGAAAGGTCTTCATAATCGCCATGAGCGCTCATGCTTTTTACCAAACCAATTTCAGCATGTACTTCGTGCGGCACGCCATAAATGGATACTTCTTTTTTTCCTGACAATAACCGGCCACCAAGGGAATTAGGCTCGCAGTAACCTGTAAACAAAATGGTGTTGCGACTGTTCTCAATATTGTTACTAATGTGGTGTTTCACTCTTCCCGCATCTGCCATGCCACTTGCAGAAATAATAACGCAGGGTTCCTTTTTAAAATTCAGCAGCTTCGACTGATCAACCGTTTTTATATACTTCAGTCCTTTAAAAAGGAATGGATCTCTGTCGCTTTTTAAGATCTCGTGAATTGTTTTATTGAAATACTGAGAATATTTTTTTACCAGTTCTGTAGCTTCTATACTTAACGGGCTGTCAACATAATATTCAAGATCAGGAAGTCTTCTTTCCAGTTCCAGTTGGTTGAGATAATACAGTATTTCCTGTGTACGCCCCACGCTAAATGCCGGCACTATCAATTTTCCTTTTTTTTGCAAACAGGTTCTTTCAATCCAATGCAGCATTTGATCAGGAGTGGTCATATGCATGTCGTGCAAACTATTGCCGTATGTGGATTCTATAATTATATAGTCTGCCTGTTCAAAGGTTTCGGGTGAGCGTAATATGGCATCACGATATCTGCCCACATCGCCACTAAAAGTCAATTTTATGGTTTTCCCATTTTCTTTAATGCGAAGATGAACGGAAGCACTTCCAATAATATGACCGGCATCTGTGTACATCACTTCAATGTTTTCATCAATGCGATACCATTGGTGATATTCAATTTCATGAAATCGTGAAAAAGATCTTTTCGCATCTTCTACAGTGTATAGCGGTTGCAGGTATGGAGTACCTTGCGATGCACGCACTTTGTTTGAATATTTAATATCATCTTCCTGAATTTCTGCAGAATCAAGCAGCAGCACATTGCAAAGCTCGCGAGTGGCGGGTGTACAAAATATTTTTCCTTCAAAACCATCTTTCACAACTTTAGGTATCAGTCCGCTATGGTCAATATGGGCGTGCGAAAGAATGATATGCGTTACTTCCGTTGGGTCAAATCCCCAACTTCGGTTAAGCGTATCCGTTTGTGCTCCCATACCCTGGAACATACCGCAATCAAGCAAATATTTTTTCCCGTTCCTAAGCGTAAGCAAATGCTTTGAGCCTGTAACTGTTCTTGCTGCGCCATGAAATGATATTTTCATATGAAACTATTTGTATTAAATCAAATGTAATAATTGTAAACTCTTTACGAATAAAATGGCTACATCCTGAATATTTTGCAATGTCTAATATTGCGACGGATCCAGCGCTCTTACATTCCAGTTAGTAAGGAAACTCCAAATTCTCTCTTTATTGTAATTTTTCCCCTGTTCCAGATATTCGGAATCCTGGATATGCAGCCTTTCGCCATTTCCATCAAGTATCACAAACACAGGAAATCCAAATCGTTGAGGGTAACCAAGCTTTTTCAGTAGATCATTGTTTTTATTTTCTTTACTGTAGTTTAAATGATATACTACATAATCCGCTTTCACAAGCGAATCGATTTGAGGATCGGTGGTAATAAATTTATGAAACCTTGCACACCAAATACACCAGTTTCCTCCAATTTGCACCAGCACGTGCTTACGTTCATCATGCGCTTGTTTTATGGCTTTATTTAGTTCTACACTTGCATTTTCGTAAGGTTTGTACACTTTAAATGTTGAATCCTGGGCATTAGCAAAACCAACTTTAAATATAATAACAACAAGTATGATCGCAATTTTTTTCATGTAATATTAGTGTTGTATGTAAACATTTGTTTTCAATGGAAGGGATGAGCAGGGTAAAAACTGCATTTCATTGTTCATCTAATAATCATTTTTATTTTTATGAGCCGGGCGGTATTGCTACTATTAAGCGGCCGTTGCGTCGCACTCTTCAACTTTTTGTTCAATATTGGGCAATGCCGGTACAGGCATACAAAATAATACATTTGACAGTATTATTGTTTGTCAATTTCCACCACACAGGCAACTACCTGGTTTTCTGTTGCAGGTACAGAAAAACTGATATTGCCTTTCGATGAAGTTTGAAATCTTGCATTTTGTACCAAAGCGCCGCCCAACGCTTTTGTTAACCTGCTATTATAATCCTGTCCCGGATTTTGACTAATGGTGGAATTTACCTGGTTCCAGTTGAGTTCTTTTTTGCTTACCACCACAGCCATTATATCTTTTGTGCCCACATTATCTGGCTGCATGCTTTTATCTTTCGGAAACAGGCGGTATCCTGCAATGCCGCAAAATGGCGAGTATTTCGTTTTTGTGGGGTCGTCTGTGCGCGGATAAGGAAATAGCGTATATGAAGTGCCGTTAGTCTCTTTGCCAAAAACATACACATAGCATTCATTGTTGTTTTTCACCTCCATTTTAAAGCGTGTTTCAGCTTTCTTTAATGGAGTTACAGTTTCGAAAACATTGCCACCATTTAATTTTAGAGGAATATATCTTTTCGCGATGGTACGTTTTTGGTTATTGTCATATGCCACTTCCACCAGTCCTACTTCGCAGGTTAATGGTTCATTAGCTGCGGCTCCCACTTTTTGCATGGGTTCCAATCCATATGCTTCGCGAACAAAATATTTGAAATCGCCATAGCGTACCCAAGCAAATCCGTTGTTTCCCCATTCCGGGCCCCAACTGTTCATTATTAAAAAAGCGCCTCCGTATTTTTTGTCATCATAGCCTACGGCACATTGCGCATGGCCGCCAAAGCCCATCATTTGCTGGTCGCCCGGAGCCGGTGTCCACAAATCTTTTCCTCTCATTTCCTGCATGTAGCTTTGTCCCACCATCATGCCTATTACAACCGGGGCGCCCTGCGCGAGATTTTCTTTTATTGCACGAAGGTCTATTGCGTCATTTCTGTCGCCCAGCGAAAGGCGGTTGAAACCTCTCATTTTAAATTGCGAAGCATTCTGCATTTGTTGTTGCGTTGGCTGCCGGGTACAATCCTGGTCGGTATAAGGAAACTGGTCGTAAGGTACCAATCCTCTTTTTGTCATAAACTCCATTGCCCTGATAATATATGAGCCTTCGCAATTATCAAGACCTATTTGATTGTATAAAAACGCCGGACTGAATTTTACCGCATTTCCCGATGCTCCTGTTCTGGCCGATTCCAAAATACTTCTTGCCGCATATGCGCTGCTCCATGCTACGCAACTTCCCTGTTTGCCTTGGTCGCCTACTTCGGGTGCGTACTTTTGTAAATTAGCACTTTCCGGCAAAGGGTTTTTACTGTCATCATCTGCCAGTGGTTCGTAAATGTTGGCTTTTTCAAATTGTTTCGGATCAAGAAAGCCGCCTGTGGAAAGACCGCTCGCAAGCTGGGTGAGAGCACCGCAGCCACTGCCTCTTCCCAGCAGAAAATAACCGGCTACCAATATGATAAGAAGCAAAAAAATGCGCTTGCCTCGAAACAGGCTTAATAATAAGGGAAGCAGTGAGATCAAACCTCCGCCACTAAAACCGCCACCTCTTCCACCGCTACTATTATCATTAAACTGTTCTTCGGGCTGATCATCTGTCATTCGGATTGGCATAACAATATTATTTTGTAAAAAATCAAGTGTAGAAATTAAGTTGTTATTTAAAACACTTTAGTTGCAATTTGAGTTTAAAAATATAAAAGTTGTTTAGCTTGATGTTATTTATTAAGCCAAAAAATTAACCACTTCCGATGCATAGTGTTCTGTTTCAGTTTTTTGGGAGAGGGCTTTACAAGAAACCATTTTTATTGGAAACTTTGAATTAGAATGTGGCATCTATTTTTCTGAATTGATGAATAGCATTACTACAGTTGAAGAGTGCGACGCAACCGGAGCTTAATCAGGGCTCAACTGCCGGGTACATAAATAAAAATTTCAAAATTCATACTGCTTAAAAACAAAAAAGGCTGCGAATTTCTCCGCAACCTTTTCATCATATTTTTAAGAACTATAAAACTTCAATTTGATTTTTTAGTAAATCGGTGAATGCGTCTCTCTGGCGAATGAGAAGCGCTTCTCCGTCTTTCACAAGCACTTCGGCGGGTTTTAAGCGTGAATTGAAATTGCTGCTCATTTCAAAACCATAAGCGCCGGCATTATAAAAAGCAAGATAATCGCCTTCGCGCACTTCATTCAGCGTTCTGTCCCAGGCGAATGTGTCGGTTTCGCAAATATTACCTACTACTGTGTAAATTCTTTCATGCCCGCCGGGGTTACTAATGTTTTCAATGCGGTGGTATGCATCGTAAAACATGGGGCGGATCAAGTGATTGAAGCCGCTGTTCACGCCTATAAAAACAGTAGCGGTGGTTTGCTTGATAACATTTGCTTTTACAATAAAATAACCCGACTCGCTCACCAGGTATTTACCGGGTTCAAACCAAACCTGTATTCTTTTGCCTGTTTCTGTTTCAAAATTTTGGAACGCTTCAGTTACCTTTTCTCCCAACAGATTGATATCAGTATGCACATCGCCTTCCTGGTAAGGTACTTTAAATCCGCTGCCGAGGTCAATATATTTCAACTCAGGGAAATGCGTAGCCAGTTCAAACATTATATCCAGTCCTTGTAAAAACACGTTCACGTCTTTAATGTCGCTTCCGGTATGCATGTGAATGCCCTGCACATGCAGGTTTGTGCTTTTTACAATGCGTTCAATGTGGCGCATTTGGTGAATGGATATACCGAATTTACTATCGATGTGGCCGGTTGAGATCTTATAATTTCCGCCGCCCATTATATGCGGATTGAAGCGAATAAAAATAGGGTAGGAGCCGCCAAAGCGTGTACCGAATTTTTCAAGTATGGAAATATTGTCGATGTTCAGGTGAACGCCCAAATCCTTTCCTTCCACTACTTCCTCAAAGTCAACACAGTTGGGTGTAAATAAAATTCTGTCGGGCGAAAAACCCGCTTTCAGTCCCAGCTTTACTTCATTAATACTAACGCAATCAAGCGAAGCGCCCAGATTTTCCATATACTTCAACACATTAATGTTGGACAAAGCTTTGCATGCGTAAAAGAAACGTGCATTGCAATATTTGAAAGCTTCGCTCAGGTTGTTATACTGGTCGCTAATTTTATCGGCATGATACACATACAAAGGTGTTCCAAACTGATTGGCTAATTCTGCTAAATATTCTTTTGATAAACTGGACATAAAAGTTTTATTACACTGGTAGATTTAGAATTTGCGAAATTACACAAGCTGAGGGAATTTATATAAAAAAGAAAGTGTATTATTGAGTGTTGTTTTGTTTATACTTCGCACAGTATAAAAAATTGTGCAATGCTTTTTTAGGGACCGGCTGTATTGCTACTATTGAGCATCGTTGTGTCACTCACTTGTACGGTAGTAATACTATTGAGCAATGTGTGCATCCTGAAAAATGTTGTACACCCAAAGTAAAATCACCGAAATACTGGTTATTTCAGATAACCCTCCGGATACTCCACTTTTTCCAAAAAAAGTGCATGTGGCGGTACTGAAAAATCGGCTAGCGAACAGTCTTTTGCTTCAATTATTTTCCTGAAATCATTTATTGAATATTTTCCGCGGCCAATGCGAAGCATGGTGCCTGTCAATGCCCTCACCATTCCGCGAAGAAAACGGTTGCCTTTTACGTTATACACGAGGCATCCGTTTTCATTGATCCACTCGCTTTTATAAAGGTTGCAGTTAAATGTTTTTACTTGTGTGTTCCGTTTTGAAAAAGAGGTATAATCTGTGTACTCTTTTAAAATTGCGGCGGCTATGTGTAATTTATCTATATCAAGTGTGTAGGGAAAATAGTATGCCCTGTCTTGTAAAAACGGATTTTTTTCATGGTAAATAAAATACTTGTATTCACGGCTCACTGCATCGAAGCGGCAATGCGCCTCCGCATGCATCGGGTGAATGTTTTTTACAGAAATATCGTGTGGTAAAATGGCGTTCATTTTATAAATAGTATGTGGATTCAACTCATCGTCATAATCGAAATGAAAAAAATTTTGCAAAGCGTGAACTCCCGCATCCGTGCGGGATGATCCTGTGAGCGCTACAGGTTTTTTATGTATAATTTGAAAAACTTTTTCCACTTCAGCCTGAACCGAATGAGCGTTTTCCTGTATCTGAAAACCACTATATGCGGATCCGTTATATGCTATTTCGATAAAATATCTCATTTGTTGTTGGTTGTTGGGAATGTAGTCATGAAAAATAAAACTTAAAATTCAAGAATTGTATAGCAACTATCACCCACCTATAATACTATACGCAGTATAAATTTATGCATGAATGTGTCACTTCGCTGAATAGAATTACAACAGCACAAGGGAGTGACACAACGATGCTTAATAGTAGCACTACCGTTGATACCCAAAAAGAACATTGCACATTTCTATTCCGTGCGAAGTATAATAAAGTCTAACAACCAACGGCTATAAACTATTCAATATTCACTTTTTCTCCAAGAAACCTTGGCTTTGTTCCTATTAAATAATCAATATAAGCTTTGCACCTGGCGAGTTTTTCGCGTTGCTTTGTTTTAAATCCTGCATATTTATCTACATCTTTTGCATTGAATCCAACTGCATTAATGCCTTCTTTATTTGCTATGAAAATAGCTCTTTCGTTATGAAATGGCTGTGAAATAATAGTAGCGGATTGTTGCCCGAATATTTCTCTCAATCTTATTACAGAATCAAACGTTCTGAAGCCTGCATAATCAAGGAATATCACATTTGAATCAATGCCGCGGGCAATAAGATCGGTTTTCATATCAAGCGGTTCATTATATTCTTTTCGCCCATTATCGCCACTGATTACCAGGTATTTTATTTTTCCTGCTTTCAATAGTGTTTCTGCCGCATCAATCCTGTAGTTATAATACAAGTTCGGATAACCATTGCTTAGCAATTTTGAGCAACCCAATAATAATCCAACCTTGTTAAAGGGTATAGAGGTATCTGTATATAATTTATTGGCAGCACACTTTTTTATACTGTAATTGGCTATTGCTATAAATGCAAAAGCCAATGCCAACAATACTAATGATGCAAGCAAAATTTTTTTAAACATGAAAATTTTTTTCCGGTAAACGATAGCGTTTATCTTTTAATCATTGCTTTGAACTGATTTTGATAATACTGGGTTTGCATTAAATCTTCCAGTGTGTAAAAGTTATATGTATCTAACGTGAAAGGATATGCGGCTTCTAGAAGGCGGTATTTACTTTCATCGTTTGAAAACAACTCACTTATAGCTCTTAATTGCTTTACGGTAAAACAACGCGATTTCAAAAGTTTTTTTGTTGTGGCAATTTTATCGTTCAGGTCTTCCTGTGATACCAGTTTCACTCGGAGCTTGTCAATATCGCTTTCAGAAGCAAGGTTTTTACAATCGGAATTATCAATACGTACCTGGTTGTGCTTTTCCTGTTCTTCCGGTTTTTGTTCCACCAGTTCAGGTTGTTGTTTTACTTCAGGTTGCGTTTCTACTTTGGGAGCAGGTGTTTCCGGTACAACCGCAACAGCAGGTTTGCTTTCTTCAACCACAACACTTTCCTGCATTAAAGGAATAGAAACGTAAACTGTATCGATTCCTTCTTCCGAAGTAACCACATATTCCTGCACGAAGGCAAATGGGGTAGTAGTTTCAGTTATTTTTTTGATTGCTGAAAGACTTCGTTTGGTAGCAGCGGCATTTTCAGTGGCAGCGGCAGATTCAACAATTGCGGAAGCTGTATCTGCCACAACCGGAGCTGTAGCCAATTCTTTCTTAGCTTCTTCTACAGGCGGAGTGGTAACAATAGTAACCGGAGTTGTATTTGCCTGAGTTACATTTTCCGGTTTGGCCTGTTCTGGGGCGGTTTGAGTAACTGCTACTGTTTTTGGTTCCGGTTTGTTTTGATACAGTATACTGCTATCGTTCACAACGTTTGATAACAACGAAGAAAACGCGTCTGTTTTTTTCTCACCTGTTACTGTAGTTGCAATTGGGTTTGCAGCTTCATTGTTGCGGTTCATTACCACATCCAGTGTTTGCATATTGAAAAGTCCCCAGCCTTTTTCAAGGAAGTTTTTCAATTGAAAACCTGCGTCTTTGTTGTTTATATTCACAACAAAAGTTTGTTCCGGAAATGCGTTTTTAGGGAATCCAACTGCAAATTGGTATGCCTGTGCTTTCAGGTTTGATAAAATAATATAGCCGCCTTCGCTGGAACTACGGGTTTTTCCATCCATCGACACATAAAATGGCTGACGGTTGTCAGACTGAATGTAAACAAAGTAGTCTTTCTGACTAAAAGCTGAAAAGCCTGCACATAAGAATATCAAAATGGTAAAAACTGACTTCATAATTTTTCAATGTTACAGCAAAACTACTTTAAAATGTATTTAGCCTTGTCTTGAGGCATAACATTTTTCGGAATGTGCCCTTTGCTCAATAGAATTACTACCGTACAAGAGTGCGACGCAAGAAAAGTTTAATAGTGGCACTAATGCCCAGCCCATAAAAAAATGTTAGCACACATGTCTTTTACCATTTTTTTTAGAATTATAATCCTTTTCAACTATATCTTTAAGCCTTATTAATAAAAAAGTATGAGGAAAAAGTTTTTATTACTTGCAGCTTGCGGCATTCTGTTGTTTGCCGGGGCTATAGCACAAACAATAGAATCGACGGGCAATAATCCTTTAACCTACCGTGCAACTGCAACTAAGATCAACGATCTGGTACACACAAAATTGCAGGTGAAATTCGATTACGATAAATCATATATGTATGGAAACGTGTGGCTTACTCTTCAGCCGCATTTTTACAATACTGATTCATTGGCCCTGGATGCGAAAGGAATGGAAATAAAAAAAGTGGCCATTGTAAAGGGTTCCGCTAACACACCCCTGAAGTACGATTATGATGGTATGCTATTACATATTAAATTGGATAAAAAGTATAAAGGCGGGGAAAAATATACCATTTTTATTGACTATGTGGCAAAGCCAAATGAGTTGAAAGTAACTGGTAGTGCCGCCATTACGGATGCCAAGGGTTTATACTTCATAAATCCGAAAGGAGAAGAAAAAAACAAGCCAACCCAAATATGGACTCAGGGAGAAACTGAAGCAACCTCCGTATGGTGCCCTACAATTGATAAGCCCAACCAAAAGACCACGCAGGAAATTTATATGACTGTTCCGGATAAATATGTTTCGTTATCAAACGGTCTTTTGATTAGCTCAAAAAAGAACGCGGACGGAACAAGAACGGATTACTGGAAAATGGATTTACCACATGCCCCATACCTGATGTTTATGGGAGTTGGCGATTATGCCATTGTAAAAGATAAATTCGGTAATAAGGAAGTTAGCTATTATGTTGAAAAAGAGTATGCTCCTGTTGCCCGAAGAATATTTGGGAATACTCCGGAAATGATCGCGTATTTCAAACGCATAACCGGCGTGGATTATGTTTGGCCAAAATATGCGCAGATTGTTGGTCGCGATTATGTAAGCGGTGCCATGGAAAATACAACATCCACCCTTTTCCAGGAAGGTGCACAACAAGATGCCAGGGAACTGGTGGATGGCAATGCCTGGGAAAGTACAATTGCTCATGAACTTTTTCATCACTGGTTTGGCGACCTGGTAACGGCGGAAAGCTGGAGCAACCTGACCATAAACGAATCATTCGCCAACTATAGCGAGACCTTATGGGATGAATATAAAAAAGGTAAAGACGCCGCGGATGAGCAGAATTATAAGGATATGAGCGACTATTTACAAAGCAATAGCAACAAAAAAGACCTCGTTCGTTTCTGGTATAAAGACAAAGAAGACATGTTTGACGCAGTAAGCTATCAAAAAGGTGGCCGCATTTTACATATGCTGCGCAATTATGTTGGCGACAGCGCTTTCTTCAAATCTTTGAATAATTTTCTTGTAACCAATAAATTTAAAGCCGCCGAGGCGCAAAATCTTCGCCTGGCTTTTGAAGAAGTTACAGGCAGAGACCTTAACTGGTTCTTTAATCAATGGTATTACGGTTACGGACAACCGAATTTAATTATTGATTACAACTACAATGATGCTTCTAAACAGGTTAGCGTAATTATAAAACAAACGCAAAGCGGCGACAAGGTTTTTCGCCTTCCGTTTGCTATTGATGTTTATAACGGCACATCCAAAGTGCGCTATAATGTAGAAATGACGGAAAGAGAGCAGACATTTACGTTCCCCGCTTCCAGCAAACCCGATCTTGTAAATGTAGATGGAGATAAAATGTTGCTATGCGAAAAAACAGATAATAAATCATTAGCCGAATTTATTTTCCAATATAAGTATGCCGGAAGTTACCTTGACAGGCGTGAAGCGATAGATGCCTGCGCCAAAGCACAGGACAATGCCGATGCGAGGGAATTGCTAAAACTGGCAGTGAAAGATAAATATCACGGATTGCGCAATTACGCTTTAGGTAAATTAAAAATGGACAACTCAACCGTTAGAAGCAGTTTCGAATCTTTGATTGTTGATATCGCGAAAAACGATAAAAACGCACCAGTTAAAGCAAAAGCTATAAGCCTGCTTACGGAGTACGACAAACCGGAATACATGGCCATATTTGAAAGAGCTATCAGCGATTCTTCTTATAGTGTGGCCGGAGAAGCGCTGATCGCTTTGCAAAAAAACGATATGGCTGTTGCGTTAGCAAAGGCACAACAATTGAAAAACCAACCTGCAAAAGGAACATTATTCGAAGCTATTAGCAGCATATTGATAAATGCCGGTTCGGAAAACGATTTCGATTTTATTGCCAGTGGTTTTGAGAAACTTCCTTTATCGGAAGCCAAAATGGAAATGTTGCAGCCATTCGCGGATTATATAGCAAAAATGAGCAAAACAGAATTGGTAAAAAAAGGCGTTGATTTGATTGTGGATTTTCGTGAAAGCATACCGGCAAAGTATAAATCGCAGCTTTCTCCTTACATAAACAATATGATTCTGTTGGGAATCGCTAATAAAAAGAAGTCACAATTGACCGGGGCAGCCAGCGCGTCTGTTCAGGAACAGATAGATTATATCAGGTCTAAAGCGAAGTAGCCGTATTTGTGAATTTTCATACAGCAAGAAAGCTCCCGGTTATCAGGGAGCTTTTTTGCTGTAGCCTATACTTTACACAGCATACTAAAGTGCGTTGTTTTTTTATGGCATCAGCAGATGTGCTACTATTGAGCATCGTTGTGTCACTCACTTGTACGGCAGGAATGCTATGGAGCAAGTTGCAAGTTGCCAGTGTATAACCACAAGGGTCACTATAGAGGTTACAAGAACTGGTAGCAATTCGGCCTACCCTTGTGTGCCTTGTGCCTTCCATTGTGCCCCTTGTGGTTAAAATACCAGTAACCAACGTTACCAAGCCCAAAATAAAGTAATACGCTAAAAAATTAATTCAAGCAGCTTCTCAATTCATTAATTTCGTTATCTAAAATGAATTAATATGGAATCAATAAAAGGGAAAACCGCGTTGGTAACCGGAGCTGGTAAAGGAATTGGAAAAGCTATAGCAATGGCGCTGGCAAAAGAAGGCGTTCATGTTGGGCTTATCGCCCGTACCAGTGGTGATTTGGAAAAAATTGCTTCCGGTATTAAATCTTTAGGAGTAAGATCCGCTATTGCCACCGCTGATGTATCGGACATACAGCAGGTAAACGAAGCTGTGCAAGGCATAGTAAATAATCTTGGAGAAATTGATATCCTTATCAATAACGCCGGAGTTGGAAAGTTTGGTAATTTTCTTGATCTCACTCCGGAAGAGTGGGAACAAATTATTAAAGTAAATCTTTTAGGAGTGTATTATGTTACCCGCGCCGTACTGCCTTCTATGATGGAAAGAAAAACCGGCGATATTATCAATATTGCTTCTACAGCCGGTTTGCGCGGCGCTGCCGTAACAAGTGCTTATAGCGCTTCCAAATTCGGATTAATTGGCTTATCGGAATCGTTGATGTATGAGGCACGCAAACATAATATTCGCGTTACCGCGCTTACGCCAAGCACCGTGGCTACAGATATGTCTATCAATCTTAAATTAACAGATGGGAATCCTGATAAAGTAATGCAGGCCGGAGATATAGCCGAAATCGTTATCTCGCATCTTAAACTGAATCGCCGCATTTTTATTAAAGATGCAAGTATGTGGTCTACTAATCCATAAGAGCAATTATATATCAAGGCAAAATTCAATAACCGGTTACATCAACTTTTAAAGATCCGGTTATTGAATTTTGTTTTTTTACCAGCTTCCACTGGCGCCGCCACCGCCACCACTACCACCACCGAAACCCCCAAAGCCGCCCCCACCGCCGAAACCACCGCCACCAAAACCACCACCGCCACCATGCCAGTCATCATCGCCAGAGGGAAACCATATGGGTGGTCCCCAGCCTCTATAACCTCTTCTGCTAAGCATGCCACCGCCACCACCGCCTTTTTTGCCGGCAAAAATGATAATGATTACAATTATAATGATAATAAAAGGCAAGATGGAGCGTCCTGCTTTGGCTTCACTCCGGCCTCTCTCATTATACCCCGGAGGAGCTTTGTATTCTCCCGCTGCGGCTTTAATGATGGCATCTGTTGCTTCATCAAGCCCTCGGTAATAGTTACCTTCTCTGAAGTTAGGAGCCAGCTCATTCTCTATAATACGTTTTGCCAGCGCATCCGGTATAGCACCTTCCAACCCATAGCCTGTTTCAATCCTTATTTTTTTATCATTTAAAGCTATCAGTATTACGGCTCCGTTGTTTGTTTCTTTATTTCCTACACCCCAGTCACGCAGAATTTTCAAAGCATACTCCTGAACATCGTAGTCTCCTGTGGTGTTTACAATAACTACAGCAATCTGAATGGAAGTGCTGTCGTCATACTCAACCAGTTTTCGTTCCAGTGCATCTTTTTGATCTGTTGTAAGCGTATTGGTATAATCATTTACCAGCCTTGGTGGGTTTGGTTTTGCAGGAATATCTTGCGCCAAACAAAAACCGGCCGAAAGAAAAAATAATAAAAAGGAAAGAATTATTTGTTTCATGAGCTTCATTCAAAAGGCAGGCAAAGTTTATAAACAGCTTTGCCTGCCTTATAATTATTTACCGAAAACAATATCGTCCGGTAATTCATTTTTGTCCTTGCTGTCGTATGGAAAGTGAAATTGCAGGGCTTCACCAATATCGTTGATCACTCTGCAAATTCCGGTAGCGTAATGCTCGCTTCTAAAATGATTGAGCATTTGAGAAATTTCGCTGTTCCAGAAATGATGCCCGGTTTTTTTATGAATACCTTCATCGCCATAAATGGCCGCTTGCTTGTCTTTGACAGCCAGGTAAATAAGCACAGCATTATGATGAAAAGTTGCGCTCATTTTTAGCTGTTGGAAGATTTCCCTCGCTCTGTCAATAGCCTCCACAAACCGGCATCTGCTTTCGATAAACACGCGGATTTCGCCGCTTGTGTTACGTTCTGCCTGCTTTATGGCAGCAACGATATTTGCAGACTCATGGCTATCTAAGAAGGTTTTTTTTGATAAAGAAAACGGTGCCATTAGTATGCAGATTTATTGTTTTAGAAATTAACTTCCGGAGCCCTGTCCGATCCCGGAGTCGCTTCAAAATACCCTTTGGGTTTAAAGCCCAGAAAGCTTGAGTACAGGTTATTAGGAAATGCCCGTATAGATGAATTATAAGTTTGTACGGCATCGTTAAAATCTTTGCGGGCAACAGCTATCCTGTTTTCCGTGCCTTCAAGTTGCGCTTGCAGCTCTTGGAAATTCTGAGTGGCTTTCAATTCGGGATATCGTTCCACTGATACAAGCAGCCTGCTTAAAGCACCGGATAATTCCCCTTGGGCTTTTTGAAATTCGGCGATTTTTTCAGGAGAAAGGTCGTCGGCATTTACTTGTACAGATGTTGCTTTTGCCCTTGCCTCCACAACTTTTGTAAGCGTTTCCTGTTCAAAATTGGCGGCACCTTTCACGGTATTCACCAGGTTGGGAATAAGTTCGGCACGCCGTTGATATTGAGTTTGTACATTACCCCATTTACCTTTTACGTTTTCTTCAAGTCCCACGGCTTTACGCTGAAAACTGACTGCGCCGCAACCGCCGCAACCTACTACCAGTACAATAATTCCAAGAATGATCCACAGTATGAGTTTATTCGTGCTCATGATAAATTATTTTTTGTAAAAGTTAAAGATACGATTGGAAAGTTGAAAATTGAAAGGCGAAAGTTTTGTCCGTTAAAAGACCGGTCTATAAATTACTCTACACAGCCTAAAATGTGTAAAGATTTTTTTGGGTTAACCGGCGGTAGTGCTACTATTAAGCATCGTTGTGTCACTCACTTGTACGGTAGTAATGCTATTGAGCAAGTTGGCAGTAAGCAGTAGGCGGTTGGCAGTAGAGGGTTCAGAAATCAGTATATCCAGGTATCCTACGCCTTAAAGGTGTAGGATACCTGGATCCTGTTTTACAAGCTTGGATATTTTTAGCCGATGAATAGAATTACAACCGATGAACGAAATGCGACGCAACGATGATGCCATGAAATACTGCAGCCGGTATCATAATAATTAACAGCGGTATTCATCAAGGCCAAAAAAAATAAAAGATGCCTTGATAAAAGCTATAAAACGGCTGCATTTTCGATCATTTTATCATTTTCGCTTGACAAGTTGCTACCTGGCAAGCTGATGCAACTGAGCCTGCTTTCTCTTTATGGATGCAATGATGATAAGTGACGTAGGTTGATACAAGTATTCACTTAAGCAAAAGAATTGTAACAGGTATCCACTTCGAATTAGAAATATTTGAAATTTATAAAAAAGCCGCGATTATTACTTAAATGATCCAAATATTTCAATAATTTTCCAGAAATAGTGTTATTTTTTTATTAGAAATCACAAAATGTTAAGTTGGCATACTGTTTGATCTTTTTAATTCCATGAAAATTCGCTTAATAGGCATTTATATTAGCAATTAACATTTATTGTCCTGTTTATATGGATTTTTAATCAATGGCTAAGTATATAAGTTGATTTATTCAAATGGCAATTTTGTATTATTTATAAAAATCTGGTCTATGAAAAACTTAAAATTCACACTTAGTGCTTTGGTTTTTGGCTGCCTCCTGTTTTTTTCGTCAAAAACTATTCAATCACAACCTATTCCTTGTACTGCTCAATCGTATCTGGTGCAGAAAATAGGAAATAATTCTTGTTTGTATGGGGTGGATTTGGCCACCGGGGTAATGACCTCTATTAAAGAAAACATTATTCCACCTTCTGTAGGAGGTATTAATGGTATAGGGTATTATAATGGCTATTTGTGGGGTAGCATAACACACTCCAATGCTGTTGGCACCAGCAATGCAGCAGCTATAGCCAAAGTAGATGCCGGTGGCAATGTAACAACCTGGACATACCAGGAGGTTGGGTTGCCGGTAAATAGTAATACTAATATCGGGTTTAACGTTGGTGATGTTGGCCCTGATGGTGTTTTATATTTATTTAGCTATGGAGGAAGCCAAATATATAAAGTTAATGTTTCAGGTGAGACTCCGGTTTATATGGCTCCCCCCATTGCTATAAGTGGCGGTAATTTCAATACAGAAGGAGGGATTATCTCAGACTGGGCTTATAATCAGGAGGATGAATGTTTATATACAGTCTCAAGAGGGGTTAATCCTGTGTTGTATAAAATAGATGCAGCAACAGGTGCATGTACTAGAATAGGCACACTTTCTGCGCCTGCAGGGTATAGTTTTACAAATAGTAATCCATCCACATCATTTGGAGGCATGTATCTTGATTCCAGGGGGACGCTTTATATGGCTGATAATAACACTGGTAATATTTACAGGATACCGGATGTAGGAAATTTGTCAACTAATTACAAACCAATATTTACATCCAAAGCCAATCCTACCAATGGCAATGATGGTGCATTATGCCCATCGGCATGTGTTACAAACATCATTCGTGAAACAATTATTCTTTCACAGGGCCAGAGCTCCATTACACTAACAGGCGGCACTATGGCTACACCAAATGAGTGGAAATATGTATCGGGATCGGGTCCTTCAGAGCCCACTATAGCCAGTCCTTATAATACAGATGTAACAACAGCCTCAGGATTAACTAGTGAGGGCGTTTATATATTCAAACGGGTGAATCCCAGTGGAAACTGTATGGATAGCGCAATAGCAATTGTAAGCTTTCTACCACTACCATTGCCTATTACTATAAATACATTTTCAGGAAAATTGCAACAGGAAAAAGATGTGCTGCAATGGGTTACGAGCCAGGAACAAAACAGCAGTTATTTTGAAATACAATACAGCTCCACAGGACTTGACTTTTCTGGAATAGGAAGAGTGGAAGCCAGTGGTAACAGCAATATCAATAAAACATACAGTTTTACAACCGACCATATTGGCAATAATGCTTATTACCGTTTGAAGTTGGTAGATATTAATGGCGAATCTAAATATAGTAATATCATACATATATCACGTACATTATCATCTAATTGTGTGAAATTGAATGGAGTAGCGCCAGTGCCTTTTACAGATGTATTGCGTTTTAATGTGGAAAATTGTAAGACTCAGAACGCCAATGTTATGATTTTTAACACAATGGGGCAAATAATGAAGCAGCAGTCTTTTTTATTGCAAAATGGAACAGCTACTTATATGCTTAACGGATTGGAAGCATTTCCCAATGGCACATATATATTAAAAATAGTAACTGCCGATGGCAATGTGGTTACACAAAAAGTGATGAAATAAAATTAGAAGATACAATGGCCAAAACTCAAAAGTTGTTTGAGTTGATTAGAACAAAAGGTCGTGGAGTGAAAATTAGAAAATTGGTGTAAGATTAATGTATGCAAAAAAACTATCTTATATCCACCAATTTTCAATGGCAAGTTATTGGGAAGTTAACTTATTAGTAAGAACCTGTATTTAGTACCTGTTTTTATTTTGAGCCCAACATTTGAATTACTATGGAACAGTTGTTGCGTCGCACTCTTGTGCAGTAGTAATTTTGTTCGGCAAGAAATAATAAGGTACTAAATATGTTCTTATTAGTAACTATGAATATAACGCAAAATGGGAGCTTCAAAATTTTTGAGTTAAATGAACTACACGTTGTTTCGAGTTCAGGAAGTATGGAAGGTGTATGGTTTTTAAATCACTCTACCTTCTCCATTCAATAGAACTACTACCGCTGAACGGAGCGTCGCAACTGAAGTTCAATCAGGGCTCAACTGCCGGTTCCATAATAAAAAACCGAAGTTTTCATTATGCTACAATTCTTGTTCAGAAAGTATAATGTGATGACAACTGATTCCAGGGGCTGGCTTCTATTCTCAAAACAATCCATAATAATTCAGCAAAATCACAAACAGGAAAATACACCAGTGTAATAAACGAGTGAACAATTTGGAATCGGAAAAATAATAAAACGCCGCGTGGAATGCTGCTATAGGAATAACGATCATTAACCAGTGCTGGTAACCCGCATCGGGATTTATCAATATTATGACCATGGAAACTACCAGCAATACCAGCAACATACTCCAGGTCTTGCGTACCTGGATGAGCATTTTATTAAGATTTGACTGCACAAAAAACGCACCGATCAGGAAAGGTATCATGAGTAGTGTTATACCTCCTGTAATCCAAAGGGAGGCGGTAAGTTTTGGTAAGTGAAAATTAATTGGAGAAACTAATTTTTCCCAATGCCATTTGTCTATTAGAAAAAGCACTACAAATAAAAAGTAATAAGGCGTGATTAACCCCAGCATTGATATAAACCATTCGGTAATGCGAAATGGTCGCATAATAAGCAGGCCCATTACCAATAACAATATAAATGCAATAGTAGGTGTATAAATAAGCGGCAGAAGACCTACCAAAACGCTTGTGTTGAAAATGTGTGTACGGGGCTGACTGCTGTTATACCATTTCAAAATCAGGTACCAAATCCAGATGAGAATGAAGTTTACCAGTAATGGCGCCGAAAAATAACTCCACTCTTTTTCCAATGAAGTGGCCAACAAATATGACATGCCCACCAGGTAGTTGGGCTTTGGAAATATTTTCAGATTATTGCAAAGCCGGTTCAACAACGTACTTTGAGCGAATAAAAATATAAACGCGATAACAGGAAACAATATAGGCGCAGGTTTGGTAAAAGGCTCAAGAAACCTGAGTATGAGGTGATATATGTAATTATCTCCTTCAAGCTGAATTGCATATTGGCCGTGCAAAAACATGGGAAACTTAATTACCAGTGCATACAACAACAGGAAAAAAGCGTTACCCAGGTTATTTTGTTTAAAAACTCCTACCACTGTATAATTTTTAGGGAGTGGATCTATTTATTTAAAAAAATGAATGAATTAAAAATCAACTTTCGCAAAACACAAATAGTTTCTATACCAGCATGGAATGATCATTTGCCTGCTGCTCACTTGTTTTGAAAACCGCGGCATAAATTCATATCCCCTGTCAAGATTCTTTAATGTAGGATGACGGGAAATTTTGCCATCAGGACCAATGCTTTGATCGCTTAACATTAATGTACGGCGCTCGTATTGATTATATAGAAAATGAAGTTCTCCTCCGGTATTCACTAAGCCATATGAAATAGAATTATCCGATTCGTCATCATATTGGTTTTTGGGAATGATATTGCTCCATTCCATTTGTCCGTCGCTGTCAAAAGATAAAATCATTATATTATCCGCGAAAAATCTTGTATTCTGATAGTTGTTCCAGCCTCCCCTGTTCCACGGCATATAGTATGGGCTGTAGTACGGATAATAATAGTAATCATACGGCGACATCCACGGACTTCCCCAATATGGATTGTTCCACCTGTTATAATAATTCCCTCTTGAAGAAGAATAAAGAGATTCGGCTATTAATAAATAGCCGCCATCTTTCCGTACTATCACGTTCTTAATATAATAATCATCAAATGCTGTTTTCTTGCCGCCGTCTTCACCTTTGGCCGCGTCTCTCAATTCATCGTTGAACACAAAAGTTTTTTCATGCAATTTTTGATTATTGGTAATATCCCAGGAAAGCGCATACAAGCCTTCCACACTTCCTCTTTTTTGTTTGTAATAAAAAGAAGATAATAAGGTACGGCGATTTGTATTGTCAACTTTAAGTCGCAGTTCATCCAGTATTTTTGTACCAATATCTACAGGACGTATTGCAAAATCAAGCGAATCACGATACTTGGTTACCAGGTTTATATTTGAGATCGATTCGTTGCTCCCGTTATTTCTCACAAATTTGCAAAATACCAGTTCGCTGTTATTGGTGAGGTAAAAATCTGTAAAGTAATTATGGCGTTCTTCCATTGCCAGTTGCGCCCTGCTTTTATCCACAAGGTTCATATTGTTATCATAAAGCAGCATGGTAAAAAGATAGTTGCGCTGATTTGAGCTATTTATCTTCAGCAGCATTATTCGTTGCTTATCATCGCTGGAAATAACCGTATATACACGATCCGCATTAGACGCGTTATTCAGGTGCGTTGTATCCAGCTCCAAAGGCTTATTTAACGGCTTGCCCATACCATCCAGCTTCACAAGATTGCAATACACTACATTCCGGCGCTGGTATTGATAGATAGCGTAAAAATAATCGGAATATGCAACGAAGTCTATATTCAAAAACCTGTTTTCATCAATAAAATCCATTGTGGACCGCGCCGCTAGCTTCATATCGTTATCATATACACAAATAACGTGACTGGTTCTATTGTTTTTATAAGTAACAAAATTATTACCCATTTTTCCAATCACCTCAAAATTGGTTTTACGGGAATCATCTCTTTCAGGTTCAGAATATGAAATCCGGAAGTCTTGCGCCACAACCGTAATTGTGGGAAGCAAGCAAAACAGAAAATACAAAAGCCTGTTTTTCATACAATATTTTTTCTTGTAATCTAAATTTACACGATAGACATCAAAGGGAAAAGCAAATTTTGATAAATAGCTGAAGGATTTTCGTAAAAACAGATTATTGACTATGGCTCTGGTTAACCAACAGCCAATAATCATATACTAATATCAAAGCTATACTACTGTAAAATGAACATATACATACGTAAAGCGGGCACTTTCCGGAATCATCAGCATTAAGGTATCACCTTTTTTCAACCTGCCGCTGTTAAACAACTCTTCCAGCATTACATAAGGTGATGCACTGCCAATATTACCAACACGCACCAGGTTGGTATACCATTTTTCTGGCGCTACGGGCACTCCTAATTTAGTCATTTCATCAGCAATTTTTTCCCTGAAAAACTCAGATGAAATATGAGGAAGGAACCATGTGAGTTCATTCAGATCTATATTATGTCTTTCAACAATTTCTTTCAAAAACACACCACCCATCGGCACTATTCTAACGCCAAGCAAACGGGTATCCTGTTTAAAAGAAAAAATGCTCTGATTACCCCATTCTTCCGGCTCATACTCAGAAAAACCTGTCAAAATTCCGTTTGGCTGCTTTACCGCACCCGAATACATGCAGGTAGGCAGTTCATTAGCGTACGATCTTATTTCAATCCAGTCGGTTTTTAATGAGATGCCGTTTTCATTTGGCTTATCCTGCAAAAGAGCTGCACCCGCGCCATCACTAAGCATCCAGCGCATAAAATCTTTTTCGAAAGCTATTATTGGGTTAGTATCAATTTCTTTAAGCTTTTCCGCTTCCTGATTAAATTTTTCGCCGCGAAGCCACGTAGAAACTTTTTCAGAGCTGGCCGAAACAGCCACTTTTTTCTCACCACATTTAATAGCCATATACGCATACTTGAATGCCTGAAACCCTGCCGCGCAAGAACTGCTTATAGATGCTATTTCTATAGGTTTACAACCCAGTTCGCCATGAATCATCGCGGTATGGCTTGGCAACAGTTGGTCAGGCGACATGGTTCCGCATACCAACAGCTCAATATCATCTTTTGTAATCTTCCCATCAAAAAGTCCCTGAATAGCTGTAGCAGCCAGTTGGGCATTGGAATGTGTGCTTTTCCCATTCCTGTCCATTGCATAATAGCGTGATGTAATTTTATTATTGCTCAATATTTTGGTGCGAGCCCTGGAAGGCTTGTTATCAATCATTCCCAGCACATCTTCTATCTCATCATTGCTCACCGGTTCATTAGGCAAAAATTTCGCCATTCTAGTGATATAAACTTCTCCCATAATAAATAAATGATAATTATACGTTTTTGTTTTTTAAATAGTTTCCATCAATACGCTTTTGCTCATGATGATATTGATCCGCCGATCCTCATTAAGAGATGTAATAATAAAAAGAAGTTGTTTGATCTGTAAAAATTTATTTAACCTACAACTCCATTTCTAAATTAACTACTCCTGCCTCGCTCCATTTGTATAATACCTTCAAATGTTTTTTAGACTCCCATTCCGTTATATACTACGAACAGGATAATATAGTACATAGATTTTTTTTGGGATCAGCGGTATTGCTACTATTAAGCATCGTTGTGTCACTCACTTGTACTGTAGTAATTCTATTCGGCAATTAGAACCATTCATGCGCAAGCTTATACCGCATATAGGAATGCCATTAACTGAAGCGCCGAATAGCGAACCAAATGTACAAGAGTGCGACGCAACCAAAGCCAAATATATATTCTTTGCCCGGCCCATAAATATTCCCTTTCTTAAAATAGTGACCTTAAAGCGTATAGTACCACTTAAATAATCCCCTCGTTATAATCCACGCCTTTAAAGTAATTCAACAGGTTTTTAAATGATCTCCTGTTAAACAGGCTCTGCATCTGAGCTGTCAGTCCTGATATGGGCGACAAAACAAAAATGCCGGTTAGTAATAACCGCTTAAACAGCATTACCCGCGGCAGCCTTGCAGCATCGCCTCTTTCTCCCTTTGCACGAATATATTTGGCAAATTTCCGAAAATTAGTAATGCCCCGCCGCTCTAATACTATCAATGTTGGCTTTAGTTCAACAGCCTTTTTATCTATCAATTCCGGCTGAATCAATTCCGGCTTGCCCTGCTGCAAATAACTTAAAATTATCGGGCCAAACCTCGAAGCCGCAGCTATGTCGTCTTTTTGCACACCGGCTTCCGGCAACATTCCTGAAGCTTCTTTTTTACCGGTAAACATCCAGCGAATGATAGTGAACAAAGCCACCAGGTTATGATTGGTATCTGTAAAAACAATATTACCAACCAGTTTCGCTCCAACATTCAATAATGAAGCCTTTACTCTTTCCTGCGCATTCAGCCACATATTACGGCTGCCTATAACCGTTATAACCGGTTTCCCTTTTAATACCCGTGCATACTCACTTTTCAGAAAACTGGTGGTTGGAACGGAGGGAGATAAAAACCAGGGCTGATAACCAAAAATTACAAGGTCGTAATTGTGCTCGGGTATATTCATTGGTTTAATGGGCGAAGGAATTTCCTCCACACATTCCGGCATGGCATCAAAAAATGTTTGTGACGACCAGGGAAACGGAAAGGGTGTAACCAACTCAATTTGGGCATATGTTACATCCACATTTTCCTTTACAGGAGCAAACATATTATCAATTATTGTACGTAATTGTCCTGTTTGGGAAAAATAAACAACTAAAATATGCGGCTTCATAATGGGTGCAATATAATCAGGAATTAAGACTTTGAAGTCAGATGTTGGTTGTTGGTTGCTGGTTTCCAGTTTCCAGTTGCCGGTTGCCGGTGTTTTAGCATGGGCAATCTTTACAACGTTCAAATCATTGAATTATTGATTTGGTACCCAGCACATTTCCCACATTTCTTACGTTTCTACATTCCATTTTCTACTTTCTTTGGTAAATATGTCTATTTTTCTTTGCTTTGTTAATATATACAACTAACACATGGATGATTTTAAGCAAACGCTAAAACTTCAGATAATAGAAGCCCTTAATCTACAGGGAATGAACCCTGACGATATTGTTGATTCCGCACCCCTTTTTGGCGAAGGTTTAGGATTGGATAGTATTGATTCACTTGAGTTAATGGTTTTACTTGAAAGAAATTATGGTATTAAGATAGAAGATGCCCGCGAAGGCAGAAAAGTTTTGGAATCTGTGGACGCTATGGCCGAATACATTCAGGCCAATAGAAAAAAGTAAGCTATATGCCAGAAAAAAGCGTATACATCACCGGCATGGGAGTTATATCCGCTATTGGCAAGGGAGTTCATAAAAATCTGGCAGCATTGCAAAATAACGCATCGGGTATTCGTACTATAAGTATCGTTGATACGCTTCTAAAAGCCAACCTGATAGCCGGGGAAATAAATGCCGATAATGATGAGCTCTTTGCGCTTGCTGGTATAAAAAAAGATAATATTCATACCCGAACCGCCTTATTGGGTATTATCGCTGTACGGGAAGCCATCGAAATGTGCAGTCTGAACCCGTCGAAGCAAAGAACGGGATTCATCAATGCCACCTCTGTTGGTGGCATGAGTGATGTGGAAAAAGTATATTTTGACCTGGTAAAGGCCACAGAATATTCCGGCCAAAGTGAAATGATAAGTTACCTGGATTGCGGAGACTGCACTGAAAAGATCGCTGATCACTTTGCTATAAAAGATTGGATGGCCACTATAAGCACTGCCTGTTCATCTTCTGCCAATGCAATACAGTATGGAGCAAGACTTGTTAGAAACGGTTTACTGGACGTGGCAATTTGTGGAGGCACAGATGCCTTAACACGTTTTACCTTAAATGGTTTTAATAGTCTAAAAAATGTATCCGCCTCACCCTGCAAGCCTTTTGATGCAAATCGGAACGGCCTTAACCTGGGTGAAGGAGCCGCTTATATTATTTTAGAAAGTGAAGAACAATTACAGCGTTCCGGCAATAAACCTATCGCAAAACTAAGTGGCTACTGCAATTTTAATGAAGCGTTTCATCCTACAGCGCCATCACCCAATGGCGACGGCGCTTTGCACGCCATCCGTTCCGCTGTTGAAATGGCAGGATTGCAACCATCGGAAATTTCATACATAAACGTTCATGGAACAGCCACTTACAATAATGATCTTTCGGAAGGGCTGGCATTAAAAAGATTATTTGGCAACCGGGTTCCGCCATTCAGTTCCACAAAGCCCTTTACAGGTCACACACTGGCAGCAGCCGGAGCTATTGAAGCCGTTTTTTCAATATTGAGCATTAAGGAAAAGCTGCTGTATAAAAATCTTAATTTTCAAACACCTGTTCCCGAATTGGAATTGGTACCCATAACATCGTTGCAAACCGGAATACCGGTCAATCATGTTTTGAGTAATTCATTTGGATTCGGTGGCAATAATGCCAGCCTCGTTTTTAGTAAATATGTGTAAACCGGTTTATATAACATCGACGCGTGCCATTTGCGCACAAAACACATTCAGCAATAATGATTTGCCGGATGACATTAATCTGACTGCTCAAAGTATACTTTCGTACCAAGAACCGGAATACAAAAACTACTTTACTATTTTGCAGCTTCGCCGCATGAGCCGTATTACAAAAATCGGTTTGGTAGCTGCCATTGAAGCGCTTAAAGATGCTGGTATTGAACAACCTGAAGCGATTATTACTGGCTCGGCAAAAGGCAGCATGACCGATACGGAAAGATTCTTGAGCGACATAAAAGAGTTTAATGAAGGCACGCTCAATCCTACGGCCTTTATTCAATCAACTTATAATGCCCTGAATGGCTTAATTGCGCTGCATCACAACGCAAACGGGTATAACTCTACTTATGTTCACCGGGGATTTTCTTTAGAAAATTCATTGATTGACGCGATGCTGCTGTTCGAAGAAAACAAAGCGGCAAACGCGTTGGTGGGTTGTTTTGAAGAAATGACCCTGCAACATTATGAACTTAAACAAAAGATAAATTTCTGGAAGAAAGAAACAATTCAAGGTAAAGAGCTGCTACATTCCACAACAGAAGGAACCATTGCCGGTGAAGGAACGTTCTTCTTTACACTGAAAAGAAATGCTGATAACGCATTGGCCAGGCTTTGCGATGTCCGCATGTTATACAATGCGGATGAAGAGCTTGTAATCACAACATTTCACAGATTTCTGTCAAAACATAAGTTGAATCCGGACAATATTGATGCCATTATGCTTGGATATAATGGCGATATACGAATCCGCCACTTTTACGACGCAATTGCACAACAACTTACATCACACACACATCAACTTGCATTTAAGCACCTTTGCGGCGAATTTGATACCGCCGCCGGATTCGCACTATGGGCTGCCGCCAAAGCTTTGCACACGCAACACCTGCATCCCGCAATGATCTTTAAAAGCGGAGCCAGCTCAAAACTTCGAAACATTATTATCTATAATCAATATAACGGCAAAGAACATTCGTTTTATTTATTAAAAAAGGCCTCTTTATAATAGCATAAAAATGTAGAATGTTTTTTAAGGGGGGATCAGCGGAAGTGCTACTATTAAGCATCGTTGTGTCACTCACTTGTACTGCAGGAATGCTATTGAGCGGTTGGTAGTAGGCAGTAGGCAGTAGAGAATTCAGAAATCAGTGTGAATAAGATGTAGAATAAAACAAAAGCAATAAAAAGAAAGGAAGTTGTGAACTCAAAAAGTAATTACAAATATACTTTGTTCTCCTTTTGACTTTGCGCCTTCTGTAGCTTAATGGCTTGTAAAAGTGTTGCTGTAAATATTGCGCATAATCTTATACGTTAGTTTCATCCACATCTATTAATGTAAAAAGGCCACTCTCACGAGTGACCTTTTTAAAAATTTGCTGAAAAGTTATGCCAGTTTTTCTACTTGCATATAGTTCAACTCTACAGGTGTTGAACGCCCAAATATTTTTACTGTTACTTTCAATTTTTTCTTCTCATCGTTCACTTCTTCTATTATTCCATTGAAATCATTGAAAGGACCTTCGATAATTTTAATAGTTTCGCCAACAATGAAAGGCTCGCTCATGCTGATTCCGCCTGCTTCCGCCATTTCATCCATCTTGCCCAGCATCTTATTCACTTCGGCTTTGCGCAAAGCAATAGGATTATCTTTACCTAGAAAATGAATTACGTTGGTTGTATTTTTTATAAGGTCGCGAAGATCGTCAGACAATTTTCCATCAGCGATTTCAATCATAACATAACCAGGATAATAGTTACGTTCACGCATTACTTTTTTGCCATTTTGTACTTTGTAAACTTTTTCAACGGGCAAAAAAACCTGCTTTACTGCTTCAACCCAGCCACTGCGTGAAATTTCCTTGTCAAGGTATTCTTTCACTTTACGCTCCTTACCACTAACCACACGTAACACATACCATTTGGTTTCTGTTTGATTTGCTGCTTCCATTATTTTTTAAACAAAGAATATACAAGGTTTAACAATGAGCTTGATGCGAAATCCATTACACCAATTACAAGAGTGATCAAAAGTGTTGCAACCAACACTATAATTGTAGATTGTTGCAACTGTGCCCAGTTAGGCCAGGATACTTTTTCCAACAGCTCTTTGTAAGATTCCTTGAAATAAGTTCCAATTTTATTCATGTGAATAATTTGAAAATTGAAAATTGAAAATTTGAAACATCAATACTACTCTTAGCCTTCGTCATTTTGGGATTTCCAAAAAGCGTAGCAAATAACAAGCTTTTGCTATAATTAATTGCTATACAATAAATGTGAAAATCTAAAACTTATTTCATTTTTAAATTTGCACATTTTGCTGTTTCAAACTTAATTAGCACGGGCACTAGGATTCGAACCCAGATCAAAGGTTTTGGAGACCCGTATGCTACCGTTGCACCATGCCCGTGTAAAAAGCCATTAGCAAAAAGTCCTTAAAAATCTTTGGCAAATTTAGAAAAAATGCTTCAGTTATGGGCTTAAAGCTAATGGCTTAAGCTATAATTATTTCAAAATTTCAGTAACCTGTCCGGCACCTACTGTACGTCCACCTTCGCGGATAGCGAATTTCAGACCTTTTTCCATCGCAATAGGTTGAATCAAAGTAACTTTCAATGAAGTGTTATCACCCGGCATAACCATTTCAGTTCCTTCTGGCAGAGTAACTTCACCAGTTACGTCTGTAGTACGGAAGTAGAACTGAGGACGGTATTTGTTAAAGAATGGAGTGTGACGTCCACCTTCTTCTTTGCTCAGTACATACACCTCACCTTTAAATTCTGTGTGCGGAGTAATTGAACCTGGTTTGCAAATTACCATACCACGACGGATATCTTTTTTCTCAATACCGCGCAACAATAAACCTGCATTATCACCAGCTTCACCTTCGTCCAATAATTTTTTAAACATTTCAACACCTGTAACTGTAGAAGTCAAAGGCTTTTCAATCAAACCAACGATTTCAACCGGCTCACCCACTTTTATACGACCTCTTTCAATACGGCCTGTAGCAACTGTACCACGACCTGTGATTGAAAATACGTCTTCCACACTCATTAGGAATGGTTGATCAACCGGACGTGGAGGCAAAGGAATATAAGTATCCACTGCTTCCATCAATTCGTTTACTCTTTCAACCCATTGTTCTTCACCAGCCAATGCGCCGGTTGCAGAACCTTTGATGATAGGAGTATTATCGCCGTCAAAACCTTTTTCAGTCAACAAGTCACGAATTTCCATTTCAACCAGTTCCAGTAATTCAGGATCGTCAACAAGATCAACTTTATTCATGAATACCACCATACGAGGTACACCTACCTGGCGGGCAAGCAGGATGTGTTCACGTGTTTGAGGCATAGGGCCGTCTGTAGCAGCAACCACAAGAATAGCACCGTCCATTTGAGCAGCACCAGTAATCATGTTTTTCACATAGTCAGCGTGACCAGGACAGTCAACGTGAGCATAGTGACGATTATCTGTTTGATATTCTACGTGAGCTGTATTGATTGTGATACCTCTTTCTTTTTCTTCAGGTGCACCATCAATTTCATCGTAATTTTTCTTCTGCGCCAAACCTCTTTTGCTGAGAATATCGGTGATAGCTGCAGTCAAAGTTGTTTTACCGTGGTCAACGTGACCAATAGTACCAACGTTAACGTGGGGTTTATCCCTCTTAAAGGTCTCTTTTGACATCGTTATAGTTTTTAGTTGCGGTTTTAAATTTGTTTTCTATTATGATTACTGTTGTTTTTTTAAAGCCAACAGAAAGCATCTTTTTTTGAAGTCATTAATTAATTTACGCTATCCTTAAAAAATGACTAGCCGGTAACAACCCCATTCATCGTTGCTAAATGAGATTAAATCACGGCTTTATAATTCTGAGCCGTTGATGAGAATTGAACTCACGACCTCTTCCTTACCAAGGAAGTGCTCTACCACTGAGCTACAACGGCAGGTAAAGTTTGAGAGTTTTCACTCACCAACATCCCAAGGATATCTGAGAGCGGAAGACGAGGATCGAACCCGCAACCTATAGCTTGGAAGGCTATCGCTCTACCAATTGAGCTACTTCCGCATGAGAAATGTGAGAATTTGAGAATGTGAGCTGTGAAAATTATTAATACATTTTCACACTTTTCCCATTTTCGCACTTTCACTAAAATCCGTGGGCAGGAGTGGATTCGAACCACTGAAGTCGAAAGACAGCGGATTTACAGTCCGCCCCATTTGGCCGCTCTGGAACCTGCCCTTACAAATATGAAAATTTGAGAACATGAGCATGTGGAAATCATTAATACATTCCACATTTTTCACATTAGCACCTTTTCACATTAATATCATGAGCCGAAGATGGGACTCGAACCCGCGACCTACTGATTACAAATCAGTTGCTCTACCAGCTGAGCTACTTCGGCTTACTTTATTATTTAGGAACTTTCACTCCATTTTTACACGGAACGTTGGCTCTTTATAGTTTGAAAATCAATAATATCTAAGAACTCTTTTCAGTTTGTACTGCCCTGTAATTTTTGGGAAGGCAAAGGTAAGCGAATTTGAATAATACCAAAATTTTGAGGCAACTTTTTTTTATCTTTTTCTTGCTAAATGTTTGTTTTCAAACGGTCCTCTGCATTTTTAAACCGCTCAAGCACTAAAAAGTTGCTTTGGTAATAGGCTTCAAACCTAGTATAGTTAAGCAATTGAAGAGGTTGTTAGTCAGAAATCCGAGATCAGTAATTAGAATAAGTTAGCAGTTGGCAGTGGGCAGTAGAGAAATCATAGTTCTGAAGACAGAAGGCTGTAAAAAGTTGAAACTGATCTCTCTACTGCCAACTGCTTACTAGCATTACTACTGTACAAGTGAGTGACACAACCGAAGCTCAATCAAGGCTCTACCGCCGGTTCCATAAATAAAATTTCAAAATTTACCGAGTTCAAACATTGGTTTGGAATACTCCATTACGTTTTTTGTAAACAACATGCCAAAAAAAAGACCTCTTTTTCAAGAGGTCTCGCATATATTTTATGCAGCTATACGCTTTTCTTTTTTTCTTTTCATTTGATTAATTAATGAGTCCAAGGCGCTGTCAAAAGATTCTTCAAACGATTTAGAACTAGCTTTTACGAAAAAGTTCTGTTTGGGAACATGTACTCGAATCTCTGCTATTTTGTCTTTGATTGTATGAATTACATTGTCTAGTTTTAAAAACACATCCACTTTAATAATTCTGTCATGAAAGGTAGGAAGTTTTTGAATTTTTGAATTAACGAAATCAATCAGTTTAGCATCCGCTTCAAAGTGCAGAGTCTGAATTTTAACGTCCATAACAATCTCGTTTTTAACGTGAAACAATATTTTAAAGATCTATTTTTTCCTACTCTCATTATTAACAAAGTAATAATGCAAGGGTACATGAAGATAAAGCAACCTCTTATGCTTTCCAAATAAAAGGGGTTAAAAATTTAGAGAGTTTTTCTACTTTTTAACATTCGATCCGATTAAGCTTTTGGATGTGCTTTTTTGTACGTTTCCATCAATTTTTCTATGGAATTATGTGTATAAATTTGAGTTGATGCGAGGCTGCTGTGCCCCAGCAATTCCTTAATGGCATTTATATCGGCTCCATTGTTGGTTAAATGCGTTGCAAATGTATGTCTTAATATGTGTGGACTTTTTCTTTCCATTGTAGTTACCTGGGCCATGAATTTATGTACCCGCAAATACACATACTTTGGGTACAGCCGTTTTCCTTTTGGTGTTACAAACAAATAATCTGTATCCACCTCTACTGCCTGATGTCTTTTGTCGGCCTTGTATTGCATCAAAAGATCCATCATGCTTTTATTGACCGGAATAAGCCGGTATTTGCTGCCTTTACCAAATACTTTAATTGAAGAGGTATTGCTGTTGATATTTGTTTCTTTCAGGTTGATCAGTTCGCCTATACGCATGCCGGTCGCATATAATAGTTCCACTATAAGGCTGGTGGTTTTCCCTTCCCAACCTTCGATTTGAGAAACATTTTCCAGAAGCTTTTCCATTTCTTCTTCAAGAACAAATGATGGTAATCGTTTGCCGGCCTTAGGAGTTGAAATACCCGCCACAGGCGAAACATCAACATTGCCCAGCTTAAGATGATATTTAAAAAATGACTTTAACGCAGATGCTTTCCGGTTAATTGATTTTGGACTTCGTGCATTGTCTTTCAAGGAAGCCAGCCATGATCTTATCATTGATGAATTAATATCCTTCAAAGCCAAATCGCCATATTCAGAACAAATAAACTGGAAAAATTGTGAGAGATCATCCTCATATGAATTTACTGTATACCGGGAATAGCGTTTTTCAAAACGCAGGTATTCAATAAAAGAAGTGTAAATGGGAGTGGATGATGGCGCTTGCATAAATTAAAGATAGCTACAAAATACTATAAACTTTGTAGCTACCCAAATTATGAAAAGCCTTAGCTTAAATAAGTGATTAATATTAATCGAACTTTCCGCTTGCTACCTGTTGCTTATAGATAGCTTTTAGTACTTGCGTACGGCGTTTTATAGAAGGCTTTGTAAAAGTTTGGCGCTCCCTCAATTGCAACAGGGTTTTCGCTTTTTCAAACTTTTTTTTGTACTTCTTAAGCGCTTTGTCGATGTTTTCGCAATCTTTTGAATCTATGATTAACATATTTTAAATATACCTCCTTTAGGCGATTTTGGAGCGCAAAGATATGGGTTTTGTAATAATAAACAATTCTAATTTGTGGGTTGAGTGAGAAGTGAGATATCAGATATCAAAGGCAGTGGGCAGTAGAGAAACCAAAAGCTCAGAGCAGATATTCGGGGTCTCTACAATTCTTTCAATATTTATCTTTACTCGTTTTCTGCGGCTCATGTATTCTCAATTCAATAAGAACTTTCAACCTTCAATTATCAACTGATTTCTGATTGCTAATTCCTAATTTGCGCCCATGTTTACAGGAATAATAGAAACATTTGCCACAGTATTGGAAGTACTTCCATCGGGCACAAATAAAAGTTTTTGGTTACAATCTGCTGTTTCTGAAAAGCTTAAAGTTGATCAAAGTGTTTCTCACAATGGAGTTTGTCTTACGGTAGAGGCAGTTGAAGAAGATCGTCACCGAGTGACTGCCATATTGGAAACTCTCAAAAAAACTGATCTGAACAATTGGAAACCCGGTTCGATGATAAATATTGAACGCAGCCTGCAATTAAATGACCGATTGGATGGCCATTTCGTTCAGGGGCATGTGGATGCAACCGGCACACTGGAAAAAATAGAGGAAATGGATGGCAGTTGGCAACTCACTTTTTTATACCCGGAGCAATTCGCTCATCTGATTATTGAAAAAGGCTCCATTGCTTTGAATGGTATAAGTCTCACTGTTTTCAACGTTACAAACAATAACTTTTCAGTAGCTATCATTCCATATACATACCATCATACCAATGTACAGCAACTGCGCCCCGGCCATACTGTAAATCTCGAATTCGATGTTATTGGTAAGTATATTACACGTTCCCAGGATATTGGCAAAGTGTAACCATTGAATTATTATTACGAAACCGGCAGTTGAGCCCTGATTAAGCTTCTGTTGTGTCACTCACTTGTATGGCAGTAATGCTATTGAGCAAGTTGGCAGTAAGCAGTAGGCGGTTGGCAGTAGAGAGTTCAGAAATCAGTATACACAGGTATCCTACACCTTTAAGGTGTAAGATACCTGGATCCTGGCGACAAGCCAGAAATATTTTAACCGATGAAAAGAATTACAACCGATGAACGAAATGCGACGCAACGATGATGCCATGAAATACCGCAGCCGGTACCACAATTATACTCGCGGTGTTCATCAGGACCAAAATAAAATAACCGATACCTTGGTAAACATTACTTCCGGTATCAAAAAATAATTGCACAAACAACTCCTAAATCTTTTAATTCAACGAATCCGCCTATATCTGCATTCAGATATCTGATAAGCGCTTTCAACTATCAACTTTCAATTTTCAACTTCTTTCTGCCCCCATTTCCCTACCTTTGCGCTTTCAAAAATCAATCCTTCTTTTTATGAAGTTTGGAGTAGTTGTATTTCCGGGATCTAACTGCGACAGAGACATGCAGAATGCATTGCAAAACGATTTAAACCAGGAAGTTGTAATGCTTTGGCACAAAGACAAAGATATTAGCGCTTTTACCACGAATGATTGTATAGTATTGCCGGGCGGTTTTTCTTATGGCGATTACCTGCGTTGTGGCGCTATTGCCCGTTTCAGCCCAATGATGCAAAGTGTAATTGATTTTGCCAACAGAGGCGGAAAGGTATTGGGTATTTGCAATGGATTTCAAATTTTGTGCGAATCTCATCTTTTGCCCGGCGTATTGCTGCGCAATTCCAACCAGCAGTTTATATGTAAAAATGTTTTTCTGAAGGGTGTTGGAAGCGAAAAAGCTTTGAAGATTCCGGTTGCGCATGGAGAGGGCCGGTTTTTTGCCGATGAAAAAACACTGGATGACATTGAAAAAAACAACCGGGTTATTTACCGCTATTGCGATGAAAATGGTAATATAACCGCATTTGCGAATCCCAATGGTACACTAAGAAATATTGCCGGAATACGTAATGCCTCAGGAAATGTATTTGGCATGATGCCTCACCCAGAAAGAGCCAGTTCCGACGCATTGGGAAATATTGATGGCCGCATAGTGTTAAAATCACTATTAATGAATTAAACCTATTTAAAGTAAAATTGTCCTACTCAGGTAATTAGCAAAAATTCAGCATGGTGTACAAAACTTTAGGCTTTTATTTGCATTCATTCTTCGATTTTTGAGTCTCTTATTATAAAATTAAACAGATGAAAAAGACAGCGCTTTTCCTATTAGCGGCTTTAATAACAGGAATTTCCTTACATGCACAAAGCGATAAGCAGGTGAAATGGAACTTTTCCAGTAAAAAGATTGCTGCAAACACTTATGAAATTCACATGACAGCCACAATTAACGGCAACTGGCATTTATATGCGCAGGATGGCGGAGATGGTCCTATCTCCACATCTTTTACGTTTGTAAAAAATCCATTACTAACACTGGATGGCAAAACAAAAGAAGTAGGTAAACTGAAAAAAGTGTACGAAGATGCCTTTAAATCGGAAGTGCGTTATTATGAAAAAAGTGTCGATTTTGTACAAGTAGTAAAAGTAAAAGGTAAAGCTAAAACCAACCTTTCGGGTAAAGTAGAGTTTATGGTTTGTAACGATAGAGAATGTTTGCCTCCGGCTGAAGTTAATATTAAGGTTCCTATTGGAAGTTAAAATGTTTGAGTAATAAAATGAGTTCATCTTAAAATAACAAAAACGAGTTCTTGTAAAGGGAACTCGTTTCTTTTTAATTATTCTGATTTTCTTATACCTATGTTTGTGAAATTTACAAAAGCGATCCTAACGGTTGTTTTATTATTATCTGTAATAAATCTTTCCGCCCAAACCGATTCGGTTATAAAAATTACCTCGACGCAGCAAAAGCTTAGCGACAAGGAAACCAATATTCAAATAAAAGTTACAACTGCTCCCGGAAGTAAAATATATTCTATCAACAAAAAATCCGAAGATGGGTTAAACTCCTCCATAATCTTCGATTCATCTGTTCTCAAAGAACTTAAAGGCCCTATACGGGAAACCGGTAATGCCGTTACCGAAAAAGATACTACAGTAAATACTGAGGTCACTTATTTTCAGGATTCTGTAATATGGATTCAAACAGTGCAAACCCCGGCATCAGGAAAAAAGGAGTTTGAAGGAAAGATCACATACATGGTGAAAGAAGGGGATGAGTATAAATCGGGTGAAGAGCCGTTTAGTGTAATGGTTTCTGTTGAATCTGTGTCTGCAAGTCCTGCAAGTAATGAAGGAGCTAAGAGTAATTCATTGTGGTCATTCTTCCTTGGCGGATTATTGGCAGGCCTTGGCGCTTTTATTATGCCCTGTATTTACGCTATGGTGCCCGTTACCGTTAGTTTTTTTACAAAAAGAAGTACTACGCGGCAGCAGGGAGTTAAAAATGCGCTGGCTTACTCTGGTTCTATCATATTTGTGTTTACTTTACTGGGCTTTTTGATCACTACCATATTCGGGCCTTCCGCATTGAATAATATGGCCAGCAGCGCCTGGTTTAATGTTTTTGTGTTCCTGATGTTTGTTGTGTTCGGAATTTCTTTTCTTGGCGCGTTTGAAATAACGCTGCCATCATCACTAAGTAATAAGGTTGACTCAAGGGCCAACCTGTCAAGTTATTCGGGAATATTTTTTATGGCGCTCACTTTGGTTATTGTGTCATTTTCCTGTACCGTTCCTTTCATTGGCTTATTAACCGTTTGGACGGCTCAGGGCGGCAAATTAGCGCCATTGATCGGGTTTTTGGGATTTTCTATAGCCTTGTCATTTCCATTCGCGTTGTTCGCATTTTTCCCGGCTTTGCTCAACAAAATGGGTAAATCCGGCGGATGGCTCAATTCTGTTAAAGTGGCACTCGGCTTTATTGAACTGGCGTTAGCATTGAAATTCTTATCGAGTGCGGATCTGGCATATCATTGGCGACTACTCGACAGAGAAGTGTATCTCAGTTTATGGATTGTGATTTTTGGGTTGCTTGGGTTATACCTTTTGGGCAAGCTTAAGTTTCATCACGATGACGATTTGCCGAAAAACGAATATGGGCATCCTTATCTTACTGTTACGAGGTTATTTTTTGCCATCGCGGCATTGTCATTTACTATTTACATGGTTCCGGGTTTGTGGGGAGCCCCTTTAAAAGGCATAAGCGCATGGCTTCCGGAAATGAAAACCCAGGATTTTAACATGAATAAGATTGTGGCAAGTGCTGCTTCGGCGGAAAGTAGCGATGATGACAGTATAAAACCAGTTAAATACACCGATTTTCTTGAATCAGAGATTCCGGGAGTACACGCTTTCTTCGATTATGAGGAGGCAATAAAGGCAGCAAAAGCCATGAACAAACCTCTAATGCTGGATTTTACAGGGCATAGCTGCGCTAATTGCCGAAAGATGGAACAGGAAGTGCTGAATGATGCGGAGGTTAAAACAAGATTACAAAAGGATTATGTTGTTGTATCTTTATATGTTGACGATAAATTTAAATTTCCTGAGGAAGAGAGGTATATATCAAAACATAGCGGAAAGGAAATTAAAACTATAGGAGATAAAAATCTGGATATGGAGGTTACATTAACCGGAAATGCGGCACAGCCTCAATATGTGTTCATTGATCATGACGGCAAGATCATTAAGAACGCAGGCGGTTACGATCCTGATATAAAAAGATTTATTGGCATACTGGATGAAGTGAAAGAAACTTTTAAGAACAAGAAATAATCATTCCCGGTAGAAAATTGTTATTCAGCTTGTAAGCGGATGAAATGTTGCAAACATTTCATCCGCTTTTTTATGTTGTATAAACTCCAAATTTTGCAATGGGGCAATTTTCATTGTTCAATTGATATTCTACTGATGAACGGAGCGTCGTAACCAAAGCTCAACCAGGGCTCAACCGCTGACCCCAAAAATAATTTTGATAATAGTTTTCTGAATTATACGCCATAACTATTCTTTTGTTGAACTTCTCGTATTATGTTGTTGTTTGTAATGTTATTATAGGTATTAGCCATTGTTTTTCACTTTTTGTTATATGTTTTCTGAAAATTCCCTTATTAAGGAAATGAAATGGCCTATTTGCCATTTTTAATATTTAATTTTAAAATATTGTATTGATTTTATTTATTTTTGGTAGGTTTGTCAAATTTTGTTGCCATTAGTTTATTATTCATAGTTATTTTGTGTTATTGTGTGTGCATTTATAAGATTAGTTTGACTTATATTTGCAAAATGATATTATTTGTTGGTTTTTTCAATAATTTCAATGTGTTTTGGAAAAATCACTAGATATATTCTCAATTAACCCCTTCATTCATGATAATATTCAAAACTACCAGCTACAAGCAGAGAACTATGCTTGAGAAGGCCTCTAATCTTTTGGGAGCGCCTATTGTTAACAATAGCATACATTATTCAGGACCTCTTTGTGGTAAAGGTTTTGTGAAATGCTTCGATTTGCCATCGGGTATTGGTGTATCAATTATGAGGTACATAAGGTCCGCTTTTGCGGTTTCGTTTCAAAGCAGTGTTCCTGCCGAAGATGTATATGCTCTTAGAATTGTTTATTTTGAGAAAAAGGGAATTAAAGTGCTTCTGGATAATAATGAAACAAATTTTAACTCTCCCGGAGGTATGGTGCAGCTCTTGTCGCCCTCAACCATACAATGTGTCAATATTCCAACAGGTAAGGGGGAGGGTTATGGCGTTAATATTGTTCTTCCGAGTGAATGGTTAAAGAATGCCTTAGGCGAAGAACTGGTAAGCTCAATGCTCGAAAAGTATTTTGCACTAAAAGATGATGCCATTGGTTTTGAGCAGTTAGATTATATTTATGATCATTATATCCAGGATTTAATGGAACTGGATACTAATTCTCCGGTTTATCAATTGCAAGGAGAAAAACTGGTTATGAGTATCGTAGAGCGGTTTTTTACCCGGCTTTATGAGCGGCTTATAAAATCGTTGAATACCAGGGGGTTATCGCCTGTGGATGTAGAATTGCTAATAAAAGCTGAGAAAAAACTGCTTGAAGATCTTTCCAATCCACCCAGTATTGAATTGCTTGCCAAATTTTGTTGTATGAGCGAAACATCGTTTACCACCAAATTTAAGCAAATGTTCAACGAAACCGTATTTAATCATTTTCAGAATGAGCGGCTTAAAAAAGCATACCTGATGTTGTCAGATGGAAAATACTCAGTTAAGGAAACCGCGTTTACACTTGGATTTCAAAAATCAAGCAGCTTTATTGAAGCTTTCAAGAAGAAATATGACACCTCGCCGCGAACTTTGCGCTTACGTAATAAAATGGCTATTAAGTTGTAAATGAGAATATTATATGGATCAAAGCTATACTTCGGCACAATAATGTTAAGTGAATTTTTTGGGTTGGACGGGCGGTAGTGCTACTATTAAGCATCGTTGTGTCACTCCCTTGTACGGCAGGAATGCTATGGAGAGTTGTGAGTTATGAGTGTCAGGTCCTGGGAAAAGTAGACAGTTACTTTAGTTGTTTATCCAGCACCAAGCTCTAACATGCCAAACAGCACCGTTGTTTAATCACAAGGGGCACAATAGAGGCTCAAGGTACACAAGAGTTTGCTGAATTGTTACCAATCCTTGTGTATAGTATGGGCCATCCCACTCAACAAACATTTTTCCGGTTTGTTATAAAGAACGCAGCAAAGTGTATAAAAGCTTTCTGATTATGCCATGTTAGAAGTATACCAAAAATGGAACACGTCAAGAGATTGCTTTTTGCTTCTTGCTAATAAATTGAATGAAAAATTGCATGAGGGAGTAAGCCTGGAGGGCAATTCAATTATACTCCACAATAAAGGGCTTAAAGGAAAAATTAAATTTTTGGAATTAAGCAATGAAATGTCATTGTATAAAATGGAGCTTACTGTATTTGAAGTTTTGAAATTTTACAAAGTAACCACTGAGTTGCCCGAATATTATACAATACTTTTTTCATTAAATGAAGGTTACGATTTTCATACGTTTAGCAAGAACTTGTTAGAAGAAGAGATGGAAGAAATTGGTCTTGGTGGCAAGCGTACTGTTTCTTATTCATCTTCAGATGTGCTTAGCTTATTTAAAATTATACCTGCAGATCAATCGAGGTTTTTACTGGCAATAGTATCTATAGCCGGTGTAAAGAAAAATATTCGAGCGAGACATGAAGAAGCCGCCTGGCCGGATATTTTTTCCAATACACCTGTAAACGGCTATGTAACAATGGATGGTTTAATGATTGATGAAGTAAGTAAGCCTTTTATAAAAGAATATCCTCAATTTATAGAGATAACATATACAAAAGGTCTGATGTATGAAATATTGGCCATGCTTGCTTATGAAGTAGCGCAAAAAAATAAAAAAATTATTTCAGGAACCGGTGTTGCCGAATCTGCGCGACTGGTGGAAATAAAAAATTCATTACTAGACGATTTTTCCCGACCATGCCCTTCACTAAATGAAATGGCAGAGCGTGCGCATATGAGTGTCACAAAATTTAAAACCGGGTTTAAAAAATTATTCAGGATGCCATATTACCAATTTTACCAGCACTACAGGTTGATGCACGCGAAAAAACTACTTGCAGCAGGCAGTTCCATAAAAGATGCAGCGTATGAAGTTGGCTTTTCCAATGCAGGTCATTTTACGTCCACTTTTAAGAAAAAATTTAATAAGTTGCCCAGCGATTTTTACAACACCCCCCAATAATTTTGAAGGCAAAATATATTTTAATAAAAATTATGTTCTTCTTATACTACTGCTTCTTCTGCTGGCCATCAACATTTCTTTGGGATTTACTCCATAATGCTTTTTGAATAATTGCGAGAAATGGCTTACCGTTTTGAAGCCCATGCCATAGGCGATATTTGTAATGGAAGTAGGATTGTTATACAACATTTCCTTTGCTTTTTGCATACGCACATCAAGGTAATGCTGATATACGCTTGATCCAACAATTTCTTTGAATTTTATTTTCAGCTTTGTTTTACTCATGCCCGCAATTTTTGAAAGTTCATCAAGCGTAAAGTGGTTCGAATCTGCATTTTCTTCCACCAGCTTTTTGATCTCCATAATTTTTGTGGCATCGTTAAATTGAAATGCCTTATCGGCCTGTTCTTTTTTATCGGAGGTAATTCTCTTGATAAACAATGCTAATATTTTTAAAATATTTCCTTTGAAAACAAATTTCTCCGGCGTAGCAGATTTTTTATTATGATGTATCATTTCATGAGCCAGGTTGTATTTTACAATACCTATCTGGGTATAAAGGCTGTTGGAAATGATATGTTCATCTTCATTTAGTACACAAACGCTTTCTTTGTTGTCTTTTAGTACACATTTGTGAATTCCATTGTCTTTCAGAATACAGGTATTGGTTTCGCTGTCTTTTAAAATGCAGGCATGCGATGGGGCCTTGGCATCCCAAAATGCATTTTGCAAATATTCCTTCGACATTGAAATAATAATAGCCTCAAACTTTTTATCAGGCTGCACTTTAAATGATGCACTGTTATCAGAAGATGACCAAAACAAACTGGAAATGGCAGAGCCACCCAATTTATTCTTTTGTCCGTTTGAAATGTGCTCTATAGGATAAGAGCTGCAATTAATGTGCAGTGAGTAAAAGTTGCTATGACTGGTTGGAATTCTTTCAAAAGTGATGGGAATTTTAAAAGTAAGATTGAAAACAACAGCTTCCAAACCGTCAACTAAATTGTGATAAGAACACACACCCTCTGCGATTTCTTTTGGAAAAATTACTTCGTTGTCTTCTATATATATGTTTGAATTTAATCTTTCATTCATGGAGCTAACCCATTCGGTTAGCCATTTTGCACTAACTTCTTCTTTCTTAAACTGGATTTTCATAAAGCTGTCATTTATTTATTCGCAATTCTTTAATTTGTACTACAGGCGATAATTAATTTAATATCGTATGTTATCTTTTTACCTACGAAAAAATGCGGATAAGTAATGATGCTTGTTCGTTTGTGTTTTCATCATGTTTTCATCAATTTTTAAATAGAAGGGAAAAACTACCGTTTCAATTGCAAGGTTTTAATATGGTATTGTTTATAAATGGAGTAGAGTAATAATTGGTCAAATAGTTAAAAAAATGAGCCTTATTTGTCCTTTTAAGATGCTTTACTAAGAAAAAGGTTGCATGTAAAATAAATTATTAATCACAAATTATATAATTGAAATTTTTATATGGTGTTATATGTTTAATATTTTTTTTATTGGTAATATTCAAAACAATAAAAAAGGACATCTTATGTGCTGAAGTATTTGGTAGGCTTAATTTGAGGTCTAAAAAGGCTAAAACGGAGCAAGCATGGCCGACTCCGTTTACTTCATAGAATAAGGCAGAAATAGTATAAAATAATTATGTGTTATTAATTTCTGTTCAAAGTTTAATTTATTTCAAAATTTTAATATATGTATAATTGTCAAAATACAAGTATCATATATATTAGTGCATGATTTTCAAAACGATTGCACCCATAATTTTAACACATAGCAAAAATATACGAGCTGTAAAAAATACCCAGTCAAATTCGGTCATATAAATTATTTAAAGAGACATCTCGTAATTGCTCTCTTATTTGATTGACATGTAAACATCTATCAATATCCCAACTAATATTAATTAAAATAAGCCGATTTTATTGATTTTTGCAAAGAATACGAGCATCACTTGAAAAATAAATAAAGTCTCTTTGTCTTTTTTTATTGACAGTTTTGAAAAAAAAGGGTGTAGGAGCCTCCCTATTTTTACTAGTTATTACTATATTTTTTTAAGTTGTTTCTTTTTTATCTTGTTATTGTGTTGGTTCTTGGTCTGGTTTTATTGGGGCTGCATTATTTGCAGCCTCTTTTTCTATAACTATATTTCCTGCAAAACACACCTAACGCTTCCCACCTCCAGTTTGTGTTTTACACCACATTTCAATGCCATATTGTTTTTTTGATGCCCTACAGGAAAATTGAAGCATACCGGATAGTTATACATACTTACCTTTTCAAGTACTATATCTTCCAACGGTTTTCCAAAAATTTCCCCGGGGTCATCCGGCTTAATTTTAAAACCGCCTACGATCAGCCCTGCAAGGTTATCTAACTTGCCGCTTCTTTTCAGGTTCCAGAACATTCTGTCTATACTATAGAGGTATTCTCCGGTATCTTCCACAAAAAGAATCTTTCCTTCTGTTTTGATATCCGATGCCGAGCCGGTGCAGGATTCGATGGTTTTTAAATTGCCGCCAATCAGCAGTCCTTCCCCTTTTCCTACCTGGTTCTTAACCGCTGGCGTGGTCGCATACCGCATTTTATCGCCACGCAACACCCGTTGAATAGATATAATGGTATCAGCCTGAATGTTATCAGCCTGGCTCCAAATGTCGGGAAAGCTGTTACACATTTTTGAATGAACGGATGCGATGTTCAACCTGCTAAGCTGGCCATGCAGCACAGTTACATCACTAAATCCGATGATCCATTTGGGATTGGTTTTAAGACCCGAAAATTTGATCTTGTCTATAATTCTAACTATACCATACCCACCACGAGCGCACATAATAGCCTTAACATTTTTATCATTCAGCATATCCTGAAAATCGTCCCTTCGCTCTTTATCCGTGCCGCCAAATGTAAAATCCCGTTTGCCTATAGTTTGCCCCAGCTTTATATTATACCCCCAGCTTTGCATTAATTGAACAGCCGGTTGCACTTCCTTCAGGGTAATATAACCCGCCGGACTGGTTATGCCAATCGTATCTCCCGCCTTTAAATATGGTGGGATCAGGGGCACTTTTTCCTCTTCGAAACAAGGACTTTCCGTTTTTTCCGAAAATCCCAGCAATGCACCGGATGCTAATATTGTAGATGAAATAAAGCTTTTACGGTTCATGAACTAAAGATAGAAGTTAATGAGGAAATCAAGGTTAATTTGAAAATGTGAAAATGCATCTGGCGTGCATTCCTGTGTTTATTTCACGTCAGTTAATCGCTGTTTCCCCTGTTTTACGTGATTAAAAATCAGTCCGATCAGTGTCATCTGTGTGCAAAATCAAGGTCATTTTTATTATGTGCCCGGCGGTATAGCTACTATTAAGCGTCCGTTGCGTCGCACTCTTCAGCTTTTAATCTTTATTGGGCAATTAGGCGGGAACCCTGTTGAAATTCAAAATTCAGCAGCAACGCAGTGATCAATAATGTGGCACACAGATGACACTGATTAGACTGATCCGCACTGATATTTCGTTTATAACATATGCCCTGCAAAGCTTGTAGCCTTGCAGCAGTATACTGTTGCATTAGCAATAAATTAGCGTTTCAACTTTTTACTGCCTTCTGTTTTCTGTCTTCTGAACTATGATTTCTACCGCTTATTGCGCACTTCTTCTGTTTCTTCTCTACTGCTCACTGCCTGCTGCCAACTGCCAACAGCCTTCTGATCTCTGACTTCTTTATTACTTTTGCCGAATGAAACAAGCGAAAAGATATTTAATTACCGCGGCGTTACCGTATGCAAATGGATTAAAACATGTGGGGCATTTGGCTGGCGCTTATCTTCCGGCAGATATATATGTACGTTATTTGCGTGCGCAAAAGCGCGATGTGGTTTTTGTATGCGGCAGCGATGAGCACGGCACTGCAATTCCTATTCAGGCTATGAAGGAGAATACTACGCCCCGGGCTATTATAGATAAATACCACGATCTGATAAGGCAAAACTTTTCCGATTTGGGAATTTCGTTTGATATATATCACAGAACCAGCTCGCCTTTGCATCATGAAACTTCCCAGGCTTTCTTTACAGAGTTGAACAATGCCGGAGAATTGGAAACAAAGGAATCGGAACAGTATTACGATGAGGAAGCCAAATCTTTTTTGGCCGACAGGTTTATAAAGGGAATTTGCCCCAAATGCTCTTCTGACCGCGCTTTTGGCGATCAGTGCGAAACATGTGGATCTTCGTTAAGTCCTGATGAACTTATAAACCCCGTTAGTACCTTAAGTGGCAAGCCACCGGTGAAAAAACTGACTACACACTGGTATTTGCCGCTGAACAGGCATGAAGATTTTTTACGCAAATGGATACTTGAAGATCATAAGGACGACTGGCGGCCAAGCGTGGTGGGACAATGCAAAAGCTGGATTGATGGCGGTTTGCAGCCACGTGCCGTAACCCGCGATCTTGACTGGGGTGTAAAAGTTCCTGTTGCCGGCGCGGAGGGTAAAGTGCTATATGTATGGTTTGACGCGCCAATTGGTTATATAAGCGCTACCCGGCAATGGGCTATTGATAATAATAAAGACTGGAAGCCTTACTGGACGGATAAGGAAACCAAGCTTGTTCACTTTATTGGGAAAGACAATATTGTATTTCACTGTATTATTTTTCCGGTAATGCTGAAGCTGCATGAAAATATTTTGCCCGATAATGTGCCTGCAAATGAATTTTTAAACCTGGAAGGTGATAAAATGAGTACCAGCCGTAACTGGAAACTGGAAATGCAGGATTATATTGATGATTTCATAAACAAAGAAAATGGAGGCGCGCAGATGGCCGATGTGCTGCGTTATTACCTTACGCAAATAGCGCCGGAGTCGAAGGATAGCGAATTTACATGGAAAGGTTTTCAGGATGCGAACAACAGCGAGTTGGTAAGCATTTTTGGAAATTTTGTGAACAGGACCTTTGTATTGATGCACAAACTGTGCGGTGGTAAAGTGCCGACGCTACACAAGGATGTATTTGATGCTAAGGATCAGCAGTTGGCAGATGATATTTTGTCATCGAAAAATAAGATAGAAGCGCTTTTGGAGGAATATAAATTCCGTGATGCGCAGTTTGAGGTAATTAACCTTTCGCGCATTGGCAATAAATACATGCAGGATAGAGAGCCCTGGATATTGGCTAAAAACCTTGCCGCGCAACCGGAACTGCAAAAGCAAATAGACAATTGCTTACACCTCTGTTTGCAATTGTGTGCAAACCTGGCGATACTGATACATCCGTTCTTACCCTACACGGCAAAGAAAATGTTGTACATGATGAAAGTGGTAGATAAGATGTTGGATTGGGAAAATGCAGGCCGTATAAATCTTTTGAGTGTGGGCTACAGTTTACGGGCGCCGGAATTGCTGTTCAGGAAAATTGAAGATGATGAAGTGAAAGCGCAGATAGAAAAACTGAAAAACGGTTTGGCACAATCATTAGCCAATTCCGGGGTTGTTAGCAATACTAACGGTAATGAAGAAGTGAAAATTGAAAAAAATGTGAAGCCCGAAATAGTGTATGATGATTTTGCTAAAATAGATTTGAAAGTGGGAACCATTGTATCGGCAGATAAAGTGGAAAAGGCGGACAAACTGTTGAAACTTTCTGTGGATCTTGGCTTTGAAACACGCACAATTGTTAGCGGTATCGCTTTGCATTTTAAGCCGGAAGAGGTAATAAACAAGCAAGTAGTAGTGGTAGCAAATCTTACGCCGCGAAAAATGCGCGGTATAGAAAGCAACGGAATGATATTAATGGCAGAGGATGAAGCAGGAAAATTGCATTTTGTGAAACCGGAAACTGTGATAAATGCAGGTTCCAGCGTTTCATAGTTAAGGAAAAAGACAAAGAAAATATGGAGAATAAGTGATGTGGATAAATCTTATAAAAAAAGCGAGATATTTTGTTTGTATTAAATAAAATCTCTTACTTTTGCACCCCACGATTAATGCAGCATAACACTAAATTAATCAATCGGGGTGTAGCGTAGCCCGGTATCGCGCCACATTTGGGATGTGGAGGTCGTAGGTTCGAATCCTGCCACCCCGACAAGACGGGACAAAAATAGAGAAATCTATTTTTGTCCCGTTTTTATTTTTCCGCAACTTTTTTTATTCTTACCGTTGTTCGGGAGTTGCCGTTGTTGCGTGTGTAGGGCAGCCCTGCGTGAAGGCACACCAACAACCTGTGAGACTCTGAGCCATTAAACCCACCGCTCAATAGAATTCCAACCGATCAACGTAATGCGACGCAACGATGCTTAACCGGAGTTACAAAAGCCGGTTACAAAAAATAACTGTTGGTGAAGCTAACGTATAAGTATATGCGTAATGCTAATAGCAGCGAAAAAAATATTCTAGTTAAAAAAAAATGTAATTTTAGTTACAATTTTTTTTAACGACTTAAATGCACACCTTATGAAAAAGAAATTTAAACTAGCTTTTGACATGCTGGTAAGGGAAATGCAGATAGTTAATAACTCCGAAAGTAAGGCCTATTTGAGAGGGGTAATCTCGACAGGGCCATTTTTTAGTTTCGATTGAACTTCCTTTGTTTCCGATTTTTTGCCCTTGCCAGCATTCAGGAATTGTTGTTGTTGCGTGTGTAGGACGGCCCTGTGTGAAGGCACACCAATAACCTATAAGACTCTGAGCCATTAAACCCACCGCTCAATAGAATTCCAGCAGATGAACGTAGTGCAAAGCAACGATACTTACCGAAGTTACAAATGATGGTGACAAAATACAGTTATTATGAGGCTAACGCAAATGACTAGGCGCCATGTTAACGGCTGCTGAAATATCAAGCCAGGGGTTGATAAACGATTGAGTTTTGCTAATCCTTGGTTAATTGTTTTACAATGTTTATAAACATAATTTTATGTCAAAAAAAAGATCCACCCACAACATTCATTGGTTAATAAGCGCTTTGACGTTTTGTGTCTATATTTTTCCGGTTAGTGGGCAACAGCTGGAAAAAATTTGGCAAACCGATATAAGTAAAGGGCTACAGCTAGTTAAACCATATATTGATAAGAAGGTGAATGATAGTGTGCGTTTTGTTGGACTTGGAGATGTTCAGGAATTATTAAAAGAATCTGCTCGTTTAAACTCTGCGATTGCAGCATATTTAATACAGGAAAAAGGGTTTAATACTTTTGTTGTAAACCAACCTGACTGGGTAATTCGGGGAATGAATGCTTATATGATTGATCCGGATAAAAAGCCATTGTCTCAACCCCATTTCGATTCACTTTTTACCAGTGCATTTGGAAACTCACCACGGGATACCCGTGATTTTAAGGACTTTTTGCTGTGGTTAAAGCACTATAATCTTACACAGGAATCAAATAAAGTAAGCATAAGAGGTGGAGGCTTTCTTATTGATTATGCTATGAGGTATCCCGAAATGAATCATTATTTTATTGAAACATATATAAGGCCATATAACAACCAAATAGCTGATAGTATGGCTTATAAATGGGAAAGTATTGGAAACAGCAATTCATTTGGTTCTGATTCTGTTGTTATTGCTTACATGCAGCAATGGGAAAAAGCGGTAATAGGGCATAAACTATTTGGTGGTGAATTGTTCGCGCAAATGAAAAATGATATTGAACAAAGAGCTGTAGCATTGGCTATAAAAACAAGTACAATATCGACGGGTGAGAAATTTCATAGGGCTGCTGAAGTAAGTGGATTGATAGAGGCAAGGCTGATTGACGATTTATTGCAAATAAAGACAAACAAAATAATAATTGCTTCATTAAACGTTTCGTTTACTGATTCAGATTTGTATGCTTATAACACAGATAAAAAGGCTGTAAGATTACCTACGAATGGTTCTGCATATAGAAAATTTTTTGGAAGGAAATATATTAATACCGTAATTACATTTGCGGATAGCGCAAATGTGCTTGCCATTAAAAATGATACCTCTTTTCAACGGGTAGTAATGTATGGCGACTCTTTAGCAAAAAAACTATTAACCCAAAAAGAAGTTTATTATTTTCCGGAAGACAAGGCTGCCCTATCGAATTTTTCTATCCCGGTAATTTATACCGGATATTTAGGAAAAGATATAAACTTATTTTTAGATACTAAAAATAATGCTTATCCTTTTGATATTCTTTTTATTCTACCTAGCCTAACAAGAAGTGAATATTTAAATAGCTTTTTCATTAAATAATTCAATCGTTGATTAATTTATATTTTGTCAATCGAGATAGTAGTGTTGAGATTATGAGACTCTGAGCCATTAAACCCACCGCTCAATAGAATTTCAACAGATGAACGTAATGCGACGCAACGATGCTTAACCGGAGTTACAAAAGCCGGATACAAAAAATAGCTAGTGGAAAAACTAACGTATAAGACTATGCGCAATACTAACAACAGCGGGGAAATATAACACTCACCAATATCCTATTATGTAATTTGAACTAAAGACCTAATCCTAAATCATAATATATGCGTTCTGCAATATTTGATCCCTTAATGTAATGTGATTCCTTGCCCGGTTATTTTGTTGTGAATCGCGATATCGCGGGTTTTCAATTTTTTCAAAAAATATGAGCTTTCGGGGCAAATATTAAGCATTGCGGAATGGTTGAATTTCAATAATTTAGGGTAAAAATAATCTTAAAAGATGCAACATCGTGTAAGTTTTGGAGAGTTTTTTTGCCTAAATTGTGGGAATGTAATGTCTATTAAATCGAAAAAATGTTTGTAAATTAATTTATAAAATGTAGAATATTTAAAAAATGCCATTTAATGATGCTTAATTAACAGTTATTTGAGATTGTTCTGGTTATTCTATAAATAAAATAATTAATTATATATAATGTGCAATTTGCTTGTTTTTAATGCCTGGGTATCTCTTTTTACTTGTAAAAAGGCAAATATTATATGTAAATTCGACCTATGCGGCAACATATTCGACCCATCAGGCAAATATCACTTTTTACGCTATTTTAAATTTACGGTATCAATTTGATCGAAAACAATATTCACCATGACCTAAAAAATTTACCTTTTCCATTAGCAGGTTTTATGCTATGTGGTTAAAAAACAAGTAACGTGCAATTTTGGCCAAATGCTGTAACTTTTAATTTTCGCTACATACTTATAGAAAGCTAGCGCTGGTTTTTTATATAAAACCTGCAATTGAAACTTTAGTGTAATAATTCCAGATTCTTTATTGCTTATACTAATACGGGCTTGTTGGTAACTCGTTTTACCTGGCCATGCGGACTTTTATGCTCCACATGATACCGGTGTGTGTCTACACACTACGCACTATTGGTAGGAAAAAAATACAGGTCATCGTTGACCCCCATCATAACCTTGCTGTAGATAAGAATTATTATTTTTTAAACAATGAATCTATGAAAGCAAATTTTTATCTACTACTTCTTTTGTGCCTCTGTTGCCCCGCGTTTGTGCTGGCTCAACAAAAAATAGGAGGTAACCCTGGTGTGGCTGATCCTAACGCATATCTTCATCTTGGCGATAGTGCCACTTCCAACAAAGGACTTTTAATGCCCCGTGTAGTGCTAAAAGCTACTAATGATCCTGCGCCGCTTACTGCACATAAGGCGGGTATGTATGTGTACAATGTAGCTGTAGATACAGCAGGCAAAGCCGAAAAAGGTGTACTGCCCGGCATGTATTATAATAATGGCTCTCTGTGGGTGAAAGTATCTAACACAGATGCCAGCATTTTTATATATGGTGGGCCGATAGCTTCTACTCCCACCATTCCATGTAATGCTACTACTAATAGGAGTAGCATATTTGTGGATATTGCCCCAATGTTGTCAGACGGCATAACGCCCAACGCCAACTATGGCAAGCAATGGATATGTAATGGTACCAGTTGGGAAGTTTACACATCGCCTTCGGGGCAAACAGAATGGTTTAGATATAATACTACCATTGATGCCGGTGGCGATAAATCAGGCAGTATTTACCGTACCGGAAATGTGGCGGTTGGTATTAAGCAGGGAGCGACTGGTCCGGGCTCTGTTGTTCTTGGTGGTTTAAATGATACAGCCAAAGGCACCTATTCTGCGGTGATTGGTGGCCAGGGTAATATAGCATCAGCCTCCGAATCGGGTGTTGTGGGAGGTTTCAATAATGCTGCAATCCACTCTAGATCATTTGTTGGTGGTGGTCAGTATGACACGGCCGCGGGAATATTTTCAGCTGTGATTGGTGGTACACTTAATAAAGTAATTGGCGGTAATGCAGGAGTATTTGCGGGTGCAAATAATGTAGCACATCTCGGCTATACTGTGGTGGTTGGTGGCTTGTTTAACGAAGTAAATTCACAAGCTTCAGCAGTGGTTGGCGGTTATAAGAATAATGCAAATGGCACTCAGTCTGGGGTACTTAGCGGTGCAAAAAATACAACCGTGGGAAGTTATTCAGCAGTGGTTGCCGGCGAGAACAATACGGCAGGAGGTAAAGATGCAGGTACTGTAGCCGGTTTTGGGAATGGTGCAATGGGTGAAGGATCATTTGTTGGTGGTGGTTATCGTGACTCAGCCATAGGGACTCGTTCTGCAGTAATTGGAGGTATAGATAATGCCGCTAGAGCTGAAAATTCAGTAGTGCTTGGCGGTAGTAAGAACCTGGTAACTGGCAACCATTCAATAGCGATTGGCGGTAATAATCTCAGAAATGTTTTTACTGGTAGTGTAATGATGGGAGACAACTCCAACATCGCGAATGTTTACAACGTTGTTGCGAATAGCTATACCGGCATGTTCAATGGCGGTTACCGTTTCCTCACAAACCGTACTAGTCAAAGCCGGGGAGTGATGATAGATGCCAGTGCTAATCTTTATCCGGGTGTAACCAATTCATCAAGCTTAGGAACATCAACACTTAAATGGTCTGTTTTGCATGCTACTAATGGTACCATTAACACTTCAGACATCCGTCTAAAGAAAAACATCAAACCGCTTGCTTACGGCTTAAAGGACGTACTGAAAATAGAGCCTATTTCCTATAGCTGGAAAGACGACAATACCGGTAAAACAAAAGTGGGTGTAAGCGCACAACAATTGCAAACCGTAATACCCGAGGTGGTAAACATCGGCGATGACGCGCAACAAACCTTAGGTGTAAACTACGCGGAACTGGTGCCTGTGCTGGTAAATGCCATTAAAGAACTAAAAGGCATTACAGACAAACAACAAACTCAGATAGAAGAATTAAAGGCTAAAGTTAAAGCTTTGGAAAACAAGTAAAAACGTTTCATCGTTGTTATACTTCAGGCAGGACAATATCATGCAATTATTTTTGAAACCGGCGGTATTGCTACTATTAAGCATCCGTTGTGTCACTCACTTGTACGGTAGTAATTCTATTGGGCTATGTGAAGCATTCATGCGAAAATTTATACTGCATGTACAATGATTGTTAGTTTGAAAGAGAAGTCCGCGTGAGGTATAACAACCTGCAACCAATAATCTATAACCAATAAAAGATAAAGCAAATGAAAATATTTTTAAATCATACAACAAATTTGCAATCGTGGCTGCGTGGGTTGGTGGTGTTACTACTATTAAGCTGTGGTATGGTAAGCCGCTCACAGGATATTACTTATGGCGGGTATAATGGAGCCTACATTTCCGTAAGTGCTGCAGATAACTTCGAGTGGTACTCCTCAACCCGTATAATGGCGCCATGTAAATTGTTTGTGGAAGACGGCGCCAGTCTTCTGTTCTATGGTGAAAAACTGACCATAGATCCGGGAGTTGAAATAGTTAGCTTTTCAGGCTTCAATCCCGATTTCACTCATGCAGGAGTAAAATCCGCTGATGATGGTACAGGCAGCATTGTTTTTACTACACTGCCTGGTCAACCGGCAACAGGTGTACCGCAATTATTAAGTGGCGGCTATACCGGTGTAGCCACAACCAACGTTTTGCCGGGTATTACTATAGACAATGCTGATGGTGTAAAATTATCTGATAACAATACCCGCATAGGCAACAGGATCACATTCACTGAGGGCCATTTATTCATTGACGCATACGATATGGTGCTAAGTAGCACAGCTACTATAACCGGAGCGGATGCGGATAAATTTGTGGTAACCGATGTAGCCCCACAAAGCGGTGGCGGTCATTTGGTAAAGGAAAGCTATGCGGGAGCATTTACCTTTCCTGTAGGCATGGATGTGGGTGATTACACACCGGCTTCTGTAGCGCCTGCTTCTGCTAACACCATACATGTGAGTGTAACTAACTATGATAATGATGTGCCCACACAAGTTAATACTGATGGTGTGCATCGTTCATGGCACATTTACGGCGATAACAACAGCGGAGCCACTATTGCTTTACAGCACAATAGCAGCACAAGCCAGGAGCAATGGAATCCCGATGCCAACTTTGTAACACGCTACGGCACATATCCAAATCATACCGGCGACAAAACCAGTGATGTAAAAAGCGCATGGCAGAGCAATACACCGGGTGCAAGCTCAGATGCGGGAGGTGCTGGCACCGAAACCAACAGCCGTACATATAGCAGCCTTGCAACCAGTGCCAATGCAAGCGAAGCATGGTATAGCAAAGCCAGCAGTGTCTCAAGGCCGCTGCCGCTTAAGCTGTTGAGCTTTACTGTTGCCAAACAAACAGGAAGTAAAAACATTGCATTGCTCAACTGGAAAGTAACCAAGCAGGTGAACACACAAAAATTTGAAATAGAGCGTAGCACAGATGGCATGCACTTTACTCAAGTAGGCACCAAGGCCGCTGCAGGTAATTACGCGTCAGAAATGAGCTATGCGTATACAGACGCATCTCCGGCTGCAGGTACCAACTATTATCGCCTGAAAGTGGTAGACATTAATGGCAACTTTACATTTAGTGCGGTGCGCCCGGTAGTGTTTGATGAAGGACCAGTAACTATACAACTGGCGCCAAATCCAACAAGAAATCATGTGTATGTGAAAGGAATCTCCGCTCCTGTAGTAGTACGCGTACTGGATATGAGAGGCAGATTATTGAAAACAGTAAACGTTGCTAATGAAAATACAGCAGTTGATCTGTCTGCATTTGCAGCGGAAGTATATGTAGTGCAAGTGCTGGAGGACGGCCTTCTCATAAGCACTCAAAGAATAGTGAAACAATAGGATGGATATAAGAGTTAATAGCTGAAAGGTGTTATACATTGTAAGTTTTACGTGGTACGTGGTACGTATCACGTAAAACTTATCAAATGGCAACAGTTTAAATTCCTGGTTAGTGAGGAGTGTGTGAAAAGGGTACCGGAGTTCCGGTATAGTTCCTGCTCACATTTTGCAGTTGGTGTTTTATAATGTGATGATTAGAATTACTGCTGTTGAAGTGAGTGACACAACCGGAGCTTAATCAGGGCACTGCAGTCCGTTACCTAATAAATAATCTCAAAATTTACGTGCTGCAAAATTTGAGATTATTTAGTTGAAAATGGAGAGTGCTATAGAAATGAAATGCAATTTCAAACAAAGCGAGCATTACTTATCACTCCCGGAAACTTATGACCATGTACTTATAATAAACATTGTTTGGTTGGAAGTTGGAGTACTATTGTTTTCAATGGCAGGTTATATACTGAAAAGTTTTTACTAAAAGAATAACAGTATGTTCTTTCAAATTTTTTCCGATAAACAAGAAATTTTTATTCTACATAATTGAAAAAAAACGTTTAAAATTTTAATTCTATTACTATGAAGATTTTTTTTGCTGAAAATTTAAAATATCTCAGGAAGGTGAATGGTTTTACCCAGGAAAGCCTGGCAATGTATATGAATAAAAAACACTCCACCATTGGAAACTGGGAAAAAAGGAATAGCAAGCCGAATATAGAAGAATTATCCACGCTTGCTACGTATTTTAAAATAGATGTAAATACAATTTTGTTTAAGGATCTGTCCGATACCTCTCATTTGAGTGGTATGCTGCAGGAACAGAAACCGGAATCGCGTAATCACCTTAACGGCGATGATGTAGAAAGCAGAAGTTATATGGCCAAATTGATCGAAAGCCTGGAGATGAATATTCAAACATTGCAACAGGTGGTTGCTGCGAAAACATCTGAACTTGAGAGCTATAAACAAAAAACAGCTGTAATATAGCGCCCCAACTTTTTTGGGAAAAATATAGAATTATATGTAGATTGTAGAAAGTTTACAACGTGAATTGTTAATGCGGTTACTGACAATTGAGTGGCCAACCATTGATCATTTAGTAAGTTTTAAGTTGTACCCTTAATTTGTAAATAACCAATTATTTATTGTGTTTTAAATTGCTTGCAATCTGAAGAGTTTAGCATCGATCTGTGATTTTATACTCTGAATTCAAACATAAATAATTGAAGTTATGTTGAGAAAGCAAAACGCAAACCCCAAATGGTTGTTGATGCTATTATGGTCTTTAAGAAAAACGCTTAAAGCGGATGTTTCTTTGCAAGACGGGAAAGTAGTGTTACCACCGGAGGTTGTTGCAGGAAGCATATGCCATTATTCTCCTGCAAGCGGGCTTGATGTTTTAACCTGTAATATAGAGAGTAATCACTCGTTTAAGCTGGACAGGGTACCCACAGTGAACAAGGATTTTTTTGTAATACTGGTATGTTGCAGCCCGTCATCTCTTGAGTATAAAGTAAACTTGAAAAGATATTTGATGGGAGGCGCCTCCTCTTCAGGAATATTGTGGTATCCTTCCACAGCAAAAGTTTCATATAAAATACAGGCAGGTGTTAAAGTAAAGAGTGTAGCGATAGTGGTTTCCAAAATTTATTTGAGCAGGTTGATGTCAAATATCAAAATACCGGCTATCCCAAAGTATACCGAATGCAATGCGAACTATTATGTTCAAAGCTTCCAAAATTCATCTGTAAATTTAGAACAGTATTTAGTGTTGAACGATGATATGCAACTGAAGCTGAGTGTAGAAATTTATAAGCTCGCAAAAGAGATACTCAACTGTGTGAACAATCTCGATATTTTCGAAAATCTTATTGTAAAAGCAAATGCACTGAAAGTGCTGAGCCTTTTTATAAGAGGAGTACATCATGAAAAAAATAATGTTGAAGCCGCTCATACAAAAGCAGGATTTCAATTAATAGAAATTGAACAGGTGCAAAGGCTGAAAACATTAATTGAACATTATGAAGAACCTGATCATTTAACGCTGGACTACCTGGCGAAAAAAGTGGGAATGAGTAAAACCATCATGAAGGTGAAGTTTAAAAAGATGGAAGGAATAAGTATTTACGAATATTACCAGCAAGTGCGAATGAACAAAGCAAAAGATATGCTCGACAAAAAAGTAGATTCAATAACCAACATAGCATACTCTATGGGATTTAAAACCGTGAGTCATTTTTCCAGGTTGTTCAAAAGATATCATGGTGTTAACGCCTCTTCACTATTAAATGTAAGCAAATAAAAAAATAGGGTTGACGATATGAATTCATTCTAACTCATGCTCTGCAAGGATTGCAGAGGTAGAACACTATACGTTCCTGTTATACTTCTCACAGAATAATAAGGTACAAAGTTTTTTTTGGAGCCTGCGGTAGTACTGCTATTAAGCATCGTTGTGTCACTCACTTGTGCTGTAGTAATGCTATTGGGCAATGTGTAATACAAAACGGGCAATTCATAATTCTATGCTGTGCGCGGTAGTATAGAATGTGTAATTGTAGTTTGATCCGTATTTGCAACGGCATCCAATCCGGAGAAATTTTCGGTAAGCGCAAAATTAAAATTCAAAAAATATTAAACACTTAAAAAAAATAGACGTATGAAAAAAATCTCTTCTTTAGTATTATTGGTGTTATTTGGTTTGGTGGTCAGTGCCCAGCAAAAAATTGGCGGCACCCCGGGAGTGGCCGATCCTAATGCGTATCTGCATCTTGGCGATAGCGCCACTTCCAACAAAGGGCTTTTAATGCCCCGCGTGGTGCTGACGTCCACAGACAATCCTGCCCCGCTTACCGCACACAAGGCAGGTATGTATGTGTACAATGTGGCGTTAGATACCGCAAATAAAGGTGCTAAAGGCGTAACTCCCGGTATGTATTACAACAATGGCGTTCAGTGGGTAAGAGCGTTGAATAGTAGTGAAGTGGATGTGAGTGAAATTATATTTGGCGGACCGGTTGTGAGCACATTGCCTGCAACCACCTGTAATTCCGCCGCTATATACACTTTGTTTGTGGATACAGCTACAGTGTTGTCCGATGGTATTTCTCCCAACCCCAATGTTGGCAAACAATGGATATGCGATGGTACCACATGGAAATCTTATACCCCTCCTCCCGGAACCACCGAATGGTTTAAATACAATACTACCATTGATGCCGGCGGCGATAAAACAGGAAGTATTTACCGCACAGGAAATGTGGCGGTTGGTATAGGACAGGCTGTTTTAGGCGAAGGCACTGTTGTACTTGGCGGGCAGAGTGATACAGCCCAGGGAATTCGTTCTGTAGTGATTGGTGGGAACAAAAATAAAGCTTCAGGTTTGGAATCAGGTATTATGGCGAGTTTTAATAGTGTAACCAATGGCAAGTGGTCATTTATTGGAGGTGGTTTTAATAATTCAGCAACCGCAGACCGCTCTGCTACGATTGGTGGGGGCCGTAATTCAGCAACAGGTCCGGATGCATTTATTGGTGGGGGATTATATGATACAGCTACAGGAGGGTATTCTTCAATAATTGGAGGCGCATTTAATAAAGTAGCTGCCATGAATTCAACACTGGCTGGAGGACGTTATAACTCCATTTTTGGTGCGAATTCAGGTATAATAGGAGGTTACCGTCATGGTATTGTTACCGGAGCCGGATTTTCATTTATTGGTGGTGGCCAGTATGATACCGCAAATGCAGATTGTTCTGTACTAGTGGGTGGGGAGTTTAATCGTACAGATGGCGAGCAGTCAGCTATTATAGGCGGGCATCAACTAAAAAACACGTACACCGGATGTGTAATGATGGGTGATTACTCCGGAACACCTGCCTTGCCTTCTAAAAACCAACTTAGTATTGTTAACAGTCTTGTTGCTAACAGCTTTACCGGCATGTTCAATGGTGGTTACCGTTTCCTCACAAACCGTGCTGATCAAAGCTTGGGTGTAATGATAGACGCCAGTGCTAATCTTTATCCGGGTAAAAACAAGGCGTCAAGCTTAGGAACATCAACATTGAGATGGACTGTTGTGCATGCTGATAATGGTGTCATTAGCACTTCAGACATCCGCCTAAAGAAAAACATCAAACCGCTTGCTTACGGCTTAAAGGACGTACTGAAAATAGAGCCTATTTCCTATAGCTGGAAAGACGACAATACCAATAAAACAAAAGTGGGTGTAAGCGCACAACAATTGCAAACTGTAATACCCGAGGTGGTAAGCATCGGCGATGATGCGCAACAAACCTTAGGTGTAAACTATGCGGAACTGGTGCCTGTGCTTATTAATGCCATTAAAGAGCAGCAATCACAAATAAAAGATTTGAAAGCTACTTCGGAAAAACAACAAACCCAGATAGAAGAGTTAAAAGCTAAAGTAAAAGCCATGTAATAATGCGAAATGAATGATAAGTGCTGTACTTCACATGGCATAAAAATGTGCAAGGTTCTTTTTTGGATATCAACTGTTGTGCTACTATTAAGCATCGTTGTGTCACTCACTTGTGCGGTAGGAATGCTATTGAGCGGGTTGGCAGTGGGCAGTAGGCAGTAGGCAGTGGACAGTAGGCAGTAGTGAGTACCAGATGTCCTACACCTCGAAGGTGTAGGACATCTTGATAACATTTTATACATAGCCGCAATCAAAGGCACTAAATGAAATGGGAGTACTTATTTTACAGTGTTTATTTGGTGTTTGCACTATACAACTTGTTATTCTATAAAAAATCTGCTGAAATGCAAGTTCCCGCTGCAGTTATTAGTAAAGGATACTGCCTTTAAAGCGATGAATAGAATTCCCCTTGCCGAAGTCACAGTAGTGCAAAAGCTTAATCAGGGCGCTCCCCGCGATCGGGCCGTCATCGATCGCGGGTGTGCTTTTTGTTTCTTTTTGCACAAGCAAAAAGAAAAAGACTTTAATAAATGGAATTTTGAAACAAGTCGATAACGATTATTCAGAATTTCGAGCGGTTTGGTTTATTATAGGTTGCAATAGTTTTTTTAGTAACGTTAAAAACCGGTATGTTGTTATGTGAGTACCAGATGTCCTACACCTCGAAGGTGTAGGACATCTTGATAAGAACACAAGATTGTGTCACATCCTGGAAAAAGTAGACTGTTATTTTAGCCGACTGGCAATAATAGAGTAACCTGCTTTATTCACACAAACAGCTTTTTCAAATTGTACTGCCTGTACTTCAACACCGGCAACTGGCAACCGGCAACTTTTCTTCTGCACTGCTGTCTTCAGACCTCTGATTTCTCTACTGCTCACTAAAGTTCCTACAGTACAAGTGAGTGACACAACGATGCTTAATAGTAGCACTACCGCCGGTCCCCCCCAAAAAAAAAATTTAAAAAATCTCAGAGCTTTTCCTGGTAAAAAAATAAATGCGATTTGCCGGGTGAAGATCTTTTCATGCATTTGGGAAAATATAACGCGTTGTTTTAGAAAGCGATAATTGTACAGTAGCCTGCTATTTTCCTGGTAATGATGTGAACTTTGAACGTTTTTTTTATGCTACCTAAGAAATATTGACATCAATACTGATATTAATTAGCCCTAAATAATGTGTTCTGCTTATTTTCGCACATCATTGCGCTAATCGCGAAGTTGTACCGGTCATGGATATTTTTATCAAGCCTGTTTGGCAATTGTTATTATATGGTTCATTTTGTATTGTTGTTTTGATTCAGGTGGTTTATTTGTGGAGGCTTTTTGCAAAACTGGCTTTTTTTAAACCCGCTTCAAAAGAACACATGCAGCAACACCCCGTTTCTGTTGTGGTTTGTGCACGCGATGAAGTTGCAAATCTTGCACGCAACCTTCCGGGTATACTGGTGCAAAAATATCCTTCTACCAACGAAGTAATTGTGGTGAACCACAATAGCCAGGATGAAACGCGATACCTGTTGGATGAATTTAGAAAAACTTTCAAACATCTTAATGCGGTTAATCTTGAGCATGAAGCGCTGGGTATTCCGGGAAAAAAATACCCGCTTTCCATAGGCATTAAGGAAGCGAAGTATGAAGTGTTGCTGCTCACCGATGCCGATTGCGTTCCCGCATCTGAATACTGGATTGAGTGTATGCAGAACGGATATCAAAACGGAATAGAAATTGTGTTGGGTTATGGCGCTTATTATAAAAGGCCCGGGCTGCTAAATAAACTTATTCGTTTCGAAACTTTTCACACAGCTATTCAGTATTTGTCGTACGCTATTGCGGGAATGCCTTACATGGGAGTGGGAAGAAATCTTTCATATAAAAAGAACCTGTTTCTGCGTAATAAGGGGTTTTCCGATACCAACCATTTGCCCGGTGGCGATGATGATCTGTTTATAAATAAAGTAGCTACAAGAAGCAATACCGGCGTGGTTATTCATCCGGATGCGTTCACCCTTTCAGAACCAAAGAAAACTTTCACCGATTGGATGCGGCAAAAGAACAGGCACTTTTCTACTGCAAAATATTATAAGCCGAAACATAAGTTTTTACTTGGGTTATACAATGCTACTTTATTTTTGGTGTATCCGTTGTTTGCGGCATGTTTGTTTTTGGTGGACTGGAAATTGGCGGCAGGGGCATTTGCACTGCGATTTTTATCGCAGGCCTTTATTTACTATAAAGCCATGAAAAAGCTGGGAGAAAAAGACTTGTGGCCATTTTGGTGGCTGTTCGATTTTTGGTTGTTTTTCTTTTATTGCATCTTTGCACCTGCATTATGGCGAAAACCCAAAACTTCATGGAGATAATTTTAAAATATTTCGGCGAGTTTACTTCACAGCAAATAGAACAGTTTAAGGCGCTGGAGATTTTGTATAAAGAATGGAACGAAAAAATAAACGTGATTTCACGCAAGGATATAGACAGCCTTTATGAAAAGCATGTATTGCATTCCTTAAGTATAGCCGCGGTATTTAATTTTCCCGATGAATACCAGGTGCTCGACCTGGGTACCGGTGGCGGTTTTCCCGGAATTCCCCTTGCCATATTCTTCCCGGATGTGCAGTTTCATCTTGCAGACAGTATCAACAAAAAACTAAAAGTGGTAGAAGCTATAGTTGAGCAAATAGGTTTAAAAAATGTGACCACGCAGCATACACGTGTTGAAGATATCAAAGATCGCAAGTTTGATTGTGTGGTATCCCGTGCGGTGGCGCCGCTAAAAGATCTTTGGTACTGGAGCAAGCCGTTACTGAAAAAAAACAAGCAGGCTATTGCAGACCTGGGCGACGAAAATGCCAGTATAAAAGCTTCGGGATTGATTTGCCTAAAAGGCGGCGACCTGGCACTGGAAGTTCATGAAAGCGCCTTACGCCCTCATGTAGTGCGCATCGACGAGCTTTTTGAAGAAGAGTTCTTTAAAGAAAAGTTTGTTTTGAATATGCCGGTTTAGGTGTAAGTTGAAAATTGAAAGTTGAAAGTGATGTATGACGGCAAACGATTAAAAAACTAAACAAACAATAATTATAAGCATTAGGATTAATTATTTAGTTCGTAAACTCTATACGAGCATTACGGGATTAGCCTTTCCGTTATAAAAATGTATTTGCTAGAAAACCTGTTATTTACTTAAACACCTTAAAATAAGGAATCCCACTGTAGCTAATAGTAAAGTATGCAGCCGCTAAAGCGATGAA
>JAVBLN010000067.1:0-34596 GCA_031553495.1 Flavihumibacter sp.
TCCTATATTTGGTTATCCACACAACATGATATTTTATATCATACACAGTATGACTGCCTTTTCTATAATTTTGCATACTACAAACTTACTGAAGTCTTCGCCTGAAGGCGAGGGTTTTTCTCCCGGATTTAGTATAATAAAATGATTGCCTTCGCAAGCCATATTCATCTTTGCTTCCCTGCATGCCATGGCAAGCCATTGCTTACTTGTGCGACTATTTTCAGTAAGGTATTGTTTCACATATATTCCATTAACCATTTTCCTTTTATTAACTGCTACTCTTGCATCATCAATATTTTCGCATGGCATTCCATCGCTTATGCCTGAAATAGTCTTTCCTGATGGATAAAGTCTTGGCCCAACAATTTTTCCTGCTGAAAGCATTTCTTCATATCCATAGTAATCAAAACGTGTAGATGGGTCTCGCGATGTAGTTACGCCATAAGCCAGGTTCGCTTTTAATGACCAGGATTGATCGTTAAATAATTCAGGCGATAAAAACAAGTGTGCATGCACATCTATGAAACCGGGCATTATGGTTGCACCTGCCATATTGAACACTTTTGTTTTTCGAGGTATTTTTATTTCGTTTGTTGTGCCTACTGCGGTGATTCTTTCATTATCTATTACTATGGTTCCGTTCTCTATAACTTTATCACCGTTCATTGTTATGATTCGCACATTAGTCAATGCTATCTTTCTATTAGATTTATGATAGGGAGCACTGATTGTATTTGTAATGGTCACATCAGGATCTACCCAAACTGTAAGATAAGTGTGAGGTTCTTTTATTTTCATGCCTCTCTCAAAGACCTGTGTTTGTGCGGCTTTCAAAACTTTGTCAGGATCTATTTGAAAGAATTGATTAGCGTAAGTCCACGTTAACAGTTTGCCGCCATCTTCCCAATATGGATCTACGCCATGCGTGAATTTTATTATTTGTAAAGGCGTTTTCGTATCTAAAATCATGGAGGGTTGTGCATTTTTATTAACCGGTACCAGGTAAAGATCTTCGCCCATTGAGTAAACGATGAACCTTCCATCAGGAGATATGCGAACATTTCTGAAAAATTCAAAAGTCTTTTGTGTAGCGATGGCGATTTGGTAAGTTTCATTTGTTTCCAAATTCTTTGAATGTAGCCTTATTGTTGTTGGGCCTATCAACATAGGGTCTCCCCACTTTCTAACCGGTTCATAGATCAGTTGCTTGCCATCATTGGAAAAACTGATTTCGTTCCAAAGATTGATGTTTGAGTCTATTCTTTTTTTTTCTCCTGATATTACATCAATCAATTCTAAATCTCCTATCTGAGAACTTATATAGGTATCCAATTTTTGTTGACTGTGAACTACAGCAATATATTTTCCATCAGGTGACCAGGCTGGTCGCTGGTATTGGCCCGCAATCCTGGTTACCTTCACTGGTGTGCCTCCATTGGCGTCCACTTTCCATACGTATCCGGAATCTTTATCACTCCATGAAACATAGGCTATCCATTTTCCATCTGGTGAATAAGCCGGCTGTAATTGTTCTCCGGGCTGGTTAATTAATGGTCTTGGTTCTCCGGTAGGAAGATCTCTAACATATAGGCGACCCAAAGCCGTAAACACTAGTTGTTTTTTGTCGGGTCTTAGTCTTGCGCTACGAATATAACGTACATCAACATTCGAAGTATTTATCCTGTATTCATTTTGATTTAGTGAAGCAGCCGCTACTTCTACATTAGCTGTAAAAGGAATAATCACATCCGAACCACTACTGATTTCAATTCGGTGAATTTTGCCACCATAACCCGCATAATAGTATTTGGAGTCAGGTGAAAAATTTCCATGTAATAATTTTGGAGGAGAGAACAAGAAACCTGAGTCCTGTGTGGCTAAATTAGAAACCAGTAATTTTTCAGAACCGTTTTGTAAATCAATTGCAAATAAATATGGTTTCCTAAATCTTCCATCAACAAATTTATACATAGAGTATACAAAATAGCGTCCATCAGGAGAAATAACAGATGAAAAATCCTGGTAAGGATTTCTTGAAAAAGAGGTAATTGCTATTGATGTGTCTTTATACTTATCAAATTTAAAAATAATCGAATCATCAACGTAATACATAAACCTGCCGTCAGAGGAATAGTGGGAGGGGTTTAATCGTGGATTCTTTTGTTTAATGCCTGGGATTACCGATCCGCCTAAAATGCCATAAGTATTGTTTTCAACAGTAATGTAATTGCCGTCCGGTGTCCACAATAAATTTTGATGATCTTCCAGCGGCTTAGTATTATTGGCTACAGTAAAAGTATTTCCTCTCTCCAGGTCTTTTACGGCAATATGATATTCGCCTGTCCTGTCACTGATAAATGCAATTTTTCTCCCATCAGGCGACCATACCGGTCGAATATTGAGAGCAAGCCCCTTGGTTATTTGAGTGGCCTTGCCACCGGTAGTGGGAACAGTATAAATATCGCCCAGCATATCAAATACTAATGTTTTACCATCAGGTGAAACATCTAAGTTCATGTTAGTGCCTTCATCAGTGGTAAAAGAAATAATTCGCTCCGGTTGCATGGGTAGCTCCTGTGTGGAACCGTTCATTACCATGAGTGCTAAGAAAAGTAAAACAAACAACTTCTTCATATGTATTTTAGATTAGTAAGTTTTTAAAATCAGATCAAATAATTTTATTCAACAACTTCGTGTCAGGCTTAGTATTTTTTTTGTAAACCGGCGATAGTAATTCTATTCATCATCTGTTGTGTCACTCACTTGTACTGTAGTAATTCTTCTGTACATCTTAATTCGTGATTGCTGATAAATCATTAACTGCTTTATGTTTAACGGTTATCCACCCCTGCCCCTCCAAGGAGGGGATGTGGAACTCGCTAACTATTTCGAACATAGCTTTTATCAAGGCTTATTATTTTCTTTTCTGATAGACTTTTTTTCCTAAGTAAATTGGCTTCTAAGTTTATGTATGCTTGCGTTTTATTTCGCTGCTTCACATCCCCTCCCGGGAGGGGCAGGGGTGGGTAAAACTTACATTTACAATTTTAATATGTTCTTATACGTTAGTTGTGTCTCTTGCATAATGCCCAACAGCGAACAAACCGTTGAAGAGTGCGACGCAACAAAAGTTCAATAGTAGCAATATCGCCCGGCTCATAATAAAATACCTCCTAATGCCGGCATGCTTAATAATTATTTAACCACATTGAGTGTTTCACCATCATACATTATTCCATCTTTCATTACATAACGTATCTCTCTGCTGTTGTGAATATCATCCAATGGATTTTTATTAAGAATGATCAGGTCCGCAATTTTTCCAACTTCTATAGAACCCAGATCACGCTGCAAACCCAAAGCTCGTGCACCTTCCAGTGTTGCGCATCGTAAAGCCTGCATATTGGTAAGCCCGCCCATTTGCATTGCCCATAATTCATTGTGTACACCAATTCCCTGGTTTTCACCATGACTGCCCAATGCGACATGACCGCCTGCATTCACAATGCGGGCATCCACTTTTGATGATATTACAAATTTGTCAGCAATAGAATCTATAGGTTTAGCATTTTCTATTTCCTCCATTTCATACTTGTTCAACATGAATCTTTTAACCTTCTTATTATCCTGCCAATATTTTTTATTAAAATATTGAGGAATTTGTTCCTTTCCATAAGCGGCCTGCAGAGCGGGACCCAAACATGTGCCGCTTTTTGCATATAGTTGTATAACATCATTATACACCTCACCCCAAACAGGATTATGTTCTATGCCGGTACTACCGTCTTTAATCATACCTATCTGTCCTAAAACAAAATGATTTCCTTCGCAAACCATATTCATTTTGGCTTCTCTGCATGCCATGGCCAGCCACTGTTTATTTGTGCGCGATTGGTTGTGCACAAGATATTGTTTCACATATAATCCATTCATTACTTTTCGTTTGTTAACAATAGCCCTGGCATCTTCTAGATTTTCACTAGATAGTCCATCTTTTATTCCTAAAACAGGTCTGCTGGACGCATATAATCTTGGTCCAATTATTTTTCCTGTTTTGAGCATTTCTTCATATCCATAGTAATCAAAACGAGTGGAGGGGTCCCGTGCAGTAGTTAACCCATATGCCAGGTTTATTCTCAGCGACCATGATTGATCATTAAAAAGATCTGGCGATAGAAATAAATGTGCATGTACATCAACGAAACCCGGTATGATGGTCGCTCCGGCAACATTATAGACTTTTGTATTTCCCGGTATTTTTATTTCATTTATTGTTCCAATAGCAGTAATTCTTTCATTGTCTATTAATATGGTTCCATTCTCAATAACCTTGTCTCCATTCATCGTAATAATACGTGCATTAGTGAGAGCGATTTTTTTGTTAGATTTATGGTAAGGCGCAGTGATCGTATTAGTGATAGTAACATCCGGCTCCACCCATACCGGGAGATAAGTGTAGGGTGCTTCTATTTTCAGGCCCTTTTCAAGCACCTCAGTTTGCGCGGCTTTTACAACTTTTTCAGGATCAATTTGAAAAAATTGATTGGCATATGTCCATGTTAAGAGTTTACCGCCATCTTCCCAATGAGGATCCACACCTTGCGCGAATCGTATCATTTGTATGGGTTCTTCCATATTTAATACTACTGCTGGTTGAGTATTTTCATTAACCATTACCAGGTATATATCCTGTCCCATTGTATAGGCAATGAACCGGCCATCGGGAGAGATCATAACACTATGGAAATATTCAAAGTCTTTTTCTTTTGCAATCGCGATCTTGTACGTTTCATTTGTTTCGAGGTCCTTGCAATGCAACCTGATTGATATTGAATCGTCGCGTTTTCTAGTCGGTTCATAATACAATTGTTTCCCATCTTTTGAAAAACTGATCTCGTTCCAAAGATTGATATTAGAATCAATCCGTTTTTTTTCTCCGGAGGTTACATCTACCAATTCCAAGTCGCCTATTTGCGAACTAATATGTGTATCCAATTTTTCCCGGCTATGTACCACTGCAATATATTTTCCATCAGGTGACCATGTTGGCCGCTGGTATTGTCCGGCCACCTTAGAAACCTTTACGGGCTTGCCACCCTTAACCGGTACCTTCCATACATATCCTGAGTCTTTATCACTCCATGAAACATATGCTATCCATTTTCCATCGGGTGAATATGCCGGTTGTAATTGTTCGCCCGGTTGGTTAATTAAAGGGTGCGGTTCTCCATCAGGAAGATCCTTGATATATAGTCGGCCAAGCGCAGAGAATACAATTTGTCTTTTGTCGGGGCTTAATCTAGTGCCACGAGTATAACGTACATCGACAGCTTCTGTATTGATCCTGTATTCATTGTAGTTCAACGAAGCTGCCGCTACTTCTACATTAGCTGTAAATGGAATAATAACATCTGAACCACTACTCATATCAATCCTGTGAATTTTACCACCATACGCTGCATAAAAATATTTTGAATCGGGTGAGAAATTTCCATAAGTCAGTTTGGGTGGGGAAAAATTAAAACTTGAGTCTTGACTAATGTACTTTGATGCAAGTATCTTTTCATATCCATTTTGCAAATCAAGTGCATACAGATACGGTCTGACGAATCTATCTTTATCCCATTTATGAGTTGAATACACAAAGTATCGCCCATCAGGTGAAATGGCGGATGAACATTCCTGGTATGGTTTCTTTGAAAAGGAAGCAATCAACATTGATGTATCGTTATGTTGATCATATTTGTAAACTACTGAATCATTAACATAATACACGAACCGTCCATCTTGTGAATAACGAATAGGATATATCTGTTTGTTTTGTGCCTTTTCTTGTTTGATATCGCTAATTATTTTACCGCCTAAAAGTCCATAACTTCTATCTCCAATCGTAATAAAATTTCCATCGGGTGTCCATAATAAATCTGGAAGGTCTTCCAAAGGTTTTGTATCGCTGCCAACAGTAATAATATTTCCATTCTGTAGATCTTTTACAGCAATATGATAGTCTCCGGTTCTGTCACTGATAAACGCAATCTTTTTTCCATCGGGAGACCATACCGGTTGAATATTAAGAGCAAGGCCTTTAGTTATTTGAGTGGCTTTGCCACCTGTTGCAGGAACAGTGTAAATATCACCCAGCATGTCAAACACTAATGTTTTGCCATCCGGTGAAACATCTATGTTCATTCTGGAACCCTCATCAGTGGTGAAGGAAATAATTCGTTCGGGTTGCATGGGTAATTCCTGGGAAAAGCCGGTTGCTACCAGGAATACTGTGATGGACATTAGAAACAACTTCTTCATATGTAATTTAGATTAGTAAGTTTTTAAAATCAGATCAGGCAATTTTATTCAACAACTTCGTGTTAGGCTTAGTATTTTTTTGTAAACCGGCGATAGTAATTCTATTCATCTTCTGTTGTGTCACTCACTTGTGCTGTAGTAATTCTTCTATGCATCTTAAATTCGTGATTGCTGTTAAATCATTAACTGTTCTATGTTTAACGGTCACCCACCCCTGCCCCTCCAAGGAGGGGATGTGGAACTCGCTATACTTTTTTGAACACAATTCACTTTAATGTATTTTAATTATATTCTTGAATTACTCGATAGTTCGATTGTTAAGTCGCCCCTTATATAAAAAACCGGCTTGTATTTCATTTCGCTGCTTCACATCCCCTCTTGGGAGGGCAGGGGTGGGTATATTACATTTATTATTTTCGTATGTTCTTATACGTTAATTTTGTCTCTTGCATAATGCACAATAACGAACAAACCGTTGAAGAGTGCGACGCAACTAAAGCTTAATAGTAGCAACGTAGTTCGGCTCATAATAAAATACATTCTAAATGGCAGCATGTTTAATAATCATTTTACCACCTCAAGCGTTTCACCTTCATACATTATTCCATCTTTCATTACATAGCGTATTTCTTTGCTATTGTAAATGTCATCAAGTGGATTTTTATTAAGTATGATCAGATCCGCAATTTTTCCAACTTCTATTGAACCCAGATCACGCTGCAATCCCAAAGCTCTAGCGCCTTCCAGCGTGGCGCATCGTAATGCCTGCATATTGGTAAGCCCGCCCATTTGCAAAGCCCATAATTCATTTTGTACTCCAATCCCCTGGTTTTCACCATGACTGCCTAATGCGATATGACCGCCTGCATTCACAATGCGGGCATCTACTTTTGATGATATCACAAATCCCTTGGCGAGTGAATCAACATACTTTGCTTTCTTTATTTCATCTATTTCATACTCATTTAACATGAATCTTTTAACCTTTTCATTTTCCTGCCAATAATTTTTATTAAAATATTCAGGAGCAAAATCTTTTCCATACGCCTTTTGCATTGTAGGTCCTAAGCAGGTACCACTTTTAGCGTAGAGCTGTATCACATCATTATACACCTCGCCCCAAACAGGATTATGTTCTATTCCCGTGCTTCCATCTTTTATCAGTGCAAGGTGATATAGTAGATTATTAGTGCCTTCACAAACCATATTCATTTTAGCTTCTCGACAGGCCAAGGCTAACCATTGTCTGTTTCTGCGCGATTGGTTGTGTACAAGATATTGCTTCACATATATGCCATTCATTACTTTTCGTTTGTTAACAACAGCCCTGGCATCGTCGAGACTCTCACAAGACATTCCATCTTTTATTCCTAAAACAGGCCTGCTTGACGAGTACAGTCTTGGCCCAATTATTTTTCCTGTCTTGAGCATTTCTTCATATCCATAATAATCAAAACGAGTGGATGGGTCTCGGGCAGTAGTTAACCCAAATGCAAAGTTTATTCTTAGCGACCAGGATTGATCATTGAATAGATCAGGCGATAAAAATAAATGTGAATGCACATCAACGAAACCCGGTATGATGGTGGTTCCGGCGACGTCATAGACTTTTGTTTTTCGCGGTATTTTTATTTCATTCGTAGTTCCAAGTGCAGTAATTCTTTCGTTGTCTATTAATATGGTTCCATTCTCAATAACCTTATCTCCATTCATCGTAATAATACGTGCATTAGTGAGAGCGATTTTTCTGTTAGATTTATGATAAGGCGCAGAGATCGTATTTGTAATAGTAACATCAGGCTCCACCCATACCGGAAGATAAGTGTAAGGTGCTTCTATTTTCAAACCTTTCTCAAGTACTTGTGTTTGCGCGGCTTTTACAACTTTTTCAGGATCTATTTGAAAAAATTGATTCGCATATGTCCATGTTAAAAGTTTACCGTCATCTTCCCAATGAGGATCTACACCTTGTGCGAATCGTATCATTTGTGTAGGCTCTTCCATATTTAATACTACTGCCGGTTGTGCGTTTTTATTAACCAGCACGAGGTATATATCCTGCCCCATTGTGTAGGCAAGGAACCGGCCATCGGGAGAGATCATAACACTATGGAAATATTCAAAGTCTTTTTCTTTTGCAATCGCGACCTTGTACGTTTCATTTGTTTCTATGTTCTTGCAATGCAACCTGATAGATATTGAGTCCTCCATTTTTCTTACAGGCTCATAAATCAATTGTTTGCCATCTTTTGAAAAACTGATCTCGTTCCAAAGGTTGATATTAGAATCAATGCGTTTTTTTTCTCCAGAGGATACATCTACCAATTCCAGGTCGCCTCTTTGCGAACTTATATATGTATCTAATTTTTCCAGGCTATGTACCACTGCGATGTATTTTCCATCGGGTGACCATGTTGGCCGTTGGTATTGGCCTGCAACTTTGCTTACCTTCACTGGCTTACCACCTTTGGCTGGTACTTTCCAAACATATCCGGAGTCTTTATCACTCCAGGAAACGTATGCTATCCAATTACCATCGGGCGAATAAGCAGGTTGTAATTGTTCGCCGGGTTGGTTAATTAAAGGTTGCGGTTCACCATCCGGAAGATCTCTAACATACAAGCGTCCAAGTGCAGAGAACACTATTTGCTTTTTGTCGGGGCTTAATCTAGTGCCACGAGTATAACGTACATCAACAGCTTCTGTATTGATTTTGTATTCGTTGTAATTTAAAGAAGCTGTGGCTACTTCTACATTAGCTGTAAATGGTATAACAACATCTGAACCGCCACTCATATCAATCCTATGAATTTTACCGCCATACCCAATGTAAAAATACTTTGAGTCTGGCGAAAATTGTCCGCTTACAGGTTTCAAAGGAGGAGAGTTTGTATAATTAGAATCCTGGCTGATGTAATTTGGTGCAAGCAATTTTTTAGTAGCATTTTTCAGATCAAGGGAATATAAATATGGCCTGGTGTATTTATCTCCATCCCACCTAAAGTTTGAGAATACAAAATATTGACCATCAGGTGAAATGGCAGATGAACATTCCTGGTATGGCTTTGTTGAAAATGAAGTAATCGCCATTGATGTATCATTATGCTGGTCATATCTATAAACTGTTGAATCATTGACATAATACATATACCTCCCATCTTGTGAATAACGAATAGGATATATCCGTTTGTTTTGTGCCTTTTCATGTTTAATAGCACTAACTATTTTACCGCCTAAAAGTCCATAACTCATGTTTTCAACTGTAATAAAATTACCATCAGGCGTCCATAATAAATCCTGGTCTTTTTCTATGGGTTTCTCGTCACCACCAACAGTAAAAATATTTTCATTTCCCAGGTTCTTGACGGCAATATGAAAATCGCCCGTACGGTCACTGATAAAAGCAATCTTAGTGCCATCCGGTGACCATACAGGTCGAAAATTGAGTGAAAGACCTTTGGTTATCTGAGTAGCTTTTCCTCCGGTGGCAGGTACAGTATAAATATCGCCCAGCATATCAAAAACTAATGTCTTGCCATCCGGAGAAACATCTAAGCTCATATTAGATCCTTCATCGGTGGTGAAGGAAATAGTTCTTTCGGGTTGCATGGGCAATTCCTGGGAAAAGCCGGTTGCTACCAGGAATACTGTGACCAATATCAAAAACAACTTCTTCATATATGATTCAGATTAGTAAGTTTATTTTGCGAATATTCTTTTACGTTAGCTTTAACCACAAAGCGCACAATAGAAATGCCAAAGAGCACGGGAGTTGCTTTAAAATATACTTTTGTGTTCCTTGTGTAAGAACTTTGTGAACTTTGTGGTTAAATGTTTTTCTACACTGAAGCTATTTGAGTTAATAGTGAAATTTTATATAGCTGCCCACTGTTGCCATGAAATACTACAGATGAACGAAATGCGACGCAACGATGATGCCATGAAATACTACAGTTAGTATCAAAAAATTACTTGCTCAAACAGTTGCTTCTTCAATATCATTCTATATAGCCCGGATTCTGATGACCCCTTAAGCTTGGATTCTTTTTGATTTCATCTGGTGATATGGGAAACAAGGCCTGAAATGGTCTCCATTCTCCGCCGCCTTTGGCGGGTGTTACAATCTTCATTCTTTCATCGATGGTATTTGTTCTTTTTAAATCCAGCCATCTGTGTCCCCATTCGGTGAACAACTCTACATAACGTTCATGTAGTACCGCTTCCATTGCTTTTTCCTCCGACAGATTTGAAGCTAATTGTTTCAGTTGGTTTGCCGGGGGAGCTGTTTTATCTGTAGCCCGTTCCCGCAGCTTATTTAAATCTGCTATCCCTTCCGCTATTTTATCCTGGCGGATTCTTGCTTCCGCCCGAATTAAATAAAGTTCGGCCAGTCTTATTACGATTGAGTATTCTACTTCAGCAGTTTCGAGTCTGCCTGCTTTGTATTTATAAGGAAAATGATAACCTGCTGCAACGCCTACCCAGTCTTCCTTTCGCTGATCGCCGCTTTCAAATGCCTGTAAAACAAAATCGTTTAAATAAACCGGATACATGCCTCCATCCGGACCTGTTGATGGTAAAACAAAGCAGAGTCCTTCCCATGCATTTATGTCTGATTTTTTTACGTACTGTAGAGCCCAAATTGTTTCACGACTGTTCTTTAAAAATATCTGGTTTAAAGGAAGCAGTTCATATAAAGCGGCATGGTTAATTACTTCAGATGCATAAGCTTCCGCCTTTGCCCATTCTTCATTATATAAATACGCCCTGGCAAGTAATGTTTTCGCTGCCCATTTAGTAGGACGTAACCTCTCCGTGGTTTCGTTGGTAACATATCCATCAAGGTATTTATCGCCCATTAAACTATCTGCCGCACGTAAATCATTAATGATCTGTTGATATACCGTCTTTACCGGGGTTCTTGGCAAAAGCATATTTACAGAGTAATCGGTAGTTACTACAAGTGGAATATCTCCATACAAATTCACGAGGTAGAAATGGTAAAATGCCCGCATAAATTTTGCTTCTCCTAATAGTTGATTTTTTATATCAGTTGAAAGCTCTGTTGAATTATTTAAACCTTCTATGGCGGCGTTTACAACATATACTTTTCCATATATGTTCATCCACATCCCAATGAATCGATCGCTTGTTATATCATTTTGATAAAAAGGTCGATACCAGGCAGATGGCGCGTTGTATAATGTTAGCTCATCGGATAATAACCCTACAATAAATGGAACTCCCTCTATTTCAACCAAGCTTAGGTCAACATATAATGATGTTAACACCGCCGCTGCCGTTCCCGCGCTATTATACACGCTTTGCTCTCTTATTTTGGTTTCAGGATTTCCCGCCTCCACAGCTTTTTTACAACTCATGGCAAAAAGAAGCGAGCAAAGAATTATGCCTGTTAATCCTTTTTTGAATAAAAGAATTATGGGTTTATATGCTATTATTTTATTCATGATACTGATGTTAAGTGTTTGAAATATTCATTAAAATGATACCTGCAATCCAAAGGTTATCATTCGTATGGCCGGTAACATCGTACTCCAACCCAAACCGGTGCGCTGCTCAGGGTCAAAGCCTTTATAAGGTGTAATCGTAAATAAATTTTGTCCCTGCGCAAATACTTTCGCGCTTTTTAAGTGAATGTTTTTAATTATTGATTCCGGGAAAAACCAGCCGACAGTCATGTTGGTCATACGTACATAAGACGCGTCTCCATAGCCGGCATCGCTATTGCCATAAGAGCCATAGGCCGTACCCGTTTCACCCGAATATGAAACACTGAGTTTTTGAACTGCCGCGTTATCACCTGGTTTTTGCCAGCGATCAAGTATCCAGTGTGGTTGATTGCTTTTTGAATTTCCAGGCAGATTGCCGTGTTCCAAATTCATACCGTATTGCTTTACTATTTGCAATACAAAATCCAATTGAAAACTTTTGTAGGTAAATGTATTGATCATTCCTGCTGTGAATATGGGGAAAGCGCTTCTATATACTTTCCTCGCGGCATCAGAAGGAGTAGATGTCGGTTTGCCATACTCATCTTCAAAAAGGTATAACCCGGTTTCAGGACTAACGCCTAAATAGTGATAATATCGCGTAATATTTAACGGTTTACCTACAACCAGTGAATAAAAATATGAAGTTGATTCTATGCCTGGAAATTCTAACAGTTTATTCCGTTGAATAGTGAGATTGGCATCGGTGCTCCATTTAAAATTCTTGCCATCAAAATTGATACTCTTTACAGTAAATTCCCAACCCGTATTCTGAATTTTTGCCGGAAAGTTTCTGTCGATTCCCCAGAAACCGGTAGTCTGTGGTAGCGTATAATTTGTTAATTGATTTGATGAACGATTTCTATACCAGATCGCATTGATCAACAACCTGTCTTTAAAAAAACCAAGATCCAGACCAATGGAAAGTTTGCGGATCTCTTCCCATTGCAAGTGCGGATTGGGAAGGCCATCAGGGGCTAGTGCTATTGTTCCCTGGTAAGGTATATCAACACCATTTCCAAATGAACCATACAAACTTAGGTGCTTATAATTACCGATATTATCATTTCCTATGGTACCATAGCTGCCATGTATTTTACCATAGCTTAAAAATGGAATGCCGGATTTTATAAAGTTTTCATTACTGAATATCCATGCACCTGCAACTGATCCAAAACTATGTAATGCATTTGCCGATCCAAATCGTGAACTGCCGTCTCTTCTGCCATTCAGGTTCACAATGTATTTATCTCCCCATATATAATTTATCCTGGCAAAGCCTGCATTATATTTATATTTTGAGGTCTCTGTTGGCTGAAATATCCTGTTAGGATGAGCGCCAATATCCTTCAGCAACAAGTCATTTGAACCTCCAAAACCAACTGCTTGTTGAGAGTACTGATAGGTTTGTGAAAATGTTGTTCCCAGTAAAAGATTCAGCTTGCCATTGCCTATATTTTTAGTATAGGTAAGCTGGGGTTCAATTTGCCAGGTTCGAAGATTGGCATCAATTTTACTGGTGGTCCTGCTAGCATAAGGACGAGATTCGGGAGCCTCATAAGTCATAGGACGAGTAGCCAATCCATCAGATTGCATAAAGTTATATGCAAATGTACTTTTTAAGAAAAGTCCGGGAATTATCTCAAAATCCAGGTTAGCGTTACTAATTAAATTTGTAGCATTCACCCTGGTTCTATGTTCTAAATAACGTAATGGATTATAGAAAGAGGAATTTCCATCTGGAAGTGGTGCCCAGTTTATGGAACCATCCGGATTTCTTAGATCCGGGGCATTAGGAGCAAGCGAAACAACCCTTGTCAGATCATCACCGGGGTTATTGCTGTTATCATAAAAATATTGAAGACTTATACCACCTCTTATTTTTTTATTAGTAGATGAAAAATTCATATTTACATTTGCTCCCGCACCATGGTTGGTAAAGTCTCCGGGGAAAACGGTGGTTTGTCTTCTGTATGTAAGTCCTGCCAGATAATTAGCATTTTCAGTTCCTCCTGTGGCGCTGGCATGCAGGTTAGTATATTTAGCCGGATTACAAAGAAGTTCCTTCTGCCAGTCTGTGTATTTATTTTCATCCCACATGGTCAGGTCTGCATTGGAGTTATCGGGAGTTGTGTTTTTGTCAGGAACCGGAAGTCCATCATTGCGATAGGCTTCTCTTCTCATTTCCAAATATTCCTGTGTATTCAACATCTTTATTCTTTTAGAAATTACACCTATACCTTGTTTCAGATCCAAATCAAATCTTAACGGACCTGCTTTACCTTTTTTGGTGGTAATTAAAATCACACCATTGGCGCCCCTGCTTCCATAAATGGCGGTGGCATCCGCATCCTTTAATATTTCTATGGATTCAATCTCATTCATATTAATATAGTTTAAAGGACTGCCGGGCTGTGTCCATTCATCGTAATTGTCAGTGCCACTTTTTGATTCACCGCTAGGGTCATAAAGACCTCCATTTTCATTTCTCAGGTTGTTAGAAGGGTAGGGGATGCCGTCCACTATATACAATGGATTGTTACCTCTATTAAGGCTGTTTTGTCCCTGTATCCTTACATTGATATACGCACCGGGAAGCCCTGATGATGATTGTATAGTAATACCGGGAACCCTTCCCTGCAGCGCCTGCAACGGATTAAAGACCGGCGATTTTGCCAGATCTTCGCCTTTTACTGTCGAAATATTACTTGTACTTAATCTGCGTGTAGTTGTTCCATAAGCTATAATTTGTACTTCATCTAATTGTGATAAAACCTTTGATAATGTAATGCTGATATAGCCCGAAGAAATTTGCGAAGGTGTTACCCTGATCTCCTGGGATTGATAACCTACGTGTGTAATAACTAGCACGTCACCGGCTTTTACATCAAGATTAAACATGCCGGAACCATCTGTTACACTTACATTTTTCGTGTTTCTTACTGTTACGGTTGCCCCGGGCAACGCGTTCCCTTCTTCATCAACAACTCTTCCCCGCATGGGTGAATAAACAATCTCCGGCTCAGGAATAATTAGTGTTTCAACCATAGGCTTGTAAAAAATAAGTATGTTTTTTCCTTTAAGCTCAAAGGCCAGTGGTTGCGATTTGAAAAGCTCTCCCAGGAATTTTTCAAGTGGAACATTGTGTGCGGTAATAGTAACAGGTTTGGAATTTTCCAACACTGCCCTGGTATAAACGAAGGCATAATCGGTTTGTTTTTCTACAGAATTTAATACAGATTTGAGCGGCACCCGCTCTCCTGTAAATGATACATTCTGTGATACACCTTTTGCGGAAACATTCAAAAAGCCCACGGTTAAGAGGAGTATAGTTAGTTTCATAACTAACAAAATTTTGGTAACGTAGCTGTGTCTCAATTGAAACACCCGCTTACGAATAGCAGTTTTTAGCATACTTTTGCAATGTTTGGGTGAACAAAATAGTCTTCGTGCGACTTTTATTTTTACTTACCCAAGCTTCCTGCCAGGGATGGTTCCATCATCTCTGGCTTTCTGTTTGGATAAATACTTCAAATTTTTTATTCTTAGGGCGGATGGTTTTATGCAGTGATTTTTTTTGGGGAACCGGCGGTATTGCTACTATTAAGCATCGTTGTGTCACTCACTTGTACTGTAGTAATTCTATTCGGCTAAGTGAAACATCCCTGCACAAATTATTACTGCGTAAATTTTATATTCAATGGTGGAGCAAATGATTTACACCTGCAAGTCTGTCAACATGCAGCTCGTGTTAAGTTGCCGGTGCGGAGGCACGACAACTGCGCTTATTTATATACGTTAGTCAATATTTTACAGGCAATCTTTTTATTGTTCAATAGATATTCTATTGATGAACGGAGCGTCGCAACCAAAGCTCCATCAGGGCTTTGCCGCTGGTCTCACAATAAAAATTGTAAACTCGCATACTGTAAAATTCCGGTTAAAAAACTATCAATGTTTTTTCTTCCATTCTAAACCTAACGCCCATCTTATTTAGCAGGTACAACACATCGGAAAGATTAGTGTTACGGTATATTTTCCCCTGGAAAATAATATTTTTTACAGACCCTTCGTAGCGAACCTTAATGTCATACCATCTTTCCAGCTTACGCATAACAGTATATAGGTCCAGGTCTTCTAAACTGAAGAAGCCATCTTTCCAGGCTATTATTTGATCAAGATCTACATTCGATCTTAAAGTGATACTCGAAATATTTTCTTCTTGCTGGCCGGAAGATTTAATAATGGCTTGCTGGCCAGATGCAAGTATTTGTTTTTCGTTGTTCTTACTAACTCTTACACTGCCTGCCACCAATGTCGCTTTTATGGAAGGCTCATCCTGGTAAGAGTTTATATTGAAACTGGTTCCCAATACTTCAATCATCGATTCTCCATGCACATCCACAATAAAAGGTTTTTGTTGGTTTTTTGTGACTTCAAAATAAACTTCACCATCAATCTTTACCTTACGTTCATTGCCCGTGAAGGCCGCCGGAAAAGTGATGGAAGATTTTGCATTGAGCCAAACCCGCGTGCCATCCGGAAGTATTACCTGATACTGGCCTCCTGTTGGCGTGTTCAGTGTATTTAAAAGTGTTTCGTTTGTTGCCGGCTTTTGCATATTATACGAAAGTTGTCCATTTGCCAGCTTGCTTACCTGAACGCCGCCTTGCATTGCGAGGCTTCCGTTTGCGGCGCTATCCAAAATTATATTGGTTCCATCCGCAAGTGTTAGCGTGGCTTTATCGCCTCCCGGCGGCACGTCTATTGGTTTACTTTGAGTGATGGATTTTGAAGTGGGCGACTGTTTATCTGAAGTCAAAATCAAAGCAATTGCCGCAACGCCGGCAATAACAATAATTGCCGCAGCATAGCGAAGCCAACTGCGTTTTAAGAAATGAATATGATGAACAGGCGCTTCCGCTACTTTATCAACAGCCAGCGTTTTGTGCAAATATGGAAGCAGGTCTTCATTGAATGCCGGAATATCGGTAGACTCGTTAAACAATTCACTTACAGCATCAGCAAATATTTCTTTGTTTGCCTCATCGGCCAGGAATGCTTGTAACTCTTCAGCTTCAGACGAAGTCAATTGCTGATGGCGGTAATTGTTCAACAAATATAGAATGCGCTGCTTATTCATTTTTGTGCCGGAGTTTTACTCCATATATTTTAAGACGGCTGGCAATTGCCAACTGTGAGTATTGAAATAATTTTTTTATAGAAAGAATAAAATAAAAAAAAGCAGCTTGCCTTTCAGCAAAAGCTTTTCCATTATTTGTTTGCGGGCGGCCCTGATTGTTTGCCGCACATAATCGCTGTTAAGATTCAACTGGCTGGCAATTTGAGTAGAATTCAACCCCTGGTTTCTACTCAACTGATAAATGAGTTTTCTTTTAGCAGGCATTTCATCAATCGCTGCCTGAACTATGGCCAACGTTTCTTTATAAGAATAATTATCCTCAGGATGAATAGCGGTTCCCTGTGCTAATTCGGCTTTTCGGTATAGTTGCTGTCGCCTGGCGATGTTATTCAAATAATCAAAACATTGATTGGCTGTCATCCTTATAAAGTAAGCGCGAGCATTATCAATTGAAGTCAGCTTTTCCCTGTTGAGCCATATTTTGATGAATGTTTCCTGCAGTACCTCCGCGCAGCCATATGAGTCGCCAATGATCTTGTGTATGTTCAATTGCAGCAACGGCGCATAGTGTTTGAACAGCTCTGTAAACGCCTGTTCATCGCCCTCCGCTATTTTTTGAAGAAGTAACTTTTCGTTATTTAAACTTTTCGCAAGCAATTTCTAGAAGCAGATTTTGTAATTCAAAATTAACAGAAAAGGAGGAGATTTTTGCGTTGCAATAAAATCGAAATACAAATGGGAGGGTTTCTTCTTTCTTTTCACACGTTATAAATTGTGAGATTATTATTTGGTGACCAGCGGCAAAACCCTTGTTGGGCTTTCGTTGCGTCGCACACTTGTGCGGTAGTAATTCTATTGAGCGGGTAAGTGGTTGATAGTTGTTGGTTGTTAGGGTTTAACCACAAAGTGCCTATTGAATTACGAAGGATACCTGAGTTGCAGTCATCCTTCGGGTGCGTTACGCCTTACTTGTGGCCCTTGTGGTTTAAAAAAATATATAAAGTATAATAGTTCATCTATTTAGTAGGATAATAAAAAACCGCCTGTAATGAAAGGTTTTGAAAATTATTGTAAAATAAAGTACCTTTAAAACAGTCTTGTTTCATAAAATATACTACAACGCCGTTTGAAACAGTTTTTAGTTTAGTAACAGCAACGGAAAAAAAGCTATAGTCTGTTTGTATCAATCAAATTATTTTCCCGGAAAAGTTGAAAAAGTAAGATTTAGCAGTTTAAATAAAGTTATTGAACCTCATAAAGATAACTTATAGTTTTTTGTGAAATATAGATTTTGCCAATAGGACATACTGTGCTTAAAATGAAATTTAACTCAAGCAAGCAGCTAATTGATTTTGATTGGAGTCATTAAATAGTATTGCTCCTGGTTAATAATCCATTTCACTATACTTTAGACCGGAACCTTTAAAATTACAATTGATTGCTTAAGTCAACCACATATAATGAAGTGGAACTACTGCTCCAGGTTTCCCGGGGAGATGAATTTGCTTTCAGGATTTTATTTAATCATTATAGGAAAAAGGTTTTGTTTATAGCAACCAACCTTATTAACTCCAATGAAGCTGCGGAGGATATACTGCAGGAAGTTTTTGTTAAGATATGGCTGAATAAAGAGCATCTTTCCAGGATAAATAATTTTAGTGCATACCTGCGTTTAAGTGTGCGCAATGAAGCTTTTGATCTTCTAAGAAAGAAAGCCCGCATGGAAGTTTTTTTAGAGAATAATAAAAAGTTGGATATAGATGAAACGCCTGATGATGCGATATTCCAGTTTGAAGAAAGACAAGTGAAACTGGCGGATGCTATAAATCATTTAACTTCTCAACAAAGAAAAGTGTTTGAATTATGCGGACTGGAAGGTCGCCGGCAAAGTGATGTTGCCAGGGTTTTACACATTTCTAAAGCCACTGTTAAAAAACATATGGCTGATGCTTATAAAAACATTCGCGAGTTTTTAAGGGTTTCAGCAAAAGTGCTTTTTTGAGAGAGGGTTTATCCACAAGGGGCACAAGGGTTTTCAGATGCTGTTGTTGGAGTGTAGGGTAGCTATTGTGTGGTTGCACACCAATAATCAATAAACCAATAAACACTCTGATATGTTGCTAAAAGCAACAGTATAGGGCTGCAAGGCTACAAGCCTTGCAGAGCGTGCGGGTCAGAAGACCTGTGCCGATGCGAGTATCAGTGAAGATCAGTCAAATCAGTGTCATCTGTGTGCCATCGCTGTTACACATTGTTCAATAGCATTACTACAGCACAAGAGTGCGACGCAACGATGCTTAATAGTAGCAATGCCGCTTGGCTCACGAATAAAAATCCCATACATAAGAGAGCTTGTATTTACTTTTGAAACAATCCCTGTGGCCATTGTGCAAAAAAACTTTGCGCCCCTCGTGATTAAAAAAAATCTGAAAAATTTCAATTTTTTCTACTCCCGTTTTTATAGTCGAGCGTCTTTATTATATATGACATATTTGAAACTCAGTCAACTCTTTCAGCGGTACAAGGAAAAAACTGCTACCAGGGAGGAGATCAAAACCCTCATGGAGCTTTTAAGAAAGCCTGAAATGGAAGGGCTTGTAAAAGAGTATTTGCAAAATGAAATTGAAGCGTTAGATAAACAATACATTCCACCTTATAGTTACGATATACCGGATCAAAAAGCGGAAGAAATAATAAACAAAATTTTGGAAATGCAAGCCGATGCACCGGTGGTGGATATTTCAATAACCAGGACGAAAGTGAGGATTTGGAAATCCGTGGCAGCGGCTGTAATTATACTGGTAGCAGGCACTACAGCTTTTTTTGTACTTGATAGAAAAGATGAAACAAAGCGAGTGGCAACAGAACAAGTTCAAAAAGATATACCACCCGGACAAGATGGTGCTATACTTACACTAGCAGATGGAAGTTCGATTGTGCTGGACAACGCGATGGATGGACAAATAACAGATGCGGCTATCAAGAGTGGGAATAAAGTTTCTTATGAAAATGCGGACCAGCAGAAAGTAGAGTATAATACAATGAGAACACCAAGAGGCCGGCAATATTCTTTGGTACTTTCCGACGGAACCAAGGTATGGCTGAATGCGGAAAGCTCCATTACCTATTTAACAGCATTCACTAAAAATGAAAGAAGCGTTTCGATAACCGGTGAAGTATATTTTGAAGTGGCAAGTGATTCGAAAAAACCATTTCGTGTATCCGTTAACGGTATAAGTATACAAGTGTTGGGAACACGCTTTAATGTAAATAGTTATAGTGACGAAGCCTCCATTAAAACAACCTTATTGCAGGGAAGCATTAAAGTGCTGGTGGCTGAAAAAGCCCAATTGGTAAGCCCTGGGCAGGAAATACAAGTGACGACTAATAACGAAATCAAGCTAAATACAAACGCGGATGTGAATGCCGCAGTTGCATGGATAAACGGATTTTTCCAGTTTAACGGAATGGGTATAGAAAGTGTTATGAAACAATTAGAAAGGTGGTATGATATAGAGGTGAAGTATGAAGGAAAAATTCCGGACAGGCAATTTGCAGGGCAAATAGACAGGAATGCTACGCTTACTCAAGTGCTAAAAATTCTCCGGGAGAGCAATGTTCATTTTAAACTCGAGAACAGAACCCTGCTTGTAACACCGTAAAAAACGTACCTGCGAAACTATACTTTACACAGCATAAAATGTTCAATGTTTTTTTGGGCATCAACGGTATAGCTACTATTAAGCATCGTTGTGTCACTCACTTGAACGGCAGTAATGCTATTCATCATAATGAAGCATTCATGCACAATTTTATGCTGCGTGTAGTAAACAATAGTTCCTGAAGGATGATCAAAAAAACCGCTTCGTGTGGAAGACGAAGCGGAAGTATTTGGGTCAATCCTGTTAATTTTTTTGCTGACTTTGGTTGTTACTAAAGTCAGTGATTTCAGACTGCTTAACAATATAATTAAACCCAAAAAACGACACAAAAGTATGAAACTTTTCATTCCTCCTTGTGTGCTTTTGCGTAAAACCAAAGGCAAACGCTTCTATGCATTGAGAAATATGGTTTTCTCAACATTTTCACTTCTGATTAGCTGCTTATTTGTAAATGCCAAAGGGGTTTCTTCTAATGGTATCAGCTTAACAATGAAGAACGTTTCATTGGACAAAGTGTTTACAAAGCTACATGATCAAACAGGCTACGCGTTTTTTTATGACCTAAAGGAAATAAAAAAAGCAAAGCTTGTTACCATTAATGTAAAGGATAAAACATTAGAAGAAGTACTTGATCAGTGTATGAAAGATCAACCTTTGACATACACCATAGTGAGTAAAACAGTAGTGATAAAATTGAAACCTGCCCCAGCTTTAGTATTGCAAACTGCAGAGCTGCCGGAGCTTATAACCGCGCCTCCACCCATTAATGTAAGTGGCCGTGTAGTAAATGAAAACGGCGAACCTGTGATGGTATCTGTAATGATAAAAGGCACCAGCATTGGCACCAGTACTAACGGTGACGGATACTTTGAATTAAGTGGCGTTGACGACAATGCCATACTGGTTATAACCGCGTCAAATATTGAAACCAGGGAAGTGGCGGTGAGAGGGCGAAGCGATTTAAAAATAATAGATGTAAAAATAAAAGTAGCGCCGATGGATGAAGTACAGGTGATAGCTTACGGAACAACAACAAGAAGGTTGAGTACCGGAAATATAACAACAGTAAAAGCAGAGGATATTGCTAAACAGCCTGTGACAAATCCGCTATTGGCATTGCAGGGGAGAGTGCCGGGGTTGGTGATTGAGCAACAAACCGGATTTGCAAATGGTGGTGTTAAAATAAGGATCCAAGGACAAAACAGTATTTTCCATGGTAACGAGCCTTTGTATGTAATTGATGGGGCGCCTTATACTGCTGAGTTATTACCTGATGCATTTAATGGTGTTATAGGACAAAGTAATCCACTAAATTTTATTAACCCTGCTGATATTGAGAGTGTTTCGGTTTTAAAAGACGCAGATGCTACTTCTATTTACGGATCCCGAGCTGCTAATGGAGCAATATTGATCACTACTAAAAAGGGGAAAGTGGGTACCACGCAATTCAACCTGAATGTTCAAAACGGTTGGAGTGAGGTGAGCAAATTTGTAAAAGTGCTCAATACCGAACAGTATCTGGCCTTGCGACGAGAAGCGATAGCCAACGACGGTTTAACGATTGGACCTAGTGATTACGATCTCAACGGGACTTGGGATCAGACTAAATATACGAATTGGCAAAAGGAGCTATTGGGTGGAAAAGCGAATTACCAGGATTACCAGGCCTCTGTTTCGGGAGGAACCGTCAGTACCCAATTCCTGATCAGTGCCGGTTATCATAGAGAAACAACAATTATTCCTATGGCTTCGGGTTCAGATTTTAATGATCAGAAAGGTAACCTTCATTTCAATGTAAATCATACCGGTCTCAATCAAAAGTTTAATATTCAGCTTTCCGGATCCTACATGAGAGATGTTAACAAATTGCCTTCAGCTGGGGTTTTAGCATTTGCAACAACTTTGGCACCAAATGCACCAGATCTCTATAATGCAGATGGTACTTTGAACTGGGCTGAAAATAGCAGCGGTATGCCGACCTGGGAGAATCCAATTAGTAATCTTGAAGCAATAAACAGGTCAAAAACAGATAATTTGGTCAGTAACCTGCTTGCTAGTTATAATGTATTGAAAGGTTTAAAAGTACTAGCGAGGCTGAGCTATAATAATACATTTGAAAATGAGTTCCAATGTTATCCAAGTACTTACTTTAGTCCGTATAACAGGCAATTTATTAAGCCTTATGCTAGTTTTAGGCGTGGCAATACATGTTCCTGGTCTTTAGAACCGCAGGTGACCTATTCAATTGGTTTTGGGAGTAATCAATTTGATCTTTTGGCAGGGGGGGCTTTTCAACAGCTCAAAAGGGAACAGCAGGTTACTTCTGCAAATGACTATTCAAGCGACATGCAATTGGAAAATATTGGCGCAGCAGCAAGTTCGCGTAGCAGCTCTTTTTTCTCGCAATACAATTATAACGCGATCTTTGGCCGCCTGAGTTATAATCATAGTGGCAGGTACCTGGCAAATATCAATGTAAGACGTGATGGTAGTTCTCGCTTTGGAAGTGAAAACATGTTTAATAATTTTTGGAGTGTTAGTGGGGGTTGGATCTTTTCCGAAGAAAATTTATTCAGGAACATCAAGTTTCTTTCCTTCGGAAAGTTGACGACTTCTTATGGTACTACCGGTAACGACGGGATTGGAGATTATAGATTTCTGAATCTTTATTCTTTTCAACAAAAACCAATACCTTATCAAGGAGTGACTGGTATCTGGATGAATGCGCCCTCTAATCCTTATTTACAATGGGAAGAAACCCGGAAATTAAACATTTCCTTAGATCTTGGATTTTTAAAAGATAGGATACTTTTTACTGCAAGCTATAATCGAAATCGCTCTTCTAATCAATTACTAGATTACAGGCTGCCATCCATAACAGGCTTTATGGGGATCCTTCAAAATTTCCCCGCCACACTTCAAAATACTGGTTGGGAAATGGCTTTGAACACAAAAAATATAGAGACTAAGGATTTTACATTTTCAACGGCTTTAAATATCACAATTCCTCGTAATAAATTGGTTGAATTTCCAGGGCTAGCCACTTCATCCTATGCTACAAGTTTCATAATAGGCGAACCCATTAATTTAATAAGGACATACCAATATGTAGGGGTTAATTCACAAACCGGCCTATATGAAGTAGAAGATAAGGATGGAAAGCCAACTAGCAACCCAATTCATTTTGAATCCCCTGATGGGGCCAGATTTAGGATTATTGATCCTAATCCAAAGTTTTATGGTGGCTTAACAGGCACTTTAACTTATAAAGGCTGGATATTGGACTTTACCTTTCAACACACCCACCAAACAATATATCTAGGGGTAACCAGGCTTGGTCGCTTTGGTGCAGGCAGAGAAAATGGTTCGACCATAGTCTTAGGCCGCTGGCAAAAACCGGGAGATATTACAGATATTCAAAAGGTAAGTGCAACCTATCCTTCCACGGAATCCAATCCTGTTAATCAGGCGCATACTGCGGGCGCATTAAGCGATTTAAGCTATGTTGATGGTTCCTATACTAGGTTAGAAAATGCTTCGATATCTTGGAACATGCCCAATGCTTGGTTAGAAAGGCTGCATTTAAAAAATTGCCGATTGTATTTGCATGGTCAAAACCTGTTAACAATAAGTAGTTATGATGGCTGGGATCCGGAAAATATGGGCAATTCACTGCCTCCATTGCGAGTATACACTTTCGGATTGCAGGTGGGTTTATAAGCGTTTACAGTTTCAAATGAGAAACATTGCTTATTGCTGTCTTCATAAAAAGAATGCTTACGCATTAAAAATGAAATTATGAAATCTATAAAATCAAAAGTCAAAGCTTCGAAGGCTATTGCTGAATATAAAACACCCAAGCTATGCTGGATATTTACGACTTTATTACTACTACACTTTGCCGCAGGCTGCAAAAAATTTATAGAAATAGAAGCACCTTACACCAGCATCAGTGCTCAAAATGTATATTCAAATGATGTAAACGCGGCTTCTGTTTTAACAGGGCTATATGCGGATATGAGTCAAGGTAATTCTGGTGGATTAGATAATCCGGGTAAGCTGACAAATATGGTGTTGCCGACCGGGCTTAGTGGAGACGAATTGGTGTTTTTTAACCTTGGCAGTGATGATTTTTACGCAAATTGTTACCGGAATACCTTGTCTCAGGTTTTTCCCTTTTACCCTGAATATTGGAGCATCATTTATAGCTATATACATAAAATTAATGTTGCTATTAACGCACTTACTGATAATTCAATGGTGACAGCCTCGGTGCAAAAACAGCTTTTAGGGGAAGCTAAATTTTTACGGGCTTTTTGTTTCTTCCATTTGACCCACCTGTATGGTGATGTCCCTTTGACTTTATCAACAGACTACCAGAAAAATGCAATTATGCCTCGTACCGCTGCTTTGCAGGTATATGATCAGGTTGTTGCCGATTTGACAGAGGCTCAACAACTGTTAAGTGAGCATTATTTAGCTGCTGATTTGAAAACTGTTACTGGTGAAAGAGTAAGGCCTACCAAATGGGCTGCTACGGCTTTGCTTGCCAGGGTTTATTTATATCAAAAACGGTGGTCAGATGCTGAAACCCAGGCTGATGCTTTAATTACTAACCTAACTTTGTTTGATACCGTTGCTTTAAACAATGTTTTTTTAAAGAATAATAAAGAAGCTATCTGGCAACTTCAACCAGTTTTTAACGGCGCTAATACAGGAGAAGCTCATACATTTAATTTAACAAGCGCCGGGCCTGATGTATTCTATTATAGATTTTATTTAAGCGATTATATCTACAACGCCTTTGAACCTGGTGATCAGCGGAAAGCTGAATGGACGGAAGAAGTTACCGTTTCCGGAGTTACATATCCTTATTCTTATAAGTATAAAGTGGGTAGGGAAAATACAGCCAATCTGGTAAACGAATATTTAGTGTTGTTTCGTTTGGCCGAGCAATACCTGATACGTGCAGAAGCAAGAACCTATATGGAAGATTTCGCCGGAGCTAAAGATGATTTGAATGTTATCCGCCGCCGGGCAGGTTTAGGAAATACAACTGCTGCCTCTACGCAAGAAGCGCTTCTAGAGGCGATTTTACAGGAGCGAAAAGTAGAATTGTTTACAGAAGGAGGACATCGATGGTTTGATCTAAAGCGGTGGCCAAACAATAAAATCTCTGATATTATGACACCCATATGCAAGGCAAAAGGCGGTAGCTGGAATAATAATTGGGCACTTTATCCAATTCCTATAGAGGATTTGCAAACAAATCAGGCGCTTGTTCAAAACCCCGGGTACTAATGCGGGGAAATCAGATGTCAGAATTTGGATTTGTTGGATTATGGGATTTATGGATTAGAGAAGTTAGATTGAACAGGTTACCAAAATCCAATAATCCATTAATCCGATAAATCCAAATTCAGTCAATTATGAATTCGCAACTGAATGGGAAGTTTGTACTATATGCAGTTTAGATTTTTTGCATGAATGTTTCACTTGCTGAATAGTATTCCTACTGTACAAGTGAGTGACACAACGATGCTTAATAGTAGCAATACCGTTGGTTCCCAAAAAACATTACACATATTGTGCAATGTAAAAGAACCTTACACCGGTAGATTATAATTGAAGAGGTTTCTTGATCAGTAAGAGCGTTAATTTTTATATATCTAAATATTTCTATAATGAAGAAAATAATTTTTATTGCCGTATTCCAAATTCTATTCTGTGAAAATTATTCTTCAGCTCAAACTAAGCAGCCATTAGATACTTCTGTAATTAATAATTGGCCTGGTTTAGATTTAGACTTTGGATCCCAGGTTTCCATTACCAACGATGGAAAGTACGTAGCATATATTGTTCGTGAAAACTGGGAAAAAACAAGCTTAGTATTTACAGCAACAGATGGTTCTGGCTGGGAGCTAAAAGAACATAGTGAAAGAGATAAAGCTGTATTTACAGAAGATAGTAAAAAAGGCATTTATTTATTTGCTGATAACCGTTTATGTCTATTGGAGTTAGGAAAAGCAACACGAAAATATATACAAGGTGTAAAGGAATTCCACCTAAGGAATATTGATAAGGAAGAACAACTTATTTATCGCACAGTTGAAAATACGCTTGTCATACAATCGCTGAAAACTGACAAGCAAAAAAAAATTGAACATGTGGGTGAATATAAGTTTAGTAATGATGGAAGTTCACTTGTGTTGTTAACAAAGGAAGCCAATACTTCCTTACTTATCCTTAAGCGGATAGCGCTCCAGGATTTCAGGGATACAGAGATATGGAAGGGTGCCGATTGCAAGCAATTGATAATTACAAGAGATGCCGGCCAGGTTGCTTTTATTAGCAAAGAATCAGTTTGGATGTATGATAGCAAAAAAATGCAGAGAGCATCACCATTTACCATCGATTTTTCAAAATACCCGAATATGCAACTTGCAGGATTGATCAAATTTACTCAGGATGGTAAAGCGCTTCTAGTTGAATCAAAACCAATATCTGAAAAGCAACAGATTGATGGAGTTAATAGGGTGGAAGTTTGGACTTATCAGGATGCAAGCATTAAGTCTTCTGAAATGAATAATAGTCGCGATCAGAATCGCTGGTTTGCAATTGGGCTGGAATCAAAAAAGATGATGGAAATAAAAAGAAAAGGAATTCGTACGTATGAAGCCCGGGAAAATGATCAATTGATAATGGCATTAACCAAGGAATCGTTTGATTGGGGAGAGCATTACTGGAACAGAACGGCAATAGACTCTGTTTTTGTTGTAGATGTAGTTACAGGTAAAAAAAGTTTTGTAAAAACGCCCATCGGGATATCAATCTCATTAACAGGTCGCTATGTACTTGGCCAATTTGATGGTGGTGGAGATATGTATTGCACCGATATTCAAACGGGTAGGATGGTTAGTCTTACCGGTAATTTAAACACTCCGTTAAATGATGATTTTTCAGAACATCCTGCTTCTAAAAAAAGTAAAGGTTGGGCATTTTTTTGCTGGCAGTCGAATGACCAGGCTGTCATAGCTTACGACCGGTACGACATATGGAAGCTTGACCCAACAGGAAATATTCCTCCTCTTTGTTTAACCCGCGGTTATGGGAGAAAAAATCATATCTCTTTTCGATTTGGAGAGCAAGCTTTAGAAGAAGTTCAAAGGGCTAAAAATAAGCAACCATTATTAGTTTCGGCGTTTAATGATGAAACTAAAGACAATGGTTTTTACAGAATTCAGTTTGGAAATGCTGCCAAAGATCCGGAGCTATTGACCATGGGCCGCTATGTATATTGGGGCTACTCAGTATCAGTACCTCATGGAATGTGGCCATTAAAGGCTAAAGACGCGCCGGTATGGATTGTTAAGCGAAGCAGTGCTTCCGAGTCTCCTAATTATTTTTGGACTAAAAACTTTAAAGATTATCATCCGGTAAGCAATATTTATCCTGAGAGAAACTATCAGTGGATGACAACAGAATTGGTAAACTTTATTACTAAAGATGGAGTAAAAACTAAGGCATTCTTATACAAGCCAGAGAATTTTGACCCTGCAAAAAAATACCCTGTTATATTGACTTATTATGAGCAGGAATCTCTAAAATTAAATTGGTATGATCCGCCTGGGTATTTAGGGCCATCATATACCCATATCAATCCCTCAATGATGGTTAGCCGCGGCTATTTGGTATGTGTTACAGACATTCATTTTAAGTTGGGTGATCCATTACGCAGTGCGGTGGATGCATTGGAGGGAATCGCAGATGAGTTAAGCAAAAGAAGATATATAGATTCAAAAAGTATGGGCATTACCGGGATTAGTTTTGGTGGACACATGACTAATTGTGTGGTGGCCGGAAGCAGAAGATTTGCTGCTGCGGTTACCATTGCCGGAGCATCAAACATGTTTTCAATGTTTGGTAGCCGGTGGGGACATGGCGGAGAGAGTAAAAGTTCTCACGTAGAGATGGTACAGGGATTTATGGATTGTACTCCCTCTTCTGATGCTCAGAGTTATTTAAGAAACTCACCTGTCGTGTATGCCAGAAATGTAACCACCCCTATGTTGATTGTGATTGGAGAATATGATGGCGCTGTACCCATCGAGCAAGGGATTGAATGGTTCACAAATTTAAGACGGGAGGGGAAGCGTGCCTGGTTGTTGCGATATCCGGAAAGTGGCCATCATATAAGTAAACATGACCAACCTGATTATTTCACACGAATGTGCCAGTTTTTTGATCATTATTTAAAAGGAGCGCCTGCACCTGTATGGATGACGCGTGGTATTCCTGCAACAGACATTGGTGCTCGCACTGGTTATGAGTATGATCCAAATATAAAGACGCCTGGCCCCAGCCGGCTTCTTATAGAGCCAAACAAAGAAAGATAAACAAATTCGTTAGTGTCTGTTTAAAGTTTATTTTTTTATGATACCGGCGGTAGTTTTTCATGGCATCATCGTTGCGTCGCAAGCACTTCATCTATAGAATAAATGGCATCTGTAGGTTCATAATCGTACTGCATAAATAATTTAAACATGCCCTAATAAAAAAAATTAAATAATCATACAAATGAAAAAAGCAATTAAAACTTTGTTGCTGATATTGATTGTTCAAACAGGTTTTTCTCAACATGCCGGAATTCAATTTAAAGAAGCAAAGAACTGGACACAGATCCAAGAAATAGCGAAACGAGAAAACAAATACATTTTTTTAGACTGTTATGCCACCTGGTGTGGACCATGTAAGATGATGGATGAACAAGTGTACAACCAAAAAGAAGTAGGAGAGGTACTAAACAAACAATTCATTTCTGTAAAAGTGCAATTTGACCAAACCGAAAGAGATAACGATTATGTCAAAAACTGGTATGAAGATGTGAAGGGCTTGAGTGAAAAGTATATGGTTAATGCGTTCCCAACCTTAATGTTTTTTACACCGGAAGGTAATTTAGTACATCGAATTATTGGTTTTCAGGGAACGGAAGAATTTATTAAGTCAGTCAACTATGCAATTGATCCTAAACGTAAGCAATACTATGTTTTAATGGAAGCCTACACAAAAGGTCAAAAGGATTATACTGTTGTGCCTGATTTAATTAAAACTACCAGAGAAATTTTAAGAGACAGACAATTGGCCACGCAAATGGCAAAGGATTACAAATACAATTACCTGGATCATCTTCCTGCAGAAAAAATACTCACCAAAGATAATTTGGAATTATTAAGACATTATAATCAATTCTTAGCTTCTAAAGATATGGTTTTCGAGATAGCGGTAAATGATCCGGGTAAAATAGAAACCGTTTGGCCGGGTTGGGCGAAAAGCGTGAGCGAATATATCATTTCCAGGGAAGAGCTGAATAACAAGCTTATGAGTAAGGACAGTTCTTATCCACAAAAAAAACCAAAGTGGAGCCAATTCATTACAAACATTCAAAAAAAATATCCGTCTGTTGACGCAGGAAAAATGGTACAGGAATTTAAGATCTTCTATTATTTAGGATACCATAAGGATTGGAAATTATGGGCTGATGCAATGGATGAGAAGTTGAAATTAATTACGCCTAATTTATCCGATCCTTTTGAAACCATTTTTATTCCTTTCAATACAGATGGAGCTTGGAGAGCGTTTATGGGCTGCAATGATTATAAAGTGCTTAAACGCTCGTTAGATTGGATAGATGTAGCAATAGACATTTCGCCGGATTCTTTTGAATATAAGTCGATGTACCTTGATACAAAAGCTGCTGTTCTTTATAAAATGGGAAAGGTGGAGGAAGCTATTGAGATGGAAGAAATGGCAGTTACTTTGGCGGAAAGCAAATTGAAAAATGCAGTGGATGGATATAAGGATGTTTTAGATCAAATGCGACGACGTGAACCAATCTATTTAGATGAAAGGGCAAATTGGGATGAAAAATCTTTGGCGCGTATTAAGCGATAGCCGGATAAAAGCGCAGCGTAGAAATTTTACAATATTGAAAGAAAATGATTATATGGACCTTGATAGGTCAAAAAATATAAGCATATGAAAAATAATTTTTTAGTCCTGATAACACTGATAATACTTGGCTTTAACAGCAGTCGTGTTATAGGCCAAACAACGGCGCTAAAGCAGCTGGATACAAGTGCGTTTAGTAAATGGCCGGTTGTTTCTGAAGGAGGGATGATTACTAATGATGGCAAGTATGTTTGTTATTCTGTTGCTCCTTCTTTGTTAGAACAATGGAATCCAGCTGTAGTTAGCACTGTGGTAAAGTCTTTACATTCCGAATGGATACATACTATTAAGGGTACTGATAATAGTAAATTGCAGTTCACACAAGATAGCCGCTCTGCTTTATTTCAAAATAGCGACAGCAGTCTATGGATGTTAACATTAGGAGATAGTCAAAGTTTATTATCAAAGGAAGTTGCCCAATTTAAACTGACTGAAACCAACCCCAGTGAGTATCTGATTATTCTTACAAATAATAATGAATTTATTTGTAAGAATCTACAAAACAATAAAGAACATCAGTTGAAGGGTGTTGTTCGTTTTGAGTATAACCCAAAAAAGAGCGTGATTTATATTTTTGCGAAAACCAACGGGAACTACCGGTTGTCCCAATTTGATCCGGTTTCTGGTAAGCAAACTCAGATATGGGAAGGGAGTGAAGAAATATCTAAATTCGTTTGTGACGAAGCCAGTGGAAATCTTGCATTTGCAGATAAGGGAGGTAAATGGTATATATACGAAGATAAAAACAAGGAAGCTCGTGAATTTAAAATCTCCAATACCGATAATTTAACTTTTGAAGGTGCAGAACGTTTTGAAGCCGGAGGAAAACTACTGATTTTAAAAATGAAAGGCCCGGCATTAGCGCCTGTAAATCCTTCAGTAAACCCGGTAAAGATCTTTAGCTATCAGGATCCGGAATATTATAAAATAGTTGACAATGCCGAACGCCGCCAACCTGAATATCTGGCTTCGTATGAAATCAATACCGGTAAGTATACGCGGCTGGAATACGATAATGACCGCCTGCGAAGTATTTCTGTTGATGGTAGTAAAGCATTGATTAGGCATGTGGAGGCCCAGCATAGCGAGTCTGAGTATTACTGGAGCCGTGCCGCATGTAGTGAGGATTATGTTATTTACTTAGTAACCGGAAAAAAGGTAATCATAAAAAATCATCTTCTTGGTACAATGTTGTCTCCTGGTGGAGAATGGGTGATCGGACAGAATAATTATGGAGGTGATCTTTTTTGTATGAATACAGGTGATGGAACTATGAAGAATCTAACGGCCCGGTTTCCCATCCCTTTACGTGATTTTCATTGGTCTGATGAACCTCAGATGAAAAATAGTCGTGCCCTTGGCTTCTACAATTGGTCAAAAGACGGAAAGTCGATTGTTATGTATGATCGCTTTGATATCTGGCAAGTGGATCCCTCCGGTCAGAAAGCTGCTGTTAACCTGACTGCTGGAGTGGGACGGAAAAATAATATTGTATTTCGCTTTATAGAAAAAAATAATCCCCAACTATTGCTTGAGAAAGGTGATAATATTATGATTGCAGCATTTAACGAGGAAACAAAGGAAAATGGTTTTTATAAACTGGAGATAGGAAATCCCGCAAGCCTTCAACAATTGACAATGGGCCCCTATTATTACCATATGCCTCACCAAACAGTATACAACTGGGCTGCTCCGGTGAAAGCAAAAAGTGCAGATGTTTGGCTGATACCTCGTCAAAGTGAATCGGAATCGCCAAACTGGTTTTGGACAAAGGATTTCAGAATCTATAATTCTCTCAGTAATGTGTATCCTGAAAAAGAATATGAATGGTTTACAACTGAGCTAATCAACTTTACTACTAAAATGGGTGTTAAGTGTAAAGCCATTTTGTACAAGCCAAAAAACTTTGATCCGAAAAAGAAGTATCCGGTTCTATTCAATTACTATCAGTCTGAGGAGACTGATAAGCTGCATATGTTTCGCTTCCCCGCATTTACAGATGCTTATTTTTTCAACTTTCCTATGATGCTGGCTCGTGGCTATATGGTTTGTCTTACTGATACACGTCAGAAGATCATTGGCGAAACGGCTCGCTGTCTGGTGGATGCGATTGAGGGCGCCGCAGATGAATTGGCGAAGCGGCCCTATATCGATAGTAAGCGTTTCGGAGGATGCGGTGGCAGCTTTGGTGGTTATGGTACCAATTGTCTTGCTGCACTGAGTAAAAAGTTCGCGGCCCTTGTACCAATATCAGGTGTATCTGATCTGGTCAGCATTTACGGTACTGTTCCCGGACTTGGAGAAGAGCACACGGAGAATCGTCAATGTGGAATGGGTGTAAGTTTAGGAACGGATCCGGAAAGATATCTTCGTAATTCTCCTCTTGCTCATGTAAAGAAAGTTACCACACCAATTTTAATTGTCAATACACTAAAGGATAACAATGTCAATGTGCTGCAGGGTATCGAGTGGTTTATCTCACTCCGAAGAGAAGGTAAGCGGGCGTGGATGCTGCAATATCAGCATGAGGATCATGGAGTGCATAACAAAGACGATGATCGTGATTTTCATATCCGCATGAACCAGTTTTTTGATCATTATTTAAAAGATGCGCCTGCACCTGTATGGATGACGCAGGGAATTCCTGTAAATGACAGAGGTGTACGGGCAGGTTATGAGTATGATACAAAGATCAAAACACCAGAACCTAGCCGGCTTATTATGAAATCAAAAAAGTGAGGAGAGATAATGTCTGAATTTGGATTCGTTGGATTATAGGATTTATGGATTGGAGAATTTAGATTGAACAGGAAACCAAATCCCTTAATCCATTAATCCTGTAAATCCAAATTCAGACAGTTATGTCACGCAAAGTGTTATACAAACCATAAAATTTGGAGTTAACTATAAAATATCCTGTTATTTTTTCAATTACGATAGTAATATGATGGGGCTTGTACGTGATACATCGGTGTAGAGTTGTGCTCTGAGATGAATTGCTATGCGCTGTATAAATTTGTGTACAAATGTTTCCCCTTGCCCAATAGCATTACTACCGTACAAGTGAGTGACACAACGATGCTTAATAGTAGCAATTCCGCCGGTTACAAAAAAACCATGGTTTAATAATATCCTATCTGAAATATAGTTATTCAACACCACCTAAATAAATGATTAAAGCAGATCTGCAGGGAGTTGAAGGGCGGTTGGAAGTAGATGATCCTGTTAAAAATCATAAGCAGGATTGTTGCTTTATATATGAACTCACCAACTGTAAATAACTAAAACAATAAACGTGAAAAAAGCGATTTTTCCCGTAGTGGTGATGGTATGCGCCATTATATCGGGATGTCAACAAAAGATGGGCTGGCAAATTCAGCCGGTAGCCATTCAAACAAGATGGGCAAAACAGGTGGATCCCAAAAAAACATTGCAGGAATATCCCCGCCCTCAATTGGAAAGAAGTAACTGGACAAACCTGAACGGCCTGTGGGAATATTCCATTACGGGCAAGGACACCGGTTCGGCCGGTGTGTATGAAGGGAAGATCCTGGTGCCCTACCCGATAGAATCCGCTTTATCGGGTGTTCAAAAAACACTATTACCCGATCAGTTGCTGTGGTATAAAAGAAGTATTGATAAACCGAATATACAGGAAGGCGAAAGAGTGCTGCTGCACTTTGGCGCGGTGGACTGGCAGGCAACGGTACTGCTGAACGGCAAAGAGGTGGCCGACCACCAGGGCGGTTACCAGTCTTTCAGCGTGGATATTACAGATGCACTGAATGCCGGTGATAATATACTGGAAGTAAAGGTATGGGATCCCACCGATCAGGGCCCCAACCCGCACGGCAAACAGGTATCCAACCCCGGCGGTATCATGTACACCGCCAGCAGCGGCATCTGGCAGACAGTATGGATGGAAACCGTGCCGCAGGATTATATCGCAGGCTTGAAGATCACTCCG
>JAVBLN010000051.1:0-4692 GCA_031553495.1 Flavihumibacter sp.
TAAACATCAACCACTGACTTCTCTGATCTTTGACTTCTCTACTGCCCGCTGCCCACTGTCAACTGCTCACTAAAGTTCTTACCGTACAAGTGAGTGACACAACGATGCTTAATAGTAGCACTACCGCCGGTTCCCAAAAAACTACTGCACAATTCTTTCCGCTGTTATTAATATTGCGCATATGCTTATACGTTAGTTGCATCAATAACTATTTTTTTGTTACCAACATTTGTAACTCCGGTTAAGCATTGCTGTCTAAAGATCATAAATCCATAAAAAATTGTATCCAGGCAGACGTTATTCCGTATTGCATTAACATTTTGGCAGTTATTGCATTAAATTCCGAATTATTTACAAGCGCGCTCTTTCCCTGTTTCGGAAGTTTCCACTGAGCCGGTGCGGTATCCATACCCGTAACTGTTGTAGCAAAAATGGTAATATGCTGGTGCGGAATGGCTATACCGAGGATCATACCGGGTAACCCGCTAAAGGATTCTGGCCCACCTTTGGTAATGATCTCATCTGTATAGAATGCCACCACGTATATGGAGTCGAAAAACAACGCATTTGCCCGGCGACACTGATAACCGGCAATCTCGCGGGTTTCATCTGTAAGTTTCCATTTAATGTTTTTTATAGAATCCTTGATAAAAAAAGATTCTTCAAATGCTTGCTTTACTGTTTGTACCTCTCCGGTTGCAAAATTAGAATAGACACTATTCTTATACGCGACAGCAAGCTCAGAAGCTATAGCGAATTCTTTATCCGGATTCTGCGGTTGATAAAAAGTATGGGTTTCATCAAAAAACATTTCAAAACTGTCAGACCAGAACTGTGGTTTTTTTCTTCTATATTCTTCCATGATAGCCGCCAGTTGATCTTCCGGGGTTTGTTTCTCTTTAAGCACTATGCTTATTGCTGCGAACGAATTGACTTTCCGCTCAAATGTAATCTTGCCACTGGTAATAAATGCTGCGTATTGTGCCTTTGCTGTGCCGAATGAGGCTATAGTAAATAAAATTAAGAGGATTCGTTTCATGAAAGATTATTGCTTAAGGTTATTGAATTTTGTGAAGCTCCATGTAACCCCAACCGTAAAAAAGCGGCGGATAGTGGTATATTGGTTTTCATAGAAGAAAGTGTTGCTTGCCGTACGCGAATACCCGTTGTTTTCGTTTAGTATATCATTGCAAGAAACCTTAATTGTCAGTTGATCATTCTTCAGGAAGGTACGCCCGATCCATGCGTTCCAGATAGCACGGCTGAAGTTATCGCTAAAGGCCTTACTTTTCTGCTGCCACAGATAATTAAGGTCAGTATGAAGCTGGAATTTTTTAAGAAAATAGATGTCCACTGAAGGAGTGAGGTTATAAAAGAAATAATTGTTATTACTTTCCTTTTGTAACGAAGAGGTATTCAAAGTGTAGCCACCATTAGCCGCAAGATAAAGGCTGTATTGTTTTATTTTGGTTTTATAGAAATTCACCCCCAGTGTATATGTAGTATAATTGAGCTTGTTTACCGCATTGTTGCTCATACTGAATACTTTTCCCCCATTAAGCCCCCCGTAGGTACCCATCTGTATATCCCAGGCTTTTATCTTTTTGGAATAATAAAGTTCAAGAGTATAATTATGGTTGGCATAACCGGTCATGTTAACATACTGATAGGTGTATGCACCAGTGGTATCAACAAACATGCTGGCGATAATCGGATTAGAAACTATGTTATAGTTTGCATATCCCCCGGCATAAGTTTGGGAGACAAGCTTTAGAGTACTATAATTCATGGTCATGTCATGCGAGAAGCCATTCTTAAGGTTAAGATTTGGAAGGAAGGTAGATAACTGACTATTGTTGTAAGCAACCGGGAGCAACTGTGTCCTGTCCGGGTTGATGCTGTTTCCATTATAGTAAATGTCCAGGTTTTTGTATGAGCTAAATTTATACTTGAGACTTGTTTGTGGGTTCCAGGTATTAAACTGTTTTTTTACGGTTAACGGGTTAAGGAGATCTTCAATATTCATATCAATTAACCCGATATTGTTGCCTATTTTGAAAATGACTTTTTTAGAAACATAATTCAATGCGGCGCCGGCCTGATTGCCCCATATGGCAGCATTCACGCGTGTGCTAAAATCCTTGTCGATCACAGTACCTGAAGGATCCTGAACGAGATCGTAGGATCTTTTATCATCATGAATTTCCTGGTTATTGAGTTTGTAATTTACAATTAATGTCAGTTTAGATGTGAGCGGTTCTGTATAGTTCACATTAAAGTCCAGGGATCGCCAATTATCAGTCATTTTTCGCTGAAGATGAAGCAATGCGCTACTGTCTACATCACTTCGCCTGTTCTTATCATAAAATTGGCTATAAGAGCGACTTTCGCCACGTGAAGCATCATTAGAAAAATTATTGTATAAATAGAAGGAAATGGTTCTGCCGTATCTTTTTAATTTTTTCTCCCAGGAAAGGTTCAAATTGTAAGAATTCATATCATAGTCTGAAGAATTATTCGAAGCATTGTCGTTAATAAGGGTGCTATCGCCACGCAGCCTTTGAGTGGTACTACTGTTTAAATTTTTGTTATTGTAAATAGCGCCATCGGTATAAATTGTAACTGTAGATGTTGTATCAAATTTATGAATGAATTTAGCATTTGCGTTATTATTAGTGCTGCTGTTGCTGAAATCACTATTGGTATTTCCAAGAATAAGGCCAGATGGAAGGTTATTTTGAGATATTGTGTTATCATACCCATGTACATTTGTCACATTAAACTTATAATTCCCATTAATGCTATTCTTATCCTCACCCCATTTTTTATCATAGTGCAAACCACCTGAAGTTACTTTTGGCAACCCCTTGCCTGAATATGAACCATTGCCACCCTCATCACTGCCAATTCTTTCCTTATCATCTGCACCTAAGCCGGTACGACCAATATTGCTGGTTGTTCCATATAGGGCCATTTTTCGTTTTCCCTTAAAAGCATTCAGCATGCCCTGGCCAATATAATGGTTATCGGTACCACCACCAGCCTCTACCTTACCAAAAATGCCATGATTTTTATCTTCTTTTATTTTCAGGTTGATTGTTTTGTCTTTTATTCCGTCATCAATTCCCGTAAAGGCCGCCGCATCTGATTTTTTATCGTACACCTGAACTTTATCAATCATATCCGCTCTTAAATTGCGCGTTACCAAAGTTGGGTCATCGCCAAAAAACTCTTCGCCATCCACAAGAACTTTTTTTACCTTCTGGCCTTGTGCGGTAATATTTCCATATTGATCCACCTGGAGCCCGGGAAGCTGTTTCAGTAGATCTTCTACAGTGGCATTAGGTTGTACTTTAAATCTGTCTGCGTCGTATTCTGTAGTATCTCCTTTAATTCTAATAGCACTAACCTGCGCTTTCACTAACACTTCCTCTAATAGTTTTGCTTTCAGTATCATGTTCACCTGGTTCATATCAAAGAGGTTATTTTTCGCATCCTTCATTGAGATGCGATGAGAGTAGTCCGTATATTTGGGATAGCTAAAGAACAGAACATAGTTAGCAGTATCGTTCATGTTCCGAAAAGTGAACCGGCCTTCTTTATCAGCCCTTGTATCTGCCACAATAAAAGAATCCTTTGCATGAAGCAGCACCACAGAAGCGTTTTTAAGCCGCACATGGGCACTGCTGTCCATAACAATTCCGGTAATAGTGGTCTTTTGGCCGTAGGTTTGTGTGTAAAGGAAAAAGGAGACCAACACAAAAAAACCGTGTATCTTGTTGTTTAATAGAGTCGGTTTCATAAGATATACAAGTTAGTTGTTTAAACTCGGCTTAGTTATAAAGATATTTATTTTTTGGATTAAATGTTAAAAAGAGACCTGTTTTCTGTTGCTGTTATTGCGTATATCTTTGTACGTTAGTTTTGCCAATAGCTATTTTTTTGGAACCGGCATTGGTAACTCCGGTTAAGCATTGTTGCGTCGCATTACGTTCATCTGTAGAATATCTATTAAGCGGTAGGGTTTAATGGCTAAGTTGTCTTATAGGTTGTTGTGGTGTGCCTTCACATAGGGCCGCATTCTATACTGTTTTCAATCATTTTGCAACCATAACCTTCACCGTCATTTCGAGCCCGCTTATCTTCAATATATTTGTGATTATGCAGTAAGGTTCACATGAGACAACCGGGCGAGAAATCTCATTGAATTATTGTAGTGACAATTTAATTATACAACACACTGGTATGTTGCTAAAAGCAACAGTATAGTGCTGCAAGGCTGCAAGCCTTAATAAATGGAGAATTGAGAGTGGAGAATTGAGAATTGAGAATGCTTTATACACTGATTGCAAGCCAAAACAAAAGCACTCATAACTCATAACTCAAAACTCATAACTTGTTGCATTTCTCCAATGATGAGATTTCTCGCACGGTTTGGTTTATTATGTTTTGCAATATTTTTCGAACAGTATCATATACTCGTGCTCGAAATGACGGAGGAGATAGTTGACTATTCAATAGCTTACTCAACAAAAATGTCCTACACCTCTAAGGTGTAGGACATTTGGTTTATTTTATGCACTTGTTTTTTTGTAAACATCAACCACTGACTTCTCTGATCTTTGACTTCTCTACTGCCCGCTGCCCACTGTCAACTGCTCACTAAAGTTCTTACCGTACAAGTGAGTGACA
>JAVBLN010000040.1:0-108048 GCA_031553495.1 Flavihumibacter sp.
GACAGGAATGGCTTTGCTTACAAAACCGAAAGCCCACGCGATGATGATCAGGAAAATTACGCCACAGGTTATTCCTCCTTTTTTGGCACCCAGCAACCGTATCATTTGGGCGCTAATGATAGCGGCCACCACGCAGAGTACGAGTACCATCAGCACTTTATACTGTTGGATCATGGACACCGCATAATCGCGGTATTGGGGATCGGTAATGTTTTTGATGTAAAAATCCACGAGCGATTTTTCGGCGCCGTTTACTACGGCGGTGTCATATCCAAACAATAAACCGCCGAGTGTGGCTACCAGTGTGAGCAACATTATATAAAGGGGATTGCTTTTTTGCGAAGCAGCGTTTTGATTATTTGATGACCGTGACGATGTATCAATAAATGCCATGTTAGTGATTTTAGATTTAGATAAGGAAAAAATTTAGTGAATGTAAAATATTTTGAGGTTTTTTTACATGATAATAATGAGAGTGTTTAACCACAAGGGCAAATCATTGAATTGGGATTAGGTTCGCAAAAAAATATTGTTTATGGGTTTCGAGAAGTCATTCATCAAAAAGTTTTCTTGATTTTTTTTTGTGGGCAAAAAAGTAAGAAAAAGTACACCCTTATTTAGTGGAGAATTGAGAGTTGAGAATGCTTTGTACGCTGATTGCATGTGAAAACAAAAGCACTCATAACTCAAAACTCATCACTCGCTGAATAGTATTACAACAGTACAAGTGAGTGACACAACGATGCTTAATAGTAGCAATACCGCCGGTTACCAAAAAAAAATTGCACATTTGTATGCTGCGTACAGTATAATTAAACTCAATAATTAGATATACCCGAAATTATACATCAGGCTTAAATTGCAGTATTTCAAATGCTCAAATCTCAAGTTTCAAATAGTGAAATTTGGCGTAATCTTTGCGATAAGTGTTGATATGTTATATCTAACAGATCAGTGAAATCAAGTATATTAGAAGTTATTCGTGTGATACTAAACAATGTTAATTACAGCGTATATTTGTAAACTTTTAAGTAGCCAGCCGTATTAATAATTACCCTTTCAAAGACTATGAATAAGATATTATTTGTTTTAATTGCTATTGCTATTTGCTGTAGTTCATGTTTTCAGGTAATTGAAGAAATTAATGTGAGAAATAACGGCTCCGGCGATGTTACGCTTACGTTGAATTTTAGCCAAAGCAAAACAAAGCTCGCTTCCATCATGCTGCTCGATAGTGTGAGCGGATATAAGGTGCCATCGAAAACGGATGTTCAAAGAAAATTGAATGAAACGGTTGAGTATTTGAGAAAATCTGAAGGTATCAGCAATGTGAAAAAATCACTGGACTTCAATAATTTTATTGCTACCATCAGCTTTTCGTTTAATGACGTTTCCAATCTTAATAATTTAACTGATGATGTGATGAAGAGCCTGAAAGTGAAGAATGTAAACCAGTCGTCGTTTGTTTATAATAAAAATCAGGGGTCTTTCTCCCGCAGTTATGTGTACACCACCGATGCTAAAACCGAATACAACAAGCTTAATGAAGATGCGAAAAGTGTTTTTAAAAGTGCTGCGTACACCGGCATATACAGGTTTGAAAATGAAATTGCCACATTCAATAATAAACTTTCAACAGTATCGAAATCAAGAAAAGCTATAATGATGAAGGCCTCCGTACTTGATTTGATAAACGGGAGAGTGAATATTTCAAACAAAATACAATTAACAAAATAACCAACATGCGAAGCATTTTAACACTGTCGATCCTTTTAATGGTATCATTTGCGAAGGCACAGGATCTGTTGCAACAGGTACCTTCAGACGCAAAAGTTGTGCTTACTATTAGGGGTGATCAATTCCTGGAATTGATGTCGGTAAATGAATTCAACAATTCATTCATTGGGAAAAAAATACTAAAAGAAGCTTCGGCAAATTCTGAGCTGAAGTTGAAAAGTATTGATGATATTGGCGTGAACCTGAGCAGTCCTTTTTATTACTATCTGCGCGGCAATGACAGCATGTATTATAACTGCTTTCTTGTGCAGGTGAAGAACCAGGAACAGTTTACAAGGTTTATGAAAGAAAAAAGTCATAAAGAAATTATTGTTAATGGAAACAAGCATACTGTTTTTGATGACGACAGCTCGATGGTGTGGCAATGGAACGACAGGCAACTATTGATAGTGAAAAGCTTTGAGAAATACGGTTTCTTTGATAATTCGGAAGTGATGAAGAGATATGGAATCCAGGATCTGTATTCGGATGACGCATATGTAACACCACCACCATATGAAACAGATACGGTAGCCGCTCCTATTTATGTTGAACCGCCATTGGATGCGGTTGCTGAAGATACCGCTGAGCCTATCATTGCAATGCCCCCACCATATGAAGAGGAAAAACCTGTAGTTAAAAAACCGGCTCCTGCAAAAAAAGTAACAGGTAAAAAATCTGTAACTAAGAAGAAAGCAACTATATCAAAACCTGCAAGGCCGGTACCCCCAATAGCGGATGAAGAACCCGGCATTATACCGCAGGTAGATACTGTGGAGATAACTTCCTCAGATGATTTGTATTACTCAAGATATGATGAAAACAGGCGTATAAAGAAATCGTTGGTGGCTAAATGGACAAGTGAATATGCGGAGAATGTATTTGCAAAACCATTCGCGAATTCTATTGTATCTAATCCTTCATTTAGTAAAAATATTAACCCGACCGATGAAGCTACAGTTTGGGTTGGTAATGGTAAAGAATTGTTTTCAGGTTTTTTTCCTGCCAGGTATTTAGCCAACATGAATTTTGCAAACAGTTGGAATAGCATGACGGGTATTTTGAGGATGGAAAAGGACAAGATTTTGCTTACCGGTAAAATGGAATTGAACGATACCTTAGCAGCTTCTTACAGAAGATTATATGATAGTCGCCTGAATAAAAAATTGCTAAAGTATGTAAATGAAGATCACATGATTGGATATATGACCTGCGTGCTTAATAGCAAGAACTATTTGGAAGAATATCCAAAAATGATGGCCAATATGTATGGGGCAAAATATAAGGATGAAGCATTGCTGGGTGCGGATTTGTTCAATCTGTTCCTTGATGAAGATGCGGTAGGAAAACTTTTGAAAGGTGATGGGATATTTGTTTTTTCGGGACTTTCACAGAAGGAAGTAACATATAAAACTTACGATTTTGATGATAATTACAAGTCGATTGAAATAGAAAAAAAGAAGAAAGAGATGTTGCCGGACTTTTTATTTATGGCTTCAACAGAAGATGCGGCTACCTGGCAAAAGCTGATTAATTATGGTATTAAAAAAGACGTGATTACCTCAGTGAATGGGTATTATAAATTCAATATTCGCAACAATGAATTCATGGATGTTTATTTCCTTATTAAAGACGGTATCCTGTTTATTGGGTCCAATGCCCCGGACGTTGAAAAAATTATTGCCGGTAAATATGAGGCTAAGATTTCAAAGGATAGAAAAAAGCAAATGCAGGCTAATTATTTTACATCATACTTTAGTCCGCACAAATTATCCGGGCAAATACCTCTTGATGAAATTGGCGATTTAAAAAAGATGAACAGCCTTAATGAGCTGCTGAATAGTTCGGGTGATATTCATTTTACAAGTAATGGTATTAGAGGAAATGTGGTAAGCGGCGAAATAAAAATGGATGTACCTGCGAATGAAACCAATTCATTGAAATATTTATTCTCCTTGATAGAGAAAGCAGTTAAAGATCTGAAATAGTTTAAAGAATAATGAGAAAGAAATTTTTAAGAATAGCAGCAATACTAGTATTGCTGCTTATTTTATTAATAGGCTTTTTGCAGTTGCGACAATACCGGTCTTATAAAAACCGGATACACAATAAAGCGGATATTGTGGTGAAAGTGAATGTGGATGGAATTGTTGAAAGCCTGGCCTGGAATGCTGTTGCGCACCCCTCATACTACATTAGGATTAAAAAAAGCACATCAAAAGATACTGCGGAGATTAAAAAAGGAATAAGATATCCTGCGAATGTGTTTTTATATACTGTAAAAGGAAAGGCTGAAAGCACTGTATTTGCCGCGTTGCCGGTTTCTGATACCGGTGATCTTAAAAAGTATGCTGCACGAAAATTGGGAATTGATTCTTTTTACCGTACAAGTAATATAAGCATGGGCTCTACGGCAAATGGCAAAGTGACGATGGCATTTAATAATAGAACCGTCGCGTTTGCCTATTCCGCAACTAAAGAACCTGTGACGGATATATTGCAGGATATGGTAACGGAAACAAATATGCGATCTTCATCTGATTCTTTGGTAGTTATGCTTAGGAAAAGTGATGACCATATTGTAGTTTGCAAGAATGATATGACAGGCGGTATCAATTTTGAAAGTGGGAAAATAGCATTTAGTACGGCGGTTGACGTTAATTCTTTTTTGCAGGTTGAAGATTCCTCGTTTCATAGAAAGGTAGCAGATGATGTAGCTATATATGGTTGGCTGAATGCTAATTTTAAATCAGTTGGTGGTCGTGATTTTGCCATTAAGAACTATATGTTTAGTGGAGATAGTTTACTGAAAAATTATAAAGGTTATATCGATTTTCAGTGGGGAAATAAAACGGTTATTCAGTATGATACCGTAATTACTTACGGGTATAATGATAACTTTGAAAAGGTAGAAGAATCAACAGTTAAAATTGATACCGTTCCTGAAATTGATATTGCCGTAAAAAGCAATGGTTATAATTTGTTTAGCTATTTACAAAGCACCGATGCGATAAGAAGCAGGAATATTTTAAATCGGGAAATATTTCCGTTGTATACATTTTATATAACACCATCAGATTCGCTCATACACTTTTCTACAGTAAATCAGGAGGCCGTGCTGAACGAGGAACAGGCATCTCCTTATTTTTTTTATTTGTTTGCCAGTATTGAAACAATTAAGAATTTTGAGTATGTAGCTTTCATTAAAGAGTATATAGAGAACATGCGGACACTGGAACTAAAAGCAACAAAGAGCAGCGCTGATGCTGCTGATGTAAGCGGTGTTATTAGTTTCGTACGAAGTGATATAAATGCGTTAGCGCAGATGTTTTAGGTAGGGGATAGCAGGCAGTAGAGAAAACAGAGGTCAGAAGAAGTAGGCAGTAGGCAGTGGGCGGTTGGTAGTAGATGTCACGTTCTGAAAAAAGTAGACAGTTTTTTAGTTGATTATCACGCACCTGGCGCAAGCGTGGTAGCTGAGCCATGTGTATAGCCAAGCTTGTGCCTTACCAGCAAATTGCTTCTTCATAGGTTGTTGGTGTGCCTTCGCATGATAGCCACCCTACACACGCAACAACGGCAACTCCCAACCATTCCTCAAAACTCATAACTCATAACTTGCCGAATAGCATTACTGCCGTACAAGTGAGTGACACAACCGAAGCTTAATAGTAGCACTTCAGCTGATGCCATAAAATATAAATTGTAAAGCAAATAGTGCCAACCTTTTCTGAACAGGAAAACGTTCTTACTGCCAACTGCCCACTGTTTACTGCCCACTGCTCACTTCCTCACTTTTTCAATTCTTCCATCGTCCTCTTTATAATCGCATCATCAGTATTTATTATTTCATAAAAACCTTCCGTTCTCCAAACCTGCCGGCCCAGCATTGCTTTTAACCTGAATAATAAAAATTTTTTATCTTTTTCGTTTATTCGTTCCAGTGATAATGAATCATTGGCAGCGAATTTTACAAAACCGTTCCACAGATCTTCATTTTTATCAAACTTTTCTATAAACTCAAGTCCGGTTTTATATGCAGCGAACGACGGTTGGTTGTGCATATAATACTGGTACACATAATTGCTGATTGTATTTTTCGAAAACACCTTACTAATTTCAGGTGTAAGAGTAGTAGTATCGGCAGGCACGAATATATCGGGCATTATTCCACCACCGCCATACACGGTACGTCCGTTCTTTGTTTTATATGCTATTCCGTTTTGAACTTTGTTGCTGTCGGCAGTTACCAGTTCGCCATGTTGATATCTTTTCAAAAGATCATTGCTGTAATCATCATTTCCGTCGTGCGAGTAAGGCTTTTGAATACTGCGACCCGAAGGTGTGTAGTAGCGTGCCACCGTTAGTCTTAATGCCGAGTGATTGCTAAGGTCGTATTGTTCCTGCACAAGACCTTTACCAAAAGTTCTTCTTCCAATAATGATTGCCCTGTCCCAATCCTGCAATGCTCCGGTAAGCACTTCGCTTGCGCTGGCAGAGCTTTCATCAACCAATACTATTAATTTACCTTTTTCAAAAATTCCGTTACGTTTACAGCGGTATTCCTGTCTTGGCATCCTATTGCCTTGTGTGTACACGATAAGTTTATTGCCGTCTAAAAACTCATCTGCAATATCGACGGCTTCAGTTAGAATACCGCCGCCATTGCCACGAAGATCGAGTACCAACTGGCTAATGCTTTGCTTTTGAAGGCTTTCAAGCGATGCCATAAACTCTTCATAAGTATTGTCGGAAAATTTATTGATGTGAATATAACCGGTTGCAGGATCCAGTTTATAAGCGGCATCCACTGAAAAAATAGGAATAAGACCGCGCTGAATAGTAAACTGCAAAAGTTTATTGTTTCTAAGTATTGTCACCAGCACTTTGCTGGCGCCGGGGCCACGCAGCAAATTACGGATGCGTGTATTTGTAATGCGGTTGTTAGCTACAACACTATCGCCCACTTTAATAAATTTATCACCCACCTGCAACCCGGCTTTTTCACTTGGTCCGTTTTGCAACACATTAATAACATTTACCGTGTCGTTAAATATCTGGAACTCCACACCAATACCCTGAAAATTTCCCTGCAAGTCTTCATTTACTTCATTTAAATCGGAAGCAGGAATATAAACAGAATGCGGGTCTAGTTTTGCCAGCATTGCCTGAGCCGCTTCGCCGCTGAGAGTGTCTGTAATAGGGTCAACATATTTCGCGCTAATCAGATCAATTGTTTCCTGCAACGGATTTCTTTTTCCCGGAAGCATTAATAAACTTCGAGATTGCAACGTGTTGCCCCTTAATACATATCCAAGTGTCATGCCGGCCACCATTACCAAAGCAAAAAGCAACGGAAGCCAAACCTGTATTTTTCTATTGTTGGTTGAATTGTGTTTCATAATGAGATTGCAAATTACCGGAAATATACATACTTCTAACGCCATTCATAATTATAATGCAAGGGTAGGGCCATTTTCCTGCATGTGTTTTTAGCTGGTATACAGCGCTTTTGTTTTATGAAGACAGTATTATTTATTAATCTGGCCTATGTTCAGACTGTATTTTTTATTGTGGTCCGGGCCGCATTGCTACTATTAAGCTTTTGTTGCGTCGCACTCTTCAACGGTTTGTTCGCTATTGTGCATTATGCAGAAATGCACCCATTTTTTGACCTGATTAATTATATGGCATTGTATGTCCGCCTGTTAATTGATCTCGTTCTGATATAAGGTTTCTTCAGGATAGAGCTTTTGGAGTTATAAAATAATCCAGCTAATTCATAGAATAGTCTAGCTAAGCATACCGGTATGATATGCTCTTATATGTGGTATTGACTTGTATTTTCTTTGATGGTACCCGTACAGCCGATAAAATATTTTGCTAACATTCTTTATGACCAAGGTTGAAACATTCAATGGCATGGTGCTTTTGCGTAAAAGTATTCTTTTGTAAGTAGTGCTAAATCGCTGTGCGGGATGTATAATTATTTCTGTATAAGAGAATTAAGATTTAGCAGCAGGTTTTCGGAAACAGTTTTTTTAAGATCATGGTTATAAGAGCTCATGTCATATCTGATATGTGTCAAACAAATGTTTCCGCGTTTATTCTTAGTGATATGAAGTATTTTAGAGAACCAGCATATTGTTGTGTTAAATGTCATAAGATAATCCAGCTATTCAATAAGTCAATCCATTTGGTTTTTTTGAAAGGTAGATAGGTTTGTATAAATAAATGATAACTTTTAAAACGATTGCCACTGCTATGAAAAAGAAAATCTTTATTACTCTGCAAAGGAAGGAATCCATTACATTTGCCGGCTCTTCTCTAATAGTAGCCGCATTGCAATGGGTTTATTCAACTGACATATTCAACCTTCGCCAAATTCTAATAATTAAGAACAAATCTATCAATTAAGCATTTTGTGTAAACAATTTAAGTGAGTATTTATGAATACGAAACAGAAAATAATTGTTCTCATCTGTCTGCTGATATTGCCCGCTACATTTCTTTTTGGCCAGGCAGGACAGATAACAGGAGTTGTTACTGATGCCATCGGCAAGCAACCGGTAGAAGGAGTATCGGTAACCATAAAAGGCACCAAAACTGGTGTTAAAACAGGCTCCGATGGAACATACAAATTACAATCGGTAACTGCCGCATCTATCCTGGTATTTAGCCATGTTGGCTACATAACAAGAGAAGAACTTGTAGGTAGTAAAAAAGTGCTGAATGTGGCGCTTGAAGGCGAATCCGAAAAACTAGAGGACGTTGTGGTGGTTGGTTATGGAACGCAGAAGAAAGTGAATGTAACCGGCGCTATTGCAACCGTGAGTAGTGCAGAGTTAATGAGAGCTCCTGTTTCTGGTATAAGTAATGCTTTAGTAGGCGTTACTTCCGGGATGCAGGCGCTTCAATCATCCGGAGAATTCGGTAATGATAAAGCCGATCTCAGGATACGTGGAGTTGCTACTTTGAATACAGCTGCACCTTTGATTATGGTTGATGGTATGGAAAGAGCGGGTTATAACGATATAGATGTGAACGAAATTGAAAGTATAAGTGTGTTGAAAGATGCTTCTTCTACCGCGGTTTTTGGATTAAGAGGTGCTAATGGCGTGATTCTAATTACTACAAAGCAAGGAATCGCAGGAAGACCAAAAGTAAGCGTGACTGGAAATTTGGCAGCGCTAACACCAACCATTATACCTAAGACCCTCAATTCATATGACTATGCGATTTTACATAATGAAGCTCAAAAAAACTATGGTGATGTAAATCTTGCATTTACCGATAATGACATCGCTTTGTATAAATCAGGAACTGATCCTGTTTTTCATCCTGACAAAGACTGGATAAAGGAAATGATCAAACCTGTTTCATTTCAACAAAATTATAATGTGAATGTAAGAGGCGGAAGTGAAAAAGTTAGATATTTCACTTCCTTCGGATATTTCAATCAGTTTGGTGGATATCAAAAACCTGATCAAAGTTTTGGATTCCCATATGAACAGAAGTATAACCGTTACAACATACGTATGAACTTTGATTTTAACCTTACAAACGACTTTTCAATGTCGCTGAAGTTCGGTAATCAAATTACGGATAACTTGTATCCTAACGGTGGTGCGTATGCGGCGTTTGACCGTGCCTTGGGTCCGGGAGCATCGCCAATGTCAAGTCCGGGTTTTATTGATGGAAAGATTATTACGCAAATGATAGGTGGTCCATCCCAAGTGTATCCATACAACCCCTGGGCTCAGGCTGGCACCACTACCGGTGCTTCTATGGGTATGCAGAACAAGGTGTACAACAATACCTTGAACACAAACCTTTCTTTGAAGTATAAACTAGACAAATTATTAAAGGGCTTATCATTTAGAGCGATGGGGTCGTATGATAATTATTATGTAAAAAATACGTCACGCTTTAAATATTTTCCTTCCTATACAGTTATGAGCGATCCTGCTAATACAGGCAATGTTATTATTTATCCAAATGCAGATGAAGGCCCATATTATAATCTTAGTGAAAGTATTGGAGGTGGTAAATGGAGAAGATCCTACCTGGATGGCGGATTAGAATATGTGAACACTTTTAATAGTATACACAGAGTTACAGCGCTGTTTTTGGGAACAGTAGAAAAAAAGTATGTTGGTAATTCCGATCCCTTGTTACCATATGCATATTTGGGTATGGTGGGACGTGCTACCTATGATTATAAGAGCAAATACCTGACTGAGTTTAATATAGGATATACCGGTTCTGAAAATTTTGCTCCTGGTAAGCGCTTTGGTTTATTCCCTTCGATGTCATTAGGATGGGTGCTAACGGAAGAGAAATTTTTGCAGGATAACAAAACAATTTCTTTTCTGAAAATTAGAGGTTCATATGGAGAGGTTGGAAATGATAAATCAGGTGGTGCCCGTTATTTATATATACCTGAACCATGGTCTTTATCTAATGGGAACTGGGAGCAGCTTACTTTCGGAACGCCCGGGGTAGACATGTCAGTGTATAATATTTACAAAGAAGGTAACTCTTATAACAAGGATGTAACCTGGGAAAGAGCGAAAAAATGGAACTTTGGTTTGGAGGTAAAGTTGTTCGATAACAAACTAAGCTTTACCGGAGATTATTTTGAGGAAAATCGAAATAATATTTTGTGGAAATATAGTACAGTGCCGGAATGGGTTTCCATCACATTACCTCCTTCTAATATAGGAAGGGTGCAAAACCACGGCTATGAAATACAATTGGAATATAGAGACAGAGTAGGTGAATTTGACTATTATGCCAAAGCGTTATATTCATTTGCCAGGAATAAAATCCTTTATAAGGATGAGTCTCCTAAAGAATATGATTGGATGATGGAAACCGGAAAGCCAATAGGACAATTTTTCGGACTTACATTTGAAGGTTTTTATAATACAGCTTCTGAAATTAATGATCCTAAAACGCCAACATCGAGCTACCAGTCGGTATTGCAACCTGGTGATATGAAGTATAAGGATTTGAATGAAGATGGTATTATTGATTATAAAGACGTGAGTGCAGTAGGATATGCAAACTGGCCGGAAGTTACTTATAGCTTTTCGTTTGGTGGTTCATGGAAAAGCCTGGACTTTTCAGTGCTTTTCCAGGGAGCACAGAATGTGTCATCATACTTTTCAGCAAGAGCTGGTGCATACCCATTTGCTAACAGTTGGGGACCTGCTTATGAATGGAATCTCGAACGCTGGTCCCAGGAAAGATACGAGAATGGAGAAGCAATTGATTTCCCTCGTTTAATGTTGTCTCCTTCGGGGCATAATTATCAGTCATCAAGTTTTTGGGTGCAAAACTCTTCTTATCTGCGTTTGAAAAATGTAGAAATAGGCTACAGATTTGCGCCTTCTTCACTAAAAAGGCTTGGTATTAGTTCTATGCGCGTTTATTTAAATGGAAACAACCTCCTTACCTGGACTCCAATGAAGTATCCAATGGATCCTGAAGCCAGGGAATTATGGGGACGTACTTATCCATCAATGCGTGTAGTAAATTTCGGAGTCAACTTACAATTTTAAAATCATTAAACATTACTACATGAAAGATAAAATAAAATATAGTTTACTGATTGCTTGTGTTACGGTTGCCGGTTCTATTTTTTCATCCTGTTCACGTGTGCTTGAAATGCCTGTTACCAGCGCTATAACCATCGACAGTATTTTTGCTTCACAAACAAGAACAGAACAAGCGTTGTGGGGAGTTTATAATACCTGTTCCATTTTTGAATTTCCATATTTCTGGGATGGCTCTGATGCTAAGTTTCGCCATTATGGAGCATATAATTGTCTAGTTTCAGCAGGAACTGATGAAATTCAGGCGCAAAATGAATATACATGGTCAATGCGCGAATTTAATAATGGTACCTGGAATCCAAGCAATACTCAGAACATTGAGTTTAATTCAACTGTGTGTTATGCTGGTATTCGCAATGCAAATATTTTTATTGCCAATGTTGACCGGTCTCCATTTACAGATGCAGAACGAGCACAAATGAAAGCTGAGGCTATTTTTTTGAGAGCACTAATGCATTTTGATCTGATGCAACGTCTAGGCGGAATTTTAATATCACGCGATGCTGCTGAAATCACTACAGAAGGTGATATAGTTGCAGCAAGAAAACCGCGTAATACTTTTGACGAAACAGTGAATTTTATCGTAAACAGTTGCGACTCCGCAGCTACATTTTTACCAGACAGATATGAGTCTAAATACCGGGGACGGATTGTAAAAGGTGCTGCGCTTGCATTAAAAGCAAGAACTCTACTGTATGCGGCAAGTCCTTTATTCAATACAACAACTCCTTATGTGTCGATGAGTGCAGAAATGCAAAAACTCGTAGGCTATGGAAACTATGATGTGAATAGATGGAGATTGGCTGCTGATGCAAGTGCTGATGCATTAAAATGGGCTTTGGCCAATGGATATGAATTATATAATGGGAAATCTTCTGATCCCGTAGCGAATTATGAAGAGATATTTATAAATCCTACCGTGTCTGAAATTATTCTTGATGCCGGGTTACAAGGAACACGTACACAGCCTTATTTCTGTCGTTATATGTTACCCGGAATTATTGTTTATAATCATGGAGAACCAACCAACCACGCGGTGACATTCAATTTCACTAAATTTTACCAGAAAAAAGATGGTACGGATCAAACTTGGGATGAGTCAATTGGAACTGATTATCCTTATACGCAATATGAATCAAAACTTGCGGAATTGGAGCCTCGTTTCCAAGCCTCTGTATTTCAATCCGGGACTGAATGGAATCGTGGTTCAGGTGTAAGATATTATTTCTATGAAACAAATACATACCAGTTAAAAGATGTACCGGGAGTTGGTTTCGTTCGTAAATTTTTAAAAGGAGTAAGTTCTTCATCTAATGCTCCCCGTTGGATATCATTTCGAACTGCTGAGCTTTATTTAAACTATGCTGAGGCTTTAAATGAGCTAAATGTGCAGCCTGATTCAGTTTGTCAGCTTTTGGCTGCTATTCGTTCAAGAGCTGGTATTACAAACCCTTTATACTCATTCTCTAGCCAAGATGATATGCGTAAGAAAATAAGAAGAGAACGGGCAGTTGAGTTAGCATTTGAAGAGCACCGATATTTTGACGTGCGTCGCTGGAGAGTTGCTGAAACTGAAGGGAACATGCCAGATCAGTCAGGGCCAATGAAAGGAAGTTTGTACACTCTGAAATTATATCCTAATTCGTCTTCACCAACCAGAACTACAGCTACTTACCGCATTGAAAAAATCGGTAGAGAATTAAGCGAACGTGTTTGGGATAATAAAATGTATCTCTATCCATTCAGGCAGCCTGAAGTTAGTTTAGGTTTTATTACTCAAAATCCCGGATGGTAAAGTAATAAGTGAACCATACTTTGTTAATATCCAAATAGAAATTATGAAACGCAATATATTTTTTCATAAAAATAAACTTAAAAAAGCTGCAGTGTGGATGTTGCTTGCTTTACCCCTCACTCTGACGGCCCAAGAAGTTTATAATAAACAAGCGGATTCCTTAGAGGCTTCCACTATCATCAATGTACTGTATGGCAAACAAAGCAGGCAAAGCCTTACTTCATCGGTATTTTCAGTGAGCGGTTCGGAGCTTAGAAAAACCCAGACTTCTACATTGAGTAATTCGATGTTTGGCCGTTTTCCAGGCATGGCTGCTATTCAAACTGATGGTGAACCGGGCTATGACGAAGCTACAATATACATGCATGGCCAGCATTCTATGCGCGGTAATGGTTTTGTTATATTGGTGGATGGATTTGAAACAGATGCTTTTAACCAATTATCTGCTGATGAAATAGAATCTGTTACATTATTGAAAGATGCCGCGGCGCTTGCTATGTATGGAATTAAATCTGCCAACGGCGTGTTGCTTGTAACCACAAAAAGAGGTGTAGTGAGCAGAACGCCAAAAATTGCATTCAATGCCCGCTATGGATTACAAACACCAACTTATCTACCCAAATTGGGCGACTCTTATACCTATGCTTCTTTATATAATGAGGCATTGCAGAATGATGGTTTATCTCCTGTTTATACACCTTCGCAATTAGATGGTTTTAAATCAGAATCGGATCGTTATTTATATCCAAATACGAATTGGTATGATGAAGTGCTAAAGAAAATCTCATCCATCCAGGATTATACGCTTACGTTTAGTGGAGGTAATAATTTTGCGCGGTATTTTGTAATGGGCGGTTTTATGAGCAGTGCAGGTTTGTATGCCAATACAGACAAAGACAATAGTTCCAATATTAATTTTCAGCGTTTCAATTTCAGGGCAAATGTTGATATTGATATAACTAAATCATTGCTGGTTCAGGTAGGTTTGGGCGGGCGTGTTGAGAATCGAAAATTTCCGGCTAATATAACTACAGCAGATTTGTTTAGGAATATGGTTGTGTATGCTCCTACATTGTACACTGCACGTACACATGATGGACAATTGACAGGCACTTCACTTTATCCGAATAATCCGGTAGGAAGTGTATTGGGAAAAGGATGGGATTCCAGGATAAGCCGTGATGCTCAGGCAACAGTATATGCTAAACAAAAACTTGATATAGTTTCTAAGGGGTTAGGTGTTTTTGGTGGTTTTTCTAGTAGAAGTTCTTACCAGGGAGCTTATTATAAAACCCGTACCTACGCTTATGCAGAGCCAATCTATACAACATTGCCCACAGGAGAGGAGTCTCTTTATTACTTGCAAAGAGGAGCTAATACCGATTTGGTTGTAGGGAATTCTGGCGATTCGGAATCAGACAGACTGGCTTTTCAGTTTGGGGCTGAATATGAAAGATCATTTGGAAACCATGATGTAAATGCATTGGCCATGTATCAGCAGGATGAGTATTCAGTATTGCCGAACCAGGCAGCATATGCAAAACGCAATTTTATGGGAAGATTGAGGTATGCTTTTTCGCAAAAGTATCTTGCTGAGTTTAGCTGGTCTTACAGTGGTACGGAAAATTATCCTCCCGGAAAGAAATTTGGTTTTTTCCCTTCTATTTCAGCGGGCTGGATTATTTCAAATGAAAATTTTTTGAAAAACAGCCATGTGATAAATTATTTAAAACTTAGAGCTTCTGCAGGTATTTTGGGCAGCGATGTGGGTGCTGCAAGATTTGCTTATAATGAATATTGGGGTACATCTTCTAACCAGGGTTACTATTTAGGAACGGCAGTTGCGTATTCAGATGCGTTTGTGCAGGTGCAAATTGCTAACCCTGATCTTACTTGGGAGAAATCGAAGATTTTTAATATAGGTATGGAATCAAAATGGCTAAGCAACAAATTAGGATTTGCCGCAGACTTTTTCATTGAAAGACGTTCTGATATATTGATTAATGATAATAATGTAACGCCTTCTCTTTCCGGTATTACCATTTCAAAAATGGTGAATAAGGGAAAAGTAAGTAATTATGGTATTGATCTGTCTGCAAGCTATAATGATAGAATTGGCAAGTTGAATTATTTCATAAACCCAATGTTTTCTTTCTGTAGAAATAAAATCACAGAAAGCTACGAAACACCCAAAGAAGAGCAGGCTCGCTATCAGCAGGGAAGACCTTTGGGACAACGTTTCGGTTTGGAGGCAATAGGTTTCTTTAAAGATGAAACGGATATAGCTAATAGTCCTTATCAAACGTTTATGCCCGTTTGTCCCGGAGATTTAAAGTACAAAGATCAGAATGAAGACGGTATCATAGATGTTCATGATGAAGTGGCGATAGGTAAACCAACAAATCCGGAAATCTATTATTCATGCAACTTTGGAGTTTCATACAAAGGATTTGATGTGGAGTTTTTATTACAAGGTAATTCAGGTAGAAGTGTTTATCTGAGCGATTACACCATTTGGCCATTTTATTCTAATGGGAACAACATTTCTGAATGGGCGGCTAATGGTCATTGGACTTCTGGGAATAGTGCAAATGCTACATTTCCGCGTTTAACAACAATTAATAATACAAATAATTACCGTTCTTCAGATTTCTGGGTGCGTAACGTATCAATGCTAAGATTGCGTAATGCCGAATTAGGTTATACTTTCTCAGGTTCCAAATTGCAAAAAGTAAAAGTTGAAAAGCTAAGAGTTTATCTAAGCGCGGTCAATTTGTTTACTACAAGCACATTGGCGCCAAATGTAGACCCTGAAACGCTTAGTGTAGGTTATCCTACATTAAGAACTTATTCTTTCGGATTAAGCGCAAATTTCTAATAAAATAATTGAAAACATAAATAACCGAGTGATATGAAATTGTCAAATGTAATAATATCCATAGCACTTGTTGCGAGCACGGCAGCAGGGTGTAAAAAGGATTTTTTAGACAGGGAGATCACCACTCAATACAACGAAGATGAAGTTTTTGTGAATTATGACAGAATGAGCAAGACAGGTTTGGGCGTATACTCATCCATGCTTAACCGTTTTGGGTTCAACAGGATCAGCAACGCAATGCTTGCTTCTGCCTGTGATGAAGCGGACCACGCCAATCCTCTTTCTTCTGTGCATTTATTCAATGTGGGGGTTTGGAATGCATCTACAAATCCTGAGGATTGCTGGAGTGGATTTTATGAAGGTATAAGGAGAGCAAATCTATTCTTAGAGAATTCAGCAGACTATAAAAATATTCTGTTCCGCGATACTATTCTTCCAGCGAATAAAACACAGTATCAGACGCAGGTGCGTGATATTGAATGGATGCGGGCGGAAGCTCGTCTGCTAAGAGCGTTTTATCATTTCGAACTTATGAAACGATATGGCGGTGTTGCTATAATGGATAAAGTAATTGATGATGAAGAAATATTAAAAAACATAAAGCGCCAATCTTCTGATTCCTGTGTTTCTTTTATTGCTAATGAGTGTGATGCTGTTGCTCCATTGTTAAAAGATACATGGGTCGGTTTTGATGGTGATAAATGGCGTGGAAGATTAACACAAGGCACTGCTTTGGCTTTAAAATCCAGAGTACTATTATATGGTGCCAGCCCATTGAACAATCCATCCAACGATTTGGATAAATGGCAAAAAGCGGCTACTGCAGCCAATGACCTTATTGCATTAAGTAGATATTCTTTATTTAATGATTATTCGGGGTTATTTAAATTAGGAAATGGTGCTGATGGAAATGCTGAAGTGATATTTGCCATTCAAGGTTGGAATAGAAATGACTATGAAATTGCCAATTATCCGATTGGTTATGATAAAGGTGGTCAGAACAGTACCAGCCCAACTCAAAATCTCGTAGATGCTTATGAAATGAAATCAACCGGGCGCCCTATCACCGATAAAGTTTCTAAATATGATCCCACGAATCCTTACAACGATAGGGATCCCCGTTTGGCGGCTTCTGTTTTGTTGAACAATACAACATTTAAAGGTAGAAAAGTTGAATGCTGGGTAGGTGGTCTGGATGGCCTTGGTAAAACAAGAGCAACTACAACGGGATACTACATACGTAAATATGAGAATGAGAACTTAAATCTTGTGAATAATGAGTCAAGTGTGCATGCCTGGATTTTATTCCGTTATGCTGAAGTGTTATTGAATTATGCGGAAGCTATGAATGAAGCTAACGGGCCAGAAGTGAGAAAAGGAAATGTGATGACAGCTAAAGCGGCAGTTGATCTTGTAAGGCAAAGAGCAGGTATGCCTGTACTACCTGCCGGCGTTTCACAGGATGCCCTGAGAGAGCGCATTCGCAACGAACGAAGGGTTGAGCTGGCTTTCGAAGAACATCGCTTCTTTGATGTACGCCGATGGAAAATAGCAGAGCAAACTGAAAACGCTCCTATAATGGCTATGAGAATTATTAAGAACGGTGATGGTAGTTTTAACTACACTGTAGTAAAAGCTGAGGATAGAGTATTTTATGCAAACAAGATGTACTTATATCCTATTCCAGAGGCAGAGGTTTTAAAAGGTGCGATAACTCAAAACCCAAATTGGTAATATAGACATTTTGATTTTTGACTTTAGAATTAAAACGCAATGAAACTTCATACTATTATTGGCTGTATTATACTGATGGCAATTACTTGCATTGTAGCGTGCAAAAAATTTGAAATCAGGTTTCCGGATAAAGATGCCGGTCAGTCAACCGATGTTCCCAACATAAAAAATGATACTGCCCGGTATTTGTGGAATGGTCCGGATTATTATTTGTCGGTGAAGGCAGATCTTAGTGATGTGAATGGGTTGCAATCTATACAGCTAATCAACAAAGAGTGGAACTTTGATTCTACTATTATGCTTGGTGACAGAAAAGAGTTCTTGCTCAGAGCAATGTTTAATGTGCCTAAAGATGCTAATAAAACAATTCACAAACTTGATGTGATCGTGAAAAACGTTAAAGGTGGTGTGTTAAATACAACCATCGCCATTGCGGATTCTTCCGATAACAACCAGGATCCTACTTACGATCCTGATAATACTGTTCCAACAATTATTCCGCGTACGCCAACTAGCCCGGCTCCATATAATGAAGCGCCTTTTACAACGGCACTGAAAGCGTATTATGGACTTGACGGTAATAATATTTCCTTCAATATCGCGGTGAATGTTACTGATGACAGGGCTTTAGCTAAAGTAACACTTAAAGTGTGGGGTGAAACATATTTGAATGAAGCGCCTCCTGTGCTTGTTGAGGATGTTAGAACTCCTGGTGACGATGAAAGAAAAGATTATTTATTGCAGAAGGATAATATATCACTTCCTCCTTATTCCGGCGAGTATGCCATTCTTATAACAGCAACCGATACCAGCGGAAATGAAAATACATTTTATTATCCCATCACAGTGGGTGTAATGAACAGGCTGTATCTGTCTGATGCGAAGAACGCCCTGGAAATTACCAACCAGGCATTTGATGGTTATGCTGCTGCTAGCGCATGGGGTATGGGAACAATTATTCCCATGAAAAAAATCGCTACTAATAAATTCCAGTTGCTGTATTATTATGCAAATGCGGGTGACGACAATATTCGTTTTTATGCATACCAGGCAAGTGATAAGCCGTTTAACAACAGGACGATCTTATATAATCTGTCTGGCTCTCAAACTGCAAGCAGTGGTGCTGTGGCCAACGTTCTGGGTGTTAGCTCATCCGATAATAAGAAAGTAACCGTTAATCCTGCTGAAACAAATTATAAATTAACCGGTTTGCAGAAAGGTTATTATACACTTACGGTTGATATGTCAACCCGAACAATTATTGCTGACCCCTATACCCCGGCAAATTCCGATTGGTCCAATGCATCTAAGTTTCCGGGCTTTTCGCCATCAGCTCCATATGATTATCTTGCTATTATAGCTGGTGGGGCAATTGTAAATTCAAGAGGATGGGCCGAGGACGCGGCCTCTCCTCCTTATGCGAGGCTTACCAGGGAACCCGATAGTTATATTTATAGCGGAAGTTTTACTACCGCCGCTAATGGCCAGTTTAACATGCGTGCTCCAATGGCTTCGCTGGGTGGCGCAGATGTTGGATGGATAAGGCTTCCTACAAGTAATCGTAATCTGTATACAGATGTATATGGCGACTTAATGTCTGGTATAATGCCTGTCGGACCTGGCAGTGGATACGTTTGGGCGCCCGCAGGAAATTATGGTGTGTGGCTGAATGCCGGTGCCAATAAGGATTATATAGCTTCTTACGATTTGGTTACTTATAGATTAAGAATGGTAAGATTGAATTAATGATGAAGTAATTATTTTAACAACCCCTTCTTCAAGCCCAACAGATTATAGTTCGAGTTGGGCTTGTTATAACTTATTGGTTTAAAGAAATGCTGATTTTTTTGTAGGTCGGCATTAGAGCCCTGATTGGACATCCGTTGCGACGCTCCGTTCAACTGTAGTAATTCTGTTCAACTGTGAGATTCATTTCACTGCAACTGTAGTAAAATATTTAGTTGATAAAAATGCATGTGTTGTTTATTTAAGATTATAGAATGGATTATACTAAGAAAATAAGTGCGTTATTATTGTTTGTTTTTTTTCTGTTCAGCAGGTTGGTGTCGGCATCACATTATGAAGATGATCCCGGAAAACCAATACTAACGGTTTCGGTTACTCGTGAATTACAAACTATGGATGGTTTTGGCGCATCAGATGCCTGGCGATGCCAGATGGTGGGCAAATACTGGCCCCTTGAAAAACGTAATGCTATCGCGGATTTATTGTTTAGTAAAGAGGTTGATGAAAATGGAAATCCTAAAGGTATAGGATTGTCCATCTGGCGTTTTTATATTGGATCAGGGAGTTATGAACAAGGTGAAGCTAGTGATATTGCTGATGAATGGAGACGTTCGGAGTGCTTTCAAAAACCGGATGGCTCATACGACTGGGCAAAACAGGAAGGGCAACGATGGTTTTTACAAGCTGCCAAACAACATGGTGTAGAAAAATTTCTCGCATTTACCATTAGTGCACCGGTTCAAATGACTATTAATAATAAAGCATTTTCTCCTCAAAAGGAGTATATGAATATTCGGCCGGGAAAGCTTTCCGCTTATGCGGATTTTTTAGTGGAAACAATTGATAACCTCCAAAAACGTGAAGGTGTACATTTTGACTACTTAAGTCCTATTAACGAACCACAGTGGGAATGGATGGCCAAGGCGAATGGTAAAGCCACACAGGAAGGGACCCCGGCTACGAATAATGAAATTTTCGACTTCATAAAATTGCTTTCCGATAAATTGAATACACGGTCATTGCAAACAAAAATTGTATTTGGTGAAGCGGGAGCCATCAACTATTTATACCAAAATGTAAATGACGAAAACAGGGATGACCAGGTAAAATATTTCTTCGATAGAACATCTCCCTCAAAAATTACGAACCTCCCGAATGTAGCGCATACAATATCCGGGCACAGTTATTTTTCTGTTTGGCCGGTGAAAGACATGTTGTTGCACAGGCAAAGACTTGCGGAGAGAATTAAACAAACTGATACAGCACTTAAGTACTGGCAAACGGAATATTGTGTGCTGGAACAACCCGGTGAAGCTGAATTGCCGGGAGGGGGTGGCCGCAAGCGTGATCTCGGCATGCAAACGGCATTGTTTGTAGCGCGGATCATTCATAATGACATTGCGGTTGCGAACGCTGCATCATGGCAGTGGTGGACCGCATTAACACGTCACGATTTTAAAGATGGATTAATTTATTTAGATGATGGACAATCTGATGGTGTAAGCGGAAATAACAAAGATTATTGCAGAAATGACGGATATTACAGACCATCAAAATTGTTATGGGCTTTAGGTAATTATTCCCGCTTTATACGGCCCGGAATGATTCGAATACAGGCATCATCAAATGTAAGCGATACTACCATTATGATATCTGCTTATAAAAATGTAGAAGAAAGGCAGTTGGTTATAGTTGCCGTGAACAATAGTGAAGAAGCCAGGAAGTATCAGTTGGATAAACCGACTCAACGATCATTAAAAGGAAAATTAACACCATATATAACCTCGGATACTCACAATCTTTCCAAAGGGAAAGAAATGAGTGGGAGGGAAATTGAAATACCAGCTCGTTCTGTGGTAACGTTGGTAGGAAAGTATAGATAAGGCATATAATAGGATAGTGTTAAAGCGAATATGATTCAGATATTGAAGGATACAATGCTTATACTATACCAAGTATGAATTTGAGCATGAATGTTTCTACTTGCTGAATAGCATTACTACAGTACAAGTGAGTGACACAACGATGCTTAATAGTAGTAATACAGCCGGCATCAAAAGACAATGCACAATATTCTTGTATTAGAATTATTAAACGATTTACATCATTTGAAGATGAAAAAATTTATTTTATTAGCGATGGCATTTGTGTGGATGATTCATTCGGATGCGCAAACACAAAAAGCAAAAAGAGAGAAGGAATCAATTCCGTTGGATGGAATATGGAGTTTTAAACTTGATCCGATGAATGTGGCCATTCCGGTGAAGGGTAGCAATTTTACAAGTAAACTTCCGGAGGAAATAACTTTACCCGGCTCAACGGACCAGGCCGGGAAAGGCTTTAAAACACAGGACATGACTTCCATTCGTCTTACACGAATGTATGAATACAGCGGGGCTGCTTGGTACGAAAAGAATAATGTTTTTATACCGGAAAATTGGAAAGACAAAAATGTTTTTATTTACCTGGAAAGAGCGCATTGGCAAACAAAGGCATGGGTGAACGGGCAACCGGTAGGAATGGATGAAAGCCTTTCTACGCCTCATGTGTACAACATTACGCCTTTCGTAAAATTTGGTGAGAAGAACACTATTCGTTTTAGAGTTGATAATAGTAAGATCTACGATATTGAATATACTCACGCTATTAGCGCGGAAACGCAAACCAACTGGAATGGAATAATCGGTATAATGAAATTGCAAGCGCTTGATAAAACACATATCCGGGATGTGCAGGTGTATCCTCAATCGAAGGAAAAAAAGATTAAAGTTGATTTTGTAATTAACAATTCTGAAAAGAAAAATATACAGGGCAAACTGATATTGCAAGCGAATAGTTTTAACGCGGATAAAAAAATATTACTTCCTTCAAAAGAGATTGCTGTTGCAGGTAATGATTCACTTATTCGCGTGCAATGCGAGTATGAACTGGGTAATAACATGTTGTTGTGGGATGAGTTTACGCCTAATTTGTATAAGCTGAATTGTTCATTAATAACCGGCAATGCCGCTAAGCCGAGCGATGAAAGATCGGTGACGTTTGGTGTGCGTGATATAGCAACTAAGGGCACGCAAATTACGGTGAATGGCAGGCCTACGTTTATTCGCGGAACGGTTAATTCATGCGAGTTCCCAATAACCGGGTATCCGCCGATGGATTATGCTGCATGGTACAAATTATTGAAAACCTGCAAGGACTATGGATTGAATTGTGTTCGTTTTCATTCATGGTGTCCGCCGGAAGCCGCGTTTGTTGCGGCTGATGAATTAGGGTTGTATTTGCAGGTGGAAAATTCGGATTGGCGTTTTACGGTAGGTACTCATGAAAAAACAGATCAGTTCTTTTTTGATGAGGCTAAAAGAATTTTTGAAACATATGGCAATCATCCATCGTTCGCGTTTTTTTGTGAAGGAAATGAATTAGTGGGAAAAGGATGTGTGCCATTTTTACAAAAAATGTTGAAGCAATGGAAACAGGATCCACGGCATTTATACGTTGCGGCATCCGGTTATCCAACTGTTGAGGGTAGTGATTTTTATGATTATTATGGAGCACGTCCGCAACGTTGGCAGGAAGGTTTGAAAGGTCGTTTTAATGTGCAGCCGCTTAATACGAAATATGATTATTCTGAGTACGTGAAGAAATTTAACGTGCCGATGGTTACGCATGAAATAGGGCAATGGTGCGCTTATCCTGATTACAACCATGTATCGAAATATGTGGGTGTGTTGAAACCTTATAACTATGAGCTTTTCAGAGAAGGATTAAGAGAAAAGAACATGTTGGATCAGGCTGATGATTTTCATATAGCCTCAGGAAAATTCCAGGTGATACAAAAGAAGGAAGAGTTTGAATCTTACTTGCGTACTCCCGGATTTGGCGGTTATACTTTATTGCAGTTGAATGATTTTCCGGGTCAGGGCACTTCGCCGGTGGGTGTGGTAGATGTGTTTTATGATCCCAAACCATACGTTGACGCGAAAACATTCAGTCGCATGCAAGGGCCTCAATTGCCATTGTTGCGCATCGATAAATTCACGTGGACAAATAATGAAACGCTAACAGCAAATGCTGAGTTTATTAATTTCGGAATGGCTGATATAAAATCGGCCAGGGTAAAATGGATGTTGAAATACCCCGATGGAAAAATATATGCTAGCGGAAAATTCAATACTGTTGATATACCTATGGGGCCTGTAACTAAAGTAGGTGAATTAAAAATTTCGCTTAGTAAAATTGAAAAGGCAACAGATCTTGAATTAATTTTTTCTCTTGATGATAGTGATGTATTTAACCGGTGGACTGTTTGGGTGTATCCTGAGAAGTTGCCGGATGTTGCAGTAAATGATGTGTTGGTAACACATGAGTGGAATGCTAAAGCAAAAGATTATTTGAATAATGGTGGTACTGTATTTTTGCTTGCTGATACAGGGAAAATAAATTCTGATGTTCCTCCGGGGTTTTCAGGCATATCCTGGAATGCTGTGTGGTCGGGCACTCCGCCAAACCTGTTGGGTATTCTTTGCAATCCCGATCACGAAGCGTTTACATATTTTCCAACGGAGTTTCATTCCAACTGGCAGTGGTTTGATCTTGTAAGAAATTCAAAACCGATGCAAATAGACAATTTGCCATCTACCTTAAAGCCTTTGGTACAAATGATTCCGGACTGGAATAACAACAGGAAAATCGGGCTTGTGTTTGAAGCGAAAGCCGGTAAAGGAAAGTTATTAATGACTAGTATCAATCTAAAAGGTATAGAAGAGAAAAGCGCTGTTGGCAGGCAGTTCATGTATAGTTTGCAGAAATATGTTTCTTCAGGAAAATTCAATCCGGAAGAAACTGTTTCTTTTGAAATGATTGACGAGCTGTTTAATAAGTGAGGTGTAAGTTATAAGGTGTAAGGTTTGTGGTATAAACTATGAAGTATAAACTATGAAAAGAACGAGCTGGATAATTTTATTGTTTTTTATAAGTATTACACTTGTTGCTCAAACAGCGGCGAAGGAAAATTATTTGGATAGCATTAAAAGTGAATTAAAGAAAACTTGGCCTAAGAATAGAACGATCAATTTGGTATTTCATGGTCACAGCGTGCCGACTGGCTATTTTAATACGCCAAACGTGCGAACACTGGATGCGTATCCGCATCTTACATTGCATGCCGTAAAAAAAATATATCCTTACGCCGCGGTGAATGTTATTACAACATCAATAGGAGGAGAAAATGCGGAGCAGGGAGCAAAGCGTTTTGTGAACGAAGTATTAACACATCGTCCTGATATATTGTTTATTGATTATGCCTTAAATGACCGGGGCATAGGATTGGCGCGGGCTAAGAAAGCCTGGACAACAATGATCAATGCGGCGTTAAAAGCTAAGGTGAAAATAATTTTGTTTACCCCAACTCCCGATCTTACTGAAAATATTTTGAATGATACTATTCCTTTGGAAAAACATTCTCAACAAATACGTGAGCTTGCTGCAAAATATCGCGTCGGATTAATTGATAGTTATGCCGCATTTAAAAAGCTGAAACAGGATGGAGAAGATTTAAAAAACTACATGTCGCAAAGTAATCACCCAAATGAAAAGGGACATAAAGTAGTAGCTGATCTTATTATGCAGTGGTTTGCTAATGCGGATCAAATAAATACATCGGATGTTTTGGAAGTAAAAAATATAATGCAGCGTGTGGCTGATTGGCAACTGGCGAATTTTGAAGCGCAGGTAGCAAAAGGCTCGAAGTGGCCTAATTCACATGCTTACTGGGCCTGGACGAATGGAACCATGTATGTGGGAATGGCTGAGTGGGCAAAGCTTTCAGGCAATAAAAAATATTGGGATTTCTTATACTCAATAGGAGAGAAAAACAATTGGAAAACCGGGCCTAGCATATATTTCGCGGATGATATTTGCGTGGCGCAAATGTATCATCAGCTTTACGAAAAATATAAGGAACCAAAAATGTTGCAGCCAACAATTGATGTGTTGAACAAAATAATTTCAGAGCCTGCCACCAGTGATCTGAGTTATTATGCAAAGGAATCCCACAAAAGATGGTGCTGGTGTGATGCCCTGTTTATGGCGCCAACCGTGTTTGCACGCTTTGGAAAAGCGACCACTAATCAACAATATTTCGAATTTTTGAATAAAGAGTTTTGGGCTACGTATGATTCATTATACAGTAAAGAAGAACATTTGTTTTTTCGCGATACGCGTTACAAAACAATGAAAGAAGAAAATGGTGAAAACGTATTTTGGGGACGGGGAAACGGATGGGTGATTGGTGGGCTTACTATCATCATTGATAATTTACCCAATGGTTATCCTGCAAAAAAACGCTTTGTTGATTTGTATAAAGATATGATGATGAAGTTGGCTACACTTCAGGATGCGCAAGGGTTTTGGCATCCTTCATTATTGGATTATAAAGCGTATCCGATGCCTGAAACAAGCGCTTCTGGTTTTTTAACTTATGGATTGTTATGGGGAATTAATCATGGCTATCTTGATAAAAAAACTTATTTACCAAAGGCGATAAAAGGATGGAATGCGCTTTGTTCCGCCGTGCAAAAAGATGGCAAGCTGGGTTATGTGCAGGCGATAGGAGCTGATCCCAAAAAGGTTTCGGCTGATGATACGGAAGTGTACGGTGTTGGCGCTTTTTTACTGGCAGGATGTGAAATGTATAGAATGATAAATGATAAATGATGAGTTGCCGGTGTTTTAATATTTCGGCAGGGTAAATTTATGAAGTGATTTTTTTGGAACCGGCGGTATTGCTACTATTGAGCATCGTTGTGTCACTCACTTGTGCGGTAGTAATGCTATTCGGCAAGTGGAGGCATTCATACACGAGTTTATACGGCATAAAATAATGCCATTAACTTAAGCGCTGAATAGCGAACAAAATGTACAAGAGTGCGACGCAACCAAAGCCAAATAATTATTCTTAGCCGGGCTTATAAAATTTCTCTTTATTAAAGTTGAAAATATTGAGTGGCAAAGTGTAATTCTTATTAATATCTAATATCTGACATCTAAAAAAGAAAGCAACCTTATAAATGAAAAAAATATTTTTGTCCATCGTTGTTATGTGTACCTGTTTGTTGATGGAAGCGCAAATAGATACTGTGATCAATCGTTACAAGTATTATCTGGTTTCAACAAGTGATAAGGCAGATGTAAAGCATCTTATGAACACGTTGAACAGTAATGGACAGTGGGGTGATATTGACTACAACGATGCTGAAAGAGCCGAATGGAAACCCTGGAGCCACTTGAAGCGATTGAGATCGCTCGCGGTGGAATGGGCAAATGAGAAATCGGAATATTATCATAACAATGAAGTACGAAAGAAAATTGATGACGCGTTGAATCACTGGTTGCAAAAGCGTTATAAAAATTCTAACTGGTGGCATAATCAGATTGGTATTCCCCAGTGCATGCGTGATATAATTATTTTACTGCGAAACGATTTAAAAGCTGATCAGTTAAAACAGTCGCTTGAAATTATGAATCAGCTAAACGTATTACCAAGTGGCTATGGCGCCAACCTGATTTGGAGCGCTGACCTTGGTTTGCACTATGGCGCATTAACGAATAATATAACGTTAATGGATAGCTGCATTAAAAAACTGGTGAACGAAGTTGCTATTACAGAAGCCGAAGGTATTCAGCCTGATTATAGTTTTCATCAACACGGAAAGCGCTTGCAAATGTATCAATATGGCGCGGCTTATTTTGTGGAAGGAGCCCGCATTGCATGGGAAGTTCGAAACACGCAATGGGCATATCCAAAAGAGAAAGTGGATATATATGCAGGCTTTGCATTGAATGGATGGCAATGGATGGCTCGTGGTATTAATACTGTTCCCGGAACTATTGATCGTTCAGCCAGCAGAATAGACGCGTTACACAGCGCGGATATTCGCAAGTTGCTGCCTTTTTTATGTGAGTTAAGTCCGGATAATGCCGACGCGTTTAGAAAAGTACTTGCCATACAAAACGGAAACGGATCATTAAATGGATATCGTTATTATCCTCGTTCTGATTTTGATGCGTATCACCAAAAGGATTTTAGTTTTTTCGTGAAAACAATTTCAACACGCACATTGGCTACAGAGTCTATTAATAATGAAAACCTGGAAGGGAAATTATTGAATAGTGGTGATGCTTATATTATCAGAACCGGTGACGAGTATTTTAATATGATGCCGGTTTGGAATTGGGAGAAGCTTCCCGGAATTACTGCGTTTGCCGGAGCGGATAAGATAAATAGAAAACCTTTTGTAGGCAGCGTAAGTAATGAAAGCAGCGGTATGTGTGTGATGGATTATGTTATGGCTACAAAAGATGAAAAGCAAACGCTATCCACCAAAAAATCGTGGATAAGCCATAATGGTTTGGTAATTGCTCTTATTGCCGGTATTGAAACAAACAATATAAATTCGGAGACATATACAGTACTTGACCAATGCAGATTAAATGGAAATGTTGCAATGAATAGCGTCGGCAATATTTTAGATGCCGGCACTAGAAAGATGTCAAGTGTTCAATGGCTTCATCATAATGGCGTTGGATATATACCTTTACAACCATCTTCATTTGAAATTAAAAATGACACAGTGTCGGGATCATGGAATGCAATTAATTTGAGCATATCACCAAAGAAGATCATTGATAAAGTATTTATGCCGGTGATGATGCATAGCAATAATGAAGCATCAGGTTTTGTGTATGTTTGCACAACTCCTAAAGGAACAAAAAAGCTTGCCGGGAGACCGCTGTGGACGATTTTAAAAAATGATAGAACATGCCAGGCAGTGCAGTTTAAAGATGGAACTTTGATGGCTGCATTTTATAATGAAGGTGAATTGACAGCGAATAAAAATCAAACGCTGCGGGTAAGTAAGAACTGTGTAGTGATGATTGACAAAGCTGATAAAATTTATGTGAGTAACCCAATGCATGCGGTAGAAAATATTTCGATTGAATGGAAGGGAAAGACTTATACGGTACAAGTTCCCGGAGATGGAACAACTAAGGAAGTTTTCGCAAATGTCGACTAAAAGTAATAGCGGCCTCTTACTTCAAAGATGTAGGTTTGCTAAGCATTAATAATAACTCAAGAAAATATCTTGTATGAAAAATAAGAACCTGAATATTATTGTAATCAGCTTTGTTGCCGCGATGGGCGGTTATTTATTTGGATTTGATTTTGCTGTGATATCCGGTGCATTGCCATTTTTGCGTGAGTCGTTTGGATTAAATGAATACTGGGAAGGCTTTACAGCAGCTTCGCTGGCTATTGGCGCTATTCTCGGTTGTGTAGTTGCGGGTACGGTTTCTGAGAAGTATGGCCGTCGTCCCGCATTGCTTGTAGCTGCGGCTATTTTTATGGTATCGTCGTTGGCAATGGGTTTCGCGCCATCGTTGGGTGTTTTTATTTTCTCCAGGTTTCTTGCCGGAGTTGGTGTTGGTATGGCCAGTATGCTTTCTCCCATGTATATCGCGGAAATATCTCCTGCGTATATGCGTGGCCGTATGGTAGCGATAAATCAGCTTACAGTGGTTATTGGTATATTAGTCACCAATCTTGTCAATTATTCTTTGCGCAATAGTGGTGTTGATGCATGGCGGTTGATGTTTGGACTTGGCGCTGTTCCATCTCTTGTTTTTTTATTAGGTGTGTTGTGGTTGCCGGAAAGCCCGCGCTGGCTTACAAAAGCCGGGAAGCATACAAAAGCTCAACAGGTATTATTCAAGCTGGGTGATGATAATTTTGTTAAGAAAACATTTTTATCAATACAGGATTCATTGAAAGGAGAAACCAAAGTAAATTATAGAGCTGTTTTAGAAAAAACATACTTCCCCATTTTGTTGGTTGGTATTGTATTGGCGATGTTTCAGCAATTGTGCGGCATCAATGTTGTGTTTAGTTACACTTCCAATATATTTGAGAGTATTGGTGCTTCAAAAGATGATCAATTATTGCAAACGGTTTTTATTGGTTCGGTTAATCTTGTGTTCACGCTTCTTGCAATGCTACTGGTTGACAAAACCGGCAGGAAACCATTGATGCTGGTGGGTTCTATTGGATTGTCGGTTTTGTATGTTGTTATTTCCATAATGCTTGGCGCCAAATCTTCCTATACCGCAATTTTCCTGTTGGCTGCCATCGCGTTGTATGCCACCACACTTGCGCCTGTTACCTGGGTTTTGATTGCTGAAATATTTCCGAATAAAGTGCGCAGCGCGGCTACAGCCATCGCGGTTTTATTCCTGTGGTTGGGTTATTTTATTTTGATGTTTACCTTTCCGATTCTTGAAAAGTGGATGGGTACCGGCAACACATTTTATGTGTATTCGGTGATTTGCGTGTTTGGCTTTTTATTCATTTTAAGAAATGTAAAAGAAACCAAAGGCCGCACGTTGGAGGAAATGGATAATGTTTTTGTGCACTGATGATAAAGCGCTCAATAGTAGCACTACCGATGAACGGACTGCGACGCAACGATGTTGAACAGCATTACAAATGTTCGGAACAAAAAACAACATCTGCTGCGTGGCATTTTAAATTTTTTATTTGGGAACCGGCGGTTGTGCTACTATTAAGCTTCTGTTGTGTCACTCACTTGTACGGTTGTACCGCCATTGAGCGGGTTTTGAGTTATGAGTTATGAGTGCCCCGGTTTTGGTTTGCAAGCAGTGTAAAAAGCACTTTCAACTTTCAACTATACAGTGAACAGTAAGCAGCTAGCAGTTGGCACTAGAGAAATCGGAGATCTGAAGTCATCAGAAAATTTCTCGTATATCTTGGTATCTATATCTACGCTTCGTTTTCATCTTCAGGTCGTTTCTTTTCGCTTCTGTATCCTGCGGGCGATACGCCCATGATGTTATGAAAAAGACGGGAAAAATAGTAGGGATCTTCAAATCCTAATTTGTAAGAAATTTCCTTTATCTGCGTATCGGTGAATCGCAGGTATTGACAAGCTTTCTGAATTTTTATGTGATTGAAATATTCAAGTGGAGGATAGCCTGTTTTCTTTTTAAATAGCGCTGAAAAATGTGGTTGTGAAATATTGATATGCCCTGCCATTTCTTTTAAGCTGAGTGAAATGTCCAGGTGATTTTTCATAAAATCAATGGCCCTGTCAATGGGATCTTTATCTTCCGGTTTTACCGGCGCTACAAACGAATCCGGGAATCTTAGGGTAGAAAGAAAATACCACAGCGTCATGTTTACATACATTAAATTATCAATGCTGTAGCCGCGTTCAAGAGCAAGGTACATGCTGTTGAACAGTGTAATCCTTTCTTCGGAGAACGAAACATTATGACAATAATTTGTTCTTCCAAGGCTAAGTGTATCAGCAAAAATATTTACCATTTTTCCTGCGAAATGCAACCAGTAAATTGTCCAGGGGCGTTCATTGTTTGCACCGTAGGAATGAGGCGTATTTGCAGGAATAACAATGAACTGATTTTTTTCAACATTATATTCAACACCATTAATGATCACCCATCCTTCACCATCGGTACAGTAAATAATTATGCACTGGGAAATATTTTTCGGCCTGTTTCGAAAATGAAATTTTGCTTTAGGATAATAGCCGATATCAGTTATGTATGCGTTTTGTATTTGGGTGGTGTGTAAACAATTGGTTGTTATTTTTTGTGGTAGAACAATAGCTCTTTGTCCTTCAAACCCTTCTCTTTTCAATTTGCTTTTTTCAACTTTAGCTGAGGGCATCGTTTTAGTAAATTAATGGTTGTGAATTAAATGTCGCAGGTTATAATGCCCGTCACGAAAAACTATTGTTAACAGTTTTTCGAAAAAGGAGGTTATTATGATGCTTTTAACTTCGGAATATGTTGTCACATGTGTCCTGCAATTTACATTTTTAAAATAAGAAAATCCATCTAATTAAAAAGTTTATCCATCACTAGAAATGCGTATAAGTATAGATTTGCTATGTCTTAATAAACTTTTTAAAAATGTCTCAATTATCAGTTAAAGCCTGGAATGAAGTTATTACACTGCCAACGTATGAAGCGGGTAAGCCTGAAAAGAATCCTATTTTTTTGGAAAAACGTGTTTACCAGGGAAGCAGCGGGGTTGTGTATCCGCATCCGGTAGTTGAAAAAATTAGTGATGAAAAAATTGATAAGCAATACAACGCGGTATTTCTTGAAAATGAGTATTTGAAGATTATGATATTACCCGAATTGGGGGGGAGAATTCATCGAGCATTTGATAAAGTGCATAACAGGGATTTTATTTACTACAACCAGGTGATAAAGCCTGCATTGGTAGGTCTTGCAGGGCCATGGATTTCCGGAGGTATTGAATTTAACTGGCCGCAACATCATCGTCCAAGTACTTTTCAGCCGGTGGATTGCACCATTGTTGACAATAGCGATGGTAGCAAAACAGTGTGGGTGAATGAGGTGGAAATTATGTTTCGCACTAAAGGCCGTGCAGGGTTTACATTATACCCTGATAAGGCGTATCTGGAAATAAAAGGTAAATTGTTTAATCGCACTCCATTTCCTCAAACCTTTTTGTGGTGGGCCAATCCTGCTGTAAAGGTGAATGATCATTATCAATCAGTGTTTCCACCGGATGTGTACGCTGTATTTGATCACGGGAAAAGAGATGTGTCGGATTTCCCGATTGCAACAGGTACTTATTACAAAGTGAACTATGCGCCTGGTACAGATATTTCCATGTATAAAAATATTCCTGTTCCTACGTCATATATGGCCATTCAATCCAAGTTTGATTTTATTGGTTGTTATGAGCATGATACAAAAGGCGGCATGCTGCATGTGGCTAATCATCATGTGTCGCCGGGTAAAAAGCAGTGGACTTGGGGAAATGGCGATTTCGGACAAGCATGGGACAGAAACCTTACCGATGAAGATGGTCCATATATTGAATTGATGACGGGAATGTTTACAGATAACCAACCTGATTTTTCCTGGCTTCAACCTAATGAGGAAAAAACTTTCGAGCAATACTTCATGCCTTATGCAAAAATTGGAGTTGTGAAGAACGCGACGAAAGAGGCGATGATAAATCTTGAGATGGACAAAAATATTGCCGCAATAAAAGTGTATGCGACGGCTGAGTATAAAAACGCGAAGATTACATTCAGAAAAGACGGAAAAGAAATAAGTAAACTTTCTTTCGATCTTTCGCCTTCTAAAATATTTGAACAAACTGTGGAGGTTCCTGCCGGTACTGTAGTTGAACAATTGAGTGTAACAGTGTATGATGCGGATAGTAATATTCTTGTAGCGTATCAACCTGAGAAGTATGAGAAAAAATCCATACCGCCTGCTGCTGTTGCTGCTAAAGCTCCGAAAGATGTAGAGAGTGTGGAATTGTTATTCTTAAACGGTTTGCACTTGGAACAATATCGTCATGCAACATACAATCCTGTTGATTATTATGAAGAAGGCCTGCGCCGCGATGCCGGTGATGTGCGCTGTAATAATGCTATGGGATTGCTTTTGCTGCGTAAAGGTCAGTTTGAAAAAGCGGAACCTTACTTTAGAAAAGCTGTAGAACGGCTTACGTTGCGCAATCCAAACCCTTATGACGGAGAACCTTTGTATAATTTAGGATGGTCATTACTGTTGCAAGGAAAATTGGACGATGCTTATAGTTCATTTTATAAAGCGACCTGGAATGATGCATGGCAACATAGCGGTTTTCTTTCGCTGGCAAGAATCGCAGGCCAAAAGCAAAACTGGAATGATGCGTTGCAATTAGTGGAAAAATCTTTAATAAGGAATTATCATAGCCATACAGCAAGACATTTGAAAGCGGCAGTTTTAAGAAAGCTTGGCCGTAATAATGAAGCGCTTGCCGTTATTGAAGAATCGGTGAATATTGATCAATTCAACTATGGATGTTTGTTTGAAAAATATTTATTGAAAACTGGAAATGATGCGGAAGCGGCACTGCTGCAAATGAAAACCTTGATGCATGAAGACTTGCATAACTATCTTGAATATGCTTTGGATTACGCGAATGCGGGAATGTATGAAGATGCCTCAGCATTGTTGAACGTGTATGCGGAAGGTAAATCTGCTGTAAACCCTATGGTTTATTATTACCTGGGATGGTTTGCCCATAAATCAGGAGATGCCGCGAAAGCGTTGAGTTTATATGAGCAGGCTTCAAAGCAAAATCCTGACTACTGTTTCCCAAATAAAATTGAAGAAGTTTTGATATTGAAGGATGCGATCGCTTTGAATGCAAAAGATGCAAAAGCTTTGTACTACCTGGGAAATTTCTGGTATGAAAAAAGATTGCCGGAAGAAGCGATTGCCTGCTGGGAAAAGTCTGTAGCGATTGATGATACATTTGCAACGGTTCATCGCAATTTATCATTGGCGTATCATAATAAAAAGCATGATACAGCAAAAGCGTTGGCATCACTTGAAAAGGCTTTTGAGCTTGACAGATCCGATTCAAGAGTGTTAATGGAATTGGATCAGTTATATAAGCTTACAAACAAATCGTATAAGGAAAGGCTTGATTTGCTTGAAAAACATTTGCCATTGGTTCAGGATAGGGATGATGTGTATTTGGAGAGGATTACGCTCTACAACCAATTAGGCGAATATGAAAAAGCTAAAGAATTGATATCACAAAGGCAGTTCCATCCGTGGGAAGGAGGAGAAGGAAAGACTGTCGGACAGTTTTTGCTTTGTCATTTAGCACTTGCTAAAAAGGCGCTGATTGATGGACGTTATAATGAAGCATTGCAATTGGTGAACAACACAGAAACATATCCTCACAATTTAGGGGAGGGCAAACTTTATGGAACACAGGAAAACGATATTCATTATTTGCAAGGTTGCGCATTTGAAGGATTGGGTATGAACGAACAAGCGCAGAAAAAATTTAAACAGGCGACAGTTGGTATCAGTGAGCCGGTTCAGGCAATATTTTACAACGATCCGCAGCCAGATAAAATTTTCTACCAGGGATTGGCATGGCTTAAACTGGATGATACAGCAAAAGCGGAGCAAATATTTAAGCGCTTTATAAGTTTTGGAAATGAACATATGAATGATGAAATTAAGATAGATTATTTCGCAGTTTCGCTTCCCGATTTGCTTGTGTTTGATCAGGACCTGAACCTTAAAAATCAGATTCACTGCAAGTATCTTATTGGTCTGGGAAATCTTGGCTTAGGAAATTATAAAGATGCGGAAAAGTATTTTAACGAAGTTTTGGAATTGAATATTAATCACCAGGGTGCGCAGGAGCATTTGAAGATGATTGAATTTTTGAAACATACCCGGTTGAAAGAAGTTAATGAATAAATTTAAATATCCGGTCAGATGGCACTGTCATCTGACCGCTTTATTTGCTTCTGATCTTTGATCTCTGACTTCTTATTTCTGATATCATTAACCACTGATTATTGTCTATGAAAAATATTCTATTACTCAGCGCTTTATTCTTTCTGTCATTTATTGCAAAAGCTCAAACTGAAAGTATCTCATTGGCCGGAACATGGTCGGTGAAATTGGATTCCATGAATATTGGGATACAGGAAAGGTGGTATGATCAGTTGTTTTCCCAACAAATTAAGTTGCCAGGAACGCTGGATGATGCCGGAATTGGAGCGAGGCCCACATTTAGTACGGATAGTATTTATAAGGATGTATTATTGTCGCTTACCAGGAAGCACCGCTATATAGGAGTCGCATGGTATAGAAAAGAAATTGAAGTGCCACGGAGTTTTGCCAGTAAAGATTTACAGTTATCGCTTGAAAGAGTGTTATGGAAAACTACATTATGGATTGATGGACAAGAAATCGGTTCAAATGAAAGTTTGTCTGCCGCGCAGGTATTTAATATCCGGGGCGGATTAAAGCCCGGTAAGCATGTGGTGGTATTACGAATTGATAACGAAAAACAGCATGATATAAGTGTAAAGGATTTTGCTCATGCTTATACTGACGGTACGCAAATTATGTGGAATGGTGTTATTGGGAAAATGGAGATGAAAGCTTTGTCGACAGTCAGTTTGCAAAATGTGCAGGTGTATCCTGATATTAAAAACAAACTGGTTAAAGTTAAATTAAGTGTTTATAATAATACAGGCAACAATACATACACTAACATATCTCTTAGTGCTTTGTTCAAAGAAAATGTGGTGGCAGAAAGGTCTGTTACCGGTAATTTGAAGCCCGGCAATAATATTGTTACTACCACAATTTCTATAGATGAGTTTAAGTTGTGGGATGAATTTACTCCAAATCTGTACACGTTAAAAGCCACTGTGAATGCTGACGAGGAGTTCGTAACATTCGGAATGCGTGAATGGAGTAATAAGAACGCGTTGTTGTATTTAAATGACCACCGTGTATTTATGCGCGGAACGCTTGAGTGTAATATTTTTCCTCTTACCGGGCATCCGCCTATGGAGAGGTCGGGTTGGTTAAAGGTGTTTACAACTGCACGTGAATACGGGCTAAATCATTTGCGTTTCCATTCATGGTGTCCGCCAAAGGCGGCTTTTGAAGTTGCAGATTCGTTGGGCTTTTATTTACAAATTGAATTACCGTTATGGGCATTGAAAGTTGGGGAGGATAAACCAACATTAGATTTTCTGAAATCGGAAGCGCAGCGAATAATTGAGGAATATGGTAATCACCCGTCATTTTGCTTTTGGAGCATGGGTAACGAACTGGAAGGCGATTATAACTGGTTGACGGAAATGGTGAATACATTAAAGAAACAAGATGGCCGACACTTATATACCACCAGCACTTTTACTTTTCAAAGAAATCATGGGCGCTCGCCGGAACCTCAAGATGAGTTTTATATTACACAATACACAAAAAATGGTTGGGTGAGAGGACAAGGTATTTTCAACGATCTTGCTCCGGATTTTAAAACCGATTATACCAATGCGCTTAAAAATTTTTCCATACCACTTATTACTCACGAAATTGGCCAATACTCTGTATACCCTGTGATCAGTGAAATAGAGAAGTATACGGGAGTGTTAGATCCGCTCAATTTCAAAACTATTAAGAAGGATTTAGAACGGAAAGGCATGTTATCGCTTGCGCCGCTTTATACGGAAGCAAGCGGAAAATTGGCTGTTAATTTATATAAGGAGGAAATTGAGAGAGCGCTTAAAACTCCCGGTGCAAGCGGATTTCAACTGCTTGATCTGCACGATTTTCCCGGCCAGGGAACTGCCTTAGTGGGTATTTTAGACGCGTTTTGGGAAAGCAAAGGATTGATTTCTCCTGCGGAGTTTAGAAAATTCTGTTCTCCGGTAGTGCCGCTGTTACGTTTTGAAAAGGCTGTTTATACTAACGATGAAACATTTAATGCAATAGCTGAAGTAGCGAATTTTAGTAATACCGCGTTCAATAGCATCACTCCGGAATGGAGCATAAGTGACGATAAAGGAAAAATAATTGCTTCCGGAAAACTTAATACATCGGCTTTGTCGATTGGCAATGGAAACAAACTTGGCGAGATCAGTTATTCGTTAAAGCGTATAACTGCCGCGCAAAAACTTACCATCGCATTGAAGTTGAATGATGGTAAAACTATTTTTGAAAATCAATGGAATGTGTGGGTGTATCCTGTTAAACTTGATATGCCCGGTGATAAAAATATTGTAATTACAAGATCGGTTGATGATGCGATTCGTGCGCTTGAAGATGGGAAAACCGTTTTGTTGAATCCTGATACATCAGTTATTAAAGGCGCTATAGGCCGCTTTGCACCTGTGTTCTGGAGCCCGGTTCACTTTCCGGACCAGCCCGGTTCTATGGGATTGCTTTGCGATGCAAAGAGCGCCGCGTTCAATGATTTTCCTACAGATAATTATACCAACTGGCAGTGGTGGGATTTAATAACGCGTTCTAAAACTGTTGTAGTGAGTGATATTTATCAAAATATTACACCATTGATTAGTGTGGTGGATAATTTTTATAAGAACAGAAGACTCGCTGATTTATTTGAAACGAATGTTGGAAAAGGCAAGCTCATCTTTTGTTCAATGGATATCATGTCAAACATGGAGACGCGTCCGGCGGCAAGACAATTGCGATACAGCTTACTGAAATATGCGTCGTCTAAAAAATTTGTTCCGGTAAAAACGCTTAGAGTGGAAGAGCTGAAGAGACTTGTTAAGTAGGTTATATAAAGTGGTTAATAACAATGACGCGTTGCTGCACAATGTACAATAGCGAACAAACAGTTGAAGAGTGCGACGCAACAAAAGCTTAATAGTAGCAATGTGGCCGGGTTCATAATAAAAATACTCTTGAATAATTGCCTATTAATATTTCTTTTGATTTTTAACTATTGAATTTTTGAGATGAAATTACATTTGGTTCTACTTTTTATTCTCGTTTCATTTTCAGGAATTGCCCAGCGGCAAACTATGTCGCTTGATGGTGAATGGAAGTTTCAATTGGATAAAGATAGTAGTGGATACAAATCATTCACGAATGGTTTGCCTGGTGCGAAGATGGTGAATGTGCCGCATACCTGGAATGTAGAAGATGGCACGGAACGTTATCATGGCATGGCCTGGTATGAAAAGAATGTAGATATACCTGCTGCATGGAAAGGCCGGCAGGTGCGGTTGCATTTTGAAGCAGTGTATCACGATGCGGTTGTGTATGTAAATGGACGTGAGGCCGGAAAGCATACTGGCGCAGGTTTTACACCGTTTTCGTTCGATGTTTCAGAGCTGTTGAAATATGGAAATGTAAACAAATTAGTAGTTTCTGTTTCGAATAAATTCAGTCATTATAATTTCCCTTATCATGTAAAATTCGATTGGCCAAATGATGGAGGAATCATAAGGCCTGTTCGTTTTGAAGTGTCGGGAAAACCTTCCATACGTTATGCGCACATAATACCTGAAATTGATTTTTCGAAGAAATCTGCCACTGCTACTGTCAACATCAGGACGTGGGAAAATGATGTGAAGAAAGCTTCGTTTACTTTCACCTTTACAGAATGGAAATCAAAGAAAGTGGTGCTTACAAAACAAATGGAACTTACCAATCAAAACGGAATATTTACTACTCAATTTGATTTTCCTGAAATAAAATTGTGGCATTTTGATGATCCTAATTTGTACACTTTGCAAGTGGATGTGAATGTGAAAAGTGTTAAAAGCGATAGTTACACTACTCGTTTCGGTTTTAGAAAAGTAGAAATAAAAGGACACCAATTTTTTTTGAATAAAGAAGCGGTGCGTTTACCGGGTATTGAATATATGCCCGGAAGTTTTCCCGCGTACGGTATGGCAGAGCCTGTAAGTGTGATGAACACTGCTGTTGAGCTAATGAAGAATTTAAATTGTGTTATCACGCGTTTTCATTGGCAGCAGGATCCCCGCATATTGGATATGCTGGATGAGCGCGGCATTCTTGTGCAGGAAGAGATTCCGTGGTGGCAGGCGCCGGGCAATCTTACGCCGGAGTTAGAGAAACTGGCCCGTCAGCATATTGATGAAATGATTGAACGCGATTTTAACCGGCCTTGCATTTTTTCATGGGGGGTAAGTAACGAAGTTTTTTATAATACTGATAAAGATATTTATCGCCGATTGATTGCACATGCGAAATTGTGGAATACAGGAAACCTTGTTACTGTTGTGTCGAACGAAATATTTGACCGCTTGCAAAATGATGAATCGTTGCTTGGCGATATACCAACCTGGAACGACTATGTGGGCACATGGCATGGAAAATCGCGTGAGGAAACTCCAGGTAAACTTAAACTTATTAATGACAGTGCTTTAAGAGGCCGTCCGTTGCTGATTACAGAGCATGGTTTGTGTGAGCCGCGTTTTGTAGGTGCGGATGCCAGGCGTGTGGTAGAGATGGCGTATCATTATGATCAATGGGCGAAGAACGATTATATAATGGGCTGTATATATTTTTCACTCAATGATTACAGAACGCATGTGGGTGAATCGGGGTATGGTCGTTATAAGGGCCGTATTCACGGGCTTACCGATCTTTGGTTTGGTAAAAAGCCTTCATATGCCGTGTATGCGAATCTTGCCGCTCCGGTTTATTTTGAATCGGTGCAACAGCTTGCAAAAGGAACATCTGCGGAGGTGGCCATTCATGTTAAAAACGACTTGCCGTCTTACACATTATACAATTACAAATTGTCGTGGAAAACCGCTAATGGCAGCATGCGCCAGAAAACTTTGCCCATGCTTAAGCCCGGCGAAAAATATAAAACAGTTATAGATGATATAAGTCCTGAAGCAAAGCCAATTGTACAAATTGTGCGGCCTACAGGATATGTGGTGGGTGAGTATTAATGAATGGAAGATTTATTGAAGTAATGATACTATAAAGTTGTTGTATTTATTTTTTTGATACCGGCGGTATTGCTACTATTAAGCATCGTTGTGTCACTCACTTGTACGGCAGTAATGCTATTCGGCAATGTGTAACAGTCATGCGCATATGCAAATACTAAATATGAATGGACAAATGAAGCAATTTACACTTTCTGTTTTGTATCTGATATCGGTAATGGTTGCAAGGCCGCAATCTCACATCAATCTGTCAGGTGTATGGAATGTGCGGGCAGGTAATGCGATGGGTGAAGTAAAATTGCCCGGTTCACTATCAGAAAATAAAATAGGAGATGTTGTAAAGGATTCCGCTACCAACATGCTGTCGGAGCAATATGGATTTGTTGGCAAAGCGAAATATGAAAGAGAAATAAATGTTCCTGCTACATGGATGAATAAAGTTGCAGCGCTTTATATAGAACGTAGCAAAGTAACTGAAGTGTTCATTAATGGAACTGCTGTTGGTTCTCAAAATAGTGTTTCCGCGCCTCATGTTTATCTTTTAAAAAATGTTCTAAAGCCCGGTAAAAATAAAATTGCTATCACAGTTGACAATACAAAAAGTTTGTTGCCATTAGGAGGTTCGCATGCGTATTCTGAACACACGCAAACCAACTGGAACGGAATACTTGGAAAATTTTACTTGCGATGCCTGAATGATGTTGATATTAATAATGTAAGAATTGACGCGCAAACAAATGGCTCGTGCCAATTAAAACTTTTTGTGTTACATCTCAATTCAGAAAAAAAATCAGCGAAGAAGATTGCAATTACAATACGTGATGCTTCAAAAAAAAATGTTGCTCGCAAAAGCGTAAGTATTGTTGCGGGCACTGGTTTGACGGAGCATTCAATATTATTAAGAGTGCAAAACCCGAAGCTTTGGGATGAGTATGATCCATACTTATATTCGGTATCCATTTCAATCGCCGGAGAGTATAATGAAGCATTCAAATTTGGTTTCAGAAAATTTGAAACCAAAGCAGGGCAGTTTATAAATAACGGTCGTGTTGTTTTTTTAAGAGGTACACATGAAGGTGGCGTATTTCCGCTTACCGGTTATCCGCCAATGAATAAAGAAGACTGGATCAATTATTATCGATCGTTAAAAGAGTATGGTATCAATCATGTGCGCTTCCATTCGTGGACTCCACCCCAGGCATCATTTGAAGCAGCAGATGAAACCGGCGTTTTTCTTCAACCTGAACTGCCCTTGTGGGGACATTATAAAACCGGCGATACTGTTTTGTTCAACTACATGAAAAGCGAAGGTGAAAGAATAATGAATGCCTATGGAAACCATCCTTCGTTTGTAATGTTCGCTTTAGGTAATGAGTTGGAAGGCGACACCTCGCTGATGGCAAAAATGGTAACAGGTTTGAAAACGCATGACAGCCGCCACTTGTATGCGCTTGGTTCTAATAATTTTTATTGGAATCCGCAAACACATCCGGTAGAAGATTTTTTTGTTGCCATGCGGCATGGTAAAGAGGCTGAAGATTATAGTACCGATTTACGAGGCTCGTTTTCATTTGCGGATTCAAAAGGCGGAGGGATTATTAATAGTCTAACGCCAAACACTACACGAAATTTTTCTAAAGCTATTAGAGGGCTTAACAAACCAGCAATCGGGCACGAAACAGGACAATACCAGGTTTACCCAGATTACAAAGAAATGTCCGGTTACATCGGCGTTTTACGTCCTCTCAATTTTGCAGTGTTTAAAAACCGTTTACAAAAAGCCGGCATGTTATCGAAGGCTGATGATTTTCTGAAAGCTTCCGGCGCCTTGAGTGCGCTATGCTACAAAGAAGAAATTGAGATGGCTTTAAGAACGCCGGGTTTTGGTGGTTTCCAACTGTTGGATATAAAAGATTATCCCGGGCAGGGCACTGCATTGGTAGGCATATTAAACGCGTTCAGGAAATCAAAGAGTGTTATTTCAAAACAAGCGTGGAATGGCTTTTGCAATGATGTGGTGCCATTGGCTTCTTTTGAAAAATATTGCCTGGTGAATAACGAACTGTTTGAAACATCTGTGAATATTGCCAATTACGGCAAAGCGGATGTGAAAGGGAAGCAGGTTACATGTGTTTTGAAAGACTGCAACGGAACGGTGTTGTTTCAAAAAGTATATGCCGGAAGCGTAATAAAGCAGGGAAGTATTACTCATATTGGCGATCTAAAAATTCCTTTGGATAAAATTACTCAACCCAGTCAATTGATTTTTTCTATAGAACTTGCAGGAACTATCTATAAAAACTATTGGAACATTTGGGTGTATCCTGCTGAAGATACCATTACTATTCGTGAAGGAATGATAGACGGAGTAATGGTAACAAGAAATAAAGAGCGCTTTGAATCTGCTAAAGAGCAAGGCACGCCTGTGTTGTATATTCCGCTTCATTCAGAGATCATGGATAAGTCTGTAGGCGGATTGTTCATTACGGATTTTTGGAATTATACTGTATTCAAAGGGGCCGCGGAAAAGATGAAAAGAGAGCCTTCTCCCGGTACGCTGGGAATTATTACAGATCCCGCGCATCCATTGTTTAAAGGGTTTCCAACAGATTTTCATACCAACTGGCAGTGGTGGAATATTATCAAACATTCGCGGCCAATGATATTGAATGATATGCCCGGTAGTTATTTTCCTGTTGTGCAGGTGATTGATAATATTGATAGAAATCACAAGCTTGGATTGATATATGAATGTCCGGGTACAAAAGCGAAGGTGTTGGTTTGCGCTGCGGATCTGTTCAGTTGCGCGGACCAGCCTGAGGTAAAAGCGTTGTTTAAAACCATGATAGAGTATGTGCGTGTAAACAACTGAGAGCCGGATCATTGTTCACAACATCATCTAAGAAATGGTTTTTATTATGGGCCATACTGCATTGCTACTATTGAACTGCCGTTGCGTCGCACACTTCGGCATTTTGTTCATTAGTGAACAATAGATAGGCATGCATCATATTTATTGGCACGCTTAACCAATAGCTGAATAAAGATTGAAAAGTTGAAGTGTGCGACGCAACGATGCTTAATAGTAGCACTATGGTTTGGATCCAAATAAAAAAAAATCTTCTTGTTACAACATAAAAATAAAAACGATGAGAGTTTATTTTTTAAGTGTCGTGTTCATCATTACTTGTTTGTTTGGTAATGCGCAAACAACAAACATTTACTGGAACAGCAATGCAGCGCTTACGCCATACAGGCTTCCGCCGCCGCCGCCCGGTTATAAACCGCAGTACATTGATTTGGACAATGACGGCGATCCGGATGTATTAAAATCTGTTACCGCGAACGGTGTTCCTGTTATGTGGATTGACGATGATGATGACATGAAGTATGGCGATATGGAAGGTGATACCGATAGCGATTGTTTGTTGATTGATAGAAATAAAGATGGGAAGTATGGCGCATGGGGCGATTTGGCCATTGATTGGATTGATACCAACGGCGATCAAAAGGCAGACATGCAGGTTGTAATGGAATATCCCAAATCATTTGAAACGGCTGTGGGTGCTTGGCCGCACGGGCATTACATGTGGGTGATGGATACGGATTTTGACAATGTATTTAATTATATTGACTGGAATACGTTTCAAATTAAATCGTGGGAAATGAATGGAACCTCCGATTTTCTTACGGATTATAGCGGTAATTCTACTTTCCTTAAAATACACACCAGTTCGTTTAATATGGATGATCTTAGGTTGAATTGGGAAAACCCTTTCCTGTTCTATGATGAAGATAAAGATGGCTTGTCGGAAATGACAATAAGATTGTATGATACTCCCATTTATAAAGATGATACTACCAAGGATGGAAAAGTGTTCAAAAAAATTCATCTCTCAGGAATTATAGACTGGGCGGCTATTTCAGTGGATCTTGATAATGACAATAGTTCGAATAATCAATTCGATTTTGATTTCGCGTTGAGCTTTAGAGGAGGTGGATTTAATTATATGGACCAGGTACATCATTACAGCGCCATGCGTGGTTTGCCTGCGGCGGATACTTTTTTTATGGATCCCCGCTGGCGCCAGTTAACAGAGCTGATCTATCCTGATAGAAATGTAGCGCAAAACTTCATGTTTCATCGTGGTAAATGGGATAAGGTTTATTTTGTGTTTGATGAAGATGATGATTGTCACAGGTGGGAGCGTGTTGAGTTTTATGATCCGCTGGATCCGTTTAAAATTGGCGCAAACAAAGGCGGCATAGATAATAATACACAATCAGATGCTGCCGGAGATCGTGGTGAATGGGACTTGGATAATTCCGGAAATGGAAAATTGTACATCAGTAGGTTTGATGGGCGCTTGCACTTATATGGCGCGGAATGGGGCGCTTGGCGCATTGATCAAAGAGCAAATGCATACCAAGGGTGGGACAGGCTTTGGGTGAAACGTGAGCCTGAAAAGTTTGGTACTGTAAAATATTCTGATAAGAACAATAATGGCTTTATAGATTTTATTGAGTATGATCTTAACGGTGATGCGGTGTTTGAGCAAACTATCAACCTGCTTGAATTGGGTATAAATGATGAATGCGATGTGATCGATATTTCAGATTTCAAGTATGCTGATTACTTAAAGCTCAATAAAAAAATGAGTGAGCAGATGTCCGCTAACGCGCAACTAGCTTTGAAGGTGGCCGATAAATATAAATTGAACACAAGCTGGTATGCGAAGTTGCGTGAGCAATATTCTTTACGGGATAAGTATGCTAATGGTTATTGGCTGCAATTGTATGTTTATAAAGACCTTTGCGATTTATTTGTAAGAGAAAATAAAACAGCTCTGCTAAAACAACTGCATCTCGCATACTTCAGTTCCAACTGGAAATTGATGTTGACAAATAGATGATAGACGTATATTTACATGCGCATAATTGTCGCTGTGATATATACCCTTCGTAGTAAAATAAATTTATAATGAAAAACATCTTTCCTTTCCGTGTTTTATTGAGCATAGTATTCATCGGTTTTTATTGCGTTTCTTTTGCTCAGTCTTCGTCATTATCACTTCCGGGAAATTGTGTTAAGGAAACATTTATCTATGCTACAAAAGACACGAATGTGTTGAGATTGGATAAGTATGCTTTAAAAAATAATACTACAAAACAGCCTTGTGTTTTCTTTCTTTTTGGCGGCAGTTTCAGGGGCGGAGTAAGGGATAATGTTGCATACTTTAATTACTTCAACGCGTTGGTGCAAAAAGGTTATACTGTCATTTCAATTGATTATCGGTTGGGAATGAAAAATGTAAAAGGGTTTCCTAAAGACGGATCGCTGTTAAAGCGAGCAGTGGATATGTCTGTAGAGGATTTGTACGATGCTACCGCCTTTACGGTTCAGCATGCGAAGGAATGGAATGTGGATACCGGGAAAATAATCATCAGCGGATCCAGTGCCGGGGCGCTGGCCGTTTTGAAAGCGGAGTATGAAAATGATAATCAAACAGAATTAAGTAAAAAGCTACCCGCAAACTTTCGGTATGCCGGTGTAATATCTTTTGCAGGCGCAATATTTTCAACAAATGAAAACGATCTTGCCTGGTCGCGAAATAAACCATGCCCCATTTTAATGTTTCATGGTGATGCGGATATTGTTGTTCCTTATGAATATTTTCAACTGGGAAACATGGGTATATATGGTTCAAGATATATTGCTTCTAAATTAGATAGCCTTCAAACGCCTTATTGGTTATACACTGTGGCCGGCGGCAGTCATAAAGTATCTATGTCGCCGATGAATAAAAATCATAGTGAAATTTTTCAGTTTATTGATGAAATGGTGATAGCTAAAAAAAGTATGGTATTGAATACAGAATATAGAGAACCCGGTCAAACAATCTCCGCTCAAAAACCGGCATTGGAAGATTTTATTAAAAGTAATTCCAAGTAATATTGACTTTTTTGTAGTATCGGTCATCGCCCAATTCTTATTCAACAGTTGAAGAGTGCGACGCAACCAAAGCCCAATCAGGGCTCAACTGACGGTACCATAAATATAAACTACAAAATTTTATACTGTTACACAATAACTAACCCCTCTGTATGCAAAAAAATGTATCTAAAAGAAATGTCCAATAAGAATAGTTTAATTTCCTGAATTTTATTTACAATTGTATAACCATTTTGAAAGTAACCGGATAATCATATACTACTGCCGATCAAATGAACTTATGATATAATTACTTGTTTAATAACATCGCAAATTTAGATTTATGGCTATACTACTGGCAGACAGCGGGTCTACAAAATGTGAGTGGTGTGTAATTGACGGGAAAAAAACAAAAACGGTTTTCACATCGGGGATCAGTCCGTACTTTTTGAGCAGCACTCAAATTGTAACGCTCCTGGAAACTGAGCTGACCGCAAATCTTAAACGCTTTGATATCAGCCATGTTTATTATTATGGCACAGGTTGTAAAGCAATTGAAAGCCGAAGACTTGTAAAAAAGGCGCTGGCAAAGGGTTTTGCTAATTCTGTAATTGTTGTTGATCATGACCTGAGCGGTGCTGCAAAAGCGGTGTGCGGTGATAAAAAAGGCATTGCCTGCATTCTTGGAACTGGTAGTAGCGCGTCATATTATAATGGCAGTAAAATAGCGAAAGAAAGAACCGGCTTGGGTTACGTACTGGGCGATGAGGGAAGCGGCGCTTATTTAGGTAAAAATGTTGTAAGACATTATTTGTACAAAACTTTTGATGAAGAACTGACATATAGATTTGAGCAAAAATTTGGCGTAACGGAAGCGGAAATTTTAAGCAATGTATATAAAGGCGCGTTGCCCAACCGCTACCTGGCCTCATTTGCCATTTTCCTGGCTGAAAACCGCGGCCACTATATGATTGAGAATATTATTGAAGACGGGTTGAACGACTTTTTTTTCCACCACATCTGTAAGTTTACCGAAAGCTGGAAATTGCCTATTAATTTTGTAGGGAGTATTGCATATGGCTTTAATGATGTGATTACCGAACTTTGCAACAGTTATGAATTTGAGCTTGGTGTTATTTTAAGAAACCCTATGGATGGTTTGATAAAGTATCATATGAAGTAGGCAGAAATCAGAAATTCACCATCAACCACCAACCACAAACCAAATGTTTATACCAACCACAGAGCAACCCGGCCATTATCATCATTTGGAAAAAATGACGGTACATGATTTGCTGGTCAATATAAATGCAGAAGATAGCACCGTGCCCCAGGCTGTCGAAAAGGCAATTCCACAAATAGAAAAACTCGTATTGGCCATCACTGATAAAATGATTACAGGAGGCCGTTTGTTTTATATTGGTGCCGGAACCAGCGGCCGCCTGGGTATTTTAGATGCGAGTGAAATTCCACCAACTTATGGAATGCCTTATGGATTAATTGTAGGTGTAATTGCAGGTGGTGATCAAGCCATTCAAAAACCAATTGAAAAAGCTGAAGATAGCACTACGCAGGGATGGAAAGATCTGGTGAAATATTTTATAAGCACAAAAGATGTAGTAATAGGCATTGCCGCAAGCGGCGCCACACCTTATGTACTGGGCGCTTTAAAAGAATGCAGGAAACGTAAAATTCTTACAGGGTCAATCAGTTGCAACGAAAATTCACCAATAAGCGAACTTGCAGATCACCCGGTTGAAGTAATTGTGGGACCGGAATTTATTACAGGAAGTACCCGCATGAAAAGCGGAACTGCACAAAAGCTTGTGCTGAACATGATTTCCACTTCCTTAATGATCCAATTGGGCAGGGTAGAAGATAATAACATGGTGAATATGCAACTCACCAATAACAAACTGATTGACCGTGGCACAAAAATGTTAATGGAAAAATCCGGCATCACCGATTATGAACAGGCCAAAGAACTTCTATTGAAGCATGGTAGTGTGAAGCGGGCGATGGAAAATTTGAGAAACATGAAAATGTAAGAAGTATGAAGAATGTGGAAAATATTTTTATTCCTTGCGCGGCATAAGAATGTTCAATGTTTTTTGGGGATCAGCGGTAGTGCTACTATTAAGCATCGTTGTGTCACTCACTTGTACGGCAGTAATGCTATTCATCAGGTTGAAACATTCATGCGCAAATTTGTACAGCGTGTAGTATAATAATCCATTCATCCGGCGAAATACAATTCTAATAATTTTTTTATTTTACTTTTTATCATGCATGATATAGAACCTTTTTATAACTGGCGGCATATATACACCAGCGAAGAAGATGAGCGTTCGCCGTTCTACGGAAGGGCGTATTCGGAATTCGAATTCTCACATACGGTTTACAATTACTACATTCATCCGCAATGGGATGAATTTGGATCGCGTACATTGTATATGAAAGAAATTATGGCCGACTATGATGACAAGTACGTAATACTCGAATTGATTGGCGAATGGAACGATGCCATTGAAAACGACATCATGACCTTGAAGCGCGACGTGATTGATAAGATAGAGTATGAAGGCATTACGAAGTTTATTCTGATTGTAGAAAATGTGCTCAATTTTCATAGTGGCGATAAAGATTATTACCAGGAATGGTTTGAGGAAGTAACCGACGCCGGCGGCTGGATTGTATGCGTCAATATGCCCGAACAAACCCAGCACGATTTCCGGAAAGCCAAACTGAACTACTATATTGAGCTAATGGAGATTGATAACTGGCGCATTTATAAGCCCTATCATTTATTCAAAAAAATTGACGAACAGATAATGAACAGGCTGCAATAAGCAGATGTATTATATTTAAAAGAATAAGAGGTATTTTGAATAATAGAAGATTTTTCTAAAAAAAATTTTGAAAATATCAAATAGTTCATATTTTTGGCATCGCAATGAATAATTCAACAAAGCATAACCGATTTTATTTTTACTTCTACTTTAGTCAGAAGCCGGGCTGCTTTTGTTGATTCGTCGTAGCTAGAACAACTAACAACATAATAAGTCCCGGCAGTGTTTGCCGGGATTTTTTTTTAACCAAAACAAATGCAATAGAACAAAAAATTTTCTAAACAATTAGGCAAAGAGAGTTTTCAGTTATTATGGCATTTGATAAAAAAAGGAAAATGAAAGTTTCGATACAAGGGTATGAAGGAAGTTTTCACCAGGTGGCGGCCATGCAGTTTTTTGGTAAGAATGTGGAAGTAATTACCTGCGGCAATTTTCGCGAAGTTGTAAAAATCGCTGCCAACAAAAAAGAAAGCGATGGCGGTATTATGGCCATAGAAAATTCAATCGCCGGCAGCATTTTGCCCAATTATAATCTCCTGCAAAAAAGTAACCTGAAGGTGATAGGTGAAATCTATTTACAGATAAATCAAAATTTGATGGTTAATCGCGGCGTGAAGCTGGAGGATATTCGCGAAGTACATTCACACCCAATGGCGCTTTTGCAGTGTATTGAATTTCTTGAAAAACATAACTGGAAGCTGGTGGAAACGGAGGATACGGCATTAAGCGCGAAACACATTCATCAGCATAAAAGCAAGCACATCGCCGCCATTGCCAGTAAACTCGCCGCGGAGCTTTTCGACCTCGACCTGATCGCCCCCAACATCCACACTTTAAGAAACAACTATACACGCTTTTTGATATTGCAACACGAAAGCATTGCGCAGGAAGTGAAAAATGCAGATAAGGCCTCCATCAATTTTCATACAGATCATTCGCGGGGCAGCCTTGCACGGGTGCTCACCAACATTGCAGATGGTGGCATCAATCTTAGCAAACTGCAAAGTTTCCCCATTCCCGGAAGCAATTTCAAATACTCTTTTCACGCGGATATGGAGTTTAATTCTCTCGAACAATTCAATGAAGTAATCGGAAGTATAAAGCCCCTTACCGAAGACTTGAAAGTGTACGGTGTGTACAAAAAAGGGAAATGGAATTAGTATAATGTGCGGAGTAAGCTAATGGCATTCAGGCTCTCCATTTGTTAAAAGAATTTTTTTGGAGTGAGCGATAGAATATATCTCAACTCCGGTTGTGTCACTCACTTCAACGGTAGAATAGATATGAGCGATGTTGACAATTTTGAAAACGTAAAGTAAAACGGCATTAAAATAGTTCAAATTTTAAATCTCAAATTATGCTTGCAAACAGGCTCAACGGAATAGGTGAATATTATTTTTCGCAAAAGCTGCGTGAAATAGATGAATTGAATAAGTCTGGCAAAAACATTATCAATTTAGGAATTGGTAGTCCGGATATGCCGCCACACCCAGATGTAATAAAAACATTGCAGGAAGAATGTGCCAAGCCGAATGTGCATGGTTATCAGAGTTATAAAGGAGCGCCGGCACTGCGCAAAGCTGTAAGCAATTGGTATAAAAAATGGTATCATGTAGAGCTCAATGCCGATGCTGAAATACTTCCCCTTATCGGAAGTAAGGAAGGTATCATGCACATATGCATGACATACCTGAATGAAGGAGATAAAGTGTTGGTGCCTAACCCAGGCTATCCTACATATACTAGTGCGGCAAAACTTGCCGGCGGCAAATGTGTTTATTATGATTTAACTGAAGCTAATAATTGGTTCCCGGATTATTCTGCCCTTGATAAAGTAATAGCAAATGAAGGCGCAGTAAAACTAATGTTTGTGAACTACCCGCATATGCCTACGGGGCAATTGCCTACCAAACAGGCGTTTGAAAATATTGTGGCGTTCGCAAAAAAACATAATATAATTGTAGTACATGATAATCCTTACAGTTTTATTCTCAATGAAACTCCGGAAAGTTTGTTAAGTGTAGAGGGTGCGAAAGATGTAGTGATAGAATTAAATTCATTAAGCAAAAGCCAGAATATGGCGGGCTGGCGTGTTGGGGTAATGTGTGCAGCTAAAGAACGAATTGATGAAGTGCTCCGCTTCAAGAGCAATATGGACAGCGGCATGTTTTTGCCGGTACAGCTCGCCGCGGCCACAGCGCTCAATCTTGGAAAAGACTGGTATAACAGCGTGAATGCTGTGTATCGGGAAAGAAGAAAAAAAGTATTTGAATTGCTGGACATTTTGCAATGTACATATGATACATCGCAAGCGGGTTTATTTGTATGGGCGAAAATTCCACACACTTACGTTGATGGATATGCGCTAAGTGATAAAGTTTTGTATAATTCAAATGTATTCATTACTCCCGGCGGTATATTCGGTAGCAATGGCAACGGCTATATTCGAATAAGCCTTTGTGCGCCGGTAGAGCGCTTCGAAGAAGCCATTAGAAGAGTTGAAAGTTGATGTGAATTAGCAATGGAAGTGAATTGATGATTAAAGTGTAAAACGGGGGTGGGTAAAAATGCAATAACATTAGTAGCGAAAGAATAAAAAGTTGCCCCCGCTCAATAAACAACAAACCGCTGAAGAGTGCGACGCAACGGAAGTTTAATAGTAGCAATACAGCTCGGTTCATAATAAATAGTATGCATTAAAAGATGCTCTGAATAATGGCAGAGAAGCTAAATAACATAAAAGATCTTTGGAAACAATAACGAAAGCTGAATAAAAGAATCTCAAATCTCAAATCAAAAATTTCAAATATAAACATGCAACGTAAAAGAATCGCAATAGTAGGAGTTGGGTTGATTGGTGGCTCGATGGCCATGCAGTTGAATGCTCATGGAATTGCTTCCAAAATCATCGGTGTAGATGCAAATGAAGAACATCTGAGAAAAGCTTTTGAGATTGGTTTCATTGATGAACAAATGAACCTTAATGATGCTGTTGCTGACAGTGACATAATTGTTCTGTCTATCCCTGTTGATAAAATGGTTGAATTGTTGCCAGCTATACTTGACAAGATTAACAACCAGGTTGTTTTTGATATGGGCTCTACAAAAGATCTTTTATTGGAGGCGATAAAAAATCATCCGAAGCGTGGAAGATTTGTAGCAACGCACCCAATGTGGGGTACGGAGTACAGCGGACCTGCCGCGGCAGTAAGAGGCGCTTTCGAAAATAAGGCTGTTGTAATGTGTAATATTTCTGATAGTGATGAGGATGCTGCAGAGCTTGTGAAAAGTATTTATAAAAAAATAGGCATGCACCTTGTGGAAATGAATGCCGAAGCACACGATGTACATGCGGCGTATGTAAGCCATATTTCTCACATTACATCATTCGCGTTAGCTAATACGGTGTTGGAAAAAGAAAAGGAAGACAATGCCATTTTTGAATTGGCCAGCGCAGGTTTTGAAAGCACGGTTCGTTTGGCGAAAAGTAATCCCGCTATGTGGGTGCCTATCTTCAAACAAAACAGGGAGAATGTTTTGGATGTATTGAATGAACACATCATGCAATTACGAAAATTTAAAGCGTGTTTGGAAAAAGAGAATTATGATTATTTACTCGAACTTATAGAGAACGCTAATAGAATAAAGAGAATACTTAAATGAGGTATAACGCATGAGGTGTAAGGCGTGAGCTTTTAATGTCTTACACTTCACACCTCACACCTTACACTTTAATTCGATAACTTTACAATTATATACAATGCAAGTAACAGATCATATTATGAAAGAACAAGTACAATCACTGTGGAGCAACAAGCGTCCGTTAATTATTTCCGGTCCTTGCAGTGCAGAAACTGAAACCCAGGTGTTGGAAACGGCGCAAAGCCTTGCGGCCACTGGTAAAGTGGACATAATGCGTGCAGGTATCTGGAAGCCTCGTACCAGGCCCGGTATGTTTGAAGGTATTGGTATAAAAGGTTTGCCCTGGTTGTTACATGCGAAAAAGCTTACAGGTTTGCCTACTGCTGTGGAAGTGGCTACGGCAAAGCAGGTAGAAGACGCATTGAATTTTGATGTGGATATATTATGGTTGGGTGCCCGCACCACCGTGAATCCTTTTAGCGTGCAGGAAGTAGCTGATGCGTTGCGTGGTGTGGATGTGCCGGTGCTTATAAAAAATCCTATCAATCCCGATCTGGAATTGTGGACCGGCGCGGTAGAGCGTGTCGCAAAATCCGGTATAAAGAAAATCGGACTTGTACACCGCGGCTTTAGTTCTTATGGTAATAGTGAATATCGTAATGCCCCCATGTGGCATCTTGCTATTGAAATGAAACGCCGCAATCCTGAAATGCTCATGATTTGCGATCCTTCGCACATATGCGGTAGAAGAGATATTTTGCTGGATGTATCGCAAAAGAGTGTCGATCTCGATTATGATGGCTTGATGATTGAAAGCCATATAGACCCCGATAACGCGTGGAGCGACGCCAAACAACAGATTACTCCTGAAAAACTCGCGGCCTTGCTTGGTGAAATTGTGTGGAGAAAGGAAGATGTCAATTCCGATGAATATCACGCGGCATTGGAAAAACTGCGTCAGCAAATCAATCACCTTGATGATGAGCTAATGCAGATACTTGCGCAACGTATGAAAGTAGCCGATAAGATCGGCCAGTATAAAAAGGACAATAGCATTACCATTTTGCAAACAACGCGCTGGAATGAAATACTTGACCGTGCATTTAAAAAAGGCGAAGCACTTGGGCTAAGCAAAGAGTTTATTACCAAATACTACGATGCCTTGCATATGGAAAGTATCAGTCATCAGAACAAGATTATGAATTCGTAAAATAGTTGTTGGTTGTTAGTTGATGGTTGATAAAGTGTGTGTTCGGCATTCGGTTTTAATACAAGCGTGGTTTATAATAATTGCCGTTATTTTTATGGGCCCGGCGGTAGTGCTACTATTAAGCAACTGTTGCGTCGCACTCTTGTGCGGTAGTAACGCCATTGGGCGGGTTTTGAGTTATGAGTGCTTTTGTTTTTGCTTGTAATCACTGTTTAAAGCACTTTCAACTTTCAATTTTCAACTATAAGAAGTTGCCATGAAAAACTACCGATGAAGTGATTGCGACGCAACGATGATGCCATGAAAACTAATGCCGGTATCCAAAAATATTTACTCAAACAATTTACCAACAACCAACAGCCAACCACCAATGAAAAAGATAACTTATAAATTTTCTACTGCTGCTACTACATTTTATTTTGATGCGGCTATTACCGGGCTTAAAACAATTGTAGATAAGCAAAATGCAGTAATCATAACCGATGAAAATGTTTTTAAACATCACGAAAAAAAGTTTAAGGGTTGGAATACTATCGTATTAAAAGCAGGTGAGGCTTATAAAATTCAACCTACGGTAGATTCTGTAATTGAACAACTGCTTGCGTTTGGCGCCGACCGTAAAACTTTTATCATTGGCATTGGAGGAGGCGTGGTTACGGATATTACAGGTTACGTGTCGGCAATATATATGCGTGGTGTGCGTTTTGGATTTATTCCCACTACAATACTTGCAATGGTGGATGCTGCCATTGGTGGTAAAAACGGAATTGATGTAGGTGTGTATAAAAACATGGTGGGAACAATTCGCCAGCCTGAATTTTTATTATACGATTATGGCCTTTTAAAATCATTGCCTGAAAACGAGTGGGTAAACGGCTTTGCGGAAATCATTAAACACGCATGTATAAAAGACGCACGCATGTTCAACCTTTTGGATGAAAAAACTTTATCGAATTTTCAAAAGAGTAAAGCCTTATTATCTGAACTGATTTTTGCAAATGCGAGAATAAAAGCGGGTGTTGTTCAACGTGATGAATTTGAACAAGGCGAAAGACGCCTGCTTAATTATGGTCATACTTTAGGCCATGCAGTAGAAAATATATACGAACTCAGCCACGGACAAGCGATTTCAATTGGTATGACCACCGCGGCTTTTATTTCTAAAAAGCTATTGGGTTTTAAACATACCGATCGGGTAATGGCATTATTAAGTAAATACGGTTTGCCAACTTTGGCTGAGTATGATAAAGAAAAAGCGTTCGATATTTTAACTCGCGATAAGAAAAAAGTTCGCGACGAAATGAACTTTATACTACTTGAAAAAATTGGAAAAGCTGTTGTTCACACTATTCCATTGCATGAGTTGAAAGAGTTGATTTAAGAATTATTAGCAGTGTGCCAAATAAAAACATTATGAATGTAACCTTACAGCCATCTTCAATATCGGGTGCTATACAGGCTGCGGCTTCTAAAAGCTCTATGCAGCGTGCATGTGCGGCGGCCTTGCTGCATAAGGGTAAAACTATTATCCGCAATCCCGGGCATAGTAATGATGACAAGGCAGCGATAAATGTGATACAACAAATGGGTGCCGTCGTCGAGTTGGTTAATGATGAACTTCATGTTACAAGCAATGGAGTGTGCGCTGCAAACGAGCGTATTGATTGTGGCGAAAGCGGATTAGGTATTCGTATGTTTGCGCCAATTATTTCTATGAGTAAGGTGCCTGTTACTATTAATGGTGAGGGCAGTTTGCTGAAAAGGCCAATGGATTTTTTTGATGAAGTGCTGCCCGATCTTGGTATCCAGGTGAAGTCAAATGATGGAAGACTGCCGTTGGTTGTTAAAGGGCCTTTGCAGGCAAAAGAGATTACTATTGATGGTTCACTCAGCTCACAATTTCTTACAGGATTATTGTTCGCGTATGCCGCATCGGTAACAGAACCTACTGTGATCAATGTTTCCAACTTGAAAAGTAAGCCTTACATAGATCTTACATTGAATGTGCTGAAACATTTTGGTTACAATATTGAAAATAATAACTACGAACAATTCATAATAGAACCCGCTAACAATCAACAACCGCTAACAATCAACTATACTGTGGAAGGCGATTGGAGCGGTGCGGCATTTCTATTGGTTGCCGGTGCCATTGCAGGAAAGATAACCGTAAAGGGTTTGGATATATTTTCCACACAGGCCGATAAAGCTATATTGCAAGCGCTTGCATCGTGTGGAGCCATCATGTCAATAGAAGAATCAAAAATAGAAATAACACATGCGCAATTAAAAGCGTTTCATTTTAACGCTACGGAATGCCCCGACCTGTTTCCTCCATTGGTAGCGCTGGCTGCTTATTGTAAAGGGAAAACTGTAATTGAAGGAGCTAAACGTCTTACTTATAAAGAAAGCAACAGAGCGCTTACATTGCAGGAAGAGTTTGGTAAATTAGGTATTCAAATTGATCTGCAGGATGATTTGATGATAGTGCATGGTGGCACAGGTATAAAAGGCGCTGTGGTTCATTCGCATCATGATCACAGGATTGCTATGGCCTGCGCTGTGGCTGGTTTACAGGCTAGCGGTAACACAACAATTGAAGTGGCCGAAGCAATTGATAAATCATATCCGGATTTTTATGAACACTTAAGAAAATTGGGGGCTGGGGTGGAAGAAGTTATGGGTTATGAGTAATGAGTTATGAGTGCTTATTGCTTAAGTCTCAAAACGGTTCTGTTACAGTGATTCAGCGACACAACATCCTTATAGAATTAGCTTCTTATTTTTGCAATAATATCTTTAAGAACATACAATTTAAAACATGAATTCATTTGGACGCATATTTAGAGTACATATTTTTGGTGAATCGCATGGCGAGGGTGTAGGTGTTTTAATTGATGGTTGTCCTGCAGGCTTGCCGTTAAAGTCAGAAGATCTTTTACCAGACCTGGAGCGTCGTAAAGGAGGGCAGCAAAAAGGTACAACGCCACGCAAAGAGGATGATATACCCTTCTTCAAAAGTGGTTTATTTAATGATAAAACTACCGGTGCGCCTATCACTATTTTATTTGAAAACAATAATACACGTTCCGGCGATTATGCAAAGCAGCGTGCAGTGCCAAGGCCCGGGCATGCTGATTTTGTTGCTAATAAAAAGTTTCACGGAAATGAAGATTACCGCGGCGGCGGGCATTTCAGCGGCAGGTTAACGGTAGGTGTTGTGGCCGCAGGAGTAATTGCAAAAAAAATTTTGGGCAATGTAAAAGTTGAGGCAACTATAACCGAAATTGGCGGAGAAAAAGATATAGAGGGGGGATTGCAAAAAGCGATTGAAGAAAAGGATTCTGTGGGCGGTATAGTAGAATGTCGCGTAAAGGGATTGCCGGTCGGGCTGGGAGAACCATTTTTTGATTCTGTTGAATCACTGTTGAGTCATGCGGTGTTTGCTATTCCTGCTGTGCGTGGCATTGAGTTCGGAACCGGTTTCGCTGCCGCGAAAATGTTTGGTGTTGAGCATAATGACGCTATTGAAAATGCTGAAGGAAAAACAGTTACCAATCATGCGGGCGGAGTTGTAGGCGGTATTACAAATGGCAATGAGCTTGTATTTCGCATAGCGGTAAAACCCACCTCTTCCACACCAAAAGACCAGTTTACATTTAATTGGGAAACAAATGAAATGGAAACTTTTTCAGTAAAAGGGCGTCACGATCTTTGCATTGCATTGCGTGTGCCGCCTGTGTTGGAAGCTGTTACCGCAATTGTTTTAGCCGACTTAATGTTGCTTTATAATTAATAATTAATAATGAATAATTAATAATAGGGTGGCTGTTGTTAACCGTTAGTATACTATCTTTAGCACCCTAATTTCAAATTTCAAATTTCAAATCAATGCATAATTATATAATAAACGCATCCATACAAATTATTCCGGTTGTTAAGGACAGGCATCCTTATGAGTGGGTTGATGAAGCTATCGCGGTTATTCAGCAATCAGGTGTAAAATACGAGGTAGGGCCTTTTGCAACAGTTGTGGAAGGTAAGTATGATGCGGTAATGAAAGTGATTAACGACATCAACGAATATTTATACAATAAGCAATGCAATGAATGGATCACCAGTGTGCAAATACAAATTCGCAGCAATGGCGATATTACCGGCGATGAGAAAACTGAAAAATTTAAATAAATGGAGAATTGAGAGTTGAACGTGCTTATTTTGTTGAGAATTGAGAATTGAGAGTGCTTTGTACACTGATTGCATATGAAAACAAAAGCACTCATAACTCATAACTCATAACTCATAACTCAAAACTCAAAACTCATCACCCGTTGAATAGCATTCCCACCGCACAAGTGAGTGACACAACGATGCTTAATAGTAGCACTACCGCCGGTTCCCAAAAATAAAAAGTAGAAAAGGGGCTTATTACGGGTTTTTCAACTCTTCAAAGCTCAAATCCAGCACATCATAATCTTTTGCATTGCCAAAACTGTAATGCCACCATTCTGTTGAAAGCGCTTGAAATCCATATTTCTCCATTATTCTTTTCAAGAATTTCCTGTTTTGCACAACGCTTTTCGGAAGTTTTTTAAACGTATGATGAGCCGTGTCGGAAAAGTTGTCGAAATCCGTGCCCATATCTACATTTTCGCCAGTTTTCAGATTTACCAAAGTAAGATCGATAGCAATGCCGCGGTTGTGGTTACTGCCATTTACGGGATTGGCCACATAGCGTTCATCTTTTATCAGGTCCCACATTTTTTTAGAAATACCGAATGGCCTGTAGGCGTCGAAAATTTTCAGAGAATAACCTTTTGTAGTACATTCGTGTTGCACTTTTGCCAAAGCTTTAGCTGCATTCAGCCTTAGATATGAATCGCTTATTGGCGGGTATAGTACGTGATGAGTAAAATTGTTACCGGTGGCATAGCGAAGATCAAACTGTACGCCCCGAATTTTTCCAATATTAATCATTCGCTGGGTGCTGTCTGTAGCGGCAACCTTTTCATACTGTTTTACATCTTTGACAACATATAGGGTTTGAGCAGTGCCATTCTGCGAAAGCCAAATAAAACAAATTGTTAATCGTATAAAATCAAATTGATTCATTAGCTGAGTATTTTTTCACATGGTTTAAGAATCAGTATTTAATTATGAAGTTGCATCGTTGGTCTTTTGCAAAGAAACAAATTTGCGTGTCTTTTATAGCTTTTCTTTTTCTGACTGCTTGTAATAATGCTTCCGATAAGCCGGCTGATAAGGTGATAGTGGACAAGCCCGAGAAGATGGAAAAGGTTGTAAGCGAGAATATTGAAGAATTGTTGCACTATGTAAATACCAACAATGGAAAGCTAAATGATTCTGTAAAACTAAATGTGCTGAAACAGGTTAGTCGCGTTTATAACGAGAACCGGTTTCATACCATTTGGAGTAAAGAGCAGCATTGGCAACCAATTGCGGATTCGCTTTTTTATATGCTTGCTCATGCTAAGGAATATGGACTGTTTCCAACAGATTATCATGTGCGGATCTTAAACGATTTTCAAAATAAAATTTACTCAGATCCCACTTCCAGAAAAAATGCGGCCTTGTGGACCAAAGCTGATGTATTGCTTACGGATGCCTGGTTGAGCATGGCAAAAGATCTGAAGCTGGGACGTTTTAAAAATGACAGTGTTACATTAAAAAATGATTCTCTGTTGAGCGAAGAATATTTTTTTCAACAATTCAACAATGCTATAGCAAATGGAAATGTACTGGAAGTACTCAGAAACCAGGAACCTCAAAACCGGTTCTATACGCAATTGAAAGAGGCTTTGCCGGCTTTCCTGGATTCGGCAGATCTTACACCATCTGTTTACATTTTTTATCCCAATAAAGATTCTCTCGCATTGAATACGCTTGTACAAAAAAGATTGGTGGAAGAAGGATTTCTTGACACCCTGCTTGTGAAAGGCGATTCTACCGGGTTTAAAAGTGCTGTAATGGCGTATCAACGTAGTAAAAAACTAAAAGAAACCGGAAAGATAAATGAAGCGGTGGTTAAAAGTCTTAACAATACCGATTGGGAAAAATTCAAACGCATTGCCGTTACAATGGACAGGTGCAAGCAATTGCCCGATACCATGCCTGAAGCATTTGCATGGGTGAATATACCCGCGTTTTCGTTAAAAGTTTTTGATGCGGATACTATTGCGTTGCAATCGAAAATCATTTGCGGCACTCCACGTACCCGCACGCCGTTGCTTACCAGCAGCATTACCAACTTTATTACATATCCGCAATGGACAGTTCCTTACAGTATTATTTTTAAGGAAATGCTTCCCAAAATTCAGAATAACATCAACTATCTAAACAAACAAAATTTAATGGTAGTGGATGCAAATGACAGTATCATAGATCCGTCCACAATAAATTGGGCTAAGCTTGGTAAAAACAATTTCCCTTATTTACTAAAACAGCGTCAGGGCGATGATAATTCGCTGGGTGTAATTAAGTTTAATTTTCCAAACAAATACAGCGTTTATTTGCACGATACCAATGCGCGCCGGTTGTTTGCAAATTCATACCGTGCTCTTAGCCACGGTTGTGTGCGTGTGCAAGAGTGGAAAAAACTATCCGATTACCTTATTAGAAACGATACTTTGAAATTTCCTGCCGATACTATAAAAGCCTGGATGAACAGGCAGGAAAAACATGTGGTGTCAGGGTTTAAAAAACTTCCGTTGTACATCAGGTATAATACCTGTGAAGGCGATAAAGGCAGAATAAGATTTTATGAAGATGTTTATGGTGAAGACAAAATGCTGAGTGAAAAATATTTTACCAACAAAAAAGCGTATTGATACAATAAAAGAACAGTTACCAAAGGGCTTTTTATTTATGGAACCGGCGGTAGTGCTACTATTAAGCATCGTTGTGTCACTCACTTGTACGGTAGGAATGCTATTGAGCGGGCAATTGACAGTAGGCAGTAGAGAAAACAGCGATCAGATATCAGGGGTCAGAACACGGCTGCGCCGTATTAAACAAGAATGTTTGGGAGTTGCCGTTGCTGCGTGTGTAGGGAGGCCACTTTGCGAAGGCACACCAGCAACCATCAACTAATCACAACCATCCAACAAAATAATTCAGCATATAATCACACGATGTGCGAAATTTGCTTTAGTACGCTGTTACGGCATATCGAATAATTGTAAACGGCCGGCACCATTATTATCATCATTTTTTATTTTTTACGTTTAATGAAACCTGTTCTTTTTATTGATCGCGACGGAACGCTTATTAATGAAGCTCCTCCTACTTATCAACTCGATTCATTTGATAAACTGACTTTTTATCCGCGCATGTTTGAGTATATGGGCCGCATTGCCCGTGAACTGGATTATGAGTTGGTAATGGTTACCAACCAGGATGGACTGGGAACCAACGCGTTTCCTGAAAACACTTTCTGGCCGTTGCATAACCTGGTAGTAAAAAGCCTGGAAGGCGAGGGTATTCATTTTTCAAAAGTGCATATCGACAAATCTTTTCCTGCCGACAATGCGCCAACCCGGAAGCCCGGCATAGGCATGCTTACAGAATATCTAAATAATCCGGCTTATGATATGGCAAATTCGTTTGTAATAGGCGACAGGATAACGGATGTGCAGCTCGCCAAGAATCTAGGCTGCAAAGCCATTTGGTTAAACGCTGACCAGGATTTAGGCGGAGCCGAAATAAGTGAAAAAACAGAAGAATTGCGTAGAACTACCGTTGCACTGGAAACTACGGACTGGAGCAAAATATATGAATTTCTAAAACTTGGTCAGCGGTTTGTAGTACATGATCGCAACACCAACGAAACCCAAATTCATGTTGAACTCAATTTGGATGGAAGTGGTATAGCTGTTATATCAACAGGCGTAGGTTTTTTTGATCATATGCTTGATCAAATCGCACGTCATGGAAAAATGGATTTAACAATTGTTACCAAAGGCGATTTGCATATTGATGAACACCATACCATAGAGGACACAGGTATTGCATTGGGCGAAGCTTTCGCGAAGGCGCTTACTGACAAGCGCGGTATGGAGCGTTATGGTTTCGCGTTGCCTATGGACGAAGCCGAAGCCAAGGTGCTAATTGATTTTGGAGGCCGCAACTGGTTTGTGTGGAATGCCGAATTTAGAAGAGAAAAAATAGGAGAGATGCCCACGGAAATGTTTTTCCATTTTTTCAAATCTTTCAGCGATGCCGCCAAATGCAATTTGAATATTGAATGCAAAGGCGACAACGAACATCATAAAATTGAAGCTATTTTTAAAGCCTTTGCAAAAGCTATTAAAATGGCTGTAAAACGAGATCCATTAAGCAATTATTTGCCCAGTACAAAGGGTGTGATTTGAGAGTGGTTGATGGTTGTTGGCAGCGAAGCTGTTTCTACTGCTCATTTTCTACTACTTAAATGCATCCAGCCCTGTTATATCCAAACCGGTTATTAATAAATGGATATCGTGCGTTCCTTCATAAGTTATCACACTTTCAATATTCATCATATGGCGCATTATGGCGTATTCTCCTGTAATGCCCATTCCGCCTAGTATTTGGCGTGCATCTCTCGCTATTTGCTGCGCCACTTCGCAGGAGTTTCGTTTTGCCATGCTCACCTGCGCGGGGTTTGCTTTACCTGCATTCATAAGCTGTCCGAGGCGCCAGTTAAGCAATTGCCCTTTTGTGATTTCTGTAATCATCTCGGCTAGTTTTTTTTGCTGCAATTGAAATGCGCCTATTGGCTTATCAAACTGAACGCGCTCTTTACTATAGCGGAGCGCTGTATCATAGCAATCCATAGCTGCGCCCAGCGCACCCCAGGCAATGCCATAGCGGGCTTTAGTAAGGCAGCTCAGCGGTCCTTTAAGGCCACTGATATTAGGTAATATGTTTTCCTTCGGTACTTTCACATTATCAAAAACAAGTTCTCCGGTTGCGGATGCCCGTAAGCTCCATTTGCCGTGCGTTGCAGGAGTTGTAAATCCTTCCATCCCTTTTTCCGCAATCACCCCTTTCACTATGCCTTCTTCATCTTTCGCCCATACTACGGCCACTTGCGCATAAGGCGCATTGCTGATCCACATTTTGCTGCCATTGAGCAAAACATGATCTCCCATATCTTTTATGTTGGTGGTTATACCGGCGGGATCGCTGCCATAATCAGGTTCTGTTAAACCAAAGCAGCCAAGCCATTCGCCGTTTGCCAGCTTGGGTAAATATTTTTTTCGTTGCGCTTCGCTGCCATATTCATAAATAGGAAACATTACCAGCGATCCTTGTACAGATGCCGTGCTTCTGATGCCGCTGTCTCCGCGTTCCAGTTCCTGCATCATTAATCCGTAGCTGATGTAATCAAGTCCGCCACCGCCATACTCTTGCGGAATGGTTGGTCCAAAGCATCCAAGCTCGCCCAATTGTTTTACTACTTGTTGTGGAAATTCCGCTTTTTGAGCGTATTCTTCTATAATGGGAGAAATATGTTTTTTGACATAGTCTCTTACACTTGTTCTTACAAGAATATTTTCATCTGTAAGCAATTCATCCACTAAATAGTAATCCGGCGATTGAAACAGATCTTTGGCCATTGTAGTAGGATTTGTGTACTAATATAAGAAAATTAAGGAAATAAGAAGTCGGTGGGCAGTTGGCAGTAAGCAGTAGGCAGTAGGGAAAACAGAGGTCAGAAGACACAGTTACCGGTTGCCAGTGGCCAGTGTTGAAGTACAGGCAAGCTATGTTGAAATCAGAAGTCAGAGATTGTATGCAGATGTCCTATACCTCAAAGGTGTTGGACATCTTGATAACGGCAAGCCTGAATTATTTTAACCGATGAAAAGCATTACAACCGATGAAGTGATTGCGACGCAACGATGATGCCATGAAATACTGCCGCCGGTATCCAAAAACTCTTTCTTAAACAGCCTTTTATATCAGCTTAAACGATGCCTTCTGCCTTCTGATTTCTGACCTCTCACTTCAAAAATATCCGCACGTATCTTACCTTTGAAAGATGACTATCCTGGAAGCGCAACAACAATTACTTTCGCGATTGATGAATGTTTATGACAGTAGGGAAGCCGCTAACATTACTGATTGGGTATTGGAAAATGTAACCGGCCTGCGAAAGATTGATAGGGTTGTTAATAAAACGTCTCGTTTGCCGGCGGCGCAAAAAGAAAGATTGGAACAAATAACAACGGACTTGTTGAAACACAGGCCGGTTCAGTATGCATTAGGTGAAGCATGGTTTCATGGAATGAAGTTTTTTGTAAATGAATCGGTATTGATACCGCGACCCGAAACTGAAGAGTTAGTGGAGTGGATAATACATGACGCCGGAAAAGATACAGGCGGGCTTCTTATACTGGATATTGGTTCGGGAAGCGGTTGTATTCCCATTGCTTTGAAAACAAAATTGCCTTCCGCTATTATTGAAAGCTGCGATGTGAACAGCGACGCATTGGCAGTTGCAGAAAAAAACGCGAAAGAACTGAATGCTGCCATACAATTTCATTTGTTGAATTTTTTGAATCAGGAGGAGTGCGAAAAATTAGGAATGTATAATGTAATTGTGAGCAATCCGCCTTATATACCCACTAGTGAACAATCCGAAATGGAGAAACATGTTGTGGCATTTGAACCGCATCTTGCACTGTTCGTGGAAAATGAAGATCCGTTAATTTTTTATAAGGCGATACTACAATTTTCAACATTGCATCTTTTTTCAGGCGGAAGCATATATGTTGAAACACACATGAATCTCGCTGATGAAGTGGCGCAACTATTCAAAAACGAAGCATTTGACAGTGTTGAAATCCGGAAAGACATGCAGGGGCGCAACCGTATGGTGAAAGCGGTGAAACACACATGACTTATTTCGATTTATATAAGTTTTAATAAATCTTCTTTTTTTACAAATACTAACGTTTTATAATAACCGAAAAATTCTCTTGCTATAGAATAGAAGTCGCGCCATTCAAAATAAACGGGACTTGCACCTGACACATTGGCAAATCCTGCTTTGTGAAATAATAGCTTTGTTCTGGCAATATGATAAAATTGCGACACGATGGTTACACTGTTATACTGCAACACCGGCTGCATACGCAGGGTGTGATTAACTGACAGCAAAGTGTTATCGCCTTTGTTATCTGCAATAATACATGTATCGGGAATGTTATTCGCAATCAGATATTCTTTCATTTTTTCCGCTTCGTAATATCCCTCTTTTCCGAGTCCGCCGCTTACAATCAATTTCTTTACAAGCGATTTTTTATATAGCTCAATACCCTTGTCCAGCCTGGCTTTTAGCCTGTTAGATAATGAGCCGTCTTCATTTACCTTATTGCCTAAAACCAATGCGATATCCGCAGGTTGTGGTTTGTTGTACAATCCGTCAATTGTGATGTAAATTGAATGTGCCATAAACCACAACAGAAAAACGAGTATAATGAATTTTATAGTCTTCATAAAATAGAATATCGATTACTGTTAGTATCTATTTTCCCAACGCGTTAATTACATCATATTTAGTAACGATGTGATAGCTGCCGACTTCATCTTTACTCAGCACGGCTCCGTTTTCTTTATTAATGAGGGTTCCAAGTTTTTCAACCGGCGTGTTGAAATCCACAATAGGAAAGGGGTGCTCTATCACATCTTTAACTTTAGCGTTTTTAATATCCGGATTGGAAAATACTTTTTGAAACAAACCGTTTTCACTTATCGATCCGGTAATGTTATCGCCGTCGCAAACGGGTATGTGTTCAATATCATGTTTCTTCATAAGCTCCACAGCTTCCGCTACAGTATTTTCAATATCAATGGCAACAAGCTTTTGCGAATTTTTTCTGCCGTTTATAATGTCTTTAAAAGTTTTTACATCAAGAAAGCCGCGTTCCATCATCCATTGATCGTTGTATATTTTAGCCACATAGCGGCTGCCATGATCATGAAAAATGCAAACCACCACATCGTCTTTTTTCAATTTGTCTTTTAATTGCATTAATCCTTGTAAACAGCTTCCGGCGCTATATCCGCAAAACAGGCCTTCTTCTTTCGCGATTCTTCGGGCCATCACCGCGCCATCTTTATCTGTTACCTGCTCAAAATGATCGATAACGCTCATATCATAATTGTCGGGTACAAAATCCTCTCCGAAACCTTCGGAAACGTAAGGATGCACTTCTTTCATATCTATCTCGCCGGTGCGAAAAAATTTTGTAAGCAAAGAGCCGTACACGTCAATCGCCCAAATCTGAATGTCTGGATTTTTTTCTTTCAAATACATGGCGGTTCCTGTAACAGTACCGCCTGTACCAGCTGTACAAACAAGGTGTGTTATTTTACCTTCTGTTTGTTCCCAAATTTCCGGACCGGTGCTTTCGTAGTGTGCAAGCCGGTTTGCAAGATTATCGTATTGATTGCAATGGAACGAATTGGGAATTTCTTTCGCCAGCCTTTTGGCAACGGAGTAGTAACTGTGCGGATCGTCGGGTTCCACATTGGTGGGACATACAATTACTTCCGCGCCAACCGCTTTCAGTATATCCGCTTTTTCTTTCGATTGTTTATCGGTAGTTGTAAAAATACATTTATAACCTTTCACGCAAGCTGCCAGCGCAAGCCCCATGCCGGTGTTGCCGCTGGTACATTCTATAATGGTGCCGCCGGGTTTTAGCTTGCCTTCTTTCTCAGCCACTTCCAGCATTTTAATAGCCATTCGGTCCTTTATGGAATTGCCCGGATTAAAATAATCCACTTTAGCAAGAATGGTAGCGGGAATGTCCTTTGTTATATTGTTCAGTTTAATAAGCGGCGTGTTGCCAATTGTTTCCAGGATGTTATTTAGCCACATGTTTATAGATTGTATGTTAAAGATAATTCTTTTCGTCAGCCTTAGTTAGTTGAAAATTGAAAGTTGGAAGCTTTATGATGAAAGATCGTGGGAGCGGCAAACGCTCAATAGAATTACTTCAGTACAAGAGTGCGACGCAACAAAAGCTTAATAGTAGTAATAATGCCGGGCCCATAAAAAAATATGAACACCCGAATTTGAAGAATGTATTGGATTGGCTAAAACGAAAAGAGTGCATAATAAAATCAAATTGTTTTTGAGTTTACTATGCACTCTTTTAAAATTGGTGTGAAGAATATTTATGGGAGTCGGCAGTTGAGCCCTGATTGGGCTTGGGTTGCGACGCTCCGTTCATCGGTTGAATATCTATTGAACAATATAAGTTGCGCAACTTATATTCTGGTTCGCTAAATTCCTAATTCTTTAAGCCAGGCCATAATGGCGGCTTCCACTTCTTTCTTTTTGCTGTTATCAAATTTTCCGTGATCACCACCGGCAACGGTCATAAAAACACTTTTCACACCCGCGCTGTCGAGCTTCATTTTCAGATCAACAGATTGCTGGTAAGGAACAATTGGATCCGCGTCTCCATGCACAATAAAGATCGGTGGATTGTTTTTATTTACATAATACAGCGGCGATACCGATTTCGCGAATTTCTCATCTTTCGCTTTTTCACCAAGCCATTGTGTAGCGGATTTGCTGGTCTTGATTTTTCCATAACTCCAATCCCAAACATCGGTAATTCCGAATCTGTCAATGATGGCCGCTACTTTTACGTTTTTTATTTTATCGCAATTCTTATCAAACCGGCGATCATTGCCCAACATGCCGCCCATTAACGCAAGGTGTCCGCCGGCGCTGCTTCCCATGATTACGATTTTGTTTATATCAATATTTAACGCGTCCGCGTTTTTAATGATGTACAGTAAAGCGCAGCGGGTGTCTTCAACGGCGGCAGGCGCGGTAGCTTGTTGAGAAAGCCTGTATTCGATATTTGCTACAGCATAACCGGCTTTAAAGAAAGTGTTGAAACCTGTTTGCGATTCCTTTACTCCCTTGTTCCAGCCGCCACCATGAATATTAATAACAATGGGCGTTTTGCTGCCTTTGTTTGGAGGTAAATAAAAATCGACACGTCCTTCCCAATCACCTGCTGTAGTATATACAACATCAATTTGTTTGGTAAATCCTTCCGGTACATTAACCGGTTTGTATTGAATAGTGTCCTGGTTTTGCGCATACACAGAACCGGCGGTTAGCATGCAGTATACTGCAATCAGTGCGCAATAAACAGTATGCTGTAAAAGATGTTTGTTAAATATTGTCGTCATACCTCAATAACAGTATTATTAATTGTTCATTATTAATTATTAATTACCCTGAGCTTTTACTTTAATTTTCAGTTCCTGGAAACTTCCTTCTCCGGCTTTATCCGAACGATCCGGATCATCAGAGATGCTTACAATTTTTATCAATCCTTTTTTAGATGGAGTAGTAGAAGTGGCGGCAGTTTCGAACGCGATAACATCTCCTGCTTTTACACCTTTAATCATGTAGTTGCTCTCTATGTTTAAAGCATTCATTGTTTCTGCGGTAGCTGCATCAAAGTCCGCGTTTACTTTTTGCAGTTTGGTTTCATTGCGTGTGGTCCAGTTTTTGATCCAGCCTGCACCTTCAGGATCTTTACTGCCTCCGTCAAAGTTTTTGTAAGGATAAGTGCCGGTTTTTGGTGTATAGTCGATATCGGCTATAGCAGGATTTCCCGGGGCACACAACGTAAAGCCCGCGTTTTTTCCGGCTGCGGAAAAGCTGCACATTACATCAATTGCCGAGGATTTGTTTTTCTTAACTATTTCATCCATAGCATAGGGCTTTGCATCTTTAATGGAAAAAGAGCAGCCTTTACCGGATTTTGTTCGTTGCGATTGTCCCCAAATGGAGGCATCATATGATTTGATCTTTGTTTGGGAGAATGCGCTTAATGTAAAAATTGCGAAACTCAGAATTGTGAATATTTTTTTCATGGGTATGATTTTTTTAAAAAACTACCTCCGCAACGGAGGTAGCTTTAGATTCAAAATATTGGATGTTAAAAATTATTTTTCTTTCATGATATCTATGTTGATAGTAGAAAGTGGATTGTCTGGGTTGGTTTGAATATTCAGAGAATTTACTTTTATCAGAATATTTTTCGCTGCTCCTCCACTAGGAGGATTGATTGTGCCATTGATCAGGTATGCACTTGAAACGTTAAATGAAGATGATTGTGCTGTATTACCAGATGTGGGGGTTGCCAATCCGGTGGACGCAGTACTTAAATCGCTTAGGTTCGGATATTTGCTATACAAATTATTGCCTGCAGCGACTACTTTCAAATAAGTTGTTCTTAAATTGGAAGTTGTAGGAGCCCAACTCGTACCACTGCATCTGTAACTGCTTATAGTGCTTGCGCTCGTAGGAGATGGATTATAAAATGAAAAAACATTTGAACTATTGCAAAAAACAAAGAAATCGATTTTTGAATCGATACCTGCACCGACTACCTCACAATTACCTAAAGTAGGTGATCCCGCGATATTCCCTCCAACAAAAAAACTTGCTGTTCCTCCTCCTGTGGCATTTCCTTGTGCGGTCATTGTAACGTTTTTCCAATAATAGTAAGGCAATTCATTTAGGGTGATTTTAGAAGTGCCCGTTCTTCCCGCGTCATCTTTTACAACTATTTTACAAGTATCCACTCCTGCTTCATAAGGGAAATCGGTAATGCTGAAGTCGTAAGTTTTAGCTGCCGGAACTACAATTCCTGCCGGTGATATAAGTGTTTCTCTGGCTCCTTTTACCTGGTAAACCTTTATTTCAGAAATGTTAGAATAACATTCAATGCTTCCTGAAATGATTGCTCCGCCATCAGGTAACGCATAGTAGAAGATTTCGGCTGAAGGTGTGATACTTGGGTTGAATGGCACATTGGTAAATGTTATAATTGTACTGCTTTTCAATCCGTAAATATCAACAGCTTCTACTTTCAGATTTTTTGTAAACATTCTGTAGGCATACTTATAGTCCAGGGAATAGTCTTTACTATTATTTACGCTAATGCTATCAATAACGGTGTATGCGCCGGTGCTGTCATCATAAAAATACACTTTCGCCAGGCCGGGTTCTGAAGTGATGGTACCCTTAATATCAGTTAAGCCGGGCATTGTGGGTGTTAAGGATGTTACAAAGTTGCTGAGTTGTGGCGCTGCAGGATCATAATAAGTAATCTTCATGGTTTTTTCATAAGTAGTTTGATTCTCGTTTCTTATTAAAACGCGAATGCCGGTAACAATCGACATATCCATTGCTGTCAATTTTTGCATCTCGTTGTTACTAAATGAAAAATTATACTCTGAAGGTTTTTCGCTTAAGTAATCCTGTTTAATCAGCGTATCTGTTTTTTTATCTCTCTTCAAATAATAAAAAACAATAGCGTTGCGATCCTGAGACCTGGCTGTTCCTGTAATAGTTGAAGGATTAAAAGTTTTCAAGACGTTATTGAAAATATAATCTCCTGTTTCTATATTGCCTCCGGTACCTCCGGTCTTATCTTTTTTACAAGCTGCCATACTAATGGCCACCAGTAAAAAAACAAAGAGAAAGTTTTTATTTATTTGTTTCATAAATTATTCTGCTTTAGTTGTGTTTAATAGTTTATACAATTAATAACCCGGATTTTGAGGAATACCAAATTCCGGATTGGTATCGAGCTCGGTTTGCGGAATGGGCAACAACAATTTTTCTGTGGTTACCCTCGCTTTTAAATCATCCAAAGTAAGCGAAGCATAATTTTTATAGTGTGTCGCAAACTCGTTTTCGAAATGTTTTTGCATGACCTCTATGGCCTTTATGGTATTAAGGGTAGTATTAAAACGAACCAAATCAAAGAAACGTTGGTTTTCAAAAGCGAATTCAATTCTTCTTTCCTGAGCTAATGCTTCCTCAAATTCTTGTTGACTATCAATTTCTATCAATTCAGGATTCTGTCCTCCGCGTGTGTGCACCATGTTAATAAGCGCCATGCTGTTTGCGTTAAATCCCTGCGCTTCTGCCAGCATCAATAGTATATCTGAGTAACGCAATACGGGCCAGTCATTTTCAGCGTCATTTGCAATGGTAACAGGGGAGAAGAATTTTTTTACATACAAGGGGAATTTGGAAACCGTATATGTGCCAATCAGGGTGCTTCTTCTAGGATCGCTGTTTGGCAATAAAACAAGTGTATCTATTTCTCTTGTAGGATAGTTCCAGCCTTTGCCATCGCCATTTATGACGTTTGTCTGGCTGCTATACGGAGCGAACCAGTTCGCGAATGGAGAGCCTAATCCGAGACCGCCGGCTTTGAAACGCACGGTAAATAATATCTCTTTATTCACTTCGTTGGATGTTGAAAATACATTCGTGTAGTTTGATTCCAAACCATAACCACTGTTGTCTTTAACATCTGTTAATAATGGAATCGCCGCAGATTTGTTTCCCATTGTGAGATACACTTTCGCTAACATTCCTTTGGCGGTATAGCCTGTTACTCTTCCTTTGTCCGCGGCTGCCATTTGAGTGTATTTGGTTGTCGGCATTGCGTCCTTAGCTGCTGTTAAATCAGCAACGATGAATTTATAAATACTTTCCCTGGAAGACCTGTTGATTGTTTTTGCTTCTTTGGGAGAAATAGAACGTGGTATTAAGAATACGCCGCCAAATAAGCGAACCATATTGAAATAATGATGCGCACGAATAATCAAAGCTTCTCCTGCAAGTCTTTTCCTGTCCGCGTCTTCAATTGGTAAATTAATGGCTTTGAATTCGGTTTCGCCTTTTGTGCTGTCATATACTACTCCCAATTTTTCCAATACAATATTTGCATTACGAATATTGGAATAAGTGGCTTTCCAGTAATCATATATCCAGGTATTTGTTGTACTGGGCATGAACATGTCAAGAGCGTTAAACTCGGTATTGTCATTATTGGAAGAACCAGGGTCGCGTTGCATGGTATTATCCGATCTCAGTTCCGTCAATGCCCATTCGGTATTGAGAGGGGTCTGTAAGCCATTATAACAAGCGGTTAATCCGGCTGTCAATTCGGTAAGATTAGAATAATAGGTGCCTGTATTCAAATTTGATTCAGGATACAGATCAATTGTTTTTTTGCAGGCTGTTAACGACAATAAACCGCCGCAAATCATATATAAAATACTTCTTTTCATTGTTGAGCTTTTGTGTAATTAGAAATTAATATCCAGTCCAATAATAAATGATCTGATCATCGGGAATCCGCCTCTCTGATAGCCATCCACCAAAGGATTCGCGTATTGCGATGATGTGTATCTTGCTTCGGGATTAATTCCTTTATATCCTTTGGCCATATGTACCCACAGGTTTTGCGCGGATGCGTATATTCTGAAGCCTCTAAGTTTGGCTTTGCTTACAAGGTTTGACGGTAATGTGTATCCCAGTATCACTTCTCTTAAGGCAAAGTAGGAAGCGTCTTGCACTACATAGTCTGTCAGCATCCAATCCACTGCTCCAGTAGGAGGTATCGCATAAGGTGTTTTGCCATCGCCGGGGAACATGGCGCTTACCCACCGGTTGTTAACATAGTTTTTGTTGATTCTTTTCGTTTCATTATAAAACGCGTCGCCATTTATAACAGATGCGCCCTGAACTCCCTGGAAGGAGAATGAAAGATCAAAGGCCTTGTATGTTAGCATATTGGTTATACCCCATGTGAAATCAGGGAATGGTTTACCAATATCGGTTCTGTCAGCGGCTGTAATAACACTGTCGCCATCAATATCTTTTAGTTTTAATTGACCAGGAGTAAAGTACGCCGCGAATACATTGGAGTTCTTATTGCCGTTTCCTACCAGCTTGCCGCTCTTTGCGTCATTAACCTGTTCCGCAGAAAGCCATACGCCATCGGTTTTGTAGCCCCAGAAATGAATCGTTTCCTGGCCTACTTTAGCTGAATATATTTCGTTTCTTTCACCATTATTCCATTGGTAAGGTTCTCCGCCCAATTGTAGCAGCTTGTTTTTCGCGAAAGCGATATTCGCGGAAGTTTTCCAGGTGAAATCTTTTCTTCTTACGTTATTGGTAGATATTTCAATTTCCACCCCTTTGTTCTGCACCTGGCCTATATTGTTCCAAAATTTGGTTGCTCCTGTAAAAGCCATTGTAGATTGTTGAAGCAACAATTGGTCGGTTTTAGCTTTATACGCGTCAACAGACACGGAAAGAATGTTATTAAATGCGGAGAAATCAAGACCTACGTTAAATTCAAAGGTCCTTTCCCAGGTAATATTCGGATTAGAAATAACGTCATTAGAGGGCCCTTCACCCTGAGCAGGTGTTCCTGTGCCATCTCCAAATGGATAGCTGGAAGCATATAATAAATCAACAAAAGCGAAATCCTGAATGCGGTTGTTACCCGTTACGCCATAGCTTCCTCTAAGTTTTAATTGATTTATCCAATCTACATCTTTCATGAACTCTTCATTGCTAACAACCCAGCCCAAAGATGCTGACGGGAAATACCCCCATTTATGACCGGGTGCAAAATAGGAACTGCCATCCGCACGGAAGCTGGCAGAGAACAGGTATTTGTCCTTAAAGCTATAGTTCACCCTGCCCAACCATGATAGTAATCCTACCTGATTTCTTTTTGTATAGGAACTGTCTTTGTTAATGGTTAAAGCATTATTTAAAGTTCTGATATTATCACTTGGCAAATCCATGCCGGTCAGCTTATTAATTCTGAATAGCGTTTTTTCAGCAGTAAAACCGGCCATAGCGCTAAAGGAATGGTCTTTAATCGTCTTGCTGTAATTAAGGGTGTTTTCAGAAAGAAGATCAATGTATAGTTGATTAGTGGCAACACCAACATTTGGATCTCCTTTCTTTTTTGAATTGCGCATAGTGAAATCGAATCCGTCATTATAATTAATGTAACCGCTTGCTGATGTTTTGAAGTCAAGGCCTTTTGCAAGGTTGATTTTCAGATCAGCGGAGCCCAACATGCGGTACTGGTTTGTAAAAATGTTACGTGTTTCCAGTAATGATTTTGGATTGTTGTTAGACGAATTAAAAGGTTGTGCGACTGCTCCTGACCAAAAAGTGCCGTCCGGCATGTATCCACTATAAAAAAGATTATTAAACTGTGTTGGGTGCGCCCAGTCTCCCGGTTTTACGCTGTTGCCCGGTAACTGGTTTACAAAAGCGGCAGATACATCGTTATGTGTCGGCGGCATGAAAGAGTAGAACCTGTAGAAGTCAATATAATTAGTGCCGGGTCTTTCAGTTTTGGTATAACTTGGGTTTAAGTTTAAGCTTAATGATACTTTTTTGCTTAACTGGTTATCTATGCGGCCTCTAAGGCTTATTTTTTCCGTACTGCTGTGGTACATGATACCTTCATCTTTCTGATAGTTTCCTGAAATATAATATTGGCTTTCCTTTTTACCACCTGAAATTCCGAATTGAATATTTTGAGTATTCGCCGATCTTACTGCCAGATCTTGCCAATCCACAGCATTTCCTAAAATTTGGGTTTCTAAAATATATGCTGCTCTTTCATTGTTGTTGATTTTGTTTTTGGTGCCGGTTTCGTTCGGGTCTTTTTCTCTAAGCGCGGCTTCGGCATATAACAGGTTGGTATAATCCGTTATGGTCATTATTGGGTGCAGCTTATATGCGGATTTTTTACCCCATGAAGCTTTTACGGTATATTTAGGTTTATCCGCTTTACCTTTTTTGGTGGTAACCATAATTACGCCACCCGCCGCACGAGAGCCATAAATCGCCGCGGAAGCGGCATCTTTTAAAACTTCCACAGATTCCACATCCGCCATGTTTAAAAATGCGAGCCCATCGGGAACCGGCTGCCCGTCAATAACCACCAATGGATCCGCGGAGGCGTTAATGGAACTTAATCCTCTAACTCTTATTCTGGGGGCGGCTCCGGCTTCCGAAGAAGTATTTTGAATGTTAACGCCTGCAATTTTTCCTTGCAAGGCCTGGTCCAGGCTTGGCATCGGGGTTTCATCCAAACGGTCATTTTTAAACTTGGAAACAGACCCTGTCAAATGTGATTTTTTTACAGTTCCATAACCGATAACAACCACATCTTCCATTGTAACCTCTAATGGTTGAAGCTTTACTTCAATGGAAGTCTTTCCTTCTAATTCTACAAAATGTGATTTGTAACCTACGTGTGTGAATCCAAGTTTTCCAGTTGATAAGTTTCCTACTTTAATGGAGAAATGTCCTTTTGAATCTGTAGAAGTCCCGTTATTCGTTCCCACTACATTTACAGATACATTGCTCATTGGTTCGCCAGTTTTAGCATCCGTCACTTTTCCTTCAACGGCTTTCTGAGCAAATGCAATTACACTAAGTAAGAGGCTGAAAACGAGTGTAATGCCCGATTTTAATCGCATGACAAGCTTTTTAAACGTTTTGAAAATAATAAATTAGAACACTAACAAACTTTAGTTTGCTTGAGCTAAAGTAGAAATTTATACAATTGGTTAGTCAATTTTGAAAATAAAAATTTTTAAACAATTTTTTTATTATTGAATTTCAATTATTTGTGACATTTTAAAAATGTTAACAAATTTTATTTATTGGTTAACTGGTTTTCCAATTTGTTTTTACCGTTATATTTGCTCCATAAATCGCGATTATCAATGTTAGAACTGCTCAACAGTTTTGAAGAAATTTCCGTAGAGAAGCCATCAGAACTGATCATAAAGCAAATAAAGGATCTGATAAGCTCGGGACAATTGAAACCGGGCGACAAACTTCCTTCCGAAAGGAAGTTGTCTGAAAAGCTTGGCATTAGTCGTTTGCACGTTAGAGATGCAATTAAGAAACTGGAATTTTATGGTATCGTTAAAATACAGCCGCAATCCGGTACCGTTATTTCGGGGTTGCGCGTGCCCGCTATACAGGGGATGCTGGGTAATATCATGCATTTGGATCATTTCAGTTTTCATTCGTTAGTTGAAACAAGGGTATTGCTGGAAGTCGCGTCTGCTAAACTGGCTGCGGAAAGACGCACGCCTAACGATATACAGGAGTTGGAAAGTGCCCTGGAAACTTATTTGCGAAAAGTGAAAGTGGGCGAAACGCCGGCAAGTGACGAAGACATGATGTTTCACCTGAAAATAGCTGAAACCAGCAAAAACCCGGTGTTGTGGTCGCTTATGCTCATTATTGTGCCGCATATATTATCCAACTTTCAGAAGTATAATGTGTGCATTAATGTGTCGGATTCAACGCTTTTGGAACATAAACTAATGTTTCAATACATAGTGGATCAAAACATTAAAGGCGTTGAAGCCATAATGCGGCAGCATTTGATGGAAACGCTTGAAATATCAAAAACTTTTACACGTTCCGATTTGGAATTTTAAATAAACACCCATTGTTGTAGTCCGCATGTGATTTCAACACGGGACGAAAAATAACCATTGCCAAATTCCTATTAATCAGGCCGTCGTTTATGGCGTGTTTTTATTATGGGCCGGGCTGCAATGCTACTATTGAACTTTAGTTGCGTCGCACACTTCAACGGTTTGTTCGCTTTTGAGCCTATGCGGAAACGCGCATGATTATCGTTCTTGTTTATAATTGGTGAACTGTACGCGGTATAAACTCGGGCATGAATGTTTCACTTAGCTCAATAGAATTACAATCGCACAAGTGAGTGACACAACGATGCTTAATAGTAGCAATACTGCTGATACACAAAAAAGCATCGCGAATTTTTATACCATGCAAAGTATAGTTACGCTTTTTAGTAAGTTCTGTTGCCAAATTAACTAAAGGCTTGAGGTGTAAGCCAATTTTGAGTTGGTCTATAATGTATTGTTGTTAACATTCTGAATAAAATAGATATACCTGTATATGAAAAGATTGCTTGTCGCAGGGGTTTGTTGCATACTTACCTGCATGGCATATGCCCAAAAATTTACTTCCATAGATGAGCTTTGCGCAGCCGCAAAAAAAGCTAAGCCCGGCGATGTTTTAATTCTGGCAAACGGCGTTTACAACGACGCGGTACTTTCTATTACCGCTAAAGGTGCTGCTGATAATCCTATTGTCATTAAAGCTGAAACTCCGGGGCAGGTGTTTCTTTCAAAAAAATCTTCATTGAGCTTAGCCGGCGAGTATGTGGAAGTAAACGGATTTTATTTTGTGAACGGATATGCCGGCGGCAATGTTATAGAGTTTCGCAATGGTAAAGATCTTGCTTTTCACTGCCGCATTACCAACTGCGCGATTAATGGTTATAATGCTCCCGATCGCTCTACGGATAATACATGGGTGAGGTTTTACGGGCAGCACAACCGTTTTGATCATAACAGCGTAGAGAATAAATTGAACAATGGCAGCCTGTTGGTGATAGAATTGAATGATGAGCGCAGTCAGAATAATTATCACCGCATCGATCATAATTATTTTGGCCGCAGGCCAAACCTTGGTTCTAATGGCGGCGAAACCATTCGTGCGGGAAATTCCACCTATTCACTCACTTCCTCTAATACCGTTATTGAAAATAATTTTTTTGAATCCTGCGATGGCGAAGTGGAAGTTATTTCTATAAAATCGTGTAATAATATCATTCGCTACAATACGTTGTATGAATGCGCAGGTGTTTTGGCATTGCGGCACGGGCACTATAACACGGTAAACAATAACGCGTTTATTGGCAACAACAAACCTTTTACCGGCGGCATCCGCATTATTAATGAAGGACAAAAAGTGTATGATAATTATTTCTACAAGCTAAAAGGCGATCGGTTTTTCGCGCCGCTGGCCATTATGAATGGTGTTCCCAATTCTTTACCTAACAGGTATCACCAGGTGAAAAACGCGGAAATATATAAAAACACTTGGGTTGATTGCGATAATATATTATTGTGTGTGGGTGCCGATTTTGAGCGTACTGCTGCTCCTGTAAATGTAAGGATGCACGATAACGTTTTTTATAATAAACAAAGCGATAAGGTGTTTACCGCATTGGATAATATTAGCGGATTCATTTTTTCTAACAATATAGCATGTACGAAATCGGGAAAATTTATTTATAAAGGATTTGCCGATAAAAAAATAAGTGAGCCGGTAAATAATACAAATGCCGCCGAAAAAAAATCTTGCGGAGCGGATTGGTATGTGGCAAAACCCGCTAAGCAACTAATGCTTCCGGGAAATGAGATAATAGTGAAAGCCGGCCAAAACACCCTGTCAGACGCTGTTAATAAAGCTGGCGATGGCGATGTGATCAGGCTTTCGGAAGAAGGTGATTATTTTATTGATAAAACGATCAGTGTTTCAAAATACATTCGCATTGAAAAGGCGCCTTCGTTAAAAACTAAGCCTGTATTGCATTATAATGGAACAAGTGGCCGAACCTCTTTTATAACAATTGCTGATGGTGGTGTGTTGGAGCTGGACGGCCTTTCTTTTGACGGCAATCCTGTTGACGGGAAAGCCGCGCCCATGGCTTGTGTAACCACAGTGCCAAAAATGACCGGAACTTATTCGGCTTCAATAAGTAATTGCGAGTTCGCTTATTTCCAGGAAGGTTCGTTTAATCCTTATAAGGCCGCTCCCACGTCTTACGCGGATACATTGCGTTTTAACAACTGTTATTTTCACGATATTTCCGGAGATGCCATTTACCTGGCCGCTGAAAAAGATGATGTAGGAAAGTATAACGCGGAGTATGTGGAAATTAAAAATTGTGTGTGGTATAAAGTGCTGGGAAGCGCATTGAACTTATACCGTGGCGGTAATGATGAAAGTACGACGGGCCCTACTTTAAAGATGAGCAATTGCGTGTTTGAAGATGTTAATAATCGTGAACAGGGATTTGTTGTGCGCCTTATCGGAGTGCAGCAAGTCGACATCAGCAATCTTGCTTTTTCTAACAGTGGACGTGGCGGTTCCAGCATTTATCTAAGTGAAAGAAGGTGGGATAAAATTGCCATTACACATTGCAACCTGTATAACTCCGGAAAAATATTTTCATTTTTTGGAAAGGCTGTAACCGGTCCGGTGTTCAATTTGAAACCTGAATATGTTTCTGTAACAGGTCAAAATTTTCATTACAAACCCGGCACAGCGTTATTAACGAAAGGATTGAAAGGAAAAGTGCTGGGCGTGGAGTGAGAGGAAGTTTATTAGGCAGGAGTTGAAATTTATAATCAGCATCGGGTATTATGGAAGTTTTGTTATGGGCCCGGCTATAGTGCTGCTATAAAGCTTTTGTTGCGTCGCACACTTCAACTTTTTGTTCTTTATTGAGCGGAGTGAAAGGCGCATTATTGCGAAAGCCGTTTAACAACAATCCGTTGAATTTGAATATTTGAATTTGTATAAAAACCAAAAAACATGAATACTCAAAGCAAAGAATTTTTATTGCAAAGCGAAATGCCATTTGAAACTCCTGATACCGGGCTGAAACGCCAGATTATGGGTTATAATAAAGATATTATGATGGTGCGTGTTTTGTTTGAGAAAGGCGCAATAGGCAAAGAACATCAGCATCCTCATATTCAAACTACCTATGTTGTTAGCGGGGTTTTTGAAGTAACTATCGCAGGAAAAAAACAAGTATTAAACGCGGGTGAAGGGTTTTTTGTTCCTGAAAACGCGTGGCACGGCGCGGTTTGCCTGGAGGCCGGAGAACTAATTGATGTGTTTGCTCCTATGCGTGAGGATTTCCTGAAGAAATAGAATAAGAGTCTTTTTAGCTAAGCTGCGTTTGCGGGAAAGCGATAAGTGTTTAGTAAGGCTGTTTCATTAGTTGAATAGAATTACTACCGTACAAGTGAGTGACACAACGGATGTTGATAGTAGTTCTACTGCCGGTTACATAAACATCTTATTAATATTTTGTTGTTTAAACAATTGAGAAAAAATTCGCCCGGAATTATATTTTCAAATTATTATCGTTCATATCATGAAGTTAAAAGGTTTACGTTGGTGGGTATTGAGCCTGATTTTGCTGGTTACGGTTATCAATTATCTTGATCGCGGCACGCTCAACTATATGTGGCTTACCAACAGAAAAATTGAATACTTAATAAGCGAAACCGGAAAGCCGGGAGAGAGATTCGCCGTTTATAACAACGTAACCGGGCAATATATACTTACAAATGAAGACGGCACTACTCAAACTGTTTCTGAAAAATCCGTTTCATTAAAAGAGAATGGCATTTTGGAATACTCGAAACGTGGTGGTATTTGCTATGATCTTGGCTTGGTTGATGTAAATGCCTCGCCGGATGATGTGGCGAAAAAAGCAAAAGATTTGATGGCCACTATTACCATTTGTTTTATGATAGCGTATGGTGCAAGCCAGTTGTTATCAGGAAAATTATATGATAAAATAGGTACCCGGAAGGGGTTTGTGGTTTCGGTTTTGCTATGGGGCATTGCAGATGCGATGACATCTCTTGCAAAAGGCCTTACTTCTTTAAGCGGATTCCGCATGATGTTGGGTTTGGGAGAGGCCGGTCCATGGCCGGGTGCAACCAAATCTAACGCGGAATGGTTTCCGGTAAAGGAAAGGGCGTTGGCTCAGGGACTGTTTGGCGCGGCGGCTTCTTTAGGATCTGTACTGGCGCCAATCATTATAGGAATGCTTTATCTTTCTTTTGGCTGGCGGGTAACTTTTGTTATTGTTGGTTCACTGGGAATTTTGTGGCTTATACCCTGGCTTATCATAAACAAAAAAGGCCCTAAAGAACACAAATGGATTACAGAAGAAGAAAAGGAATATATTTTGTCCGGGCAGCCGGAAACAAAACTTAACTGCGATACTAAAAAATCGTGGGGACAATTATTGTCAAACAAAAAAAATTATTCGGTTATACTAGGGCGTTTCTTCCTCGATCCCATATGGTGGATGTTTGTAACATGGCTTCCCATATATCTTGTAGAAGTATTCAATCTTGATATTAAGCAGGTCGCTTTTTCCGCATGGGTTCCTTATGCGGGAGCCGCTGTGGGAAGTATAGCAGGCGGCATTATGTCGAGTCGTCTTATTAAGAATGGCAGGAGTGTTAATTTTTCGCGCAAGGCGGCAATTGTAACCGGTGCGTGCATTACGCTGCCTTCAATTATTGCGGCCATGTACGCGTCAAATGTAAATACCGCGGTTATACTTATGGCATTCGTATTGGGTGGTTACCAATTTACAATGACCAATATTCAAACTATTCCCAGTGACCTGCACTCCGGTAAATCGGTAGGTTCTTTAGCGGGCTTGGGTGGTGCGGCCGCGGTGCTGGGTACCATTCTTTGTATGCTGTTTGTGCCTGAAATTACTAAAGGCGGCGAATGGACTTTTTTCTTTATTATGCTTGCCATGTTGGTGCCGCTGTCGTTATTGTCCATATTTATAATGGCAGGTAAAATAGAACCATTGGATAACGTGAAAAATTAATCATAACGGAAACATATAAACGTATTTATTCTAAAATATCAATTTTTTATTTTTTAATTAACGAAACATGAAACTTAAAGGAAAGGTAGCTGTAATTACCGGCGGCGCCAGAGATTTGGGCCGTGCTATTTCTGTAAAACTCGCGTCTGAAGGAGCAAAAGTTGTAGTCAATTATTTTGATAATGAAAACGACGCGATGGAAACAAAAAAAATGATTGAAGACGCGAAAGGCGAATGCATTGTGGTGCAGGGCGATATGACCAAATGGGCAGATGTGCAAAGGCTGGAAGCGGAAGCCGTAAAAGCGTTTGGCAATGACATACACGTGTTGGTGAATGTAGTAGGAGGTTTGGTAGGCCGCAAAACAATTGAAGAACAAGACGAAGCATGGTACGATTTCCTTATGGATGTGAATATGAAAAGCTGCTTTTTTGTTACCAAAGCTATTGTTGGCCACATGCCTAATGGAAGCTCTATCATCAACTTTTCTTCTCAGGCCGCACGTGATGGTGGCGGACCCGGCGCATCTATGTACGCCACTGCAAAAGGCGCGGTGATGACATATACGCGTTCTTGTGCAAAAGAATTCGGGCCTCGCGGTATTCGTGTAAATGCGCTTGCCCCGGGTATGATCAGCACTTCGTTTCACGACAGGTTCTCAAAGCCGGAGGTGCGTACCGCTGTAGCTAATGGTACCCCGCTTCGCCGTGAAGGTATGGCTATGGAAATTGCCGAAACAGTGTGTTTTTTTGCTTCTGATGAATCCTCTTTCATAACAGGTACTAATGTTGATATTAATGGAGGTACTTTCTTTAGCTAGACGATAGAGCTGTAGTGATAAATGACTTTAAAGATGGTTTTTGTTGTTTTAAGTTAAAATCAAAAAGGTGGTGCATATGTAAATAAAGCACCAACCTTTTTTTGAGTTTGGTTTTAACATTATTGACGGTTATAAATTCAATTGTATGCAAAAGCTGGTTTTGTTGTTCGCGTTTCTGCTGCCGGTAATGTTTGTAAAAGCGCAAACAGGCATGCATCCCAATATTATACTTACACAACAGGGTGTAAAGGCTATTAAAGAAGGATTGGGTAAATTTTCTTTGCTTGATAAAACGTTTTCTGAAACCAAAAATAGTGTTGACGCGGCTATACTAAAAGGTGTTGAAGTGCCGGTGCCAAAAGATCCCGGTGGCGGATATACGCATGAAAAACATAAAACCAATTACCTGGATATGCTGAATGCCGGCATTGTGTGGCAGGTAACAGGTGATAAAAAATACGCCGAATATCTGAAGGCGATGTTACTGGCTTATGCGAAAATGTATCCCACATTAGGGGTGCATCCACAGGGCGTTCATTCCGGTTCGCCGGGCGTTATGTTCTGGCAAAGCCTTAACGATGCTGTTTGGCTGGTGCATGTGGCACAATCTTACGATTGTGTTTATGATTATTTAACAGGCGATCAAAGAAATACTATTGAAACAAATCTTTTGCGTAAGGCCGTGAAGTACATGATGGAAAATGACGCGAAGACATTTAACCGCATTCATAACCACGGCACATGGTCCGTTGCTGGTGTGGCGATGGCCGGCTACGCAATGGGCGATAAAGATATTGTAGAGAAAGCGCTTTATGGTATTAAGAAAGATAAGAAATCGGGTTTCCTTGCACAGATCAGTGAATTGTATTCTCCTGATGGATATTACGCGGAAGGAGCATACTATGAGCGTTATGCTATTATGCCTTTTATTTTGCTGGCTAAGGCCGTTGACAATAACAATCCCTCCGAAAAGATCTTTGCATTTAAAGATTCCGTATTAGCGAAGACTACGCCGACACTTTTGCAAATGACTGATACGCATGGACAATTTATTCCGTTCAACGATGCTTTAAAAGAAAAAGACTGGTTGAGCGGTGAACTTGTATATGCCGTGGATATTACTTATGGATCGTTGCAAAACGACAGGTCATTATTATATGTTGCCACCAAACAGGATCGGGTAATGTTGAGTTCGGATGGTGTTAAAGTGGCTGCCGATATAGCAGCCGGTAAAGTGCCTGCTAGTTTTAACTGGAAGTCAGTTGCATTTTCCGATGGCGCTAATGGCGCTAAAGGCGGAGTTTGTTTTATGCGTTATGGTCCATCAAATGATTTGATGACTACCATGCTTAAATACTCTACTTATGGCATGGATCACGGGCATTTCGATAAACTTACCATGAGTTATTATGACCAGGATAAAGAAATTTTTACTGATTATGGCGCAGCCCGTTTTATTAACATTGAACAAAAACAGGGTGGAAGATATTTATCTGAAACAAAGTCCTGGGCTAAGCAAACCATCGCGCATAATACCGTAACGGTAGATGGAAAATCAAACTACAACGGCAATGTCAAACTTGCGGATGATAAATATTCGTTTCTTCATTTCAACGATATTTCCAATTCGCGATGCCAGGTGGTGAGTGCAAAAGACACAACCGCTTATGCAGGTGTTGCCATGCAGCGAACGCTGGTTATGGTAAGGCCCGACGATAATTATGTGAAACCGGTTATTATAGATGTGTTCAGGTTAACATCTCCGCAAAAGCATCAATACGATTATAACTTTTATTATAATGGTTCGCTTATCGAAACCAATTCCAGGTATAAGGCTGCTGAGAAATTGGAACCTTTTGGAAAGAACCAGGGTTATCAGCATTTGTTTGTAAGAGCCAAAGGCGCGGCAGATAGCGTGAATACTTTGTTTACGATTTTCAACGAAAAACGTTTTTATACCATTTTAACCGCTACCCAACCGGGTGAAGAAATTTATTTAACGGAAACCGGCGCTACCGATCCTAATTTTAATTTGCGTCACGAACCCGGAATTACCATACGCAGCAAAGATCAGGAAAATCATGTGTTCGCGTCAGTTATTGAAGCGCACGGATCTTTTAATAGCGTAACAGAAGCCAGCGTGGGCTCTACATGCTCTTTTGATAAAGTAGAAGTAGTTATTTCAAATGAAGAAGCAACTGTAATTCTGCTCAATGCCAAATCCGGAAAAAAATGGATATTAATGTTGGCGAACGGAGAAGCTTCCGATACAGCCAAACATAAGATTGTTGCAGGTTCACAGCAGTTTGAATGGATGGGAAATTATAAATTTACGAGTTACGACCCTGAAAAATTTATTATTGCGCAACCAAATATTAAGAAAAAGAAAAGCGGTAAGAATAACTAGTAGTGCATAATCTCCGTGGGGTTTATACATTACTAGCGTAAAAATGCGCGAATGTTTTTTTTTGACCGGCGGTAGTGCTACTATTAAGCATCGTTGTGTCACTCACTTGTGCGGTAGTAATGCTATTGGGCAATGTGCAGCATTCATACGCTACTTTGTAACATTTCGTAGTAATGGCATTAACTTAAGCGCCGAATAGCGAACCAAATGTACAAGAGTGCGACGCAACAAAAGCTCAATGCTTATTCTGTAGCCCGGCTCATAATTATCTTTCATCTTAAGTAAACGACATTGCTGCAATAGTATAATCACTGATAAACGTTATTAAAAAAATATTATGATTTTAATTAGAAAGTTTTTCACCATAATAGCGGCATTGTGCTTTACATTTGCCGCAAATGCGCAAAAAAATTATCCGGAAACTTATGTGCTTGATGTAAAAATGCTTCAAAAAAGTAAGGAACAGATTAAGAAAAATGATCCTTCCATAATGCCGGCTTATAATCAGCTCATTAAAGATGCTGAAAAGGCCATGAATGCCGGACCATTTTCTGTTACTTACAAAAAAGACGCATCGCCTGCTACAGATAAGCACGATTATGTAAGCATTGCACCATATTGGTTTCCCGATCCCACAAAACCGGATGGGTTGCCATATATAAGAAAAGACGGTGTGCGTAATCCCGAAGTGGATAATTATCCTGATAAAGAAGCATTGCCAAAAATGGTAAATGCGGTTGAAAAGCTTACCGCGGCATATTATTTTAGCGGTGATGAAAAATATGCCGAAAAAGCGGCAACACTCATTCGTGTATTTTTTCTTGATGAAAAAACACATATGAACCCGAATCTGAATTTTTCGCAAGCCGTCAAAGGCCGTAACGATGGGCGTGGCGCAGGGGTTATTGACAGCCGTCATTTTGTGAAAGTGGTAGATGGCATAGCTTTGATAAAAAGCTCGAAATACTGGACAAAAAAAGATCAGGCAGGCATGATGAAGTGGTTTGGTGATTTTTTGAACTGGCTGCAAACCAGCGATAACGGAAAGGAAGAAGCGTCCGCGAAGAATAATCATGGTGTTTATTATGAAATGCAGCGCATGTGTTACGCGTTGTTCACTAATAATAAGGACGTACAAAAGGCCGTGATAGAGAATGTAAAAAAACGTATTGACGCCCAGCAGGATGACCAGGGAGCATTTCCCGCAGAACTTGAACGCACCATCGGATTACATTATTCTACTTTTATTATGAAAGCTTTTTATTCACTGGCTTATATGGCCGAAAGAGTAAATGTAGATCTTTGGAATTATACTTCGCCTTCGGGAAAAAGCTTGAAAAAAGCGACGGATTTTTTATACCCGTATGTAACAAATAAACAAGCATGGCCGTGGCAGCAAATAAAGCCATACGATTACAACCATGAATGTGTGGACTGGTTAAAAATAGCGAGCCTGAAGTATAATGATGCGAAGTATGCGCAGGGTGTGGATAATGTAATTGATAGTGAAATAGCACGCAAGCATTCGTCCAATCTTATATTGGGTTTGGATTTAAGATAAAAATAATTATTAACTAAATAAAACGTGATATGGCAACGAAATACGAAGTACGTCACAGTTCACATCCAAACGATGTTAAACAGTATGATACCAAAAAACTTAGAGAGAGTTTTTTAATTGAAAATTTGTTTGAACCCGGTAATGTGAATATGGTGTATTCACTCTTCGACCGCTTTATTACAGGTGGCGCGGTTCCTGTAGGTGAAAAATTATTGCTTGAAGCAATAGATCCGCTGAAAGCGCCTTATTTCCTTGAGCGCCGCGAGTTGGGTATAATCAACGTTGGCGGAGCCGGTAAAGTAAGTGTAGATGGTAAAGTGTATGATTTGGATTTTAAAGAAGCTTTATATGTAGGCCAGGGAAATAAAGAAGTGGTTTTTGAAAGCAATGATAAAAATACTCCGGCAAAATTTTATTTCAACTCCACGCCGGCTCACAAGCAATTCCCAACCACAAAAGTTACAAAGAAAGAAGCGGAAGTGGTACAACTGGGCGCTCCTGAAACCTGCAACGCACGTACTTTAAACAAATTAATTGTAAACAGTGTATTGCAAACATGCCAATTGCAAATGGGTATGACCGAATTGAAAACCGGCAGTGTGTGGAACACCATGCCTTCGCATACGCATGACCGTAGGATGGAAGTGTATTTATATTTTGAAGTGCCACAAGGCCAGGCTGTTTGCCACTTTATGGGCCAGCCGCAGGAAACAAGGCATATTTGGATGGACGATTGCCAGGCAGTGATTTCGCCAAACTGGTCTATACACTCCGGTACAGCAACCGCCAGCTATACATTTATTTGGGGCATGGCCGGTGAAAACCTCGATTATGGCGATATGGATATTGTACAGCCAAATGAGTTAAGATAAAATATTTTCATTGTGGTAATTAAATTTAGTATCTGATAATTTTAAAAATATAAACATGGAACTATTCGATTTAAAAGGTAAGGTTGCTCTTACAACCGGTGGCACACATGGACTGGGAATGTCCATGACAATTGCTTTGGCAAAAGCCGGCGCGACCATCATCATTAATGATGTATCTGCCGAAAAACTGGAGCAGGCGGTTAAGGACTATGCCGCGCAGGGTTATAAAGCACACGCTTACAAGTTTGACGTTACAGATGAAAAGCAGGTGATGGAAGCTATTGCTAAAATTGAAAAAGAAATTGGGCCAATAGATATTTTGGTTAATAACGCCGGTATTATTAAACGCATTCCTATTGTAGATATGGAAGTAGCGGATTTTGAAGTTGTATTGAAAGTGGATCTGACCGCTCCGTTTATTATGGGTAAACATGTAGCGAAAAGCATGATTGCACGCAAAAGCGGCGGAAAGATCATTAACATTTGCTCTATGATGAGTGAGCTGGGTCGCGAAACTGTAAGCGCATACGCGTCTGCGAAAGGCGGGTTGAAAATGCTTACACGCAGCATGGCAACAGAGTGGGCGCAATACAACATCCAGGTAAATGGTATAGGCCCGGGTTATTTTGCTACCACGCAAACCGCTCCAATTCGTGAAGACGGTCATCCGTTCAATGAATTTATTTTGAAACGCACTCCGGCTGCACGTTGGGGTAATCCTGAAGATTTGCAGGGCGCCGCGATCTTCCTTGCATCCAAAGCCTCCGATTTTGTAAACGGCCACATCTTATATGTAGATGGCGGTATTCTGGCAACTCTCGGAAAGGCGATGAATGAATAGTATTTTATCTCTCTAATAGAAAGGCCGGCTGTTACTACGCCGGCCTTTTATGCTATATACCGCCCAATAGCATTACTACCGTACAAGTGAGTGACACAACGATGCTTAATAGTAGCACTACTGCCGGTTCCCAAAAATAAAAAAGCCTGAAATATCAGGCCTCTTTATTTTGTTATTTTAAGTGTTATTATCTTAAATCCACTTCTTCTACGCCAGGATATTTGCTTTTATCAAAAACAAATGTTGCGTCGCTTACATTGGCGTTGCCATTTAAATTGCTTACTGAATAGTAAAATTTATTACCATCTTTTTGCAGCACTTTGGTATTTACAATACTTTTTGCCGCTTTGTCAACAGTAATTAAAACTTTGAAGAATGGTTTACTTTTATCGGTAGGAGTAAGTTCTATTTCCTGCAATGTTTTATTTCCCGATTTTTTTTCTCCGTTCAGTTTACAAAGAAAATCTTTTTCGTAAAAGTTAGTGAATAACTTTTGCGGAGTTAATCCACCTGCAGGATCAACTTTTGAAATAGTTACTTCGTTAGCTGCTTTATCATAAGTCCAGATTGTTTTTCCGTCGCTGAAAATTTCCTGTCCGGGAAGTGTTACCCTGTATTTCGATCCTTTATAGTATAAGGTGCCTTTTTTGATACCCTGATTTTTTCCTTTTGCGTCCTCTATAGATAAGGTAAAACTGGCCTGAACTGTTTTGTAAGTTTTATACTTCGCGCTTACATTGTCAAGGATCGTTTTTGCTGCAGGATCATTGGTTTGGGCAAAACCTGTCGTTACTACACCTAATCCTAAGGCAAAAGCCATTAGATATTTTTTCATTCGTTAATTTTTAGTAAAATTTTCGCAAATATATTTCATTAATACTTCACTAAGACGGTCAGATGCCTGCTTAGGTTTAATGGGGGAAAGATTCAACAAAAATTTAACCAATTGATCTTAAATGTTCCTGTAATTCGGCTTCTGTTTTAATGAGTACTTCTCTGGGTTTACTGCCCTGGCTGGGGCCTACAATGCCGGCGGCTTCCAATTGATCCATTAATCTGCCGGCGCGGTTATAACCAAGTTTCATGCGGCGTTGTATTAAAGAAGTGGATCCGGATTGGTGATGTACAATAAGCGCGGCGGCTTCATCAAACAGTTTGTCCTTATCATCCATATCCACATCCCTAATTTCCATTTCTTTTTCGTCACCATATTCCGGCAAAAGAAATGCATCCGGATAGCCATCCTGATAGCCAATAAAATTGGTTACTCTTTCTACTTCCGGTGTGTCCACAAAAGCGCATTGGAGCCTGATAAGCTCTCCGTTATGGCTTATGAGCATATCACCTTTACCAATTAACTGTTCTGCTCCCCCGGCATCAAGTATGGTTCTGGAATCTATTTTAGAGGACACTTTAAAGGCTATCCGTGCGGGGAAGTTGGCTTTAATGGTTCCTGTTATAATATTTACTGATGGTCTTTGTGTGGCAACAATCAGGTGGATGCCCACAGCGCGGGCCAATTGCGCCAGTCTTGCAATTGGCATTTCCACTTCTTTTCCCGCTGTCATGATGAGGTCGGCAAATTCATCTATTACCAATACTATAAATGGCAAAAACTGATGCCCTTTTTCCGGGTTGAGCCTGCGTTTTATGAATTTCTCATTATACTCTTTTATGTTCCTGGTGTGCGCTTCTTTTAGCAGATCATAGCGGTTATCCATTTCAATACACAAGGCGTTCAAAGTATTGATTACCTTTTTGGTATCTGTTATAATCGCTTCTTCTTCGTTTGGTAATTTGGCAAGAAAGTGTTTTTCAATAGATCTGTAAATACTTAGTTCAACTTTCTTAGGATCTACCAGCACGAATTTTAATTGCGATGGGTGTTTTTTGTATAATAAAGAAACGAGGATGGCATTCAGCCCTACAGATTTACCTTGCCCTGTGGCGCCCGCCATGAGTAAATGTGGCATTGTAGCCAAATCCACGATGTAGTTTTCATTATCGATTTTCTTACCCAATGCTATCGGTAAAGAGAAGTTGTTATTCAAGAATTTTTCCGACGATAATAAAGTGCGCATGCTCACAACCGTCTTCTTCACATTCGGCACTTCAATACCAATGGTTCCTCTTCCGGGAATGGGCGCAATTATACGAATGCCAAGCGCTGCAAGGCTTAAAGCTATATCGTCTTCAAGGTTTTTAATACGTGATATACGAATGCCCGCAGCCGGAACTATTTCATACAAAGTGACTGTTGGACCAATAGTCGCACTAATTTTTTGAATGGTGATATCGTAGTTTTTGAGCGTAGTGAGAATTTGGTTTTTATGCTCTTCAAGTTCTGCCGGGTCCTGAATTATTTTCTCACTTCCGTGATGCTCCAGTAAATCCAGTATGGGGGTTTTATAATTTCGCAGATCAAGTGTTGGTTCATATGGAGGAAGGTCTATTGTTTTTTTAGGAAGAGTTGGTATTTCTTCTTCTATTTCTTCAGGAACAACGGACTTTATTTCCAGAGTAAGATCGCTTGTGCTGCTGCTATTTTTATTAGTTGGTTGCAGTTTTTCATTGGTTGTATCCTCGGTATTTTGCTTGATGGCTTCTGCATATGGTTCTTCTGTATTTTCGTCTACTTCATTAATTTCAAAATTCCCGGCTTCATTTTCAATATTTTCTATCACACCTTCTTTATACAAATCGTTTATTTCCAAAGGCGGGCCAATTGGCTCTTCTTTTTCAATCAATGATAATTTAGTTAATGGATCTTCATCGCCGGTTCCTGTAGAGGGCGGTATAACCACAATTCCGTTTTCACCTTTCATGTTGTTGCCTCGCGATTCTACAAAATGTTCCTCTACATATAATCGGGCGTCTTCTTCATCCTTGTTATCGATATTTATTGTTTCTATACTATCTATGTTTTCAATAGTTTCAGAGGGCTTGGTGATATTTTGTTCACTGGGTTTTAAAGCAGGCAATTTCGGCACAGAAAACACCGGATTAAAGCGCCAGATAATATAAGCAAGTCCGCCGGTAAGCAGTAGCGCGGCGGTTCCCAGGCTTCCAAGAAATTTAGTAAGCCACTCACTGATCATTTCACCCACAGCGCCACCCCAGGGAAAACTGCTGCCAGTGGTAATAAAACTCAATGCTATACTGAAATAAACAAGGCCAATGATTATGTATTTTATATTGCGGACGGGAGAAAAAATTTTCTTTCCAAATAGAAAGTTTATACCAAACACAAAAAACAGCGAGCATAATAAAAAAGACGCTACTCCAAAACCCTTATAAATGAAAAAGTGCGAGATGAAAGCGCCAAACCGTCCCAGCAAATTTGATACTTTAATATCTTCGACGAATAAGAAACGGGAACCATTTTGAAATACCTTATCCTGGTCTTCTTTCCATGTGAAAAGATAGGAAGTGAATGCAACAAAAAGGAACAATGCAAGCAGCAACAATACAGAACCGGCAATTTTGTGGGTTCGCTCATCTTTAACCAACTCCTTCACTTCAACTTCAACTTCTTTCTCAGGTTGAAGTTTATCTGGGCTGGATGCTTCTTTCTTTCTCGATTTCAATTTGTTAGCCATGAGGGCAAAGATAAGTATAAGAAAATCTTATAAATAAATAGCTTGTAAATTGCGAAAAGATAATTAAAAAAAATCAGTTATAACGACGTTTCACAACGTTTTTGCACGAAAAAACAGTAGGCCGTTGGGAAGTCGAAAACCGGAGAATGTGCACTTCAATAATTCCAAAAGAAATTGTATATTTCATTTGTATATTTATTTTGTTGATAAACACCGGACTGTTACAACAGCGATCATCACAATAAATCTTTACAAACCATTCGACCAAATCTTTTAACCCATACCAGATGACGATACTTCGTTTGTTATTAATGATCTTACCCGGACTGGGCGTTCTTTCATTAAAAGCCGGTCAAAAAGATACCACGATCAATGTCGCACTCATAAAAGCCGCTTGTCAAATAGGAAGCATCTCGCAATATTATAGTTCAGAACATTCCTCGTTATCTCCCCGGCAAATATTTGCTTTAAAATATGAAGATAGCATCCCTTCTTTGTACAGAATGAAAATTCCTTCCAGAGATATCACTAAAGACTTTTTTCTAAAATTCCGGGTCTCAAATAATTCAAGCGCAGGCGAGCATTGTTATTTTCTTCCCGGCTTTTACTTACAGGAAATAGATCTGTATAAGCAAACAAAAGGAGATACTGCTATCAGGATGCTTGCGAAAGGTAATCCGTTAAAGAATAAGTATAAAGGCCTGGTTGGGTTTTATGTGGCTCCGGGTGAGGAATGCACGATCATTGCAAGATTAAAATTTGTAAGAACAACTGTAAATTACATGGAGCCACGCATCATAAAAGAGTTTTTTTTACCGGTAATGTTAAGTTCCATTCGAAATTCGAATAAGCTCAACCAGGCAATTACTTATACCACGGCGGGTGTATTAATGATGATGTGTTTTTATTCACTTGCGGTTTTCTTCCTGAATACCAGTAAGGATTTCATATTGTATTGTGCACATGCTTTTTTTCTTTCGTTGCTGTTTTTTTTAAAAGCTTTGCTATACAGGGTTCCTACAGAGTTTAATTATTTTTTTGAGAGCTATTTTGATTTTGTAATTCAGAGCGCCGGATTTTATTTTTTCCTTTTCTTTTTAAGAAAGTTTACCGGATCGAAGGAGAAATATCCTGTCATCGAAAAGATATTATTATACGACCAGGTATTTACTGTAATTGGAGTTTGCCTGTTTTCGTACCTGTATTTTTTCACAAAGCAATTTGTGCCCATGAATACCGTGGAAATAGTTGTGAAATATTCATGGTCATTAACAGCCGCATCTTTCATAGTATTTGCGCTTATTGAAAAACAAAAATTACTCAATTTCATAGCGATGGGACATTTCCTGTTGCTCATTTCCGTAGTTATTTCATTGTATCTTATCGATTCTGATAACAGGTTTGGCACCAGGGTCCCGCCGTTACTGAACGACTCTCTGTTCTATTATGAAATGGGTGTGGTGTCGGAACTTATCTTTTTCTTGATAGCGCTGGCTTATAAAAACAGGCAGGATATTACAGCGGCTGCCACAGAAAAAGAACGTTTATTACTGGCGCATGAAAGAAATGAATTGGAAAAACATCTTGCGATCATTGAAGCGCAACAAGCAGAACGTAACCGGATCTCTGCTGACATGCACGATGAACTAGGATCGGGTGTTACCGCTATTCGTCTGATGAGTGAGTTGGTGAAGGCAAAGATGAAAGAGAATACCTTGCCGGAAGTTGATAAAATATCCGCTTCCGCCAATGATCTGATAAATAAAATGAACACCATTATCTGGACTATGAAAAGCACAAATGATAGTTTAGATAATCTTGCGGCATACATTCGTTCTTACACACTTGAGTTTTTTGAAAACACAAATATCGACTGTTGTTTTATTTTTCCGCCCGCCATTCCGGCCATAGAATTGAGCGGCGAAAAAAGACGGAATATTTTTCTATGCGTTAAGGAAACGTTGAACAATACTGTAAAGTATGCTTGTGCCACCCGGGTTATTTTAACGATGCATGTAAATGAAAATCTTAAGCTGATAATAAAAGACAATGGAACCGGCATTAATACTGAAAACATAAGACAGTTTGGAAATGGCATAGCAAACATGAAAAAGCGCATGGAAAGTATCGAGGGTATTTTTGATATTTATGCAGATGCCGGAACAGTGACCATACTAAGTTTGAAATTGGAAAATTAAGTAGAAGTAAAATCTGAAGTTCGCAACAGTATAATTTTTTAAAATGATATTTATGAAACCAGCAGTAGAGCCCTGATTAGGCTTCGGTTGTGTCACTCACTTGTACGGCAGGAATGCTATTCGGCGAGTGGGCAGTAAAGAGGCCGGAAATCAAAAATCAGAAGTTAGATTCCCGCTCCCCATTGAACAAACCAATAATTATCGTGTTGAATGGTGGTAAAGGAGGGAAGCGAAATTGGTTTTGAAAATAAAGGACAATTAATAACCAATGTGTGATATTCTCCATTTTCGCCGCAGGCATCAGCGCCTGCTGTTTCTATTTCATATATAAGCTCTGGGGTTATTACTTTACCAAGAAAATTTTTTCCAAGTGTATTGTTGCATGATACGATCATTGTTTCAATGCCGGCATGCAACATTTGCAGTACTAGTTCTTTTCTATTTTTCTGCCAAAGTGGTAAATAAGCTTTAATGTTTGTTTTGGCACACACTTTTTCTTCCCAATCCCTGTGGGCCTGCAAATCAATATCGCCAAAAACCATTCCTCCTATACCGTAGGAATCTTTTGCCTGTAGCAATGCATTCACAAAATGTGTTTCATAATCAGCCCAACTTGTAGCAGCGGTTAATAATGGTAATTGCATCGTGTCTGCCTGTTGTGCTAGTAAAAATTTTGGCAGGGCGTGAGATCGGGATATGTTCCCGTTTTCATTCATCATGTTGATCAAAACCCCGGCTTTATAGCCTTGCTGCAACATTTGCATTAACGCGAAACAACTGTCTTTGCCACCACTCCATGAACATGCGAGCATCTGAGAGTAATTTATAATTTATAATTAATAATGAATAATAGTTTAACCAAAAGCGTTTCCTTATTCTTAATAAGAACTGCAATAATATCTGCTTTATTATGGGCCGTGTTCTTATTATTAATTATTCATTAGGATTAATTATTTGGTTCGCAAATTCTATACGAGCAATATGGGATTTGCCTTCCCGATATAAAAATGTATTTGCAAGAAAACCCACTATTTTACTTAAACACCTGAAAATAAGGAATCCCACTGCAGCCGATAGTAAAGTATGCAGTCGCTAAAGCGATGAATAGCATTCCCTTTGCTGAAGTCACAGTAGTGCAAAAGCTTAATCAGGGTGCTACCCGCGATCGGGCCGTCATCGATCGCGGGTGTGCTTTTTGTTTCTTTTTGCACAAGCAAAAAGAAAAAGACTTTTGACAAATGAAATTTCGAGATCTATAAACAGTATTCCTTTACGAACTAAATACTTAATCCTATTATTCATTATTAATTAACTGCAATATAGGCCCATCATTTGAATTACTATGGAACAGCCGTTGCGTCGCACTCTTGTACGGAAGTGATTCTATTCGGCAATAAATAACAGCGCACTACGTGGTGCTCTTATTATTAATTATTCATTATTATTAATTACAACGCTTTTTTTCGTGAATGCCACAAGAAGCATTATCCAACCGAGTATAAAGAATACGCCCCCTATGGGTGTAATAATACCGAAGCCTCCTAATCCTACAGTTTCAGTTGCTTTTAGCGCTGTTAACAGATAGAGTGAACCGGAGAATAAAATGATACCGGTAATAAAAAATGTTGCTGCAAGGCTTAGTGATTTACCTGCAAATTTTTCATACAAAATGCCTGTGATTAATAATGCGAATGTGTGATAAAACTGGTAACGAACTCCTGTTTCAAATGTTACCACTGTTTCGGGCGGAACCATTTTCTTTAATCCGTGAGCGCCAAAAGCGCCGAGTACTACAGCAAAAGCGCCTAGTATGGCCGCGGTTGATAATATTTTCTTATTCAATTTTAATGATGATTTTATTAAGGTAAGATGTTTGTTTTGAGTAATTAAGAAATAGCTTACAAATAATTATTGTGGCTTAATGACCTTCGCTATATTATGAAGTTTTTCTATTGTGAGTGATTCTTCGGCGGTTATTATATCGGCCTGCTCGTAGTAAATTCTTCTATCGTGTAGTTTTTTTAAAATAAAAGCTTTCAGGTCATCATCGTGAATATTTTTAATTAGAGGACGATGGCTTTTTTCTTTTAGCAATCTTGTCACTAATGTATCAATGCAGGTATTGAGCCAAATGACAACGCCATTCTCTTTCATGAAATCAATATTGTTGAAGTAACAAGGTGTTCCGCCTCCACACGAAAGTACCAGGTTTTCATGATCATAAACAATATGCTCCATCATTTCTTTTTCTTTGTAGCGAAAATATTCCTCACCGTGTTCGGAAAATATTTGCGCTACAGATTTTTTTTCTATTTCGATGATCTCTTTGTCAAGATCAAAAAACGGGTAATCGATTTTTTGAGCGAGTAATTTACCCCAATACGTTTTTCCCGAACCCATAAAGCCGATAAGAAAAATGCGCATAGCAAGTTTTTTTGGATTACCACAAAAATAAGGAAGGGGAGGGGATATTTGGGAGTTGAAAGTTGAAAGTTGAAAGTGCTGTGTTATAAAATTGTTTTTAAACACAATTCTGCTTTCTAATGCACTCTCAATTCTCAACTCTCAATTCTCAATTATTGAAGGCTTTCATTCAATAATTTCGCTAATCTAAGTCCGCCTTTTAGTAACTGTGTGTCGAGGTCTTTTTGGAATATATAATTATATCTATAGCTTAATTTGGCGTCAATGGGGGATAAGTCATACACTTTATCTGACAATAAATGCGATTCCCAGAACCAGTCATCAAGTGACGTTTTCGTATATTCGTTTATGTTGCTATCGCTATCTGCATCTAAAGCGTTGGCGTATTCAGTATAGCTGTATTGCGTAAAGTCAATTAGTTTTGTATCCCAAAGTGAATGCAGATTGGTTTTGTCGTTAAACCAGTACAAGCTGATTTTATTTCCACCCTGGTCTTCGTCTCTTCCTACATGCAAAGGCTGGTGCAAGTCGCCAACAAGGTGGATAAGCAATATAAGCGCCATCCTTCTTTTTTCCAAAGGCAAAGCTTTGTCGGCCAATTGTTGTTGCATAGCCTGAATTTGAGTATAGAGATTTTCTCCGGGCAGGCGATGCAGGCTATTTATAAAAGAATCTTTTGAAATATGCCCCGGCAGATCCACATAATGCCATTTCGAAATATGATCATATACTTTGGTGGTGTCGGATTTTATAAAGTCGGCCCAATTAGCCCAGTAGGCGAGACTTTGATTTCCAATTAATTCCTTTATTTCTTTTTTTGCTTTTTTTGATAAATGATTTTGTGCAATTTCCGCCACAACGCGATGACCTGTAACACCCCACGCGAAAGCGGTTTGAAATGCAAAAATCGCGACTAAAAAGCAACTAGCGTTTATACCCAAGAGGGAGATTTTCTTCATGATAAATTCTTTTAATAAAATTTGCCGCAAATTTCAGATAATATGGCTAACCGAAAAAGAAGTTTTTGTTAAGTGGGTTAGTTAATTGAAAATTGAAAGTTGAAAGTGGCAGGAGCTTTATACACTGATTGCAAGCTAAAACAAAAGCACTCATTACTCAAAACTCATCACTCGCCCAATAGCATTCCTACCGTACAAGTGAGTGACACAACCGGAGCTTAATAGTAGCACTGCCGCCGGTCCCCACAAAAAAACCGCTTCAAAAATGAAGCGGTTATATCATCAAAAAACAAAGCAATGAAATTAATAGCGATAATGCTCAGGTTTGAACGGGCCTTCCTTAGGAATACCCAGGTATGAGGATTGCGCATCGCTTAATTCATCCAGTTCAACAGCGATTTTCGCAAGGTGCAAACGAGCTACTTTTTCATCCAGGTGTTTTGGCAGCACATATACTTTGTTCTCGTAGTTTTTGCTGTTACTCCAAAGTTCAATTTGAGCCAAAGTCTGGTTGGTAAATGAATTGCTCATTACAAACGACGGGTGGCCGGTGGCGCAACCAAGGTTAACAAGGCGGCCTTCCGCCAACAGAATAATGTCTTTACCGTCTACATTGTAAATGTCAACCTGGGGTTTTACCGTGTCTTTTGTATGACCATAATTTGTATTCAGCCATGCCACGTCAATTTCAATATCAAAGTGGCCAATGTTACAAACAATGGTTTTGTCCTTCATCAGTTTGAAATGCTCGCCGGTAATGATGTCGCGGCAACCTGTTGTAGTTACAACGATGTCGGCTTCCTTAACGGCGGTGGTCATTTTCTTAACAGCGTAACCATCCATTGCGGCCTGCAAAGCGCAGATGGGGTCAATTTCGGTAACAATTACACGGCAACCGGCGCCTGCCAGAGAAGCAGCAGAACCTTTGCCCACATCGCCATAACCCGCTACCACAGCCACTTTGCCGGCCAGCATTACATCAGTTGCACGACGGATGGCATCTACCAGCGATTCTTTACAACCGTATTTGTTATCGAATTTTGATTTGGTTACAGAATCGTTTACGTTAATAGCAGGAATTGGCAACGTTCCTTTTGCCATTCTTTCATACAAACGGTGAACACCGGTAGTGGTTTCCTCGCTTAATCCTTTAATGTTTTGGATCAATTCCGGATATTTATCAAACACCATATTTGTCAGATCGCCACCATCATCAAGAATCATATTCAAAGGACGATCGGCGCCGCCAAAGAATAAGGTTTGTTCAATGCACCAATCGGCTTCTTCCAGCGATTGGCCTTTCCAGGCAAACACTCCAATGCCGGCTGCGGCCATTGCTGCCGCTGCGTGATCTTGTGTTGAGAAAATGTTGCAGGAGCTCCATTTTACTTCGGCGCCCAGCGCAATTAATGTTTCAATAAGTACCGCAGTTTGAATGGTCATATGCAGGCAACCTGCAATGCGTGCGCCTTTCAAAGGTTGCGAAGCGCCATACTCTGCTCTTAACGCCATCAGGCCAGGCATTTCCGCTTCTGCAAGTTTAATTTCTTTGCGGCCCCATTCTGCAAGGCTTATATCTCTTACTTTATGTTTAAGACTAAAATCAATAGATGAAGAAACTGTTGACATATTTTTTTATTTGTAGTTAAAAACGAAAACAATATGCAAAAGTATATTTTGCAGAATAAAATAGCGAGTTTGCTGGATAATATAGAATAAGTATAATGTTTTTGATAATTTTGCAGAACAAAAACGAAATTTGTTATGGAAGAAAGAAATGAAAAAGAAAATTTGACTAGTTCCTCCATATCATTGGATGAAAAAGATATGGCCATACTTCGGCTACTACAGGAAGATGCGAAAATAACGGTTCGGGAAATTTCTAATAAAATTCATTTAAGTCCAACGCCTGTACACGATCGTATTAAGCGTATGGAAGAGTCCGGAGTTATAAAACAATATGTAGCGCTGATAGATCACACTAAAGTGAAACGCAGCCTTATGGTAATATGTTATGTGTCGCTGAAACAACATAACAAAAAAGCCGGCGCGGCTTTCATTAAGGCCATCCAGGAACTGCATGAAGTAATTGAATGCTATAATATTTCCGGAGCGTTTGATTTTATGTTGAAAGTAGCTGTTGAAAATATGGATGCGTATTACAATTTTCATGTAAATAAACTGAGCCAGATTGATAATGTAGGCCAAACTCAAAGCGCTTTTATAATGGGTATTTTAAAGCAGACTCATAAGCTGGTGAACTAAGAAAGAATTCGAAATTTGTTAATAGAAAATATCCAACCAATAATGGTGTTTTAAATTTTTGATACCGGCATTATATCTCTGATTGGGCTTTGGTTGCGACGCTCCGTTCAACGGTTGAATATCAATTGAGCGGTGAAAGTATTCTTACTTTTTTGAATTTTCAAGATGCAAATGAAGAAAAAAAGGACCGGCATTTCCGCCAATCCTTTTTTGATAATAATTCTGTTATAAGTCTCAAAACTCATTACTCAAAACTCAAAACTTTTACAAATGAATAGCTTCGCCGTAAGCCACTTCAATAGCGTCTTTCACGCTTTCGCTAATAGTGGGGTGGGGGTGAATGCTGTTCAATACTTCGTGGTAGGTGGTTTCCAGTTTGCGGGCAACTACCGTTTCAGCTATCATTTCAGTTACGTTGTAGCCGATCATGTGTGTGCCCAGCCATTCGCCATATTTGGCATCGAAAATTACTTTTACGAAACCTTCGGTAGCTCCAGCCGCTGAAGCCTTGCCACTTGCGCTTAACGGGAATTTACCCACTTTCACTTCGTAACCGGCATCTTTAGCGGCTTTTTCGGTGAAGCCTACGGAAGCGATTTCCGGAGTGCAGTATGTACAACCGGGAACATTGTTATAATCCAAGCCTTCCGGCTGATGGTTGTATTTCTTTTCGTTGTATGCAATGTTTTCTATACAAATAATGCCTTCTTTGCTTGCCACGTGTGCCAAAGCCTGGCCGGGAGCACAATCGCCAATGGCATATACGCCGGGTATATTTGTTTGATAAAATTTGTCAACCGCAATTCTGCCTTTATCGGTTTTCACTCCTAACTGCTCCAGGCCTATACCTTCAATGTTTGCTGTAACGCCCACCGCGCTAAGTACAATATCAGCTTCAAGTGTAACATTGCCATCCGCTTTCTTTACATTAGCTTTTACACCGTTTCCGCTGGTATCAACACTTTCAACAGAAGCGTTCGTCATTATTTCGATACCCAGTTTTTTGTATTGTTTTTCCAGCTCTTTAGAAATGTCTTCATCTTCCACCGGCACAATGCGAGGCATAAACTCTACGATGGTTACTTTGGTACCCATTGAGTTGTAGAAGTAGGCAAATTCAACACCAATAGCGCCGGAGCCAACTACAATCATCGATTTGGGCATTTCCGGCAATGTCATTGCTTCGCGGTAGCCAATTACCTTTTTGCCATCTTGTTTAAGATTTGGCAACTCGCGACTACGACCACCGGTAGCTAGTATAATATGTTTGGCTTCTACTATTTCTTTGCTTCCGTCAGCTTTTGTAACCTCTACCTGGCCTTTGGCTTTTAATGCGCCAAAACCCATGATTACGTCAATCTTGTTTTTTCTCATCAAAAACTGAACGCCTTTGCTCATTTTTTCGGCTACACCGCGACTGCGTTTGATAACGGCAGGGAAGTTGGCTTCTCCGGTTGCAGTTAATCCGTATGCTTCCGCATGTTTTATCGATTCCAGTACCTGTGCGCTTTTCAGTAAAGCTTTTGTAGGAATACAACCCCAGTTCAAACAAATACCGCCCAGGCTTTCCTTTTCTACAACTGCGGTTTTCAAACCCAATTGTGAAGCGCGGATTGCAGCTACATAGCCTCCAGGTCCGCTTCCTACCACAAGAACATCGTATGCCATATGTTTTGATTTTTAATGCCTCGTCATTTAATGGCAAGGCAATTGAATGATTTAATTTGAGAATTGCGAAACTACTTTACAAAGTGGAAATAGCCAAATGAAGGGAAATAGTTGAAAGTTGAAAATTGAAAGTTGAAAGTGCTTTAATCACTGGTTACATGCGAAAATAAAAGCACTCTGTCTCGTCCTGAAAAAAGTAGACAGTTTTTTAGTTGATTATCATGCACCTGGCGCAAGCGTGGTAACTGAGCCAAGTGTTTAGCCAAGCTTGTGCCTTACCGGCAAATAGCTTCTTCATTGGTTGGCAACAATAGGATTCTCATTGGTTGTTGGTGTGCTTTCGCACGATGGCCCCCTACACACGCAACAACGGCAACTCCCAACCATTCCTGTTTAATACAGCTTCTCTACTGCCAACCGCCTACTGCCCACTGCCTACTTACTCAAAACTCAAAACTCATTACTCAAAACTCACAACTTACCCGCCATTACAGCTTCGCTATTTTTTCCAAGATACTCGTAGTGCTGTATCCTTCTACAATCGGATTAATAACTACACGACCGCCGCTGGCAATTACTTCAGATGCTCCAACTATTTGATCGATAGTATAGTCGCCGCCTTTTACCAAAACATCGGGTTGTACTTGTTTAATGAGTTCGAGCGGAGTGTCTTCATCAAAAAGAACTATGGCATCTACCATTAATAATGATGACAAAACAGTGGCCCGGGCTTTTTCATCATTCACCGGTCTGTTTTCGCCTTTTAATCTTTTTGTGGAAGCGTCTGAATTTAAGCCTATTACTAAAACATCTGCTTCGCGGGATGCCAGGCTAAGCGAATAAATATGACCGGTGTGCAATATGTCGAAACAGCCATTTGTGAAAGCTATTTTTTTTCTGAAAAACTTCCAGCGATAAATTTGCTCTTTCAGCGTTACCGGATCAAAGATCTTTTTATCAATAAATTCTGTGCTAATCATTTTTTACTTTTTTACGATTAATAATTGGTAATAATCCCAGGCTCAAGAAACCGAAAAATATGACCAGGAAAAACTGAACAACCCATAACAGCCATCCAAACGCTTTTCCGATGTTTTCCGTAATGCCGTATAGCATCATTGTTTCCTGCACCAGTAAAGGATAAGCACCTATGCCGCCTTGTGTTACGATCATACCCACGCTTCCCAACGACAAAACAGATAGCGCCGCTTTTAATCCCAGATCCTGAGTGGCCTGCATGGCATAAAAGCCCATTTGTATGCTTAGAAAATAGCCAAGCCAAACCATTATAGTGTGAAAAAAGAACCATCCTTTATTTTTTACGTTCCGTACACTTATAAGCCCAAGCCATATGCCTTTGGTAAATTCCCTGACTTTGCTAATGAGGTGTATGTGCCCAAATTTGTGCAGAATAAATCTTATTGCTACCAAAACCACTACAATTGCCACCATTGCAAGAGCAATTATAATCCAGTCTAAATTGCCGGTTGTTTTACTGATGATTTTATTAATGATGTCTGAAGCGAATTTACCGATCAGGTCAATTTGCGAAAAAATGGTGATAGCGAAAATAATCAAAAGACAAATTAAGTCGAATGCCCGTTCTGCAACGATGGTTCCTACCAGTTTGTTTGCCGGAACTTTTTCATAGCGTGCAAGAATGGTACATTTCAATACTTCACCTAAGCGCGGCACTACCAAATTAGCCAGGTAGCCGATAAGTACGGCAAAATATGTATTAAGCACGGATGGCTTGTAGCCAAGCGGCTGCATTAAAATTTTCCATCGTAAAGCCCGGCAATAGTGGCTTATCAGCAGCAATAATACTACCGGAATTAAGAGCCAGTAATTGGTATTTCGAAGCGCCACTTTGATCTCTTCCCAATCATCATGTCCTATTTTTCCTACAGACCACCACACGAAAAAAAATCCAAGGGCTAGAAAAAAAATATATTGAAGCCAGTGCAACACCTTCTTTTTCATATTGGTTGGTTTGGACTTAAAGATAGATGAAAGTTGAAAATTGAAAGTTGAAATAGTTGTTATTATAAAAAACAATTTTCATTTCAGCTTTCATTTTTAACTATTCTTAGCACGGTATAAAAATGTGCAATGTTTTTTTGGGGACCAACAGTATTGCTACTATTGAGCTTTGGTTGTGTCACTCACTTGTACGGTAGTAATACTATTGGGCAAGTGAGTACATCCATGCCCAAATTTATACAGCATATAGTATAATTATAGTTTGTTTCCTTCCTTAGGAAATACAACCCAGGGCTTGAATTGTTTGGCCTCTTCAAAAGCCATTCTTGCATAAGAAATGATGATTACAATATCGCCTGCCGTTCCTTTGCGGGCAGCGGGGCCGTTAAGGCAGCATACGCCTGATCCTCTTTTACCTTTTATCAGGTAAGTTTCTATGCGTGAGCCATTGTTTACATTAACGATCTGCACTTTTTCATGCTCAATCATGTTTGCTGCATCCATTAGGTCCTCGTCAAGAGTCAGGCTACCAACGTAGTGCAAATTCGCTTCTGTTATGACAGCTCTATGCACTTTCGATTTTAATACTTCTATATCCATTTTGTTTAATTAAAATCGCTGTAAAGCGGCCTGCAAGCTAAGAAGTTTTTAGAATAGTTGGGTGGGAAGTTGCGGGTTGGTTGCGGGTTGGTTACAGGTTGCAAGTTACAGGTTACAAGTTTCAGGTTGCTGGTTGCCAGTTGCCGGTTACCGGTAATTAAGGACAATTATTCATTAACTAAAGTAATAGTTTGATTTCATAAAATACTGTTAATCAATTAATAATTAATAATTAATAATTAATAGGGTGTATGTAGTATAAGGATCTCTGACTTCTGATCTCTGCGTTACGTCCTGGAAAAAAGTAGACAATTTTTTAGGCCAACTGTTATTCGACATGCGCTGCGCTAACATGTCGAATAACAGATAATAGCGGATTTTTTAATCCGCCGCGGATATTCAGGCTTGTCGTATGCCAGATGTCCTACACCTTTGAGGTGTAGGGCATCTCCATCTTCCGGTTGCGTGTTTATTTATTGGGATGAATATCCCCATAGCTGGCGCAGGTCTTCTGACCTGTGCCCACGCGTTACTTGACGAATAACTAAAAAAAGTTCATTGACAACATCGTTACTTTCAGATAAAATAAGTAACGACTAGGCACAGGCCGGGAGGCCTGCGCCAGATGTGTATAAGGATTTCTGACTTCTGATCTCTGCGTTACGTCTTGGAAAAAAGTAGACAGTTATTTAGGCCAACTGCTATTCGACATGTTAGCGCAGCGCATGTCGAATAACAGATAATAGCGGATTTTTTAATCCGCCGCGGATATTCAGGCTTGTCGTATGCCAGATGTCCTACACCTTTGAGGTGTAGGACATCTCCATCTGCCGGTTGCGTGTTTATTTATTGGGATGAATATCCCCCATAGCTGGCGCAGGTCTTCTGACCTGTGCCCACGCGTTACTTGACGAATAACTAAAAAAAGTTCATTGACAACATCGTTACTTTCAGATAAAATAAGTAACGACTAGGCACAGGCCGGGAGGCCTGCGCCAGATGTACTGACACTGACTTCTGATCTCTGACTTCTAATCTCTGGCATTTGACATCTCTGCAGCCCGCTGCCAACTGAATACTGCCCACCTGCTCCATAGCATTCCTACCGCACAAGTGAGTGACACAACGATGCTTAATAGTAGCACAACTGCTGGTTCAATATAAAAAAAGCACATTTTTATACAGTGTTAAGGACAGTAAAGTAAGCCTGTACTTTATTACCGGTAACCGGCAACTAATTCAACACCATATTATCAATCAGCCTCACTTCATTTTGATAAGCTGCAACAAGCGCTACCAATTTTTGCCTGCTGTTGCGGTTGGTAACAGGTTCCAGGGTTTCTGCATCGGCAATGGCAATGTAGTCGATTTTGAAATCGCTTTCCTCCAGCATGAGGGTACTTTTATCCAGCAGGTATGCAATACTTTCTTTTTCAATGTGGTCTTTCAGGTAATTAAGTACCCGAAAAATGGTAAGGGCATTTTTTCTTTCAATTTCATTAAGCCTGGTATTTCTGCTGCTCATGGCCAATCCGTCGCGTTCGCGTAAAGTGGGCATTGTGTGCAACACTGTTTTTGAACCGGTAAGCTGCAATAATTTGTTTATCACCATGCACTGCTGGTAATCTTTTTGCCCCATGTACAAATTGCAGGGTTGAACCATATTTAAAAGTTTGTCTACTACCTGGCAAACTCCCTGGAAATGTCCGGGCCGGAATTTTCCTTCAAAAACCGACTCTATAAAACCTAGTTTGTAGAGGGGAAGATTCTCCAATCCTTCCGGGTACATTTCAGCCACCGATGGTAAAAACAAAACCGAAACGCCGGCTTTCTCAAGTTTTTCAATATCCGCTTCTATAGTTATGGGATATTTTTCAAAATCTTTCGGATCATTGAACTGGGTGGGATTTACAAAAATGCTACAAACGGTGATATCGTTGTTGTTTTTTGAGGCTGTAACCAGGGATAAATGTCCTTCGTGTAATGCGCCCATTGTGGGAACAAAACCAATCTTTTTTCTTTCAGATCTGAAAAAATTAACATTTTTCTGAAGCTCGTTTTTTGTCTTAATTATAATCATTTTTTTAAGCTTTTATAGGCAAAAGGCTGGTTTGCCAAACGGTTATGGCTAAAATGCCTTACCTTTGCACACTGATTTTTTAGTTTCTTTCTTAATAACCGATACCGATAATGTCAACAAAGAAAAGAATTTTATTCATTGCCAACGAAATGTCTCCATACCTGGAAATGACAGAATTTTCTGAAATTGTGAACAGGCTGGCAATAAAAGCAAATGACAATAATTTTGAAGTGCGTTGTATTATGCCGCGATTTGGTACAATTAACGAGAGGCGCCATCGACTGCATGAAGTGGTGAGGTTGTCCGGTATAAATGTATCGGTTGATAATGACGATTATCCACTCCAGATTAAAGTGGCTTCCCTGCCGAATGCCCGTTTACAAATCTATTTTCTTGATAATGAAGATCTTTTCAAAAGAAAATTTGTCTTTGCGGATGAAGATGAAAAATGGTTTGATGACAATGGTTTGCGCACAGTATTCTTTTGTAAAGGCGCGTTGGAAACTGTGAAAAAATTTGGCTGGCCTCCTGATATTATTCATTGCAGCGGCTGGATGACCGGTTTGATTCCCATGTATTTGAAATCCGCTTATAAAAAAGAGCCTGTTTTCAGTCATAGTAAAGTGGTATTTACCATTGGGCAAACCACCTTCAAAGAAAAATTAGGCGCAGATTTCACAAAAATCGCTAATATTCATGCGGCAATTAAGGATAAAGATCTGGAACCTTTCAAAAATCCGGGAAACATGGATATGTTCCGCGGCGGAGCATTAGGCGCCGATGCAATTACTTTTGGTTCTGAAAAAGTGGAAAAAAAGCTGGTGGACGAGTTTGGAAAGGTTCGTGGAAAAAAAGTACTTCATTATAATGCGGAATCTGATTTGATCGATTATTTGCAGCTATTTTCAGACATAGCAAAGTAGTTGTAACAAAATAAATTAAACCTGTTTTTATTGACAGGTTTTTTTTGAAGTAAGAAATCAGAGATCAGAAGAAATTGTTAACCACAAGGTTTACCAGGAAAGCGCAAGGCACACAAGGGTGGTAACAATTCAGCAAACCCTTGTGTACCTTGAGCCTCTATTGTGCCTCTTGTGGTTAAACAGCGGCGATGTTCGATACGTTTTTTTACGCCTTCTGACCTCTTAAATAATTCTGAGAATTTAAATTTGCCTATTATCTTTGTCAGGATTTTGTATTAATATAATCAACGTTAAAAACATTAAACTCAATGCCTTATTTGTTTACTTCTGAAAGCGTTTCCGAAGGCCATCCGGATAAAGTGGCCGATCAGATTTCCGATGCTTTAATCGATAATTTCCTGGCTTTCGATCCAAATTCAAAAGTTGCCTGCGAAACGCTTGTAACCACCGGACAAGTAGTTTTGGCTGGTGAAGTAAAATCTAAAGCTTACCTGGATGTACAGGAAATCGCGAGAGGTGTTATTCGCAAAATAGGGTATACCAAAAGCGAATATATGTTTGAAGCCAATAGCTGCGGTGTGTTTTCAGCCATTCATGAACAATCTTCAGATATTAACCAGGGTGTAGACAAAAAGAAAAAAGAAGAGCAGGGCGCCGGCGACCAGGGTATGATGTTTGGATATGCCACTAATGAAACCGATGATTACATGCCATTGGCACTTGATCTGGCTCACAAAATATTGCAGGAACTGGCAGCATTAAGAAGAGAACATAAGCAAATTAAATATTTGCGCCCCGATGCCAAAAGCCAGGTAACCCTGGAATACGATGATAACAATAAACCTGTGCGTATAGATGCGATTGTAGTTTCCACTCAACATGATGATTTTGATACCGAAGCTAAAATGCAGGAAAAAATCAAGAAAGACATTATCGAAATTCTGATTCCACGTGTAAAAGCCAAGTATAAAAAATATGCGAAGCTGTTTAATGATGGTATCAAATATCATATTAACCCCACCGGTAAATTTGTGATTGGCGGCCCGCATGGCGACACAGGCCTTACCGGTCGTAAAATTATTGTGGATACATATGGTGGTAAAGGCGCTCACGGTGGTGGCGCATTCAGCGGAAAAGATCCTTCCAAAGTGGATCGTTCTGCCGCTTACGCAACCCGTCATATTGCAAAAAATCTTGTGGCCGCAGGTTTGTGTGATGAGGTGCTGGTGCAGGTTTCATACGCAATTGGTGTGGCGCAGCCAACCAGCATTTGTGTAAATACTTATGGCACAGCCAAAGTAAAAATGTCCGATGGCGAAATCGCTAAAAAGATAGCGAAGCTGTTTGACATGCGTCCTTATTTTATTGAAAAACGCCTGAAGCTGCGCACGCCCATTTATAGCGAAACCGCCGCTTACGGCCACATGGGACGCAAACCGGAATCAATTACAAAAACTTTCAGAACGCCGGAAGGAAAAGAAAAAAATGTGAAAGTGGAATTGTTTACCTGGGAAAAACTTGACCATGTAGCTAAAGTGAAAAAAGAATTCGGCCTGAAATAATACAGAAAGTTTTCTAATAAGAACTTACATCCCTTTGCTAAAAGCAAAGGGATTTTTGTTTCATGGTGGTTATCCAAAATGCAGCAGCAGAATGTGTTTTGATAATTTTTTTTGGAACCGGCATTGGTAACTCCGCATATACTCGTGCTCGAAATGACGGAGGAGATAGTTGACTATTCAATAGCTTACTCAACAAAAATGTCCTACACCTTAGAGGTGTAGGACATTTGGTTTATTTTATGCACTTGTTTTTTTGTAAACATCAACCACTGACTTCTCTGATCTTTGACTTCTCTACTGCCCGCTGCCCACTGTCAACTGCTCACTAAAGTTCTTACCGTACAAGTGAGTGACA
>JAVBLN010000027.1:0-68045 GCA_031553495.1 Flavihumibacter sp.
TGTTGCGGATGGTGGTATAACCCGGTGGCCTTTCCCATGACAGAGAAAACTCTTTTTTCAAATTCTCAAAATGAACTTTCATAAAGCGATGAATATCCCGGTAGGATTTAGCATTGCACAACAATGCCAAAATAGAAAACAGCAGTACATTATGAAGTTCGTATCTTCGTGCTTGCGGACGGCGAAAATCTTTGACGTCTTGTAAAAAGGTGATTAGCATAGTATATAGAATGTGTATTTATTTGTTTTGTAGTGAATTGCAAAGTTATCCACATCTAGTCATTGTTAATCACTCTTTATATTTTTTGTATTGAACAGTCCTGTGATTATGCATAGGTCATTAAGGGCGTATCTTATATTATCCTTAAGCTCTGATGTCATTAACTTATGCGCCGAATAGCGAACCAACCGTACAAGTGTGCGACGCAACAAAAGCCTAATGCATATTCTGCCGCCGGGCTCATAATTATTCCCTTTCTTAAGTTAATGGCATTACCTTAAGCTCTATACTTCTGTTTGGACAGGCAGCCTAAACCTCTTACCTTTGCGCCTCATAAAATTTAAAACCAAATACAAAACTCGCTTTTAAATTTCGGGAAAAATATCTCCTTTGGTAACTCAAAAAGAAATATGGAAATCAGAAATATAGCAATTATTGCCCACGTTGACCATGGTAAAACTACTTTAGTTGACAAAATTTTACACGCTACAAAAGTTTTTCGTGAAAATCAGGATACAGGTGAGCTTATAATGGATAGCAATGATCTCGAAAGGGAACGTGGCATTACCATTTTTAGTAAAAACGCTGCGGTTACTTATAAGGGCATAAAAATAAATGTGATTGATACTCCGGGTCACGCTGACTTTGGTGGTGAAGTGGAACGTGTGCTGAAAATGGCTGATGGTGTTATTTTGTTGGTGGATGCTTATGAAGGACCAATGCCTCAAACACGTTTTGTGTTGCAAAAAGCTTTGCAATTGAATCTGAAACCGATTGTGGTTATTAACAAAGTTGATAAACCTAATTGTCGTCCGGATGAAGTGCATGATGCTGTTTTCGAGCTTTTCTTTAACCTGGATGCAAGCGAGGAGCAATTGAATTTCCCAACATTTTACGGTAGTGGAAAGAATGGCTGGTTTAATGATTCGTTGACTCCGATTGACAATATAGAACCTCTACTGAATGGTATTCTTCAATATGTTCCCGAGCCTAAAGTTGAAGAAGGAACTTTACAATTACAAATTACTTCTCTTGATTATTCTTCTTTCCTGGGGCGAATTGCCGTGGGTAAAGTGGGCCGTGGTGCAATTAAGGAAAATCAACCTATAGCCCTGGTACAGGCTGACGGAAGCATTAAGAAATCGCGAGTGAAAGAATTATATGAGTTTGAGGGGATGGGTAAGAAAAAAGTGACTGAAGTGATGGCGGGTGATCTATGCGCTGTTGTGGGACTTGAAGATTTTAATATTGGTGATACTATTGCTGATTTTGAAAATCCTGAGGCGCTGCCTGTGATTAGTGTGGATGAGCCAACTATGAACATGCAGTTTAGCATTAACAACTCTCCCTTTTTTGGTAAGGACGGCAAGTTTGTAACATCCCGCCATTTGCGCGACCGCCTTATGAAGGAAACAGAAAAAAACCTTGCGTTAAGAGTAGAAGATGCCGGTAATGGTGATAGCTTTATGGTATATGGTCGTGGTATTTTGCATTTGGGAGTGTTGATAGAAACTATGCGCCGAGAAGGTTATGAATTGACTGTTGGTCAACCGCAGGTAATTGTTAAAACGATTGACGGTAAAAAGATGGAACCTTATGAAACCCTGGTGGTGGATGTTCCTCAGGAATTTGCATCAAAAGTTATTGACCTGGTTACACGCAGAAAAGGTGAAATGCTGGTGATGGAAACCAAGGGTGAAATGCAGCACCTGGAGTTTGACATTCCTTCACGAGGTTTAATTGGGTTACGTACGCAAATGCTTACAGCCACTACCGGGGAAGCTGTTATGGCTCATCGTTTCAGCGAATATAAAATATGGAAAGGGCTTATTCCCGGCCGTAATAATGGGGTGTTGATATCGAAGGATGCCGGTTCTACAACTGCTTATTCGTTGGATAAATTGCAGGACAGAGGCTTTTTCTTTGTTGACCCGGGTGAAGAAGTATATAGAGGAATGATTGTGGGTGAAAACAATAAGCCCGGCGACCTGGTGATAAACAGTAATGAAGGAAAGAAACTTACGAATATGCGTGCCAGTGGTAGTGATGCCGCAACAAATATTGCTCCTAAAAGATTGATGACTTTAGAGGAGTGCATGGAGTATATTCAACAGGATGAGTGCATAGAAGTTACTCCAAATTTTATCAGGATGCGCAAAACGATTCTTGATGAAGAAGAAAGAAAGAAATTGCAAAAATCTTTGAAAGCCGAAGTATAGAAACTGTTTGCATTTGGGATGGATGTTGTTTATTGCTCAATAGTATTACCACTGTACAAGTGAGTGACACAACGATGCTCAATAGTAGCAATATCGCCGGTATCAAAAAAAATAAACGTAAGAATTATATAGCCGAAATATAGTAGGGACACAATAAAGAAATAAAAAAAGGAGTTGATTTTAGTCGACTCCTTTTTTTATTATTAAGCATCTGCTTTTTTAGCTATTGCTTTTTTTGCTTTTGCAGGTTTTGCTAATCTGCTTTTGCCGAAAGATCCTTTGAAGATCTTTCCCTTTTTGGTTTTTTTATCACCTCTGCCCATAAATCTTTTTTTTAGGTTTTATATTGACTGCAAAAATGCAGAAAAATATTCTTTTTACAGCCTTCTGGTACAAATAAAAAGCCTCGCTTTGGCGAGGCTTTAAATGCATTTTAAGGCCAGCATTATAATTTTGCAGATAATTCTTTTCCTGCTTTAAATTTAGCTACCTTCTTAGCTTTAATTTTAATTACAGCTCCGGTTTGTGGATTGCGGCCATTACGTGCTGCTCTTTTAGAAACAGAGAATGTACCAAAGCCTACCAAGGTAACTTTGCCGCCACCTTTCAATGTTTTTGTAACGGCTTCTATAAATGAATCTAAAGAAGCGTTTGCCTGAGTTTTTGTAATGCCAGCATCATCGGCGATTTTAGCGATTAATTCAGCTTTGTTCATAGTGTGAAATTTTAGTTTTTTAATCAAGACAAATTTATACGCTTTTTAGTTCTAACAAAATTTTTTTGAAGAATAATATGTAATCGGCAATGTGCTGTAAGCCGCATGTGACCAGCATTATATGAAAAATAATAATATGTAAATTATGAAAATGCGTATGTTGTATATAGTGAAATCCTTTCTGGTAAAGGGTTTTAGACAATAAATGCGAAATCCTTGCCAGTACTGAATTTCAAAAGAATTTACGATTTCTTTTGAAAACTTCCCAAAAACCGAAATTTGTTATCCACAATTATTGCACAATTTCCATTATTGAATGAAATGACATGAATTGGTTACCCCATTTAGTGTAGGCTTTTTGCCTTATTGCGGATGAATGCAGTTGAATATAGCTGTTATATAATGCTTTTGATGTGGCGAAAAACTGTGTGGCATATGTAGGCCCTTCTGCATCATCAATTTCGTGTAAGCGTAAAATGCGAAAGCTGTTAAAGCATTTTGTAGCCATTATTTCAGTGGTGTATTCATCTTTCAGCCACTGTAGCCATTCATCGTGAATGGCCCAGCTTACCTGTGTTGTAATGTTGTAAATAAATCCTTGTGTATCGTGCATGTTTGTTGGGGGAATGAATGTTAGATGGCAGGGATCTGAAGTCAACCTAATCATTTATATCTCTGACATCTTATTTTAGTTCAAGATATACCGGACAATGATCACTGTGTTTTACATCGGGATAAATTTTTGCATCCACTATGTGTTCTGAGAGATTTTGTGTAACGCTGATGTAATCTATGCGCCAGCCTTTATTGTTGAGTCGCACACTTGGAAACCGCTGACTCCACCAGCTATAATGATGTGGTTCGCAATTAATGTGACGAAAAGAATCTACAAAACTACTTTCGAAAAATGTATCCATCCACGCTCTTTCATCCGGCAAAAAACCGGAAGAGTTTTTATTTCCTTTCGGATCATGAATATCAATTTCTTTATGCGCTATATTGTAATCGCCGCAAACAATTATTTTGGGTCTCGTTTTTTTCAAAATATCAAGATATTCTACAAATTCTTTCAGCCAAATATATTTATAGCTCTGCCTTTCATCGCCACTTGTACCAGAGGGAAAATAAGCGTTTATCAAAGTAATGTCTCCAAAATCCGCACGCATCACGCGGCCTTCCGCATCACTTTGCATATAGCCGTTTCCAAGTTGCACATTATCCGGTTTTATTTTGCTGAAAATAGCAACGCCGCTATAGCCCTTCTTTTCAGCGGAATACCAATAGTCATAAAAACCAAGTTCTTCAAATAGCTTGTAATTGACATTATCGCGATGAGCTTTAGTTTCCTGAACGCAAATTATATCCGCAGGATCTGTTTTTAACCAATCCACAAAACCCTTGTTCATTGCGGCCCGAATGCCATTTACATTATAACTGATAATTCGCATAACTGATGTTTATGATCAAAAGTAAATAAAGTTAACAGAAGCAGGGAGAGTGAGGAGTTGAAAGTTGAAAGTTCTCACTCAAAACTCATTACTCATTACTTTTTTGTAACCGGCGGTAGTGCTACTATTAAGCATCGTTGTGTCACTCACTTGTACGGCAGGAATGCTATTGAGCGAGTTATGAGTTTTGAGTAGTAAGTGCTTTTGTTTTGGCTTGCAATTAGTGTATAAAGCATTCTCAACTCTCAACTCTCCATTTATAAAAGCTTATCGCTACATTTGGCGGGATATTCATTTAACCGAGTTTTAATAAAATGACAGCAGCAGAAAAAATAATCAAGGCCAGAAAGCAGATTTATCTTGAAGGACCTCGTAGCAGGGGATATGAATTCCGGTTTGCTTTAAAGGTTTTTTTCCAATTTTTAAAAGGGTTTCGCTTATTACATTTTGTGGGGCCGTGCATAACTGTGTTTGGCTCTGCACGGTTTAAAGAAGATCATCCTTATTACAAAGCTGCCAGGGAATTTGGTAAGCGCATTGCCGATATGAGCTTTACTACCATGACCGGCGGCGGTCCCGGCATTATGGAAGCTGCTAACCGCGGCGCTTTCGAAAACCACGGGCATTCCATTGGTTGTAATATCCGGTTACCGTTTGAGCAAAAACCCAATCCATACGTTCAGACTTCTATTACTTTTGAGCATTTTTTTGTTAGGAAGGTTTTGTTGGTAAAATACTCTTATGCTTTTATTATTATGCCCGGAGGGTTTGGTACCATGGATGAGTTTTTTGAAACGCTAACATTGGTTCAAACCAAAACTATTACCAATTTTCCTATTGTATTGTTTGGGAAGGAATATCATAAAACTTTATTTGACTATATGCAAAAAATGGTGGAAGAAAAAACCATTACCGCAAACGACATGAACCTTGTGTTGCTTACAGATAGCATTGATGAAGCAATGGAGCATATTGATAAGTACATCAAAGCAAATTATACTGTGAAAGTTCGTAAAGGTTTTTGGTGGCTATTTGAAAAAAGAAAGGTTAGAAAGGCGGCCTGATATGTTACACAAACATTTCTTCGGCAACCACTACAGATGCGGGTTTGCCAACATCTACCCACTTGTCGCCGGTGTGGTCGTATGCGGAAATTATATGGTTCCCTGAAAGCTCAAGGTAGGAAGCAGCTAAGGAAAATTTTCCTTCTTTTGGTAATACGGAAAATACTTCCGGTTGAAAAATGGCTATACCACTATACGCTTTCTTTTGAAGATGATCTTTCTTAATTACAATTTTTTCTTCTCCGGTTTGTGTGTTTATCCAGCCACATAAATGGTTTTTGTCATCCAACAGAAAATACCTTAAAGTGGTTCTTTGCATTACTGCTATAGAAATAAGGGAATTTTCTTTTTTGTGAAATTGTAGCAGGTTGTAAATATTCAGATTGGTGAGTATATCCACATTCAATGTAAGAAATGGTTCACTCCCATCCAGGTATGGAGCGGCTTTTACCAATCCGCCACCGGTTTCCAATACTGCATCTCTTTCGTCGCTTATAATAATATTGCTACCCCAGCCATTGTGTTGCAGTACGGTTTCAATTATTTGTTCGGCAAAATGATGAACATTTACCACTACTTCATTAATGCCATACTGTTGCAGGTATTCAATATTTCTTTGCAATAAACTTTTGCCATTAACTATTGCTAATGCTTTGGGATGCGTATCTGTCCAGGGTTTGAAGCGGGTACCCAGCCCCGCGGAAAATATAATTGCTTTCATGGTTGATGGTTGTTGGTTGATGGTGAGGGTTTCCTATTGCCAAAGATCTTCTTCTGACTTCTGATTTCTTTACTGCCCACTAAGGTTCCTACTGTACAAGTGAGTGACACAACGATGCTTAATAGTAGCACTACCGCCGGTCCCACAAAAATAAAATGAGCAAAATTACCCTTATGAAATTTACTTCGAAAACTTTTAATTATCGCTACTCCTCAACAACTATTCTAATTGATCCAATTTTTTGCATCCTGTACCAAATGGCATAACTGAATTTTCACGTTAAATTTTTGGTGCAGGTATTTTGCCAGCGCATCAGCTGCGTATACGCTTCTGTGTTGCCCACCAGTGCAGCCGAAGCTAACCATCAGGCTTTCAAAATTTCTATTCAAATAATCGGTTACACTGATATCCACTATATTGAAAACGCTGTTTAAGAACTCCGGCATTTTTGTTTGCTGCTCTAAAAAATCTTTAACGGGCTGATCTCTTCCGGTTAGCGATTTATACTCGGCGAAACGTCCCGGATTTAAAATACCTCTGCAATCGAACACAAAGCCACCGCCGTTGTTGCCGGTATCGGCCGGAATGGATTGTTTGTATGAAAAGCTGCAAATCTTAACCACCAAAGCGGACTTTTCTGTAGCACGTAAAGGTTCAAAACTTTTTTTTACTTCGTTGCTTACACAATGGCGCAGGCATTTATCAAGTTCCGGAAGTACGGTGCCCATTTCTTTATTTTCAATAAACCATTTCAGGTTATTAATTGCCGGCGGAATGCTCGATAGAAAATGAGCCTTGCGCTCAAACAAACCCCGGAAGCCATATGCGCCCAGCACTTGCAACAAACGTATAAGCACGTAACCATTGTATTGGTATACAAAAACATCTTTGTTAATTATATTGCCCTGCAATTGACTTACCTGCTCTATATAATAATCCAGCAGGCTGTTTTTCCACTCTTCGGGTAATTCGGCTTTGGCCTGCCAAAGTAGTGATGCCACATCATATTGCAACGCGCCTCGCATGCCGCCCTGGTAATCGATAAAATGAATTTCTCCATTTTTTATCATAATGTTTCTGCTTTGAAAATCGCGAAACATGAAATTGAGATTTGTTTCTTGCGTGAGGTAGTTGGCCAGCGCATCAAAATCGTTTAGAAGCGCCTGTTTATCGTATGGGTACCTAAGTGTGTCGAGAAAGTAATATTTAAAGTAAAGTAAATCGGACAGAATGGCCTGCCTGCCAAATTCCTTGGCAGTAAGGCAAAGATTATAATCAATGCCTTCTCCGGCTATGATCTGCATCTGTGCAAGCGCATGCAAACTTTTTTTGAACAGGCCGTAAACATAATCGTTATACCTGTATTTTTCCAGTTCGTTAAGCAGCGAAATGTTTCCAAAATCTTCCAGTAAATAAATATTTCTTTTATCATTTACCGCATAAATTTCCGGAACCGGAATGCTATATTTCTTAAAATGATTGGTAAAGGAAATGAATGTATTATTTTCAGCAATGTTGTTATTATAGCAGGCTATACATGTATTATTGTTATCTGCAATACGAAAATACCTGCGGTCTGAGCCGGAAGGCGGCAACGCTTCAATTTTTGCGTTATGGCAATTGAATGTTGTTTCAGCAAAATGTTTTACTTCTTCTATAATTTTTTGCATAGAGCGGGGGTAAAAGTAGTTTAAAAATGCAGAGAATGGACATAAAAAAGAAGATTCCAGTTTTTGGTTTGAACTTTTTTTGGTACGAGCGACAGTCTTTATCAAGGTGTTTTTTATTGTTTTTTGGCCTTGATGAATATCGCAAGTATAGATATGATACCAACTTCGGTATTTCATGGCATCATCGTTGCGTCGCAATCACTTCATCGGTAGTAATGCTATTGGGCGAAGTCTCATCCCTGGCCCTTCTCCCAAAGGAAAAGGGAGCCCTGCGCACAAAGCGGATATGCGTTCCCACAACAATTCATTCAATATTCATTTCTACTCATTTTCAGTAGCACATGCTTAAAGTACTTTTCATTTTTAATTGCTTTATACCGGAATTGTAATATTATTTACAATGAGATTGATTATAATCAATCTGATTTCACTACATCATTACCTCTCATTGCAAAAAACTTGATACTACAATTTTTAAAAATTCAATTAATCAATTATGTATAAAAATTTAATTAATAGTATTTATTATACAAAAATGTTGATTCTTAAAAAAATCTTAAAGGTGTGTGGAGATGTTGAGGTGTTTTTTTTGCTTCTACAAACAATCGAATACAAATTGCATGTGTAAAAGTTTATGCAATAACCAAAAATTGCCAATATGAAAAGACTACTCGCAGTATTTATCGCGGTATGCTTCGGCTTTATGCAGGTGAACGCACAGCAAATGGTTGTAACCGGAACGGTTACAAATAGCGCCACCGGAGAAGCCCTTCCTTCAGTAAGCATACAAGTTAAGGGAACAAATTTAGGGACGCAAACCAACTCACGTGGCGAATTTTCGATCAGGGTATCGGAAAATGCCATATTAGCATTTAATTCCATTGGCTTCGAAGGCCAGGAAGTGAAGGTAGGTACAAGATCAGTTGTGAATGTGCAACTGAAGGCAGTATCAAGTGAATTATCCGAGGTAATTGTGATAGGTTATGGAACCGCTTCGAAAAGAGATCTCACCGGTTCGTCAGTGTCAATTAAAGCAAAAGACATTGCCAACAAACCCACCACAAACCCGATTTCCGCTATCCAGGGAAAAGTTGCAGGTGTGCAAATTGTTAATAACGGTAGAGCCGGTGCTGAGCCGGACATCCGTATAAGAGGCACCAACTCGATAAATAATGTAAAACCATTATATGTCGTGGATGGGATCTTAACAGACAACATTAATTTTTTAAATCCGGCAGATATTGAATCGATGGATATCCTGAAGGATCCTTCTTCGCTGGCAATTTTTGGTGTAAGAGGAGCCAGTGGTGTTATTGCTATTACCACAAAAAGAGCAAAAACCGGGCAGGTATTGGTGAATTTCAACAGCTCAGTTGGGGTAAAAAATGTTTCTAACAGAGACAGGGTTAAGCTTACAAACGCATCGGAATTTAAGATGCTGTATGATGAGCAAAGGAAAAATGAAGCCATCGATTTAGGACAGGCTTACGTACCCTATGATTACGATATTTGGAAGGCCAATACCAATTGGCAAGATGAGATTTTCCAAAATGGTGTGTTAAACTATAATAATATAAGTGTTACCGGGGCTACCGAAAGAAACAAGTTTTACATGGGAGCCGGTTATATTACCGAACAGGGTGTTATAAAAAATGAAAAATTACAGAAGATCACTCTTAGCATTAATGATGAGTATAAAGTGTCTAAAGCGTTAAAGTTTGGATTCAATTTTAACGGATACCGAGCAAAGCTGCCCCAGGAAAGAGATGCGGATGCTGCATTACTGGCCGCGCCAATTGCGGAACCATATAATAGCGAATATGGCTTGTATTCCGTACTTCCTGATTTCCAAAGAGCCCAAGTTGGAAACCCATTGGCAACAATTGAAGGCAGGAAAAACACAGAAATCAAGTATGAATATAGAGCTGTAGGTAATATGTATGGTGAATTGAATTTCCTGAAAGATTTCACCTTCAGAGCTGCTTTATATGGCGACTATGGATTTAACACTACCCGTTCTTATTATCCAAGAGTGTACATGTATAATCCTTATTTGCCCGGCAAGATAGATTCCACCACAGCAAGGGTTACTTCTGTATACCAGGGACAAAATGTGTACACAAAAATTCAGCAGGATTATATGCTTACCTACAAAAAGAAATGGGGTAATCATTCTCTTACTGCATTAGGTGGTTTTTCATCATATTTTAACTCTTATGAGAACGTAAATGCTAGTCGTAATGATGGAGGTGGAATTCCAATACCTAATGATCCAAGATTTTGGTATGTGAAAATAGGAAGCGTTGATGCTCAAAATGGCAATAGCGATGCCTGGGAAACAGCAACTTTATCTTATTTGGTAAGAGCCTTATATAGTTACCAGGGAAGGTATTTATTGAACGCGTCATTTCGTAGAGATGGAACTTCTGCATTCCCTATGAACAAATGGCAAAATTTTGGTGCTGTTGGCGCTGCGTGGATTGTAACAGAAGAAAATTTCATGAAAGACCAAAGCTGGCTGGATTATTTGAAAGTGAAGGCATCCTGGGGTGTTTTAGGTAACCAGGGATCAGGTGATAATAAATATCCTTACTATCCTAAGCTGGATAATGGTACAGCCATATTCGGCGACAATGTTATTACAACACTGTTTCCTGCTTATATTCCCGATCCGAATATTCATTGGGAAGCGGTACATTCTTGGGAAGCAGGTGTTGAGTTGAGTACACTAAATAACAAGTTGCGTTTTGAAGGGGCTTACTACAGAAAATTAACAAAAGATATATTGGTTACTGTTGATGCTATCGCTTCTGCAGGTATCACAGCCGGAATGGGTAACAAGGGAACGGTTTTAAACAATGGTGTCGAATTATTTGCTTCATACAATGATAACATCACTAAGGATCTTTCTTATTCCATTAGTGGAAACTTCACAACAATCAACAATAAGGTGGAATTTTTAGTGGATAAGGGACATGAGATCATAGACGTTGCGTCTCGGACTAAAGTGGGCTATCCTATTGGCTATTTCTATGGATATGAAGTGGAAGGCGTTTACCAGACTTATACGGATATTATCAAGTCAGTTCCCAATACGGTATATGCAGTAAGTCCCGGAGATTTTAAATTTAAAGATGTAGATGGAGATGGTCAAATAACCACGAACGACAGAACGATGATAGGTAATCCTACTCCTGATTTTACTTATGGCATTTCGGCATCTCTTAACTATAAAGGATTTGATTTCGGCATTGATATGATGGGTGTATATGGTAATGAAATTTTCAGAGACAGAGGTCGCAACCCATATGCCCAGTTCAACTATCCTACATATAAATTAGATCGCTGGAACGCTCCTGCTACATCAAATTGGGAGCCAATCTTGAGCAATACAAGAGCAATTAATTCTGTTATATCATCTTATTATATTGAAGATGGCAGCTATTTCAGAATCAGAAATATTCAGTTAGGATACAATTTCAGCACTTCTCTATTGAATAAAGTATATATCAAATCATTAAGGGTATATGCGAATGCACAAAACCCCTTTACATTCAAACGCAACTATGGTTATACTCCTGAATTCGGTGGAAGTGCAACAAGTTTTGGAGTTGATAGAGGTACGTACCCCATGCCGGCGATTTATACTTTAGGACTAAATCTGAACTTTTAAAATCACTCTGAAAAAATGCATTTTATGAAAAATACTAAAATAAAAGGAATACTTTTTTCAACCTTATTAATAACAACTCTGGCTGGTTGTAAAAAGGATTTTTTAGATAGAAGACCTTTAGGGCAATATACGGCGGATGATATTTCTCAAATAACAGATGGCGGTGCTTTTGACAGTTATGTATTTGGCGTATATGGTGTATTGAGAGAACAAAATGTGGCCGGTGGCGGTACACCCTGGCTGGCAGTAGAAAGTTTCCGGTCAGATGATGCGGAAAAAGGCAGTGAAACTGGTGATGATGCCGGAGCTGAAGCTTTTTATGATAAATTTCAATACAATAGCAGTGATAATAAATTATTGGATTATTGGAAAGGTCAATATAAACTGATCAGCTATGCCAACAATGCGCTTGCGTCAATAGCTTCTGCTGATGAGGCTGCGCAAGCTCAACCACAGGCAATAGTAAATAAAGCGGAACTTAAATTTTTGCGTGCATACGGCTATTTTAACCTGGTAAGAGCTTTTGGAGATGTTCCTAAAATTGATTTTAAGGTAACAGATATTTCACAAGCAAATGTGCCAAAATCGAGCATAGATGAAATTTATACGTTAATCGACTCAGATTTACAGGAAGCTGTCACCAATCTGCCTTTATCGTGGGATGCTAAATACATTGGCCGTCTTACAAAAGGAGCAGCACAGTCTTTGCAAGCAAAAACATTCCTGTATCGTAAGAGGTGGACTGATGCATTAGCCGCGGCAAGGAATGTAATAAATTCAGGTATCTATGATCTAAAAACTCCATATGGTAAGATCTTTACCGATGCAGGGGAAAATTGTAGCGAGTCTGTTTTTGAAGTGCAGGCATATTACACCAACACACAAGACTATGGAACTATGTATGCTACCACACAGGGTGCTCGCGGTACACTGAATTTAGGTTGGGGTTGGAATACGCCTACGCTAACTCTGGAAAATGCATATGAGGGCGGAGATCCTCGTAAAAATGCCACACTTCTTTATACCGGTGGTGTTGATGCTACTTACGGTGAATTTATTCCCGCCGGTGCCAGAAAATACTGGAATAAAAAAGCATACACCGATCCGGCAATGAGGGCATCCAAGAAAAGCAATTTTGGTCAATGGGTGAATGTAAGGATCATTCGTTATGCAGATGTGGTGTTGATGGCTGCAGAAGCTGCAAACGAAGTGGGCGGTTCTCAAAACATAAATGAGGCGTTGAACTATATAGAAATGATCCGTGATCGTGCAAGAGGCGGTAATAGTTCGGTATTGCCAAAAGTAACAACGGTGGACCAGGCAACATTGAGAGCTAGAATCAAACAAGAAAGAAGAGTTGAACTTGGTATGGAAAATCAACGCTTTTATGATTTGGTAAGATGGGGTGATGCGCCAACCGTGTTAGGAACTTTGGGTTACCAAAATAAGCATCGCTTTTTGCCTATCCCTCAAACGGAAATAGATAAATCAGGTGGCAAACTGGTGCAAAATCCTGAATGGTAAAATAGTTCATTATAAAATAAATTGATTAGACATATGAAATCAAATAAAATAACTCTTGTAATGGTACTACTGATAAGTACTGTTGTAGGATTTTCAATCACATCCTGCCAAAAAATGGATCATCCGCTATTACCAAAGGATACTCCATTAACAGAAGACTGGAATCTTATCTTAACTAAAGATCCGGCGTTGAAAATGTATCTTTCTTTCGAAAATTCAATGTATGACAGCATAACTAATGAAACACCGGCGAAAACTGCGAAATTCTCGGATGGCATTAATGGCAAAGCGTTCCAGGGCGGGGCAGGTAGTAACTTTATTGTTTATGATTCTGCAAAATGGATCAGCTCGGTAATCAATTTTACTATTTCATTTTGGATTAAAACAAATGAAAGAATTGCCGGCCCGGGCGAAGCCGTTTTTGGCATTCCTAATAGTAGTTGGCTTGGTGGAGATTGTGTGTTTTTTGAAGGTTGGGATTGGCCGCCTTCAGGTGAGTTAGTTGCGAGAGGTGTATTTAATTCTACAGGAATTTGGTATTTGTATGGTGAAAATCCCGGCCCCGGGGTCAACAATGGCAGATGGCAGGTGCCGCCAAATACATGGACTCATATTGCACTTACATATAATTCTTCTTCAAAAGCTTTTGAGTATTATCTGAATGGAGTAAAGCAGTCCACGCAAACAGCGGCTGCATTAAAATTACCTGCTACTTCTCAGTTTGTTTTGGGTGCAAATAATCTTAGTGGAGACAGGTTTATACAGGGAGCTTTAGATCAATTCAGATTTTATGACAGAATATTGAGTATTGGTGAAATCCAAAAAATTTATACACTAAAAATTTAAGATTCTGCGAACCAAAATTTGCAAAGGGTTGCATTTCTATCATCAACCCTTTGTTTAAGGCAATTAAAACATAATTTTTAAAAATATTATTATGAAGATTTTTGATTCGATTTGGATGATAGCCATAATAACTGTTTTGGGTTTTTCTTCTTGCGGAAAAAATCATGACAGTATGATTACGCCTCCAACTCCAACATTAAATTATACAAAAGCTTCGGTAGATGGAATAGTTGTAAAGAACGGTGCAACTACCATGTCTCCAATAAAGCCAACTATTAAGTTCTCTTTTACCGATCCTATACAACAAGCATCTGCCGGTAATGGAGTTTTGCTAAAAAAAGGCACCCAGGAAATTGCTTGTAATATTACTTTTGAAGACAATAATTCCACTATTGTGGTTAAGCCAAAAGCGGCATTGAACGCTTTGTCTACCTATACAATATCTGTGGCAAGCGACTTATTGTCTAATACTTCAGGCAAAGAATTGGGGTATCCAATAAATATAACTTTGAATACAGGCATTGATAGCTCAGACAAATTTACCCGCATTTCTGACAATGAGCTGCTTACAATAGTTCAGCAACAAACATTCAAATATGTTTGGGATTATGCCCACCCGGTCTCAGGAATGATCCGCGAAGGCTCAAAACATGGTGCAGAGATTGTAACCAGTGGCGGTACAGGCTTTGGCGTAATGGCGATAATTGTAGGAATTGAAAGAGGTTTCATTTCCCGCGCAGATGGATTGGCAAGGTTAACAAAGATTACTAAGTTCCTGGATGAAAAAGCGGAGCATTTCCATGGCGCTTTTTCTCATTGGATCAATGGCGAAACCGGTGCAAGTATACCCTTTGCTTCAAGCAACAATAGCGGCGACATATTAGAAACTTCTCTTTTAATGCAGGGGCTATTAGCTGCAAGACAATATTTCACCGGTGCGGGAGAAGAAGCAGAATTGAAGGCCAGGATCAATAAATTATGGAACAATGTGGAATGGGATTGGTACAGGCAAAACAATCAAAATGTTTTGTACTGGAGTTGGTTCCCAAGCACGCAATGGACCGAAACCATGAAAATACAAGGCTGGAACGAAGGGCTTATAACATATGTATTAGCCGCATCTTCTACCACCCATACCATACCTAAAGAAGTGTACACTCAAGGCTGGACCCAAAATGGTGCTATAAAAAATGGTAACACTTACTATGGCGTTAAATTACCTTTGGGAGATACATACGGCGGTCCACTGTTCTTTGCTCATTATTCATTTCTCGGCCTGGATCCCAGGGACTTAACTGATGATATGGGAATCAATTATTGGGAACAAAACGTGGCACATTCTCAAATCAACCAAAAATATTGTATAGATAATCCCAATCGTTATTATGGGTATAGTGCAGAATGCTGGGGCTTAACAGCAAGTAATGCTACTGATGGTTACAATGCAAGTTCTCCAACCAATGACGTTGGCTCAATTGCACCTACTGCGGCATTATCTTCTTTCCCATATACACCTGCTGAATCTAAAAAAGCGTTGGAGTTTTTCTATTATAAATTAGGCGACAGGCTTTGGGGAGAATACGGATTTTTTGATGCTTTTTGTTTAAACAGGCAGTGGTTTTCCGATGCAGCGCTGGCAATTGATCAGGGGCCTATTATTGTAATGATGGAAAATTACAGAACAGGTTTGTTGTGGAAATTATTTATGTCTGCACCAGAAGTGAAAGTTGGTTTAAAAAAGCTGGGTTTTCAAAGTCCTAAAATTTAAAATTTTGTATCAATCAACTACAAGCCGTGTGAAATTCAATGTTAATACGGCTTGTAGTATTTCCCTGCTGTAATTACATTGGAATTTTTGTTCAGAAACATTGAGCGGGCCCTTATATCACCTTATCTGGCTTTTTATTATCAGGTCATTATTTAAGACGTATTTTTATTATGAGTCAGGCTGCATTACTACTATTAAGCTTTAGTTGCGTCGCACTCTTCAACGGTTTGTTCGCTATTGTGCAATGAACAGAAGTATGTCCTGTTTATTGACCCACATTATCAGGTACACGGTTGTATTTTTTTTATTTCCTTAACTCGCATAAAGATGAAAATGTCAAGATTTTTTTTGGTACTGGTTTGTTTCATTTCATTAGGTGGGCAAGCTCAAGAAAGAGTAATTATTGAAGATTTTGAGAACGGCAAACTCAATTTTACCCAAGTCACAAACATGATGGGAAAATGTGAGTGGCAACTTGTTGATAATCCTGTAAAAGATAAAATAAACAGTAGTAATAAGGTTTATAAATTCATCCGCAAAAGTTCAGAACCTGTGTGGGCAGGTTTTTGGGCTGAACTTAATGAGCCGTTAAAGAAATTTCTTGATGTAAAGAAATTCCGCTATGTGCATGTAAAATATATGCGCACCAGCCCTTACTCCCGTTTGCGGTTAAAACTTGAAAGAAGCGCAGGCGGACCGTTTATAGAATTTTTTGGAATGCAGGAACCAACAACAACAGGCCGTTGGGAAATCATCACTTTTGATTTGAAAGCAAATAATGCAAACGATTTATATAATGTTATTTCGTTTCAGCCCGATGTTGCAGCTAATCAGCCCGATGGCGTGGTGGCATATATTGATGACATCAATATGAGCAACGATCCTGAACCGGGCATTTCATTCACCAATAAAACAGTTAAGGATCTTTCTTTTGGCAACCTGTATTCCAACTCCATGCGGCTCGACTGGCAACCCGTTTACGGAGCTTCATCTTACGAAGTGCTAAACAATGGGAAAAAGATCAAAACGGTTTCTTTTCCATTTGCACAACTCAGTAATTTAAAACCAAATTCAATTAACCAGTTTCAGATCGTTGCCTTAAATTCAAAAGGCACACGTTCAAAAGCCTGTGCTGCTTTAAAAGTAAAAACACTGGCCAAAGGAATTTTGGCTCAGCCCGGCAACCTGCATTTTTCTACCCGCGATTCTTCTTCCGTAACACTTAAGTGGAATGAAGTAGCCGGCGCTACCGGTTATGAAATTTATAAGAACAATGAAAAAATTGTTACAACTAATGCAGACAGTGTAGCCATAACCTCGCTTTCTCCTTACACAAAATATCTTTTTGCTGTAAAAGCTATTAACAATAAAGGAGAGTCGTCCTCAATAAAAAAATTAACAGTAGCCACCCTGGAAACAGCGGCACAACGTGCACAGCGTATGGCATGGTGGCATCACGATAAGTTTGGTATGTTCATTCATTGGGGAGTATACTCTGCACTGGAAGGCTGTTATAAAGATAAATGCCAGGAAGTTGGTAAATATGGCGAGTGGATAATGAGCGAGCTGGATATTCCGGTGAATTATTACCGCCAGGTGGCTAAAGAAAAATTTACTGCAGCTAACTATCATCCCGAGCAATGGGTAAGCATGGCAAAACAGGCAGGTATGAAATATATTGTACTTACCTCCAAGCATCATGAAGGTTTTGCACTATTTAATTCTAAAGTATCCGATTGGAACGCGGTGCAGTCATCGCCGGCTAAAAGAGATCTACTGGCGCCGCTTGTAAAAGCAGCAAAAGATTCCGGAATGAAAATCGGGTTCTATTATTCCCAGGCCTTGGATTGGGTAAATGGAGGATCTGGCCGCCACTGGGATAAATTGCAGGATAAAAGAACATTCGATCAATATATTGATGAAGTGGCTATTCCTCAATTGCGTGAAATATTAACCCAATATGGTAAGCTTGATTTGTTGTGGTGGGATATGCCTATTGAAATGACAGATCAAAGAGCTAAAAAGTTTTTGGAAGTAGTGCACGAAATGTATGATGTGCAAAAGAATTTGGTTATTAACGACAGGCTTGGCGGCAGCTACATGTTTGACCACAACACACCGGAGCAAAGCATTCCCGATATGCCGTCAAATGGAAGAAGTGATGGCCGTGATTGGGAAACCTGTATGACGCTCAATCATACATGGGGTTATACAAAAGCTGATACCACATGGAAATCTTCCACAGAGATCATTCACAAGCTTACAGATATAGTTAGTAAAGGCGGAAACTTTTTGCTGAACATTGGCCCCAAAGCCGATGGATCCGTACCCATTGAAACTATTACCCGTTTTGATACAGTTGGTAAATGGATGGCAATAAATGGAGAATCTATTTACGGAACTGCTGCAAGTCCTTTTACCACACAGCTTCCCTGGGGCCGCTGTACCCAAAAAGTTTTGCAAGGAAAAAAAATATTGTATTTCCATGTTTGGAACTGGCCTGAAAACGGCGAATTGATAATTCCTGGAATCAAAAATAATTCTACTAAAGTGTATTTGCTTTCAGATGTTAACAAAAACAAGTTAAAAGCCGAAGTGGTTAATGACGGATTACGCATTACAGTTCCGCTAAAGGCGCCTGATAATTTTAGCAGCACACTAGTGATGGAAGAATAGGGAAATGGTAATAATGATAATAAGTGCATCAATCGCAAGGAAATAGAAAAGCAAAATTCCTATTCATAAAAATCTAAATATTACGAACCAGAAAGGCATTATTCTGTTTTATGAATAGTAGAGAACAAATGATCAATTTTTTATGAAAGCATAGTTAAGCCCGATTTTCGGTCGGGTTTGGTTTGTAGGGTTTTTTCGGAAGGGGTGGTCAGCCGCAGAGCCCTGATGTGGCTTTGGTTGCGACGCTCCGTTCAACTGTAGAATATGAATGGGGCAATTTGTTCTAAACTCAGTACCGGATTGTGTAGTAAATATAGTGTTGTTGCATTTTGCCGAATAGAATTACTACAGTACAAGTGAGTGACACAACCGGAGCTTAATAGTAGCAATACCGTTGATGCCCAAAAAAATACTACCGGTATTAAGTCGATTGAGAATGTAGAATTAACCTCTAGTGCGATCCTGTTTAGTTAGGAAAACAGCTTGCTACTTTGCAGATCTTTTTGTTCCGGTGGGGTAAAAAAAATAATTCAAACACTTTTTGTAACACGGAGTTATTCATTTAATGCATTGAACATGAAACTAAAACCTTTATTATTTGTAGTTGCAATCATATGTTATACAAGTGTGTATGCACAGCAAAAATCCACTTTCGACCCTACTAAGAGGCCTAAAAACCTGTCTGATACGGCTTTGCTGGAACTGGTACAAAAGCAGACATTCAAATACTTTTGGGATTTTGGCCATCCTGTAAGCGGGCTGGCGCGGGAACGGAGCAATGTTGCTTTTGATTATGGTAATGAAGTGGTAACCACCGGCGGTAGCGGATTTGGCATCATGGCTATTATAGTGGCCGCTGAGCGTGGCTGGGTAACTCGTGAACAGGCTGCTGACCGAATGAATAAAATTGTAAAGTTCTTGTGGAAAGCAGATGCGTTTCATGGCGTGTTTCCTCACTGGATGGATGGTGCAACCGGCAAGGTGATTCGCTTTGGAAGAAAAGATGACGGCGCCGATCTTGTAGAAACTTCGTTTCTTTTTGAAGGATTGTTATGTGCAAGACAATACTTTAATAAGGACAATAAAACGGAACGTGAAATTCGTGATCGAGTAAACTGGATGTGGAACGAAATTGAATGGAGCTGGTTTACACGCGACGGACAGGAAGTTCTATACTGGCACTGGAGCCCGAATAACGGGTGGGTAATGAATTTTCCTTTGCGCGGCTTTAATGAATGCCTTATTACTTATGTGCTGGCCGCGTCTGCCGATCGCTATCCCGTGGGCGCTAATGTATATCACAGAGGCTGGGCACAAAGCGATTTCTTTAGAAACGGTAAAGAATATTATGGCATCAAACTTCCGCTGGGCTTCGATTATGGCGGGCCGCTATTTTTTTCCCACTATTCTTTTGTAGGGCTTGATCCGCGGGGATTGAAAGACAGGTATGCGGATTATTGGGAGCAAAACAAAAATCATACTTTAATCAATCGTGAACATTGTGTGCGCAATCCAAATCATTTTAAAGGATATGGCGCTAATTGCTGGGGCTTAACCGCAAGTGACACTTACAATGGCTACAATGCGCATTCTCCCACAAATGATTTTGGAACCATTACACCCACAGCGGCATTGTCGGCATTTCCATACACGCCGGAGTATTCCATGCAGGCGCTGAAACATTTTTATTACGACCTGGGCGATAAGATATGGGGCGAATATGGATTTGTGGATGCATTCAACGAAACTAAAAATTGGTACGCGAAGTCATACTTGGCAATTGACCAGGGACCCATTATAGTGATGATAGAAAATTATAGAACCGGATTATTGTGGAATCTGTTTATGAGTTGCCCCGAAGTAAAAAACGGGTTAAAGAAACTGGGATTTGAAAGTCCTGCGCTGGCGAAATAATGTAACCACGTAGAAACGCAGGCAGTTCATTTTTTTGGGGACCGGCGGTGGTGCTACTATTGGGCATCGTTGTGTCACTCACTTGTACGGCAGTAATGCTATTGAGCAATGTGAAACATTATGCACAAACTTATACAGCGTATAGTATAGCATATTTTACTTTTCACGATGCTTGTAGAAATACCTAACTCTATGAAAGAATATTGGTTATGAATTGTATTAGTAGTTTAACAGGAAAGATAATTGGCGCGGCTTGTAAAGTGCATACAGCTTTGGGACCGGGCTTGCTGGAAAACACTTATAAAGAATGCCTTTATTATGAATTGACAAAAACCGGACTTTATGTAGAAAAAGAGAAAGCATTGCCATTAGTTTATGAAGGTGTTATGTTAGATGTTGGATATAGTATTGATCTGTTAATAGAGCGGGAAGTAATTGTAGAAGTGAAAGCGGTGGAAAAGTTATCTGATATTCATTTGACGCAAACACTTACTTACTTGAAACTCTCTAAATGCAAACTTGGTTTATTGCTCAATTTTAATGAAACAAGCATGAGAAACGGGATTAAACGGGTTGTTCTATAATTGTTTTAAGTGTAACTCAGTTAAAAACCCGGGTTTCTCTGTGGTAAAACAAAAGCTATGGATAAAAGAATTTATGTAGTGCTCATTTTTTTCGCTTTTAGCACATCGCTTTTAGCGCAAAGAAAAACCTATTGTAACCCGGTTAATATCGATTATGGCTATTGTCCCATTCCAAATTTTACAACATGGGGCAAGCATCGTGCAACAGCAGATCCTGTGATAGTGAAGTATAAAGATGAATATTATCTTTTTTCCACAAACCAGTGGGGATATTGGTGGAGTAGCGATATGCTCAATTGGAATTTTGTATTCCGCCATTTCTTAACAAAAGAACTTACTGATAAGTACCCCGGCTTATACGATGATCTTTGTGCTCCGGCAGTGGGCATCAAGGGAGATACCATGCTGGTTTTCGGTTCCACATACACCAGTGAATTTCCTATTTGGATGAGCACTGATCCTAAGAATAACAAATGGGAGAAACTTGTAGATCATTTTGAAATTGGCGGCTGGGATCCCGCGTTTTTTACCGATGACGACGGAAGATTTTACATGTACAATGGCAGTAGCAACGTGTATCCCATGTATGGTATAGAACTGGATAAAAAAACACTTGCACCCATTGGCACACGAAAAGAAACGTTGCTTACAGATGGCGACAGATATGGCTGGCATCGTTTTGGTGAGTATATGGACAACACCTTTCTGAAAGGATTTATGGAAGGCTCATGGATGACTAAGCACAACAACAAGTATTACTTGCAGTGGGGTGGGGCCGGCACGGAGTTTAGCGGGTATTCCGATGGTGTTGCCGTAAGTGATAATCCATTGGGGCCTTTCACACACGAATCGCTGCCTATGAGCTATAAGCCGGGCGGCTTTATAAGAGGCGCCGGACATGGCGCCACCTTTCAAGATAAATGGGATAATTACTGGCATGTGTCAACAATGGTGATTTCGGTAAAGAATAATTTTGAACGCAGAATTGGTATTTGGCCTGCGGGTTTTGATAAGGATGATGTAATGTATTGCAACACTGCATGGGGCGATTACCCGCATTACATTCCAACCGGCAAAGCCGATCATTTGCAAAGCCAGTTTACAGGCTGGATGTTGCTGAATTATAACAAGCCGGTTCAGGTATCATCAACACTTGGCGGCTACCATGCCAATAATGTGGTGGATGAAAATGTGAAAACTTACTGGAGTGCGCAAACAGCGAATAAAGGAGAATGGATACAATCGGATCTTGGTGAGTTAAGTACTGTAAATGCTGTTCAAATAAACTATGCAGATCAGGATGCGGAGTTTCTCGGAAAGCAAATGGGCATTTATCATCAATATAAATTATACTATTCCGCTGATGGCAAATCGTGGAAAATACTGGTTGATAAAAGCAATAATAAAACAGATGTTCCCCACGATTATGTTCAACTTGATAACCCGGTGAAAGCCCGGTACATAAAGCTGGAGAACATTCATATGCCTACAGGGAAATTTGCGATCTCGGGCCTTCGCGTATTTGGTTTGGGTAACGGACCAAAACCGGATGCCGTAAAACAATTTATTGTATTGCGTACGGAGTATGATAAGAGAAGCGCATGGATAAAGTGGGAGCCGGTTGATAACGCTTATGCATACAATATTTATGTGGGCACATCGCCGGATAAATTATACAATTGTATTATGGTACACAACGCTAATGATTATTATTATAAAGCAATGGATAAAGAGAAACCTTACTATTTTGCAATTGAAGCGATCAATGAAAATGGGGTTTCTGCTTTAACCAAAGCAAAAGCGGAATAGATAAAGAGATGAATTGCGTGAAGCTACCGCCGCCATGAAAAACAACAGATGAAGTGATTGCGACGCAACGATGATGCCATGAAAACCGCAGCCGGTATCATAATAAAAAAAGGATAAACAATAAAGTATAAAAAGTAAAAGCAGGTGTCATATATGGGAAATTGGATAGATTATGAAACGGACATTTGTTCTATAATGAGCTGTGGTTGCGACGCTCCGTTCAACTGTAGTAATTTTGTGGAGCTAATAATAAACGATTAAATAAAAACATATAACATGAATAGAAAAGCCGTATGGTTATTGCTTACCGCCATCATATTGGCATCAAGCTCTTTTTCGCAGAGTAAGGGAACCGCAGGTAAAACAAGCACTGTGGCTGCCAAATCTGCAATGAATATTTTCATCGACAAGCTGATGAAACAAATGACCATAGATGAAAAAATTGGTCAGTTAAATTTAGTAACTCCGGGTGGGGCCGTTACAGGCGAGGTAGTGAGCAGCAATGTGGATACTAAAATTAAACAGGGTGAAGTGGGTGGATTGTTTGGTATAACAGGTGCCGACAAAATTCGTAAAGCACAGGAAATAGCTGTGAACAATTCGAGACTGAAAATTCCCCTGATTTTTGGCCTGGATGTTATTCATGGTCATAGAACCATATTCCCGATTCCTTTGGGGCTGAGCTGTTCGTGGGATATGGATATGATTGAGCGAAGCGCTCAAATTGCGGCGAAAGAAGCTACTGCCGATGGCCTGGCCTGGGTGTTCTCACCAATGGTTGATATTTGCCGCGATCCGCGCTGGGGCCGTGTGGCAGAAGGTTCCGGTGAAGATACTTACCTGGGTTCGCAAATAGCTAAAGCAATGGTGAAAGGCTACCAGGGTAATGACCTGTCGAAGAATAATACTGTGATGGCATGTGTAAAACACTACGCATTATATGGCGCATCTGAAGCAGGCCGCGATTATAATACCACCGATATGAGCCGCATAAGGATGTACCAGGATTATCTGCCTCCGTACAAAGCCGCTGTGGATGCCGGTGTGGGAAGTGTGATGAGTTCTTTTAATGAAGTGGACGGTGTGCCTGCTACTGTAAACAAATGGCTGATGACTGATGTGTTGCGCAATCAATGGGGTTTTAAAGGATTGGTAGTTACAGATTACACAGCCATTAATGAAGCTATTGATCATGGCTCAGGTAATTTACAGCAGGTATCGGCATTGGCGCTGAAAGCCGGTATAGATATGGATATGGTGGGAGAAGGTTTTTTAACTACACTAAAAAAATCTTTGAATGAAGGTAAGGTAACAGTAAAGCAAATTGAAGAAGCCTGTAGAAGAATATTGGAAGCAAAATATAAACTTGGTTTGTTTGATGATCCTTATCGCTATTGTGATGAAAGCAGGGCCAACGATATTTTTAATGCGGAAAACCGCGCTGCTGCAAGAGATTTCGCTGCACGCTCCGCTGTATTATTGAAGAATGCGAATAATGTGCTCCCCTTGAAAAAATCAGGAACTATTGCCCTGGTTGGTCCGCTTGCCGACAGCCATGTAAATATGCTGGGAACATGGAGTGTGGCCGGTGATTTTGACAACAACGTTACCGTATTGGAAGGGCTTCGCAATGTAGCAGGTAATAATGTGAAAATAAATTATGCCAAAGGCGCTAATATTTCCGATGATCCCGTATTTGCGAAAAGAGCCAATGCCTTCCGCAATGAAGTGGGTATTGACAAACGTTCACCGGAAGAAATGTTGAACGAAGCAGTGCAGGCTGCACAAAATGCTGATGTGGTTGTAGCAGTATTAGGTGAAAGCGCAAATATGAGCGGTGAAGCATCAAGTATGGCAAATATTGATCTGCAGCCAAGCCAAAAGAAATTGTTGGATGCGTTGAAGAAAACCGGAAAACCCGTAGTGATTGTATTGATGAATGGCCGGCCAATGACCATTGCCGAAGAAAACGCAAAGGCTGATGCTATTTTGGATGTTTGGTTTAGCGGTACTGAAACAGGAAATGCGGTAGCTGATCTGTTGTTTGGTGATAAAAATCCTTCCGGAAAACTTTCTGCTACTTTCCCGTTAAGTGTTGGGCAAATTCCTGTGTATTATAGTCACAAAAATACAGGCCGTCCTTCTATTCCCGGCGCTCCCGGAAAATTCAGATCAAATTACCTTGATGTTCCAAACGAACCTTTGTTTGAATTTGGATACGGACTTAGCTATACTACTTTCAAATACAGCCCTGTTACTTTATCTTCAAAAAGTATGACAAAAACCGGAAGTATTAAAGCGACTGTAACGGTAACGAACACTGGAAATTATGATGGTGAAGAAGTAGTGCAATGCTACATTCGCGATTTGGTAGGGTCCGTAACACGTCCTGTAAAAGAATTGAAAGGATTCCAAAAAATATTTTTGAAAAAAGGAGAAAGCAAAGAAGTGGCTTTCTCCATTAATGATGAAACTTTGAAGTTCTATAATTCGGATTTGAAATACGTTTCCGAACCGGGAGATTTCAAAGTGTTTATAGGAACGAGTTCTGCCACTACTAATGAAGCTTCTTTTGAACTGAAGTAAATGGTAGCGAGGGGTTTCGGTGAATGTGACCGCTGAGTATATTGTTTTAAGTAAATAAAATAACCATAAAGATCATGGTGGATCTTTACAAGGCCTGATGTGATTGATCTATAACATGCCTCCTTGTAAGAAACCGGGTGAATACTTTATGGTTATTTTTATTCCGGTGGTAACCTGCGATTTTGAAGCAGCTTGAATTTTAATGTTATTATTATGATACCGGCAGCAGAACCCTGGTTGGGCTTATGTTGCGACGCTCCATTCATCAGTTGGATATCTATTGAGCTATGAAAAATTTCTAACCCGTAAAATCACTGCATTTGAAAATTAAAATTATTTAAATAACACTTCCATGATAAATTGACGATCATGAAAAAAACATTGCTCCTTTTCTTTTGCGGCGCTTTCATTTGTTCTGCCTCATTGGCGCAACCTGTCAACATGCATGCATTCATCAAGGAGTTGATGAGCCGTATGACGTTGCAGGAAAAAATCGGTCAGCTCAATTTGCAGGGAGGTTGGTGGGCGCCTGGTGGCGGCCTTGACACAGCATATGCCCGCAAAGTAAAAAGCGGACAAATCGGAGCCTCTTTTAATATTCCGCAACCTGAAAAGAATGCGAGGCTTTTGCAGGATCTGACGATGCAGAGCCGACTGAAAATTCCCCTGTTGATTGGTGGCGATGTAGTGCAGGGATACAAAACAATTTTTCCTATACCACTCGCCGAAACAATGAGTTGGAATTTGAAAGGAATGGGAAAGTCCGCTTCCATTACAGCAAGTGAAGCCAGCACGCAGGGAATAGCCTGGACATTTGCCCCTATGATTGATATAAGCCGTGATCCGCGCTGGGGACGGGTTTCGGAAGGAGTAGGAGAAGATCCTTATTTGGGAAGCCTGGTAGCCGCGGCTCGCGTAAAAGGATTCCAGGGCAGCAATTACCTGCAATCGAAAAATATGATGGCGTGTATGAAACACTTTGCCATGTATGGCGCACCGGAAGCCGGAAAAGATTATACCGCAATGGACATGAGCAAACGTGTGATGTATGATGTGTATCTGAAAACTTATAAAGCTGCCGTAGAGGCAGGCGTAGGCTCTGTAATGTCTTCATTTAATGATGTGCAGGGTGAACCTGCATCTGGCAGTAAGTGGTTACTTACAGATGTATTGCGCAATCAATGGAAGTTTAAAGGATTAGTTATATCTGACTATACTTCCATAGAGGAAATGAAAAACCATGGAATAGTGGCTACCGATTCGGATGCCTCGGCACTCAGTATAAACGCGGGAATTGATATGGATATGGTAAGTGAATTATATAGCAAAAATATTGAGCAACTTGTAAAGAGCGGCCGCATACACCAAAAGGAAATTGATCGTGCCGTGTATAATGTTTTGGCTGCCAAATACATGTTAGGTTTGTTTGAGAACCGTTACCGTTACTGCGATGACGATCGTGCTGCAAAGGAATTAATGTCTGAACAACACTTGCAGCACGCATTGCAGATTGCACAGGAATCGATTGTGCTGTTGAAAAACGATAAGCAGACTTTACCATTAAAAGCATCCGGAACCATTGCGTTAATAGGTCCGTTTGCGAAAACGGAAGGCGTTCAAAATATTGGTGCCACCGAAGCGGCCAGGCCGGTTAGCATTTATGAAGCGCTTTCAGCGCAATTGAAAAATAAAGCAACAGTGCTTTATGCCAAAGGAGCCAATATTTCAGAAAACGATATGCTGATGCAAAGGATATATCAAAAAAAGGATTCACTTTCTGCAGAGGCCTTGAAAAATGAAGCTGTTAGTATAGCCCGAAAAGCAGATGTTATTATTGCCGTTATGGGCGAACATGGAAGTATGGGCGGTGAAGCGGCGAGCATGGCCAATATTGAATTGCAGGAAAATCAACGGGACCTGCTGAAAGCTTTGAAAGCGCTGAATAAGCCAATGATTCTGGTATTAAAAAATAACCGGCCGTTAATTATAGGATGGGAAAGCGAAAACATAGACGCCATTATCGATGCATGGTATTTAGGCACCAAAGAAGCTGATGCTATTGTGAATGTGCTTTTAGGAAAGTATAATCCTTCAGCAAAGCTTACCATGACATTTCCGCGAAGCGTGGGGCAGATCCCTATTTATTATGCACACAACAACTCAAGCCGTCCCGAGCAGGAAGGGAATAAGTACACCTCGAAATACCTTGATATTTCAAGCGAGCCATTGTATCCTTTCGGCTTTGGGTTAAGTTATACCTCCTTCGATTATTCTCCGGTAACGCTTTCCGCCGGCACTTTAATAAAAACAGGAAAACTAACTGCTACGATTACCCTAAAAAACTCCGGGCAGTATGATGGAGCGGAAGTTGTGCAGCTATATATACAGGATGTGGTTGGAAGTATAAAGCGCCCGGTTAGGGAATTGAAGGGTTTTGAAAAAATATTTCTTAAAGCCGGCGAATCGCGAACGGTAAGCTTTACTATTACGGAAGACATGTTGCGTTTCTATAATAATGAATTAATCTATAGATCTGAACCAGGCAAATTCAAAGTATTTATTGGTACAAACTCAGATACAAAGAATGAAGCTTCTTTCGAACTGAAGTAAACATGTTCGATTAAATATTTTTTTTGGGACCGGCAGTAGTGCTACTATTAAGAATCGTGTTGTCACTCACTTGTACGGCAGTAATGCTATTGAACAAGTGGTGAGTTTTGAGTTATGGGTTATGAGTGCTTTTGTTTTGGCTTGCAATTAGTGATTAAAGCATTCTCAATTCTCAACTCTCCATTCTCAATTTATCTAGCCTCATCCCCGGCCCTTCTCCCAAGGAGAAGGGAGTCCTGCGCACAAAGCGGATATTCACGCTCTGCAAGGCTTGCAGCCTTGCAGTCCTATACTGTTGCTTTTAGCAACACTTCGGGTTTCAGTTCATTCCTGGCGCAGGTCTCCTGACCTGTGCCTACGCGTTACTTATCCTGCACATAAGAGAATCCTATTGATTTAAATATTATCAATAGAATAGAATAAGTAACAATTAAGCACAGGTCAGGAGACCTGCGCTAGTGGGAGATTTCTCGCACGGTTTGGTTTATTATAGGTTGCAATGTTTTTTTAAGCAACCTTTAAAAACCCGTGCTCGAAATGACGGATAGGATTGTTGATTATGCAATTGCTTTCCGGTAAGAGGCAGGTGTGGTTTTTGTAATACAATTACGCTACTTGTTAAAGTAGTTCCATACTATTTCTGCTTTTGCATTTCCCACTTCGGCAGCAAGTTCTTCCTTAGAAAGTGCTTTTATCTTACTAACTGAACGAAAGGTTTTCAAAAGCCGCTCCGCCGTCGATTTACCAATGCCTTCAATCGTTTCCAGTTCGTTCCTGAATGTGCCTTTGCTTCTTTTATTCCGGTGAAATGTGATTCCGAAACGATGCACTTCATCGCGAATGCGGCGAATTAATTTCAAGCTTTCGCTATTGTAGGGAAGTTTTAAAGATTCGCTATCACCGGGAAAGAATATTTCCTCTTCATTTTTTGCAAGTCCCACAATGGTCATACGGCCTGTTAAACCAAGTTCTTCAATGCTTTGCATGGCGTAGCCCAACTGTCCTTTTCCACCATCAATGATCACTAGCTGAGGAAGGTTTTGTTGTTCATCCAGCAGTCTTTTATAACGGCGGTAAACTACTTCCTTCATGGTGGCAAAATCGTTAATGCCTTCTACCGTTTTCACATTAAAGTGGCGATAATCTTTTTTACTGGGTACGCCATCTTTAAAACATACCATCGCAGAAACCGGGTAACTTCCCTGGAAGTTGGAGTTGTCGAAGCATTCAATATGCACCGGCGCTTCGGTAAGCTGCATGTCTTCCTGCAACTGGTATAGAACCTGTTTTTTTTCAAAATCGGATTTTCCCTCAAGCTGCAGGATTTTTTTCTTCTTCAGCTCTTCTTTAAAATAGTTTACATTTTTTAGCGACAGCTCTAGCAGCTTTTTTTTATCGCCGCCTTTCGGCACAGATATTTCCACGGTGTTATCGGCATATTCCATTTCAAATGGAACAATTATTTCGTGCGCTAAACTGTTGAATGTGGTGCGCATTTGCGCCACTGCAAAGGCCAGCACTTCCTGCTCGTTTTCCTCCAAATGCGTTTCCAGTTGAATGGTGTTTGTTTGCACTATGGTTCCGTTTTGAATCATCAGGTAGTTCACATAAGCCGTATCATTATCTTTCAAAATGCTGAATACATCAAGGTTGCCGAGGTGCCTGCTTACAATTACCGATTTTGCCTGGTAATTTTCGAGATGTTCAATTTTTTTGCGGATCATCTCCGCTTTTTCAAAAGCCATCTCTTCCGCATGTGTTTTCATTTGCAGCTTAAACTGTTGTAGTATGGGCGCAAGATTTCCTTTCAGAATATTTTCCACCTGCAACAATCCGGCATTGTAATCTTCCAGTGTTTGCAGAGCTTCGCAGGGGCCTTTGCAATTTCCGAGGTGATACTCCAGGCATACTTTAAATTTTCCACGGCGAATGTTTTGCTCAGTTAAATTAAGCTTGCAGGTGCGTAGCGGTATATTTTGTTTAATAAGCTCCAATAGTTCACGCACCTTGCCTACGGAGGTAAACGGACCAAGATATTTGGAGCCATCATTCAGTTTGCGACGTGTAAGAAATACTCTCGGAAATGGTTCTTTCTTAATAACAATGAATGGGTAGGTTTTATCGTCTTTCAGGTTAATATTATACTTAGGCTGAAATTGTTTTATTAAGGAGTTTTCCAGCAAAAACGCGTCCTGCTCAGAATCAACTATAGTGAATTCAATTTTGGTAATACGTTGTACCAGCTCATGGGTTTTATAGCTTACAAAGGTTTTTGAAAAATAAGAACTGACCCGCTTGCGAAGGTTTTTTGCTTTGCCCACATAAATCAATTCGCTCTTCGCATCGAAGTATTTATAAATTCCGGGATTAACGGGAATAGTGTGCGCTATTTGTTGAAACTCGTTTGATGTCATAATCTCTAATGTGGTTTGAAGTATGATTGAAGACTTGAGGTATGAACTGTTTTTACAGCAGGCTTTTATATACTACATTCTCAATTCTCCATTTACTCCCCGCTCCAAGAAACTTTTTCAATAGTTATTATTGGTGTTGCGTTTTTAATTCGGGCATTCGTAATTACCTGGAAGTTCTTATTAACTCTCCAGTACAATTTTTTTAAAAAAGCCGTATCGTTTTTTTTGTATATTTTTTCAATGTAAATACTTCGTACTTTATCAGCCTGCACAGGGTCGGGATCTATGATAACATCAATACGTTGTATTTCCAGTTCCGGGTTGTTGGTTGTATAAGTAAAGGTAGCGCTGCCCAGGGATTGATCTGCAAACGATGTTTCGTGATATTGATTTTTCAGTTTATCGTCGTTTATTGATGGAGTCCAAAATTGTGCCGCCATGTTTTTATACTCTTCCGGCGTCATCGATGAAAAAACCGAATCCTTACCGTTTATTATAGTCTTCACTATTGGTAGCTGCAATGAGTCTACCAGCCGTACCTGGCTTTTAATATAGTCTGCCACCGGAAAAAAAAGCGTATTTGCATTGGAGGTGTCTGCTGTAGTTTTTTCCCCGTCATTCTTGCCGGGCGTGTTGTGGCACGCTGTAAATATTGAAATTAGTATTAGAAACTGTAAGTATTTCATAGCTCAAAAATAATTCTTTAAAACAATTGAAAACAGACCGATGGTAGTTGAAAGTTGAAAATTGAAAGTTGAAAGCGATGTATAACCGATATCTGACTTCCTACTGCCCGCTTCCTACTGTCAACCGCCCACTAAAGTTCCTGCCGTACAAGTGTGCGACGCAACAAAAGCTTAATAGTAGCACATATGCCCGGTACATAAAAAAATCTTACTAAAAAATGGAATTATTTAACCTTTTTTAGCAGTGTAAGCCTGATTTCTTGCTGTATATAAATTTGACTATTATTTTTTGGGAACCGGCAGCAGATCCCTGATTAGGCTTCTGTTGTGTCACTCACTTCAACTGAAGAAATTCTAATCATCAGCTAAAAACATTCACTGCAAAATTTGTTATAAATCCAAATTTCAACTTTCCACTCTCGGTAGAATCCTGTAGGTTTGCTGCACTAAATCTGAACAAACATGAAGAAAATTTTTGCAGTGATCGCCCTATCTGTCACATTGCTGCGAAGCTATGCCGATGAAGGTATGTGGCTTCCAATGTTGCTGGGCCAGCAAGTGTATAACGAGATGGTTAAACGTGGCCTCAAACTGAAACCGGAACAATTATACAGTATCAACAAAGCATCTATTAAAGATGCGATTGTTATTTTCGGAGGCGGCTGTACAGGAGAAATTGTGAGTAAGCAAGGATTGCTTTTTACCAATCACCATTGTGGATATTCCGCTATAGCTGCCGCCAGCTCAATGGAAAACAACTACCTGCGTGATGGTTTTTATGCAAAATCTTTACAGGAAGAAATTCCCGCCCAAGGAGTTTCTGTTCAGTTTTTGCTGAAGATTGAAGATGTAACCAAAGAAGTAGAAAGCGCTCTGAGCGGATTATCCGGTACGGACAGGTTGAAAAAACAGGCTGAAGTAATTGCTCAGATCAACGGACGCTATTCAGACGCTTCTCAATTTATTGAAGCAAGGGTTAGTCCGTTGTTTAAAAACAACCAGTTTTTAGTATTTGTATACCAGCGCTATAAAGATGTTCGTCTTGTGGGTACACCTCCGGAAAGTGTTGGGAAGTTTGGTGGTGATACAGACAACTGGGAGTGGCCGCGCCACACCGGCGACTTTTCTGTATTTCGCGTTTACATGAGCAAAGATGGAAAACCTTCGGAATATTCTCCGGAGAATGTTCCTTATAAACCAAAGTATTATTTACCGGTGTCAATTAAAGGTGTAAAGGATGGCGATTATGCTATGATATATGGTTATCCCGGTGGTACAAACCGTTATGAAACTTCCTATGGAGTGAAGCTTTCTACCGATATCAACAATCCTTCACTGGTTAACCTGCGCGACGTGCGCCTGAAAGCCATGTTTGAAGAAATGAAGAAAGACCCTGCGGTAAAATTGCAATTGGCTTCTTCTTATGCGGGTATAGCCAACTACTGGAAGTTTTTTGACGGTGAAACAAAACAACTGTTGAAATACAAAATATTTGAACAAAAGCAAGCGCAGGAAGCAGCTTTCCAAAAATGGGCAAACGGCAAACCTGAGTTTCAAAATGTGATGAGCGATTGGGAAAAAGCATATGCCGACTGGAGGCCTTATGCAAAGGAACGTGTGTACCTGAATGAAGGTGTAATGGGATCTCCGCTGGCATCATTTGCAGGATATTTAACACAGGTAGAAAGAGCATTGGTAGTAAGCGGAATGAAACCCGATGACGTAAAGAAAATATTGGAAGACGCGAATGCCCGCCGTAAAGATTTCCTGGCCGACGAAAACAAACCTTCCGATCAACGTATTTTAGCGGCCACCGCACAAATGTTTTATACTGATATTGATAGAAGCCAGCATCCAATAGGGTTTTATGAAGGCCTGAAAGGAACTTATGGCGATTTGAACGATGCGGCCACTTATAAAAAATGGGCTGCGGACGTGTTTAAAAACACCATGATATTTGATGATGCCAAGTGGAGCGAATTTATGAAAAACCCTACCGCCACAGCTTTACAAGCCGATCCGGCTTTTGCATATGCAAGCGCTTTCATTAAAAATTATACAGGAAAATATCTTGCCAAATACCAGGATTTCTCCAATAAAAACAATGAGTTAGGACGTTTGTATCTGAAAGGCATTTTGCAAATGGATCCGGTGAAAGCAAAAAAAATGTATCCTGACGCCACCTTCACCATGCGTGTAAGCTATGGAAATGTAAAAAGCTATCAGCCACGCGATGCCATCAAATACGATTATGTATGTACTGCGAAAGGCGTGATGGAAAAATATGTTCCCAGCGATTATGAGTTTGATTTGCCACAACGCTACAGGGATCTTATGAGTAAAAAAGATTTTGGTCAATACATTGATAAAAGCCGCAATGACCTTGTAGTAACCTTCATTACTACCAACGACATAACAGGCGGCAACTCCGGTTCCCCGGTTATTGATGGAAGCGGAAACCTGATCGGCCTTGCTTTCGACGGCAACTCCGAAGCGCTGAGTCATAAGATGGCTTTCGATAAAGACCTGAACCGCACCATATGCGTGGACGTGCGCTATGTGCTGTGGTGTATTGATAAATTAGGAGGTGCAAAAAACCTGATCAACGAATTGACATTAGTGAAATAGCAGTCACAGATCGGCTTTAAAAAAATCAGAAGTTAGGCATTCTAACTTCTGATTTTTTTTGGTAACCGGCTTCTGTGCCCTGATTGAACAACCGTTGCGACGCTCCGTTCAACGGTAGTAATGCTGTTGAGCGGCTCATAACTCATATGCAACCGCTATCGAAATATACAAGTTAATATTTCAACCAATAGAATTGATACGTAGCCGCAATCAAATGCGCAAAACAAAATAGGAATGCTTATTTATAGTGTTTATTTAGGTTCTGCAAGACAACTTGTTATTCTTTAAAACGACCTCTGAAATGCGAATTCCCGCTGCTGTCATTAATAAAGCATACTGCCTCTAAAGCGTTGAATAGAATTCCCCTTGCTGAAGTCACAGTAGTACAAAAGCTTAATCAGGGCGCTACCCGCGATCGGGCCGTCATCGATCGCGGGTGTGCTTTTTGTTTCTTTTTGCACAAGCAAAAAGAAAAATACTTTTAATAGATAAATTTTCTTTTAAGCGAATTTCCTGTATAGCATTTCATAGGTTTCTTGCAGACACTAAGTGTGTGGCTAAGCCTGTGCCTGTTATGAGTGTTCGAAATCCGCCGTTGTTGCGTGTGTAGGGCGGCCATTGTGCAGGGCACACCAACAACCAATTGGTTTCTTAGCAAGGCTTACACAGGAACATTATCTTTCCATGCCCAAAGATGCATACATGCGTAGGTTCTGTAAGGGCTCCATTTGCCGGAGATCTTTAAGATACGTTCACGAAGTTTTTTCTTGTCCTCTGTTTTCAGTTTATACAGTTTGATCATAGCCGATTGTATGCCCCAGTCGTCGATAGCAAATACATCTTCACGGCCAAGCGTAAACATCAGGATCATCTCTGTTGTCCAGCGGCCTACACCTTTTATTTGGGTGAGGTAGGCAATAACTTCATCATTGCTCATTTTATCCAGCTTCTTTTTGTCCATGCCTTGCGTGGTTGCAAACTCCGCTACATTGTGTACATAACTAGCTTTGGCATTAGATAAACCGATGGAACGCAATGTTTCAAGAGGGGTGTCTAAAATTTGTTTTGGTTTCGGCTCTTTGCCGCCATATAGATTAAGGAAACGGCTATGAATAACCGCAGCAACTTTAGTAGAAAGCTGCTGGCTCATAATAGAACTTATTAAACTCATATACACATTCTTTCTGCCGTTTAACACAACAGGTTCGCCGGACTGTAATAGTGCTTGTAATTTTTTATCCTTTGAAAGGTGCTGAATATAGTGCATGACAGATAGTTGTATGATTAAATTATTGCCTGAATTTAATTCAAATTTTGCACGTAAATAGTTTTCTTTTTAGTGGAAAGTTGAAAACTGAGAGTGCTTGTTCAATGGGGAGTTGAGAATGCTTTATACACTGATTACAAGCCAAAACAAAAAGCACTTATTACTCAAAACTCATAACTTGCCCAATAGCATTACTGCCGTACAAGTGAGTGACACAACGATGATGCCATGAAATACCTCCGCTGGTTCCATAAGAAAAATTCCAACATTCATAGCCGCCTTACTTACTTTATAAACCGTCCTACCACAGGCATTTTTTGAAATTCTTTGCGCTCAACTTTGAGTATGAATGTAATGAATGCAATTAGTAGCAGCGTGCCAAATGCCAGGCCGGCGAACTTGTATGGAACAATAAACGTGAATAATTTTTGTACAAAGAACAGCAGTAAAACAATCACAATATATGCCAGCAATTTTTTCCATGCGTAAGGCACGGGGTACGCTTTTTGGCCCCAAACAAATGAAATGACCATCATTGTGGCGTAGCATGTGCAGGTGGCCCAGGCGCATGCGGAATATCCAAAACGCGGAATTAAAAAATAATTCATCAACAGTGTTATTCCCGCTCCTATAATAGTGATGTATGCGCCGGCCATGGTGCGGTTACTGAGCTTATACCAAATAGATAGATTGTAGTAGATGCCGAGGAATATATTAGCCAAAAGCAATACCGGTACCACTTTCAGACCTGTCCACATTTCAGGGTTTTGAATAAAATGTTTCCATAGATCCAGGTATAACACTACTACCAGGAACATAATGCAAACTGTGATCACAAAAAATTTCATGACACGTGCATAGGTTCTTTGCGGATTGCTGCCTTCGGCCTGTTTAAAAAAGAAAGGCTCTGCTCCCATTCGAAATGCCTGCACAAATAATGAAATCAACAGCGATAATTTGTAGCAGGCGCTATATATACCAACGTCCAGTTTTTTTGCTTCGGCAGTGGCCGCCGGCGACCACCAGCCAAGCATAATTCTGTCGAATGTTTCGTTGATAACGCCGCCAAACCCTACAATAATTAATGGTAGAGAATAGATCATCATTTCCTTCCACAGATTGTAATCGAATTTCCAGGAGAAAGAAAAAAATGTTTTTGACAACATTATAAACGTAAATAGCGATTGCAAAAGGTTCGCGATAATTACATATCCTACACCAATGTCTTCATTATAAAAAATAGAGACCGGGTGGTGCGGATTGGCTTTTTTAAAAGCTGGGAGAAAGCTGAAAAAGAAAAAGACAATAGCAATATTGATGAGTATTCCCGCGATTCGTATTACAGCGAATTTTATTGGTCGGCCTTCGAGACGCAGCTTGGCAAAAGGCAAAGCGGTGAGCGCATCCAGCGAAATAATGAATATACTCCAGGTTACATATTCGGGATGTTCGCTAATGGTGAGAAGCGACGCAATCTGATGGCGCCCAACATACATGAGCGATGCAAGCATTAGCGTGGAAATTATTATAGATATGCAACTGGTGCTGTACACCTGGCCTTTATATTGCTCACGCTGCATGTAGCGGAAGAAGGCTGTTTCCAAACCATATGTAAAAATGACATTGAGAAAAGGAATAGCGGCATACACTATACTCATTTCACCATAATCAGCTCCAGATAGTTTTGCCGTAAGGTAGGGTGTTAATAAATAATTTAAAAACCTGGCTGCTATAGAACTGGCACCATACCAAAAAGTTTGAGATGCCAAAGATTTTATACTACTGCTCAATTCATCTATTGTTTTAGCAAATGTAAATATTTAGTTGTGAATAGGGAATGGTGGGGTTATTTGAGAATTGAGAGTGTTTTGATAAAAGATCATCGGAAATGTAAAATTCAATAATTATAAGTAGGGTTGAAACCATAATCAAACTCAACAGACTGCATTCCAGATTTCAGATTGCTCACACTACTGTGATTTCAGTAAAGGGAATTTTTTCGTGATCGCTGTCTTCAACCCAAACCGACACCGAGCATGGCAGCACATGAAATTCGCCATAACCATTTTCATCAATCATAACGCTGCCTTTATAATGATTCAAATAATCAATGAATTTTTTACCGGCATGCCGTTTCCCCATTTCCATATACTTATGAGCTTCGCTTTCGTTAGAAATAAGTACCGCCAAACCTGAGTTCGCAAAATCATCAATACCTTCTCTTACCCAGCCAATGCAATTGCGATCATCAAAATAATCACGTTGTAAACCGTATGCATATCCTTTTCTTAAGAGCAGCAGCATTTCCAATTCTTCCACTTTTGGCAAATGTATTTCATAATCATTTCCGTCAAATCCTTTGCCGGTGTATTCGCTGCCATACAGGTCAGGATGAAAAATACACGGATAACCATCCTGCCGTAGTAAAATAATCGCATAGGCAATGGGCTTAAACCAATGTTCCACTACAGCTTCCAAAGCTTGTAATGGTTGTGTATCGTGGTTTTCAACAAACGTTACGGAAAGCTCCGGCTTCGCGGCAACAAGCGTATCATTGAATATGGTGGTAAGATCAAAATTACTTCCGTTTTTTGAAGCATAATGAAACTTGTGATGCAGCACGGGATCAAACAAATGCATTCTGCCTTCAGTAATATCAATATACTTCAGCAACGGTTCATTGGTTTCTGTAAACCAGCATTCACCCACAAAAAATAATTCCGGATTGATGTGCTTTTTCACATAATCAATCCAGCCGTTCAGAAATTGAGTGGGAATATGCTTTACCGCATCCAATCTTATACCATCGAATTGTACAATGTTATAATACCACCTGATCCATTTTTTTACTTCCCTTCTCACAGCAGGATTTCTGTAATTGATATCGCAATGCATGAGAAAATCGTAGTTGCCTTTTTCATCGTGAAAAACCTCCTGCCAGTTATCACCAAATTTATTTTGTAAGCAGTAGATCTGTTGCCGGCCATCTTCATTGCAGTCAAAACCGGTGAAGCAATTATGATCCCAATAAAATGTGGAATATTTTCCCTTGCGGGCAGGAAATGTAAAACGTGTGTGCGCTTCCATTTCAATTATATCGCTTGTAAATTCATTTCTGTTATCGCCATCAACTTTGCGGGCCTTTACCAATTCTTTTTCTCCACCTGCCATATGATTAAGCACTACATCGATGTATACCCTTAAACCCGCTGCCTTAGCGGCTTTTACCGCATCAATGTATTCACCTTTCGTTCCATACTTAGTGCTCACTGTACCTTGTTGATAAAACTCTCCCAAATCAAAAAGGTCGTACACATCATAACCTTCCGATGCCTTGCCTTTCAAGCCTTTATAAGCTGGCGGCAACCAAAGTGATGTTATGCCAAGACCGGTAAGTACCTGAGCCTGTTTTTTCAATTCATTCCATAAACAGCCATCCGGCGCACAATACCACTCAAAAAACTGCATCATTGTTTTATTCTGCATGTTGATTTACAATTAATCAGTTTTACAAATGTTATTTTCCTGTTGGGCTTACAGCTAAAGCTCAATTTTGCAGCAGTACAAATTTTTAAAGTTGTTATTATGAGACCGGCGGCAGAGCCTTGATTGGGCTTAGGTTGCGACGCTCCGTTCATCGGTTGAATATCTATTAAGCCCTGAAAATTATAACTGCAAAATTTGCGTTAATTTTTTTTAATTTAATTGCTTCACGGATAAAATAAAAAATCATTCCAATTTTTTCAGCTTATTTTTTTGATAAAAATTTTTAAATGAATTTTTAAATCCACGTAAAAAGCGCAGCTGCTGAAACATGGTTTTAACTATTTTAAAATCAGGGAATAGGAGAATTTTAAAAAGCAAACAGCAGCGATATTATGTGTCTGTAGCGGGTATTATGTAAGGTACGGAGGGTAAAATATATGGATAAACCTCACCGGCAAATTAATAATTTAATAATCTGTTATACAATTGAGACGAATAAAAGTTTAAAAAATGTTATTGATACACAACTGCTGCTTTTGTTGCAGGTTACTGGTAGCAAGCGCCAGGAACCTGATACAATTTCTAACAACTTGAATAATGTAGCGTTTGCCCTAACTGAATTACCAGCAACTTGCAACCGGCAACTTGCAACTTGTGACTTGCCCTCAGCCGAATAGCATTACTACCGTACAAGTGAGTGACACAACGATGCTTAATAGTAGCAATACCGCCGATACCAAAAAGATATTGCACTTTCTTATATTGTGCAAGGCAAGAGTATACTCAACTCTCCATTCAATAAGTACTTGCAGCTTTCAACTTAAAAAAGTGTTTGTGAACTGTCGGTGCCTCTTGAAGGTTTTTTTCCTAAATGTTCATAAGCCTTGAAGGTAACTTCTCTTCCCCTGGGAGTGCGTTGTATAAAGCCTTCCTGAATTAAGAACGGCTCATACACTTCTTCAAGTGTTCCCGGTTCTTCGCCCACGGCGGTAGCAATAGTAGTAATGCCTACAGGCCCGCCTTTGAATTTTTCTATTATAGTTTGAAGTATTCGATTATCCATATCATCGAGTCCATACTCATCTACGTTCAAAGCTTTAAGTGCATGTTGCGTTATACCCAAATCAATTTGGCCATCATTAAGCACTTGTGCGAAATCTCGAACGCGGCGTAATAAGCCGTTTGCAATACGTGGAGTGCCGCGGCTTCTGCGGGCTATTTCAGCAGAAGCATCTTGCGTAATGGAAGTTTTTAAAATACCTGCAGCACGGTCAATAATTTTTTGAAGCGTTTGCGCATTATAATATTCCAAACGCGATTTTATTGCAAACCTCGACAACAAAGGCGCAGTCAGCAATCCGCTCCTGGTAGTGGCTCCTATAAGTGTGAAGGGATTGAGTGATAGCTGTATGCTTCTTGCATTTGGGCCGCTGTCAATCATAATATCAATGCGGTAATCTTCCATCGCCGCATATAAATATTCTTCAACAACCGTGCTAAGCCTGTGTATTTCATCAATAAACAAAACATCATTAGGCTCAAGATTGGTAAGCAAACCGGCAAGATCGCCGGGCTTTTCAATTACCGGCCCTGATGTTTCTTTAATGTTCACACCCAATTCGTTGGCCACAATTCTTGATAAGGTGGTTTTACCTAATCCCGGCGGACCATGAAACAACACATGATCCAAAGCCTCACCTCTGAGTTTGGCAGCTTTAATAAAGATTTTCAGGTTTTCTATGGCTTGTGGCTGACCTGAAAACTCAGCGATCTGCTTCGGCCTTATGCTATTCTCAAACTCATGCTCAGCGGCAGATAACTGCGATTTTTCGTTATTTAAAATGGGATTAGACATTAGTGCAAATATAGTTGAAAGTTGAAAATTGAAAGGTGAAAGTGCTTATTGAATGGAGAATTGAGAAAGCTATCAGACTTCATTTAAAACAAACGATTGTGCTGATCTGCGTGCTGAAAGAAAACAAAGCAGATAAAATAATAAATTTGATTATTCAATCATTTAAATATCCATCACATGAAAAATTTTTTGGCTTGTTGTGTACTTACTCTTTTTAGTTCATATATGATTGCACAAACAAAATATGTACCTTCTCCGGAAAATTTAAAAGCCCGGGAATGGTTTACCAATGCGAAATTCGGCATGTTTATACATTGGGGACCCTTTAGTATTCCGGGCTCCGGCGAATGGGTAATGAATGAGCGAAAAATTACAGTGAAAAATTATACACCACTGATGAAGTTTTTCAATCCAATTGATTTTAACGCTCATGATTGGGTAAGCATGGCTAAAAATGCCGGTATGAAATATATCACATTGGTTACAAGGCATCATGATGGCTTCAGTATGTGGAATACAAAATATTCCGACTTCAACATTATGAACTCTCCTTACAAAAAAGACGTTGTGAAAATGATTGCAGATGAGTGTCATAAGCAGGGTCTGAAATTATTTTTTTATTACTCGCTATTGGATTGGAGACGAGAAGATTATCCGCACGAAACGGGCCGTACCGGGCAGTTTAGCGGCCGCACCGGCAAAGGTAATTATGCCAGTTATTTACAGTTTATGAAAAACCAGTTAACTGAATTGCTTACCAATTATGGAGAAATTTCCGGTATCTGGTTTGATGGTCATTGGGATCAAACTCCGCCGGAAGGGGAAACTAACAGAGCTTCCCGACTTGATTGGAAGTATGATGAAATTTATGGTCTTATACATAAACTGCAACCCCAGTGCCTTATAGGAAACAACCACCACCTCACTCCTTTTGATGGCGAAGATTTTCAAATGTTTGAAAAAGATCTTCCGGGCGAAAATAAATCCGGCCTTAGCTACCAGGAAGCTTCGGCGCACTTGCCGCTTGAAACCTGCGAAACTATCAATAAAAGCTGGGGTTACAGCTTAACAGACACATCGTATAAGACTCCAAAACAATTGGTGGACTATCTTGTAAAGGCCAGCGGACTTGGTGCGAATTTATTGTTGAATATTGGTCCAATGCCTAACGGAGAGGTACAACCGGAATTTGTAGAAAGACTTTCTTATATGGGCAAATGGCTTCAACAATATGGGGAAACCATTTATAACACAAAGGGTGGCTATATCCGTCCTCAGGCGTGGGGTGCTATTACACAAAAGGAAGATAAAATGTACATCCATATTTTAAACAAGAACACCGGCGCATTTACACTGGAAAATTTCCCTTATAAGAAAATTAGGAAAGCGTACTATTTTAAAGATAATACAACCGCCAGCGTAACGCTTAAAAACGGTATCGCAACTATTACACCCGTGATCAATGGAAATGATGACGATGTGGTTATAGTGCTGGAGAAATGAATTCAACATTAGTAAGATAAAAAGGAAAAGGGAGTGAGTGTTTCATTCCCTTTTCCTATAATAAAGAACGGTTTGCTACGGCAACGTAACAACAGCCACTACCGGCCTGTGATCTGACGCGTAAGTTTCCGCAATCACCTTATATGACGAGATACCAAACGGATGTTTTTTATCAAACAGAATAAAGTCAATAGTTGATTTTGGTTTATCCTGTGGAATGGTAGGTTCGCACACATCGCAACTGCGCAGAAAAACTTCATCTAATGTTTGTATGGTTTTACTGCCGATAACATCGTTAAAATCGCCACCCAGTATAAATGGTAGCGAATCATTTTTGGCAACATGATTAATGGCGATAGCCTGCAACTCCCTGTTTTTGGCATTCCCGGCATCCAGGTGAGTGCATCCGAATCTAAGGTATTTTTCGCCGGGCAATTTTATTCTAACTGTAATTAATATACGCTGTTCCATTGCTTCATTAGCCTGTTTGGGCAAGAAATATCTTTCTTCTTCGCTAATGGGGTATTTGGATAGTATTGCGGTGCCATAACCCCCTCCTGCATAATCAATTGCTTTGCCAAAATAATAATACATCTTTAATTTTTTCGCAATTACTTCCGCTTCGTTTATATCTTTTCCTGAACGTTCGGTGCGATCGTCAATTTCTTGAAGTGCCACCAGGTCAGGGTTTTGCGCTTGTATTACCTTTACTATAGCATCAATATCTATAACACCTTCTTTAGCTTTAGACGGCGGATTACAATGATGCACATTGTACGTCATCACTGTGAGTGCTGTATTATTTGAGCCCATACGATCATTCTTGTTGTTGCCCGCAATATGGCTGTTGCTTACACATGAGGAAAACAAAATGATTGCCGCCGGAATTATTAAATATTTTATTTTAGTTTTCATCATAAATTATTTTAAGAACAGGATTTTATTTTGAGAGATGAAAATGATTCTTCAAAAATACAACGTTATGTACATACAGATTTTGTCACTCAGTGAAGTATAAAATTGTCCATCTTTTTCATAGGATAGTATAATTTTAAATGATTCAGAGGAGTTTGTGTTAGGGTTTATTATTTTTTTGGGATCGGCGGTAGTGCTACTATTAAGCATCGTTGTGTCACTCACTTGTGCGGTAGTAATGCTATGCGGCAGGGGCAAGTTGCAGGTTACAAGGTGCCGGTGTTTCAGTTAGAGCAAACGCTACATTACTCAAGTTTTTAGAAATTGTCACAGGTTCCCGGCACCTGCTGCTAGTGACCTGCTACCTACGGTAAAAACAACACACAGGGGCTGTAAAATTATTCTAATAAAATAAAATTGGTTTATTAATTTGGCAATACCGGCGAATAAATACCGGATCCCAATTAGTAATCTGTATGTCGTTAATAACTACTATTAAATCTAATTCGTTTTTAAAAAATGTTGCGCATAGTCTGCTATTTCCACGCAATGAAATACGTCCGAGATGGTGGGTGCGCAAGTTTGTAAATCCCTTTTATCATCAGCGTGGAAGGAATACTAAAATCTTTAAATACACAAGGCTTGATCTGTTGCCCACAAAACCGTTTTCTATTGGTCACGATTCTGTGGTGGAGGATTTTACAATATTAAATAATGGGTTAGGCGCGGTGCAAATTGGTAATCATGTTTTTTTGGGAGCTTCCAATGTAATCATCGGTCCGGTAACTATTCACGATCATGTGATGACAGCGCAGAATGTAGTGATTTCCGGGTTAAATCATGGATTTAAAAATGTGGATATAGCCTTTCGTTATCAGCCATGTACTACAAGCGAGATTGTAATAGACGAAGGCTGCTGGATAGGGGCCAACGTAGTTATTACTGCCGGGGTGCTTATAGGTAAGTACTCCATTGTGGCCGCTGGCAGCGTGGTTACCAAAGATGTGCCGGCTTACACTATTGTGGCCGGCAATCCGGCAAAAATTTTGAAGCAATATGATCATACTAATGGTGTATGGAAATCTGTTAGTGTATAATGAAGAGGAACACCCAGTATGGTTATACAACACGCTGTAAGAGTTTGTGCTTGGATGTTTCATGTCCGGTGAATAGAATTACTACAGTACAAGTGAGTGACACAACGATGCTTAATAGTAGCAGTAATGCCGGTCCAATAAAAAAAATGTTATGAACCTGATACTACTTCACACAATTTTTTAACCCAAGTGCTTTTTTCTCAATCATATGCCACGAAAACATGGCGAACAAAAATGATAAAATAGCTGTTGTGAAAAATAGGGGGTATGGATTATTCCCAATAGGTGTATAGTTGGCAACGAGCTGTTCTATAGGAAATGCTGAAATATAAATGCCATAGGAAAAGTCCGATTTGGGCGTAATCATTTTTAATAAAGATGACTTTAAACCGGCCACATACAAAACCACTGTGGCCACCACCAAATGAATAAAATAATTTGTAAGATTCAACGGAACCATACTTATAAATACAACCACAATAAGTAAAAACCAATAGTTTTTTATCACTATTTTATTTTTCCAGGCATTGCACAGCATTCCCAAAATAAACAAGGGTATACTTGAAACGTACGGAAAAATCGCAAATGATTTATGTAGATGTGTTTTAATAAAGAGTTCTATGGATGCACTATTCAAAGTGACAGGTATTACAAGTAAAAATGCGACAATTAAAAGAATACAGTTTTTATAATGAGACGTAAATAACCCCCAGATCACTACCAAGACATATAGTTTTATTTCTAGCGGCAATGTCCAAAGTGAAGAATTTATTCCGGTTGTATTTAGAACCGAATTCTCAAACACGCCAGGTAAGGTATCGTATTCCTGGATCAAGAAAACCGATAAAACGTTTCTAATGAAGGCAGGATGAGTAAAATAATCTTTTAATGGTAAAGTGGTAATTAGTGGCCCTACTACCAAAGCGCAAAGTAATATTATTAAAACAGCAGCGGGATAAATGCGGAGTACTCGTTTCCATAGGTATGATTTCAACGATGAGCTGTTTTCAAAACTATTGGAAACCAGTAACCCACTTAAAAAGAAAAATGCCGGAACACCAAATGAGCCAATTAGGTTTAGATAGCTGTAGGATGAAAAATTGATACAATGAATGGCTACAACAATAAGGGCTGCTATAAGTCGAATCAGTTTAAAGTTATTTCTTTTAGGATCACTTACAACGTCGTCCAATAGGCAGCCCTTATTTAACCATTTTGTAAGGGCAGAGAAAACTTTCATTCACCATAAAATTTTTTCATTACACCACTACCAACTCATAAAAATCTTTTGGCTGTAAATAGGTGTTTGCCAATTCTTTTATTTCTTCTGGTGTAATTGTTTTAATTGCTTTAATGGAATTATAAAAATATTGTTCGTCAAGATTATTCAGTATAATGTTTCTCCAGCGGCCAATAATATGAAACGGCCCATCAAGATCGCCGAGGATGGTGCCCATCATAAAGTTTTTTACCAGCAAAAGTTCTTCATCGGAAACTGGCTCTTCTCGCAGTATCTGCATTTCTTTATATACTTCATTTATTGTTGCCTTGCACACATCTCTTCCGGCTTCTGTCGCGATCATCCATGCCGAGGTTTGAATATGGTTTTGCAGGTAACTGTGAATACCATAAGTGTATCCTTTGTCTTCACGAATATTGTTCATCAATCTTGATCCGAAAAATCCACCAAACAAAACATTCAGCACCATCACTTTTGAGAAGTCGGGATGGTGACGGTTTGGAAATGGCCGTGCAATGCGAATGGCTCCCTGTACACCTTTTTTATCATTATTAATGCGGATGGCAGTACCCGTTTCTTTGGTATGAACGAGCGGATAATTAATTTCAGGCAACAGCATTTTATTCAATGGCAGGTTTCCAAAATATTGGTTCAACAATGTAAATAAATTGGACGGTAATTTTCCTGCCACAAATAGTACGCATTTTCCATTACTGTAATACTGGTTGTAAAATGTCGTAAGCTGCTCTTTTTGAACCGCGTCATAGGCTTCCATGCTGCTGTACTTTCCATAGGGATGATGTATGCCATATAAATATTCATCAATAAAGCGATTAGCTACAAAATCACATTTTTTAAGATTTACAGCCAGCCGTTGTTTATTGTTTTGTTTATATAAATGCAATTCTTCTTCCGGAAATGTGGCATCCATAATCAGCTCCTGTACTACCGGCAAAAGATTTTCCACATGTTTATTAAGGCAATGCAGTGTAATGGTGGCTATTTCATTATAGCAGCTACGGTTTAAATATGAGCCGTAGTATTCAAAGTGCTCGTTTATTTGGTATGCCGTTTTGGATGATGTTCCATTCTTTATTAAGAAATTGGTGGTAGCGGCAATCATGTTTTGCTGCTCATACCAATTGCCTGCGTAAAAAACCCACTCTAGTTGAAGTACTTCTTCTGCGCCTGCGTTGATTGCATACACTTCAATTCCATTATCAAGTGTAAATTTTTCGTATGGTTTCAAATGCAGGTTAAATTCTACAGGGTCTGTTATAGCCGGTGCGATTGTTCTGTTTATCATGGTTGTTAGTTGATAGTTGTTAGTTGATGGTTATTGGTTGATGATTGTTAGAGTGTATATACTAAAGTCCAACAACTAACAACCGGCAACCAGCAACTACTCAGCATAATAATACAATGTATTGGAATTATTTTCGTCAAATATTTTGCAACTGAGCTGTTGAATATCGTTTGTGCTTACCTGTTGGTATTTGCCAAGTTCGGTATTCATTAGTTCCGCGTCGCCAAGTAATTCATAAATGGCAATACTGCTGGCTCTGTTCATAATGCTCATGTCTTCAAACGCGATAGCGCTTTCTGTTTTGTTCTTTACTTTTTGCAATTCGGCTTCTGCAATAAGAGTGGTTTTCAGTTTTGCGAGTTCAGCTTCCACCGCGTTTTCCGCATCCTGCATTTTTACACCTTTTACCAGCTTGCCTTCTATAGTTAGCAGTCCGGCATCCACAGTTCCAAAATGGTAGCATTCAATATTGCTAAATAATTTTTGTTCTTTAACCAATGCCTGGAACAATCGTGAAGAGCCGCCACCACCAAGTATTTCAGTGATCAGATCCATTGCCTGGTACGACACGTCTAAACGTGAGCCGGTATGCCAGCATTTATAGAACGCGTCCAACGGAACATTCGCTTTCACCTCAAGCCGGCGAGGCGCCTTTTGTTCCGGTTCCTGAGGTAAATTCCTAATGTATTTTTCACCGGAAAGGATGTCTCCAAACCATTTTTCGGCCAACTGTTTTACCTGTTCGGAAGTCACATTTCCGGCCACTACCAGTATGGCATTGCAAGGGCGATAATGCTTAAAGAAAAAACTTTTTACATCCTCCATCGTCGCGTTTTCTATATGGCTCAGTTCCTTGCCAATCGTTTGCCACTTGTATGGATGCGTGGTATAAGCCAGTTCGCGCATTTTGAACCAAACATCTCCATACGGCTTATTGATGTAATGCTCCTTAAATTCTTCACATACTACTTTACGTTGTACTTCCAGGCTTTTTTTGCTGAAAGCCAGGCTAAGCATACGATCGCTTTCAAGCCAAAACGCGGTTTCAATATTTTGTGCGGGAAGCTGGCAATAATAATTTGTAAGATCGTTGGTGGTAAAAGCGTTGTTCTCGCCGCCCGCCAATTGAAGCGGATCATCATAACCGGGCACATTCACGCTTCCTCCAAACATAAGGTGCTCAAACAAATGCGCAAATCCGGTTTTCGATTCATTTTCATCTTTTGCTCCTACATCATATAATACATTCACCACAGCCATTGGGGTAGAATGGTCTTCATGCACCAATACTTTTAGCCCGTTGGCCAGCGAAAAGCGATCAAATTGTATCATGAAAAATTTCTTTAAAAATTGAATTAAAGTGCAATATAATTAATGTATGGCTGTGTGTGGTACAAAACATTTTTTGTGGGCCGGGCAGTAGTGCTACTATTAAGCATCGTTGCGTCGCACACTTGTACGGCAGGAACTTTAGTGGGCGGTTGACAGTAGGCAGCGGGCAGTAGGAAGTCAGATATCGGTTATACAGCTGGCAGTGGGCAGTATGCGGTTGGCAGTAGAGAAGCTGTATTAAACAGGAATGGTTGGGAGTTGCCGTTGTTGCGTGTGTAGGGTGGCTATCGTGCGAAGGCACACCAACAACCAATGAGAAAGAAGCAATTTGCCGGTAAGGCACAAGCTTGGCTATACACTTGGCTCAGTTGCCACGCTTGCGCCAGGTGTGTGATAATCAACTAAAAAACTGTCTACTTTTTTCAGGATGTGACAACATCGCTTTCAACTTTCAACTAAACAGCATTCTCCATTTATTTACAGAAATGCTTAACTTTTGCAAAAAATTATCCGAATGCGAAAAATGTATGTTTTGATTTTGTTTGCGTTTTGCACATTAGCAGCATGTAACACAAATTCAGCAATGCTATACAACAATATGATAGTTGAAAAAGAAACCAGTTTGCTTCCGGAAATAAGTAAAGTATCGGGTAAGTTGGAAATGTTTTCAAAGGAAGAAAAGTACGATAGTGTTTTAGTAATAGCAAACCATATGATTGATTTGATAAAAGGGAAAGTAAAAGAGGTTTCTGATGTACCTGAGCCGGGCGCCCGCGGCGTTGCCGCATTTAAAAAAGCATATATTGAATATTTTGGTTTTCTTGAAAGTATATACCAGGGCTATAAAAATGTTAGCCTCGCGAAAACAGATGAGGAACGAAGCGCGGAATGGCAAAAACTGGCCGAGCTTGGAAATACACAGCAAGTTGCTGTAAAAAAACTGCAAACTGCGCAAAGAAGATTTGCTGATGATAATGGATTTAAAGTGGATGTAAGGGGGAAATAGAAATTGCTCGAAATATTTTCTTATAGAATTAAGCGGTTTAAAAGCGTTGCTAAAAACAACAGTAGAGTTTTGCAAGACTGCAAGCTTTGCAGATCTGCGAATGCTGATTAGATGAAAGTTGAAAAGAATTGTTGAGACTACGAATATCCGCTTTGTGCGCAGGCTCCTTTCTCCTTTGAAGAAGGGCCGGGGATGAGGCTAGATAAATTGAGAATGGAGAGTTGAGAATTGAGAATGCTTTAATCACTAATTGCAAGCCAAAACAAAAGCACTCATAACCCATAACTCAAAACTCACCACTTGTTCAATAGCATTCCTGCCGTACAAGTGAGTGACACAACGATGCTTAATAGTAGCACTACCGCCGGTTCCATAAAAATAAATCTAAACCTGCTGAGTGCTTTATAAAAATAGAATCGTGTTCTTTAGCTTCATAATTTATCTTTGTTTCAAATTATTGGAGATGTTACAGGTAAATTTTATTCGACAAAATGTAGAGCTCGTAAAACAAAGGCTTGCAATTAAAAATTTTAAGCAGCCGGAACTGGTGGATGAATTAGTGGAATGGGATAATAAAAGAAAAAAATACCAGTTTGAACTGGATGAAGCGCTGGCTAAGGTGAATGCGGCTTCAAAGGAAATAGGAATACTGATGGCAAAAGGAGAGAAGGAAAAAGCAGAAGCGAAAAAACAGGAAGTGGCTCAACTGAAAACCTTGCAGGATAATGCCAAACTGCTGGAGGCTGAAAAAGAAATTGAGCGGATACTTTACCTGTTGCCCAATTTGCCTTCTGATAAAGTGCCGCCGGGCACTACACCGGAAGATAATACGATAATGCGTGAAGGTGGAAGTAAACCACAGCTTCCTGCTAATGCGGTTCCGCATTGGGATCTTATAAAAACATACGACCTGGTTGATTTTGAAATTGGTGCAAAAATTACGGGTAGCGGTTTTCCATTATATAAAGGAAAGGGTGCAAAGCTGCAACGTGCTCTGGCGCAGCATTTCCTGGATTTTAATACTGCTGCCGGATACACAGAATATCTGCCTCCGCTGATGGTAAACGAAGCTTCCGCGTATGGCACAGGCCAACTGCCCGATAAGGAAGGCCAGATGTACCATGTAACGGAAGATGATCTGTATCTTATACCTACTTCCGAAGTGCCGGTTACCAATATTTATAGAGGCGAAATTTTGAAAGAATCGCAATTGCCAATAAAGATGACGGCTTTTTCCGCATGCTTCAGGAGAGAAGCGGGTAGCTTTGGTAAAGATGTTCGCGGATTGAACCGTGTGCACCAATTTGATAAAGTGGAAATTGTACAAATCGTAAATCCCGAAAACAGTTACGATGTGCTGGAAGAAATGGTGTCGCATGTGGAAAGACTGTTGCAAACACTTGAGTTGCCATACCGCATAGTAAAATTGTGCGGCGGCGATATGAGTTTTGCCAGCGCTCTCACTTACGATTTTGAAGTGTTTAGCGCGGCTCAGGAAAAATGGCTGGAAGTAAGCTCTGTTAGTAACTTTGAATCGTTCCAGGCCAACCGTATGAAATGCCGCTTTAAAGATGCCGGTGGTAAAACACAATTTGTACATACGCTAAACGGCAGCTCGCTGGCATTGCCAAGAATTGTGGCCTGCCTGCTCGAAAACAATCAATCTGAAAATGGAATCGCGTTGCCAAAAGCGCTGCATACTTATTTTGGAGCAGAAATGATTACTAAGTAAATTCATGCTAATAATAAGGCAAAAGGCACACCTGAATTGGGTGTGCCTTTTTTTGTCTAAAAATTTTCTTAAAACTAAAAAAATAGTTTATTAACTAAAAAAATAGTTTACATTTGTACAACGAAACATTAATAAATGAATAAGTCACTCACAAAAGCGGAAGAGCAGGTAATGCAGGTGCTATGGAAGCTTGAAAAAGGTTTTTTAAAAGATATAGTGGAGGCAATGCCGGAACCAAAGCCGCACCCAAATACTGTGGCAACCTTATTAAAAATATTGGTTGAAAAAGAGTTTGTGGCTATTGATGTGTTTGGAAGGGTACATTGTTATTATCCCATTGTGAGTAAAGAGCAATATTCAGGGCAGAGTGTGCGCCAGTTGGTGCAGGGGTATTTTGATGGCTCCGTAAAAAATGTATTATCATTTCTTGTAAAAGAAAAAGAACTGGATATTAAAGATATTGAGCTGTTGTTAAAACAATTGAAGAACAAAAAATAAAACGGTATGATTGCGATTGCATATTACTTGTTGAAAATGCTTATTTGTTCGGGCATACTTGTAGGGTATTATTACATTGGTTTGCGAAACAAATTATTTCACCAGTGGAACAGGTTTTATTTGTTGCTGACAGTGGTGGTATCAATAGTTTTTCCATTGCTATACATACCGCTGTTTGATGCAGGTTCGCAAACAAATACTTTAGAGCATATGGTAGTTACCATAAGCGCTTCCGAATTTTTGCTGTTGCAACAAAAGGTAGCTACCACTCCTTTTTGGCAACTGGCAACGCTTTTCATATACATAATAGTTGTGGCCGTGTTGATAACACTTTTAATTACCGGTGTTTACAAAATTTACATATTGAAAAGAAGATCGAAATGTGTATTGCAAAATGATATAGCTATTTATGAAACCAATGTTTCGCAGGCCCCATTTTCTTTCTTCAAAAATATTTTTTGGAAACAAGGTATAGACATGCATTCGGCCAAAGGCAGGAAGATATTGCAACACGAACTGGTGCATGTGCATGAAATGCATAGTGCGGATAAAATATTTATGCAAATCGCACTGAGTGTTTTTTGGTTCAACCCTTTTTTCATACTTATTAAAAAAGAGCTGGCCGTTATTCACGAATTTATTGCCGATAAAAAAAGTGTTGGCAATAATGACGCGTCTGTATTGGCGTCTCTTATATTAACCACGGCGTATTCGTCCGGACGTTTTGATATCACCAATCCATTTTTTCAATCATCAATTAAAAGAAGAATTAAAATGATCACGAAAAATAAAAATCCGAAGATCTCTTATTTTCACCGTCTTGCTGCATTGTGTGTATTACTAGCCACATTTATGATGTTTGCATTTCGTTCCAAAGAAGTTAAAAGTAGTGAACCGCAGCCCGCCAATATTACAATGATAGCTGATACTGTGCCGACAGTTAAAGAGAAGAAGCCCGCAACAACAAAGGATGAAGTAGTAGTGGTTGGCTATGGCTATAAGAGGCGTGACAGCAAGGACACTATTCGCGTTTATGGAGAACCTAAGAAGGTTGCAGTTGAGTTGTTTCGATTGGAAGGGGACACAACAAAAATTTATATAGTTAAGAAGGAAGATTCGCTGGTGGAAAATTCAGTTGAAAGTGAACCAAAAACCGGTGGTGATGGAATAAAGCTAAGGAGCGTTAAGCCGGGAGAAGAACCTTTATATTTAGTTGACGGAAAAGAGATAACACGGGAGGAATTTAAAAAAATATCTGCAAATGATGTAGAATCTGTTAATGTTTTAAGAGATAAGAGTGCCATTGAGAAGTATGGTGAAAAGGGCAAGAATGGAGTGGTTCTCATAGTTAGAAAAAAGTCTCCGGTAAAAGTTGAAATCAAAAACGAATAAAATTCTGAAAGCGAATCCAAATTTTGCAATTCGTAAGTTTTGAGGTTATTTATTATAGAACCGGCGGCAGAGCCCTGATTAGGCTTCTGTTGTGTCACTCACTTGTACGGCAGGAATTTTATTCAGCGAGTTGTAATACATAACGTCAAAAAATAATGCAGTATAAAAAATATTAAACCTCTTTTCTATCGCGCATTTGATACTGCATGTATTTTGACGTTGTGTATAAAAGCAACAGTATAGTGCTCATGGCTGCAAGCCTTACAGAGCGTAAATAAATGGAGAATTGAGAGTTGTGAGTTGAGAATGCTTTATACACTGATTGCAAGCAAAAACAAAAGCACTCATAACTCAAAACTCATCACTAGCCCAATAGTATTACTACCGTACAAGTGAGTGACACAACGATGCTTAATAGTAGCACAACCGCTGATACCATAAAAAAACAATTCACATTCCTATGCTGTGTAAAACCCTTAGTATTCTCAACTTAAATACTTTCCCACAATGGGAATTCGTCTTCCTATTCCAAAGGCCTTACTGCTTACACGAATGATGGGGCAAAACTGATTGCGCTTGTACTCGTTTGTATTTACAAGTTTCAAAATTTTTTTTACCAGCGCTTCTTCCACACCCATCGCGATAATTTCTTTTGGTCCTTGCCGGCGTTCGATGTATTGAAACAACACTTTGTCGAGTATTTCATACTCGGGTAAGCTGTCTGTATCTTTTTGTCCGGGCCGCAACTCCGCAGAAGGCGCTTTGGTAATAATGTTTGTGGGAATAATTTCTTTGTTACGATTTATATATTTTGCCAGCGCATAAACCTGCACCTTATATGTATCGCCAAGCACACTCAGGCCGCCGGCCATATCGCCATACAAAGTGCCATAGCCTGTGGAAAGTTCACTTTTGTTAGAAGTGTTTAAAAGTATATAACCGAATTTATTGGCAATTGCCATTAATAAACTTCCCCTGCTACGGCTTTGAGTATTTTCTTCCGCTATGTTGAATGGCAGATCTTTAAAGACTGGTTTTAGTTCCGTTAAGAATGCGTTGTAAATATTTTTGATTGGAATGATGTCGTAAGGGTTGCCAAGATTTTTACTCAATTGCTCCGCATCACTTACCGAATGATCGCTTGAATATTGAGAAGGCATTAGCACGGCCCGTACGTTTTCCGAGCCTAAAGCTTCGCAGGCAAGCGCCAGCACCACTGCGCTGTCTATGCCACCGCTGCTTCCCAAAATGGCCTTTGTAAAACCCATCTTGCTGAAATAATCGCGAATGCCAAGCACAAGCGCATCGTGAATTTTTTGTGTTGCTGTATCGTTTGTTAAGTATTCAATGGTTGTTTCGGGGCTTACTGTTTTTATTGTATGGTTGGTTGTGGCGCTTTCTGCTTTAAAATTTTCATCAAGTTCAACAACTGTAAAATCTTCCTCAAAATATTTCAACTCCTTTACAATATTGCCTTTTGCATCATACACAATACTTCCGCCGTCAAAAACTATTTCAGTTTGCGAGCCCATGCAATTGCAGTAAAACATTGTCAAATTGTACTTCAAAACGTTTTCACGAATTATTTTTTTCCTGCTCGCCTCCTGGTTGTAATCGAACGGGGATGCGGAAATATTGATCATTACATCCGGTTGTTGTTCAATTAGTTTATCCATTGGGTTGATGCGGTAGAGCGGCGCATCTGTAAGATTCCAGATGTCTTCGCAAATAGTGAGCGCTATTTTTTTATTCTTAAAAGAAATTACACTCCAGTTATAAGCGGGTTCAAAATAACGGTATTCATCAAACACATCATAAGTTGGTAAAAGTGTTTTATGGATCACATTTTTAACTTCACCTTCAAATAAAAACCATGCTGCATTAAACAGCTCTTTACCTTCCGGTGACGGGTTGCGTTGTGGGCAACCAACAATTACGCCAATTGTATCTGCATGTATTTTTATCTCATCTATAGATGCGTAGCATTTGCTAATAAAATCTTCAAACTCCAAAAAGTCTCGCGGCGGATAACCACAAACGGAAAGCTCTGAAAATATAACCAACTCAGCGCCTTCCGATTTAGCTTTTTTGATGCCCTCTATAATTTTAGCGGTGTTACTTTCAAAATTTCCTATATGATAGTTTTGTTGGGCTAATGCTATTTTCATAAAAATTTTTGTAAGGGCAAATTTCTGTAATAAAATGTCATGAAAAACTAATAATATTTGTTTGGTTCCGCATTTCATTTTTCTGAATATCAATTGAAAATTTTATTACGATCTTTATCTGATGAAACAGTTTCTTTATTTGTTACTAGTGTTGGCAGCAGTTTCGTGTAATAGTTCCGGTCCTGATGTGAGCAAGGTGCCTGTAAATATTAAGATAGATCGTTTTGAACAGGTGTTTTTTAAAATTGACAGCAACAATGTAATGCCGGGTTTAAAGGAAGCAGAAAAACAATTCCCATACTTTGCTACAGATTTCACTGCAAATATTTTAGGCGCCGGTATAATAAGTGATACTAATAAAATGCTTATGGATGCCGCATCGAAATTTGTGAGTAGTTATTATCCTGTATATAGTTTTTTGAATAAAAAATACAATGATCTCTCCTGGTTGAAAACAGAATTGAAAGACGCGTTTCAACATGTGGAATATTATTTCCCAAAATACAAAACACCACGTATTGTAACATTTGTAGGACCGTTTGATGCACCCGGTGTAGCTATTACGCAGAATGCTGTGGCAATTGGATTACAGGCATATGCAGGCAGCGATTACCCGTTTTATGTAAGTACGCCGGGGCAGGAATTATTTCCTGCTTATATATCCCGAAGGTTTGATAAGCAGTATATGACCACTAATTGCATGAAAGCCGTTTCTGAAGATCTGTACCCTGATGAAAGTGAAAAACTTCCCCTGATAGAACAAATGGTGGAAAAAGGAAAACGCTGGTATTTACTGGATAAATTTTTGCCTTCGGTTCAGGATAGTTTGAAAACCGGCTTTACCACAAAACAATTGAAATGGTGCGAAGAAAACGAAGGCAATATGTGGAACTATCTTTTACAACAAACAGATATTTTTACAACAGACCCATCAATAACGCAACTGTACATTGGCGAAGGGCCTACCACGCAAGGCTTTCCGGACGTTTCGCCGGGAAATATCGGCCAATGGCTTGGTTTGCAAATTGTGAAAACCTATGTTAGCAAAAACTCATCTTTAACCCCTCAGCAAGTTATGCAAACCGATGCAAAAACTATCTTCAATGAATCCAAATACAAACCGAGATAATTACAAATAATGATGAATTAATAATTAATAATTAATAATTAATAATAGGGGTGGTGTTTAGCTGATCCTCTCTAACAACTATCGACCAATAAAAAGTTTTTTCAGTTATTTTTTATGGTACGGGCAGCGGTTTTTCATGGCATCATCGTTGCGTCGCAATCACTTCATCGGTAGTAATGCTATTGGGCGGGGTGTTTCACGCAAAGGGCGACACGACAGCTTTTTAGCTGAAAGCCAAAAGCGCTCTAAATACAAGATGTGTGTATGAAAACAAAAGCGCTCATCACTCACAACCCGCTCAATAGCATTACTACCGTACAAGTGAGTGACACAACAGAAGCCTAATCAGGGTTCTACTGCCGGTTCCATAATAATACTTTTAAAAACTACGCTGATCAGATTTGGGGAGTAAAATTCTTGCGTCGGAGGAGGGGAAGGGGGTGTAATTAAACTATCATTTTCTTACGCACATCTTCAACATGGGCAATCTTGGTTTGAGGTGTTAGTGTGATTTCTTCTACCTCGTTTAAATTGTAACTGCTACGATTGAGTAACAGGTGAAGAGTTTGTTTGATGGTGCGTACGATAATTGTGAGATCGACAGAAAAGTTAAGGTTGTGAATATATAAAACATCCAATTGATAACGCTTGATTATGCTTTCCGCGTTTTTTGTGGGGCCTCTGAAACCATTTATCTGTGCCATGCCTGTTATACCGGGTTTCACGGAATGGCGCAGGCAATAGCCGGGTATAAGTTCTGTGAAATCAGCACAATCTTTACGCATATGTGGTCGAGGGCCGACCACACTCATGTCGCCTAAAAAAACGTTAATAAACTGTGGCAGCTCATCAATATTGGTTAGTCTTAAAATCTTTCCAATTCGGGTAACCCGCGAATCGTTCAGAGTAGCCTGCAGCGTATCTGAACAGTCATTTATGACCATGGTACGTATTTTAAGACAGTTAAAAATTTTTCCTTTGAAACCCACTCGTTTTTGTACGAAAAAAAACGGGCCTTTAGAATCCAACTTTGTAAGTATAAAGCAAATAGGCAGCAGCCAGGAAAGTATGCAGACTATAACTAAGAGAGAAAATATAATATCAAACAATCTTTTAGCATAGTATTGATGTATGCTTATATAAGCATATGCAATTTTTTTTGAGCTGTGCGAAATTAAGCTCCTTTTTTTCGTTGTGGGTTCATAATGTGTGTTTATCATAATTTACCTGGTAAGTTTTATTTGGTTTACAAAAGATATGACAAACCGTTAGAAATGTTTCTTTTTATGATTCACCTATGTTACTTACAACCCCAATGCGATATATATATACTTGTGCATAAGTTTATGCTACATCGTGGTTTTAGCATTGACACATGCTATGTCCTTAACGTTGCAGCGGAATGTTTAATATTTCTTAAAGAATAGTAAAAATTCCAGTAAATGACTGAAAATAATACGTAATATACAATTCCTGCCTGAGTTTGAAGCACAGATTCCTGCATCATAAACATTGCGGCCGAAATATGAAAAGCAAGAAAAATGAACTTGTAGTCGATACGCTTCAAAAATAGGAACGGAACAAATACTATCATTGTCAGTACTATAAGGCCACTTATTCCAATCATCATCAGGCTTTGAAGGTACATGTTGTGTATGGCAATGCTGTATAAGGGCGACTTTTGCCTGTTTTCGTTTCTTAATTCTTCTACACCAAGGTCTGCCATCTTTTGGTTTTGCAGATCATATATATCGCCATTGCCACAACCTGTCCACCAAAGGTTTTTCTCTACAATATTCTGTAGGCAAATCCGCCAGATAAAGGGTCGGACAGTTAAATAATCGACTCTAAAGGTTTTGGTTTTATAGTCTTTTTCAAAAACCATACCGATATTGTTACTTTTCAGGTCTTTGTAGCGCTTGCTTACCGGGTTGTTGGTGAAAGCAATTAAACATCCTATAATTAAAACAGTTATTATGAGTACCGCTTTCTTTATTAATAATTCTTTGCCCGGCTGAAACAACAATTTAACTGCATATGCCAATAATAATAAAAAGAAAATGGCAATTAATAAACGGCATGATAATAAAATGAGAAATGTAAATATTAGCCCAAACAAAAGCCATCTGAAAATGCTCTTTTTATTTTGAAAGAAAATGCTCCATTTAAAAAACAATAACAGGAAAACAGCAAATAATGTGTAGAATGACATGTACACCGCGTTTGCATCAAAATTGCTAACAAGAGTGTGGTAAAAAAAGAACGATTTATTGTGTGTGATGCCATATTGGTAAGAGGCGTTTACTATACAATATATAGCAACTGTGCTAATACCTAAAATAAAGGAAAGGAATAAATATTCAAGGTTTTTTTTGTTTATGCTAATGCCAGTTGCTACAACTAATGGAAGTATTACAAAGCTTAGTTTTCGTTCTAAATCTTTTAATGATGCTGTTTTATTATCGCTATAAAAATAGCTAATGGCAAATAGCAGAAAGTACAATATCCAAAGAAGATAAGTCGGCTTTACAAAATACTTTAGCTTAGTTTTAAAATCACCCTGTATTATCCACGCCAGCACCATAAGCCAAATAGCAATTGTGGCGCATATGAAAGGGAATGGGATTATAAAAGCGAGTACAAATAAAGAAAAATCGAAAAATTTGTTTCGCCAATTAATTGTATACATGATGTTGGATCTGGTTATTAGTCAAAGATATAGAGGTGGTAAAAACTAAACAAAACCAATTACATCCTTTCGGCTTTGGGATTTCTATATTCTTCTCAGGTTCGCTTCCCACGTCTGGTTTAAAAGTTTGAGAAAACGTTCTTTTAAGGATTGTATTTTGAGTTTCAACCAACCTGGTTGTTTTTCTGCTTTTAACAAAGAACTATTGTTTGGCAATTGATTTAACAAAGCCTGAATGTTTTCTGCCTGTATATACTCAAGCCCGGGCCAGTAAAGAGGATTGAGCGGATGAAAATTTTTAATGTTCTTATAATTCTGATCATTTAACGATAGCCAAAAGTTATAATACTTCATGGTGTCAAAATCGTTATGATGGCTCCAGTTGGTAAGTTTCATCAACATTTCCTCATCACTTCTTGCCCAGCTATCATGAATAATTCGTTGAGGATAGATAAAAGTTTTTTGATTCTTTACAATTCTGGCAGCTTGATATTGGGGATTTGTAGTGGCCATTGGCATAAAACCGCCTTTATTAATAAGCAGGTATCCGTTTTTTGTTTTTTTAAAAAGAACTATCCATTCACATTCTACACTAATATCGCCATCGTGTGCTTGTTCCACCGAATACAGGAATTTTACAAAATCGGAAAAGTCAACAAAGTATTCGTCTGCATCTATCTGTACATGCCAGCCGCCTTCACCCATATACTTGGCCAGCATATTACGTTCGCGGGTATCGCATTCCATGGCTGTCAAGCCTTTTGCATAAAAGTTGTCTTCATAAATTTCAATTTTGTTTCCGGTATCTGCATTTTTAATCCATTCAAAAAAATCGTTGTTGATATGAATTTGGTTGCCTGTCCACGAAAGCCTGTCTTTATCAATAGCCAGCACTATTTTATCGGCGCTCTCATATACAAGAGGGAGTGATGTTTTGATAAAATTATAATCGTATGAAACGAGGAACCCTACTTTTATTAAGCGCATGTTATGTTGTTTATAATCTGAAAAAACAGAGCTGCATTCTTAGTTATTATCGAGGTTAATAAATAAAATGCATCTTTGTGTATTGCACAAAAGCGAACAAACCTTTGAAGAGTGCGACGCAACAAAAGCTTAATAGTAGCAATGCCGCCCGGCTCACAATAAAAATACGTCTTACATGATGACCTGATTAATAAGTAGCATTTCTTTTACAAATATATTATCGAATAAAGTTATAACTTTCCTCCTTTTATTATTTTTAACTTCTTTAAACTACTAACCGTGTACAGCAAACAAGTTTTATAATGAAAGAAGCCACAAGAAAGACAGCAATACTTTTATTTGTTGTACGGTTTTTAAAGCTTTTTATTTCCATATTAACATTATCTGTATCGGCAAAATATTTTGGCGTTGGTATGGACAGGGAAGTCTGGCTGCTAAGCTTTAATTTCATTACGGTGCTTAATCTTGCTATTTGCGGATCATTAAATGAAACGTTCAGAGCCAGGTTTATTTTTTTGCGAACTAAAGAAGGAGAAAAATCTGCACTGGAATCTGCCAGTTCATTATTTATTTTCACATTGGCCGTTTTATTTGCAATTATAGTACTGATAGAAATATTTCCCTTACAGGTTGCAAAAATTATAGCGCCTTCCTATCCGGCATCATCTTTAGGATACTTAAGCGTAATGCTGAGGTTTTTACTGGCTTCGATGTTAATAAACCAGGCTACTTTGTTTTTGAGCAGTATTTTGAATACTTACAATTCATTTTACACGCCGGAAATAACGGGCTTTTTTTCCGCTCTTATAAACTTGGTACTGATTGTTGTATTAAGTAATTATATAGGTATTTATTCGCTGGTTGTTTCAACATATGTGAGCCTGATTCTGTTATTACTCGTACTCTTATACCAGGTGCGCAGGTATAACATCAGGTTATTTGGAGGAAGAATAACGTTAAGCTGGAAACGTGTAAAACCATTTGTAGTGTTTTCGCTGCCGTTCTTCTTACCATATTTAATTGGGCAGGCAAATGGTTTGATTGAAAAAATGATCTCCACTGTTATTGGTAATAACGCGGTTGCTATTATAGATTATTCAAGAAAAATTCCGGAAGTAGTTATATCAGTATTAACAAGCGTTTTGGCAACAATTATGGTGCCAGTTATTGCTTCGCGGTTTGCTGAGAAAAACTTATATGCAGTAAAAACAGAATCGAAGAAATATTTTCAAATGGTTTTGTTATTGCTTGCAGTTGTTGTCCCATTGTTAACAATTAATTCAGATGATATCTCCAACATCTTGTATAACAAAGGGAATATAACAAGTGTGGAATTAACAAAAATTTCAACATTAATAGTTGCCTACAGCGTTTGTCTCATTAGCATACTGATGTATTTGATTTCCGGTTTAATTTTAATGTCTACTGGTTGTAGTAAACAGTATGCGTTGTACGGAGTTTTAACGCAAATACTAATGATAGTTTTAAATGTCTTGTTATTCAGGCGGGCCGGTGTTTATACTTTTGTTTTTTCTACTGTCATTTCACATACGATAGCTGCCATATTAATGCTCAGTAAGCTGCCCTTTGCTAAAAGAGATGTAATTGTAATGATTGTAAAATATTTGTCTTTGCTTATTTTGATAATAGTAGCGGCGCTATGTTTTAAAATGTTCATTCACTGGCCATTTAATAGCTACCTCAAAGTGGTAATTAATAGCAGCATTGTTATGATCATGATTCTTGTGTTTTTTATGCTTTTTAAACTGGATGAAATGAAAACATTAAAGCACATGGTGTTTGTAAACTTCACAAAACGAAACAATGGTAATAAAGAATAGCTTAATAATTACAATCTGCAAATGATGGTAATAGTTAACACGAAAACAAGATTAACGAAACTTTAATTATGAAAATTATTATTATGAAACCAGCCGTAGCGCCTTAATTGGACTTCGCTTGCGACGCTCCGTTCATCGGTTGTATATCAATTGAGCGATGAAAAATATAAGCTGCTTGATTAGTTTTAAAATGGCTGTAATTGAATCATTATTTTTTGTAGGCGTCGGAAAAATGAATAGAAATAGTCTGTATTAATTTACCTTGCAATCCGTAAGAATAAACTCGATTGATGAAGTTTCAGTATGATATAGCAGTAGCATGGCGTATATATCCGGGCATATCAAAAAAGCCGCTTATATGCAGCGATAGCAAATTTGAGTTAGTAAAGACAAGTTTTCTTTCTTTCTTAAGAAGTGTAAAAAATCTTAAGATCAGTTATTATTTCATACTTGATGGCTGCCCGCAGGAATACAAGAAAATGGTGGAGGTATTATTTGAAGCAGAAAAGAAATTGATCATAGAAACCAACTTCATAGGTAACCTGGCTACATTTGCGAAGCAAATAGAAATTTTATGTACTCAAAATGATGCTGAGCTTGTTTATTTCGCCGAGGATGATTACTTATATATGCCCGGCGTGTTTGAAAAGATTCCGGCGTTTATTATGTCACACAAAGATGTTGATTTTGTTACCTGTTATCTTCACAATGATATTTTTACACATACTATGCACGATCACGAAAGGCAGGTGAAATATTTTAATAATAATTTGTGGATTTCATGCAATTCAACTTGTCTTACTTTTATGACAACCGTTGAAACTTTGCGAAGAACCAGGCAAGTATTTCTAACTTATTGTAAAGGAAACAATGATTGTGCTTTATGGCTTGTACTTACAAAAAAGCACATATACGACCCCGTTATTTATGTTAAATATCTTTTTACCAACCGTGAATGTTTGGGTATATTAAAAAGAGCCGTTAAATACAGCTTTTTATATTTCTTTTCACTAAAAAAATATACTTTATGGGCACCGTATCCGGCCATTGGCACACATCTTGACAGCGGTTATCAAAGTCCGGGTGTTGATTGGATGAAGGTTGCAAATATGAACAGGGAATAATAAACAACTCATGTAATGGATGTTTCAATAATAATAGTTACATATAATTGTGCTGATTACATAATTACTTGCCTGCAATCAGTTTACGAAGAAACAAAAAATGTAAGTTTTGAAATAATTGTTTCTGATAATAATTCCACAGACAATTCCTTACAGCTTATTGAGAATCGATTCCATGACATCCAAATTGTCCGGAACAGTAATAATATTGGTTTTGGTGCAGCAAATAACATAGCTGCAAAACGTGCAAAAGGAAAGTATTTGCTTTTATTAAATCCCGATACAATTCTTATAAATAATGCTGTAAAAATATTTTTTGATTTTCTGCAAAACAATACCGGCAAAATTGGTTGTATCGGTGGGAATTTATTAGATAATAATGGTAAACCCTCAAATATCGGAGGACATTTTCCCTCATTATTTCAGTTGTTTTCTGATATCGGTTTCCGATGCCTGTATCCAGGTTTTTATAGAAGAAAAGTTACACTGATGTTAACTGTAGAAACCATGCCACGGAACATGCATATAGATTATGTTTGCGGCGCTGCTCTGTTTTTGGATAAGAAAATGTTTGATGAAATGCAAGGGTTTGATGAGAACTACTTTTTGTACTTTGAAGACACAGATCTTTGTTTTAGGTTGAAACAATCCTGCTATACTAATTGTATAGTTCCCGATGCAAGAATTATTCATCTTGAAAGTGTCTCTACCGGCAGCAATGATGGATCAAAGATCAGTGAACAAAAGTTTAAGTTTTTTGAAAAAAGCAAACAACTTTTTTTTAGAAAATCATATGGAAAGACACATGTTTTTTTTGTAAAAATTCTTACGGTGTTTTATTTGTTCTCAAAGGGCATTGTACACCTTGAAAATCCTGTGAAATATTTTAAACTATCCTTTATCTCTTTATGTATGAATAGTAAAACTTAATTTTCTTGAAGTCATTTAATAATATAAAGAAATATTGGGTAATTAGCTGGCTCTTGGTCTCATCTTTTGTTATTGCGTTCCTGTTAAATCTGTTTCCTTCCAGCGAATGGCTTCTTGGATTAAAGGATTTTGCCATAGTTATTTTTATTTTGCTAAACGTATCTGTTATTTGGAAGATTGATAACACTCTGAAATATTTACTATTCTTTGAATTCGCAATATTGGTCATTTACTTTCTTGTTAGCCCGGCTTCAATGGCAGGCAAAGCAGCGTCATTACGGCAAATAATAATGCCGTTGCTTGTTTTTATCGCCGGAACAGCATTTGGTGCCACCGTTGAAGAGTTGGATAAGCTTAAAAAATGGATTTGCTATGCCACTGTTTTTTTGGGTGTAATTGGAACGGTAATATATGTCATCCATTTTTGGGATTATTTTTCTTTGAAAGCCTACAATGAAGCCAAAAACATTGGTACCAGCCCTCAGGGATATTCTTATATGTTTATTGAACCTTTAGGCAAGGGTATACCAAGAATGGTGTCAACAATTCTTGATCCTATCAACTTAAGCCATTTATTCGCTTTTACCTTAGTTATCGGATACACGGAAAAAAAACTTGGATATTTTGCCCTTACCTTTATACAGGTTTGTATGATTGCAACTTTTGGGAAAGGCGGTTTCCTGGAGTTATTTCTCACTTTACTTTTGCTTTTTTCATCGCATATACCGTGGCGTATTATGATAGTTCTGTGGCTTGTTTGCATTCGTCTTTTTCTATTTGTACTAGAGCATCATCAGGGAGTGCTTATTCATATGCAAGGTATATTTGGGGCAATAAAAACCGCTTCACCTTTTGGTTATGGTTTGGGATTGGTAGGAAATCAGGCGGCAATGTATGGTCATGCATTAAGCAATATTCCTGTAGGAGATACTTTTATTGGAGGTATAATTGCCCAACTGGGTGTAGTTGGCTTCTTACTATGGATAACACCATTTGCATATTTTATATTTAAATTGAAGTTTGATAGGCCTTTAAAACTGCTGTTAATCAGTCAGCTTGCGACAGCGGTTGTATCAGATAATTCATTTAATCTTTTGAGCATTTTATTTTTAATGTTAACTGTTGGAGCAACTCTAAATACACGGTTTAATGAGTCGAAAAAAATTGTTGGCAATAATTGATCATGTGGGATGTAAAGCTGGTATGGATTACTATAGCAATGCACTTGCCCGGTCTCTTCATAATAACGGAGTTAATTGTTTGATATTTTCTAATTTTCGTGATAATAATAGCAACACACACTTTTTTAAATTTTTTATTGGGCACACTTCAAACAGGTTCAAGAAAATAGTCAACCATTTTTTCGCTGTAGTTTTCTCCGTTTTCACCTGTCGCTTTAAAGGTTGCAAAAATACTATTGTTCATATTTTCTCTTATGAAGCCAAAGATCTGTTTTTGTTGTATGCTTTGAAATTGGCTGGCATCAATGTTATTGCAATTATTCACGATGTGGAAGATCTCGCGAGTAATGAACAAAAACAAAGAAAAAAAAGGATACTTGACTATTGCGACAGGTTGGTGGCACAAAATTTTTTTTCTGCAAAACACATAACTGATATTGACGAGCGGTTGCAACAAAAACTTGTTGTTATTCCGCACGGAAATTTTCACTCATTGTTTTCTGATAGAATTAGTAAAACAGAAGCGAGGGAGCAACTTCAACTATCCAAAAAAAATAAATACTTACTTTTTTTCGGGCAGATCAAAACAGTAAAAGGGCTTGATATTTTATTGAAAGCATTAAAGCAAACCGATGAAAATGTTAATTTGATTATTGCCGGTAAACCATGGAAAGATGATTTTGATGTTTATGAAAAGCTGATTAAGGAATTGCAGATTGATTCACGTACTGTTAAGAAGATAAGATTCATTGAAGATGGAGAACGGAATCTTTTATTTCAAGCTGCGGATATTTTAGTTTTACCATATAAAAAAATATTTCAAAGCGGGGTGCTGTTAATGGCCATGAGTGCCGGAATACCTGTAATAGCAAGCGATTTGGAGGCAATGCAGGAAATGATAGTTGATAATGAAACCGGATTTTTATTTAAAACCGAAGATGCTTGTTCGCTGGCACAAAAGATTAATTTAGCCTTGCAGGAAGAAGCGCTTCTGAAACGTGTTAGCGTCAATGCATGGGCGCAAACGAATATTAACAATGATTGGAATAATATCGCGCAAGCATATACGCGATTGATAAATTAAACAAATGAGAAGGTTGAAAATTGGCATTTTAGGATCACGTGGTATTCCAAACCGCTATGGTGGATATGAGCAATGTGCGGAATATCTTTCTGTGGGCCTGGCAGACAAAGGTCATGAGGTTTATGTGTATAATTCCAGCAATCATGAGTATAAGGGCAGTAACTGGAAGGGCGTTCAATTAATACATTGTAACGATCCTGAAAATAAATTAGGTACAATAGGTCAGTTTATTTATGATTGGAATTGTATTAGTGACGCAAGAAAAAGAGACTTCGATATAATTCTGCAATTGGGCTATACTAGTAGTTCCATATGGTATTGGCGCTGGCCGAAAACCATTAATATTGTAAACATGGATGGGCTTGAATGGAAAAGAAGTAAGTACAGTAAGCCGGTTCAGAAATTTTTAAAATACGCGGAAAAACTCGCGGCTAACAATGCAGATATTTTAATTGCCGATTCTACCGGTATTCAACAGCACTTAAAAAATGCCTATAACAAAACTTCTTTTTACATTCCTTATGGTTCGGAAATCTTTACTGATCCTAATGAAAGTGGTTTAAAAAAATACGCACTTATTCCTTTCCACTACAATCTGCTGATTGCACGCATGGAGCCTGAAAACAATATTGAGATGATCATTCAGGCAAGTATAAAAAGCAGAAAAGAGCAGCCGCTTGTTATAGTTGGAAGTACGAAAAATAAGTATGGCGTTTACTTGCAACAGAAGTATAAGGAATCAAAGAAAATACAATTCATTGGTGGTGTGTATGATAAAAACGTGATTAACAATCTGCGTTATTTTTCGCGTATATATTTTCACGGGCATTCCGTTGGAGGCACCAATCCTTCTCTATTAGAGGCTATGGGCTGCAAAGCGCTTATAGCGGCGCATGATAATATTTTTAACAAAGCAATTTTAGTGGATAACGCGTTTTATTTCTCAAATGTTGAGCAATGCACGGCTATAATAAAAGCTGTTGAAAACAGGATGGCTTTTAAAGAAATGATTGATAATAATTTTGCGAAAATCAAAACCGTCTATACTTGGGAGAGTATTACAACCCAGTATGAACATGTGATGGCGAAGTTATGAAATGCATTCACACACAAGCTCCGATATTCTGACCTGTGCTTATACGTTACTTGATCTGCTATAAAAAAAATTAACTATACTTTGCACAGTATAAAAATGTGGTTTTTTTTGTAAACCGGCGGTAGTGCTACTATTAAGCATCGTTGTGTCACTCACTTGTACGGAGTAATTCTATTCGTCTGTTTTTTCAACCACAAGGGGCACAATGGTTTTACAAAAAGGACACAAAAGTATATTTGTGATTGTTTTTCCCTTTCTCAGCTTCCTTTCATTTTAGAATGCTTCTGTTTTCTTTTACGTTTTACAGATAAGGATTTTGCTGGTGATATGAATGGGTTATTGCGGGTAGGCGTGGATTATGATGTGGAGAAGGCTTATGAATTTATTAAAAACAATTTGTTAGGAAAGATATAACTGACAAATATGTTATCGCAAGAAATTAAAAAATAAATTCAACAATTTGATACATCATTTGAGGTGTTCTACACTACACAGTGATAACCCAAAATTAGAGATTGAACTATCACAGTATTTGAAAACAAATCTTGGTATTGAATGCGTATTCTTCACTAAGAAAGTTGTGCAGGAAGTACATAGATAAACCATTATAGACTATGCTACTAAAACTGTTTTCAAAGTTTTAATGTTATGAAATTGTCTGATTTTATTTCGGGGCCTTCGCCTGACCTCACCAATACACGGGCAAAATTTTGATAATTTTTTCATTTTAGTGATTTTTAGGAAATGCCAGTTAAGAAGTTTACTTATTTCTTTTTCCTAACTTTACCGTATCAACTTCTCATTATAGGTAAATGGATATTTGGGATAAGAAAAAACGTTCGGAAGTAATGTCAAAAATCCGAATCCGGAAATGACTTTGCGAAGAGCCCTTTTTGCAAGAGGACTTCGGTACCGGATTAACTATAAAAAATTACCTGGCAAACCAGATATTGTCTTCTTAAAATATAAGACAGTAATATTTGTCCATGGATGTTTTTGGCATGGCCATGATATAGATTGTATAGATTCCCATATTCCTAAGACAAATACTAATTATTGGGCTGAAAAAATTGCCAGAAATAAAGAACGGGATAAAAATAATACTATTCAAATTTCATCAATGGGCTGGAAAGTTCTGACCATATGGGATTGCGAAATTCAGCAAAGGGACAATTTAAAATTATTGGTTGAAAAAATAGCAACCACATTACAAGAACCAATTGCTTCTCAAAATAGCATACGGATCAAATTTTACGAAGAAACAGAAGGCAACCTATTAATAGGGGCATAAAATAGTATACCATATTAAAAAAGAGACTATCTTTGCATTATGGTAAAGAAACAAGATGCGAGAAATTTATCACCCTCGGCACAGGCAGCGCTGCGCCACCGCGTAATCAAATATCTTCTTG
>JAVBLN010000059.1:0-17717 GCA_031553495.1 Flavihumibacter sp.
CTGAACGCTGAATCTCTTGCTGAATAGCAATCTGCATCACAACAGAATCTTTGACCTCAAGCTGTCTCATCGTTATTTCTTTGTAGTGAAACACAAAGATAACTCAATTTTATACTGCATTATTTATGTCGCTATGTATAATTGTTAGTGTGCCCATTTTTTACTTTTGATTTTTGTATAACACCTTTACTAAAATAGCTTTATGTTTTACCCGCAAGCTTCATGATGTTTTCATACTCGCAAATGCGAACGCCTTTAATATTATCCGCAACGGCATTTACCATTGCTGCTGCAACTTTTCCCGCTTGAATGGGTTTGTATTTTTTTAGTGAACCCAACATTAGAAATGAAAAGAGCGGCATTATAATTTGAATAACTTTTTCCAGGGGCCTGCTTTCTTTTCTATTACCCAATAACAATGATGGTCGCATAATAATGGTTTGCGGAATGCCTTCTTTTATTATGGCTTCTTCTATAACGCCTTTTAGTTTTATGTAAAAATTATTATTGTTGGTGGCATCTGCGCTTACTGATGATACAATAGCAAACGATTGTACACCTTGTTTTACCGCGGCTTTGGCGGCATTTACCGGTATGTCGTAATCAATTTTTCTATACAATTGCTTATCGCCTTTCACATTTTTATTTGTAGTGCCTATGCAGGAAAAAATTGCATCGCTGCCGGAGATGGCATTTTCAAATGCTACCTGATCTTCAAAATCAATGATGATCTGTTGCACTTTGGAATTGATAATGTCCTGCAAAGGCCTTCGCACTATGGCTTTCACAACGGTATAGGATGGGTCTTCCATTAATATTTTCAAAACATGACTGCCTATTAAACCTGATGCGCCAATAAGAGAGGCTGTTCTACTCATTTTTTTGAAGTATTATTGCTTATGCAAATTTTAGAAAATATTTCACTGAAAAGTTATAACACTTTTGGAATTGATGTTGTTGCAAAACAATTTACCACTTTTTCTACAATTGATGATCTTTCTGAGGTGTTGGAAAATAAAGCATCGCAAACCGCTAACCGCATGATTTTGGGCGGAGGCAGCAATATTCTTTTTACAAAAAAATATGATGGCGTTATTTTAAAAAATGAAATACACGGCATTGAAAAAGTTAAGGAAGACAACGAATTCGTTTACATTAAAGCAGGAGCCGGCGAGATCTGGCACCGGTTTGTATTGTACTGCATTAGTAACAATTATGCAGGTGTTGAAAATCTTTCATTAATTCCCGGAAATGTGGGTGCCAGCCCCATGCAGAATATTGGTGCTTATGGCGCGGAAATTAAAGATGTGTTTTGCGAGCTGGAAGCTTTTCATTTGCACGATAAAACTGTAAAAACTTTTACACTGAATGAATGCCGGTTTGGTTATCGTGAGAGCGTTTTTAAAAATATTTATAAAAACCAATTTGCTATAATAAGCGTTACTTATCGCTTACGCAAACATCCTGCTTTTAATACTACATATGGGGCCATTGAGCAGGAACTTGAAAAAATGAGGGTGAAGGAATTAAGCATACAAGCCATTTCGCAGGCTGTTATTAATATCCGTACTTCAAAATTGCCGGATCCAAAACAAGTAGGGAATGCGGGCAGCTTTTTTAAAAATCCATCTGTGAGTTGCGAAAAGTTTGAAGCGCTAAAAATGGAGTTTCCTCAAATTGTTGGTTATCCTTTAGATAATGGTGATTACAAACTGGCAGCCGGCTGGCTGATTGAACAATGCGGCTGGAAAGGGTTTCGCAAAGGGGATGCCGGTTGTCATGAAAGGCAGGCGCTTGTGTTGGTAAACTATGGCAACGCGAAAGGTGAGGAAATTTTTGATCTCAGTTCCGAAATTTTGAAAAGCGTTGAGGTAAGGTTTGGTGTGACGCTTGAAAGGGAAGTGAATGTGTGGTGAACTATGAAGTATGAACTATAAATTATGAACTATGAATGATGAATTATGAACTATACTTTGCGCAGTATAAATTTGTGCATGAATGTTTCAATTTGCTGAATAGAATTACAACCGTACAAGTGAGTGACACAACGATGCCCAATAGCAGCACTACCGCCGGTAACCCAAAAGATGATGCATAAAAATTATCTAAAAAGATGATGCATAAAATTATCCTGGTTGATGTATATAAGCACATTTTTTACATGCTTCATAGTTCATCATTCATCATTCATAATTCATAGTTTATGTTTCCTTACCTTCCAATTTTCTTTTTCAGATTTTCATCTAGTGCGGAAAGGAATTCTTCGGTATATAAATAATCTTTGCCATGCTCTACTTTGTTGCCGTATATACAAATGGCAAGGTCTTTAGTCATTTTACCGCTTTCAACGGTTTCTATACAAACCGCTTCCAAAGCATTCGCGAAGTCAATCAGTTCCTGGTTACCATCGAGTTTGCCGCGAAAAGCCAGGCCTCTTGTCCAAGCGAAAATTGACGCGATAGGATTGGTAGAAGTGGGTTTGCCTTTTTGATGTTCGCGATAATGGCGTGTAACGGTGCCGTGCGCAGCTTCCGCTTCCATTGTGTTACCATCAGGCGTAATCAAAACAGATGTCATTAATCCCAGCGAGCCAAAGCCTTGGGCTACGGTATCGCTTTGCACATCGCCATCATAGTTTTTACAGGCCCACACAAAATTTCCGTTCCATTTTAACGCGCTGGCCACCATGTCGTCAATTAAACGATGTTCATAGGTAATGCCTGCGGCATCAAACCGGGTTTTAAATTCGGCCTGGTATATTTCTTCAAAAATGTCTTTAAAGCGTCCGTCGTATTTTTTGAGGATTGTATTTTTTGTAGAAAGATACAAAGGCCATTTTTTGCTAAGCGCCATATTGAAACAACTGCGTGCAAATCCTTTAATAGATTCGTCGGTGTTGTACATCGTCATGGCAACGCCGTCGCCCTTATAATTGAATACTTCAAAAGTTTGAGGCTCGCCGCCGTCTTCAGGAGTAAAGGTCATTGTAAGTTTTCCTTTTCCTTTTATAACGGTATCGGTTGCTCGGTATTGGTCGCCAAATGCGTGGCGGCCTACAATGATGGGCGCAGTCCAGTTGGTAACCAGTCGCGGAATATTGTTGATTACAATTGGTTCGCGAAAAACAGTTCCATCTAAAATATTGCGGATGGTACCGTTGGGGCTTTTCCACATTTGCTTCAGATTAAACTCTTTTACACGGGCTTCGTCGGGAGTGATGGTAGCACATTTAATGCCCACACCGTATTGCTTAATAGCGTTTGCGGAATCTATAGTTACCTGGTCGTTAGTGGCATCCCGGTGTTCAATTCCGAGATCGAAATATTTAATATCAATGTCGAGATAGGGCAGGATCAATTTGTCTTTAATAAATTTCCAAATGATTCTGGTCATTTCATCGCCGTCCAGTTCTACAACGGGATTTGTTACTTTTATTTTTTTCGCCATCAGTAGTGGTTTTATTATCCAAAAAAGGTTAGCAAACCTACGTGAAATGAATGAATTGGGCAAAATCGGAAGGCAGAAGTCAGGTGACAGTGGGCAGTAGAGAAATCAGAGGTCAGAAGACAGCGGGGCTGTATTAAACAGGAATGATTGGGAGTTGCTGTTGTTGCGTGTGTAGGGTGGCCATCGTGCGAAGGCACACCAACAACCAATGAAGAAGCAATTTGCCGGTAAACAACTAAAAAAACTGTCTACTTTTTTCAGGACGTGACACACATAACTCACAACTCGCTCAATAGCATTACTACAGTACAAGTGAGTGACACAACGATGATGCCATGAAATACTACTGCCGGTATCCCCAAAAAAAATCTGTAATTGCTGTAGCTGCAATTAAAATTTAAAAGTCTAAAAGCAAAAGGTATTATTCGTAATAATACCCTTTGATTTTAGACTTATGAATTAATATGCTTAACGTAGGTGTTTTAATTGAGTAGTATACAGAATAATGAATATTATTGGAACGATAAGTCCAAGAGAAAACATTGGAGTTAAAGCGATGGAACCTATAAAAACAAATGTTGCAACGATTGGCAATATTTCGCCAATTAGCCATACGTAATAACCTTGTTTTTTAAACTTCCTCATTTGCCAAGCGCCATAAAAACAAAGCGCGATACCAACCAGGCCGATAATTAAAATTGGAACTTTGTTTTCTAAAGATTTTCGAGCCATTTCTAACATTTCAGGGCCAGCCATTTTTTTCACAAAATCGGGAGCTTTATCTAATTGTCCGGATGACTGCACTTGTTCAAGAGAGTCGTAACTTTTTTTTGCCGTAAAAAAACTATAGAAACTGCTAATCGCACCAATAGCACATCCAATAAATGTTAGAATGGTAACGACATTTAGAAGATCAGGAATTTTTTTAGGCTCTTCAAAACTGGTTAGTTGATCGCCGGTTGTAGAGAATTCTGTCATTGTAAATGAAATTTAAGAGTTTGTACATTGATTAGATAAATGTATGAAAAAGCGCTGTATTTGTGGTGATTTTGAATGGCAATTTCTGATACTTTTGCATTCATGCAGGCGCCGGTAAAACATATTATTCACCAGCAAACACTCTGGTTGTCCTCTCAAAGGGTTATATTTTGGGAAGAAGCGGGGGCGCTTTTATTGTCTGATCTTCATTTGGGAAAAACCGGGCATTTCAGAAAAGCCGGTATAGCGGTGCCGCAAAATGTGTATAAGGAAGATTTACAACGATTGTTCCAGTTGATACTTTTTTTTAATCCGGCGCAATTGATTGTGGTGGGCGACATGTTTCACAGCAGCGCTAATAAAGAGCTGGACTTTTTTACAAAATGGAGAAACGATTTTTCGCAGCTTCACATACTGCTTGTAAAAGGCAACCACGATATTTTGGATGATGAATTGTATGAGCATATGAACATCGATGTGTGTCATTCCGGTATAACAACATGCGAAGGCGGCAATGGCGGGCATTTCGTTTTTACGCATGATATTGCCGCCATTGATTTTAACACGGTAGATAAATATGTTTTCAGCGGACATATTCATCCCGGTGTGTGCATAAGCGGCACGGCAAAACAGTCGTTGTCATTCCCATGTTTTTATTTTGGAAAGCAGTTTGCAGTATTGCCCGCCTTCAGCAAATTCACAGGATTTGTGCCGGTAGAACCATTTAAAAACGACTGTGTGTTTGCATTGGTAAATGACAGTGTTATTAAAGTAAACTGTTGATAATTGGAAATGCGCCACTGCCAACTGTGCTGCCGGCTTTTTAAAAACTTCTTCGTAAGTTTATCGCTTTGAAAGAAATAAAAAAATATTAGCTATGCTTAAAAGATTAATTGCAGTTTCCCTGTTTGGTTTTTTATTTACAACTGCGGCATTCTCTCAAAATAAGAATGAAAAAGCGGTGGCCGACGCCGTGGAAGTTATGCGCAAAGCCATGATTGATGCGGATAAAGCGGCATTGGAAAACATCGCTTTGAACGAATTGTCATACGGGCACTCTGGTGGAAAAGTAGAAGATAAGAAAATGTTTGTTGAAAATATTGTAAACGGAAATTCCGATTTTGTGGACATTTCACTTACCGAACAAAAAATTACAATGTCAGGCAATACGGCCATTGTGCGCCACCGGCTAACAGCTAATACTAACGATAAAGGCAAAGGCCCCGGCAAAGTAGATTTATATATACTATTAGTTTGGAAAAAGCAACACGGCTGGAAACTTCTTGCCCGCCAGGCGGTGAAGGTTCCTCAGTAACTATTTCGATGCTAAAATCACAACTTGTATAAATTTTAAGTTTATTATTATGGAACCGGCCACAGAACCCTGATTGGGCTCTGGTTGCGACGCTCCGTTCAACTGTAGTAATTCTTATCATCGTCTGTAATTATCACAACTGCAAAATGCAGGTTCAAGGTTCAACAAAAAAAATTGGCAGCGCTTTGTAATAAGCGCTGTTTTTTTTGCGTAAATACTAGCACCACAGAAAATGTTTGATTAAATTAGGTACAGTAATCTAAATCAATATTTCATCACCATTTAAATGAAACATCATGAAAAGTGTATCTTATTTAGGGCTTTATTTAGGGCTTTTGATGGCTGCAACTGTATTTATGACTTCATGCCAAAAAGGCGACGACGGGGCAGAAGGTCCTGCAGGCCCTGCGGGCGAAACCGGAGCGCAAGGCCCCAAAGGTGAAACCGGAACTGCAAACGTTATTTATTCCGATTGGCTGGATGTAAAATTTGATGCTGTAACCAACCCCGATGATGATAAGGATACCCTGTTATTTGTCGCGCATATCCGGGCCTCCAAATTAACTACCGATATGCTCAACACCGGCGAAATTAAAGTGTACTGGAATTTGTATCTTCCTTCGGAGGATGACTATGTTTACTTTCCTTTACCGCTTAACTACCCTGCATTAATCACGCCCATTTTTTATGAAGGCGGTATAGAACTGGATGCCGATCGCGATTACACTACCCGCACTTACATAGCCACCAATAAAAAATCAAGTCAGTTCCGCTATGTTATCATTCCCGGAAGTGTAAAAGCTAATAGCAAGATAGACTGGAATGATTATAACCAGGTGAAGAATTATTGTAAGCTGAGTAATTAAGCAGTTGACAGTGGGCAGTAGGCAGTGGGCAGTAAGTCACAGTTGCCGGTTGCCGGTGTTGGAGTATAAGCAACTGGCAACCGTGTTTTTATTACTGCCCACTCTTACTGTCAGATTACGTACTGGAAAAAGTAGACAGTTATTTTTTAGCTGGTTGCCAATAGTAGGGCAATTATACTATTATACTATACGCAGTATATATTTGTGCAGGAATGCTTCAATATGCTGAAAAGAATTACAACCGTACAAGTGAGTGACACAACGATGCTTAATAGTAGCAGTGGAGCTGATGCCCAAATACCATTACACATTTTTATGCTGCGTGAAGTATAGCTTTATGCACACTTTGCCTGAACTCCAACACTGGCAACCGGCAACTTTCTTCTTACTGCTTACTGCCCACTACTATTCTTCGTCATTTAAAATATGATGACCGAGTTTATCGCGTTTTGTTTTGAGGTATTTTTCGTTATGCGGGTTTGGTTTGGTTCTCACCGGCACAGTATCCACAATTTCCAATCCATAACCTAAAAGCCCAGTACGTTTTTGCGGGTTATTGCTGATCAGTTTAATTTTTGAAACATTCAAATACCTGAGAATTTGGGCGCCTACGCCATAGTCGCGCTTATCCATAGGAAATCCTAAGTGAAGGTTAGCTTCCACGGTATCCATGCCTTCTTCCTGCAATTTGTAAGCTCTCAGTTTGTTCAATAAGCCGATTCCGCGGCCTTCCTGGTTCATATAAAGCACCACGCCTTTGCCTTCTTTTTCTACCATTCTCAAAGCCAGCTCAAGTTGCTCGCCGCAATCGCAGCGTAGAGAACCCAGTATGTCGCCCGTAAAGCACGATGAATGCACACGCACCAGCACAGACTCATCCTTTTGCCACTCGCCTTTTGTTAAAGCAAGGTGTTCATTATGTGTATGTTTTTCTCTGAAAGCTATTAGTTTGAAATGACCGAATTTAGTGGGCATATCCACTTTAACAATCTCTTCGATCAGCGATTCGGTTTTCAACCTGTACTCAATCAGGTCTTTTATAGAAACAATTTTGAGATCGTATTTTTTAGCGATTTCCAGTAATTGGGGCAGTCGCGCCATAGAGCCGTCCTCATTCATTATTTCCACCAGCACGCCTGCGGGTTCAAAACCGGCAAGCCTTGCCAGATCTATAGTTGCTTCGGTGTGGCCGGCACGTCTTAATACGCCGCCTTTTTTTGCTCTCAGGGGAAAAATATGTCCCGGCCTGCCCAGGTCTTCGGGCTTGGTTTTTTTATCGATTAAGGCTTGTATAGTTTTGGCGCGGTCATGAGCGGAAATTCCTGTTGTACAGCCATTTCCCAAGAGGTCGATAGAAACTGTAAATGCGGTTTCGTGAAGCGCCGTATTATTGTTCACCATCAGGTCCAGGTGCAGTTCGTCGCATCTTTGTTCCACAAGTGGGGCGCAAATAAGCCCACGCCCATATTTACTCATAAAATTTATTACCTCAGGGGTCACATTCCTTGCAGCAGTTATAAAATCGCCCTCGTTTTCACGGTCCTCGTCATCCACCACAATAATCATTTTCCCCAGTTTGATATCCTCAATAGCACTTTCTATAGTATTTAGCATAAAGTGTAGGTTGAATTATTAATTTCCGGCAAAGGTAGCAATTATGTGGGGTATAAGAATTACAGCTTCATGTAAAGAAGCGGTTACTGTTGTCTTTCACTCCGGTTGTAATTGTTTTGTTTTTTTGGGAACAAGCAGCAGTAATTCTGTTCAGCATCGTTGTGTCACTCACTTGTACGGTTGTAATTCTATTCATCATTTTACAAGCATGCGGCAGATGTTATAAACCACTGTGGACGGGTACAAAGGGAAGTAAAATTAGAACAAAATAAAATTGAAAAATGCGAAGTGAAGAAATGTGGATAAGTAGAATAAATTAACAATTATTTCATATGAAATTGTCGAATAATTTAAGTAAAATTTTAGTGTTCATTTATGTGTTTTGGCAAATAATGAAATATGGTTTAAAATTTTAGTATAATTATTAGATAATCGATAGTGTTAAAAAATGCTAACAATTTGTTAATGTTAGACAGGTAGTATTTCGTTTTCTTTGCAGCAAAATTCATCCCAATTTTTATGATTAAAAAATTTATCCAACTGATTCTGCTCCTCATTTTATCCGTTACCATACTTGAGGCGCAGGTTACTACCGGAAGCATTTCCGGTGTTGTGAAAACAGGCAAAGGAGAAGTATTGCAAGGCGCGTCCGTTACGGCAATACTGGAATCCAGCGGAACTGTTTTAACAACTAGTACAACAACTGGTGGACGATTTAATTTTCCCAACCTTCCTCCGGGTGGCCCTTACACTATTAAAGTTTCGCACGTTGGCTATGCCGAATCGGTAAAGCAGGACGTGTATGTTGCATTAGGAGATCGTTTTGAGGCTTCATTTGTTTTGGAAAGTGCATCCGAGGAGTTAAGTAATGTTATAGTTACAGCTACTCAACGGAAGGGTGAAGAAAAAACAGGCGCTTCAACCAACGTAAGCAAGTTCCAGGTTGCCAGCACTCCAAATATCAACAGAAGTATTATGAGTTTAACCAAGCTGGCTCCACAAAGTAATGGTAATTACTTAATGGGGGTAAGCAGCAGGTTTAATAATATCACAATTGATGGTTCTATTTTTAATAACAACTTCGGATTAAGTGGTGGTGGTTTACCGGGTGGTGAAGCACAACCAATATCAATTGATGCGGTAGATGTAGTGCAAATTAACCTGGCTCCATATGATGTTCGCCAAACAGGTTTTACAGGCGGCGGTATTAATGCCGTAACTAAGCGTGGTACAAATAATTTTACAGGAAGCATTTATGATTATTTCCGTCCTGAAAGCTTTAATGGATCTAAAGTAAAAGATAGAAAAATTACTACCGACGGTACTTCTAAAAACATCTTTGGTGTTACTGTAGGCGGACCAATTATCAAGAACAAGCTGTTCTTCTTTGTGAATTACGAAACTGAGAAAAGAACAATGCCGGGGCAACAAAATATTGCATACACAGCAGAAAGTGCCTCAGACCCGAATGTGTCTCTTGCAACAAAAGCTGATATGGACCGGGTGAGCGATTTTGTGAAAAAAACTTATGGCTATGACCCGGGACCTTATGAAGGTTACAATTTTCATTTGAATGCTACTAAGATCTTAGCTCGCATAGACTGGAATATTAACTCCAGCAATCGTTTTTCCATACGCTATAACCAGGGACTTTCTGGTAATGATGTATTAATTAATGCCGCGTCTGGTCCGAACCCAAGATTAGGTGGCTCCAGAAGAGGTGGCAATGGTAATGGATTAGGTTTTGCTAATTCAAATTATGTTCAAAATAACGATGTTTATTCTATTGTTGGAGAATTAAACTCTACCATCAATAATAGTCTGTCTAATCAATTGTTGGCTTCTTATACGCTTCAAAAAGATTACAGGGAATCTCCCGGTAGTTTTTTCCCGTTTGTTGAAATTGCAACATCTGCAACAAGTGGTTCCAACTATATGTCTTTGGGTACAGAATTGTACACCTATAAAAACAGTGTTGAGAATGGAACATTTAATATTGCAGACAACATTACTTACAATGTAGGGAAACACTCCATTACAGGGGGTATAAGCTTCGACTATATGAAGTTTTTGAATTCGTATGGCAGCTTTGGCGGTTCCAGTTATTACAGGTATAAATCGGTTGATGATTTTATTAATGGTGCTTCTCCTATATTATTCGCGTTAACATATAGCAATACCGCAGGTTATGAATACAGACCTGCGGAAGCCTCCTTTGCTCAAATTGGCTGGTACGCTCAGGATATGTTTGCTATTACTGATAAGTTCAAATTAACTTACGGCTTGCGGTTTGATTTGCCATTATATCCAATGAAGGCAGATCAAAATCCGGCATTGGCCGAGCGCACATTCAAAGATGCTGGTTATGCAGATGTGAAATATGATGTAAGTAAATGGCCTAAATCATCACTGTTAATTTCTCCCCGCATTGGATTTACATGGGACCCAATGGGTGATAAAACATTAGTTGTTCGCGGAGGAACCGGTATCTTCACCGGACGTATCCCATTTGTATGGATGGTTAACCAGGCCGCTGATAATGGTGTACTGAATACTATTCAAACTATTTCTGATGCGGCTACTTTAGATAACAGGAAATTTAATAAAGATCGTAACGCATACGTTCCTGCTACATTACCCACTCCCGGAACATCAATAGTTCCCGGTTCCGGGTTTAGTGTTTTTGATCCTAACTTTAAAATGCCCCAGGTATGGAGATCAAGTTTTGCAATAGACAAGCAAATTTATAATACATGGGGTATAACTTTTGAAGCGATATATTCAAAAACAGTCAACAGCCCTATAGTTTACAATGCCAATGCGGGTACCGTTAAAGGAACTTTAACAGGCGCAGGTAATGATCATAGAGATTATCTTACAACCGGCAAATTGAATAGTGATATTAATTTGATGGTAGTAAATGCCAACACAAGTAAAGGATACAATGTTTCATTAACAGCTCAGATAACCAAAAAACTTTCTGATGGTTTTGAAGGAAATCTGGCTTATTCTTATAATGTGGTTAAGGATGCCAATGCCGCCAATGCCGACCAATCAAGTTCAGCCTTTGGAAATAACGGCATTATATATGACCCTCGTAATCCTCAACTGGGATACTCATCTTATTCAATCCCCCACAAGATTACAGCAAACATGTCATATAGGATTGAATATGCAAAACACAAAGCGGCAACAACCATTGCACTGTATTATGCTGCATATCCGCAGGAACGTTATCACTTTAAGTATTCCTCATTTGATATAAACAATGATGGTTCAAATTCAAACGATATTCTGTATATACCTAAAGATGCTTCTGAAATAACGTTCAAAACCGCTACTTTTGGAGGGACAGCGTATACTGCTCAGCAACAGAGTGATGCGTTTTTTAAATTTGTTGAAAACGATAAGTATTTAAGAGAACATAAAGGCCAGTATGTAACAAGATATGGTGGCGTATTACCTTGGGTACATTCATTGGATATTCGTTTGTTACAAGATTTTAAGGTTAAAGTGAATAACAAATCACATGCGCTTCAATTAAGTGTAGATGTTGTGAATGCATTGAATATGATAAGTAAGAATTGGGGATACCGTTATAGATACGGTGTAGGATCATATAGTGATATGGCTATATTGGGAGGTAGTGTAGATGCCACTACTTTGAAACCGACTTTTACATTTGATCCAAGAAATACCAAGTCTTATGATGTTAACTATGGCACAAGCAGCACATGGGGTATGCAGATTGGTGTCAGATACACATTTAATTAACCTGAGGTTTGGTTAATCATAAAACAAAAAAGGTAATGCTGAAATGCATTACCTTTTTTGTTTTGTTTCAATTATTTTGTTTCCATTATGGGATGTGCTCCTTTTTGATTTTTGACTTTCACATGTTTAAAGAGAAATTGTAAGTTTTCTTGCACACATTATTTATTGCCGAATAGAATTACTTCAGCATAAGAGTGCGACGCAACGGCTGCTCAATAGTAATTCAAACGCCGGGCTCATAATAAAAGCATGTTTTAAATACGGTCTATATTAATAATAAATTTCTCTTAAAATTCTTTCAAACCGAGTACACTTCTTATAGTGTCAATAAGAGAACAAACCTCATAATTCAAGTGGAAACTATAACTCTCTACAGCTTATTGTCATCTTCGAAAATGAGTGATATAGGTTTGAAAGTTTGAGTTTATCTCTGCTTTAAAATGGTTTGTGCTTGTAAAAATTATATTGTCATAATATTCTGAAAGAACTTGCTGGTTGTTAAAATCTACAGCAGTAATTTGCAGACTGCGGTAAGTTTGATCATCCATTACCTTTTTATCAATTTGCCATGTTCCCTTGAAAATGGTGTTTGCAGAATTTATATACTCTAAACTTCCATCGTCATGAAATGTGAATGTACCAGATGTGAATGGGAGGTTTGAACTTCCTCCGATGCCAATTCGATTAATGTCGGATATTCTCCATGTACCAATAATTCGTTTCTCGTAACGTTTCAGAAAATCTTTACTACAACCGAATAACAAAAGAATGCAGAAAGATATAAAGAATAAGAAGAGTTTTTTCATAGCTAAAAGTTTAAGAGTGGTTTATTACTATTTCAAATGATTGGTTTTATTTGTTGGCAGACATGGCGCATAGCTGTTGTTGCAGACCGTACTTTTGAAAGTATTATTGGAATAAAGTAAGTTATGAAAAAATTGTGAGACAAGAGATGTCAAATGTTTGTAAATGTCATTATTAATTATAAAACTCTGCGAAGGTTAGCGAATGTCAATTTTGAAACCAGTGTCGGCAGCAGGTTTTATATTTTGTCTGTGTCAAGCCAAACTACTTTTTGTTCCGATTTATGATCTTGCCCAATAATGTGTTTGTAGAGTTCGGGGCGTCTTGCTTTTATATATCGGTTTCCGCCTGCATGGTCAAGTTTGTTGGGTGTTATCGTTGCTGTCGCAAAACAGTCTTCAAATGAACGGCATTCGGCAATAACATCTCCGAAAGGGTCAACAATCATTGAGCAACCATTTTTTAGTTGGTTGTCATCCATGCCAATCGGGTTTGAAAAAATTGCATAAATCCCATTGTCATAAGCCCTTGCCGGCAACCATTTCATAAGCCAACCCTTACCTTTCATGCCATCAAATTCTAACCGTAAAGAAGTCGGGTCGGTCTCACGGTTTTGCCAAAGTTTGGGGTCAACAAAACCAGCACCTGGTCTGGTAGATGGGGTACACATCGTTACATGTGGCATAAAAATAATTTCTGCACCCAAAAATCTTGTCGCTCTAACATTTTCAATAATGTTGTTGTCGTAACAAATCAAAATGCCACATTTCCAGCCAAGTATTTCAAAAACGCAATAGCTATCACCTGCCGTCAAATATGGATTTATAAAAGGATGCAACTTTCTATATTTTGCAACTAAACCGTTTTTGTCAACGCAAACATAGGCTTTGAACAAGTTGTCGTTGTGGTCTTTTTCAAATAGTCCTGCCAAAACAACAATATCATTTTGATTCGCAATTTCGGTAAGTTTTAAGATACTTTCCCCATCAGGAATAAATTCTGCCAAGTCAAGCATTTGTTCTTTTGATAGATTTCTTGCAAATGTGTAGCCTGTGATAGAACATTCATGGAAAGCAATAACATTCGAGCCTTCCTGTGCTGCCTTTTTTGCAAGACGTTCAATAACCGAAAGGTTGTAGCTTTTGTCGCCACTTTTGTTCTCAAATTGTGCTGTCGAAATTTTTATGTTGTCCATATAGTGATGTTTGTTAAACTTGCTGCACCTGTTAGTGGCGGCCTACTGTTTGTCTGAAGATGTGTGATTCTATTTTTGCTTTAGTTCATCAATAATTGCTTCAATTTTTTTGTTGTAATACTCTATGCTGTCTTTGTAAATGTCGGTGTTTTGCTCAACTGTTTTGTAAATGAAATTGTAACTCTTTATTCGCAGGTCGCAGTATGTAATTAGTTTTTTATTTCTATCGTGAATAACATCAGGCAGGTTTAATTTCTCAAGATCGTTAAGCAATTTAATGTTTTCGTTCCAGTAGTAAAGCCCTCTTTCTTTGATTTCGTAAAGCAGTTCTTCTTCCGGTGTATTCTGCGGTAAGCTGTAGACTTCTAATGCCATCGCTTCCATTGTAGTGAACTCTTTCATTTTCGCATCATACTGTCCGATGTCATTTGGAATTTTTTTGTAAACGATAAATGAGGTTGAAAGAATTAAAACTGCAAGCACTCCGATAATTGAGTGTTTTAAATTTGTTGCATCAGGCTTTTTCAAACTTGGGAAATAAGCGTAGCCAACAACGATCCCTCCAATTAGCCCTCCAATATGTGCTGCATTGTCAATGCCGCCTTTCATACCGCTGAGTAAGTTGTAGCCAACGAAAACTACTATACTGGTCAGCAATGCTTTTCGTGCAGATTTCTCAATGAGATTTGTTGTAAGCATTGCAAGAAAAACTCCATACATACCAAAGATTGCACCCGAAGCGCCAGCACTAATTGTCAAGTCGTGCCACCATAAACTTGTAATGCTTGCTGTTATGCCTGTTAATAAATATGCTGCTGTAAATCTTGTTTTGCCCAAGTGTGGTTCTAAAAGCAAACCGATGTAAAGGAGTGCATACATATTCATAAGCAAGTGCAAAATGCCAATGTGCAAAAAGCAGTTGGTAATTAGTCGCCACCATTCTCCATCCAATGTTACAGGTCTGAAATTTGCTCCCCATTTTATTAAACTTTCGTTGTCGGGTAGCATTATGTTTACTCCGGAAATTGCCATTAAAATAAAAATGACAATATTCAGGTTGATTAAAATTGGTGTAATGAAATAACCTTCTGTCGGTTTGAAGATAGCTAAAACACTTATGAGTTTTTCTTTTGTCGTTGATGGTGTTTGGCTTAGTAACTCTTCTTCTTTGGAAATTAAGTTCGGTTTTAGTTCCTCATATTTTTGAGCCAACTCTTCGGGAGTAAATGAGGTTTTGAGTTCGTTGATTGTAGCAACAAGGTTCTCAATATTCTCTTTGTTCTTCCCCCAATCCACCATTTGGTTGCCAGTGCATTCGCTTTTCAAGTTTGCATTTCCGTTTTCAATTTTCACTTTAACTTCTTCACTCCAAGAACTCATTGAAAACTTTGTGTAAGCTATGAAACTTGTCTCACTTGTGCAACCAACATTCCAGTCAAGTTTTTTTGCTGCCTCTAATGCAATTACAAGAAATTGTTCTTGCGAAAGGTTGTCAAGAGAAAAGTCCTGAATGTGTTTTGGTGAAAGTCCTAATGCCATAGTCGTTTTTTTATGTCTATTTATTTAATGCACCTGTTGTAGGCGGTACATTTACTTATAGCTTGTTTGAATTAATAAACAACTCTGTCAAAAAATGTCTACTCAAAAATAATGAAGTATAGCTAAACTACCCGTCTCACAAAAGGTGTATTCAATAAAATTGTAAACTGGAAAATTCTGTCAGTCAGTCAGCACTAGTTATTTTTTTGAGTCCGGCAGTATTACTACTATTGGGCTTTGGTTGTGTCACTCACTTGTGCGGTAGTAATTCTATTCAGCAAAGTGAAACAGCAAATATAAAATTCACAATCACTATTTTTCTAAGTCTGTCACTGTTTTAGTATAAAAAGTTTGTAAAACTTTATAATCACTCAAACTGTAAATTGTCCGTTTGCTAAAACAAAGCTTATAAAACTTTGTCTCAAGAGAGGCCTGCAAAATTTTATGCAGAGTCAAACGATTAATCGTCTGTCGGCCAAACAAAGCCTAACAAAACTTTGTCGCCACGACAAAAATAAAAGTATCAAGAATGTCAACTCATACACAATGTCTCTGAAAAAGTTGTGTCACACAAAAAGTCTATGTTGAAAAAGTTTGTCTACCAAAAGCCTGTTAAAATTTTACACATTCACATTAAAAACTTTTTCACGCTTAGAGAGTCTCAACTTTAAAGCCTGATTACGCATAGCCTGCAACGGACGCGCATTGGCGTTTGTGGCGGCATTCCGTGTTCCGTCTGCCGGAACAAACGATGAAAAGCGCAAAAAAGGTTCGTTCAACCGGGCTTTCATTGTTCGTCCTGTGGACGCAACGAAAGCGCAGTTATTGGTGGTAGTTATTTGTCAATAACTAAGATTTTGTCTCCTTTAATCGGAGAGTAATCTGTTTTTAGTTGGCCGTTTACAAACAGTTTATCAAAGTAACATTTTACGCCTGTTGCAGCATTTATGTCTTCAATATTTTGAATGTGAAAATGCAAATGTGGTTCTGATGAATTTCCAGAATTTCCGCAAAGTCCTAAGAGTTGCCCTTGTTTTACTTTTTGTCCTTCTACAACTTTTATTGAATATTGTTTGAAATGAGCAAATAATAAATACTCGTTGTTCCTGGTCTTTATAATTACAGTATTTCCAGTAACAAACATTGAATTTAGTAGACTTGGCTTGTTATCCTTAACGCCGTCAACTGCTAATACAACTTTTCCATCACATGGAGCATAAAGCTCTTTACCAAAAGAATAATAGTCTTCATTTGTCTTGCCGTCAGTTTTAAATGATTTTCCTTTGCTATCAGTGATTAAAATATCAAAAGCGTTTTTCTGTGCTTCACTTTCAATATGGTAATTCAATTCTTTTGTGTCGCCGCCCCAAACTACTGTCCACTCACCATGGAACGGGAGTTGCAATTGGGATTTGTTTCTTTCCATTTTTGGAAGAGTCTCGTCTGTAAAGGGCTTTACGAATAATCCGTTAACTTTTGAATTATTGTCGATGGAAATATTGAGTGAATATAATGCTCTTTCAAAATTTGATTTATAAGAAGCATAACTTGACTGATACTTTATGAAATGCCGCTTGGTAATTTTTCCTGCATGTGAATTAAGTTCTGTAAAAAAATCAGTTGTTTTATCAAGTGGAAGATCCTTTTTCATCTCGTCTGAAAACATTGCAAAAATGCTGTCAAACTGTGTTGCATTGTAAAATGCTTCTAACTTGTCGGCAATCTTTTTATAGGTTGCTTTTTCTGTTTGTCCAAAAAGATTGATTGTTGTTGAAATGAGAACAATTGTAATGAATAACTTTCGCATAATTTGAATGTCAATAAAATTTCTACAACGTTCGGGCTTGCTGCTGTGCTGGTATTTTTTGAACGTCCAGCCCCAAACTGAAGCCCAGTAAAATTACTGATGATGAAGTTAAGAACTAAAGCCAAATAGAATTGCGTCTGACCAGGCCGCCGATGGTAACGAACATAAAGATGAGGATTCATTCGACAGCCAGTATAGCATCAAACCCCATGTTAGTGGTTCGTTGTTTTTATTGTCTATTTATTATACTAAATCCGGGAGAAAAACCCTCGCCTTCAGGCGAAGACTTCAGTAAGTTTGTAGTATGCAAAATTATAGAAAAGGCAGTCATACTGTGTATGATATAAAATATCATGTTGTGTGGATAACCAAATATAG
>JAVBLN010000073.1:0-4453 GCA_031553495.1 Flavihumibacter sp.
TTACAGTGAATTGCAGAACATAGCTGTGGAGAAGAATGGTTATCTTTATGTGTATGTAAGCAATGAGAGCCCGGTGGCAGTGTTCTTTGATAATTTGCAGGTAGTACAAACAAGGGGGCCAATAGTGGAGGAAACTCATTACTATCCATTCGGGTTAGTTATGGCTGGCATCAGTAGCAAAGCTTTAAACGGAGCTCCTGAAAATAAAAGGAAATGGAATAAAGGTTCCGAATTAGAAAGTAAAGAGTTTAGCGATGGTAGTGGGTTGGAATTATATTCAACACAGTATCGAAGTCTTGACCCACAATTAGGAAGGTTCTGGCAGATAGACCCAAGACCAGATTACTCACAGAGTTTATACTCTTCAATGAGTAACAACCCGATTAGCTTTAATGACCCATTAGGGGATTCAATTAATAATCCAAGAGACCAAAGAACTGCTGCAAGGATTGAAGCAGGGATAAATCGACAGGTAGCCAGGAATAACCAATCCATTACAAATTCACAAAATACTATTACGGGCAACAATACAAAGCTTACAAAGCTGCGGGCTGATGTTGCATCAGGAAGTTTGACTGGAAAAGATTTAAAGAGTGCTAATAAGGAAATTGGCAAACTGGAGAGTTCAAATAATAAAGCGAATGCTAATATTACCGAAATGCAGGGGCAAAATGCCCAATTAAATCAGTCATTAGCTGATATAAATAGCCTGCGAACTGATGTTAACTTCAATTATACATTTGGAGGTGCTCCCGGGTTTGGTAGTGGGGAACATGGGGTATTAAGAGGCAGTGGTAATAATGTTATTATTCAAGGAAGCGATGACGGATTGAATTTACATGAGATAAGGCATATAGGACAGAGCCTTGCCAATGGAGGGTTAAGATTTTCTACAAACACAGCCACATTCGGTAGATTAATAAATGCAGGAAGTCCTGACCGAGCAAGGTCGAATGCATTTGAAGTAGATGCTTATCAGGCACAATTTTCATTTGACAGAAATTCTTATCCGGCACCCGGAGGAGCCAGGGTTCTATCTGATATAAACTTAACATCATTACGAACCATAATTGGAGACAGTGGCGGAATCTTATATTAAAATTGAAGAAATGCTATTAAGATTTATTACCTGTGCATCCTTATGCCTTGTGTTTTTATCATGCTCAAGCCAGCAGATAAATAATGGGGCTTATTTAAAGATGGCTGGACGGTATCAAAAAGTTAAAGGCAATGAGCTTTTGATTTTAAACGACAATAAAACATTTTTCTGTCTTAGAAACTATGTTCAAAAGTCAGATGTAGTTACTCCACTTTGTGATACATTGGCTATTGGCGTTTGGAATCAACGAAAAACATTTATCACCTTAAAGAATAACAACGATTTTAATAAGGTTCAGTATTCCATTTTAGAATCAGAACTAAACTCCAAGGATTCTATATATTTTAAAATTGTACTTCCGCAGGAAGATGCTCTTGATTATAATATTTTCAAATTTGCTATAGTTACAAGCCCAATGTATGGACAATATAATGAATCAAGTAAGCCTGAATTTGCTATAGCCCGGAAAGGAGATGTTATGGCTTTTAATTTTTCCATAAAGAACATAGCACCAAATTGCGATTTTGGAACAAAGTGCTACCAACGAATTTACTTCAATGTATTTGAAGGGTACAAGCCACGAAATAAAAGTTCCAATTTTTTTACAATCACTCTGAAAAATTTTAATCAATGTTTTTATGAGGCAATGGATATAGACGGTGAGGTTGTGGGCATTGAAGGCGATAGCTTATTTTGGCGAGGGAATATTTATAAGAAAGTAAAATAGTTTTTGACTAATAGCAACAAAGCTCCAACTGGCGCAAGTAAGTTAACAAATCATGAACCTGGCGCAAGCGTAGTAGCGTAGCTTTGTGTATAGCCAAGCTTGTGCCTGCATTTTTTTTCCTAATAGTGCTAAACTGTATAAACTACAAGCAACGAGCAGCGGCGGTGTAACGGGATTAAGCTTTACGGCCAAAGTGATGAGTGGTGATACGGTGAATATTTTTGGCAAGAGTTATTATTTTCAAAACAATACGGCGCAGCAGAATTATAATATACCGTTTACCAGCATACTGACCGGTTTATTGGGCGGAAGCAGCATTGCGGCAGGCAAAGCCACGCTGGCGGAGCTGAGCGCAAATACAGCCGTAACACAGGCCATAACAGCCGGATTGCAGGATGCAGGCCGCAATAACAGCGGCACAGCGCAAACACCCAAAGCATATATTAACTACATGCTGTTTGACGAACAGTTTAAGGCGGTGAAAACCGGCTTTAGCCGTGTAGGTAGCGCCAATGCCATTAAAGACCATTTTAGCGAACTGCAAAATATCCCGGTGACTAAAAATGGTTATCTTTATGTGTATGTAAGCAATGAGAGCCCGGTGGCAGTGTTCTTTGATAATTTGCAGGTAGTACAAACAAGGGGGCCAATAGTGGAGGAAACGCATTACTATCCATTCGGGCTTACAATGGCTGGAATCAGTTCCAAAGCAAGTTCATTCGGACAACCTGAAAATCATTACAAATACAACGGCAAGGAAGAACAACGAAAAGAGTTTAGTGATGGTTCAGGATTAGAGTGGTTAGATTACGGCGCAAGGATGTATGATAACCAAATTGGAAGGTGGATGGTACAGGATAATTATTCAGAAGTTTATTATGGATTAACTCCATACAATTATGCAGGTAATACTCCAATCAATGCATTTGATGTTGATGGCAACCTTTTCATTTTTGCCAATGGATTTATGCTTAATCAATATTTGGCCGGACAGAAAAGTCCGGAGCGAATTGCTGGCACAGAGGCGCGGGTAAAACCTAATCCCGGATATAGCAAGTATGCACCAGACAGAGGATTTTATAAGGATGGACCTCGCAACAATGGGCAAAAGTTTGAATCTGACTATTGGGAGGGTGTTGATGCTGCTTATAAGACCGTATACGATGATGAGAATGCTTATTACACTAATGGTTCGTTTACCCCAAATGCTACTGCTGATGCAAGACTAGAAGAAGGGAAGAAGGCAGCTGAAGATTTGATAGCAAAATTGGAGTCGGGAGAAATAACACTCAAGGATGGGGAAAAAATAAAAATTGTTGGCCATAGTCAGGGAGCGGCCTACGCAGCAGGTATTGCAACAGGATTACTCAATTCAAAATATGGAAGTTTAATTGAGTTTGTAGATTACCTCTCCCCCCATCAGCCCGGAGATATTCGCCATCCAGCTTTAGTAAAAGGCAGGCAGTTTTCAACTCAAAGCGATGTGATATCCTCCATAGGACCAATAGCTAAATTCTTTGGAGGCTCCAAGTATGAGAAAATCCCGGGAGCTGAATGGGGTAAAGAACGACTAAGTCACGAAGAAGGAAGAGCCGGACATAGTTTAGGAACATGGTTGAACAACTTAATTGATTATTGGAAAAGTTTAGGAATTAAAGTAACTGTTCAATAAGAATACAGAGACTATGAAAAAGCAATTTGTTTTGTTTGTTTCTCTTTTATTGTTATTGGTGTCTTGCGGGCGAACAAACCGCTTATCAGAAGAAGATTATTCATGGATGCCTTACAAAGGAAATGAAACTCTTGTGTTCAAATCGAACAAGGGAGAATTTGATACTATTTTTTTTATCAGGAAAGACACTCTATGGGGTTTGCCAGATCCAGTGTTGAGCACAAACAAGTATGAAATTGCTGCTATTTTTTGTAAGCATTCTGATCCAAATGTAATAACAGGTAAAAACAGGTATTTGGAAGGTTATTTTTTGAAAATAAAAAAAACTATGACTAAACGTGCAGAGTTGTTTGTAGATTTATCAGCAAAAGATGCAAAGTTTTATAGGCTGACTCCAATTAAAATTGATAGTTTGAGTAAAATAAAACCCCTAATATTGCAAACTTTCGATGGTAAGTATGATGATGTTTATATACTTGAGAGTGAGGATTATTTAGAAACCTTTAGCGATCGGAGCAATTACGTTATAAGGTTATATTGGAGTAAATCGAACGGCTTAATCCGTTACGATAAAAATTATGGCGTTTATTGGGAGTTAGTAAATTAGCAAATAACAACAAAGCCGAAAATGATCACGCAGGCGCAGTTGTTCCGCATGGTATCCGTGCCGATTAAATGTTCCAATATTACATTGGATATTTTCGCTCTTGCCGCTGTTCGAGAGTTGCCGTTGTTGCGTGTGTAGGGCGGCCCTGTGTGAAGGCACACCAACAACCTTAGAGACTCTTAGCCATTAAACCCACCGCTCAATAGCATGTAAATTCCTGCACATGTTGACCCACCATTCTTGTTTATGTTGACCCACCATTCCTGCATGCTGACCCGCCCTTAACCAACGTATAATGGTCGCTGTTTTCTCTATGATTGCTGCAAGTTGGCCCACTTCATTCTTGCA
>JAVBLN010000053.1:0-4532 GCA_031553495.1 Flavihumibacter sp.
TGTAGGGCGGCCCTGTGTGAAGGCACACCAACAACTTATAAGACACTTAGCCATTAAACCCACCGCTCAAGAGCATTCCAACCGATGAACGTAATGTGACGCAACGATGCTTAACCGGAGTTACAAATGCCGGTAACAAAAAAATAGCTGTTGTTGAAACTAACGTATAAGAATATACGCAAATCAACAACAACGAAATATTATTTCGCAGGCGTAATCACTATATTCCTGAACTCAATAGGGCCGTGATCGCCCTGAAAATAAATAGGGCCCGGATCCCCTTCGTTACAATCAATTGCGCCGCCTGTAATGCCGGGAATTTCCTGGTTGCTGATTATAGTTTTGCCATTAGCAACTATCGTTACCATGCGGCCAATAAGTGTAATATCAAAACGCTGCCATTGATTGGGGCCTAAAACGGCCATTTCACTTGGAGCCAGAAACCCGTAAATGCCACCGAATAAATGGCTGTTGGGATGGTCTGTTTTGGGATTGTCGATGATCTGCACTTCATAGCGGCCCCTTAAATATACGCCGCTGTTGCTGCCTTCTTTATAGCGAAATTCTACATGCAGTTTGAAATCTTTAAATTTTTGTTCGCTAATAAGATTGGAGCCAGAACGCGGGCTTGTAAGAATACCATCCTTTACCATCCATTGGTTTTCGCCCATTGCCTTCCAACCTGTAAGGTCTTTGCCGTTGAATAGTTTTATAGGTTTGCCCCACGCAGGCGCAGATGTTTCGATAAGATGAGGAGCTTTTACCCCGGTAAATGAAAGGTTTTTACCGCTACATGTTTGAATCGTTCCGCTAATGCCCGATTCGTTTACAGTACCTTCAAGTACAAAATCGCGGTTGCCCGATTCCCATTGCGGAGGAATGGCAAAACTAAATTTACCGTTGTCAAAATTAATTTTAGATACGGGCCTGGCGCTTCCTTCTGTGCTTACAAAACGGCCAACCAGCGTTTTAAATCCAGAAAGCTCCACCTCAAGCCAGGACGGCTTTTGCTTGCCGTCTTCATTTACAGTTATATCCCATCTGCCAATTAAGGAGCCGCCGCTAACCGTGCTTGTTTTAACCGGTGCGATTTGGGCAAACATTTTTGATGGACTTGAAAAAAATAACAATGCCATACAGCATATAAGGTTTACGATGATAAATTTGTTTTTCATAATTAAGTTGTTGAAAAGGTACATGCCATGCAGATATTTTTTTGGACATCTGCATGGTTAATAAACCGGTAGCAAACCGGCATTTAGTATTGCAAATTAGCATTTTTTTTCCGCTGCGATTGGTATTGAGCATAGTTTAGTTACCAGTAGTTATATTTTGTTACCAGCATTTGTATCTCCGGTTAGGCATTGTTGTGTCACTCACTTGTACGGTTGTAATTCTATTGAGCGAGTAATGAGTTATGAGTAATGAGTTATGAGTTGTGAGTAGGCAGTTGACAGTGAGCAGTAGAGAGATCAGAAATCAGAAGTCGGCGGTGCTGTTCGTCATGTTAACACAGCGCATGTAGAATAGCCGTTGGCCTAAAAAACTGTCTACATTTTTCAGGACGTGACAGAGCGCTTTTATTTTGGCTTGCAATTAGTGTTTAATGCACTTTCAACAATAGTATATTTAATAACACAGTAAATTCTCTCACTCGGCATTTTCACATTCTCACATTTCCACATTTTCACATTCTCTTCCCCGCTTCCAATTGTTGCTGCATTTTCTTTATCCTGTCTTCCAGTTTTTCTGATGAAAGATTTTCACGCAAGCTGTCTACCTTCACGGGAAAGCTGAATGGCGTGAGCTGTTGGGGAAAGGTGAGAACAATGGTAGAGGATTGAATACGCCGGAGCATATGGTGCAGGCGCACTTCTTCCATTTGCTGAAACAGCACTTCCTGGTATGACTGTCGCAGTAACAAATTGTTGTGGTCGTACTCGGAAAATACTTTAAACAATAGCGACGCGGAGGATTGCAGGTGTCTCGCTTTTTTATACTCACCGGGGTAACCCTGGAATATTAATCCGCCTATAACGGCGATGTCTCTGAATTTTCGTTTAGCCATTTCCGTTTCATTCATGCTGTGTTGTATATCGGCCAGCAAATTTTCTGTAGTAAACAATTCATACACATTGCTGTCGTCAACGGGTATAGGGCTGTCGCTTAGTAGTTCAAAGCTGTAATCATTCATAGCCAGCGAAAAAGTAATAGGCACAGTTTTGCTGATCCTGTACGCCAGGATGGCCGCCATTGCTTCATTTACCAGCCGCCCTTCAAATGTGTGCACGAATAAATGAAAGCCGTCCTGCGTTTCAATTTGCTCAATCAATAATTCGCTTTCCTTTGGTATGTGCGATAAGTTTTTTTGCAAATCGAATAATGGCTGCAAGGCGTTTAGCTCTATAAAATTTTTAGTGTTGGCTGTTTGTTTGTTTTTTTTGTTTGAAACGTAATTGAGCATTTCACGCAGCTTGCGGCCAAGATTGGCCGATAACGGCATTCGGCCACCCTGCCAGCTTGGTACTATACTTTTTTGTGAGGATGACTTGCGTACCAGTACAGTCATATCTTTCACCATTACCAGTTCAAGATTTCTTCCTGCAAGTGTAAATACATCACCGGGTTCCAATCGGGATATAAACCATTCTTCTATTACACCAATATAACCACCGTTTATGAATTTTACTTTCAGCATCGATTCGCTTACAATGGTACCAATGTTCATGCGGTGACGCATTGCTATTTTTCGACTTGTAATTTTATATAAGCCGTTAATGATCTCTACTTTTTTGTATTCATCGTATTGTTGTAATGCGTTGCCTCCATTGGTGATGAAGTATAATATCTCATTCCATTCATCTGTGGTAATATCATTAAAGCAATACGTGGATTGCACTTCGTGGAAAATTTCATTTGGGCAAAATCCGTCAGAAACAGCCAGCGTACACAGGTATTGAATGAGCACATCAAAACATAATATTTGCGGATCGCGGCTTTCAATAAGGTTTTCACTAACCGCGCTTTTTAACGCGGCGGCTTCCATCAATTCAAGTGAATGAGTTGGTAAAAAATAAATTTTACTCACCGCGTCGGGCTGGTGACCGCTTCTTCCGGCACGTTGTAAGAAACGTGCTACACCTTTGGGTGAACCAACTTGTATGACGGTATCGACTGGACGAAAATCTACTCCCAGATCCAAACTTGCGGTGCTTACCACCACTTTTAACCTGCCGGTATGTAAATTATCTTCTACCCACAAACGCAGCGCCTGTTCTATACTGCCGTGGTGCAAAGCAATAGCACCGGCCAGCTCAGGAGCAGTGTCTAATAGCGCCTGGTACCATCTTTCACTCATTCCTCTTGTGTTGATAAAAACAAGTGTTGTGTTGCTTTCTTTAATGATCGGAACCACTTTATCCACAAGCTTCAGTCCCAAATGTCCTGCCCAGGGATACTTTTCAATCTCATCAGGTATTATGGAAATGATCTCTGTTTTCTTTTTCAGATCTGCTTTTATTATAGTGCCAGCGTTTTTTACAGAAGCTAGTAATACTTCTTTCGCTTGTTGCAAATTGCCGATAGTAGCGCTGATTCCCCAAACCTGTACCGGATTTTCATAACCACTTTGCGAAGCGCGGTTCCGTTTCCATTGCTCGCGAAGATTCACTAAGCGTGATATAGCCAATTCCACCTGTACGCCACGTTTGCTACCCAGCAATTCGTGCCATTCGTCTATAGCAATTATGCGCAGGTTTTTAAACACTTCATCATAACCTTTTTGCGCTAGCAGCAAATGCATGCTTTCAGGTGTAGTGATCAGCACTTCGGGCATTTGCCGTTTTTGTTTTTGCCGTTCCGATGTTTCCGTATCGCCGTTGCGCACGCCCACTTTCCATTGCATTTCAAGGCCCGCAATCACTTCTTCCATTGCCCTGCCAATATCTTTGGCCAACGAACGCAAAGGCGTTATCCATATAAGCTGCAACCCGTTCCTGGAAAGGAATTTATAATCTTCCGGATGTTTGTTTATAAATTGAATTAATGCCCCTAAAAACACAGAGAAAGTTTTTCCATAACCGGTGGGAGCGTTTACCAATCCATGATTCCCTTTAATGATGTGTTCCCACGTCTCTTCCTGGAAAGCGAATGGTGTCCTGCTTTGCAAGTTCAGCCAGTTGACGATGGTGATATATCCGGGAGTTTGATTCAAATTTTAATATGGTTGTTGGTTGTTGTTGAGAGCGCATCACAAAAATTTCGTTCGTTTATTATACTTCGCATGTTGTAAAAATGGACGATTTTTTTTGGGGACCGGCGGTAGTGCTACTATTAAGCATCGTTGTGTCACTCACTTGTACGGTAGTAATGCTATTGAGCAATTTGGTTGTTATACATAGCGACTTAAATAATGCAGCATAATTTTTTTAATGTTTCATTTGGTTTACTCCAGATTTTCATTTGTTGATTTACAATATTCAGCAGCTCATCCATGGAGGCGAAGTATCTGTTATGTGTGCAAATTCTTCTCG
>JAVBLN010000068.1:0-50520 GCA_031553495.1 Flavihumibacter sp.
ATTGAGTTGTTCCTGTGCGGCCTGCATGCCCTGCTCCAGCGGATTAGAGGCCATACCGCCTCCTGCTCCCTCTATTGAGGGCATGGCGCTTACACCAAACCTTTCCTGCAGTAATGCCTGCACACCGGCCCTTGTTTGCAGACCCGATAAAGCGGCATTGGGATCAGCACTACCTATACCCCCGGAGGCCGGCGCCGGAAACAGTTGTGCCAGGTAACTGTTCTTTTGCATGAAGTTTTGAAAAGCCGGCAATTCTCTCAGTACTTCCAGCGCTTTTGCTTCCAGCTTCTGCGGGTCGTTAAACAGGCTTTTGTATTCTTCTATTTGCCGGCGGTAGTAGTAGGCTTGCTTTTTTAGTTGTAGCAGTTCTTTGGCCATACCCAGCTTTTGAAGCTGAGAGGTTAGCAAATCCTTTCTTTGTTTCAAAAATGATTCAATCTGTTCGGCGGCGTGCAGACTGCCTTCCAGCTTTTTTAACTCCCCGGACAGTTGTTTTATTTCACGGAGCCTGCTGCCGCTTAGTATGCCGGGCTGTTCCAAAAACTTACCTGCTGTTTGCAGGCTGTCCAGCTTTGGTATATAGTTGCTCACCCTGGTGCCCTGCAGGGGATTTTTTATTTGTTCCTGTAGCTTTTCATATTCCGCCTGCGTATGATCAAAAAGCTGCGCAGCGGCGGTGCTGTCTTTGGCTTGCAGTTTCTTTTGCAGCTTGGCTTCCTGTTTTTGTGCTTTACTTAATGCTTTGGCAAGTTGTTTATTCAGCTTGTCGTTGAATGAAGCATATTTTTTCTCTATAGTGCCGATGGCTTTATCAGGAAAATCTGTGAGGGAGGTTTGCGCGGGCAATCGCACCGGCATAGTGCATATACACAGGCATAATACAGCAATGATTGGTAAATAGCGTCTATTGCCTAAGTTAAAGGGTATAATTATTTTCATACAGCGAGCCGATTTTTAGTTTGCTACGGCATGAGTCCATCGGAGTGGAAAAGGATCCGGCAATGCTTGGGGTCACTAAAATTTATCTCAGGCTATCGTTACTTGTATAGATGTTGCGGTTCTTTATCCGGGCTATATGCCTAAAGCCAATACGTTTAGAGAAGGAGTGTAGAGAATTGAAATCGTTTTTTACTAATGAGATTTTTTAAAAATCTTAAATAACTAATGATTAACAAATGACATAACGAAAGTATCGGATAAATATGATTTTTCCAAAAAAAACTTTATTTTTTTTGAACGTTCACCACAAAGAACTTCTTTGTTTGCAAACATAGGAGATACCCATTTTTAGTCACCGGGATATTTTGCAGTTCGCTAAAATGGTCTTTAATGGCACTTGCACACTACCAGCACACATGGCAATATATGCCCTATGAACGTATGAAAGAGTTGTTTGCCGATGTATTAGGTCTGCCTGTCAGTAACGGTACCCCTCAACAACTTGCTGAACAAGCCGGCCGATAATGCAATGCCCGCTTATGAGCAAATCAAAGAACGCATCAGCCAATCTCTGCAGCCGTAGGTGCAGATGAAACCGGCATGAAGGTAAACGGTAAGAAAACATTGGTTTTGGGCCTGGCAAACCCGGCAGCCCCCCTTCATCACACATTCAGATAACCGGGCTTATGACTCGATCGAAAAATACACAAACCGCTTTAGCCGCTATCGCTAAAGTGGGCGGTGAATAGTTACGAACTTTATTATTCTATTCTGTAATTAAAGAAAGTGTGTAAAAATTTGAAATGCGTCCAAAGTTAATTCCTGGTACATGGTTTCTGAAATATGATCTATTTTTATAGTCATTTTTATGAAATATGCAAACCGACTATAGAGAGTATAAAATCATTTGCTCATGCGGACATGCCGGTAAAATAATTTACGTGGAAAACGAAACTCCGTTTTCTTCATTGCGGGAATATTATAAAGGCGAGGGTATTATCGCGGATCCTTATGTAACCAGTGCCGCAACTTGGGTTGATGTATTTGAAAATATGCGTCCCGTGTGTCCTGAATGTGGGCAAATACTTTCTATGCGTCATCTTGTAGATATGTGAGGATGGTTACAAGTTACAAGTTGCAAGTGCTGCCGCGTTATAGATTTTCTGATAATGTATATTACCATTCAAAACATCATTTTGAGCCTTGTTATTTATTGCTGAATAAAATTACTTCAGCACAAGAGTGCGACGCAACGGCTGTCTCATAGTAATTCAAATGCTGGGCTCATAATAAAAAGGGTCTTAATTATGCTTCTTACGTTACTGATTTGAGATTTAAGATTTGAAATTGCTTTCTGTGCGGCATACTTTTGATGTTGATAAAGTATGGTATTAAAATCACAAACAAACCTAGCACTATGCATTTTCAAATTTTCAAATTAGCACATTTTCACATTAAATCAACCTTGCAGCGCTATACTATTGCTTTTAGCAACGGATCAAGTAACGCGTCGGCACAGGTCAGGAGACCTGCGCCAGCTTTGTAATAAAAAGGGTCTTAATTATGCTTCTTACGTTACTGATTTAAGATTTGAGATTTAAGATTTGAGATTATTTTCTGTGCGGCATACTTTTGATGTTGATAAAGTATGGTATTGAAATTACAAACGAACTTCGCAATCCGCATTTTCAAATTTTCAAATTAGCCCATTTTCAAATTCTCTTTGACGATTCTCTTTCTTCAAGTTTTGTTTCCAGTACGACTTTTTCAAATTTTGTAAATGGTCTTTTTGCTTCTATAAGATTGAATAAAAGTTTGGCTGCTTGTGTGCCCATTTCAAATGCGGGTTGCTTAATGGTTGTAAGGGACGGATTGAATATTTGCGGCGCGATGAAATCGCAAAAACCTCCCAGTGCTACTTGATCCGGAATTGCAATGTTGAGTTGATGTAAATGAGAAAGGGTTCCGATAGAAATTCTGTCAGAGGCTGTGAATATTGCATCCGGAGGATTGTGAAGTTTCAAAAGCTCGTTTACGGCACTTTCTATTTCGTTGCTGAGCATGCCACCATGATCGCAATATTTTATTAATTGGGGATCAACAGGAATATGATGTTCCTTTAATGCTTTATAGTATCCTTCAAGTCTTTCCTTTGTAATGGAAAGCTGTGGAGAACTGGTAATATGTGCAATACGCGTAAACCGGTTTTCGATAAAATGCGAAGTTAGTTTGTATGAACCGTGAATATTATCAGCTATTATTTTATGTGTATCGATCTGGTCGGTTACCCGGTCGAAAAAAACGACCGGGATGCCTTTGTTATTTATCTTTTTAAAATGATCAACACTTTTTGTTTCGGAGGAAAGCGAAACCAGTAAGCCATCAACAGATCGCCAGGTAAGGTGTTCAAGATTTTTTAATTCCAGTTGATATGATTCAAGGCTTTGTGTAAGTATAACGTGGTAGTCTTTTGTAGCGCATACCGATTCTATGCCACTCAAAACTTCAGAGAAAAAATGATTGGGTACATTGCTCATCATTACGCCGATGCTTCGTGTTTTATTGTTTCTAAGGCTTTGCGCCATAATGTTTGGCCGGTAATTGTGTTTGTCGGCGTATTCCTGTACTTTCCGTTTGGTTTCTTCGCTTATCTGGTAACTGCCTTTTAAAGCTCTCGAAACGGTTGAGTATGAATAGTTCAGCGCATCTGCAATATCTTTTATGGTTATGTTTTTTTGCATGTTCCTAATGGATAAGTATGCAAATTAGAGGAATAAAACCAGGAAGAATATGAGGGGTGTTAAGTGGGGGTGAAATCAGGGATACAGGCATATTTGCCGCTCGCACCCGGGCAGGGTGTGGTGGCAGAGCGGGGTCTGAGCCTTGCCGGGTGGTTGGTTTGCCATCGCACAGTGGCGACTGCTGCCAATTTTCTGCCCTTTGAAATTGCCACTGCATAAATTAAGTATTGATTTACTACGTCAAATTTCGTATTTTTATTAGGTATCAATGTCATACAACTTTAAGAAAGTTTTTATACAATTATTCGGGCCACCAAATATTTCATTGATTATTCGTTTTAACGTAAGGTGGCATTTAAATTGATATAGCAAAGACGATGTTAATATGTATGTTGTTTTACAACATGCCATTAGTTTTCTTATTATTTTTGAAAGCTGGAAAAATTTGTACAATTTATTGAATGAAAAAAGTGCTGCAATTTATGTTTAGTAAAAGAACTCTGCCGTTTTTAATAGTAGTATTAGCGGGTGCGCTATTTATTGGCTTTCAGTCGCTGGGCACAAAAAGCCTTAATCCTCCAGGCAAATACGAAAAAATTTTGCATAATGTGGGTGAAATGTTATCCCAAATTCATTATAGCCCGAAAGCTATTGATGACAGTTTTTCAAAAGAAGTTTTTAAGAAATATCTCGGTGTGATCGATCAGGAAAAAAGTTTTTTCGTACAAGACGACGTCAAACAGTTACGCATATACGAAACAAAACTTGATGATGAAATTTTAGGAGGTCCGGTTAAGTTTGTGCCTGCGGTTGCCGCTATTTTCAAAAAAAGAGTGAATGAAGCTGACTCCATGATACAGGAGTTGCTATCCAAACCTTTTACTTTTAAAGCTGATGAAAATGTGGTTTTAGATCCTGAGAAACTGGAATATCCGCAGGATATGGCCGCTAAGAAAGAAATGTGGCGCAAACGCCTGAAATATATGGTGCTTGAGCGCTATGTGGATCTTTTGGATACGCAGGAAAAAAATAAGGAAAAAGATAAAACCACTGCAATAAAAACAAATGAGCAACTGGAAGCGGAAGCAAGAGATAAGGTAAAGAAAATAATGAACAGAACGTTTGACAGGTATAAGTTTAAATATACAGAAGACGAACAATTCAATTATTATGTGAATACCGTAACCTCTACAATGGATCCGCATACCACGTTTTTTCCACCGGTGGATAAAAGATACTTTGATGAGCAAATGAGCGGCCGTTTTTTTGGAATCGGTGCTTCACTGCGTGAAGAAGACGGCGGAATTAAAGTGATGACGCTTATAACAGGTAGTCCTGCCTGGAAGTCGGGACAAATTTCAGTTGGTGATATTATTGTAAAAGTTGCCCAGGGAAAAGGCGAAGCAGTTGATCTTACCGGCTTTGCGGTAGAGGATGCGGTAAAATTAATAAGGGGAAGCAAAGGAACTGAAGTAAAGCTGACGCTTAAAAAAGTGGATGGCGGTACAAAAGTAGTATCTCTTATACGTGATGAAATTGTGCAGGACGAAACCTTTGCGAGAAGTACAATAGTGGATAATGGAACTACAAAAGTAGGTTACATATTTCTTCCTGAATTTTATGCCGATTTTGAAAATCCAAAAGGCGCCCGCTGCTCTGCAGATGTGGCGAAAGAATTATTAAAACTGAAAGAACAAAAAGTGGATGGCGTTGTGCTAGATCTGCGCAATAATGGTGGCGGATCATTGTACGATGTGGTGCAAATGGTAGGCTTGTTTATTGAGGATGGCCCTGTGGTGCAAGTGAAAGATAAAGATGGAAAACCCAGCATATTGCGCGACCGTGATAAAAGCGTGTTGTATGATGGCCCGCTGGCTGTAATGGTGAATGAATTCAGCGCTTCCGCTTCTGAAATTTTTGCAGCAGCTATCCAGGATTATCATCGTGGTGTGATCATTGGTAGTACCACGACTTATGGTAAAGGAACGGTGCAACGCAATATCGGCCTTGATCAACAAACAGGTTTCTTATCTTCTAACAGTGAATTGGGAACAATAAAACTGACTTTACAGAAATTCTATCGCATCAACGGTGGCTCTACGCAACTTAGAGGTGTAAGCTCGGATGTAGTGCTGCCGGATGTTTTCGAGTATTCCAAATTGCGCGAAAAAGATGATCCTGATGCTCTGCCCTGGGACGAAATTCAGAAAGCTGATTATACTCCGTGGAATCCCGGTTTCGATTTAAATATTGTTTACAACAATAGCTCTAGCAGGGTAAACAGCAACCCGGTGTTTAATGATATTAAAACAAATACCAAGTGGCTGGCAGATCAAAATAATAAAGTGTATTCACTTAATATTGATAAGTTCAGGGAAGACAGAAAAAATATCAGTGCCACTATTAAGAAAATTGAGGCAATGAATAAACTACCTAAAGAATTGGACGTAACCGGTTTGCCCCAGGATGCCAACAAGTATGCTAATGATAAAGATCGCGATGAGCGGTTTAAACAATGGCAAAAATTCTTACGCAATGATATTTACCTGAACGAAGCTGTAAATGTGGTAAACGATATGGTGGTTCAAAGAAATCTCGCAAAGAACGAGGAGAGAAAGTAATGGCGGTAAGTGGTGAGTTATGAGTTATAAGTTTTGAGTTAAACCCTCAGATGCAGGTTTTGTGACTTGCATCTGAGGGTTTTTTTAATCATTGAATTAATAAACAATTCTATCATAACGAATTTTCAAATTTTCAAATCAGCACATTTTCAAATTCATTTCACATTTTCAAATTCATTTCACATTTTCAACTGATTGCTTACCCGCTTCAATTCTATTTCGGAAGCTTTCGCGGCGAAGCTAAGGTTGGTTAAGCTATATGCTGCCAGTTCAAAGCTTTGCTGTGCCTGCTTTACATCAACAATAGTTGCCTGGCGCAATCTGAATTTTTGCATGATCAAATCAACCAGTTGCTGCGAAAGCTCATAGTTTTTCTTTTGTGTTTCCAGTTGTTGCAAAGTGCTGCTGTATGCCTGGTATGTTTTAACAACCTCCGCGGAATAATCGCGTTGTAGAATATTCTTATTAAGCGTAGCGTTATTCACATCTATCTCCGCAATCTTTTGCTGGCGTTTGAAAATAGTACCATTGTAAATCGGTATGCTAACGCCCACGCCAATTGTGGGTCCGTAACTGTTATTCAGCCTGGTGTCGCCAGCCGCGCTGCTATTGTACACGAAATTATATCCACCATTCAGGCGCAGGGTAGGATAGCGCTGTGCAGCCACTTCTTTTACAATCAATTCATTAATTCTTATTTGGTCTTCGGCTACCCGCAAGTCCGGATTATTTTGAAGATTATCAAGCACCGTTCCCAGCACAATTGATTGATCTACCAAAATTGTGTCTTCAATTGTTATGGCAGAATCAGGCCGTATTGTAAGCAACCGTAGCAATTCGGTTTTAGCCTGGTCAATTGCTAATTGTTGTGATTGGCGGGTTTGCAGCAATGCGTTGTAATCCACCTGGGCCTGGTATAGATCCGCATTATTGGCAAGCCCCACCGCCTGCTGGGTTTTTACAATATCCAGTTTTTGTTGCGACACCGAAATCGACTGCTCAATGGTCTTTATATAATTCTGTTGACGCACTACATCAAAGTAAGCCGTCATTACCGTTGCCATGATATTTTGAATTTCAGCATTAAGTATTTCCCTGCTTTGGTTCAGCAATTCATTCAGCTTCTTTTTTGTGGAAACCACACGCATGCCATTGTACAACACCATATTTGCCGTTACATTAGCGCTAAGGTTATTGGTTGCCACACCTGTGCGGGTAACGTTGCGGCTTTCGGTGGCATATTTTTGATTAATGTTCGATAATTGTTCATTATCGCTTGCCGTACCGGATACCACCGGCAAGCCGCCGGCCACACCCACATAATTATTCAATTCGTTCTGTTGAATATTGTTTTTTGCCAGTTGTATATCAAGGCTGTTTTTTAGCGCCGTATTAATTGCATCTTCCAATGATAATGTTTGCGAAAAAGAACTCATTGAAAACAAGCATAGGCATTGTATAATGAAAATGTGTTTCATTGAACCGGCTTTTATAAAAAAAATAGTTTTGTTCATTTATCAATTTGCTTTCACTGTTATTATTGCAGGTAATTATTCTAATACTGGTTGGTTAATATATGGTATTATAAATGGTTTAGTTTTTTTGGTACCGGCAGTTGTTTTTCATGGCATCATCGTTGTGTCACTCACTTGTGCGGTAGTAATGCTATTCAGCAAGTTATGAGTTATGAGTTTTGAGTAATGAGTGCTTTTGTTTTTGCTTGCAATCAGTGTTTAAAGCATTCTCAATTCTCCACTCTCCATTCTCAATTTATTCTTACCACAAGGAACACAAAGTATATTAGTGGTTACTTCATCAAATCGGATAATCATAACCGCAATAACTTTTTCAATAGTCAATTATAAATGTTTTTCGCAGCTTATGCATAAAGCACTTTCAACTTTCAACTAATTTTGGCATGAATGTTTTTCTTTGCCGAATAGAATTACTACTGTACAAGTGAGTGACACAACGATGCTTAATAGTAGCAATGCCGTTGGTTCAACAGAAAAAAATCCTTGTGCATTTTTTTGTTGTATTAAGTTTAACATTCCCAAATCTTCACTCTCAACTAATTCAGATCTTCGAATAAATCGAAAATTTACAGCCCCTTTAACTTTTTCATTAGTCATCTATAATTGTATTCCGCAACTTATGTATAAAGCACTTTCAACTTTCAATTTTCAACTTTCAACTATTCACTAATATGCGTTTCATGGGCTTTGTGTTTACTGGACAAATATGAGTACACTGCCGGTATTACGAATAATGTAAGTATTAGTGAAAACAGGATGCCGCCAACTACCACAATCCCTAATGGTTTTCGGCTTGTAGCGGCCGCTCCAAAACTAATTGCAATAGGAAGGGCGCCTAGCGATGTGGCCAAGCTGGTCATAAGAATGGGCCGTAATCTTTGCGCGGCGGCTTCCAGAACAGCTTCGTGTTTCGATAAACCGAGTGCCCGTTTTTGATTGGCAAATTCAACAATAAGGATTCCATTTTTAGTAACCAAACCAATCAACATGATCATACCGATTTCAGAAAAAATATTGAGCGTTTGACCAAATAACCAAAGGCTTATCAATGCTCCGGCCATAGCCAGCGGCACTGTCAGCATGATGCCAAGCGGATCAACAAAACTTTCAAACTGCGCTGATAGCACCAGGTATATTAATATTAAAGCCAAGCCAAAAGCAAAAAGAATGTTGGATGAGCTTTCCGCATAATCGCGGGAAGGGCCGCTAAGTGCGGTTTGGAAACTTGCATCCAGCAGTTTATTGGAAATGGAATCCATAGCGGCAATTCCGTCGCCAATGGTTTTTCCTTCGGACAGCGTCGCGGTTATTGTAGCCGATTTATACCGGTTGAAATGATATAAGTTTGACGGATTGGTGCTTTCCTGCATGTTTACAACAGCGCTTAATGGAATGCTTTCACCGTTTGTATTTTTTACATATAGGTTGTTGATGTCAAAAGGTTTATTGCGTTCGTGCCTTTCTACCTGGGCTATCACTTCGTATTGGTAGCCGCTCATTATAAAGTATGCGAGGCGGCCTCCGCTAAATGCGGATTGCAATGCGGAAATTACATCTGCCGTTGTAAGATTCAGGTCTTTTACCTTCATCCGGTCTACTGTTATTCTTAATTCGGGTTTGTTGAATTTCAGATTCACATCCACGCTTGCCGATGTAAAAACATCATTCCTCCGGGCTTCTTCCAAAAACTTAGGAATGGTACTCTGAAGTTTGTCCCTGTCCTGGTTTTGCAAAACAAATTGTATAGGCGCCGAGGTTCTACCACTCGATCCGACAGCAATGGTTTGTTCCTGGTTTACGGAAACACGTACATCATTGAACCGCGACAGTTTTTTTTGAAGATCAAGCGCTATTTCGCTTTGGCTTCTTTGTCTTTCTTCAATTGGCACCAGGCCTATTCTTGGGTTGGAGCTTGTTCCAAAGGTTCGTGCGAACACAAAATCACGTTCAGGAACCGAATCATATAAGTAGTTTACAATTCTGTCGGTGGATTTTGTCATGGCATCAAAGCTGATGCCTTCCGGTCCCGTTGCCGAAATATATACTGCGCTTCTGTCCTCAAGCGGTGCTATTTCGCTTTGCATATTTCGCAGTATAAGCCAAATGATCACACCGCACACTACAATTATAACCCACGCCATCCATCTCACTTTCATAAATCCTTTTAGCAAACGTTTATATCCGTTTTCCATTCCGGTAAAAAATGGTTCCGTCATCATGTAGAATTTGCCATGAGAGGAATTCTTCCGGGTAAGATATACGTTTAGCACAGGAGTGAGGGTAAGCGAAACAAATGCCGATATTAATACCGCCGCTGCCAGCACTACACCAAACTCCCTAAACAGTCGGCCAATAAATCCCTGGAGAAATATAACCGGCAAAAACACCACCGCCAGCGTTACGGATGTGGAAATAACCGCAAAAAATATTTCCTTACTTCCTACCACAGCAGCCTTACGTATGGGCAGCCCTTCTTCAAGTTTGCGAAATATATTTTCGGTTACCACAATGCCATCATCCACCACAAGCCCCGTGGCCAGTACAATGGCAAGCATGGTAAGAATGTTTATGGAAAACCCAAAAATGTACATTATGAAAAAAGTGGCCACCAGCGAAATCGGAATATCAATTAAAGGCCTGATGGCAATAAGCCAGTTGCGGAAGAAGAAAAAGATCACCATTATAACCAGCGCCAGGGCTATCATCAATGTTTCCTTTACTTCGCTTAGAGAGTTGCGAATGTTTGTTGTACTATCGTATAACACATTCACTTCAATGCCCGATTTATTTTCTTTTTTTATATCATCCAGTTTTTTATGAATGCCATCAGCAATTGAAATGTTATTTGCTCCCGGCTGTGCAATTACAGCAAGACCCACGGCATTTACGCCATTATATTTCCAGCTTTGCTCAAGGTTTTCCGGGCCCAGTTCCACACGGGCTATGTCACTAAGCCGTACAATACCTGTACTGTCGGCTCTTATAATCAAATCGCGGAATTCTTGTTCCGAGGTAAAACGGCTTAATGTACGAATGGTTAATTCTATATTGTTTCCATAAATTTTTCCCGGCGGACGTTCAATGTTTTCCCTGTTAACGGCATTTTGTATATCTGTAAAAGCAATGTTGTAAGCATTCATTTTATCAGAATTCAACCAAAGCCGCATCGAATAGCGTTTTTGACCGAAAATGTTTATAGCGCTTACCTCATTTACCGTTTGCAATTGCTGCTGAATCACATTTTCCGCAAAATCACTTAATTCCATTAGGCCTTTGGTGGGGCTTTGCAGGGCTATTATTAAAATGGGCACAGCATCCGCGTCGGCTTTTGTAACTACAGGTGGCGCATCAATATCTTGCGGAAGGCGTCTTGCAGCCTGGCTTACCTTATCACGCACATCACTTGCAGCGTCTTCAAGATTTACGCCCAGGTTGAACTCCACCGTTATCCGGCTGGAGCCTAATGAACTGGAAGATGTTATGGTACGAATACCGGGAATACCGTTTATCTGTTTTTCCAGGGGTTCCGTTATCTGGCTTTCTATAATATCAGGATTGGCGCCTGTATAAGAAGTGGAAACGGAAATAATGGGAGGATCAATTGCAGGATAATCTCTTACTGCCAAAAATTGATAACCTACCACGCCAAACAAAATGATCGCCAGGTTCATTACGATGGCTAACACAGGCCGCTTCAACGATAACTCGGATATATTCATGAAGGAACTTGAGATTTGAGATGTTAAATTTTATAAACGAACCTATTTATAATTGTCTCACTTTTTATTACTGCATTTCCAGCAATTGATCTAATGTAACCACTTTTCTAACCTGCACTGCGGAATTAGGTCTTGCAAATAATACACCGGTCACCACCACTGTGTCACCCAGGTTAAGTCCTTTTGTAACTTCCACATTATTCGCATCCCGCAAACCAGTTTCCACATTAGTAAAATTTGCCTGCCCGTTTTTCACCAAAATGAGTTGTTTGTTTTTATCATCGGGAATAATGCAATTGGTAGGAACCATAATTGCCTTTTTATTATTGCTCGCGTTTATATAAACTTTTACAAAAGCGCCGGGGTTGGCTTTACCGTTTTGCAGCACTGTGCGCACTTTTATGTTTCTAGAAGCAGAGGTTACCTGTGGTTCAATCGCCACTATGGTAGCTTTTTGTTCACCCTGCGCGCCTTCATCTACTTTTACGTTAACTATGTCCCCAATTTTTATTATACTATTATAATTTTCAGGTACGGTAAAATCTATTTTTATTCTGTCTAATTGTTGAAGGGTAGCAATCACATTAGCTGAAGTTACATATGCACCCGGGCTTACCTGCCGCAAACCAACTATTCCGCTGAAAGGCGCTTTTACCACGGTTTTGTCTATTAAAGCCTGGTAATAAGTCATGTCAGCCTTATATCCGTTCAATTGGTTGAGTGCAAGATCATAATCGCTTTGATTTATTCCGTTTACATCAAGCAGTTGTTTATAACGCTCTACTGTTTTTTCTGCAAGTTCAATTTGAACTTTGCTTTTGGCAAGTTGAGCCTGAAGATCTGCATCGTTTATGCGGGCTATAACTGTTCCTTTATCCACGTGTTTGCCTTCCGGTACATCCAGAAATGTAAGCCTGCCTGATACTTCGGGGCGTAGTTCTACAAATTCGTTTGCCACCACCGTTCCGTTTGCTTCCACCACATTTGTAATTGTCTGACTGGTGGCTACAATAACATCTACGATGGTTGGACCTGTATTTCTTTGTTTAGCCGGGGCATTCTTTTTTTTGCTGTGGCATGCTGTAAAAATTATTGCCGCAAAAAATAGTAACCAATAAAAATGTAATTTCTTTGGTAACAAATACATTCGATTGTGATTTATATGATTGCAGAAAAAATATAGTTTATGAGACGTTATCTGCCTACAAAAACTTTCTCTCTTTTTAGAATGTGGCCAAATATAAAAAGTTTTACTTCTTTAGTTATCAAACAATAGGATGAGCGGAAACCGGAGGGCATATGATTTAACCTAATTTTTAAACTTGCATTAATTTCTGAGCTTTTATTTATGGTGTCGGCAGCAGAATCACGCTTGGGCTTATGTTGCGTCGCACACTTGTACTGTAGTAATGCTATTGGGCGGGTTGGCAGTGCTCAATAGCCAACACCTACAAATTTAAGTGTCATGGCTACTCTACGGGAATTACTTAATTGAAATTTGCTATATTGCATTTATGAGCAGCTTCGTCACAATTAAAGATATTGCCAAAAAATTAAACATTTCCGTTTCAACTGTTTCCCGGGCATTACGCGACACTTACGATGTGAATAGGGAAACCCGTGAAAAGGTTTTGGCGGTGGCCAGCGAATTGAACTACCGTCCCAACTTTAATGCGATAGGGCTGGTAAACCGCAACTCTCATAATATAGCCGTTATTTTACCTTATATTACCAATTACTATTTCTCAACGGTGATCACAGGAATCCAGGAAGTGGCGTATAAAAATGATTACAATATTATTCTGCATATTACAAACGACTCCCCTGAACGTGAACTCTCAATTATTAAGAACCTGGCTGTGTCTAACCTCGACGGATTGTTGGTATCCGTATCTACCAATTCGGATTCAGGAAATCATTTTCAGCAGGTAATTGATACTGGAGTGCCTATTGTTTTTTTTGACAGGGTATCGGATTCGATCAAAACCTCCAGGGTGATGCAGGATGATTATAATGGCGCTTTTGAAGCAGTAGAATATTTAATTAATCAGGGCTACCGGAAAATTGCGCATATTGCCGGGCCGGAGGGATTGGGGTTCACGCAAAAGCGAAAAAACGGTTTTCTGGATGCGCTTAAAAAACATGAGCTGTCGGTTAAAGATCACTGGATCGTTCATTCAGGATTTTCTCAGCAAAACGGGCAGGAAGACGTGGCAAAACTTTTTAGCCACAAGGATAGGCCGGATGCGATCTTTGCGGTAAATGACCGTAAAGGTATTGGCGCCATAATAGCCCTTAAAGAAAAAAATATTCGTATAGGCATAGACGTTGGAGTAATTGGATTTACCAACGACCCAATGTCGCAAATTGTTTCACCCACCTTAACCACTATAGCCGAGCCTGCATTTGATATCGGAAAAAGAAGCTGTGAATTGCTGTTAAAACATATCAACAAACGCAATTTTATTCCGGAGGATGTTATACTTCCCGGAACTTTGATCGAAAGAGAATCTACAAAACGCTAACGGTGATATTTATACGCGATATAAATTTATAGCTAACTCAAATCTAATTGAAGTATAACAAATCGTAATAATAGTATGTTGCTAAAAGCAACAGTATAATGCTGCGGGGCTACAAGCCTTGCATAGTATGAATGAGATGGGTGTCAGAATTTGGATTCGTTGGATTAAAGGATTTATGGATTAGAGGGTTTAGATCGACCAGGAAAATATCCAACAATCCTATAATCTGATAAATCCTAATTCAGACAATTATTGAACCTGCAACTTGCAACCTGCCTCCGCAGAATAGCCTTACTACCGTACAAGTGAGTGACACAACGATGCTTAATAGTAGCACTACCGCCCGTCCCCAAAAAATAAAATTTCAATCATAATACAGCGTATAACAATTAAAAGACACTGCTTACTGACTTCTGATATCTGCCTTCTGCCTTCTCTACTGTCCACTCGCATCATACACAACCCTGCCTTTCACAATTGTTTTACTGATCCGTATCTGATCGTCAAACAGGACAAGATCCGCGTCTTTACCCGCAACCACCGAACCTTTACAGTGGTCTATTCCCATAATACGAGCGGGAGTTGCGGTCATCATACGTACAGCATCAGTAAGCGGCACTTCGGCCAGGTTGATCATGTTCCTAACCAGCCGGTCGGTGGTTGCTACACTTCCTGCGAAAGAGCTTCTGTCAGGAAGCCAGGCCACTCCTTTATCAACCACTACTTTCAGGCCGGTTTCCAAACCTCCCAAAATGCTGTCGCCTTCGGGCATTCCTGCTGCCCGCATGGCATCGGTGATCAGCGCGATATGATCGGGGCCTTTTATCTTGTAGATCAATTTCAGCAGTGGTGCCGGTAAATGAATACCATCTGCAATAACTTCCACATCCATTTCATCTATAAGGTAACCGCTTTCTATTACACCGACGTGCCGGTATCCGTTTCGCCGCGAAACTCCGGACATGCCTGAATAAAAATGGGTTGCCAATGTATACCCGTTTTCAAATGCTTCCAATACCTCTTCGTATACAGCATCCGTGTGCGCAATAGCAGGAAGAATTCCATTGGCGCGGAGATATTGTCCCAATTCCACGGCGCCTTTTAACTCAGGAGCGGCACTCCAACGGCTGATATGTTTTGAATAGCCAATTACTTTTTTATACTCTTTCGGATCCGGGTCGCGTATATATCTTGGATCCTGTGCGCCGCGCTGGCTCATGGCAAAATAAGGCCCTTCCAGGTGCATCCCCAAAAGCTGTGCGCCATTATGTTCCATGCTGTACACCGTTTCAAAAATGTCCAGCGTTTTCAGCAGGTTATTTTCTTCACTGGTAAGCGTAGTAGGAAACAAAGCGGTGGTTCCATAACGGACATGCGTATTCGCTATTTCCAGAAAAGCCGTTTCAGTATTATCCATAAAGTCGTAACCGCCGCCGCCATGTATGTGAAGATCAATAAAACCCGGAGCCAGGTATAACCCTCCGGCATCAATTTCCGTGGCATTATCAATGTCTATATTATTTTGACCAACACTTTCTATAATCCCATTTTTAATGATAACCGTACCCTCGGTGATCACCTTGTAAGGCGTGATCACTTTTGCATTCACTATTTTTAGTAGAGTATCCATTTCTTAAGATTTAATAGACCATTTTTTAATCAGGTGACCACGAAATGCGTAAAATATCAGGTAGAGGTAACAGGGTGTGAGGATCCAGTATGCCTCCTGCGTTCCAACAATATCTGCAAGGTAACCGTATACCAGCGGAAGCAGACCATTGCCGCAAAGCCCCATGATCATTATAGAAGCTCCCAGTTTTGTGAACCGGCCCAATCCATTCATGGCAAGCGGCCATATACCGGCCCAAATCAGGGAATTTGAAAAACCAAGTAGTACTACAAACCAAATTGATACATCCGCGTTATGCCCGAGGAAGTTAACTTTCCCTTTTAAAAATACGATAAGTAATGAAAATATACACCCCAGTATTGTAAATAGTTGCAGTGCTTTCTTCTGGCTGATGAATTTGGGAATAGCGATTACCCCCAGCATATAACCACAGATGGTGGCAAACAAAGTATAGGAAGGAAATACCTTTGCTTCCAGTAATGGTATATGCATGGAAGTGGCGTAGCCAATAATGGTATCAATAGAAATAACCTGTGTACCCACATGTAAAAAGATGGCTACCGCACCCAGTATAAGATAAGGAAAATCCCAGATGCTCTTTTTGTCGGCGTTTGCTTTTGATAGTTCCGGGTCTTCAATCTCTGTGTTAATTTCCGGTAGTGGCGATTTTAAAATGATCCATCCCAGTAATAAAAGCACTACTCCCACCACCAGGTATGGGATCATCACACGCTGTATCAATTCATCCAGTACCAAATCTCGTTCAGCCTGAAGCATTTGCGGTATGCGCTTAAAAAGTTCAGTATCTGTTTCCCTTAAAACAACCGCTGAAAAAATGAGCGGCGCTAATATACCCGCGCCTTTATTGCAAACGCCCAATATACTGATGCGCTGCGCGGCACGGTTCGCGGGGCCAAGAATGGTTATATACGGATTGGCCGCTGTTTGCAATACCGACAATCCTGCACCTATGGCGAAAAGACCCGTAAGGAATACTCCGTAAGTACGTGTTGCTGCCGCCGGTATAAAAAGAAAAGCGCCTGCCGCCATTACAACAAACGCGATGGCCATACCTTTTTTAAAACCCGTCCTTTTCAATAGAAACGCTGCAGGTACGGATATTACAAGGTATGAAATATAAAAGGCGAATGTTACGAAATATGATTCGAAGGTGGTTAGTTCGCAGGCAATTTTGAAATACGGTATCAATATCGCATTGATCCATGAAGTAAAGCCAATAACAAAAAATACTGCTGCGATAATGCTAATAGATACAGCGATCTGTTTATTGGTAAGCGCACGTTCCGGCATTTCGTTATAGTTTTTTCCTTTCATGATAATCGTTAGAAATGTGAATTAGAATAAGTAAACGGTTTAGCTAAAATATCGATAAATGAGGCTTAACCCTAAGGAGCAGACAAATAAATGATTGGTAACGTTACCGAAATCCCGGCTAATAGTTGCCGCTGTTTTATTGGCTTGTTGTGGTTTCCTGTGCAGAAAAAAGGTGAAACTTTCGGATATTCCTATTTCAAAGATTATCCGGTATTTAATGATTCTTAAATATACTAACGTTAATAAATAAACGCTAATAATTAATCGAGTATTTGTGTATGATTTTTTTATTGAGTGCCGGGTATGGGGGATAATGTGAAAATGTGGAAATGAATTTGAAAATGTGCTAATTTGAAAATTTGAAAATTCGTTATGATGAAATTGTTTATTAATTCAATGATTCAATAATTCAATGATTTGATATTCCCAAAGCTGGCGCAGGTCTCCTGACCTGTGCCGACGCGTTACTTGATCCATTGCTAAAAGCAACAGGATTTATTGTGAAAATGTGGAAATGTGAAAATGAATTTGAAAATGTGATAATTTGAAAATTTGAAAATTCGTTATGATGGAATTGTTTATTAATTCAATGATTCATTGATTCAATCGAAATGACGTGCGGGAACTCTTTCAATTATTGTCTGAATTAGGATTTATAAGATTATAGGATTGTTGGATGTTGTTTTCAATCTTAACCCTCAAACCCATAAAACTTTTAGCCCAACGAATCCAAATGCTGATATCAATCTGCTGCAGCTTCCTTTTCTCGCGGCGAACGCAGCGATGCAGCGACGCAGCGCGATCACGCTGATTGTTTACTTCTCCACTGCCTGCTGTCAACTGCCCACTTGGTCCATAGCATTACTGCCGTACAAGTGAGTGACACAACGATGATGCCATGAAAAACTACCGCCGGTACACAAATATTTGCTCATACTTTTACATTACACAACTATAAAAAAAGTGATCATTTCAACTTATCGCACACACGAAGTATTACAATTTTAAACATCACAGATCTTCGGTATTATTCGAGAACGTTGCCGCTGTTTTTTCGCCGGAAAGTCTCATTTGTCTGCATTCTTTGTCGTTATCTTTAACACTGTAAATCTATTTGTCCACCGAATTTTTTTGAGTTTATGAAGACAAGGAAATGTATGATCCGGATTATCAGTTGCTATATTTTTAGTATACTGTTGTTGTCAGTATCATCCTTTGAAGCCTCTGCACTTCAGTTGACCGGTACCCTTAATCATATTAACGAACCGGCTACTAAAGTTCAACTGGCAAAAAATGGGAAAGCTTTATTTCCAATCGTCATAGCTCCAAATGCATCGGAACAAATTGAAGCCTCTGCAAATGAACTGGCATCTTATCTTAAGAAAATGTCAGGCGCTGCATTTATTGTTCAGCGTGGTGATGGTAAGCAAGGCATTGCCTTTGGTACAATAAATGATTTTCCCGGCATACCTTTCCAACCGCAGTTTGATGTGAACGATATTGGCCAGGCGCAAGGCTTTGAGATCAAATCGCACGAGAAGGGTGTGTACATTCTTGGCGCAACGCTTCAGTCTGCCGATTACGCCATGTTTGATTTTCTTACGCGTTTGGGCTACCGCCGTTTTTTCCCGATGAAGAACTGGGAAGTTATACCTTCCGTTAAAGATATTTCTTTCGCTTCCCACATACGTGAAACACCTGATTTTTATACACGTAAGATATGGTCCGGCTGGGGCTATTGGCCAAAATCTACCGACCGCCAAACTTACCTGGACTGGGGTCGCGTTAGTCGCAACGGCGGGTATAACCTGCGCGGCGGACATATTTACGGCAAAATGATTTTGGACAACAAAGCCGAGTTTGATAAGCATCCCGAATATTATCCATTAATAAACGGCAAGCGTGTTACTGAGGTTAACGAAACGGCTTATTCAGTTAAACTCTGTATTTCAAATCCGGGTTTGCGCAAGCTAATTGGTGATTATGCCGTGCGTGAAATTGAAAAGAATCCATCGCTCGAAGGCATTTCTGTGGAGCCTTCAGATGGTGGCGGCTGGTGCGAGTGCGACGAATGCAGGAAACTTGGCAACCCATCCACATGCGCGGTGTTGCTGGCCAACACAGTGGCGGAAGCTGTAAGAAAGCACTTTGCCGGAAAACGCCATGGCATGAATGCTTATAACGAACATTCACCGGCGCCTGCTATTGATGTGGATCCTGAAGTTGTGGTAACGGTGGCTACTTCATTTATAAAAGGTGGCCGCAATGTGGATGACGTGATCGCTAGCTGGAGTGAGAAAAAAGCCGTGCTGGGTATCAGGGAATATTATGATGTAACTCCCTGGTCATTTTTCTTGCCCGGCAAATCTAAAGGCAGCAACATTAATTATTTGAAAACGACTATTCCGAAATTTCATAAAGCCGGTGCACGATTCATGAACGCTGAGGCCTCTGATGACTGGGGTTCTGGCGGATTGGGTTATTACCTGGCCGATAAAATGCTTTGGGATATTCGCGAAGCGCAACATATTGACGAATTGATTACCGATTTCTTAACGAAGTGCTTTGGGCCTGCAGCGGCAGAAATGCGTGTGTTTTATACTTTAATCGATGGTTCTAAACCAAAACCGTTAAGCGCCGACCTGGTGGGCCGCATGTATCGCGCTCTCGACAAATCTAAAAAGAAAGCGGCCGGCAATACCGCCATCCTCAACAGGTTGAATGATCTTACGCTTTATACCCGCTACTGCGAAATGTATTTGGCTTATGAAAGATCTCCGGCTGAATCAAAGAAAAAAGCTTTTGATGAACTGATGACCTACGTTTCCACTATCAGGGATTGCCGCATGATACACACCTGGGGCGACCTGGGATGGTTTGAGCGTAAAAAGCAAACGCTGGCAGGCGATTGGGAAGCGCAAAAACAATGGACATGGGCACAGCCGCAACTGGACAAGCTGGTAAGCGATGGTATTAAAGCCAATAAATTGCTTGATTTTGAAGCGGTCGATTTTTCAGAAAATCTCACTAATGCGCCGGCGCTGCTGAAAAATAAATTAGCACAGGAAACCATCGCTCCCCGCAGCGGAGTTACCAGCTATTATACCTGGCTGGATGATAATCTTAGTTCCATTTCGTTTAACATCAAAAGCACACGCGGCGCGGGTGTTAAAACAGATGTCCTGAAGATCAAACTGTATAATATTGGTGGCGCTTCCACAGATGGTACCCGCGAAACGCTGGTGGAACAAAAGGATAACATACCGCAGGATGGCGAAGCGCACCAGGTGGTGTTTAAACCCGGGCAAAGGGGTTTGTACCAAATAGTTATTAGCGATGGTAACGGGCAAACCGGCATACAGTGGAATGATAAGATGCCTTTGGCTTTTAAACCGGAAGGTATAAATGCCAAAAATATGCCTAACGGAACCTACTATTTCTATGTGCCTAAAAACACCAAAACCATTGGATTTTACGCCAACCTTGATAAAGGTGAATTGGTGGATCCGAACGGACGCGCCGTTATGACCTTTAGCAAAGTGGCCGACTATCGTAATGTGCCGGTTCAAAAAGGTCTCGATGGCAAATTGTGGATGTTCCGCCAAACGGTGGGAGAGGTGCGGCTAATGACGGTTCCGCCTTATGTTACCTCCAATGGGTCATCAATTCTGTTGCCCGAAGAAGTGGTAGCAAAGGATAATTTAAAATAACGATTTGTCAATGTCATTAATGTAGGAAAGGAAATATTTATGGGCCGGGCTAAGAATAAATATTGGGCTTTAGTTGCGTCGCACTCTTGTACGGTTGGTTCGCTATGCAGCGCTTAAGTTAATGGCATTGTTCAGTTTACTATAACTCATTACAATTTTATAGCAATCATGTCAAATATGAAAAAAGCTCTCAAAAATATTTTTGCCATCACAGTAGCAGGACTATTGCCACTATTGGGTTTGTCGCAAGTAGCAACCAAACCAAAAGTAGTACTGAATCGCGATGCTTCAATTACGGTTACGCTTGCCGGTGACGCGCCAAAAAGTTATAAGGTCGTGCCAAAGTTTATTGTGATGAGTCGCCAGGACAACCCGCAATTGCAATACGTTTTCGAAAAAGAGTATAATAAAGAAGGTGGCAGAATAAGGCTGGCTTCATGGAAAAAACCGTCAGATACTTCAGTGATCGTAACCGATTATTTTGATGCCGCCACATCTGCTATTGTTACTGCCACTAAGGCAAAATTGCTGGGCGATAAAATTGTATGGACTTTTCCTCAGAACCGCCAATATGAACTGGAGGCATGGTTAAACTTGCCCGGCAAATTAGATCAACCTGTTATTGAATACAGCATAAAACCCAAACAAGCCGGATATTATTCTGTAGGCTTTGCCGGTATGCCCGCTATTAATTCTTCCGCAATAGAAGGAGTTTGGCAACCCTGGATATGGCAGGAAAAGCGCTTTCCAAAAGAGTGTTACCTTTCTATTGAGGAAATGTGCGGCCTGCCCGCCACCATGGTGCAGCAAAGTGGTGTTACTTATGGTGTTGTTGCCGATCCCACTACTATACCTTTCCGTTTGCCGGTATTACAATTGGATAAGATCAATTTTGGCGTGATGGTGCGTAATCGCGCAGGAGAGGCACAGCCAATGATATTTGCACCGGTACTGGGTACCGGCGAGTCAAAGCTGGCAGCAAACCAGGCTTACAGCAGTAAATTCCGTTTGCTGTTTTATCCCGGCAAACAGATAGATGCTTTCCGGTTTGTGGCCCGCAACATCTATAACTTTAAAGATTACCGCCGCAATGTTTTTAACAACCTGAATCAAACGCTGGAAAACTTTGTCGATTACGCCATGAACGACCTATACTCAGGTTGGAATGCGGAATTGAAAGGCTTCGATTATTCTACGGATGTGGATCAAACGATTAAAGTGGTAACGGCAATTCATCCGCTTTCTGTGGCTTTTATTACCGATAACGAAGGAATTTATCATCGTCGTGCACTCCCGCTGATTGAATTTAACCTGTCCCGCGAAAAATATCTTTACTCGGTTGCCAAAGACCATTCTGTAAAAGTACAAGGGCAGTTTGCCTCCGGTAAAATGACAGGACCGGGAGTGGAAGTGGGAGAGCTGGCCGCCATGGATAATTATACTTTGAAAAGAAATCCTATATTAAGCTACTTTGCCGATAGTTTGAAAAACACGACCCGCTTTCTGAATCTGAAAATGGTAAGTCGTGGTGATACATGGAGCAACTTGCTGAGTCTTTACCGCATGACCGGAGATAAAAGTGTGCTGCAAGCCGCTATGGCAAAGGCCGATGCTTACATAGACGCAAGGATCAACCGTCCGCAGACAGATTTTGAGGATGCCCAACTTTCAGGATCAGGTCAGTTTTGGTCGGAGTTTGCACCGCAATGGGTGGAACTTTTAGATCTATACGAACAAACCGGTGAAAAGCGCTACCTGGAAGCCTCTGCTAAGGGCGCCGATCTGTATGCCCAGTTTTGCTGGTTCACACCGGTCATTCCCGATTCCAACATATTGGTAAACCCCGGCGGAATTGTTCCTTATAAAGGTCATCATGGCGAGCGCAAAGCCAATATGCCGTTCATGAGGTCTGCCGAACAATATGTGCCGGCCTGGCGTTTGTCGCAAATAGGGCTTACACCTGAAGCCTGTCTTACCTTTGCCGATAACCCGGCCATTTTCCTGGCGCAGTATGCCGCTCCTTTATTAAGACTGGGCTATTATACCAACGACGATTTCTTTAAATCCATTGCGCGTTCGGCTATTATTGGCCGTTATAGCAACTATCCCGGATACGACATTAACGGCATCTTCAATACCGTGTATGAAAAACCGGATTACCCGCTGCGCGATTTTAATGAAATAGCATATAACCAGGTTTACTACAACCATGTGTGGCCGCATATCGCGCTGTTGTATGATTTTCTGGTGTCCGATGTATTTACACATTCCGCCGGCAACATTTCTTTTCCGCACCAGTATTCGCCGGGCTATGCTTACCTGAAAGGAAACGTGTATGGCGTTGCTACCGGTAAGTTCTATAATGAATCTAACGTTAATCTCTGGTTGCCAAAACAGGCATTGCAAACCGGTCACGAGCAGCTCGACTATTTGTTGGGCTACGGCAATGGCAAGGTATACCTGGCTTTGGTTAATCAGTGCGATTCGGCTGTTACTACAGAAGTGAGCCTTAATCCTAATATTATTCCTTTTGAAGCCGGTAAACACTACACGTTTGACCAGTGGCAACAAAATACAAAAACCGGCTCCGGCAGTATGCTTAATGGAAAGCTGCGGGTTACCATTGCCCCACGAGGCATTACAGCAGTAGCGATTAAAGGCATACATGTGGTCACCCAGTTTCAACAAAAAGTATTGGTTAAGAATAATAAAACACCCGATCGTGCATACCGGTTAATTGAAAGCCCCGTAGGTAAGATTACCGCTACCAGGCTGAGTTTTGGTAAAGGGCTTACCAATGCCTTTATCTGGTTTGAAGCTACTCCGGAAACTTTAAAAGGCACGAAGGTTTCGTATAAAAGAACTCACGACAAGGAATGGCTAACACTAACGGATAATGATTTTCCATTTGAATATAGTATTTCGTTAAAAGAAGCGGACACCAATATTGAATTAAAATTAACCGCACAAAAAAATGACGGGTCGCAATACCAGTCGGAAACCTTTATACTTACCGGTGAGAATTATTAGTGAGGGAGATCTTGAGATTTGAGATTTGAGATTTGAGATTTGAAATGCTTATGAGTTATGAGCTTGCTTTGCTCATTCAGAACTCATTACTCAGAACTCATTACTCATAACTTTTTTGTGACCGGCGGTAGTGCTACTATTAAGCATCGTTGTGTCACTCACTTGTACGGCAGGAATACTTTCGGCAGTGAATAATGAATAATAATTACCATTAGGCATTTGGTTGTGAAGAGTGTTTGCAGATTGACCTTTTAAAAATTAGAACCACGGAGGCACAAAGGCACGGAGGGGCACAAAGTCTGTGTAATATTCTTTACTAACAAAGGCCTGCTGCCATCAATAAGGTATTTTAGAATTTGCTTTGCCCGTCCGACTGGTCATCCGGGCGGATGCTTCTTTGTGCCTCCGTGACTTTGTGGTTCAAAAAAGCATTGCACGACTTAAGCGCTGGGAGGTGGTGAAAATGAGCATTTTTTCTTTTGGGTATTTTGTAGTTATTAACTATAACGCATAACCGAAAATGGCGCAATAGCGAACAAACCGTTGAAGAGTGCGACGCAACGATGCTTAATAGTAGCAATGCTGCCCGGCTCATAATAAAAATGCCTTAAAAGAAGAGCTGGTTAATTAGTCAGCGTATTCTCAATAATATTTATCTGAATTATCATGACTTCAGCAATTGATACAACCGTTATTGCCGTATTTTCCCTATTTATACTGGGTATAGGCGTACTTTTTGCCCGCACCGGGAAAAATATGAAAACCTTTTTTGCCGGTGGTGAACATGTACCCTGGTTTATTGGAGGGTTGTCGTTATTCATGAGTTTCTTTTCTGCCGGCACCTTTGTGGCCTGGGGTTCTATTGCTTATAAATACGGCTGGGTGGCCGTTGTAATACAATGGACCATGTGCCTGGGCGGCATTGCGACCGCCTGTTTCATAGCGCCAAAATGGAAATCCACGGGCAACTTAACAGCCGCGGAATTTATTGGCGAGCGGTTGGGTAATAAGGTGCAAAAGTTTTATGCATATATTTTTCTTGCGGTATCCCTGTTTTCCAAAGGTTCCATACTATACCCCGTTGCGAAACTGGTAAGCGTTTCGCTTGGTTATCCGCTCGTTCCCTGCACTATTATTTTAGGTCTGTTGATGATAGCTTACACTGCTATCGGCGGGCTTTGGGCAGTAATGGTTACAGATATTTTACAGTTTGTAGTGCTTTCGGCGGCTGTGCTGTTGTTGCTTCCGCTAACGGTGAACAAGGCCGGAGGAATGTCAACTTTTTTGCAAAATGCACCGGAAGGATTTTTGGATTTTACTAACGGTGAATATACCTGGGGATTTATACTGGCATTTGCCCTGTACCACATCTGCTTTATTGGCGGCAACTGGGCTTTTGTGCAGCGTTATACCAGCGTGCCGGATACCGGTTCTGCACGAAAAGTGGCGCTGCTGTTTGCCGGTTTGTATGTGATCTGCCCGATAATCTGGATGCTGCCGCCCATGTTGTATCGTATTATCAATCCCGGTTTAGACGGATTGGAAACGGAGAACGCATACCTGATGGTTTGCAATTTAGTACTTCCGCCGGGGTTGATGGGACTGATGCTGACGGGCATGTATTTTTCCACCTCCGCTTCGGCGAATACTACGCTGAACGTTGCTTCGGCGGTGTTTACCAATGATATTTATAAAAGCGTCATTAATCCTAAAGCCAGCGACCGCCGGTTGATACAGGTAGGGCGAATGGCATCCTGGGCGTTCGGTATCGGTATGATCGGAATCGCGCTCCTGGTGCCTGCCGCCGGCGGTATGGTAAATGTGGTACTGAGCATCAGCGCCATTACCGGCGGGCCGTTATTACTGCCGCCTATCTGGGCACTGTTTTCCAAAAGGCTTACCGGTAAAGCTACCCTGATCATAACAGGACTAAGCCTGGGGCTAAACCTGGTCTTTAAAAGCGTGCTTCCGTTAATAACAGGTTCCGGTTTGTCGAGAGCCAATGAAATGTTGCTGGGTGTTCTTTTCCCGCTCATCTTGTTAATTATCTGCGAGGTGTACTATGCCGTTAAAGGGCAGCGTAGTGCGGAGTATGAGAACTATATGGCCTTGCGCAGGCAAAGGAAAGAGACTGTTTCTGTTGCCGGGGAAAGCGCCGACGCGTTAAAACAAAATGAATTTGGATTGCGTGTTATTTGTTTTGCCCTCGCGTTTACCGCACTGTTACTTTTTGTATTATGCTTTTTTACCACCAGTGGCAGGCTGGAGCTGTTCCTAATAGCATTAACAATAACCATTTTATGCCTGATACCTTATAGGGCTTCAAAAAAACTGAGAATAAAAATGGCCCAGATGCGGGCCGTAGAAACACTTTAAAAGTTATTATAAAACTGTTTTAATATGTTAAAAGAAGAGTTTGTAATATCACGCACACAGCGTGTAAACCAAATTGTGGCCGATATGGCCATAGTTGGTGGAGGTACCTCCGGGGTTTGCGCTGCCATTACAGCCGCCCGGCAAGGCATACATGTAGTGTTGGTGCAGGATCGGCCAGTGCTGGGTGGCAACGCCTCAAGCGAGGTTCGGTTGTGGATATTGGGCGCCACCTCACACATGGGTAATAACAACCGCTGGGCCAGGGAAGGGGGCGTAATTGACGAGTTGCTTGTTGAAAATATGTACCGTAATCCAGAAAGTAACTCGGTAATATTCGATACCATTTTATTGGAGAAGGTAAAAAACGAGCCTAATATTACACTGCTGTTGAATACAACTGTTTTTGATGTAGTAAAAAAAGATGCGCAAAATATTGAGAAGGTAATCGCTTTTTGCAGCCAGAACGCTACGCAGTATGAGATTTCCGCGACATGGTTTTGCGATGCCTCCGGTGATGGCGTGGTGGCCTTTGGCGCAGGTGCGCCGTTTAGAATGGGTGCGGAATCGCGTGATGAATTTGGAGAAAAGTTTGCTCCCGATGCGGCTTATGGCGAATTGCTGGGCCATACCATTTATTTCTATAGTAAAGATGTGGGCAAGCCTGTAAAGTTTATTCCGCCGGCCTATGCGCTTAAGGATATTACCCAAATACCGCGCTACCGCTCCTTTAAAGCAGGAGATTTCGGTTGCCGCTTATGGTGGATAGAATATGGCGGACGCAAGGATACCGTGTATGATACCGAGGAAATAAAATGGAAACTTTGGGAAGTGGTGTATGGTGTTTGGAATTATATTAAAAATTCGGGCAACTTTCCCGAAGCTGAAAATTTGACATTAGAGTGGGTTGGTAATATTCCGGGAAAGCGTGAAAGCCGCCGTTTTGAAGGCGAGTATATGCTTACACAGCAGGATGTGGTAGAACAAAATACTTTTGAGGATGCTGTAGCTTTTGGCGGCTGGTCAATAGACCTGCATCCCGCGGATGGTGTGTTCAGCGCGATGCCCGGTTGTAACCAGTGGCATTCAAAAGGTATTTATCAAATTCCTTTCCGCAGCTATTATAACAAGCATATCAGCAACCTGTTTTTTGTAGGGCGGTTGATCAGCGTATCGCATGTGGCCTTTGGCTCTACAAGGGTTATGGCCACCGGCTCGCACGGAGCGCAGGCGGTGGGTATGGCTGTGGCGCTGGCTGTAAAAAACAATTGGAACCAGCAGGAGTTAACCACGCCTGAGCATATTGCAGTATTGCAGCAGAAATTATTGGAAACCGGGCAGCATATTCCGGGGCTTACATGTAAGGAGCAGAATAAAGCGGCAACGGCTACCATTACAGCTTCAAGCGAATACGTGTTTGATGGCTTTCCGTTCGATGGCAAATGGATTGATTTAAATTATTCGGTGGCGCAAATGTTGCCTGTGGGCAACGGCAAATTGCCACAAGCGAAATTACATGTGAAAGCAAAGACTGATACGGTGCTTGAAGTGGAAATGCGCATAAGCGATAAGGTATTTAACTATACTCCCGAAATTGTTTTGGAACGTTTCGAAATTCAACTCACAAAGGGTGAACACTATATAAATTTGGATTCTGCAAAAGCGGTTAGTGATGACCGTTACCTATACTTGTGTCTTCTTAAAAATGATTACATAAGTGTGCAGGCCAGCAATCGTCGCATAACCGGCGTGCTCTCGCTGTTCAACAAGTTTAATAAAGCCGTATCAAACAATGGACGGCAGGTTCCCGGTGGGGATATCGGAGTAGAAGAATTTGAATTTTGGTGCCCTGAGCGTAGGCCGGCAGGCTGGAACCTGGGGCTTGAATTAAAAGATCCTCTTCCGGTTTTTTCGGCTCAAAATGTTATCAACGGGCAGTTCAGGCCTACGGTGCGCCCCAACGCCTGGGTAGCAGATATTGATGATACTGATCCGGGTTTAATATTCAATTGGAAATCGTTGCAGGAAATAAACGAAGTGATAATCGGTTTCGATACGGATTATGATCATCCGATGGAATCGTCGCTAATGGGGCACCCGGAATCGGCAATGCCTTTTTGCGTGAGCGATTATAAATTAATGGATCACGAAGGGAAGATCATTTATGAAAAAACAAACAATTATCAAACCGTTAATAGAATAGTATTTGATAACCCAATAGTAACAAATAGGTTAATCATTGCCGTTAGTCATCCTGGTAAACATATTCCCGCAGCTATTTTTCAGGTGATTATTAAATAGGCGGAAGAGTGTGCTTTCGGTAACGTTATCGCTTTTTTATTTGACGGAACCTTTGCTAGTCGGGTTAAATTAGTTTTAATTTGACTATTTCTTAGTTATTGAGGAAGTTTTTATACTTCGCGGGCAGTATAAATTATGTAGTGTTTTTTTTGGGGACAGGCGGTAGTGCTACTATTGAGCAATTAATAATTAATAATGAATAATGAATAATAGGTGATGGTAAGGAGGTGGGATAAAAATGAGCTGATTTTCTTTTTGGGTTTTGAGAGTTGATAAATAGTAAGAGCTGCCGCACAATGTTCAATAGAATTACAACAGTACAAGAGTGCGACGCAACGATGCTTAATAGTAGCAATACCGCCCGGCTCATAATAAAAAACTTCCTGCATGACGATCTGATTAAAATGTTGTAAAAAATGTAACACATGAGTAACAGAAGAAATTTTTTAAAAATAAGTGGCTTGGCCGGTTTCGGATTATTAGCGTGCAACCAGGGCGGCGGGGGAAGCTCATCCGCCGGCGACACAACTAAAGCGAAGCTTGACAATATACAAACTCAGGCTGTGAAAACCCGAAAACCGGTTTTTAATATGTCGGGGTATGCCGCACCGGCACTCTCTACGGTTCGCGTGGGTATGGTGGGACTTGGTAATCGCGGAATAAAAGCTGTTCAACGACTTAAACAAATTGATGGCGTAAAAATAACCGCGTTATGCGATCTGCGGCCCGAAATGGTAGAGAGGTCCAAGCAGGAGCTTAACGGAACCATTCATCAGCCGGTACTTTTTTCAGGCGCCGAGGAAAACTGGAAAAAGCTTTGCGAGCGCGATGATATTGACATGGTATATATATGCACGCATTGGGCGCTGCATATTCCGGTTGCCTTGTATGCCATGAACCATGGTAAGCATGTGTGCGTGGAAGTGCGGCCCGCTACTTCAATAGAAGAATGTTGGGAATTGGTAGATACTTCTGAGCGTACCCGCAAGCATTGCATGATGCTGGAAAATTGCTGCTACGACTTTTTTGAACTTTTAACGCTTAACATGGCCCGCCAGGGATTTTTTGGTGAAGTGATCCATTGCGAGGGCGGCTATCTTCATAATTTACTGCAAGGTAACCTGGCCAAAAATAAATATTGGGATCTGTGGCGCTTAAAGGAAAATGCGTATCGTAACGGTAACCTGTATCCCACGCATGGCCTGGGCCCGGTAGCGCAGATCATGAAAATTAACCGCGGCGATAAAATGGATTACTTAAGCTCCATGTCCGGCAATGATTTTATGATAGGTGAAAAGGTAAAAGAGCTTGCTGCAAAAGATACCGCTTACCAGCCATTTGCAGGTAAAACTTTTCGCGGGAATATGAACACGTCAACAATCAGGACAGCTCTGGGAAAAACAATAATGCTGCAACATGATGTAACCTCCCCAAGGCCTTATTCACGCATTCACCTGGTTAGCGGCACTAAGGCTACTGCTTTAAAATTTCCACTGCCGGGGCGTATTTCGCTGGCTACACAATGGACATCACCGGAAGATTGGGCAAAAACACACGAAGACGAATGGATGACTGACAAAGAATTTGCCGAGGTGGAAAAAAAATACACACCGGCAATTGTAAAAGAAATTGGTGAAACTGCCAAGAGGGTAGGCGGTCATGGTGGCATGGACTTTTTAATGGACTGGCGAACTATCGATTGCCTGCGTAACGGCTTGCCCATGGATATAGATGTATATGATACGGCATTATGGAGTTGTATAGGGCAATTGAGTGAGTGGTCGGTGGCCAACCGGTCGAACTCAATTGATGTGCCCGATTTTACCGGTGGCAATTGGAAAACAAACAAACCGGTAACCCCGGCATAACCGCATGTTATGATTAGGATGCAAACAACATTTATTAGATAGTAATGGTATGAGAAGAAAATTCTTAGCCTTTGTCAGCCATTACCAAATTAATCAGTATGAAAATAATTATAAAAGAAAATCCCCGGACATTAGGCCAGGCTGCAGGCGATGATGCAGCATTCCTTATAAAAGAAGCAATCAGAACAAAGGGAGCCGCCAACCTGATACTGGCTACTGGTGCAAGCCAGTTTGAAACACTGAATCAACTTATAAAACATGATATAGACTGGAGCCGCGTAACCATGTTCCATTTGGATGAATATATAGATCTGCCGGAAACAGCCCGTGCCAGTTTCCGGAAATATTTGAAAGAAAGGTTCCTGCAAAAAGTGGCGCCGCTGGCACAAGCTGTATTGATAGATGGGAATGCGGATCCTGCCACAGAATGCGATCGTATTGGGCAATTGATAAGCAACCATCCGATTGATGTAGCGCTTGTGGGTATAGGTGAAAACGGTCACCTGGCATTTAACGATCCTCCTGCAGATTTTAAAACTACCGATCCATACATAGTGGTTGAACTTGATAAGCCATGCCGTGAGCAACAGTTGGCGGAGGGCTGGTTCGATACGCTGGCTGAGGTTCCGGAAAAAGCCATCAGTATGTCGGTGCAGCAGATCATGAAATCAAAAAATATTATTTGTTCGGTTCCCGACAGCCGTAAAGCAGAGGCTGTTAAAAACACTATAGAGCAGGAAATCAGTAACCTGTATCCGGCCAGTATTTTAAGAGTTCACCATGCCTGTACTTTTTATCTTGATACTGCCTCCGCCGCTTTAATAAAAGCGCAGGATAGTGTTGTATATTAAAGTGTAGTTGCTATGCCTGGTCTGACAGGCGAGGTTTTTATAGCATATTCGACGTGAATGATTTTTTCGATAAAGCGGTTGTATTATCAGCCGCTTTGTTATTTATGGTTGTTGGTGTAAGTTGGGGTGACAAAATTCTTTTAAAGCAGAATAAGTAACGAGCCGACCTGTGCATAGCCGTTACTTGTTTTACTTGTTGATTACATTTGAGTTAATAAGTTTTTTATTATGAGCCCGGCATTTGAATTACTATGAAACAGTCCTTGCGTCGCACTCTTGTACTATAGTAATTCTATTCGGCAATAAGCACCAAGGAACTAAATGATGCTCTTATTAATAATAAAATTCTTAAATCCTTTAATCCAACGAATCCAAATTCTAACACCCATCTCATCCGTCATTTCGAGCACGAGTTTTTAATGTTGTATAAATGAAATATTGCAACTTGTAATAAACCAACCCGTGCGAGAAATCTCAGCAGTGACTGAAATCTTGAATGTTGCTCTTGCAGAACGTGGTCACATTTGAATTAATAAAGTTCTAAGATTAATTATTTAGTTCGCAAATTCTATATGAACAATATGGGATTAGCCTTCCCGTTATAAAAATGTATTTGCAAGAAAACCTGCTACTTTACTTAAACACCTTAAAATAAGGAATCCCACTGCAGCCAATAGTAAAGTATGCAGCCGCTAAAGCGATGAATAGCATTCCCTTTGCTGAAGTCACAGTAGTACAAAAGCTTAATCAGGGCGCTACCCGCGATCGGGCCGTCATCGATCGCGGGTGTGCTTTTTGTTTCTTTTTGCACAAGCAAAAAGAAAAAGACTTTGATAATGAAATGATGAAACTGGTAAACGATATTCCTTTGCGAACTAAATACTTAATCCTATAAAGTTCTTTTAAAGCAGAATAAGTAACGAGCCGGCACAGGTCAGGAGACCTGCGCCAGTAAATAAATTGAGAATTGAGAGTTGAGAATGCTCGCTCCTGGTGCAGGTATCCCGGCCTGTGCATAGCCGTTACTTGTTTTACCCGGTTGATAACATTTGAGTTAATAAAGTTCTGAGAAATCTCAGCAGCGTGAATAAATGGAGATTGAGAATTGAGAATGCTTTAATCACTGATTGCAAGCCAAAACAAAAGCACCGACAACCAACAACAGTTAGCTAATGCCTGCTTTGGGCGGCTCTCATAACCGATAAATTCAGTTTTTAGATCAATCTTTTTGCCGGCGGGTTAACGAGAGCGTTATCGGAAACGTTATCGCTACTTTATTTGCCCTGTTGTTAGGTTTTACAACCCTTTAACCTGTAATTTTAAATTAATACACGGGGGTGTATTAAATAATGATAAAACGATTAATTATTAATTCTAAACAGTTAAATTATGCAGTGTAGAATTATTTATTTGCAATGTCAAAAGATATTGCTGGTTGCCATATTACTGATTCCATTATTGGTTCTGGCACAAGACCAGAAAACGGTTACAGGTACTGTATATGACGACGAACAGAATGCTCCGCTTCCGGGCACTAGTGTTTCTGTAAAAGGTCGCGCAGAATCTGTGGCTACCAACGCTTCAGGGGTTTATACCATCCGCGTTTCTCCCGGCGATACGCTGGTATTTTCACATACCGGTTTCCTTGAGCAAAAAATTGCGGTTAAAAACCGGACGAACATTGATGTGCATATGAAGAAATCGGCATCAAGCCTTGAAGAAGTTGTTGTGGTAGGTTATGGTGCAACAAGAAAAGCAGATCTGACGGGCTCTGTAGGACAGGTAAACATGAAAGAGCTGTCCAAGGCGCCTGTGGCATCTTTTGTGGATGCTATGGCCGGACGGGTTGCCGGCGTTCAGGTAAGCTCTGATGACGGCCAGCCTGGTAGCGGTATGAACATTGTCATACGCGGATCAAACTCACTTACACAAAGTAACTCTCCGTTATATGTTATAGATGGTTTCCCGGTTGAAGATCCGGAAACTTCCGCACTATCACCAAACGATATTGCTTCTATAAATATCTTGAAAGATGCATCGGCGACGGCCATATATGGCGCACGTGGTGCAAACGGTGTTATTGTAATTGAAACAAAAAAAGGTGGTAACAGAAAACCTACTGTTAACTTTAATGGTTCGTTTGGAGTTCAAAAAATAACAAAGAAGATACCTGTAATGAGCCCTTACGAATACCTGAAATATCAGTTTGAAGTTGATTCGGCAAATACACGGCTCAATTATTTTATTGACGGTAAAACAATGGAAAGCTATAAAAATGAGGAAGGCGCGAATTTTATTGACAACATGTTACGCACCGCGCCAATGCAGATTTATAATATGTCGGTTCGCGGCGGAAACGCTCAAACCATTTATTCTCTTTCAGGTTCTTACTATAATCAATCGGGTATTGTAATAAATTCAGCTTATCAGCGCTACCAGGGACGTTTTTCTCTTGAGCAAACTCTTAGCAAGAAAATAAAAGCAGGCATTAATGTGAATTATGGAAATTCCCATACCTCGGGTCAGAAAATTGCCGCAGGTGATGGCGAGTTAAGACAGAGTAGTTATTTGTTCTTTGCCGGATGGAGCTATCGCCCCGTATCGGGAAAGGATAGTGTTAACTTGCTTGATGATCCGTATGATGCTCAGTCTACTTTGCAGGACGTGCGGTTAAACCCGATCACCGCGCTTCAAAATGACTATTCGCACGATTATATCAAGAATCTTACCGGTAATGCCTTTTTAACTTATACAATAACGAAAGACCTTACTTTAAAAGTTACCGGTGCAGCTAATTCTATTAGTATAAGAGCCGACCGCTTTTACAATTCGAAAACATACCGTGGACAGGATGTTCCTTTTAACAGTAAGAAGGTAAACGCGACTGTTGGTTATACAGAACGTCAAAATTTATCAAACGAAAATACGCTCACTTATAATAAAACCTTTGGCGAACATAAGATTAATGTGGTGGGCGGATTCTCTGTACAGAAAAACACTTTTAGAAACAATAGTGTTTCTACCCAAAATATTCCAAATGAAATATTAGGTATGTCCGGTATGGATGAAGGAACGCCTTATTTAGACGTCGCTTCCACTAGTGAAAATACCCTTGTGTCTTCTTTTGGACGAATAAACTATGGCTTCATGAATAAATACCTGCTAACAGGTACATTCCGTGCAGATGGTTCTTCTAAGTTTTCTAAAGGGCGAAATTGGGGCTATTTTCCATCAGCCGCTTTTGCCTGGAAAATAATTGAAGAACCATTCATGGAATCGTTAGATTTTTTATCGGATGCGAAACTTCGTATAAGTTATGGTGCTACCGGTAATAACAGGGTTAGCGATTTCGCGTATTTTACAAGTCTTCAGCTTCCTATAGCCAGTTCTTATTCATTTAATAATGCTACCCCAAGCCAGGGAACAATTCCTGACGAACTGGGTAACATGGACCTGCAATGGGAAACTACCAATCAGCTTGATCTGGGCTTTGACCTGGGGTTGTTCAATGAACGCGTGCAACTAGCTGTTGATTTTTATCGTAAAGAAACCAGGAACTTATTGCTTTATGCTGATTTGCCATTAACTACCGGTTATACGAAAGCGTATGAGAATATTGGAAAAATCAGAAACGATGGTGTGGAGATAACACTGACTACCACCAATTTCAGAACAAATGATTTTGTTTGGACAAGTAATTTCAATATTAGCTTTAACCGCAATAAGGTGCTGGAACTCACCCGCGGGCAGCAAACATTATTTACTATACCGGCATTCAACGTGTCTTATAAGATGCCGCTGTATGTTGCAGAGGTTGGTAAACCCGCAGGTATGTTCTATGGCCATATTTACGATGGTCCTTATCAATATTCCGATTTTGATAACCCCGCTCCGGGAAAATATATACTAAAAGCAGGCGTGCCGGGTAACGGTTCAGCAAGAAACGTTATTCAGCCGGGCGATGCGAAGTATAAGGATTTGAATGGCGATGGTACTATCGACGATTTTGATCGCACTGTTATCGGTCGTGGTATGCCAATTCATTCAGGTGGTTTTTCAAACAATCTTATTTACAAGAATTTTGAACTGAACTTTTTACTGCAATGGTCATATGGCAACCAGGTGTACAACGCCAACAGGCTGATGTTGGAAGGCAACTCAACCAGCAGGTTATATGTAAACCAGTACGCCAGTTATGAAAACCGATGGACACCCGAAAACCAAACAGCCGAAAATTACAGAGCAGGTGGCCAGGGGCCGGTAACTTATAATTCAAGAGTGGTGGAAGACGGCTCCTATTTGCGTCTGAAAACCATTGCGCTTAGTTATTCCTTGCCATCATCAATTACTCGTAAGCTAAAAATAAGTGGGTTAGCATTTAACGCTACAGCGCAAAATATTTATACCATAAGCAACTATTCCGGTATGGATCCCGAAGTTTCGGTTAATGGTACAGCGCTTACACCGGGGTTTGATTTCTCGGTTTATCCGAGGACATTCTCAATGGTTTTCGGAGTTAATCTTACTTTTTAAAGACTAAATTGTTTGGTTATGAAAATAAAATATTTCCCGATTGTTTTGCTAATTTGTTGTATCGCGGTATCGTGCAGCAAATTCCTGGGTACAAAACCTTCAGACTTTTTATCACCGGTTAATTATTATAAAACGGAAAGCGAACTCAATTCCGCGCTTACCGGAGTATATGATGCTCTCGGTAAGGTTTATGGGTCGAATATGCTTAATATTTACAGCTTCGAGGCAGACGAAGCTTTTTACCCTACAACTGCCGTAACGGGTGTGTGGGCCAATAGCTTTGATGCCGGCGACATACGTGTGAAAGAGTATTGGGGAAATCTGTATTCTGCTATAAGCCGTACAAATTTGTTGCTCGCAAATGTTGATAATAATCCGGAACTTGGCGACTCCATAAGGGGACGTGTAAAAGGCGAGGCATTATTCTTAAGGGCACAGATGTACTTTCTATTAGCGCAAACTTATGGTGGTGTGCCGCTTATTTTACAGCCGGTTACATCTCCCGAGCAAACTGATGTACCACGCACGCCTGTGAAAGATGTGTATGAACAGGTAATAGCCGATATGAAACAAGCGGAAGGGCTGGTTGCCGATATCTCCACCTTAGGTTTTGGCGGAAGGGTTAATAAATCGGCGGTAAGAGGTTTTCTTGCACGTGTGTGCCTTCATATGGCCGGTTATCCGGTTAACGATGTATCAAAATATAAGGATGCGAAAGACTGGGCGCAAAAAATAATTGATGATCCCTTTGGGCATACCCTTAATCCCAGTTACTCGCAGATATTTATTAATTATGCACAGGATAAGTATGATACAAAGGAAAGCATTTATGAAGCCGAATATTGGGGCAATAAGGCAACCGCTTATAATGAAACCGGGCAGGTAGGAACTGTAAACGGTGTGCCATCTAATAACGCTGAAACCGGGAAAGCACAGGGATTTCGTGTAACATCAAGAATTTATAATGCATATGAGCCGGGCGATCTGCGCAAAGGTTGGAACATTGCTAATTTTACATATAATACTACAGGGCCCAGCGGATCAAAAACTTTCTATACCTCCACAACCACCGCTCAGATATATAGCAGAAACTCCGGTAAATGGCGCCGCGAATATGAAGTATACCTGCCCAAAGCGGATTATGCCACGCCGCAAAACCTGCCACTGTTGCGCTTTTCAGATGTTTTATTAATGTATGCGGAAGCAGAAAATGAATTGAACGGTCCAACCACTGCTGCAATTGACGCAATAAATAAAGTGAGGCGTCGTGCATGGTCAACCGGTATTAAAACCATCACTATTACATCCGGCGGTTCCGGTTATACCACCGCTCCCACAGTAACATTTTCTGGTGGAGGCGGCAATGGTGCCGAAGCGACTGCAACGGTTTCCGGTGGCAGGGTCACTGCCATTACGCTTACTAATAATAGTGTTACCGGAACTTCAGTGGGCAGTGGCTATACTACGCCGCCAACTATTACCATAACAGGTGGTAGCGGAACAGGAGCCGAAGCTACAGCCACCATTTACCAGGTGGAAGAGGCTGATGTAACTGTAAAACAGTTTGCAGGTAAAGATGATCTCCGCCAGTTTATCCAGGAAGAGCGTTCGCGTGAGCTTTGCTTCGAAACACTGAGAAAAGGCGACCTGGTACGCTGGGGGTTATGGGTATCCAAAATGAATAGTTTGGGCGCTCAGTTTGAAATTGATGTGCCGGGTGCGGCTTTTATACAACGCTATAAAAATGCCAGCGAAAAGTATTTGCTATGGCCCATTCCAACTTTTGAAATGACACTTAACCGTGCGCTGGTTCAAACTCCGGGATGGTAACTATAATTAGCATAGCATGCAAATGTGAAACGTTTTTTTGGGGACCGGCGGTAGTGCTACTATTAAGCATCGTTGTGTCACTCACTTGTACGGTAGGAATGCTATTGAGCAATTAATAATGAATAATTAATAATTAATAATAGTTGATGGTAGGGGAGGTGGGATAAAAATGAGCTGATTTTCTTTTTGGGTTTTGAGAGTTAATAAATAGCAAGAACTGCCACACAATGTTCAATAGAATTACAACAGTACAAGAGTGCGACGCAACGAAAGTTAAATAGTAGCAATGCAGCCCGGTTCACAATAAAAAAACGTTTTACATGAAGACCTGATCAATAGTGTAAAGCTGTAAAAGAAGTAATTAAAAAAATATAAAATGAAACTGAAAATATATTTACTCGCAGGCTTTATGGTGGGATTAACAGCCTGCAGCAAAAATTTAGAACTGAAAGTTGATAATATCGATTTCAATGCGACTGTAGAGTCCGCAAATGTGAAGGTTGGCGATGAAGTGGTGTTTAATTTTCTGGGCACTCCGGAAATTATATCATTTTATTCGGGCGAAAACTATAATGATTATAATTTTAAGGATGGCCATAAAGAAAGTGTGGAAGATTTAAAAATGTCATTTTCAACTAGTATTACCACCGGAACCCAGGCAAACCAGTTGGCGGTAATGGCATCAACCGATTTTAATGGCAACTATGAAAATTTTAGCAGTGTGCAAGCCGCTACATGGACGGATATTACCAGTCGCTTCGTTCTGGCTACAAACGCCACAGTGAAAGCCTCGGGGGCAAAGGATATTTCTGATTTGGCAGTTGCAGGCAGGCCTTTGTACATAGCGTTTAAATATACTACAAAACCGCAAGTAACCTCAGGAGAAGCAAGAACCTGGGTTGTTCAGAACTTATCGGTTACCGGTACTACCGCCATTGGCTCTGTAAGCATGTACACCAATCCCAATGCGGGTTTTCGTATAGTAGATCAAAACCCGGCTACAGCTCCGGCCAGATCAAGAGTTTTGGATGCTCAGGTTACTTTACTGGGTAATACCTTCAATGCAACCAATGATCCGGAAAGCGAGAATTGGGCAGTAAGCCGTGCGCTTAATATTGATGAAATAGATTTGGGTGCAGATAATTCCAAACCTTTAAAGGGATTTGCCGATCCGCAATTACCCGGTCATAAATATACTTATACGAAGCCGGGAACATATGTTGCTACATTTGTGGCAGCAAATACCAGTATTGATGGAAAGAAAGAAGTGGTGAAGCAATTCAATATTGTAGTTGCCCCATAACTTGTAATTTCATTATATCTTTAGTTATGTTCAGTAAATACTGTTTTGTGCATTATTGGGGAATATTACTATTATCAGTTTTGCTGAATACACAACAGGTGAGCGGTCAGCAAGCGGATAACCTGCCGAATATTTTGAGCAAAGCTCAGGGTGATTTGTTGTTTACTAGGTTGCGTAACGAAGCCGTTTGTCAATACAATAATAAACAGTTGCCAGGTACAATGGATGCCTGGCTTCGTTTTAAACAGCATTTACGTACACAGATAATTGCCAAAAGTGGTACGGTAATTTATAAGCAACTTGATTTTAAGTTGAACGAAACACGTATGGTTAAGCGTGATGGCTATACTATAAAAAATATAGCGTTTCAAACCCAGCCCGGAATATTCGCGACAGCTAATTTGATGATACCTGATGGTAAAGGGCCTTTTCCCGCGGTGCTTGTTATGTGTGGGCATTCAGATAACGGACGGCTGTATGACCGCTACCAGGAAGTGGCCGTTTCACTGGCTTTGCATGGATATGTTTCTATGATAATCGATCCCTGGGGTGCCGGTGAACGCACCACACATCCGGGGGAATTCGAATATCATGGCGCTAATTTGGGCGCATCATTAATGAATGTAGGACGCAGCCTACTGGGTATGCAACTAAGTGATAATATGCGTGCCATTGATTTTCTGTGTTCTCTTCCATATGTTGATACAACTAAAATAGGCGCTACGGGTGCTAGTGGTGGCGGTAACCAAACCATGTGGCTTACTGCACTTGACGAGCGCATTAAAGCTGCTGTGCCGGTGGTTTCCGTGGGTACGTTTGAATCGTACGTGATGCGTTCTAATTGTGTTTGCGAATTATTAATTGACGGTTTGACATTTACCGAAGAAGCAGCGGTTTTGGGAATGATAGCTCCGCGGGCTTTAAAAATGTGCAATGCAAGGGTGGATAATCCCAGCTTCGCGCCGGAGGAAATGCAAAGGAGTTATGAAAATGCCAAACAGGTATTTGCCATGTATGATTGTGCCGATAATTTGAAGTACGAAGTATTCGATTTGCCGCACGGATATTTTCAACCAGAGCGGGAAACGATGCTGGGGTGGTTTGATCTGCACTTAAAGCGCATTGGGAACGGGAAAGCCGTTACAGAAACAAGCTTTACAATAGCGCCTGTCGATACTATTTTAGTTCGCCAGCCCGGTATAGATATTAATATTGAATCGACCGCAGGTTTTTGTCGTAAAGAAGGTCGTCGTTTAGTTGACGAGTGTTTACGGAATTCATCTGAAACCCGTAACCAAAAAATAGCCGGCTTGTATAAAATGCTTAAGCTTGATCCACTGCCGGTAATTAAAACCGTGCACACTTATGAAAAGCAAGATGATTGGGAGCGCCATGCTATTGAAACAACCGATCGCCGGTTGATCCCGATATTGCTTCGCAAACCCGGTGCCGGACATAAGTTTACGTTAATAATAAATGTTGAAGGTAAAAGTCACATATCCAAAACTGTGGTGGACAGTATAACCCAACGTGGTGAGGGTATTTGCATTCTAAATGTATCAGGTATAGATGAATCGGCATCGCCGGTTTCTGACGCCAGTGATGCGATAGCCCGGTTCCATACGCTTGCCCGTGCGGAGTTGTGGCTGGGTAAATTAATGATAGGGGAGTGGACCAATCAAATCAGGTTAGTGACTTCATATCTAAACCGTTCACACGGTGCCAGTTCAATCGCGATAGATTGCAATAAAGAGGCTGCGATAGCCGCGTTAAGCGCCGGTGCAATAGACAGCAAAATTCAGCATTTTGTTTTGCGCAATTGCCCGATCAGCTATGTTTTTGATGATCGTGCGGGTATCAATTATTTTAGTATGGCCGTTCATATTCCCGCATTTTTGAAATGGGGAGATGTGCCTCTGTTAGCCGCACTAAATAAAGGAAGAATAGATTTTATTCAACCGGTTACAATTTCAGGAAATGCTGCACCGGCAGCCGCTATCAGTTTCTTTAAGAAATCAGTTTCGGTTTTTGATAAAAAATGGAAGGTTCAAAATAGATATTTGAAGTTTTGGGATTAGGTATTGTTTAGTTAAAAGTTGAAAGTGCTGTATGATGAAAGATCACCGGAAAGGTAAAATTCATAATTATTAGCAAGGCTGAAATTTATAAACCAAACCTGATCGGCTGCATTTCAAATCTCAGATTTCAGATCTCAAATCACTTATCTTTTTTTCGACATGTTAGCGCAGCGCATGTCGGACAGCACCGGTAACCGGCAACCGGCAACTGATCTCTGTTTTCTCTACTGCCCACTGTCCTCATATTTTTTCCTTCTCAATGGCTTTTTTGCTGTTTTCAAGCTCCCCTATAAATGGAATCTGATCCTGTGTGTTCACTCTTATAATGCTTTGCAAATATGATTCCATTTGAAAAAATTTCGCGGCGTTTACACCTCCAACAGCGGCTGATATTTTCTTGAAGTATTGTTCGTGTAATTTATCCGTTTCCATGTCGTTTGAAAAAACACGCTTTGCCAGTGCATTGGCGGTGTTGTCGTCTAGGTTTTCATATACTTTCGCATAATCCTCAATAATAATAATTCTGTCGCTGCTAAGCTTGGCACGTTTCTTTTCATACTCTTCATACAATGGCCAAAACTTATTGGATTGCTCAGGACTAAATACCAAGTACTGTTGCACCAGTTCTTTTTTTTCTTTTCCAAAAACGGATTGTACAATTTGAATATCTTCTTTTGTAAGAGTTGTCTGCGCAAAAGATGTGGTTGCTAAAATGCATGCCGCTATGATGAAAATTGTTTTTTTCATAATGATAAGTTAATGTATTGAATGACGATGTTTTATATAAATGTGGAAGACTTTTTTTATTATTTAAATCCAAACAAGATCAGTTTTGCTCTGCCTCTAAATCCCGGAGCGCCGCTTCTATACAAAAATTCCACACGTCTTATTTTTCTTTCTCCGCCACGCAAGTCAATCAGGCGGCTTTCAGCCCCTTTAGGTATAAGAAAATTAAGTGGTATATTATCAGGAGCGCCGTTTTCGTAAATAACAGTCATATTCAGCATCTGTATCGACGCGTCTATAACCTGGAATTTTAGTTTTCTAAACCAATCGTTTCCTGCTACTGTAATAAAGTCTTTGTCTGTGGTAAACTTAACTACTGTAGTTCCAAGTTGTCGCCAGCCGGGTGCAGCGCTTTTTACAACCCGTACCTGTTGAGCCATTATACTAGTTGCAAAAAACAGGACAATGGAAAAACCAACTATTTTTTTCATCAGGAAGTTTGTTTGAATATTAATTCATAACAAACAATTGATGTTTTTGTTAAGGTAACGCGGGAAAATATTTTCAACAATTTTTTTGTGGAACCGGCATTAGTGCTACTATTAAGCATCGTTGTGTCACTCACTTGTGCGGTAGTAATGCTATTCAGCGGGTAATGAGTTTTGAGTTATGGGTTATGAGTGAGAAGAAATTGTTAACCACAAGGTTCACCAGGAAAGCACATGGCACACAAAGGTTGGTAACAATTCAGCAAACCCTTGTGTACCTTGGCCTCTATTGTGCCCCTTGTGGTTAATCAATGGTGCTGTTTAACATGTTAGCGCCAGGTGCGTGACAACCAACTAAAAAAATGTCTACTTTTTTTAGGACGTGACGTCATTTCGAGTCCGGGAAATGCGGAAAGCATATGAGTTTTTCAACGCAACTTATTCTTACAACACCCGATTAGGAAATCATATCATATAATACAATTAACAATTATTAACCAACAACCAAATACAATTATTGTTTTTTCTTTTGCAAGTTTTTTTGAGATTGTTCCAGCAGTTTCTTCTCATTGATGTTGCCATCTTTATCGCGAATGATATTATCTACAGGTTCTTGTCCTTCCTTTAATTTGAAATTGAATACTTTGTCAACATGCACCCATTGGCCGTTCTGCCATTTAAAGCCTTCAAAATCTCCATCGGGCACATAGGTTTCCTTTCTACCTGGCTCATCGGTTTCTGAAATTAAATGATCATATAAAATCATATCCAGTTCCGGATTATAGTTGAAAGTGGTACCGGCTTCTTTTTTGTATTCTATGTAAAATCGCGATTGGGTTGCTCTTTTCGCCGTGTCATTTTTATAAGAAAAAAACTGGCCTCCAAAAAAGGGTTCGCCGGTTTTGTCGTCAAATGTCATCACTTCGGCCCATTTGCGGTTGCTGCTAACAGTATAACCATCAAAGCCAAGAAGCGTATAATATTTTTTGCCTTTGTAAGTTTTCTCGATAATGCGATAATAAATAGCGCCAATCCAGTTATTGTTGGTACGAACTGAATCTTCTGGTTTTGCTGTAAACATCGACTGGTCATGTAAAGGGGTGAGTTTTAATTGACCATCAGCGGTTCTATACTGAATGGCTCCTTTTTGCAAATAAAAGTATTCGTCTTTTTTCATTTGCCAGGTGAATATTCGAAAAGTACTATCCGGAGCGTACAATATGGAAACCGTTTGTAAAGAATCGAAAGGAAAATAAAATGAGTTGCGTGTTTTTAAAGCACGAACAAGTGTTTTTACAAAAAAACTGTCGGATAAAAATCGCTTACCTGCATCTTCCGCGTTGATCATGTCCATGGCGTATCCTTTTAAAGAATCTTGTTTTTGATGCAAGATCTTCAGGTCATTTTTGTTAATACGCTGCGCTAACGAAATATTGCTGATAAGGAAAAAACAAAAGCTAAAGAAAAATAGTTTATTCATAGTGTGGTTAAAGTTCGAAAATAAAAATACCAAATGCTTATTAAAAAACGCAAAGTTCCCTTAATAACGGGGAATAACGTAATATCTTTTTTAAAATATTAAAATGTAGTGTTAATGTTAAACAGAATAAAAATGAAAGCATGCAGGGGGGGTCATGTTATTTTTTTTAACAACTTTAGAAATGCGAATTCCCACTGCTCTCATTAATAAAGGATGCTGCCTCTAAAGCGTTGAATAGAATTCCCTTGCTGAAGTCACAGTAGTGCCAAAGCTTAATCAGGGCGCTACCCGCGATCGGGCCGTCATCGATCGCGGGTGGGCTTTTTTGCCCAAACAAAAAAGTAAGAATATTTTTTGTGAATGAAATTTCGAAACAAGTCGAACGATTAATCAGAATAAATTTCCGCTTAAAAGTTTTATTTTTTGATGGCGATTGTGCTACAAACCAATGATGCCATGAAATACAACCGATGAAGTGATTGCGACGCAACGATGATGCCATGAAATACTGTCGCTCGTACTATAAAAAATCGCAGCTTTCAAAGGTGCCAAATAACTCGAACAGCTTTTATTTATCTTTGAAAATGGCTATGAAATATTATGGTAGAATCTGTTAAAATCCATATAATCCGTGTATTCCAAATTATTTTTAAGATAAATTACACAATTAAATGATCTTTACCACAGATTTGAATTATGAAGAAAACTAAACATGATTGCGATTTGCAAAGTTGTTTTTTGTGCCGTTCCTGTGTGAAAGAATGGCTTCCGGCTATAAAAAACCACAAGCAAAATTTTGAATATAAAAAAGGAGAGCTAATTATAAGAGAAGGAACGCCGGTTGAAGGAATCTATTTTGTATATAAAGGAAAGGTAAAAGTGCATCAAAAATGGAGCGATAACCGTGAAGTGATTATTCGTTTTGCCAATGAAGGTGAGATTTTTGGACATCGCGGGTTAGGAAAAGAAAAACAGTACCCGATTTCCGCAACTGCTTTAGAACCAACAATTGTATGTTATATAGACCTGGAGTTTTTCATGTCCTCATTAAAAGTAAATCATGAATTACTATTTAAGTTAATGTTGTTTTATTCAAACGAATTACAAACTTCTGAGCGGAAGATGCGTAATATTTACCAAATGTCAGTAAAGGGTAGGGTAGCTATAGCTTTACTATCAATTAGGGAAACTTTTGGTGTGGATGATGATAATTTTCTCAAGGTTTCAATAAGCAGGCAGGATATTGCATCTTTTGCCGGCACTACATATGAAACTGCGTTCAGGGTAATGAGTGAATTTATTGCAGCAAAAGCAATTGAAGTAACAGACAAAAAAATAGCCGTTTTAGACCCGGAGTATCTAACAAGTGTTATAGCAAACGAATCGAAGTGAGATATGGGTATTTTTCTTTATAAAATATAATTTGACAGGTTGTAAAATGACACAGATTACATAATTGGTCTAAAAATCGTGCAAAAAACATCAGATTGTATGATAATCGTCATATGTCATGAAATTGTAATCTTCAATATTTGCGTCATATTTTGATGCAAATGAGACGGCTGTTACACATAATCCGACCTCCAAAAAAATGGAAATTTATTGCACTGCTTTCTACAGGTGTAATATGTGGATTGATTTCTTATTTATTTTATGTTTCGCGAGCCTACTCTTATTTGTCTGATGATCCCAAAACTTGTGTGAATTGTCATGTAATGACTCCTTATTATGCAACTTATGCACACAGTTCACACTATAATGCAGCCACTTGCAACGATTGTCATGTTCCTCATAATAATGTTTTCAGTAAATATTTCTTTAAGGCAAAAGACGGGTTATATCACGCTACCATATTCACATTGAGAGCCGAGCCGCAAGTGATAAAAATTCATGAAGCAGGAAGTAATGTGGTGTTAAAAAATTGCCAGCGTTGCCATTCTGAAATGAATGAAAATGTAGGAACAACTAATATAAATGTAAAAGATAAAGAGCACGGAAAAGGGAAGTTGTGTTGGGATTGCCATCGTGAAACCCCGCATGGACGGGCCACTAGTTTGTCTGAAACCCCAACAGCAATAACTCCAACCCCGGAATCGCCGGTTCCGGACTGGTTAAAGAAGCAAATGGATAATAAAAAATAAGCTTGTTTATAACAACTGATATTTAATAAAGATTATACTTTTCGCTGCATGAAAGTGTGTAATGTTTTTTTGGCATCAGCGGTATTGCTACTATTAAGCATCGTTGTGTCACTCACTTGTACGGCAGTAATGCTATTCATCGTGAGGAAACATTCATGCGCAAATTTTAAACAGCGTGTAGTACAGTTGTTAGTAAAAAATAAATTCAATGGCTGTGAAGCCGGTAATATCTGCCTAAAACTAAAATGAACAGATGAAAAAGGTAAGCGATGTCATCAAACGCAAACCCTACATGGGATGGGTGTTTTTCTTAGCAACAATGGTTGTTGTATTTCTTTTGGGATTATTTGCTTCCAGCATAATGGAGCGCAGAACAGAAACACTGTTTACCAATAAACCCAAAGTGGATATAAAACCTTTTGAATCAAGGAATGAAGAATGGGGTAAAAATTATCCTACCGAATTTGAAACTTATTATCAAACTGCCGACACTTCATTCCAAAGCTATGCAGGCGGAGGTAAAATGCGTGATATGCTAGAAGAAGATCCGAGGTTGGTGGTGCTTTGGGCCGGTTATGCTTTTTCAAAAGATTATAACCAGGGCAGAGGTCACTACTATGCAGTGGAAGATGTTCACAATTCCTTACGCACCGGAGCGCCAGTTAATGATACCACCGGCCCGCAGCCTACCACATGCTGGACTTGTAAAAGCCCTGATGTTGCCCGTGTAATGGCTCGTGATGGTATAGAAAATTATTATAAAGGGAAATGGGCCCGCTTGGGAAATGAAGTAGTGAACCCTATTGGTTGTGCAGATTGCCATGATCCTAAAACAATGAATCTTACTATAACCCGTCCTTATCTTGTAGAGGCATATAAAGCGTATACCGGTAAAGATATCAATGAAGCTTCTCATAACGAAATGCGTTCACTGGTTTGTGCACAATGCCATGTTGAATATTATTTTGATAAGAAGCGTGTGGAAAATGCTTCATTTGTTAAGCTTCCCTGGGACAATGGTTCTGTAACTGTGGAACAAATGGAAGCATATTATGATACAGTAAAGTTTACAGATTATACACATGCGCTTAGTAAAACTCCCATTCTGAAAGCGCAGCATCCGGATTATGAGGTGTATACAATGGGCATTCATGGTCAGCGCGGTGTTTCTTGCGCGGATTGCCATATGCCTTACAAAAGAGTAGGCGGACAAAAATTCACAGATCATAAAATACAAAGTCCGTTAAATAATGTGTCAAATTCATGCCAGGTATGCCACCGCGAAAAGGAAGAAACTTTAGTATCAAATGTAAATGAACATCAGAAAAAAATAGCCCAGATCCGTTTGGAACTTGAAGATCTGTTGGTGAAAGCACATATAGAAGCAAAACTTGCATGGGATAAAGGTGCAAACGACGCTCAGATGGCTCCTGTATTAAAATCCATTCGCCAGGCACAATGGCGTTGGGATTATATAGCGGCATCTCATGGTGCGTCATTTCACGCGCCAATTGAATCTGCAAGAGTTCTTTCTGACGGATTAGTAAAAGTGCAAAATGCAAGGGTGTTACTGGCAGGACTATTAACTGAGCTGGGCCAGAAAGGCGCTATTGCATATCCCGACATTTCCACAAAAGCTAAAGCGCAACAGTTTATCGGGCTTGATATGAATAAAGAACGTGCGGCGAAAGCTGAGTTTATTAAAAATGTAGTTCCAAAATGGTTAACTGAGGCGAAGGCGAAAGGGTTGATTTATGAGAAGATCGGAAAATAAAAAACGTGTATTATGGCAATTTCCATGGCACTATAAAGAGTCGTTCATATTTGCATCAGGGTTTTTAATAACCGGATATTTATTGCAAATAATTTTAGGAAGCGTGCATGCACCGGTTTTCCCGGTAAATGTAATCATGCTGCTTGTTTTTATAGCGCTTATTTGTATTGTATATTTTTCAGGCAGCGCAACCAATATAGTTAAATGGTTGCGCTCTGTACCATTATCTATAGCATCCATTTCCCTGGTATTATTCCAGGGAATTATTATGGGAGTGATGCCGCAAAATCCGGAATCACCCCATAAGGATATACTTGGCTTTACAAATGTTCTGCAAAGCTGGCCTTTTGCATTCAGCATAATTCTGTTGTTATTCAATCTCGGTTTGGCAACATTGCATCGCGCCTTTCCTTTCAGAAAACGGAATATTACTTTCCTGGTAAATCATCTCGGTTTATGGATCACATTAGCTGCCGGTATTGCCGGAGCCGGTGATTTGAAACGATATGAAATGGATTTAAAAGAAGGCGAAGTGGCGTGGATGGCAAATGACGGCAAACAGGTTTTTGAAATGCCTTTTGCGTTTCAACTGGATAAATTTGAAATGGAGGAATATACTCCCAAAATAACGGTGGCGAACATACGTACAAATGAAGTGACCACGAAAGGCGAGAATATGATGCGTCAAATAGTTGAGGGAGATGCGTACAAAATTGCTAGCCGTGAAATTAAAATACTTAAATATTATCCGGAAGCCAACAGTATAGCCGGCCGCTATGAAAAAGTGAATGGATTTGGTTCTTCTCCGGCGGCATTAATAAAATGTTCCACTCCCGGAATGCCCGATACTACCGCTTGGATCAGTTGTGGAAGCTTTGCTTCCGAACCCTCTTTTCTGCGTCTTAACGATTCTATGGCATTGGTGATGATGGAGCCGGAACCTAAAAGCTTTTGTTCTCATGTAGTTGTGTATGAGCCTCAAAAAAAACCGGAAAAAGCTGTAGTGGAGGTAAACAAACCTCTTACTGTTAACGGTTGGAAAATTTACCAGATGCGTTACGATTCGCAAATGGGAAAATATAGTACTAAAAGCACGCTCGAAGTAATTAAAGATCCCTGGTTACCAATTGTATATGCAGGTATATTTATGATGATTATAGGTTCAGTGCTGTTGATTTTCAAAAAACAACCAAATACTTCAAATTAATGTAACATGAATTACTGGGATTATTTTCCGATGTATGCGCTTGTGGCGGCCTTGTTTTGGATACTGAGTATGTTGTTGCATATTTCAAAAAATAAAACCATTGGTCACACCATATCTCTAATATCAGCAATAGCCGGCACCGTAGTAATATTTTTATTTGCCATTCGATTATGGCTGCATCTTGAGCGGCCGCCTATCAGAACTTTAGGCGAAACCCGGTTATGGTACTCGGCATTTGTATCATTAATAGGTATTTTATCATTTATTCGTTGGCGTTATAAATGGCTATTAGATTACAGCCTGATTATGTCCATGCTGTTTTTGTTTATAACCTGGCGTCATCCCGATACATACAGTAAAACACTCATGCCCGCGTTGCAAAGTTTTTGGTTTATTCCGCATGTGCTGGTGTATATTTTTGCATACGCCTTACTGGCTGTATCATGCATTATTGCTTGTTGGGGACTTTATCAAATGTATCGCAACCAATTCAAAGATTCACTTTTGGTAGTTGCAAATAATATTGTGTACATGGGCATTGGCTTTTTAACATTAGGATTGATTTTTGGCGCATTGTGGGCAAAAGAAGCCTGGGGCCATTATTGGACTTTTGATCCCAAAGAAACATGGGCCTTACTCACATGGCTTGCATACCTCATCTATATTCATATCCGGTATAAACAACCAAACAAGAAAAAGGCCGCACTGATAATGCTAGCCTGTTCATTTGTTATACTTATAATCTGCTGGTTTGGTATTAATTATTTACCATCCGCAAGCCAAAGTGTTCATACTTATACATCTTAAGAACGAGTTTTGGTGGCTTTAATGATCTTGTAATAATAGAATGTTTAATTTTTTTATGGGACCGGCAGTTAAGCCCTGATTAGGCTTCTGTTGTGTCACTCACTTGTACGGTAGGAACTTTTGTGGGCGGTTGGCAGTGGGCAGCGGGCAGTAGAGAAATCAGATATCAGAAGAGAGTGTTTTTGTTTCAGCTTTATCTAATTATCTATAGCATTCTCAATTCTCCACTCTCAATTCTCCATTTATTCACGCTCTGCAAGGCTACAAGCCTTGCAGCCCTATACTGTTGCTTTTGGCAACACCTCCTGATTTTCAGTTACTGTTGAGATTTCTCGCTCGGTTTGGTTTATTATAGGTTACAATATTTCTTTCATGCAGCATTAAAAACCTATGCTCGAAATGACGGAGATTGTTTATTATACGATTGCTTACGTTTTCAACAATAATTAGAAACCTTTTTGAAAATGTATGCTATACTATGCGCAGCATAGATTTGTGCATGAATGTTTCACTTTGCTGAATAGCATTACAACAGCACAAGTGAGTGACACAACGATGCTCAATAGTAGCAATACAGTTGATGCCAAAAAGAACATTGCACATTTTTATACTGTGCCTGGTATAATTATCGTAAGTGTTCCCGCACGTCATTTCGAGTCCGGGAGATGTAGAATGTATTTGATTTTTAAAACGTTCAGTTCATACAACCGCCGGACGAGAAATCTCTATTGTCAACGAACAATTCCCTCAATAGCATTCCCTGTTGCTTTATTTCAATGGAAGAGTGCAAACAAAAGCCGGTGGAAAATCTTCCACCGGCCAAGTTAAAGTTTCAAGTGTTGTTAAAAAATCCTATTGTTTTACAATCTTAATAGTTGCGGTTATTTCTTCATTGCGTATAACCTGTACTATATACATACCTGAAGGGTAACCAGCAATATTTATGTTTTGATCTGCCGTGTTCGCGAATTGTTG
>JAVBLN010000072.1:0-39812 GCA_031553495.1 Flavihumibacter sp.
CTTTGAATAGCCTCCTGCCTGTATTCATACTCATTCATTTTCTTTTTTATTGAGTATAAATACTTTATGTCAAAGAACTAAAAAACTGTTACCTATGTACTGCTACACAAAAAAGTGTAACCTATGTATTGCTATTTATCACCTAAGAACTTTATTGTGGTGGTGCGCCTCCTCCCAGGTAACCACAGCAACAATCAAACGCCAGCAGTTGCCAGGATAATAAGCCGTTCAAATTTTTTCTTTAGCACAATGGCAACTATGGAAGATGCATAAACAAAACACACAAGAGATGGTTGTATTGCAACCAGTCTTGTGTGTTTGTGGTTTTTCTATTGCGGCTTTTTGTGGTTAAACTACGGATGATGAATAGCATTACAACAGTACAAGTGAGTGACACAACGATGCTTAATAGTAGCACTACCGCCGGTCCCCAAAAAAAATAATGCATAAAATCATCTTGCCTGCCGTATATCAACAAACAGCTTTTAACCAATTCTTATTTGCTTTCCAAAGCTTTTACTTTGGCTTTCAGCTCTTCTATTTGGGTTTGCTGCTCTTTAATTGCATTGATTAACACCGGCACCAGTTCCGCGTAGTTTACACCTAAGGTTTGTTGCGCATCCTCGCCTGTGTTTACCACCTCGGGCACCACAGTTTTCAGTTGCTGAGCGCTTACACCTACTTTTGTTTTATTGGTATTATCATCTTTCCAGCTATAAGAAATAGGTTCTATTTTCAACACTTCCTTCAAGCCGTAAGAAAGCGGTTTGATGTTTTTCTTTAACCGGGTGTCCGAAGTTTGTATGATACCATTGGCGGCATACACAGAACTCCATCTGGACAATGACGTTCCTAAACTTGAAGCACTGGTTACCCCCGGATAAAGATTGGCAAAGCCGTCTATCATTACTCCCTTGTATTGATTACCACGGTCGACAAGAAAACGGTAACCTCCGCTGAACATGCCGGTATAACTGTTGCTAGTTATACTCTTAACAATAGATTGTTGTTTATTAGAAGGAAAATAAGGTGTTCCGGAGAAATCTCCTATCATAACACATCCATCATACTCATTTTTAAGTTGATGACCTCCTATAATAGCTGAATTCTTGCCACTTGTTTTATTAAACTCCCCGCTCACTATTACAGAATAGTTTGCACTTATAGTATCAAATCTGCCACCGCCAATAAATGATCCTTCTCCATCAATAGATTGAAAGTAACCTCCTGTTATACCAGAATTTGTACCTGAAGAAATTTTATTATTCTGGCCAGCAGTTATACTTGAATACCAGGTAAGTACCTGATTTTTTGCGCCTCCAACTACTGCGGAACGAACTGAGCTTACTTTATTCTCTAAACCACCGCCAATAAATCCATCTATACCTAATACATCATTATTGGCCCCACCGGATATTGCGCCATGAAGTGAGCCTACACTATTCTCAATGCCACCTCCAATAAATGACTGCACACCGGAAATGAAATTATTATTACCTGCCGTAATACCTGATTCCCTACCTATTATAACATTATGTTTTCCGCCAAACACTACAGAATTATTTCCCCAGGTAGTATCATTCTGCCCGCCAATTACAGCAGAAGCGGCACCTATTGCAGCCTGTCCTATACCAACCGCCACATTTCCTATACGGTAAATACTTCCTGTTTTATCACTGCCTGCATCAATGGTAGTATTGTATCTAAACCATTCAGTTTGCCCCGGAGGCGGTGTATAAGCTACCCAGCCTGTACCACTGCATACCCATTGCCTGTTAAAGTTAGGATTAGGTGTTATGTTGTCTGCCAACGTGGTAGCTGTATCCACATATATGACCCTGCTATTAGCGCTAACACAAAAAATAGGGGGAGTAGAAGCCACCGGCCCGCCAAATATAAAAACTCTTGCTTCCGCGTTTGACATCCTCACCCACCGCGAGCCCTCATTATAATACATACCGGGCACCACACCTCTTTCGGCTTTGCCCACAGTATCCACCGCTACATTGTACACATACATGCCGGCCTTGTGTACAGTAAGCGGTGAAGGATCATTAGTGGCTTTCAGCACTACACGGGGCATTAAAAGCCCTTTGTTGGAAGTGGCACTATCGCCAAGATGCAGATAAGCGTTGGGATCGGCCACACCTGGATTGCCACCGATTTTTTGTTGTGCCATTGTAACAATTGAACAACTGATGCTCAAAAGAAGTAGTAGATAAAAATTTGCTTTCATAGATTTCATTGTTTTTAAAAAATAACTCTTATCTACAGCCGGGTGTTGAGGAAATTTTACGATGATCTGTTATTTTTCACATTAATTATAAAACCACATTGCTGCTATAAGAGACAAAAAATGCCCGCAAGGCTTATTAATATAAATTACCAATAAACCTCTAATAGCATAAGCAGTAAAGATTTTAGAACTACTCCAACAATGTTTCTAGGCAGATTTTATACAAAAAACCAGTGTCGGCTTTTTATAAGTATGCAGGTGACAAAATAGAAGTGACAGCATTTGGCCATAATTGCACGTTACTTATTTTTTAGCACATAGCATCAAACCACCTAATGGAATAAATTTTTCAGATCATTATAAAATATCACTTTTGATCGAAATGGTACTGTAAATTTAGAGTAGCGTCAAAAGTGATGTTTGCCTGATGGGTCGAATATGTTGCCTTATAGGTCGAATTTACATATAATGTTTACCTTTTTACAATCATCCTACCACTATTTGCATTGTACATAACCTTTTAAGTTGGTTTCACAATACCTGTTTTTATTTTGTTACCGGCTTTTGTAACTCCGGTTAAGCATCGTTGTGTCACTCACTTGTACGGCAGGAATTCTATGGAGCGGTTTGACATTATAAAAACCGGAGACCGGAAGTCGGACATTCGCACGGTTCGGATTTCAATTAGCGCTTAATTATTTTTACACCTGTTTCAAAATTGTCAACAATCACTAACGGCATACCACACACTAAATGATAAGAATTGAAAAAATCCCAAACGGATCATCATGCACATTGAAGAACCATATAAACATGCATAACGAAACCAGCCACTAACCAGGGTAAAAAAAAACGCATATACGGTACTTTATTTAAAAGACCTCTACAGGTATAAAAAAAAACAATTCAAGTAGTCACTAAATATCACAACATGATTTACAAATATTACTTAAAAATTATACCCACACAATTTACAATTACCCAATTATTACAACTAACACCGGTATTTTTTTCTCAAAATTGTAAAGAAGAAAAAAATTTAGTAACAGTCTGTTCCCCCATTTAAACCGATGTTGAAATAGCCGCGAAGCTGTCAAATTAAACATCCGATTATTATTTTTACTTACTTTGCATCGCAAAACATTTCATGCCAAAGACCAACATACTTGATAATATATATTAGCTGAGATAAGAATTTATGATGAATAGTTCTCTTTGCTGAATAGAATTACTACCGTACAAGTGAGTGACACAACGATGCTTAATAGTAGCAATTCTGCTGATCTCAAAAATATAATTGCCTCTAATTATACCGGCCGAAGCATATTAACATAACGATTGCAGAAAGGTGTTTTCGGCAAAGTATTGCTTTCCTAAGTTTTGAATATGCTGGTGTAATACATAAGAAAGTATGAATTGCTTATGCCGGTGTTTAAAAACACTATTCTTAAAACAGGAGCCTATTTTGAAAGAAGAGATTACAAATACAAAAAAATCCGTGTGCGACGAGGCCAGGCTGCTTGCAATGCTTTCACATGATAGCGAATTTGCCTTCCAGGTTTTATTTGATCAGCACAAAAATCACGTGTATAAGGTAGCCTGCCTGTACACCAAATCTACTGATACCGCAGAAGAAATACTCCAGGAAGTTTTTATGAAAGTGTGGACGCACAGAAAGAATTTGGGTGAAATAAAATCTTTTGAAGCATGGCTTTATACAGTAACAAAAAATGCAATCCTTAATTATAACAAGCGGTTAGCTGCAGAATGGAAGATGTACAAGAGTTATACGCAGCAAAATAGAACTACAGAAAACGATACAGATCACAAAATATGCGATGCTCAATTTCAAAAGCTATTACAGGAAATCATCACACAACTGTCTCCCAAACAACAGTTAATATATAAACTGGCGAAAGAAGAATCGTTATCGTACAAACAAATTGCAGATCTTTTATCCATATCGCCACTTACAGTAAAAACGCACCTTGCGAGCGCACTTAGAACTATTCGCAATAATCTTCGCCATCACAATAAAGAGTTCCTGATACTTTTTTTAATATCAACCGCAGTCATGTAAAAAATATTTTTTTACATGACCTACTCCATTCTATCCGCCGAATTGTCTATTAATATAAACAAGAACGATTAGGTGGGTATTTGTCTTTATACTTAAGGCAGGACAATATTGTATTGATTTTTTTTGGCACCGGCGGCATAGCTACTATTAAGCATCGTTGTGTCACTCACTTGTACGGTAGTCATTCTATTGAGCAATGTGAAACATTCATGCACTAATTTATACTGCCAAAAAAGTATAAACATGTTTTGGTACTATGAGCCGGATATTTTGTTTTAATCCTATTTTACTGTTTTCTGATAAGTGAATATTATTTCATATACCTGTTCAAAAAAATGAAAGAAAAGAAAAGGATATTGTATCTGCTGGATCGCTACATCAACGAGCAATACAGTGATGAAGAAAGGGATGAACTATTTGAGTATATGAATTCAGGTCAACATGATCATATAATAAGTGACCATATTTTAAAAAGCCTGAACAAGGATTCTGTTCCGGGTAATAACCTGGATGAAGTAAGATCTGAAGAGATAATGGAACAGATACTTTTGAATGCAGGTAAACAGAAAACTCTATTGCACCGTATAGCAGCCAAACCATCAATACGCCATATGATTATAGCGACCGCAATAGCCGCTTCGATCATCATTGCGTTTTTGTTATTATCGCCACATTTCATAACCGGCAACAAAAAATTGCAAGAGGTAGCATCGTTGCAGAAAAACAGCAAACAGGCTGTGAATGATACCAAGTATGAAATGAGTATTCAGTTGCAGGACGGAAGCAGAGTTATACTACAACCGGGAGCAATGTTAACTTATCCAAACAGATTTGTTGGCACTAAACGCGAAGTACAGCTTTACGGGGATGCTTTTTTTGATATTGCCAAAAATCCTGGAAAGCCATTTTTGGTTTATCATGGAAATCTTGTAACGAAAGTATTAGGGACAAGCTTCAACATAAAAGATAAGAAAAATAGCCAGGACGCTGAAGTGGAAGTTGTGACGGGAAAAGTGGAAGTATATGAAAACCCCGATATAATTGACAGAAAAAAAACAAGAAACAACGGAGTAATTATAACACCAAATCAAAAGGTGATATATGTGGAAGAGAAAAATTTGTTTAGCACAACATTGGTAGATAATCCTGTGCCGGTAATTACAGAAGTGGAAGGAAAGGATCTTACACCGGCAGAAATACGAATGAGAAATTTCCACTTTGACAAAGCTACTATAGCTGAAATTATACAACTTCTACATAATGCATACGGAATAGAGATAGAAATGGAAAATGAAGGTATTGCCAATTGCCAGTTTTCCGGCGATATCTCTGAGTTTGATTTATTCTCTAAACTAGATATGCTTTGCCAAGCCGTAGGAATCGATTATTCAGTAAAAGGAACACGTATATTATTGAGAGGGAATGGCTGTAAACATTAAATCATTTCCAGTTCCTAATTTAAATAAATATTGCAGTATATGAAAAGCCTTTGTGTATTTCAATGGCGGAGGATTTTGCTTGCCACAAGATCTTCACCAGTACCGATTTTTCCGATCTTTCTGATTAGGTTTACATTCCAATTAGGATATTTATATCCGTTAGAAAGGAAGAAGCCATATGCCTTTTTCTATTATGGATATCCTAACGCATAACATACAATACCAAACCTCATATTTACAAAAAAATATTCCGGTTCATCAATTGAGAAGAACTATTAAACACCGCGCAACGATGTTTATAGTGATGTGTTATGCATTTAAGCCAACTCGCCACCTGATAATAATTTTATCTCTTGTGCTGCCCATGTGCTACTTGCAAATAGGTTTCGCAGGATTCATTTAATAACATCTCCTTATGATTAAAAATTCACTACTCTCAAGAGTCGCATTTACTGTGAAAGTCCGGCTGCTGCAAATATGCTGTGTGCTATTATTTGCCAGTACTGCATATGCCGATGCAGTACAAACCCCGGCTATTCTAAATGAAACGATCACGCTTTCTGTTTCAAATATGCAAATAGAATCGGTGCTAAAGCTAGTTGAAAAGCAAACAAAAGTAAATTTTCTGTATAGTCCTACTGCTATTGACATGAAGCAGGAGCTTTCATTTAAAGGAAAAAATATTACTCTAAAACGCTTTCTTGATAAAGCAATAGTTCCATTAAACATTGGCTTCAAAGTACGAGAGAATAAAATTTTGCTTTATACTTTAAAGCCATCAGAAGAAAGCAATCTGTCATTAACCTCAATAACATCACAAGCAGACAGAACAATTACCGGAACTGTTTTGGGAAACGAAAACAAGCCGCTGGAAGGAGCATCAATAAAAGTTACCGGATCAAATATTGGTACAAAAACAGATGCCAAAGGTTTTTTCTCTCTCAATGTTCCTGAAGGCGACGCTTCACTGGAGGTATCATACGTGGGCTACGTTACACAAACAGTTATAGTAACCGGAAATACAATAACCATAACACTTCTGAACGCTGCTACAACTTATACTGAAGTTATTGTAACAGCACTTGGTATATCAAAAGCATCTCGCAAAGTGGGTTATGCGGTAACTAAAGTAGATGGAGATTTACTTAGCAAAGCAAAAGAGCCCAATATTGCGTTTAGCCTTGAGGGAAGAGTTCCCGGGCTAAACATAAACGCAACTAACGGAGGACCTGGTGGTTCGGCAAGCATTTTAATAAGAGGTATCAGCAACATGAGCAGTACTACAACAGGCCCGCTTATTATTGTAGATGGAGTACCAATGGACAATACATCAAAAGTAAATGATCTGGGTGTGTATGGAGGCTCAGATTATGGAGATGGTATTTCCAGCCTCAATCCCGATGATATTGAAAATATTGTAGTGCTGAAAGGTTCCACCGCTTCCGCTCTTTATGGGGTGCGAGCAGCTAATGGTGTGATACAGGTAACAACAAAAAGCGGCAAAGGTCATCGTGGAGTTGGAATTGAATTTAATAGCAATCTTGCTTTTAATAGTGTTATCAATAATAAAAAAGACTTCCAAAAAGTTTATGGACAAGGACTAAATGGTAAACGTCCGCAAACTATCGGAGAAGTTACTGCTGATGATTTAAATAGCTGGGGTGAAAAACTTGATGGGAAACCCACTATAGCACTTGATGGCAACATGCATCCTTATAGTGCTGTGAACAACCAATATGCAAAGTTTTACAGGATAGCTCCGGTTGCAACTAACACCATTTCATTTGTAAACGGTGGCGAAAACGGTAACATGCGTTTTTCATTTTCATACATGGATAATCAATCTGTTGTTCCTAAAAGTTGGTTGAAGAGATACACTGCCAACCTGAATATAAACCAAAATATCACCAAAAAGCTGAAGCTTTCACTCGTAGCCAATTACATTGATGAATCTACAAAATTGCGTTCATACCTGAATGACATGAGCCGCAACCCAAATTTTGTCTTGAGGTTGTTGCCATCTAACATAGACCCCAATTATCTGAAACCGGGATATGACATAGTAACCGGCTATGAAAAAGCAATGAACTCAGACGGATACATGCCTAATCCATGGTTTGTTGTAGACAAAACCATCAATGACACTAAAAGAAAAAGACTGATAACATCTTCTACTGTCAAATACGACATTATGAAGGACCTGTATATGCAGGCTCGTGTAGGTTTTGATATGATAGATGATAACCTGCTCAATGTTGAACCTAGCGGCATTGGTTTTAACAGGCTTGGAGGGATGGAACAATCCAAAGCGCAAACCTTTGAATTAAACCTGGATGTGCTTGCTGGTTATTCTAAACGCTTTTTTAACGATAAATTTTCTCTCGATGCTTCTACAGGTGCAAGTGTACGCAAATACAGATACGACCTGAACGGCAACAAAGGAAAACAATTCATACAACCGTTTCTATACACCATTGATAACCTGCTGAAGAGTGCTTCTAATCCGGTGCCATTGTACAACTACAGTCAATTGCAAACACAATCCGGTTATTACACACTAGATTTGGGATATGACAATATACTTACACTGGGAACCACAGGCCGTTATGATATATTCAGCACATTGCCTAAAGGTAATTGGGGCATATTTACGCCTTCGGTGTCAGCCAGTTTCATTTTTAGCGAATTGGCCGACATCCCATATTTAAATTATGGTAAACTAAGAGCATCATATGCACAAACCAGCGGAACAGCTGCTCCATATAAAACATCCGTTTATTACAACCTGAAATCCGGCGATGTTCCATTGCCTTATGGCACATTGGACAACACCGTTGTTGATCAGAGCTTGAAACCTTATCGCCTAAAAGAATATGAAATTGGATTGGAATTGAAAGGATTGCAAAACCGAATCGGCTTAGACATTACTTACTTCGACCGGCGTACAGAAAAAGAATTGGTAAATAAACAAATATCAATCGCAACCGGATATGATTACAGCTATCTGCCTTTAGGAGCTACTGAAAATAGCGGTTTTGAAGTCATGCTTACAGGCACTCCGATAAAAAGTAAAAACTTAACATGGAACACATCTTTAAATTTTACTAAAGTAACTAATAAATTAGTAAGCATTGACGGTACCGAAAATCCTAATCCTATTATGGGAGGACAGTACAGGCCGGCAGTAGGGCCTTATAATAATGGAACGCAGATTGCAGACGTTCAGGGTTTACCACTTTCGCAAATAATGGCTTATGATTATAAACGTGATGAAAAAGGAAACATAGTTGTGGGCAGTGATGGTATTCCAATGAGAGGTAACCAGATAGCGATGGGTTCTGGTTTACCAAAAGGATATGGTGGGTTTAATAATGATTTTACCTATAAGCAATTTAACTTATCATTTCTTATAGATTTCAAATACGGAAATAAAGTCCTTTCTGCTACTGATTTCTTTAGCATGTATTACGGTCTCAACAAGGCTACCCTTGAAGGTCGTGAAACCGGTATTGTTGTCAATGGCGTAACAGAAGACGGTAGCGCCAACCAAACATTAGTATCAGCTCAAAACTACTACCAGGGCCTTGTAAAAAACGTTTCCACCATGTCAGTTTTTGACGGAAGTTTTATCAAGTTCCGCCAGGTAACCTTGGGATATACATTCTCGCAATCACTATTGAGTAAAACACCTTTCCAATCCATTAACATTTCACTGGTAGCACGAAACCTGTTTACCATTTTGAAATACACAAAAAATTTCGATCCGGAAGATGGATTCTCTCCAGTACGCACTTATGCCGGACTGGAAGGTATTGGTATTCCACAAACACGCACTTATGGCATTAATATGAATTTCAAATTAAAAAAGTAAAAGTGTATGAAAAAAATTTCATCCTATATAATTATAATTAGCGGATTTATGGTGTTGCTGACTGGCTGTACCAAAAATTTTGAATCCATCAACACAGATCCCACACGCTCAAATGAAGAAAACTTCGATCCGAATTATCTCTTCACTGCCGCTCAGCGTGGATACGCCAACATTACCGAACACGAATTGTATGAGCTATCCTGTATGGTTCAGGTTTTATCATCTACACTGAACTATTACGGAGGAGGTGACAAATACACACAGCAGCTAACATCTTACAATACCCGCTTTTTTACTGGTACGGGAAGCGCGTCAGGCGCATCTGATGGAATGTTGGGAGCTGCACAACTAGTGGAAGCAAAAAGCCTTGCGGAAAAAAAAGACGCGGCATATTACTCCAACCTTATACAAATGAGCGATATAATGTTTGTAATGATTATGCAACGCATTACAGATATTTATGGCGACATTCCATACTCTCAAGCCGGTATGGCAAAATACGGCATACAATATCCCAAATATGATTCACAGCAGGATATCTACAAAGATATGTTGCAAAGGCTGGATGCAGCTATCAGTAAATTAGACGCTTCCAAACCGCTTGCAACCGGCGACTTGCTGTATGGCGGCAATATTGCGAAATGGGAAAAGCTCGGTTACTCATTAATGTTACGTGTATCAATGAGGCTTGTAAAAGTTGACCCCGAAATGGCTCGTCAATACACTGAAAAAGCAGCAGGAAAAACTTTCACCAGTATAAACGACAATGCCATTGTTAAACTAAACAACGATGTATATAATCCTTTCGTGGCATTACAATCCGATTTGTACGAAGTACGTTGGTCGAAAACTTTTATTGATTATTTGAAAAACAACAACGACCCACGCTTGTATACACTCACCGAAAAATCGGACACAGGTGCAGTTTATAATAAAGATATTAACCGAGCTCCCTTTGGCTATACAACGCAGAACCCCGCACCGGCAGGCTATATAAATGAAGTTCCTATCGGTATGCCAAATGGTTTCGACTTAGGCGGAACAGCCGCAATTACACAATCTCCCGGCTATCCGGGCCCAACCGGCACAGGGTCAAATGCATACCCTTTAGGTAATTATGCGCGCCCCAAAATAGCAGTATTTGGCGATCGTAAAAATGCAGTTCCTGTGCCACTGATAACATACGCTCAAACAGAATTATTGCTGGCCGAAGCAAAGGCAAGAGGCTGGAATGTTGGGCCGGCAAGTGCAGCAGAGCATTTTAAAAACGGAATAACAGCCGCTATGCAGGGGTTAGAGCAGATAAACACCGCTCTGGCAGTACCAGTTGATATAATAGGAAACTATGTTAACAACCATCAGCTTGACGTATCATCCACAGAAAATTCGCTGAAAATGATTAACTCGGAATACTGGGTTAGCTGCTTGTTTGACTTTGTAGAAAGCTGGAGCAACTATAGACGCAGTGGGTATCCGCAGCTTGTTCCGGTAAACTACCATGGCAACATTACCAACGCAACAATACCAAGAAGGCTTACTTATCCACTTACTGAAAATTCATTGAACAAAGCAAACTATCAGGATGCTTTGAAGCGAATGGGTGGTAGTGACCTTAATACAAACCGGGTGTGGTGGGATAAACAATAACACATTCTATAACAAAGTTCTTTACATAATTCGAAAAGCATCATGCTTGGGTGTACAACAATTGCAAGAAATAATTTTGTGTACCAGCTGCAGTATTTCATGGCATCATCGTTGTGTCACTCACTTGTACAATAGTATTTCATGGCGGCGTTAGGGCTGTATAAACTTTTGTCAGCCTGCTAAACCAACTATTAGAAATCACTATAAATGCAACCTGTAGTACACCCGCATGCTTTCATTTAAAGCAAAGTGTTGTACTATAATTAGGCAAATAATATGATGCTTTAAAAAACGGATGGAAGACCAAACGATTTTACAATTCAAAACAATTATTATATGAAACGATTACTATTGGCGTTTGCAGGTCTTTTGTTGATTTTGTCGGCTTGCAACAAAGTGAAAACATATGGAAACCTGCCCGAAATAGCAGATGGCGGAAAAGCAGACTCCCTTAAAGCTTTGCGGGCATGGGTAGAAGACGTAGCGATTGTTAAAAGAGATTCTATGCGCCGAATTGATTCAATAATAAACGCCGGCGGTCTGGTCGATACCACATCTCTATTCCACAGAAAGAATATGATGATTGCCATTGTAGAAGCCAATGACCATTATTTTCCGAATGTACTTTGCTATAAAAGTGAAAAAGGAAATCCGGTATTTGACCTTGCATTCCCTTTTTCCGCAAATCTGAATATTAATCCGGGAACAGGAAAACCTTATGTTTTTTACAACCCTCAACAACAAGCCATGGTAAAATCGGGAATGTTTCGTATGGTACAAAATAGCGGGGTTAAGGTAGGGCTTTCATTATTAGGTAATCACGATGCCGCAGGATGGGCCAACTTTGCCACACTGGAAGAGGCTACAGACTTTGCTCAAATAGTTGCAATTGAAGTCCGGAAACAGGGATATGACGCAGTATTAAGCGATGATGAATATTCACAAGGAGTACCTGTCCCTAATTCTTATGCAATGGTTATGTCGGAAATAAAAAGATTATTACCCGATATATACTTATGTTACTACTCATATGGCAATAGACCTGGTACCTGGGAGGGTAAACAAATGGGCCAAATTGCAGATGCGGTGTTTATGCCTTTTTATCCTCAGTATGCAGATAACTCCGAAAATTTTCCTAATAGTAAAACGTTTTCTTCCACATCCGAAACCGGTGGCTCATTTGGTGATGTAGCTGACGTAGTTGCCAGATCAAGAGCAGAGGGTCGTGGAGGATTTATGTTTTATAATGTATGTGGAAGAAGTTCTTCACCGGCATACTATGCAGAATGGGCTAAAGAATTAAAAGGCGTAACACTGAAAGTGGAACCGGGTTGCCTTAATCCCAACGAAGTAGATTTTGTAAACGGACGATAATAAGGCAGCAGCAATCAAATATATTAATTCAAATTAAATGAAATTTATGTTTACTTATTGGAAACGAATTATTAATATAACGTTCTTCTTGGTGCTATTGAGCGTTACGGCCAATGCCCAACAGAATATATTGAGGTCAGGCTCAATTACAACATCCTCATCAATACCTACATTTTCAGGAAATCTTAATCTGGTGACAGATGGGAATACCATGAATTGTGCATATTTCCAAGTAAATTCAGCAGATAGTATGTGGATACAATTTACGCTGCCTTCTGCTCAAAGCGTTGCTGCGTCTAGAATTTATTTATACCAATATTACACTAGCAAAACTATTCTTTTGTATGCCTCACAGGATGGAACGAGTTGGGATTTACTTAGCAATAATTCATATTCACCCAACCAGTCAAATCCGGTAACAGCAGATGTGACCAGTACTAAAGAGTATAAATATTATCGCTTCGTGTTTAAAAACTTTGTAAACTCTATCTTTAGTTTGATGGAGATAGAGTTGTATAACAATAATGTACCCACTCCCACATTAACAGCATCCAGTCCCATTGGTACTCAGGTTAATCTCTCCTGGAATAACGTAATAGTGGGAACAGGTAGTTATGAATTACAAAAATCTGTTGATGGAACTAGTTTTTCAGCGCTTACAACAGTAAATGCACCAACGGCTTCTTATGTTGATGATGGGCTTTCACAAGTAACAACCTACTGGTATCGCATGCGTGCAGTAAAAGGTAGTTCAATTACAAATTGGTCTAACACAGTGCAAATTACTACTGTCAGTGATACTTTGCGCACAGCTCCTACGCTTACTGTGAATGCTGGAACAACAGGATCTGTAGCATTGGTTAAATGGAGCTTGCCGTCTTTAAAAACTGATGGTACTTATCAACTGGAAAGGTCCTCCGATGGTAACAACTTCACTGTATTGAAGACATTCAATAAATCAGTTGTAAATTATAATGATAGTACAGTGCTACAGAATACAGCATACTGGTATCGTGTAAAAGCAATGAATTATGTATCGTCCTCGCCTTATTCCCCTTCAGTAAAATTCACAACCGGGAGCGATGCACTAATGGGCAAACCTACCATTAGCCTGAACAATGGTTCAATAGGATCGGTTGTAAGAATATCATGGAGTTTGTCACCATTTCCTACTCCCGGAAGCTGGGAAATAGAAAAATCGACTGATGGCGTAAATTATACATTGTGGAGAACTTACAATAAGTTATTTACTAATTGTTATGATAGTTCACTTACACGTAGTACTACTTATTGGTACAGGGTTAGAGCGGTTAACTATACATCTGCTTCAACTTATTCTAATCCTGCGTCTATAACAACACGTAGCGATTTGCCCACCAAGCCCAACAACTTCAATGTACAGGCCTCCCCCACTGATGGAATGCGAGCTAACATAACATGGTCTTACTTTTTTTCTTTCACACCCGGAACATTTGAAATTGAGAAATCTACAAATGGTACGGATTTTACCTTATGGAAAACATTTACCCAGCTTATTAACAATTGCGTCGACAGCTCGCTTACGAACAATACTAAATATTGGTATAGGCTACGGGCACGTAATGAAGTGGGTGTTTCGGATTACTCCGTCGTAAAGCAAATAACTACTGTTGTTGACACCTTATATGTGAAGCCCACTTTGAAGGTTTTTACCAATTCAGGAACACAAACAAACCTTTCATGGATGCTATCTCCTTTCCATGGAAAAGGGGATGGCATATATGAAGTACAATATTCCACTAATGGTATTGATTTTATATCTGTAGGGAAATTCCCGCAAACAGTTACTTCTTATAGTCAGGAATCGCTCAAACCAAATACTTCATACTGGTATAGGGTGAGGGCCACAAATTATACCAGCAGTTCACCCTGGTCCGATACTATTAAAATTACAACCAATGGCATTACAAGTCTTCCATCGGAGATTACAGATGATGGCGGCAAGTTGTCTGTAAGTGCAGATAATCCGGATGGCCCTAACGCTCACGAAGGCTCATTGAAGTTTATTGACAATGATGTAACTACTAAATGGTTGGTATTTGAAGGAGAAGCATCCGGAGATCTGACAGCAGTATATAAGCCAACAGGTTCTTATACTGTAACAAGCTACAGTCTTACAACTGCTAACGATGCTCCACCACGTGATCCAAAGAATTGGAAATTTGAAGGTTCAAATGATAGTACAATTTGGATTACGCTAGATACAAGAACCAATCAGTTAGGAAATAATACTGAGAGGCTTACTACCTATACATATAATGTTACTACAACTGGAACCACCACATATAAATATTATCGGATTACATTTACTGCTAATAACGATGCTCATGATGGTGTTCGCTTCCAAATTGCCGAATGGCAAATATTTGGAATTGACGCAAAATCGCCCGGCTTACCAGCTAATCTGTCTGTGACGAGTACTACGGCAAATTCTGCAACACTAACATGGACTGGTGACGATGCAAAACCTGCAAATAAGTTTGTCCTGCAGCGTTCGTTTGACGGAGTTAATTATACCACAGCCGACACTCTTGCCGGCAACGTATTTACATATACCGACAAGCCATTGTATGATAGCACTGATTACTATTACCGGGTGCAAGCATTGGGAGAGAATGCAACCGCAAAATCCGGATGGTCAAATGTGGCTAAGACTACCACTACCTTTACCGCAGGCACGCCCATTTGTCCTGTTGATCTGTATGCAGTTGCTATTGAGGACTCCATTGTAAATATTACATGGGTTGATCGTTCTTATAATGAAACCGGATTTGTGTTGCAGCGATCTATAGATAATGTAAACTTTACCGACCTGCAATCATTACCTGCTAATAGTACCACTACAATAGATTCTACTGTTTGGCCGGCAATGAATTACTATTACAGGATAGCTGCTTTAAATGGTAAAAACATATCCGTATGGTCAAATACAGCAACTGTACTAACTCCGGGTTACAACTCATCACCACAACTTACTGTACCATTGCTACCTAAGAATGCGTGTGGCAATAATGTTACAGTGACAGGTTATATTTCCGGACTGATACCCGGCGAATTACAAAATGAAAAAAACCAGGATCTGTCTGTTACAAGTGTTTATGCTGCTGATAATTCCAGTGCCGAACTTATCTCCAGCTTCTCCTTCACACCACAAGTAACAAATGGCACTGCCATTTATACCATCACAGGTTCGGGAAAAGCAATTGCTGGTGATACAGCTTCTATTATTGTAGTGATAAAAGATAATGGAGGTGTTATCAGAGGTGGTATTGATAGCCTGGAAGTTCCCGTTAAAATAGCCTTTACACCTTTAGCAGTTTCTATTATTCCTGATAAGGATATTAACAACCTTCCAAAGTACACTAGTGTATTGCTGATGGCTAACACCAATTATCCTGTCACTACTACCAATTTTAACTGGGAAAATGCTGACGGCATTATTGGAAGCCGTAATAATATGGGATTGAGGATTTCGCCGGTTACCACCACCACCTACACTGTTACTGCAACTAGCAATAACGGCTGTACGGCTACGGCTTCTATTAAGGTTACACCTGTTCAGGAGAATACAATATCAAATGTACTTACTCCAAATGGTGATGGTAAAAATGATAAATGGATTGTTTGGGGTATTGAAAAAAATCCGAACAACAGTGTGAAAGTATTCGACAGAGCGGGACGTTTAGTATTCTTCCAAAAAAATTATAGCAATAATTGGGATGGAACATACAATGGAAAAATACTGGCGCAGGGCGCATATTATTACGTGGTCGATTTCGGTGATGGCAAACCTGTAACCGGAATGCTAAACATTATTCATTCTCATTAAAACCGAGAGCTACACCAATAGTACGGCCGATGAACAACATAACAACCGGCCGTACTATTAAATCTCTTTGACAACAAAACAGATCTCTTAAAAATGATAAAAGGTATTTCATGAAAAGTAAATTTATTCTACAATATGCCTGTGTTTTATTCCTGGGTATGATGTATTGCAATTGTGTGAAGGCCCAGCTCAATAGTTTGGGTACAGGATATTTTCAAAACCAGTACCTGTACAATCCCGCGATGAGCGGGCTTAACGAAAAGCAGGCTAACCTGGGAACAGGTTACAGAAAATATGGTAATGTTACCAATGGGCCTCAAAGCATTTACCTGCTTGGAGATTATGGTTTCAATGCTAAAATGGGGGTAGGTGTAAACGTGTTTTTCGATAAAGCCGGGCTTATCAACACTTCCAAAATAATGGGAACATACACATATCACATGCAGGTTGGTAGCGAAGATCAAAAAGTACATTTCGGATTATCATTAGGCGGTGTTCAAACACGTTTAAACAACAAAGAGATCACCGGCGATATAGACGATCCGTCGCTTTACAATTTCAATGATCAGCACATGAAATTTGAAACGGATTTTGGAGTGGCATATACTGACGGGAAATTGAATGTACAAGCGGCTCTCCCCAATATGATCTCAACTTTCAGGAACGATGAAAAAAATCTCGCCAACAGATCAATATTCTTCGCGGCGGCATCTTACAAAGTAAAAGTTTCTGAGGAAGCAGACGGAATTACAATTGAACCAAAAATTGCTTTTCGCGGTATTAAAGGGAATTCCAGTATCTTTGATGCCGGAGCTAACGTTACCTTCCTGGAAGATAAACTTAATGTATTTGGTCTATATCATACTAACAAAAGCATTACAGCGGGTGCAGGTATCAAAATAGCCAGCTTTGCTCAAATAACAGCTTTGTATTCTACCCAAGCCTCCGAACTAAAAACCTATTCGGGGGGCGATTTCGAAATTGGGCTTCGATTCAATTTGAAGTAATCAGAGGTCCGATACTTACTGACACCCCGTTATTTCACATTGTGAAACCGGGGTGTTTTTTTTAAAATTAGTGGGCAGTTGGTAGTAGGCAGTTCGCAGTAGAGAAATCAAAAGCCAGAGATTATTCCAAGAGATTTTTTTTAGTAGTGTAAGAATAAGAGATTTTAATTACTAATAAGAACCATTTGTAAAACCTGTTTTTATTTTGAACCAAACATTTGAATTACTATGAAGCTGCCGTTGCGTCGCACTCTTGTACAGAAGTAATGCTATTCAGCAATAAAAAAGACAGAAGCCAGATATCAGTGTTAGATTTTTTACTGCCTACTGCTCACTGCTCAATAACATTCCAACCGCACAAGTGAGTGACACAACGATGCTTAATAGTAGCACAATCGCTGATCCCATAATTAAAAAAAAATTATAAACACACTTATTAATTAAATGCAAAACCGGAAGATGCTGTTGTACTAAAACAATCAAATAAATAGTTTTGCTTCTTTTACCATCAACCATCAACAAACAACTTTCAACCATCATCACAATGAAAAAAATTGTATTCCCCTTACTAATATTGTTACTATCTATTACAGGCAATGGCCAGTCGGTTAGCCGCTATGTAGATCCTTTCATTGGCACGGCAGCGCATGGGCACACTTACCCTGGTGCCACAGCACCATTTGGAATGGTTCAGCTAAGTCCTGATAACGGAGACCAGGGCTGGGACTGGGTGAGCGGATATCATTATACCAGCACACAAATAACAGGCTTCAGCCACACGCATTTAACGGGAACGGGTATTGGAGATTTGGTTGATATTTCTGTAATGCCGGTAGTAAATGAAGAAGCAGATACGGCAAAATTATTTTCCGCGTTTTCGCATTCGTCGGAAATCGCGTCGCCGGGCTATTACAAAGTGCACCTTGATAAATACGATATTGATGTAGAGCTTACAGCAGGACTTCGTTATGGCATACATCGCTATACATTTCCCGCGTCTTCCAAAGCTATGATCCGCTTCGATCTTGGCTTTGCTATTAACTGGGATAAACCAACGGATACCTATTTCAAAAAAGTGAACGACAGCACTTTCGCAGGTTATCGCTTTTCAACAGGATGGGCAAAAAATCAAAAAGTATATTTTGCAGTCAGGCTAAACAAGCCCGTGAAAGACCTGGTTTTGTTTAACAACGGACAACGTGTGAATGCACAGGAAGTAACCTCGAAAAAATCTATCGCTTGTCTCATGTTCTCTACATCTCAACAAGAGAAAGTAGAAATGAAAGTTGCCTTGAGTTTCGCAAGCATTGAAGGCGCCATGGCCGGACTTAATGAGATTTCAAAAACAAATTTTGATGGTACACATAAATCCACGCTGGCAATGTGGGAAAAAGAATTGGGCAAAATAAAAATTACAACCAACGATGAAAAACTAAAACGCGTTTTCTATACCGCGTTATATCACGCTTACCAGGCGCCCACAATATTTAATGATGTTCAGGGAAATTACAAAGGAGTAAAAGGCGACATACAACATAGCAACAGCACGGTTTACAGCACACAATCGCTTTGGGATGTGTTTCGTGCGGAAAATCCTTTGTTCACCATATTGCAAACAGAACGGGTGGCGGATATAATCAACTCCTATCTTGCTTTTTACAAACAATATGGATTGTTGCCTGTGTGGGATCTTGCATTTAATGAAACCAACACCATGACAGGCTACCATGCCGTACCAATTATCGCTGATGCGATTTTGAAAGACATAAACGGGTTCGATGTGAATGTAGCTTATGAAGCAATGATGAAAAGCGCTATGCAAAACATTCGTGGTACCGACGCTTACAGGCAATACGGATATATACCTTTTGATAAAGCGGGAACAAGTGTGACCTCTACATTTGAATATGCTTTTGATGACTGGTGCATTGCACAGGTTGCAAAAAAACTTGGAAAGACCAACGACTACAATACATTTATGAAACGTGCTTCCTCCTGGAAACAATTGTTTGATACAAGAATTGGATTCGCAAGAGCTAAAGACAGTAAAGGACAATGGCAGGAACCGTTTGATCCTTACTACTCCGAACATGATTTTGACAAAGCTGTTTTCACCGAAGGAAATTCGTGGCAGCATAGCTGGTTTGTGCCTCAGAATGTGCCCGGACTTATTTCTGCTTTTGGGGGTGATGTTCCATTTTTAAGAAAGCTGGATTCGTTGTTCATTGTTTCTTCACAGATGACCGGTGAAAATATATCGCCGGATATTAGCGGAATGATTGGTCAATATGCACATGGCAACGAACCCAGCCATCATACTATTTATTTGTATAACTACGCCGGAGCGCCGTATAAAACAGCAGAAAAAGCAAACCAGGTAATGCGGGAATTATATACAGACAAGCCGGATGGCTTGTGTGGCAATGAAGATTGCGGCCAAATGAGTGCGTGGTACGTATTTAGCGCTATTGGTTTTTATCCCGTAAATGCAGCCAGTGGCAATTATGTATTTGGCCGCCCGATGTTTGATAAAGCAGCATTTTCATTGCCGGGCGGAAAGAAATTTGTAGTAGAAACTAAAAATAATTCTGCTGAAAACATGTATATACAAAGCGCATCACTTAACGGAAAGCCATATACGAAAACATATTTTACTCACAAAGATTTAATGAAGGGAGGAAAGCTTGTATTTGTAATGGGTGCACAGCCCAACCACAAATACGGAAAGGAAAAGAAAGACAGACCTTATTAAAATCAAAAGGCAAAAAACAGCATACTGTTTAATTTATTATTTCTATATTTATGTTTTATTCTTTTCATAATGTATTGAATAAAAATTTGTGTCTTCGTTTTCTATACGACTTATCCTATACGCAGTATAAAATTGTGCACGAATGTTTCACCCTGGTGAATAGCATTACTACCGTACAAGTGAGTGACACAACAGAAGCTCAATAGTAGCAATAGCGCCGGTCTACAAAAAAATCATCGCACATTTTTACGCTGTATAAATTATCGCATGAAATCATCAGAAAAAATAAACTCTGGTTCGACTATGAAAAAAACATCCTTTATTCTTTTATTGTTGCTCACAACAATCTTTTCATTTGCCCAATATAGTGAGCAGACACTTGCCACAAACTGGTCATTCAGGAATGTGAATGGACAGGAGTGGATGCCGGCAACTGTGCCCGGTACCGTACATACCGATTTATGGAACAATAAGAAAATTGACCATCCATTCTACCGGGATAATGAACCTAAGTTGCGATGGATTGAACGCGAAAATTGGGAGTACAAAACAACCTTTAACATTGATGCTGCAACCTTGCAGAAACAACATGTGGTATTACAGTTTGACGGCCTGGATACCTATGCGGATGTGTATTTAAACGGACGTCTCTTCTTAAGTGCCAACAACATGTTTCGCGTTTGGAAAGCGGATGCGAAGCGCTTTTTGAAAGCGTCGGGCAATGAATTGGTTATTAAATTCAAGTCGGCGCTGAATTATGTGGATTCTACTGAAAATGCCAACTACCCTCTTCGCTTACCTGAAAACGACCGCGTATATGCACGCAAGGCGCAATATCATTTCGGTTGGGATTGGGGCCCGAAATTTACAACATGCGGCATTTGGAGACCCGTGAAAATTGTGAGCTGGGATGACGTAAAAATAAATAACATTCAAATTACCACACCGGAAATATCCGCTGCCAAAGCATTGGTAAAAACAGTTGTAACTATTGAAAGTGATGTTGCGAAAAACATTAGTATCAATGCATCGCCATATATCAACAACCGTTCAGTTGCTTTGCAAAAAGGCGAAAACAAAATTGAGCTTTCATTTAATATAAACAAGCCGATACTATGGTGGAGTAACGGATTGGGTGAACCACATTTATATTCATTAACGTTTTCATTTTCCGATGGCAACAAAGTATTTCAGCAAAGGAAAGAATCGTTTGGAATTAGAACCGTTCACTTAATTCAAAAACCTGATGAAGCGGGAAAGAGTTTTTATATAGAACTGAACGGAGTTCCTGTGTTTATGAAAGGAGCTAACTACATTCCGCAATCACCGTTTTTGCCCGCTAAAAAATATGAAGATTATGCGAAGCTAATCAACGATGCGAAAACAGCTAACTTCAATGCGCTGCGTGTTTGGGGCGGCGGAACTTATGAAGAAGACATGTTTTATGATTTGTGCGATCAAAACGGAATTCTTGTTTGGCAAGACTTCATGTTTGCATGTGGCGCATACCCCGCCGATGACGCGTCACTGAATAACATTAAAACAGAAGTGGTAGAAAATATTGAAAGATTACGCAATCATCCAAGTATCGCCCTTTGGTGCGGCAATAATGAAAATAAAGAAGGCTGGTTCAACTGGGGCTGGCAGCGCGATTACAAAATATCACAAAGCGATTCGGTAAAAGCATATGGCTGGTATCAAACTATTTTTGAAAAAACAATTCCGCAATTAATACAACAATATGATCCGCAACGCGACTACTGGCCTACTTCACCTTCATATGGCTGGGGACACCAGGAAAGTATTACTGAAGGCGACTCACACTATTGGGGTGTATGGCACGGCCCCGCATATGATTTTGAAATCTTTGAAGAAAAAACAGGGCGCTTTGTTTCCGAATATGGAATGCAGGGTTTCCCATCCTGGAATACTATAGAAAGCTTCACATTGCCGCAGGATTATGACACTACAAGCAATGTAATGCGGGTGCACCAGCGTAATCCACCAGGATATGGAAAGATAAAATCTTACATGGACCGCTATTATAAAACGCCTAAAGATTTTTATGCACTTGTATATGTGAGCCAGGTATTGCAACAATATGGTATTGGAAAAAGCACCGAAATACATCGCCGCAAAATGCCATACTGTATGGGCACTTTATACTGGCAATTGAACGATTGCTGGCCGGTGGTATCATGGAGCAGTATCGACGGCCTTGGTAATTGGAAAGCGCTGCACTATCAATTGGTTAAGAATTATGCGCCTTACCTGATCACAGTAAAAGACAACAACCAGCCGCCTTCCATATTTATTGTATCTGATAAACTAGCTGATACCAAAGCCGTATTGTCTTATACTGTTAAAGACTTCAATGGGAAAATTTTGATACCAAAAAAACAGGTGCATATTACCGTTAGTAAGAACAGCAGCAAGTCATATGTTGATTTCAGCAGCAATGATTTCGCGAATATTGATAAATCAAACGCGGTAATGGAAATTGAATTGAAAAGCGGTAAGGAAGTATTGGCTACACAAAATTATTTCTTTGCACGCCCTAAAGACCTGGCGCTACAACACGTAACAGTCAATGTAAAAATGATTGATAACAAAACACTGGAAGTAAGTGCAGACAAACTGGCAAAAAATGTATGGCTTTCAGTAAAAGAAAAAAATATTCATTTCTCTGATAACTTTTTTGATTTACTACCGGGAGAGGTTAAACGAATTACTGTACCAGAGCCATTAACAGGCAATGAAATACAAACCTATTCGTTAGTAGATTCGTATTAGTAAAAATTGAAAAACCACATAAAAAGGATCCGGATAATTCCCGGGTCCTTTTTTTTGTGGAACCGGCGGTAGTGCTACTATTGGGCATCGTTGTGTCACTCACTTGTGCGGTAGTAATGCTATGGAAATGTGAAAATTCGTTGTGATGGAATTGATTATTAATTCAATAATTCGATATTTCTCTTATCTCTGAAGATTCGCTTGTACTAAAACACCGGCCACCGGCAACCGGTTACACGTTCAATTATGTCACTAAAATGCAAAAGCAAATGAGTAACAACCAATAACGAAACTTAGCAGGATTTTTGACTTATAAAATTTCAAATACCAGTTTTGGTTATGTAATTAAAATTGTAAATTGTAACTGGGAGGATCGTATATGAAGGGATATTTATTTAGTGGCTTTGACCCTAACGCACAAGGCAAATCCACCTTCGACAAACTGCTTGAAATTTTTATGCAACTACTCACCTACACTAATGGAGATGTTAGTGAAGCCATGCAATGGCTAAATCAGCTTGACCTCGAATACCGGATTACCGGTGACGAATACGGAATGGGCGATTTTATTGACGAATTGAAAGAGAAAGGTTATATAGACGAAAACAGGCAAACGGGTGAGATAATAATTACACCAAAAACAGAAAGAGGAATTCGTAAAAAATCGCTTGAAGAAATTTTCGGGAAGTTAAAAAAAACTAAACAAGGTAATCACAATACATTCAAGCCGGGACAGGGTGATGAAATAAACCCCGAAACAAGGCCTTTTCGTTTTGGTGATATGCTGGAGCAGATTGATTTTACGGAGTCGATTAGAAATGCGCAGATTAATCATGGAATTGATAGTTTTTTAATGCGTGAAGACGATCTGCAAATACGCGAAACTGATTTTAAAGCACAAACCTCTACAGTGCTTATGATAGACATTTCGCATTCAATGATACTGTATGGAGAAGATCGCATTACCCCTGCAAAAAAAGTAGCGATGGCGTTGAGCGAACTGATCACCACAAAATATCCTAAAGACACTTTGGATATTGTGGTTTTTGGTAATGACGCGTGGCCTGTTGAAATAAAAGACCTGCCTTATCTGCAAGTGGGGCCATATCACACAAATACCGTAGCCGGACTGGAGTTGGCAATGGATCTGCTTCGGCGAAGGCGCAATCCCAACAAGCAAATTTTTATGATCACGGATGGCAAACCAACCTGCCTTAAAGTTGGAAAGCGTTATTATAAAAATAGTTTCGGCCTCGACAGGCGCATCACCAGCAGATGCCTTAACCTGGCTGCACAGTGCAAAAAATTAAAAATTCCTATAACCACATTTATGATAGCCAGCGATCCATATTTGCAACGCTTTGTAAATGAGTTTACAGAAACCAACAACGGTAAAGCATTCTTTGCTTCACTGGATCATTTAGGCGCATTTATTTTTAAAGATTTCGAAAGCGGTAAAAGAAAAACAGTCTATTGATTTGAAATTTGAAAATTACAAACTTAGGTTCCAGGCAAAACCAATTAGGCAGACTTTATTGAATCTTCCTGCAAGTCAACAACATCATTTCAAATCAAGAAATTCGTTTCAAACAGTTTAATTGTTTTTCATCGCTTAATAGATATCTAATGATGAATGGAGCGTCGCAAGTAAAGCCCAATCAGGGCTTTGCAGTTGGTCTCCAAAAAAATCAAAAATCATTAACTGTAAAAATTGAAGTTCACAAGACAGCATCCAATCTCAACTCAAAAATTTCAAATCTTAAAATGAACATACAGGATATAACCACATTAGGTCAATTAAAAAAAGCCGGCTATAAAAGCAGGACAATAAAAGAAGAGATTCGTCAGAATTTAATAGCAAAATTAAAGCGAAAGGAAACTTCCTTCCAGGGAATTTTTGGCTACGAAGATTCTGTAATTCCAGATACGGAAAGAGCATTACTTAGCAAACACAACATACTATTTCTCGGATTACGCGGGCAGGCTAAAACCCGAATGGCACGCATGATGACCTCCTTAATGGATGAATATATTCCGGTGGTGGCCGGCAGCGAACTGAATGATGATCCATTGCATCCGGTTTCGAAATATGCAAAAATGCTGATTGCAGAAAAAGGAGATAATACTCCCATTGAATGGCTGCACCGAGACGAACGGTATGGCGAGAAGCTTGCTACACCTGATGTAAGCGTAGCCGATTTAATTGGCGACATAGATCCTATAAAAGCGGCTAATTTAAAACTGAGCTTTGCTGATGAAGGCGTGATTCATTATGGTATAATACCGCGAAGCAATCGCGGAATCTTTGTAATCAATGAAATTCCGGATCTGCAGGCACGTATACAAGTAGCGCTGTTCAATATACTGGAAGAAGGCGATATACAAATTCGCGGTTTTAAATTAAGATTGCCGTTGGATATACTTTTTATATTTACAGCTAACCCGGAGGACTATACGAACAGAGGATCAATAGTAACGCCATTGAAAGACAGAATAGAAAGCCAGATACTAACGCATTATCCAAAAACACTGGAAACATCACTTGCCATAACGGAACAGGAAGCCGCTATACAAGAAGAACAAAAGAACATTGTGAGTGTAAGCGACCTGGTAAAACGCTTAATAGAACAAGTGGCGTTTGAAGCAAGAAGCAATGAATATGTTGATAAAAAAAGCGGGGTATCTGCAAGGCTTACCATTAGTGCATTTGAGAACGCTGTAAGCGCCGCGGAAAGGCGAGCCATTATAAATGGAGATGATACTACGCAAATATGGATTAGCGATCTTACGGGTATCATACCTTCTATTACCGGAAAAATAGAATTAGTTTATGAAGGCGAACAGGAAGGCCCATACCAGGTAGCAATGAACCTGCTTGATAAAGCATTGCGCTCGCAGTTTGTACAATATTTTCCCAATCCCGATTCGCTCAAAAAACGACGTAATACAGGAAAAGAAAGTATAACAGAAAAAGAAGACGATAACCCGTATAAGCCAATTACACGCTGGTTTGACAAAGGCAACACGCTCGATATTTTCTTCAACATAACTGATAAAGAAAAAGTAACACGATTATACAAAGTGGATGGTTTGCATGCGATGGCAAAAAAATTCTTTCCAAAATCGAACGAGATGCAAACAGCATTGCTCATGGAATTTGTATTACATGGATTAGCTGCTTACTCGTTAATAAGCAAGAAAGTAATTGAAAATAAAATCGAGTTTAAAGATCTTATAGGATCAATGATGAATATGGATTCCGGCTCTTTTGAGGAGGAGGAAGATGATTTTGATTTCGATTCCTGAGATGGTGGTCGGTGGGATGTTTCTGATCTCTGATCTCAGTCATTATTTCCATAGTTTTTTATGGTACCGGCTTTAGTTTTTCATGGCATCATCGTTGCGTCGCAATCACTTCATCGGTAGTAATTCTTCTCATCGGTTAAAATGATTCAGGCTTGCGTACACTGGCAAATGGCACACAGATGACACAGATTAGACTGATCCTCACTGATATTTTGTTTATAACGTATACTGTTGTATTAACAATATAGGATTAATTATTTAGTTCGCAAATTCTATACGAGCAATATGGGATTTGCCTTCCCGATATAAAAATGTATTTGCAAGAAAACCCACTATTTTACTTAAACACCTGAAAATAAGAAATCCCACTGCAGCCGATAGTAAAGTATGCAGCCGCTAAAGCGATGAATAGCATTCCCTTTGCTGAAGTCACAGTAGTGCAAAAGCTTAATCAGGGCACTCCCCGCGATCGGGCCATCATCGATCGCGGGTGTGCTTTTTGTTTCTTTTTGCACAAGCAAAAAGAAAAAGACTTTTGACAAATGAAATTTCGAGATCTATAAACAGTATTCCTTTGCGAACTAAATACTTAATCCTATAACAATAAATTAGCGTTTCAATTTTTTACTGTCTTCTGATCTCTGATTTCTCTACTGTCCACTGCCTACTGCCTACCGACCTCTCCAATTTGCACAGTAACAAATAAATAGTCGCAAATGTTAAAAGCTGTTTAACATTTGCTAAAAAATCTTCGACAGCGTTCGATTAAATAATTTTTAATTTCACAACCCTATTCAAGTGGTTTTTTATATTTCATTCAATTTATGTCAAAATATACTTTGGTTATTCATGGTGGAGCGGGCACCATTGTAAAAGAAGACATGACGCCCGAACTTGAAGAAGCCTATTCTAACTCATTGAGAGAGGCGCTAAATGCCGGCTTTGCAGTATTGAAGCAGGGCGGTTGTGCTGTTAACGCAATAAAGGCTGCAATTGTATTGCTGGAGGATAACTTATTGTTCAATGCAGGCAGGGGCTCCGTTTTTACAAAAAAGGGCATCCAGGAAATGGATGCCGCCATTATGGATGGCAGCAATTTAGCTGCCGGTGCCGTAACCGGCGTGCGTAATGTGCGCAACCCTATTGAACTGGCAACGGAAGTGATGCGCAATAGCGATCACGTATTTTTGAGTGGAAAAGGCACTACCGAATTTGCTATAAAACAAGGTATTAAATTGGAATCGGATGAATATTTTTTCTCCCAGTTCCGTTATGACCAATGGAAGGCAATCCGCGATTCTGATATTTACTCACTCGATCATACCCATCAGCAACTTGAAGAATTATTAAAGGATAAAAAATTTGGAACCGTTGGCGCGGTAGCTTGCGATAAATGGGGTAATATAGCCGCAGCAACCAGCACAGGAGGTATGACCAATAAAAAATATGGTCGTATTGGAGACAGTCCGCTAATTGGCGCCGGTACTTATGCTAATAATGAATCATGTGCCATTTCGTGTACAGGACATGGCGAAATGTTTATACGTGCCGTGGCTGCGCACGATGTTAGCGCTTTGATGCGATACAAAGGCTTATCGCTGCAGGAGGCAATGGAAGAAGTGGTGCTACATAAACTGGTGGCAATGGATGGAGAAGGCGGAATGATTGGCGTGGATGCACAAGGCAATGCGGCTATGGTACTGAATAGTGCCGGTATGTATCGCGGAGTGCGTGACAGCGAAGGCAGATACGAAGTGAAAATGTATAAGGATGAGTAGAGAAGCCATAGATCAGAAGAAAGTTGTAAGTAGGCAGTTGGCAGTAGAGAAGTCAGAGATCAGAAAAAAGTTTTAGAAGCCCTACTACTCCAACAACTAACAGCCATCAACTAAATCAACTTTATTTTTTCTTTTGTTTGGCCAGCCACTTTTGTTTATTTTCTTCCACTCGAAACCGTACCAGTGTTTTAATAATTTCCAAAGGTAAAGGTTCACTTATTGGAAACCGAATGGTGCCCTTCGACTTTTCATAAGAGGACAGCATTTTTTCAAAGCTCTCCATAACGGATGTTCCTGGATAAAAACCAATGTGATTACTGTGTGCGGCAAAATATACTAACATGCCGTGAAGCTTATATCCCGGCATATTATAGCTTATCACTTCTTCCGCCTCAGGTGCCGCAGCTTTGATTGTTTTTCTCATTTGCTTCAACAGTGTTTTCACTTTAGCCGGAAATGCGGCTATATATTCATCAACGGTTTTGAATTTAGTATTTGAGGTATCCATATCTTTTAGTTTATAAAAGTTGTTTTAGTTGTAGTTTGAAATTACACATTTTTGGTTGGTTGTTGGTGGGAGGCTTCTGATCTCTGACACCTGCTCTCTCTACTGCCAACTGCCCACAGTTTACTGCCGACTCAACGCTCCATAGCATTCCTACCGCACAAGTGAGTGACACAACGATGCTTAATAGTAGCACTACCGCCGGTTCCCCAAAAAACTCATAAAAAATTCATGCTGCTACAAAAATCAAAAGTCTACATCAAGATAATAAAAAAAGGTTTCCCAAAAAATGGAAACCTTTATTTTCATGTAGCAATAATAAAATCGTTAAAAGGCCTCAACAGAAAGTATTTCGTTTATACGTGTACGTAATGACGAAATACTTTCATTATTTTCATAAGGTTTGGTCATCAGAACCTTACCTGCAATTGTGCATAAGCTAAGCTCTTTGAATAATAGTTAGAAAGCGCAACATCGTGCTTAAACATATCGATATTTACACCCAGTTGTAGCATTGCATAAAAATTATCGCAGAAAACAAATGAAACGTTTGGCGTAACTGTTTGGTGTACGTTTGACTGCAACTTACAGTTTTCATCAAGATATTCATACCTGGAAGAAAACTCTATAGAACGCAAACGGGATTTGGCCAAATCGTACGACACTATTGGAAAAAAATATAAACCTGATATTTTATAGTCCGTTAAGGAAGGCTTTCCGGCGCCTGTGGAAGTACACAAATTAAAGTTCGTGCCCTCTTTATATTCGCCATATAAAGTAAGCTTCCATTTATCGGCAAGTTTAAATTTACCGCATACATCGCCACCCCAGGCATTGCCTGTTCCGGCGCCATTATTACCCATTGCGCCATTTACGCCAATGCTCACTTTTTTTCCAAGTTCTGTTTCAAGACGCGCATAACCATTTTTTGTGTTATCATTATCAATAGCCTGGTTTCTGCCGTTTCCGTTATATACACCTACATAATATTTTAACGGAAGTTGTCCTTTCTCAGTTTTGGTAATTTCTCCAAAAACAGTTAAGCCGGTTTGGAAGCCTTGCCAGTTGTTATTAGCAAAAGCCGTGTATTGATTGGAGTAATCGAATGTGCGGATAAAATCTGCAGGATACATATCCTCTATACCAAAAAACGGTCTGAACTGCCCGGCTTGCACATTAAAATGCTTGTTCAAAGAATATTTAATAAATGCATTTTCCAGAACTTTATTTGCCGGATTGCCCGAAAATTCTGCAAAATTCACAAGCAGGTTTGCAGAAAAACGATCGTTGATATTGCCAACAACCTGCATCCTTATACGCCTTAATGCGAAACTGTTTTTAACGCCTTTTGTAGCATCGGGGTCAAAATTTTTACCATTTACATCCACATTATTTCTAAGACTTTGCAATGCCCTTACCTGGAATAATCCCGAAATGGAGATTGCACGCTTGAATGCGGAGAAGTTCTTTACGGAGTCTTCCTGTTTGTACTGGGCTGTAGCGGATACGGTGCTAATACTTGCAATAACAATGATAATACATTGCAATTTTTTTTGCCAATTCATATTTTTTGAAAATTTAAAACAGGTCTTGCTAAGGGTCAGTCGAAAACTCTGGGTTTTATTAATCAGGTTATATTGTAAGACGTATTTTTATTGTGAGCCAAACTGCATTGCTACTATTAAACTTTAGTTGCGTCGCACTCTTCAACAATTTGTTCGCTATTGTGCATATGCAGAAACGCGTCCTTTTTTTCAACCTCACTAATAATTATTATTCTTGACAGGCACAAGTATTCTTTTTATGGTTTAGGATTACTTATATACTGAAATCCGGATTATAATAAATCCGGAAACTGAATAAATTTTATCAATATGCAAATGTAATATGGGGTATAATGAAAAAACGGGAGTTATATCAGACTCTAATCTGACTAATATCATTTTCCACTTTTGTTACATTTTTAGCAAAACTTATTCTGCGAAAACATATATATAGTAATAATTGCAAGCCCGCCAATAATATTAACAAAAGCCGGGAGAAGCTTTTACGGATGATTCTGATATCCGGATAAGACAGTAATGAAGATTTTAGTTATGATGAAGCCTCAGACAGGATAAGAAAACCTCCATAACAAAGCGTGTAGAATGCTTTGTACGTTGAAGAATGATAATATTATCGTACAGCATCCATAATACTGTGTTGTTTTAAAATACTGCTTAAAATATTTGTAGATTCTTTTTCATTGCTTACAAGATCGTACAGTGTAATATTCTCCAACAATTGATTTACCACAAACTGTACCATTTGCCAAAGCGACCTTGCAGAGCAGTCTACAGAATTAGTGCACAACTTCATTGCGCCTGCATGCATTCCGCAAAATTCTTTGCTGAATATATCGCCGCCTAAAGCTGTAAGTACATCTTTAATATTAATTTCCTTCGCGGAACGCGATAATATATAACCTCCCTTATTGCCGGGAGTACTATTAATAAAACCTCCTAAACGCAGCACCCGCGTAAGTTTCGCTACATAGTGACTGCTTAACCCTTCCAATTCGCTAAGCTGTGGAATACTAATACCGGCAGCATCTTTACATCCTGCAACGCGTATCAATATTCGCAAGCCATACTCTTCTTGTGCAGTGATCTTCATGTATGTTATTAGTTGTATGTTATAAGTTGTAAATATTACACCTGAAAAAAGAAATTACAAGTTTCACGTTATGGTTATAGAAAGCTCTACTTATAATTCATAACTCACTAAAGCATTCCCAACTCCAACTGCGCGGCTTCGCTCATCATGCTTTTGTCCCATTTTGGTGTCCATGTTACAGATACATGCACATCGTTTATGCCTTCTATTTCTCTCACTTTCTGATCCACTTCTATCGGTAACGATTGTGCTGCAGGGCAACTGGGAGCTGTTAATGTCATTACTATTTGCACATTATTAATGGGCAGTATAGACACTTCATAAATCAATCCCATTTCATAAATGCTAACAGGAATTTCAGGATCGTAAATTGTTTTTAAACAATCGATCACTTTCTCTTTCAATTCTTCTTCTTGTTTGGTCATATTGTTGAAGTTGAATTTTTTACTTTAAATGCCAGCGCATAGTTCTTCATTTGCTTCACCATCGACAGCAAACCATTTGAACGCGTTTGCGCCAAATGCGTTGTCATTCCAATGCGCTGTATAAAACTCAATTGCGCGTTAATAATTTCATCAGGCGTGTGGCCGCTCAAAACTCTTATCAACATACTGATAAGGCCTTTCACAATCACCGCATCGCTATCCGCACTGAAATAAACTTTTCCATCCTTATAGTCGGCATGCAGCCAAACGGTTGACTGGCAGCCTCTCACCCTGTTTTCATCTACTTTGTACACATCATCAAGCGGCGGCAATTTTTTACCCAGGTCGATAATGTATTCATACTTATCATCCCACGAATCAAACAATGAAAACTCTTCTACTATTTCGTTTTCTATTTGTTGCATAAGACCTCACCCCCGGCCCCTCTCCCAAAGAGAGGGGTGCCTCTGTGCTACACAAAGACTATTGGGTACTATTTTTAATGATTAACAATTTCATTCTTCTACAGCTTACTCAAAATTCGGTTCTTCAATTTTTATGTTATCAGCGGTAGTAATTCTTCTCATCATCGTTGTGTCACTCACTTGTACTTTTTGTTCTTTATTCGGCTAAAGATCCGTGCAAATCAGTCCAATCAGTGTCATCTGTGTGCAAAAAAAATCCTACACCAACAGCCTGATCGCTTTTTGAACACCCGCAACCAGTTCATCAATTTCTTCTTTCGTATTATAAATAGCAAACGATGCACGAATGGTACCGGGTATGCAGAAACGATCCATTAATGTTTGCGCACAATGGTGTCCTGTGCGCACCGCAATACCACGGTTATCAAGCAGTATGCCCACATCTTGCGGATGCACTTTATCAATTATAAATGAAATAAGACTCGTTTTCTCACGAGCTTTTCCAATGATCTTTAAGCCTTCAATTTGTTCAAGTTGCTTTGTAGCATACACCAACAATTCATGCTCATACTCACGCATTTTTTTCATGCCTGTTTCACGCATAAAATCAAGTGCCGCTTTAAAAGCTATGGTATCCGCTATGTTGGGCGTACCCGCTTCATACTTGTAGGGAAGATCATTGTAAGTAGTTTTTGCAAAAGTTACTTCCTTAATCATTTCACCACCACCTTGGAAAACAGGCATCGATTCCAGCAAATGCTTTTTACCATACAATATTCCTATCCCAGTTGGGCCATACAGCTTGTGTGCAGAACATACAAAGAAATCGCAATCCATTTCCTGCACATTAATATCCAGGTGAACAGATGACTGCGCGCCATCCACCATTACCACCGCGCCTTTTTTATGTGCCGCTTCAATAATTTGCTTTACAGGATTTACCGTTCCCAATGCATTTGACACATGCACCACAGAAACAATTTTTGTTTTTTCTGTAAGCAGTTTTTCAAACTCCTCCAAAATCAACTCGCCGTTATCATTTACGGGAATTACTTTCAGCACCGCGTTTTTCTCTTCACACAATATTTGCCAGGGCACAATGTTGGAGTGGTGTTCCATACCGGTAATGATTACCTCATCACCAGCTTTTACATTTTGTTTGCCCCAGGTATATGCAACAAGGTTTATGCTTTCCGTAGTGCCTCTTGTAAAAACAATTTCTTCTCGTGATGCCGCGCCGATAAAATCTTTTACAGTATCACGGGTTGCTTCAAACGCAGCGGTTGCTTCTTCTGCAAGTGTGTGAATACCACGATGAATATTCGCATTATAGCCGGTATAATAATTTACCAACGCGTCAATTACTACCAGTGGCTTTTGTGATGTAGCCGCATTGTCGAAGTAAATGAGAGGTTTTCCCTTTACTTCTCTTTTAAGTATAGGAAACTGCTCTCTGATAGCGTATACATCCAGTGCTTGTTGTATGGCGGATACTTCTTGCATAATGAATAATTTGAAAAGACGGCACGCAGATGACACTGATTAAGCGGATTTGCGCTGATCTTTTAAAGAGTTTTATTTCACGCAAAGACGCAAAGAGGCGCAAAGTTCGCAAAGAAAAAAATCAGCGTAAATCAGTCCAATCAGTGTCATCAGTGTGCCAATCAAAAATAAAATCAGCATCATCTGTGTGCCATAAATATTTACAACTTAAACTCCAATCGCTCTTCTATCATATGATCTACATAGGTGCGGATCTGCGGCAACGAAATCTTTTCCAGTATGTCGCTGGCGAAACCTAGCAACAACATTGCTTTTGCCGTTTTTTCAGAAATACCTCTTGACTGCAAATAGAACAATGCTTCCTCATCAAGCTGGCCAATGGTACAGCCGTGAGAACATTTTACATCGTCTGCAAATATCTCGAGCTGCGGCTTGGTATTTACACTTGCACTATCTGACAGTAATACATTTTTGTTAGACTGAAACGCGTTTGTCTTTTGCGCCGGTTGTCTTACAAATATTTTTCCGTTGAAAACGCCGGTACTATTATCGTCCAGCATTCCTTTGTACAATTCGTTGCTAAGGCAGTGCGGCTCCACGTTATCAACAATTGTATGATTATCTACATGGCAATCGCCTTTCTGAAAATACAAACCATACAAATGAGATTCGCAGTGCGGCGCTTCCATAACCACGTTGGTATTGTTACGCACAATTTCTCCGTTAAGAGAAACTATTACAGCGTTTGCATAGCTTGTTCCCACCTGCCTGATGTGCGTAGTACTTACCTGGCTTGCATTGCGGTTGTCGTTTTGTATTTTGCAATACTCCAGTCGTGCATCTTTCTCTACTACAATTTCCATTACCTGGTTGGTAAAGCTATCCTGCGAACCAAGCGTAGCAAAGGTTTCCACCATTTGCAGTTGCGCGTTTTCAGCTAAGTAAACCAGGCTTCTAGGCTGCGCCAAAATATTTTCAGCAGATGCATCCGCAATGTTATAAATGTACACCGGCTCCTCAATGATCTTACTTTTTCCTACATGTATAAAAACGCCATCCTGCACAAATGCTGTGTTCAAAGCGTTGATACCGTCTTTCAAGTAATCGCTGCTGTGACCAAAATATTTCGAAACGATTTCGCTATACTCATTTGCAGATGCTTCTGCCAATGTTATTACCGTAAGCTCTCTCGAGCGGATGGTAGAAAGCGTTAGTGAAAATTGTCCGTTTATAAATACCAGTTCGTTTGCATCTTCATGGCCCGGTAAGCGTAAAGCATCCAGGTCTTTGGCTGAAAAAGCAGTTTGTGGTTTTATTAAAGTGCCGTATTCTTTATTAAATAGAGTGCTTACACGAGTATATTTCCACTCTTCATGCTTCGCGGTAGGCACACCAAACTTTGAGAAAGCGCTAAAAGCCTCTTCCCGCACGGCGTTCAGCCTGCTGCTTTTATCGGCAGTTTGTATTTGATCAAATTGTTCTTTAAAATATGCTGTTGTGTTCATTATCCGTAATTAGTGTTTTTCCTCAATAGTTACTTCTTCTTCATCTTCAATATGAAATTCGTTTTTAATGAAATCGTATCCTCTTTCTTCCAGCTCAAGCGCCAGCTCTTTGGTACCGGATTTCACGATCCGGCCTTTATAAAACACATGCACAAAATCAGGAACAATGTAATCGAGTAATCTTTGGTAGTGCGTAATAAGCAGTACGGCATTGTCTTTACTGCGCAATTTGTTTACACCGTTCGCTACAATACGGATGGCGTCAATATCAAGGCCGGAGTCAGTTTCATCTAATATTGCCAGCTTTGGATTGAGCATGGCCATTTGGAATATTTCGTTGCGTTTCTTTTCTCCGCCGGAAAAACCTTCATTAAGCGAACGGCTCGTTAGCGACTGATCGATATTCATCAAAGCCATTTTCTCCTTCATCAACTTTAAGAAAGCAACGGCATCCAAAGGTTCTTCGCCACGATATTTGCGCACTTCATTTACTGCCGTTTTAATAAAGTTGGTAGTGCTTAATCCCGGAATTTCTACAGGATACTGAAATCCTAAGAACAAACCTTCACCTGCTCTTTCTTCGGGAGCAAGTTCAAGAAGGTCTTTTCCTAAAAATTCTATGGTTCCTTCGGTTACTTCATAATCCGGCCTGCCCGCCAGTATAGAAGCCAAAGTACTTTTACCGGCTCCGTTAGGACCCATAATCGCATGAATTTCGCCGGCTTTAATATCCAGGTTCAGGCCATTTAAAATTTTGTTGTTTTCAATGCCCGCATGTAAGTTCCTTATTGATAACATATTTTATTTTTTATTTCACGCAAAGCTGCAAAGGAGCTAAGGCGCAAAGTTTTGTTCAATTGCCCAATAGAATTACTACAGTACAAGAGTGCGACGCAACGATGTTTAATAGTAGTAATAAAGCCGGGACAATAATTTTCAAATTTCAAATTATCCTACGCTTCCTTCTAAGCTTATTGCCAACAATTTTTGTGCTTCAACGGCAAACTCCATTGGCAACTGGTTCATTACTTCTTTTGCAAAACCGTTGATGATAAGGGCTACAGCAGTTTCTGTATCTATACCACGCTGGTTGCAATAAAAAAGTTGATCCTCTCCTATTTTTGAAGTAGTGGCCTCGTGCTCCACCACGGCGCTACTGTTTTTAACTTCTATATACGGAAATGTGTGCGCACCGCATTTATCGCCCAGCAACAACGAATCGCATTGAGAGAAATTTCTTGCGTTGGTGGCGTTTTTATTTACCTGCACCAATCCGCGATAACTGTTATTACTAAAACCTGCCGATATACCTTTTGACACGATGCGGCTGCGGGTATTTTTTCCGATATGCAACATTTTTGTACCGGTATCGGCCTGCTGGTGATTGTTGGTAACCGCCACGGAATAAAACTCGCCAACCGAATTATCGCCTTTCAATATCACACTTGGGTATTTCCAGGTGATGGCGGAACCGGTTTCAACCTGCGTCCACGAAATTTTAGAATTTACACCCTTGCAAATACCGCGCTTGGTTACGAAGTTGTAAATACCACCATTACCATTTTTATCGCCGGGATACCAGTTTTGAACCGTTGAATATTTTACTTCGGCGTTATCCATGGCTACAATTTCCACCACCGCTGCGTGCAATTGATTTTCATCACGCATGGGCGCCGTACAACCTTCGAGGTAGCTTACATAACTTCCTTCTTCCGCAACGATGAGCGTACGTTCAAACTGCCCTGTGTTCTCCGCGTTGATGCGGAAATAAGTTGACAGTTCCATAGGGCAATGAACGCCTTTTGGAATATAACAGAACGACCCATCGGTGAATACTGCGGAGTTTAGGGCGGAAAAATAGTTATCAGTAACGGGAACTACCGAGCTTAAATATTTTCTAACCAGTTCGGGGTGCTCTTGAATGGCCTCGCTGATGGAGCAGAAAATAATGCCCATTTCGGCCAGTTCTTTTTTGAAAGTGGTTCCAATGGAAACACTATCCACCACGGCATCTACGGCTACACCGGAGAGTCTTTTTTGCTCATCAAGGGAAATTCCCAACTTTTCGAAAGTTCTTCGCAGTTCGGGATCAATTTCATCCAAACTGCCGGGTTTTACCTTTTGCCTGGGAGCAGAATAATAAATAACATCCTGGTAATCAATGGGCGGATATTTTATATTGGCCCAATTTGGTTCTTCCATTTTAAGCCAATGGCTGAAGGCTTTCAATCGCCAATCCAGCATCCATTGCGGCTCATTTTTTTTTGCAGAAATAAAGCGGATAATGTCTTCATTTAGCCCTTTTGGCGCCTCATCGGCCTCAATGTTGGTTACAAAGCCATATTCGTAATCCTTGAGGACCGCTTTTTCTATATCTGTGCTTGCATCATTCATAAGTTCACGTCGGAAATTTGGTCTGTTTTCTTAAGATTCCGCAAAGATACGGATGATTTATACAAAAAAGTATAAATAGTATTTATTATGAGATAGAGAAAATTTATTGGCTATAATTTTCTCTAGCACACAGATGACACTGATTGGACTGATTTGCACTGATTTTTCCTGGCAAACACCACTGCCGCTACAAGGAAAATTAGAATACTATTAGTTAAGAAAGTAAAATAAAGTAAATTTTTATAGGTTTGTAAATATGTTGAAAAAACAAAAAAATAGTGTATTGGTTATTATACAAGGTGACAAAATTGTTAGAATCAGACCAAAATAATCTCTGACTCTAGCGGAAAGATTAGAATAATTTTCTTTAGCACACAGATGGCACTGATTGGACTGATTTGCACTGATTGTTTCTTAACGATCTTTACGATTCGTTGCGCCTTTGCGTGAAATCCGCCATCTTAACTCTACCTTTACAATTATGAAAGATTTTAAAAAATATTACATCCTGCCTGCTGCACCGGAGGAAGTATATATTGCACTTACCAATCCTGCAACTATACAACTTTGGACCGGCGAGCCTGCTATTATGAGTACCGAGCCAGAATCGGAATTTTCATTATGGGATGATGCCATTTCTGGAAAGAACATTTCGTTTGAGCCTGGCCGTAAGATTGTTCAACAATGGTTCTTTGGCGACCAGGAAGAAGATTCTATTGTAACCATCATGTTACATCCGCATAAAAAAGGCACTTCGGTAGAGGTACGTCATACTAATATTCCCGACGAAGATTATGAGACTATTATTGAAGGCTGGAATGAAGTTTATTTTGGTTCACTGGAGGAGTTTTATGGAGCCGAATAAAAACCTGTATTTTTTCAACCGCGGCACTTGCGACTTTTTTTGACCAATCAGTTCTATACTGTAAATTTACTTTAAAACCTGACCTTCAAATCTCAAATTAGTAACATATGGGCGTTTTACGTCAATTAGCTGAATATTTATACCTGAAAAAGAAAGATCCCAAAGCTCCTACTTCTTCGTGGATAAGATACATGCACGGCATCAACCGCATTTCTCTATTCATGTTCCTCGCCGCGATAATTTTTTTGATCATTAGAGCGTTGATAAGAAAATAATGGGCACACAAAAAACCGGAATCAGCCAATCCGTTTTCGACCTGTTTTTTTAGAACTGTTAGCAGTGGCTTCATCAAGCGAATGAGTGGTAAACAATTCCTTTTCATTTTCAGCCAGTTCTGAAATTTTAATATAAAACTTCTTTAGTACTTCCAATTCTTTATCGCTCAGGTCTTCAATATCAACAAGACGATTGCTTGCGTTTTCATTAACAGCAATCAATTCATTCAATTTTAAATGCACTGCGGTTGTGTCTTTATTTTGAGATTGCTGAATGATAAATACCATTAAGAACGTTATAATAGTTGTGCCTGTATTGATGACCAACTGCCACGTATCTGAGTAATTAAACACAGGTCCGCTGATGGCCCAAACTATTATGATACCCACCGCAATCATTAATGCCGCCGGGCTTCCGGTTGACTTTGTTACCACAGATGAAATTTTGTTGTATAACTTAGACACCTTCGACACTTCCACATCCGCATCAGGAGCAAGCAAACGTTTGTCCACAAATTTCTTAGTATGGTTTTCTTTATAAGATCTTACAAAATGTTCTTTAATATTTCCTTTCCTCAAATTTTGAGCAATAATCCACACCACACATAATGCCACAAGTGCAACGCAGGTGGCCATCATCAACACATTAGTTTGCATAACAGCATAACACAACCAAAAGCCAATGCCTGCTATTAGAATGATTTTGTATGACAAGGGAATTGTCGTTTCATTCTTTTTCTTGTTAAAACGCAATAAAAGAAATATCAAAGAAATTATGATCAGCAGACTTCCTAATCCACCTAAAATTGTGGCAACATCACTAAATAGATTCATACAATGAAATTATAGTTATACCTATGCTAACATTATTCCATGGAATTAGTTGAAAATTGAAAGTGCTGAATGATTAGGTTGCGTAATGAAAGGTATGCGTTTGAAAATTGCAAATGTGTTTTTGGATACCGGCTGCGGTTTTTCATGGCATCATCGTTGCGTCGCAATCACTTCATCGGTTGAATATATATTGAACGTTTTTTTATTTCACGCAAAGAATACAAAGTTCGCCTACTCACAACTCATAACTCACAACTCATAACTTGCTCAATAGC
>JAVBLN010000002.1:0-97102 GCA_031553495.1 Flavihumibacter sp.
CTTTGAATAGCCTCCTGCCTGTATTCATACTCATTCATTTTCTTTTTTATTGAGTATAAATACTTTATGTCAAAGAACTAAAAAACTGTTACCTATGTACTGCTACACAAAAAAGTGTAACCTATGTATTGCTATTTATCAATTAATTGCCCAATAGCATTCCTACCGTACAAGTGAGTGACACAACGATGCTTAATAGTAGCACTACCGCCGGTTCCCCAAAAAATAAATGCTCAGCAGTATGCTGTTAAAAGTTTATGAGAGATCTACTTTTTTCAAGTTTATCCACCATTTGCTGTTGTTCCGCTGTAAGCAAACCCTTGCCTGGAGTGACCCATTTTCCGTTGGAATCTTTTTCCTTTACCAGCTCCAGCCCTCTTTCTATACCTTTTTTATTGGCAGGAATTCCTTCCATCATCCATTTCGGCGCAGGTTTATCCTTTAGGTAGTGATCGAAAAATTGCGTCATTCGGATGGAGAAATCCTTTGCATCTTTTCCATCCAGGCCATGGCCTCCATCGGCATAATCCAATAGCCAGGCTCTTTTACCAAGGCGCCGCATGGACAAATAAAATTCAATTGCCTGCGAAATATGAACTCCCAAATCTTGGCGGCCTCCCAACATTAACAAAGGTGTAGTTACCTTATCGGCATATAAAACCGGCGAATTGCGAATATAATTTCCGGGAATTTCCCACATTGTTTTACCCATTCTCATCTGGCCGGTTTCAAACATTGTTTGGTTGGAGGTTTGCTCTCCCCATTGATAATTATAAAAACTTATAAAATCAGTAAAGCCGGCGGCGGCACAAGCGGCAACAAAAAGATTACTTTGCGTAACAATATAGTAGGTTTCAAATCCGCCATAACTGATACCCTGTATACCCATTTTTTGGGAATTAACATAAGGCTTCTGCGATAAATAATTTGCACCGGACACCACCGCATCTATGGCGCTGGGGCCGGGTTCTGCAGTAGTTATCTGTATATCGGGTTGAAATACAAGATAGCCGTTACTTACATACCATGGTATATTCAACCTTCCATCTGAATGTTCGGGCATCTGAAATACATTAGCATTATCCGACATTCGCTCGTAATAATAAAAAATGACAGGATACTTTTTTGAAGGATCAAAATTTTCCGGCTTATATAAAAGCCCCTGGATGGCTTTCCCTTTGGGATCCTTCCAGCTATGCACTTCGGTAGTCATCCAGTTGTAGGCTTTTTGCGGATGGAAATCGGACAAAGCGGTGAACGTTTTAAAATTTGAAGTGCTGAATAAATTAGGGTACTCAGCAGCCGACATCCGCCTTACTATATACATTTCCGCGTCTCTCGCTTTTATAGGAGGAATACCACTTATGCTACGCCGCGCAACTGAAAATTTAAGTTGATAAACATAAGCGCCTTTTGTAAGTAACTCGGGATCGCCTTTCTTTTTCATGTTGATCGTATAAAAACCATTATCTTTTGTTAAGCGGTTAAACGCGTTCAGAATTAATTTCTCCGTTTTGGAAGAAACTAAATAACCGGCGGAATTCTGTCCATCCTGTTGCGCCAGCCTGAAAGAAATACTATGCCTGCTGCCGTAGCCATTGGTTACATTAACAGGAGCCTTAACTGCTTTGGGATCTATTAGCCATATATCGAACTGGTCATATAACAAAACAGCCTCATCATCTGTCAGCCAGCCACCAGGCCCAACCGGCCCGGCATTTACTTGATCCTCCAACTCGTTTATCCAGGCTGCCGTAATGTTTTTTGTGATATTTCTAATAGTTCCTGTGGCAATTTCATACGTGAAAAAATTCTTTTCTTTAGGATTCCAATACAACAGGTATTTTTCCGCTGCGGAAATTTCGGGCCTTATTATATTTCCCAGGGTGCTCAACTCTTGTCTTTGCCCATCTTTTGCATTCACAAGGTACAATGGTCGTCTTATTCCTTTATTCCAAGGCTCTTCAAAAGAATCGCCACCCCTTATTAGATCTGAAGTTAAAAAAACATCGTTCGTGTGTCTAATCTTAATTTCCGCAGGTTCCTGTTCCAGGCGAATAAGGTTGTGTTTTTCCAGGTCAATCACCGCCATATACTCTTCTTTGTGTGCAGCAATCATTGAGCTGACAGAAGCATTGCCAACCTGGTTTGACTGTAAAATAGTATCATTATAACTCCACACAGTTAATTTCACGGCATCGGATCCGGGCCGTACAGGTGGCCTGAATGGTTTATTTTCCTGGAGCGTGATAAACAATTTGTTGCCAGCTTTGCTAAAGCGGTCGAGGCTGGCGATTTTTAATTCTTTTGAGATCGCAGGCGGTATCAATTGTACAACAGGTATAACTTTTTCCATTCCGGTTGCATAATACCAAACTGACTTTACAGTACGTTCATTTTGCTTTTCGTCGGCAATAAAAGCAATTCTTCCTTTACCGTCACTCACTATATTGTTAGCGTCTTTCCCTTCCCATATAATATTTTCTTTACCATTTTTAAGCGATACGCTTTTAAATACTTCTGTTCTGTTTTCAGTGGCAGCATGTAATAACAGGGTTTCACCATCTTCATTCAACCAGCATCCGTTAACCTGGTCATAAGTTTTTCTTTCTTTTGATTTTGGGTTATAAGCAACCGCGGTTTTACTTGCAGAGCTTAATTTATACAAAATCCAATCGCCATTTTTGGGAAGCTGGTAAGTGTGTGAGCCGGGTATATATTCTATTGCTTCGCTTCCTAATGTAAGAATAGCCAGGCTGTCGCCGGCCATCGTATAAACAGCATATTTACTGTTTGGAGTAAGCATAACATTTGATCGTTCGGGCAATTCCGTTTTCCATTTCGCGTCGGTAGATTGTACCACAATGGTTCTGTCGCGCAGCGGGTAATTGTCTATAGCATACAAAGTATATTTTCCATCGTTGCTAATGGAATTACTAACGCCCACAACAGGCCAGGTTCCGGGAACACCGTTATCAATAGGAGGCTTGCCGGTAGTGGATCCTGTTTGTGCATGTATGTTGAAAAACGCGGCCCATACAAACACTGTTGAAAAAATTTTCTTTACACAACAGTCTTCGAATAGTCTTGTCATTTTCATATCTGATTAATTAATGTTTTAAAATATCCGGAACCGGTGTAATGCATAATACTTCCGGCAAAATATTTTCCGGTATTGTTTATAGAAATATTAAAACAGCATTAGCCTTTTGGTGTCCGCATATTCGATCAGCTTAAGAAAATCTGTATTTTTTTTGTGGATACCAACTGCGGTTTTTCATGGCATCATCGTTGTGTCACTCACTTGTACGGTTGTATTTCATGGCAACAGTAAGCCTCGTACATTAACCAGTTTTACAATTACAGCACACTGCCGCACAATGCACCATAGCGAACTAACCGTTGAAGAGTGCGACGCAACAAAAGCTTAATAGTAGCAATGCGGCCCGGCTCCCCCCAAAAAAAACTTACACCATAGCCTGCTAAAAATTACTTCGGCATGTCAAATATGGAAGTATCAATTTCTTTATTGATCTCTACTTTGTTTACTATAACATAAAACTCGTTACTTATTTCAAGCTTGAACACCGAGGCGAAAGGATAAACAATTCCTTCATCAGTTTTTCTGTAATCAGAAAATGTATCAGTGCGCAGATGCTCACCGGATTTCGATTTGATAACTCTCTTTACTATGTAAAAACTGGACGGATCAATCCAGTAATAAAATTCAGTATTGTCGCCGGTGGTAAGCTTCACATAAAAAGCCTCGGTTCCATCCACGTCTTCTTTTCCAAGTAATTCCACTTTGCTTCCATTTGTGGAATAATTGGCAAGTGGGCCATAAATGGTAAAGCGTGCTTGCCCGGCGGCTGCCATTGCGGCACTCAAAGGTTCCGCGTCCGGTTTGCCCTGAATTCGCCAAGCTTGTTTTTGCGTATATCCTTCAACGTTTTTTATTGCCTTGAAAATAATTTCTTCTCTTAATCCTTTTCCATTTAAAGTATAAACTTTGTATTCACCCGTCATTGTTGACTGCAAACCACTAGATGTGGCAACTTCGCCTTCACTATATATGGATGTGATGGTATTTAATTTTTCTTTTCCTCCGATAGCCTGCAAATGTTTATTGATGATTTCATCTACTGATTGCGCATTTATTTGTGTAGTAATAATGAGTAAAAGAATGGTATATACGAACGACAAGTATTTCATTTTTTGTTTTTTTATAGAGTTAAAAATTAATTGTTAGTTGTCTTCTGTCCAGGTGGGTTTATTATTACGCATCTTCTCTAAAGTGGCGTTAAAAACATCCTGTGGTTTTGTATTATTTTGCTTCGCGTATTCCTCATCTAATCTTGCAGCCTTCTGTTGCCACATTATGGCATCTTCCTTATTACCGGCTTTGTACAATAGATTGGCGTAGGTGTCTATGTTGTTGGCACGGAGATTAAGCGAAGCGGTAGTATCAACAGCATCGGCATCAACAATTTTTTTTGCCCATCGCGCCGCTTTCTCTAAAATGCCTGCATCATCAACATTCTTAAAAATCACGCTGTACAGCAAATTATTTGTACCGGCCCTATCCATAAAAGAGGAGCCAATGCCTGAAGATTCAAATTTTTTAAAAGCATACAAGCTGAAATTTTTCCAGTCCTTTATTGAATAATACCATACCTGCTTTGCTTTCAGCATAATTCTGGCAGCGGTTTCCTTTCCGTATTTTTTTTGAATGTTCTTATTTATTTTTTTCCAATCCGGTTCTTTTGGGGAGGCTTCGGCTTCTCCGGGAAAATGCGGGCTTACTTCTTCTTTAGTAATAATTCCATCCGTTACAAGCTGCGCGTAATTTGGAGCAAATCCTGCTTTCTGCATTTTTGTATTGATGGAGGAGGCCGCTTTCGGATCCATGAACAAAGCAAAGATCTTGTCCTTCGAATTATTAATGTGCGTGGCCATAAAGTAAATATCACCTTGAGTTAGCGAGTCTATACTCTTTTTGAACAAATAACTTTCCAGGTAAGTTGCCGCGATGCTTGCGGCAAGACTGTCGTCACCCGCGTCTTTAGCTGTTTGCGACAAGTCAGGCAATTTACTCATGTCCTGTTTTTCACCGCGGCTATATCTTTCGAGCAAAGTATAAAGCTGTTTATCCGGGTTAAGCGCATCTTTTGATAGCTCAATCAATTGTGCAACGTTTTTAAGGCCGGTACCCCTGTGAACAAGTTTCCCATCTGGAGAGAAGAATAGTAAAGTAGGAAGCGCTGTTACGTTATACTGCTTTTCCAAATACTTTGCATCCCTATACCAGCTTTTTACATTTTCGTTGTCCTTGGCCGTTGAATCTACCTGCACTTTCACCGAGATGAAATTTTGCCGGAAAGCCTCACCCACTTCCGCTTTGGGATAAGTAAAATTATCCATCATTTTACAGGGGCCGCACCATGTAGCCATCATATCCACGAAAATGAATTTGTTTTCCTGTTTGGCTTTTGCCAGCACCTGTTGCCAGTTCATTCCATCTATGAATTTTATTCCGCCGCTCTGTTGCGCGAATAAGGTAAATGGCAAACAACAGAAAACAGCTATGATCAATTTCTTCATCGTTATTTTTTTAATGATTTTTTTCGTGTCAGCACGCCAAATAAAAAGCATATGTTCGCATAAATAGTTTAATCTTTCAGTGTTATATTCGGCATGGCATACAATGCGTATTTTTTTGAAGACCAGCAGTAGTGCTACTATTAAGCATCGTTGTGTCACTCACTTGTGCGGCAGTAATGCTATTCAACAAATCATTGAATTATTGAACTTGTCCTCATAAGAACATTTTAGTGCTCCATTATCAATTGCCGAATAAAATTACTTCCGTACAAGAGTGCGACGCAACGGCTGCTCCATAGTAATTCAAATGTTGGGCCCATAATAAAAACAGTTCTTACATACGGTTCTTATTAATTATTTCGCCATCTACTGTGATATGCTTATTGATAGCCCGGATTCTGCACCAGGTTAGGATCTCTTTGCAAATCAGTAAGAGGAACAGGATAAAGTTGCCAGTTGTTATTCCATGTAGTTCCTTTTTGAATTGCCACCGGGGTCATCACTGTTTCAATAGTACCGCTTCTTTTCAAATCAAACCATCTATGCCCCCACTCTGTAAATAACTCTACTTTTCTTTCCTGCATAATGGCAGTCAACAATGAAGCTTTATCATTTGCGATTGTATTGCCAAGGCCTGCCCTATTGCGGATCACATTCAGATCAGCCTGGGCGCCTGCAATATTATTTTGTTGAGCTCTAGCTTCTGCTCTGATCAGGTATTGCTCAGCAAGGCGAAGTATCATTGAATATTCTGTAACACTAGCTGAAGTACCGGTGTTCTTATATTTATTTGGAAAATGAAAAGTATTGCTACCGGGAGTTACGCTCCCCACCCATGATGTCATTCTGTTGTCGCCGGTTTCAAAGCTGTTCACAATGTTGGTGCTCAGGTAAACAGGATAACTACCGGTAGGCCCTGTTTCCGGAAGCACAAAGAATCTTGCTTCCTGTGTATTAGAAGGATTAGTGAGAACCGGCTGTAATTGCCAAATGGCTTCCTGGCTATTCTTTAAAAATACATCGTTGAGTGAAATAGCCTTGTATAATGTAGCATTATTAATAACCTCGCTAGCTTGTGCTTCGGCCTCAGCAAAGTTGCCTTCGTTATTGTATAAATACACACGTGCTAAAAGCGCTGTAGCGGCATACTTATTAGGGCGTGTTCTTTCCGTTGTGAGGGATCCGTCTTCTTTTACATAATTATCATTCAATAAACTTTTAGCTTCTTTCAGATCATTGATGATCTGCTTATACACATCAGCTTTGGGAGAACGACTAAGCAAGCGATTTGTTTCCGGAGATGAACTTATTGCCAGCGGCACATCTCCATAAAGATTCACCAGGTAGAAATAACAAAATGCCCGCATGAATTTAGCTTCACCCAGCAGTTGTTGCTTTACGGCAGGTGTTAAACCGGTTGATTTGTTCAATCCTTCAATCGCGGTATTTGTTACGGAAACTACTTTATATATTGTACTCCAGAAATCCATGAATACTACATTATAACTGTTCAACTCGTATCTGTAGTAATTACGATAATTACTATTGTTCATATTAAACAAAATCAATTCATCTGAAGATAGCGCCGGGAATAACGAAAGACTGGTAACAGCGGCAGAGGTTCCAAAAGCTCCACCGTTGAAATTGGCGCTGCTCATGCCAATGTAGATGCCTGATAAAACAGAGGAAGCGGTAGCATCACTTTCATAAACATTTAATCCGTTAAGGCTATTATTGGGCGCTTCTGCCTCCACCAACTTTTCGCAGCCGCTTTGAATTATGGCTAACGGCAGCATTAGCAGAACTAAAATACAGAAAGTGCCTTTCCGAAAATTTATTATAGTATGTTTCATTTTTTCATTTTTTCGCTGTTAAGGTATAAGAGCTTATAATCCAACCTGGATTCCAAATGTGATCACTCTCAATACAGGAAGCGATGTACTGCTTTTAGTTTCAGGATCGAGACCTTTGTACTTAGTAAAAGTGTACAGGTTTTGCCCTTGCGTATAAAGGCGGCATTGTTTCATCTTAATTTTCTGTACCCATGCTTCAGGTACATTCCAGCTAAATGATACATTTTTGAGCCTTATAAAAGAAGCATCCCTGTAAGCTTCATCACAACCGGTTATCAAACTGTTTATTGTTGAACCATCAGGAGAAATCATAGTCCTAGGCTTTTGATGATCTGTAATGTCTCCGGGCTTTCTCCAATAGTCTAATATCCAGGCAGGCTGGTTATAAAAATCGCCGACAGCATTTCCATAGTAGTAATCCCTTCCTAATTGCTTAACGAAATGAAAAGTAAAATCAAGCTCAAACCCTTTATAAGTAATAGTATTTCCCAAGCCTCCATAAAATTTTGGAGTTTGATCTACCCACCATAATTGATCTGATAAAAAGTTAGGCATACTGGTGGGCTTACCACTTGCATCTTCTACTTCAGGAAGTCCTGTTGCAGGATTAACTCCCAAATAATGATAAACTCTTTGAATGTTAATAGGCTCACCAACTATCAGTGTTTGTGAGTAGGATGAAGTTTCAATATCAGGAAAAGAAACGAGTTTGTTTTTGTTTGAAGTAATGTTAAAATTGGTCCGCCATGTAAAATTTGTTTTTTTTATGTTTACAGTTGTTAACATTAATTCCATTCCACTGTTTTGAACAACCGCATCAAAATTTGTTTTAATAGTTCCTATGCCTGTTAATGTAGGAAGCGGATATGACAACAATTGGTTAGAGGATCGATTGCGAAAAACTCCTGCATTCAGTAATATCCTTTCATTAAAGAAACCTAAATCAAGACCAAATTGCATTTTTTTTACTTCTTCCCACTGAAGGTTGGGATTGGGAAATGAAGTGGGCATTAGTCCTGTAGCTCCATTGTATGGCAAAATACTATAAACAGAGGTGTATATATCCAGGAACAAGTAGTCATCAATCTGGTCGCTACCGGTAGTTCCATAACTGGCCCTTATTTTTCCATAACTGAGGAAAGGAAGATTCTTTTCAATAAAAGATTCTTTAGAAAAAATCCATGCGCCCCCTACAGACCAGAATGTATGAAACAGGTTGTTTGAACCAAAACGTGTACTACCATCGCGCCGGGCAGAGAGGTTCAACAAATACTTATCCTGAACATTATAATTGACACGGGCAAAAGTACCGTTATACATGTATTTGGCGTCGAAGGTTTGATCCACGCTAAGTTGTCCGGCAGATTTCAGATCTTCCATAAGCAGATCGCTGGAAAAATTCCGGGCATTTAATTTATACCAGCTTTTCCTGCTTCTCTGGTAACTTAATCCCGCGACAGCTTCTAATTTACCTTTCCATATATCGGATTGATAATTAAGTTGGGGTTCGATAATCCATGAACGCTGAACACTGTTTCCAAAAACAGAAAGTCTTTCAGTATTAACTCTTTCATCCGGTTTTACTGAAGAGAGCGGATACTTTACAAGTTCATCGCTGCTTAGTTCGTTGTATCCAAAGCTTGAACTTAATTGAAGACCTTTGAGTATTTGGTAACTAAGAGTAGCGTTAGCAACCAGGTTATTGGTTTTGTTATTATACTTATTTTCAACGTACGATGCCAATGGATTATCCCAGGCATAATATGTCATTCCGTTCAGCTCATATGGTTGCCAGTTCAGGCTGCCATCCGGGTTATACAATGCAGGCGCATTGGGCACCAGTTGGAAAGCCTGAGCTGTAAGATCATAGTTGGGTAATTTGTTACTACCCATGGTGTAAACTCCTGAAAACTGCGCACGAAACTTACGGTTGGAAGTCAAATGATTAAAGTTTAAGTGAACCGTTCCCTTTTCGTCAGCAAAATCTCCTGGGAAAACAGTTGTTTCCTTATGATAACCCGCACTTAAAAACACCTGTGTATTCTCACTTCCTCCACTTACAGAGGCTTGCACATCCGTGTATTTTGCTTTACCTCCAATCAATTCTTTCTGCCAGTTTGTATAACGCGTAGTATCCCACAAACCCAGCAAATCGGGCATCACAAAATATTTCAACTCATCCAGGTTATATGGAAAAGGAAGCGTATTCAATGTGTAACCGTCATTTGCCAACGCATCGTGCCGAAGCTGCATGTATTGCTGACTATTTAACATAGCTATTTTTTCAGGCACTTCTCCCCACCCGTGTTGCAGATTCACACTTACCAAAGTCTGACGCGCTTTTCCTTTTTTTGTAGTGATCAGAATAGCGCCGTTTGCAGCCCTGGCACCATAAATGGATGTAGCATCAGCATCCTTTAGAATTTCAATGCTTTCAATATCAGCCGGATTAATAAAGCTTAGCGGGTTACCTTTACCCATTCCCGACAAACTGCTCACTGCAGAACCCGGGCTGTAATTTGAAGTTCCCAATACATCGCTAAGACCTCCAATAAACTGTGATGGATAAGGAACTCCGTCAACTACATACAAGGGGTCATTACCATAGGTAATACTGTTCTGACCCTGGATACGTACGGTTACACCGCTTCCTGATAAACCGCTAGTTTGAGTAAGAAACAAACCCGGCGTCTTTCCCTGTAACGCCAGCAAAGGATTGCCTACAGGCTGCTTTTCAATTGCTTCCGCTTTAATCGTTGTTACATTTCCTGTTTGAAGTCTTTTTGATTTTTCACCATATGCTATGATCTGCACTTCATCCAGCGGATTGTCACTTTTCTTCAAAGCAACAGAAAAATTCACTGCAGTAAAGGCTGCTAAAGTAAGGGTTCTTGTTTCATACCCAACATAACTAAAAACAAGTTCTGCATTATTCGCAACACCTTTCAGCTTAAACATTCCACCAGCATCGGCGCTGGCTCCAATATTGGTACCTTTCACCTTAATACTTGCCCCATTTAACGGTAGTCCCGTTTCATCCGTAACGCGACCCATAATATCAATTGCAGGAGATACATCCTCACTACTCTTTGTCGCGCTTCGTGTCACAACGACCCTTGGCTTAATTATAATCGCATTATTCTCCACTGTATAAGTAAGTGGTTGAGCTTCAAAGCAACGGTTAAGCGCTTCCTGCACCGTAGCATTATTCACCCGGATGGTTACAGGTCGCAACCCTTCTAATAACGCTTCATTATAAATAATGCTCACTCCGGATTGACGACTCACTTCCTTAAACACCTGCTGCACCGGAACATTTTTCATGTTCAGGGTTACAGTCTGGCTATTACCGCTGGCGGCCGCAGACAAACATGCAACGAACAAAAAAACAGTTGTTAACTTCATGGCAAAAAGCAGTTTTGCGGTTTTTGGCCCGGCAATAAGTTTCAAAACAAATTGACCGGCAACCATCTCCTTTCCTCTGCTATAATTAAGAGAAAAGAGAGAAAAAAGAGCAGTTAAATACATAGTTTTGTAACAGTTTGGTGAACAAAATGATTCGCGTCAAATTAGGATCCAACAATAGCCGGGTACTGCGCCAACAGTTCCCGGTTTTGTGTTTATGGTATAACGGTCAACACACGCCCTTCAAGGCGCAGATGCATGCCGTTCTGTTCTAATAAATTCATAAGGGCCGACAATGGCAGATCCCGGCTGATGCGACCGCCAAAGCGCTTATCTGTAACGTTCGTTAAATAGCGTATTTCCAAATCATACCAACGACTTGCCTGTCGCAGGATGGCTTCAGGAGAAGCATTCTCAAATTCAAACCAGCCATTCTTCCAACTAAGCACCTGTTCCACATCCACATCCTTCATAATAATTATTCCTGAATTAGTATTTGCTACCGCCTGTTCCCCGGGCTTGATCACTACTTCATTTCTCTGATCTTTCAAACCTGATTTCACTTTCACGCTCCCTTCCAGTAGCGTAACTCTAATCGCATCTTCATCATTATAGGCATTCACATTAAAATGAGTTCCTAATACCTGCACGCTCACTTCACCTTTGCTTACATAGAAGGATTTTCCCGCATCATGCGCTACTTCAAAATATGCTTCACCGGTTATCGTAACTTTTCTTTCGCTACCAATAAATGCAATAGGATAAGTGACAGAACTGCCGGCATTCAGCCAAAAGTTTGTGCCATCACTCAATGTCATTTTTATCACTTTACTTCCTCTTGGATTTACAACTGTATTATATTTTATTTCGGTAAGCGCTTTTCCACTACCTGCGGTTTCATAAGCAATCTGACCATTAGCAAGCTTCATCAACTTCATATTGCCTTGCACCGCAAGTTGTCCAATACCTACGCTATCTAAATAGATCCTGCTTCCGTCGGCTGTTGTGATCGTTGCCCTGATTGTTTCAGGCGCTTCCACATCAAGCTGTTTTACTGGTAGTTCACTTGCCGTTTTGGTTTTATCGTCGCTTTTGTTCAACATAAAAAGGCTTCCGGTCAATCCTATTACCAGTATAATAGAAGCGGCCACAGCAATATTTTTCCAACGCCATTTGTTGGACAATTGCAGCATGCCTCTCCGGCCATCAACATTCATTTTTCGCAATAAACCAGCCTCTTCAAAAGCAGGCAGTCCTTCTTTTTCTTCAGTAGCATTCCAGGCTTTCTCCATTTCAAAGCGAAGCGATTCCTGGTTGGTTTCTTCCAGCGAAAGCCCCCAAAGCTCTTTTTCTTCATCAGGAGTAGAAGAACCGTCCAGCCACCGTTTAAATAAATAACTAAATCGTGTTGTCATAAATATCAGGCTATTGTTAAAAAGACTAGCCATACCTTAGTATGATCCTGAAAAACTGAAAAAGGCGAAGAAAATAACAAACTTTTTTAGAACTAATACATAACTGCTACCAAATGTTGCAAGTGAAGTTTCATTTGCTGCATAATAATTGATTTGCTGTAAATTTCATGTTCAGGTAAACAGCAGTTACACTACGATCGCCATAATATTAATACTGTTTCTTGGGAAAAAAATTACAATGTATCGACCCGCCAATGTATACTAAAAAAGCACGCATAAAACGGCTATCTGTTTACGTGCTATTTTGGATCTTTTTCAACTCAAAAACTTGTTGCACATGCAAAAACTTTATAAAGGTTTTTCTTATTTTTAACTGATGCAAGAACCGCGCTTAGATAATGAACAGGAATTATTGCAACAAATTGCCACAGGCAGTGAGGAGGCCTTTCGTACTTTATATGAGAGCCAGAAAAAAAGGCTATATGGTTATGTGGTGTCCATCACACGTTCCGGTGAAATGGCAGATGATATAATACAAGAAATTTTTCTTAAAATATGGTCGATGCGTGAAAAATTATCCGGTATCGAAAACATCGGGGGGTATTTGCAACGCATGGCGCAAAACCAATCCATTAAAGCTTTTCAACTGCTGGCTGTTAAAGGATTAATAGCAGATCATCTTCAGCAACAGGAATCAGGTACGCTTGCTGATGACAAGTTAATTTCAAAAGAAGTGCAACAATATATTCACCACCTGGTTGAGCAACTTACACCATCCCAGCGCCGGGTATTTCTTCTTAGCCGCGAAGAAGGTCTCCGCCAGCAGGAAATTGCCGACAGGCTCGGCATAAGTTTAATAACAGTCAAGAAGCATATGGTAGACGCCCTCAAAACCATCAGGGAAGCGCTTTTTCAACGTTATGGCACTCTTGCTATTGCTTTATTTGTGTTGTTCCGCATAAACGAATATTAAAAATAGTTGATAAAATTAATACCACGATTTGAATTGATTTTTTGGGGTACCAGCATCAGTATTTCATGGCATCATCGTTGCGTCGCATTACGTTCATCTGTAGGAATGCTATGGGGCGGCGGGGGTTGAATGTTGGAGTTCCTTATTTGTTGTTGGCACACTACTACTCAACAAGCAAAAGTCTGACCACACTTATATCCTGCGTAACCACGCTTGTGCCGGGCTTCATATTTTTTGAACATAATATTTGTAACACGTTCTTGAGATCCATTATGAAAATGTATAAAAGCAGAAAGAATTACCTCAGATAAATAATACACATTTCATATTATTTGCTTTTGATTACTTCCATTATTTTACATTCCTTCACTACCACTGTTTGCCCTTTATCATATATACTGCGGACTTCACCTTTCATAACAACTTCGTCTCCTTTGGAAACAGTTAGCAATTTGAGATAATCAGTAAGAGGTAATACACAAAGCGCATAGCTTTTACCGTTTTTTTTCTCTGATAATTCTATTGATGGAAGTCCAAATATGTCCGGCCCTACAAAAATAGCAACGCCGGTTATTGTCATAACCTTCTTACTGTAATCTTTTTCTGCCTGAGCTTTGTCTTTGACAAAAGCATCGCAAAGTTCTTTGGCTGCAATTATGTTCTCTTGTTTTTGCATTTTTTTAGTTTTATTGGAGTCGTCTGTATTCTTAACTGTTTGAGTATTTGCCAACAACCAGGTAGTTGCAAGCAATGCTAGTGCTATTATTCGTTTCATGTCAATTGTTCTAAGAAATAATTAATTACTGATGTAAGATTAAAGAAGCTTTTTTTAGTGAATAAGCAATGACATTAACTTAAGCGATGAATAGCGAACCAAATGTACAAGTGTGCGACGCAAGTAAAGCTTAATAGTAGCACTAGTGCCCGGCTCATAAATCCTTTCTTTCTTAAGTTAATGACATTGGGTGAATAAGTATAAATTTTATTAAGACCATGATAAAGCCTTAGTTCTTTATTCTAATCCACCACCCAGCGCACGGTATAGTTCCACACTATATTGCAATTGTTCCAATTTGTCGTTTACCCTATTAAGGCGCGCCTGTAACAAATTTTGCTGTGCAGAGAGCACTTCCGTATAATTGGCTTCTCCGGCCACTAGTAGTTCCTTTGTAAAAAAGACAGCAGTGTCTAATGATTCGACTTCTTTCCGCCTGATTTCGTTTTTACTTAATGACGAACGATACGCGAACAATATATCTGACACTTCCTTACCGGCGGTTAATGCTGCGCGTTCAAAATTCAACAAAGCTTCCTCCTGTTGTGCATTGGCTATTTTCATGTTGCTCTTTAATTGTTTCCGGGCAAAAACAGGCTGTGTGAATCCTGCAATGATATTGGAAAGAATACTTTCCGGTTTAAAAAATGACGACAATGAAGCTGCTTCATAACCAATAGAAGCTGATCCAATTGTAATGGAAGGATAAAAAGCAGCCCGTGCCGCATTTACCAGTTCAAAGGCCGAACGGAACGATAATTCAGCTTGTCTTACATCCGGACGTCTAGCTAACATTTGTGCCGGAATACCAATTATCATCGCGTCAGAAACGCTTTGCATAGTTAGCACCGTACGACTGATGGGACCGGGATTACGTCCCAACAGCAGACTAATTGAATTCTCCATTATTCCGACTTGGCTTTCCAGTGACGGAATAGCAACCTGGGTGCGGTACAACAATGCCTTGCTTTGCTCCACACCGGCTCCATTTTGTAGCCCCGCTTCTTTCAGAGCTTCCATTGTCAAAAGATTTTCTTCTAATAACGACGCAGTTTGCCGGGTTATAGCTAATTGCTCGTCCAATGCCAACAGGGAATAATATGAAGTCGCGATATTGGCAATCAAAGAAGTTTGTATCAATTCACGGTAAACGCCACTGCTGAGAAATTGGGCATATCTCGCATTCGACAGGCTGCGTAACTTGCCCCATACATCCAACTCCCAGTTAGCGCTAATTCCCAAAGAATACTGTGAAGAACCTAACCTTAATATCTTGGAGCCACTTTCCCCTGAACCGGTTTGCCTGTTTATTACCTGGCCAACTAACGAAACGTTTGGAAAGTATGCGGCTTTGGCTATGTTCAGACTTGCCTCCCCCTGCTGTATACGTGTGTAAGCGATTTGAAGATCATAGTTGTTTTTCAAGCCTTCCCTAATCAATGATTGCAAAACCGTATCTTGAAAATATTCTTTCCAGGCAATGTTCGCAATACTGGTAGTATCTGCCGAATATTCGTTTCGGAATAATTCTGCGGAATTGTATTCAGGCGATTTATATTGATGATTAATTACGTGACAGGATGATAATCCGGTAAAGACAAATAAAATTGATATTATAATCTGTTTATGTTTCATTGCGCTAACTTCTTTTTACTGATTTTTTCTTGTAGATTTTGGAATACAATATAAAGCGAGGGAATTACCAACACCCCAATAATTGTTCCGATTGCCATTCCTCCAATGGCACTGATGCCAATTGACCGATTACCAACCGCTCCGGCTCCTGAAGCAAAAAACAACGGAGATAACCCCGCAATAAAAGCAAATGAAGTCATCAGGATGGGGCGCAAACGTGCTACAGCTCCTTCTATAGCAGCAATAATAATACTCATTCCCTGCCGCCTGCGTTGCAAGGCATACTCAACAATTAGAATAGCGTTTTTTGCCAATATGCCAATTAGCATAACCATCGAGATTTGTACATAGATGTTGTTAACTATTCCCTGGTGGATGCCGAATATCATTAGGAAGATAAACACTCCAGACAACCCTACCGGCAAAGAAAATAATACTGCCAATGGCAATATGTAGCTTTCATATAAAGCGGCAAGTAAGAGATAAACAAAAACAAGACAAAGCCCGAAGATGAGCAGCAACTGGTTCCCTCCGTTTGCTTCTTCGCGAGTCATGCCAGCATATTCATAACTGTATCCTTCAGGGAAAATTGACTTATCATTCTTCATTTCTTCAACAGCACGCAATACATCTCCTGAACTGTAGCCCTCAGCCATATTTGGCATAATGGTTACATTCATGGATGAAAACATATTGAAACGCTCCAAAGAACGAGGTTGCGTGACATCGGTTATGATCAGAAATTCCGTGACCGGAGCCATCTTACCACTCTCTGTTTTAACAAATATATTTTTCAGATCGTCGATATTCTTTCTGTATTCAGGTGCAGCCTGAACCATAACGCGGCTTTGTTTGCCATAAATGTTGAAGTTTGAAATATAGGAGCTGCCGATATTAACTTGTAAGGTATTCATTACCTCTGAGAGTGTAAGCCCTGCATCTTTAATTTTAGCAACATCTGCCTCAATCATTTTTTGGGGAAAGTTTGGATTGAATGTTGTCATAGCTCTCATAACTTCCTTCCGCTGGTTGAGTTTGCCTACAAAATTCCGGGTCACTTCAAAAAAGCGGTTAATGTCACCACCCGTCCGGTCTTGCAACACCATATCCACGCCTGCTCCCAGCCCGAAACCCTGCAAGGTTGGCCGAGCCATAAAGAAAAAAGTAGCATTATTTATTTTAGATGTTTTTTCCGTTAATATTTTTACCACATCATTGGTAGTTGTCTTACGGTTTTTCCAGTTTTCCATCAGGATGATTACAGTCGCGTATGACGCGTCAGCCCCGCTCAGAAAACTATTACCATTTATATGTACAACATTTTTTATCCCTTCAATATCTTTAGTCATTTCAACTACCTGTTGAGCCACTTCGCCTGTTCGTTCGAGAGAGGAACCTGATGGCAGAGTAACAAAACCAACTACACCACCACTATCCTCCAAAGGAACAAACCCGGCAGGAATCGATCTTATCAATCCAAAAAACAACACTGTAGCAATTATAACGATGGATGCGGTTATCCATAGTTTTTTCTTCCGGCTCAGGAATTGTAATGTGGAACGATATTTATTGGTAATAGCTTCAAAAACTCTATTAAACTGTTGATAAAAACGATGGAGTACATTTTTCTTTTTACTATTACGTTCTTCTTTATGCGGTTTTAGGAAAAGTGCGCTAAGGGCAGGACTTAACGTTAAAGCATTGATAGCAGAAATGAGGATGGCAACAGCCAAAGTGAGCCCAAATTGCTGGAAAAAAATCCCGGTCGTTCCGCCAATAAAACTTACAGGAATAAACACAGAAGCCATTATCAACGACATGGAAATAATTGCAGGAGCAATTTCTTTCATAGCAGACAGTGTAGCTTCTTGGGCACTTGTCGCTCCTTCATCAAGCTTAACGTGTACTGCCTCCACTACAATAATCGCATCATCTACCACAATTCCAATTGCAAGGATCAATGCGAATAAGGTCAAAAGATTAATCGAAAACCCAAAAAGCTGTAGAAAGAAAAATGCTCCGATAATTGATACCGGAACGGCTATCGCAGGTATGATGGTTGATCGGAAGTTTTGTAGAAAAACTAAAACAACCAACACTACCAAAAAGAAAGCTTCTACCATGGTATGAGTAACCTTATCAATCGAGGCATCCAAAAATTCGCTAGCATCCATCGTGTAGCGGATGGATAGGCCGGGAGGAAAAAACTTTTCCGCTTCTGCAAGGGCGGCCTTCACATCATCAATAACCTGTTTAGCGTTTGAACCCATAGTCTGGCTGATACCAATATACAATGCATCGTATTTCCCATTCAACAAGGAGAAAGAGGTATAATCCCTGGCACCCAATTCTACATTGGCGATATCTTTTACCCGTAGAATTTGTCCATTGTTAGAAGAAACTATAACATTCTCAAATTGTTCGGTTGTTGCAAGACGTCCTGTAAACTTTAACGTGTATTGAAAAGACTGGTCGCTGTTCTGGCCAAGTATGCCGGGTGCCGCATCAATGTTCTGGTCTCTTAGCGCGGCAACCACTTCCTGTGGCGAAATACCATAAGATGCCATCACATCAGGTTTCAACCAGATGCGCATTGAGTAATCATTTCCACCATAAGGGTCTGCACTACCTACACCGTACACACGCTTTATTTGGGGAAGTATATTGATATTGGCATAGTTTTGCAGAAATACCCTGTCATAATCGGGATTAGTAGATATCAGGGACAGCCCGAGAATAGTGCCGTTTTGCATTTTTTGCACTGTTACGCCAATTTGAGTAACTTCCTGTGGCAAAAGCGGTGTAGCCCGCGCTACCATATTTTGAATATTTACAGCGGCAATATCAGGATTAACACCCTGACGAAAAAATACACGTATACTTGCTGCTCCACTGTTGGTAGCTGACGACTGCATATAGGTCATTCCCTCTACCCCATTTATCTGTTCTTCAAGTGGAACAATAACATTGCTCATAACCACATCCGCGTTGGCGCCCGGGTAAGAGGCTGATATCTGCACCGTTGGCGGTGCGATGTTGGGATATTGCTCAATTGGCAATGAAGCCAGGCCAACTATGCCCAATACCACGATTATAATAGATAAAACTGTTGAGAGAACCGGTCTTTCTATAAATATTTTCAGCATGTTCCTTGTGTTAAATGAAGAATCGAATTATTTCGCAATGATTTTTTTTCCGCTACTCAGGGTAATGATACCGTCCGTTACCACCCTGTCGCCACTTAAGAGGCCGCTCGTTACTACATAACTTTTCCCGTCGGGAGTAGGAATAACCGTAAGTAAAGTTTGTATAACGGAATCGCCCTGCACTTTATAAACCAAACGCTTATTTTGTTGGGTAAAGGTTGCTTTTTGAGGGATGATAAGAACATTTTCCATAATCCGCGGAATGGAAACCGTACCAGTAGTTCCGCTTCTCAATATGCCTTGTTTGTTTGGAAATTCAACTCTGAAATTAGTAGAGCCAGTATTCGTATTCGTTATTCCGGCAATGGTTTCTACCCTTCCTTTTTCAGGATAAACGCTCTTATCTTTTAAGGTCAAGGTAATTTCGGGCAGGTTGCCTATTTTTTCAGAATGGCTTTTGCCTTTCGTATTGTCGAGGAATCGCATCAATGAAACCTCGTCCATCGAAAAATACGCATACACATTGCTTGTGTTGGAAATAGTTGTAAGTACATGTGAGCTGTTTACCAAGCTGCCCAAGCGGAACGGAATTTCACCTACAAGGCCATTCACCGGGCTTGTAACATTTGTCCAATTCACTGTAGCCCGCGCATTTTTCAAAACAGCTTCGGCCTGCGCCAAACCTGCTAATGCTGTTTGATAAGCATCTTCAGCAGTCATAAGTTGCACGTTGCTGATAATTTTCTTTTCGGTCAACGGACGAATTCTGTCTACATTGGTTTTAGCGGTGTTTACCTGGGCCTGGGCGCTTTTCAAAGCGGCTTGTGCGCTCGTTAAGGCCTGCTCGGCCTGAGGCGAATTTATCTTGAATAGGCTTTGTCCTTTTTTTACAGCAGAACCTTCATCTACATAAATGGCATCAATGAAACCATCCACACGCGGACGGATTTCAATATCTTCCTGCCCCTTGATAGTAGCCGGATATATGGATTCCAATACCTGCGTTTGCTCTGTTACCGTCATTACAGGATATTCCTGCGGCATTTGAGTACTACCGGAACGATTTTGTTTATTTCCGCAAGAGGTCAAGATTAAAGCGGATAATAATCCGATAACCAAAGTTTTTGCATTCATGTCTATTTCAATTGATTTATCCGGTAGCTAAAGTATGGCGCCTCCTTTAAGTAAGGCCGGACTATTTACATTAATACCCTGACAAATCCTAATAACAATATCAGCAGTAACAAATAAGCCGATTGAGAAACCCACATCTCAATCGGCTTATTAATAAACTATACTTCGCACGGCAAAAAAATATGCAATGTTCTTTTGGGTATCAACTGTTGTGCTACTATTAAGCATCGTTGTGTCACTCACTTGTACTGTTGTAATTCTATTCAACAAAGTGAAACATTCATGCTATTATTTATACTGCATATAGTATATATATGTTCAGTATAGAATTTGAGCAAGAATGCCTCCACTTGCCCAATAGCATTACTACCGTACAAGTGAGTGACACAACGATGCTTAATAGTAGCACTACCGCCGGTCCCCAAAAAATCAATACCCCATATTAGCCTGCTCAAAGCGTGATACGCCAATCCTCTTTTATTTTGTTTTATTATTGAATGTAAAGATGAGGCAGGTAACGCAATGGAAGCCGTACAAATCGAATTAAGACACAGACAAATTCTTGAGATATTCGCGGTATGCAGGAATGCTTTTACTTGTATGTTTTTTAAACAAGCGTGAAAAATATTCTGGATCGTTATAATTCAGATCGTAAGCGAGCTCCTTAATAGAATAGTTTTTAAAATACAATTTTCGCTTTGCTTCCAGCATCAGCCGCTCGGTGAGGAATACTTTCGGAGACATGCCACTGTTGCTTTTGACTAAATGATACAGGGCATTTGTATTTATTCCCAATTCCGCAGCCATTTGCTCTACGGTAGGCTGCTCCATAAATTGTTTTTCAATAAAATTCTTAAACGCAATGAAAAGCGACAGACTTTCTTTGGTATGCGACAGCAAATCGGTATTATTGGAATAGTAAGCAATATTGCATTCGGAAAGAAAAGCGTTCAGATAAATAAGAACTAATTCGGGCAACGCATTCCTATCCTTCAACAAATTTTCCAATTGCTGAAAACAATATACCATGCGCTGCGTGGTGTGAGCGGTAAGTGAGGTAAAAGGCTTACCTAGAGGATTAATAAAAAAAGAAAAACCTGCTGAAAAATAATCTGCCAATTCTTCGCCAAAGCTCAGACGGTAAAGCATCGTATGTTTAGTTACATTCTTTTCCGTAGTATGAATTTGCCAGGGCGTTACAAACAAAAGTTGGTTGTCGGTAATCTGCAAATCCTGAAAATCCACCATTTTAGTAACCTTGCCTTTTACTATCAACAAAAGATAATACATGTTAGAAGGAACAGGCTTATCAAAAATATTAAGAAGTTCCTTGCTTACCGGTTTGTGAAGATAAGTGTTCACCCTTATACGCAAATCGTTGTGCTGAGATATATTGTCTAAAATGGTTTCTTTTTTCATGGGGTAATTTCAATCTTGTTATTCATATTGTTAAATAGCTGGCCAGGGAGTTCAAAGGTAAATTGAAAATAATCAGCCATGAAAGGGTGTTTTTGGACATCAGCGGTGTCTTAAAAAAATTATTCAATATTCGAATGCCGTCCGATATATAATAAGTCTTCGTGTAATACAATTTTATTTTTATGAACCCGGCATTTGTAACTCCGGTTAAGCATCGTTGCGTCGCATTACGTTCATCGATAGTAATGCTATGGGGCGGAGGGGGTTAATGTGAAAATGAATTTGAAAATGTGCTAATTTGAAAATTTGAAAATTCGTTGTGATGGAATTGTTCATTAATTCAATGATTCGATATCTCTGACCTTTGGAGGTATGCCTGTACTGAAACACCTGCAACCGGCAACTTGCCCCGAAGTATAACATTGATCTTAAATAAAATTATTAACCTCTACCTTACTCCTCCCGCTTTGCTCCTTACTCACTTTGATCTGTACCGGTATGCGTTCCGTCATTTCCTGCACATGAGAGATCACGCCCACCTTACGCCCCTGGTTATGCAAACGTTCCAGCGCATCCATGGCGATATTTAATGTAGCTGGGTCGAGTGAACCAAAGCCTTCATCGATAAACAAAGACTCTACCTGCATACGGCTGCTGGATAGCGAGGCCAACCCCAATGCCAGTGCCAGCGATGCCAGGAACGACTCTCCTCCGGAGAGGGAGTACACAGTGCGCACTTCATCGCCCATATCCCTGTCTATCACCTGAAGGCCCAGCGTATTGGGTATGCGTTGCAGCAGGTACCGGTTACTAAGCACGCCCAGGTGCACATTGGCATAGCTGAGCAATACATCCAGGGTATATTCCTGTGCTATGAGCCGGAATTTTTTACCATCCGCGGAGCCAATGATGTCGTTGAGTTTAGCCCAGTTCTCTGTAACAAGCTCTTTGGCTTTAATAATGTCCAGCAAGTCGCCGATCTTTTGCTTATTGTCCAGATCCTGCTTTAACTTAAATTCAATCTCGATCTTTTGCTGTACCTGATGCTGCTTGCTTTCCTTTGCAGTATTCAGTAATTCGGCTAATGTTTCCGCACTTCGCTCAGAAATCCGTTTTTGCTCATGTTGCTGCAGTTGGTCTGTACGTTCCTGTAATATGGATTTTGCTTTTGTTATGGCATTATCTATTTCTCTCAACGCGGTACGTTCTGTTTCTATCCAATCAGCATCGTACGCCAGCAATTGCATTAATCGCTCTACATCCAATGCAGGGGTATTGCGGCTATTATATGCGGTAAGCCATTCACGTATCTTTTGAGTAAAGGTTGCAGCTTGTTGTTGTGAAGACTGTATATCTTTTTCGGCCTCCTCTTGTTGTGTGCCTGTACGCGTGAGATTAGTTTTTAACTGATCACGCTCGGACTTAATTTTTGCCAATGCCTGCTGTGCTGCTGTTACAGTCTGCTTTAAACCTTGCTCTACAGTTGCGGCAGATTCGCCATTAAAGATGGCCTTTCGTTTTTGGGTAAGGATATCCTGCTGTTGCGTTACAGTGGTAAGTGCGGTTTTCTTTTCTTGTACATCCACTGAACCTTTTTGTAGCTGTTCATTTTTTTCTTTGAGTATTGCACTCAATTTGTCATGCTGCCGTGAATCGTTATCCAGCTTTTGAATATTGTTTTTCCATTCTTCAGCAAAATCTCTGATGCTTTGCAGGAATTTGGCCGGTCCTTTTTTCCATTGAGTAAACCAACCGGGTACGGTAAAGTAAGTGGATAAGCTTTGTTCTATTGTAATAAGCTCTTGGTTGTATTTTTTCTGTTCTTCATGATATCGCTCCTCTTGTTCCTGCAATGATTGCAGGCGCCGGACTGTATCTTTTACGGCATTGCTGTTTTCATTCTGCCGGCGTTCCAGGTCATTTATGCTTTTTTGCAGTTCATCCAGTTCTTTCTTTTTATCGGCATACGATTGTATTTGTTGTTGCAATTTTTTTTGTTGCGCCTTCGCATCCTTTAATTGCTGTGCCAGCCATGTTGCTTTTTGCTCATCAGGTATTTCAGCAGCGTGGGGGTAGATGACAAATTCTTCCCAGGTTTTTTGATACGCTGCGAGTGCTGTTTCTATTGTACCTGCTTCCTCCTCCTGCAAAACGATATCTTTTTTTAACCGATTGATCGTTTCTTGCAACCCGCTTTCTGTTCGCTGGAAGCCGTTATAATCTTTATCATTTTGCTCATGTGCCGCTTCCAGTTCCGCTAACACACGATTCAATTGGGGATGTTCGGTAACATACGGATGTACATTGCTGCCGCAAACAGGACAAGGCTCTTCGGGGATTAACTGTGATCGCAGGGATTCGACATTTTCAGCTGCGGCAAGGCGTGCTTTATTCAACATTAGAAGCGATGTTTCCCGCGCTGTTGCGGCATTCTTCAGATGTTCTGATGCCTGTGTCAGCGATTGCGCATTCTTATTTAATTCGCTTTTATTGCCATCCAGCTTTTGCTTTAATGTATTCAGATCTGCCACTCTGTTGGATAATATTTTCCAGTGCGCTTCTGCCGCAATTATATCTTCAATGCGGTGATCGATAGCGGCTTTTTCTTTTTCCGCTGTTGCAATGGGTATAGCGGCCAATGCCTCCAAGGCTGCGGTATGTTTTTCCTTTTCTGCCTGTAATCGTAGTGTTATAGCTGCCGATCCTGTTTCCAGTTTAGCATTTGCCTGTTTGGCTTCAGCTATAGAAGTTTGTATGGTTTCCAGTTCTGATAACAATGATTGCTCTTTATCTAGCAGCGTCTGTGCATCCCCAAGCTTTGAGTTGATAAGGCCGAAATTTTCAGCAATGGGCTGCCGGGCGCTATTCTTTTGCTTCCATTCTTGTAATTGCGTAATAGAATTGAGTAGCTTATCGAACTGCTGTTGCTGTTCCTTTACCTGTTGCTCCTGTTGTTGTTGATTTTTTTCTGCAGCCTTTACTTCTTTTGCTGCCTGTTTTAGCTGTTCTGTTTTTTCTCTGAGCTGTACATCCAATTCTCTTGCTTCGGCTAAGAACGGTATCGCTTCTTCCTTTTTTTGAATTGCAGCAGCCTCTTCTACATTTGCTTTTTGCAATTGTGTATCCAATGCTTCCTGCTGCTGTAGTAGGTTATCAAGCGTTGTTTGTAATTGCTGTAGTGTTGTCGTCTTTTCGGCCAGTTGCTTTTCAGCCGCTTGTTGTCCATCTACCCAGGTCCGGGTGGATTGCACTTGTTCCACCTGCTTTAATTCCTGTTCACGGCCCACTGCATTTTGCCTGGCTTCAATGGACTGTTTATGTTCTGTATCAGCTTTACCGAGATTGGTTTGTAATTGCGTAAGCTGTGTATGCCAGGCAATTTCTTTATTTAAAGATTCTACTTCACTTTCCAGTGTTGCTATGCTTTTTTCCAGTGTCGCTTTTTGCTGTTCAAAATCAGCTAGTTCTTCATCTGTAAATGTGGCAATACCTTTCCGTTGCAAGTTCAGGTTAGCCAGTTCTTCTTCTTCTCTCCTGAAGTTGGCAAACACCTGTTTGGATATTTCAGAATAAATATGCGTGCCGGTAAGCTTTTCCAGCAGGGCAGATTTTTCGTCTTTGGCTGCTTTGAGAAAAGCGGCAAAATCGCCCTGGGCCAGCAATACAGAACGGGTAAACTGCTCAAAATTCAATCCTACCAATCGTTTTATCTCTTCCTGCACTTCATTTTTCCTCCCCGGAATATCAGTGTTGGTATCAATATTTTTTAAAGCGATACTATATTCCTGCAGGTTTCCTTCAGCTTTATCCCTCGCTCTTCGCACCCGCCAGGTTGCCCTGTAACGTTGTCCGTCAACACCTGCAAAATCTACTTCTGCAAACCCTTCGCTAGTGCCGTCTCTTAATATGCCCCGCACATCGCCCTGGCTTATGGTGCTTCCTTGTACATCCATTATATTGGTCTTGGATTCTTTGGCCTGTAGGTACCTGGGTGTTGTGCTGTACAAGGCCAGGCAAAGTGCATCAAGAATGGTCGACTTTCCGGCACCGGTAGGGCCAGTAATGGCATAAATTCCGGCAGAGGATAACGGCTCCTGTGTGAAATCGATTTCTGTAATACCTTCCAGCGAGGCCAGGTTTTTTATGCGTATGCTTAGTATCTTCATATCGTTTCGGATTGGGCCACCTCCTGGGTCACCTGGTTAAATAATTGTAGCAGATCAACTGGAACAGTATTTTTATACCTAGATTGATATGCTTTTTCAAAAACATCTTTTGGTTGTAATTCGTGAAGGTGATCTTCCGTAACAGCCACATCATTATCGCCTGTGGTACTATTGGTAAGGTATCTTACATCAATCTTCGCCAGGCGGACATCTTTGTCCTTTACGGCCGTTTCAATCTTGTGGCGCAGCCCCGGCTCGGGTCCATCCAGCATAACTCGTACTTCGAGGTAAGGCGCCAATTGAAGATCGGCACCCGCAGCGGGTAATTGCTGTAATGCATCTATCGCTTCCGTAAGTGAGCCATGCATCAAAGGCACTCTTTTTAATGCTACTGATACAGGGATTTCTACAGATTTCTGGTTTTTCATACCTTCTTCATCCAAATCAAATACAATTACCTGGTGTTTATAGTTTAGTTCGGAAAACGACATAGGAAGAGGGCTACCGCAATACCTGATATGTTCTTTACCTCCAATTCGCTGAGCTTTGTGAATATGTCCCAATGCCACATACCCGATATCTTGGTGGAAAGCCGCAGCGCCAATGCATTCCACACCTCCCATGATCAGCCGTTCCACCGACTTATCAACATCGGTCATATCGGTTTGTTGCGCATGCAAGTGCCCCATACAAATAATGGGTTCGTTTGCATGTTTTTTAGCACAGGCGTAATCATAAGCTTCAGCATAAAATGCTGCAACGCCTTCTGCATAAGGGTTGCCGCCATCAGTAATTACAGGATAGTCTCCCATTCTTAGAAAAGGAGCAGCAATGCACCATGCTTTTGTACTGCCATCTTTATCTTTTAACGGTATAGTGATCTTACTGTAATCAATCGTCCCATCTTCGCCTTTTTCTATAATACCTACAATGTAAATATTGGAAGACTCCAAAAGCGGCTTTGGAGATTCCAAACGTGATGCGGAATCATGATTGCCTGCTGTAATAATTATTTGCAGATCGGGATTTGCCTTTACCGCCTGGTTTAGGAAAGAATAGAACATTTTGACCGATGCCGCAGATGGATTGGACAGATCGAATACATCACCGCTGATCAGCAAAACGTCTATGTGCTCATTTATAAGAGTTCTCAATAACCAATTTAAAAATTGCTGGTGTTCATATGTGCGGTCATACTCATGGAAGAGTTGGCCTATGTGCCAATCGGCAGTATGGAGAATCCTCATGATGGGTTAAGTTGAATTTGAAACTGCTCAATAAAATTGTAAGCAATTAGCTCGTAAGATAATAATATAAGTCACAAAGGTATATATTGATTATAAACAAAGAGCTGAAACTTTTTTCAAAAGAATAGAACTAAAAAAGCAGATCTATACATTCGAATCAGATATAAAAAGTATGGAAATTTGCGCAACCGGAAGCATACTTTGGTGAATGTTTTAGCAGCTATTGGTATTGCGCATAGCCCTCTGCGTTAGCTTCACCAACAGCTTTTTATTTTTGTTACCGGCATTGGCAACTCCGGTCTGGCATTGTTGCGTCGCATTACGTTCATCGGTAGTAATGCTATGGGGCGGTGGGGGATAATGTGGAAATGTGAAAAATGTGGAAATGAATTTGAAAATTTGAAAAACGTTGTGATGGAATTGTTTATTAATTCAATGATCCGCGCTGGCACGGATGTTCCGAAGGACATCCGTGCCAAATAAATGAACCAATTTTATATTGGATATTTTTACCCTTGCCTGTTTTCGGGAGTTGCCGTTGTTGCGTGTGTAGGGCGGCCCTGTGTGAAGGCACACCAACAACTTGTAAGACTCTTAGCCACTAAACCCACAGATCCATAGCATTCCTACCGATGAACGTAATGCGACGCAACGATGCCAGACCGGAGTTACCAATGCCGGTAACAAAAAAATAGTTGTTGCTGAAACTTTCACACAAGACTCTACGCAACCGCCACATTGGCGTTTGATATCAAAATCCTTAAGTAAAATTAAAAATCAGTTTTACTCAAGGGAAATCTGCTTTAATATAAACTTTTTTGATGTGGATAAAAATAAAAAAGCCCGCAAAATCAATGAATTGCGGACTTTTTAAAGAATGTAAATTCGACAATAGTCGGGAAGACAAGATTCGAACTTGCGACCCCTTGCACCCCATACAAGTGCGCTACCGGGCTGCGCCACTTCCCGAAACCTTTTGCAAGTTAATTAATAACATGCAATTAAGGGCTGCAAAAGTAAATGAAAATTTAATTCAACGAACATTCATCTTCATGAAAAAAGAGTTTTTCCGCAACTTTCTAAAAATCAATTACAACTCGTAACTTCGCTAAATTCTCAAGCAATGAAGGTTTTAATTAAGCAAGTAAAAATTAACGATCCAGCCTCTCCTTTTCACAACATCACTAAAGATATTCTTGTTGAAAACGGCATCATTAGTGTTATTGATGATAGTATCTCAATTAATGCCGATAGCACTATAGATATTCCTAACATGTCCGTTTCGCCTGGCTGGATGGACGTTTTCGCGCACTTTTGCGATCCTGGTTACGAACACAAAGAAACTTTATTTACCGGCGCGGCAGCAGCAGCAGCAGGTGGTTTTACTACCGTTATGGTATTGCCCAATACTAAGCCTGTTGTTGATTCGAAATCGCAGGTTGAGTATATTGTGCGGGCATCTCAAAATCTTCCTGCGCAAATTTTGCCAATTGGCGCCATTAGTAAAAAAACCGAGGGAAAAGAGCTGGCCGAAATGTATGATATGTTTGCCAGTGGCGCTGTGGCTTTCAGCGATGGCTTACACCCTGTACAATCGTCCGGTATACTTGTTAAAGGATTACAGTATGTGAAAGCTTTTGATGGAGTGATTATTCAATTGCCGGATGATGAAAGCTTGGCTGCTCACGGATTGGTAAATGAAGGGGTTGTTTCTACCAAACTCGGCCTGCCGGGCAAACCGGCCATAGCTGAAGAATTGATTGTGGCTCGTGATATTCAACTGGCCCAATACACCGGCTCTAATATTCATTTTACCGGAATTAGTTCTGCAGGAGCCGTTGCGCTTATTAAAAAAGCAAAAAATCACGGAGTGAATGTAACCTGCTCTGTTACTCCATATCACCTGGCAATATGTGATGAAGAGTTGGTTCAGTACGATACTAATCTCAAAGTGAATCCGCCGCTTCGCACACGTGAAGACATGGAAGCGCTTCGTGTGGCGGTCGCTGATGGAACAATTGACTGTATAGCTACACATCATATACCGCAGGATTTTGACTCAAAAATAACCGAGTTTGAATATGCACAATATGGCATGACCGGACTAGAAACGTGCTATAGTATTCTTAGAACTTACCTGCCGCAATTGCAGGAAGAACGTATAGTTGAGTTGCTTAGCATCAATCCAAGAAAAATATTTAAACAACCGGCCGACCTGAGTATAAACCACAAAGCCAATTTAACACTTTACTTACCAGACGATTCTTATACTTTTACCGAAAAACATGTTTTTTCCAAATGCCGAAACACTCCATTTCTCAATAAACAACTGAGAGGGGTGGTTGCAGCCACTATATTAGGAGAAAATATTTCGCATAATTGCAACCTACATGAAAAATAAAAGAGCTCATATCAAATATGGGGCGATTATAGCGGCTATATTAATTGCCGTCTATTTGCTATTGTCTTACACGGCGCTGAAACACATTAATCCGGCCAACTATTTACCGTCGGTAGTTTTAATGCTGCTTTCTATGTTTAACGTTATTAACTACAATCGCATTTGTGATGGGGAGCTTACATTCGGCAACGCTTTTGCATATGGTTTCAAAACAATTGCTGTAACAACAATCATATTAGTTTTATATACATTTTTTTCAATTACAGTATTGTTTCCGGAACTGAAAGAAGAGGCCTATCTTGCAACTGTTGAGGCTTTAAAACAACAGGGAAATGTATTGCCCAATGAAATAGAAAAAATAGCCCGGGAAAAAGTTAATCAAAGCTATATTCCGGTATATGTTTCTATGTCGCTTATGAGCACATTAATAACAGGCTCTTTAGGTGCGGTTATTGGTGCGGCATTGAGTAAAAAAAGATCACCCGGCATTAAAATATCATAGTAATTTTTTTTGATGGATATATCTATTGTTATACCGCTTTTAAATGAAGAGGAATCGCTTCCTGAACTTTGCTCGTGGATTGAAAGAGTAATGCAGGAAAATCAATATAGTTATGAAATCATTTTGATTGATGACGGCAGCACAGATGATTCGTGGAAAATAATTGAAAATTTACGCATTGTTAATAATAATATTAAAGGCATCCGCTTTCAGCGTAATTATGGGAAATCTGCTGCACTCAATGAAGGATTCAAAGTGGTATCGGGAGATGTTGTCATTACCATGGATGCAGATTTGCAGGACTCTCCTGATGAAATACCCGGCTTAAGAAAAATGATACTGGAAGATGGTTTTGATATTGTAAGCGGGTGGAAGAAAAAACGCTATGATAACAAATTAACCAAAAATCTCCCCTCAAAACTGTTTAATGCGGCTACCAGAGTGGCCTCAGGAATTAAGCTAAACGACTTCAATTGTGGCCTGAAAGCCTATCGCAAAAAAGTAGTAAAAAGTATTGAGGTTTATGGCGAAATGCACCGCTATATTCCAGTAATAGCAAAATGGAGCGGTTTTAGAAAAATTGGCGAAAAAGTAGTGGAACACAGAGCACGAAAATATGGCGTTACAAAGTTCGGCCTGGAACGTTTTATCAACGGCTTTCTTGACCTGGCTTCCATAATGTTTGTAGGCCGCTATGGAAAACGTCCAATGCATTTTTTCGGTCTTATCGGCACCATTTTTTTCTTAGTGGGTTTTATAGTAAGCCTTTACCTCATTATATGTAAGCTGGCAATAACAGAATTTTCACTTACTTCAAGGCCAGCATTTTATATAGCGTTAACCACCATGATCATTGGCACGCAATTATTTCTTGCAGGCTTTTTGGGCGAGCTGATCTCAAGAAATTCTCCTGCGAGAAATTCCTATTTAATTGAGCAAAAACTTGGATTGGATAACGCATGAAAAACATAGTAATTCTTGGACCTGCACACCCTTTTCGTGGCGGTGGCATTACTACTTTTAATGAACGCCTCGCAAGGGAATTAATGCGCATGGGTAACAGCGTTATCATATACAATTTTTCATTACTTTACCCGTCTTTTTTATTTCCGGGAAAAACACAATACACCACAGGCCCCGCTCCTGCCGATCTAAAGATCGTTCCGCTATTAAATTCTATTTCACCACTGAGCTGGATCAAAACAGGAAACGAAATAAAAGCCTTACAACCCGACCTGGTAATTGTCCGTTATTGGTTACCGCTCCTTGGGCCGGCGCTTGGCAGTGTGTTAAGAATAATTAAAAAAAATAAACACACAAAAATTATTGCCATTACCGATAACATTTTACCTCACGAAAAAAGGCCCGGAGACCGCATTTTTACAAAATACTTTTTAAAACCCTGCGATGCCTTCCTGACGATGAGCGATAAGGTAATGGATGATTTAAAATTATTTCATGTAAATGTGCCTGTCAAAAAAACCGAACATCCGTTATATGATAATTTCGGTGAGGAAATTACTAAAGAAGAAGCCCGGAAACACTTATCACAAAGTAATGATGATTGTATATTGTTATTCTTTGGTTTCATTCGTAAATATAAAGGCCTCGACATTTTATTGGATGCTATCAGCTTGCTGAAAAATAAGAACTTTAAAAACGGGCATTTCAAACTGGTTGTTGCCGGTGAGTTTTACGAAGACCAAAATATGTATGTTCAAAAAATAAACGAACTGAACATAAGCGAAAATGTTATTCTTAAATCCGATTTCATTGAAGACAATGAAGTAAAATACTATTTCTGCGCATCGGACGTGGTTATACAGCCTTATAGAAATGCCACGCAAAGTGGCGTTACTCCCCTCGCCTATCATTTTGAAAAGCCAATGATCGTTACTAATGTGGGCGCCTTACCGGACTATGTACCCCATAAAAAATCGGGCTTGGTTTCAGAACCTGATGCACTTTCGATTGCCAATAGTATCGAAGAATATTTCTCACTTGGCGAATCTTACTTTCTTCCATTTCTTAAAGAAGAAAAACAAAAATATTCCTGGCAAAAACTGGTTGAAGCGATAGAGGGAATAATATGAGAATGTGCAAATTTGAAAATTTGAAAATGCGTTGTTCGGGATGTGTTTTTGAAACGATAACATGCTTTATTACTGTGGAAATGTGATAATTGAAGAAATGCATGTATGTATTGCGCTGATTAGAATTACTTCAGTACAAGAGTGCGACGCAACAGAAGATGAATAGAATTACTATAGCTCACCCCCAAAAATAAATTGCACTAACTCAAACAAAGCTTAATTAATTTGAAAATTTGAAAATGTGCTAATTTGAAAATGTAATATGCAGGAATGCTAAAAATTAATAAACAAACTCTATCTTATAGCATTTTAAAATTGATTTCCACATTTTCCCGCCTTGTGTGGAAAAGTTAATACTGAGAAATTGCTTTGTTAGCCCGATATTTATTTCATAAAAAACAGTTGCAGCCCTGCATGGAAGAAACTAGCGAAATATCGGCCCTTTTTCACCTGATGGATGATCCGGATGCGGATATATTCAATGCTGTGAGTGATCGTATCATTTCATTTGGCAAAGGTATTATTCCCAATCTTGAAAACCTTTGGGAAAACACCCCCGATGAAAACATACAGGAGCGTATTGAGCAACTTATTCACCGCCTTCATTTCAGAGATCTTACTGAAGAGTTTGTAAGATGGAAAGGCTTACCTGAACCCGATCTACTTGGTGGAGCTTTACTGGCTGCAAAACATCAATATCCGGACTTGACAGCGTTTTCAATGCTCCAGGAAATTGAAAAAATGAGACGAAACATCTGGCTGGAGTTAAATGGTTATTTAACATCGCTAGAACAGATGAAAGTGGTATTAATTATTCTATTCAAATATTATCGCTTAAAAGGAGTAGATGTAACTTACAACAACCCCAACGATTTCCTGCTTAATAAATTACTTGAAACTAAAAAAGGAAATACCATAAGCATCGGGATTCTCATTCTTATTGTTTGCGATTTACTTGGCATTCCGGTAAAAGCAGTAAACATACCGCACCAGTTTATTTTGGCATATTACAACGTACCGGATGAAAACTGGGATAGCATTCAGTCAAACCCCATTGAAAAAATAAATTTTTATATTGATCCTACCAACGGGCAAATGCTTACTCACACCGAAATTGAAAACTATTTTCATCAAATAGCAGTTGCGCCGGCTGTGTCATATTTTAAACCTTTTGACAACAAAAATGTAATTCGGGTGTTACTAGAAGAACTTGCAAAATGTTTTGAAAAACAAAAGTACTTTTACAAACACAACGAACTACTGAACCTGGCCGGCCTGCTCTGTGACTGACCCTTATTTGTTTGCCAAACAGGCAACCCTAATTTTTTATCCATTTAAACTATAAAACAAAAGAATTATGAAAGCAAACATTGGTATTCCGGAAACTCATTTGGCGAAAATCGCTCAAAATCTAAATGTTTTACTTGCTGATGAAACCATTTTATACACCAAAACCAGGAACTACCACTGGAATTATGAAGGCATTAACTTCATGGAAATGCATAAACTTTATGAGGGACAATATGAAGAACTAGCCGAATTCATTGATGAAATTGCAGAAAGAATAAGAATGCTGGGACATTTTGCAGAAGGCAGACTAAAAGATTATGTGAAACTCGCACGCCTCGAAGAGCCCGATTATACTACGAAACAGGATGAACAACTAAAAAATCTGTTAGCAGATCACGAACTGCTTGCCAGGCTGATCAGAGCCGAAATAACTGTGACTGACGATGAATTTGGAGATACCGGCACCGCCGATTTTCTTACCGCGCTATTAAGATTTCATGAACAAAAAGCGTGGATGATAAGAGCCTATCTGCAATAGAAAACTTTATGAAAATTTGAGAGTTTGAAAATGTATCGTGCATTAAATCTCTGCTGATTATATAAAGATATCGTGTGTGTTAATTTTTTTTATTGGCCGGGCATCATTGCTACTATTAAGCTTTTCTTGCGTCGCACACTTGTGCTGAAGTAATTCTATTGAGCAATGTGTACACTCTAAAAAATGCTATACACCCACAAATCATCTGATCATTTTTAAATTCTCAAATTTTTAAATTAACCTATTTTTGCTGCCTATGAACTGTACAATCACCACGGCAACTTTTGCCGAAACAGATTCTTTTTCAAAAATAGTTTTAGACTACCTGGCATCAGCGGACACTCTCCGGCCTTTCTATAAACATTCACAGAATATTGAGGGCATTAAAAACGCGATTGACGCAAGAAAAAAATTTACAACAAACAGGTCGTTACTTGTAAATACACTTAAGCAGCAATATGAAACAGTCGTTCCTTCAGAGGCTGTAAATAATAATATAGCAAGTCTTTTACACGAACATACTTTTACAGTTGTTACCGCCCACCAGCCTAATATATTTACAGGGTACCTGTATTTTATTTATAAAATTGCGCACACTATAAAACTGGCAAATGATTTAAAACAACAATTGCCAGAGTATAATTTCGTTCCGGTTTATTACATGGGCAGCGAAGATGCGGACCTGGATGAGTTAGGTAAAGTAACTATTGATGGTGAACAGTACATCTGGAACACTAAGCAAACCGGCGCCGTTGGCCGCATGAAAGTGGATAAGTCTCTACTAAAACTAATCGACTCCTTCGAAGGTCAGCTTTCTATTTTTCCACATGGCAAAGAATTAATAACTCTTTTGCGCAATTGTTATAAAGAAGGAACAGATATTCAAACAGCCACATTTACACTTGCGCACAACCTCTTTTCCAAGTTTGGCCTTATAGTTCTAATTCCCGATAATGCGGCATTCAAAAGCCGTATGCACGCCATTTTTGAAGACGACTTGTTGCACCAAACGGCATCATCAATTGTTGAGCAATCTATAAAAAAATTAGAGCAACATTATAAAGTGCAGGCCAATCCCCGGGAAATAAATCTTTTTTATTTAAAAGAAAATATCCGCGAGCGAATTGTGCAGGTTAACGATCAATACAAAGTGCAAGGGCAAAATACCGTATTTTCAAAAGAAGAATTATTAAAAGAGCTTTCCTCACATCCTGAAAGGTTTAGCCCCAATGTCATTTTGCGCGGCTTACTACAGGAAACGGTTTTACCAAATATAGCGTTCATCGGTGGCGGCGGCGAGCTTGCATACTGGCTGGAATTGAAAGAATTATTTGAGCACTACCATGTGCCATACCCGGTTTTGTTGCTACGCAATTCCTTTTTACTGGTCGAAAAAAAATGGAATGAAAAAATAGCTAAGCTCAACTTTAGCATAAAAGATTTTTTTAGTACCGAAAACATTTTGATTGAAAAATTAGTAAAGCGCGAAACAAACGTCCAGCTTGACTTAGCTGAAGAATACAATAGTTTTGAAAAGATGTATGATCATTTAAAAAGTCTTGCATCAAAAATTGACAGTACACTAATTCAACACATCGGCGCCTTGCAAACAAAGAGCCACAAACAATTGCAAAACCTGGAAAAGAAAATGTTGCGTGCAGAAAAAAGAAAATTCCCCGAACAACAGCGCCAGGTTAAAAATATAAAACAGGCTTTATTTCCTAGTGGAAACCTGCAGGAAAGAACCGACAACTTTATGCCTTACTACGCCAAACATGGAAGCGCTTTTATAGATAAAATTTACGAATACACGCAGCCGTTAGGAAAAGAATTTACGATTGTTGCAATGACAGGTAAGCAATAATTAAATTTGAGATTTGAGATTTGAGATTTGAGATGCTGTAAATTGAGTTTTGTTTATAGATTTATGCAGTGCTTATTATTATTGAATTAGGATTAGACATTTAAGGATTTGAAATTTGAAATTTTGTAGGTTGAGTTTGGTTTATAGATTTCGACCTTGCTATTAATTATTGAATTTTACTTCTCCTATGATCTTTTATCATACAACAATCTCAAATCTCAAATCTCAAATTTCAAATCTCACAACTCGTTTGTTATTACATTTGCATTTCAAAATTTTACAGCAACTTGAGTATTACTATTCTTGCAATAGAATCATCTTGTGATGACACATCAGCAGCCGTTTGTAAAGACGGGGTGATGCTTTCTAATTTAGTAGCCGGGCAAAAAGTACATGCGCAATATGGAGGCGTGATACCGGAGCTTGCGTCGCGAGCACATATGCAAAACATTGTGCCTGTAGTAGATACAGCCCTGCAAAACGCCAATTGCTCATTAAAAGATATTGATGCTATTGCTTTTACACAGGCACCGGGCCTGATAGGTTCGCTATTGGTTGGAGCGCAGTTTGCTAAATCGCTTTCATTGGCATTGAACAAACCGCTGATTGCCGTTCATCATATGCAGGCGCACGTACTGGCCAATCTTATTGAAACACCCAAACCGGAATTCCCATTCTTGTGCTTAACGGTTAGCGGCGGACACACGCAAATTGTGCTGTGCGAATCCCCAAAGAAAATGACGGTTATTGGCGAAACCACTGATGACGCGGCTGGAGAGGCATTTGACAAATCGGCAAAATTATTGGGGCTCCCCTATCCCGGAGGCCCTTTGGTTGATAAATATGCGCAACAGGGAAACCCAAAACGCTTTGCTTTTCCCGAACCGCAAATACCGGGACTGAATTTTAGTTTCAGCGGACTTAAAACCGCCATACTTTATTTCTTGCAAAAGGAGTCGGCTAAAGACCCCGATTTCATTAAAGAAAACCTGGCGGACATTTGCGCATCTATTCAATACAGGATTGTAACCATATTGCTGAACAAAGTAAAAAGAGCAGCCAACGAAACCGGTATTAAGAACATTTGCATAGCAGGCGGCGTTTCCGCAAACAGTGGACTCCGCACGGCTTTTGAAGAATTAGGAAAAAGAAAACATTGGAATACTTTTATACCGCCGTTTCAATATTGCACAGACAACGCGGGAATGATAGCTATTACGGCTTACTATAAATATCTTGATAATGATTTTGCAACCTTGGATATAACGCCAAGTGCAAGGTAGACGTCAGAAATCAGAGAATATAAAAACTAGAACACAATAGTAATCATGATATACTTTGTGTCTCTGTAATTTAAAAAAGCTGACATCTGACTGCTGATATCTTACATCTCTCATTCAAACCCAACTATTGTGAACGACTATTTTCAATTTAAGCAATTCATCATCAGGCAGAATAAATGCGCGATGAAAGTGTGCACAGATGCTTGCGTATTTGGCGCATGGGTGGCAAAAAAACTACAGGACAATTCTGACAAAAAACTAATTCTTGATATAGGCACCGGCACCGGATTGCTTACACTTATGCTGGCGCAAAAAATAAATACCGCTTTCACCGCAGTTGAAATAGATGAGCAGGCTTTTGATCAGGCTAAACAAAATTTCCTAGAGAGTAAATGGAAAAATAATATCAGCATTTTTCATAGTGATATCACCACATTTGAAACCTCGCAAAAATTCGATATTATAATTTCGAATCCCCCGTTTTATGAAAATGATCTTAAAAGCTTCAGGCACGCTATAAACCAGGCCCGCCATGACAGCTCTCTAACATTGTCGCAGCTTTTGGAGACTTCACTCCGGTTATTAACAACAAATGGCGCTATCGCGTTATTGCTTCCTTACAAGCGTCTTAATGAACTGCAAACCGTTGCTACTGAAAAAGATTTACATATTTCAGATCTTCTCTTAATGAAACAAACCGTTGCACACGATTATTTCCGGATTGGCGCCATACTGCAAAAACAACCCGGCCATACAGTTAATGAAACAATCACAATTAAAGATGCGAATCAACATTACACGCCTGAATTTATTGCATTATTGAAAGACTATTATCTATACCTGTAAAAGTTAGATATTTATTTGTTGACCTGCGGGAGTGCTACTATTAAGCTTCTGTTGTGTCACTCACTTGTGCGGAAGGAATGCTATGGAGCTGCCTCATCCCCAGCCCTTCTCCAAAGGAGAAGGGATTCCCGCGCACAAAGCGGATATTCGTAATCTCAACAATTTTTTCAACTCTCAACTATACAGCATTCTCAATTTATTATAACCACAAGGTTCACCAGGAAAGCACAAGGCACACAAGGGTTGGTAACAATTCAGCAAACCCTTGTGTACCTTGAGCCTCTATTGTGACCCTTGCGGTTAAACAACGGTGCTGTTTGACATGTTAACGCCAGGTGCGGGATAAACAATTAAAATAACTGTCTGCTTTTTCAGGACGTGACAAGATTTCTCGTACGATTTGGACTATGATAGGATACAATATTCTTTTCAAGCAACGTTAAAAACCAGATATGTGCGAGTGCCAGATGTCCTACACCTTTGAGGTGTAGGACATCTGTATAACTGATGCCGGTATCCAAAAAAATTTAACCCGAACAGCTTCTGAATTCTTTACTACTTTAGCGGATTATAAAACTCACCCACATGAAAAGAGTAAAATTACTTTTTACAGCAGGATTTATACTTTTTGCTTTTGCCTGCAACAACAAGACCAAAGAAGATGTTCTTTTTTCAAACCTTGACACTACAACTAACCCGGCTGATGATTTTTTTCAATATGCGAATGGAGGTTGGATTAAAAACAATCCTATTCCAAATGAAGAAAACGCATGGGGCATTGGAAATCTTGTGAACAATGAAAACCTCAACAGGCTAAAAACAATTAATGAAAACGCGGCAAAAGAAAAAGCTGCAAAAGGAACGGCTCAGCAAAAGATCGGCGACTTTTGGAAAGCCGCGATGGACTCCGCTGCAATAGAAGAAAAAGGCATTACTCCTTTATCTGGATACTTGAAAAAAATATCCGAAGCGAATGATCTGTCTGCCGTCTTTAAAGTGATGGCAGAGCTTGATAAAATTGGTGTTGACGGATTAATGGGCACTTATGTATCGCAGGATGATAAGAATAGTGAAGCGTATGCGCTGTACTTTGTTCAAAACGGAATTTTTCTTCCGGAGCGGGAATACTATTTGAAAACCGATACTACTTCTCTAACAATTTTAAACGGTTATAAGCAATATATTTCCAATGTACTTGTGATGAGCGGCTCTGATAAAGCCAATGCCGATAAGGCTTCCGACGAAATCGTAAAAATGGAAACATCTGTTGCGAAAATACATCGCAAGCTTGCTGAATTGCGCGATCCTTACAAGAACTATAACAAATTTTCCACCGCGGATTTTTACAAACTGTCGCCATCAGTAAACTTTGAACAATACTTTCAAATAAACGGAATTCCGAAAGTTGATTCTGTAATTGTTGGTCAGCCTGAATATTATAAAGAGTTGGGAAACTTTTTGAAAAACACATCTGTGGATACTTGGAAACAATTTTTAACTTTCCGCCTCTTGAATGATTATAGTGAAGCGTTACCTGATAAATTCAGTGTGGCAAAATTTAATTTCTACAAATTGCTTACCGGTGCACAAGAACGTAAGCCACGCTGGAAAAGAGTTTTAGCGCAAGAACAAGCTGTTATGGGTGAACTGCTGGGGCAACTTTTTGTGAAAGAATACTTTAACGAACAAACTAAAAAACGTTATGAAGATTTAGTAGAAGCTATTCGCGATGCATATAAAGAAAGAATTGAAAAGCTTACCTGGATGAGTGACAGCACAAAGAAAAAAGCGCTTGTGAAGCTTGCCGCCATTAAGAAAAAAGTGGGCTATCCAAATAAATGGAAAGACTTTACCGCATTGGAAATTGTACCGGATAACTATGCGCAAAATATAATGAACGGACGCATATTCTGGTGGAATTACAGGCTGAATAAACTTGGCAAACCCGTTGACCGTGATGAATGGAGTATGACGCCTCAAACTTATAATGCATACTACAATCCATCAAACAACGAAATTGTTTTACCTGCAGGTATTTTTACTGTTCCCGGTTATCGCGATGAAGAATTGGATGACGCAGTTGTGTATGGTTATGCCGGTGCTTCTACCATTGGCCACGAAATCACACACGGTTTTGATGATGAAGGAAGACAGTATGACGAAAAAGGTAATCTACAAAATTGGTGGACTAAAAATGATGAGGAGCAATTTACCCAACGCTCTAAAAAAATGATTGAGCAGTTTAACAACTATGTGGTGATCGATACATTCAGAATAAACGGAGAAGCTACTTTAGGCGAAAACATTGCTGACCTGGGTGGCATACTGCTTGGATGGGATGCATATCAAAAAACCGCGGAGTTTAAAAGTGGTAAAGAAACCGGCGGACTTACTCCTTCTAAACGTTTTTTCCTTGGTTATGCACTTGGCTGGCTGGGCCACACACGTAAAGAATCGCTGCGCAACCAGGTGTTGACAGATGTACACTCACCGGCTAAATTCCGCGTGAATGGCCCTTTTGCAGATGTAGACGCGTTCTATACTATATTTAATGTGCAACCCACAAACAAAATGTATATGCCCGATAGCTCACGAGTAAGAATATGGTAGATTAGTTGAGAGTTGAGAATGGAGAATTGAGAGTACTGAATGATCGAATAATTCCAATCATTCAGCACTCTTAATTTTTAATTTTTAACTTTCAACTAAACAGCACTCTCCATTCTCAACTCTCCATTCTCAATTAACTCTAAACCAATCCACATCCACATAGCCGCCGTTTTTGCCGGGTACAGATGTACAGAACAATCCAACTTTAGCGCCAATCCAGATATCCGGTTTTGCGGTAAATGATTTACCAAGAGGTTTAAAATTCTTGCCATCTTCGCTATAGCTAAAGCGGCATTGAGCATCGGGAGTGGTTACTGTTACACGCAAATAAACTGTCGCGTCTTTTACCGGCTGCGCCTCTTCTATTACTTCCTCAGTTTCACGAACCGCGTCTTTACAGGTTATTTGTGAAACAAAATATCCCTTTTCGTTTTTGGTAATAGAAACATATGCATAATCATTTCCCATAATAATCAGTCCTGCTCTTTTCTTCTGCCAGGTATCGTTTTCAATAGTCAGTTTCACTTTTGTAGTAGCCGTAAAAGCAGGAGCAGGAAATTTTTGCAACAAAATATTAGGCACATTCCACAAATTTTTTCCGGAATCCGAAGGATACGCAAATAAGCGCAAATAGCCGGTGTTCCTCATTAAAGCCGACCATTGCAGTTTTTCATTCGCGTACCATTGCCATTGAAGTCCCAATGTATCTGAATTAAATTCGTCGCTTTCCTGTGGCGTTATTATGGGAAAGGTTTTACCAACATTTGGTTTTTTATACACCATAACAGGCTCTCCTTTTCCATCACCATCTTTATCAACACCAATTACAGGCCAGTCGTTTTTCCACTGCACCGGTTGCAAATGCATAATTCTTCCATAAGCGCCTTTATCTTGAAAATGAGCAAACCAGTATTCACCTGTTTGCGTTTGTACAAGCGCTCCCTGGTGCGGCCCGTTAATACTTGTTTTTCCCTGATCCATTACTACTTTTCTTTCATATGGGCCATAAATGTTTTTTGAGCGCAATGCAAGCTGCCAGCCGGTGCTCACGCCACCTGCGGGAGCAAACACATAATAGTAGCCATTACGTTTGTAAAGTTTAGGCCCTTCAATGGTGGGGTCAAGATCGTGACCATCGTAAATGTGTTTACCATCACTGATTACAGCGCTACCCTCCGCATTCATTTTATACAACGTGAGCAAACTTTTTACACCAGCCCGGCTTCCTGCCCAGGCCACAGCAAGATACACTTGTCCATCATCATCCCACAAGGAAGCCGGATCTATAATTCCTTTACCGGCCAATACCAGCACGGGTTTGCTCCATTCTTTAGCCGGATCTTTAGTTTTGATCATATAAATACCATAATCAGGATCGGGATAATAAATGTAAAATTCATTATTGTGGTAATTCATTGATGGCGCCCACACGCCTTTACCGTGTTGTGGTAGATTGAAAACATCTTCCGGAATTTGCTTTTTTAACGCGTAATTAATGATCCTCCAATTCACCAGATCCTTTGAATGCAGTATAGGCAGGCCCGGCGCACAATTAAAGCTGGAAGCCGTAAGATAATAATCATCGCCCACCCGCAGCACATCAGGGTCGGAGTAATCGGCGTGCAACACAGGGTTTTTATAGGTTCCGTTACCATTGTCCGCTACCCATGTAGCAGAAACAACAGGTTGCTGCGCATACAATTGCACTGCAAAAAAATTCGCAAGTACAAAGACAAAACATGTACAAAACTTCATCATCCGTATTTAAGGTTTATTCTAAAAAGGGGAAATGACTGAATTGCTAAGGCAAGCAACTCAAACACTTCTTAAAATCAGGGCGGGAAATTACTACATTTTGCGGCATTTTATTTACAGTTTATACTGCATACAATGAGTAAGATTTTTTTTGTGGGGACCGGCGATAGTGCTACTATTAAGCATCGTTGTGTCACTCACTTGTACGGATGGAATACTATTGGGCGAGTTGGCAGCAGCAATAGCACACAGATGACGCTGATTAGACTGATCTTCACTGATATTTTGATTATAAGTGCGCTCTGCAAGGATGGTAACAACTTCACTGCGATTCAGTTACTGCTGAGATTTCTCTCTACTGCCAACTGTCAACTGCCCGCTCCATAGCATTACTGCCGTACAAGTGAGTGACACAACGATGACGCCATGAAAAACTACCGCCGGTTCCCTAATAATAAATATGAAAATAAAGCCGCCATGATTTTACAAAACAACTCAACACTCACAACTCATTACTCACAACTTTCTGTAAAAATAAATCGCGGTAATAAATGACAACGCGTAAGCCACTAATGACGCAAGGGATGCGCCGTTGATACCCAATAACGGAATCAGCATCATGTTTGCGATTATCATGGCGATTAGCCCGACAAAACTGCAATACAAATTATAACGCAATTTATTTTTGCCGGCAAACCAAATACCCAATACACTTTGAAACGAAAGCAATAGAATGGCGGGAATTTTTATTAGCGCGGGAGTGTACATGCTTGTGTAATCGGCACCCATAATTTTTACAAACAAAGAAGGCCCGGCAAAAAACAACACTATGAATACAAAACTTAGCGCCACCAATAAAAATGCACATGCAGACACAGCGGTTTTGTTGAAATTCTTAATACTTCCATCTGCCACACGCGGTAGTATGATGGTTGAAAAAACAGTGGGCGCAATGAACAACAGTTGCCCAAATTTTGAAACCTGAATGTAGTTTCCTAATTCCGATTGGGTTGTATAATGCTCTACCAGCCAATAATCCACCCGTAACAAAAGAAAAAACAAAACACTGTTTGCAAGCGACATTATAGAATACTTCAACACCAACTTTAGGCTTTGCAGCGAGAAAGCGGTTTCTTTTAACGAGTTCCTTTCCTTTAATAAAAAAATACTTAACAGGATAAAAGATTGTACTAATGGCAGCCAGAAATATAACTCAAGCAATGATCGCGATGATATGAAATTGCTATACTCCGCAGCAATAAACAGCGCGGATAAAAACAGCAGGAAGAACGACATCAAAGCATTTGGTAAAATATAATTTCCTTTGGCATAGAATAACGGGCAAACAAAATTGGCAATGCAATTTCCCGCGATAAATATTACAGGGTAATACCACGGCCAACCTTTGCCAATAAAGTAATGACCGGTTAGCGGCAAGTTTTGCAACAGTAATAAAACGAGTATAGAAAAAATGCAAGATATAAAACCGGTAACCAGCAGCGTATGGATGCTCTTGGGTTTGAACGCCGCATAAAAACCAATGCCTTGTTCAAGGTTTAATGTAATTACCAGCAGGTAAAGATTAAGTGTATTGGTGATGAAATAAATATTGCCGCTTTCGGCGGCTCCAAAATAGCGTGAAAAACCAATATTGAGTAAGAACAGTGATATAAAAAACAACCACCTCCAGAAGAAGCCGCGCAGTAATCGGGATTTCAATTTTGATCTTACCATAGTTAGGAATGAAATGAAAAACATATGGTGTACGACAAACAACACGACCTAAGCAATAATCGCATGTCATAAACCGTACACCATACTTTATATTTCATACTTTATACTTCGCACCTCGCTTCTATTTCAGCCCTTCAATTATTTTTATAAACTCATCGGCTTGTAGTGAAGCGCCGCCAACCAAACCGCCATCAACATCCTGGTTGGAGAAAATTTCTTTTGCATTGGCTGCTTTTACACTTCCGCCATACAATACCGGAATTTTCTGAGCCACATCATCGCCATATTTTCCGGCAATTACAGTACGCAGGTAAGCCTGAATTTCCTGGGCTTGCGCTGCCGTAGCGGTTTTTCCGGTGCCTATAGCCCAAATGGGTTCATAAGCGATCACTATACCTGAAATTTGTTCGGGAGTAAGATGGAAAAGCGATTCCACCAATTGCTGCTCTACATATTCGTTTTGCTGGTTGGCCTCACGTACGGCAAGCGGCTCGCCGCAGCAGAAAATGGGTATGATATTATTTTCAAGCAGCAAATTCAGTTTATCCGCAAGCTGCTGATTTGTTTCGTTGAAATATTCACGGCGCTCGCTATGACCAATGATCACATATTTAACACCAATTGAACTCAACATTTCAACAGACACTTCGCCGGTATAAGCACCGGATTTTTTATGGTAACAGTTTTGGGCAGCTACATAGTAGCCCTGTTTTTTCTCAGCTATTTCCTTTGCAGCTACAAGGTATGGAAAAGGAATGCCTATAATTACAGTTTGGTGAGGCGCAAGATTAATATTGGCGGCTGCAATTTCCTTCAATAAAGCTTCGCCTTGTTGCCATGCCAGGTTCATTTTCCAGTTGGCTGCTGCAATTTGTTGTCTCATAAATTTTCTAATTATTGTTTTTCGTATAAATATTTCAATATGCTTTTTTCCGCGGCACTCAATGAAGTGTTTTTTAATTGTTTCCAGTTTTCAATGTGCTGCAAAGCAGCGTCAAAGTTATAGGTTTTTATACCTTCGGCACCCCATGAAAATGAAGGAATATATTTTGGCGTAAGTCCGCTACCAAAAACATTCGCAGAAACGCCTGTAACCGTTCCGGTATTAAACAAGGTATTAATAGCACATCTCGAATAATCGCCCATTAATACTCCGCATTTTAAGCCCGCGTTTTCATAGCTGTTCTTTTCAAGATCGCTATACACTTTTACCAGCGCAGCGCTGTTTTTTACGTTCGAATTGCAAGTGCCAGCGCCCAGGTTGCACCACTCGCCTATTACAGAATCGCCAAGATAGCCATCATGCGCTTTGTTGGAGTAGCCAAATAATACGCTGTTCTTTATTTCACCGCCGCCCACACTATAAGGCCCAAGCGTTGTGGCGCCATATATTTTGCTGCCCATTTTTAACACAGCACCCTCGCACAAAGCCAACGGACCACGAATGAGCGAGCCTTCCATTATTTCAGCGTTTTTGCCGATATAAATTGGTCCGGCAGATGCATTTAAAACACTATATTCCACAACAGCTCCTTTTTCCAAAAAAATATTTTCAGGAGAAACAACTTCATTGGTTGGAGATAAAGGTTCGGAATTTCTGCCTTGTGTAAGCAAGCGAAAGTCTTCACAAATTGCATAATTATTCAGTTGAAAAATATGCCAGGGTTGTGCAATCACTTTGGCCTCTTCTTCCAGCAAAACCGTACGCGACACCTTTATATCGCTGGTATTAATAATGCCGCTATGACTGAACTTTATTGCCACCGGCCCATTAGAAGCGCATAGCAATAATTCGCCGGGCCGCATGTTTTTTACCTGCTCAATTATTTTAGGAGAAGGCAGTACATTGCTGTGAATCAACAAATAATCTCCCGAAGGTAGATCTTCATCAATCTTGAGCGAGCGCTCATCATCCTTATAATTGTCAAGCCATTTGTTAAAAGAAGGAAGCTGTAAATAATGTTCCCATTTTTCCCTTATGGTAAGAATACCGATACGAATATCCTGCACCTGCCTGATAAGTGTGAAAGGGAACAGCTTTCGTGGCTGGCAAAATTCTTCAGTAAAAATTATTTTTTCCATTAGGTATTGTGTATACAATTCAAAAGTAGGAAACATTTGTTTAGTGGAAAGTTGAAAGTGCAAGTCGCAGGTTGCAGGTTACCGGTGTTTTAGTTCAAGCAGCACTACAGAAATTATTGAATCATTGAATTAATAAGCAATTTTATCACAGTGCATTTTCACATTTCCACATTTTTCGCATTTTCACTTTAATCACATTTTTTACATTTCAAAATCGTTATTAATTGATTTTCAATACAAATTTTTTATTTTCTTAAAAAACACAATCTATTAACCTTTCAAATTTTCCAAACTGGACAATAATCGTATATTTGGGTTTCAACCACGCGTAACGGGTTTTTTCCTTTCTGTGGTTATTACTACTAACCTTTACATTCGCCCATTAAATTCATTACAGGACAGTTGCTTGCATTGTAAAAATTATCTATTTGTTAAACGTTGAAAATTTGTGCGTATGTATTCGTATTCATTATTAGAACCCGGTTGTTATTATATTATACAGGAGAGGGAAACCGAGCCGCTCAAACTCATAAAGATAAACCTGGCATCAGACCACTGCCATTTTATTTCGCGGTATGAAGAAACAGAAATTATGGAGTGGAAAAAGAAAGAAGCGCCCATCTTCGACATTATTGAATTACTGAGCGATGATAAAGTGAAAGCATGGGAAAAAGCCTACTTCAACCAGGATGCTTTCAATTATGAAGAAGATGAGGAATAATACAGGTTGATGCGTGAAGGTAATGTGTGTTAGCATTAAATTAATAAAAAGGTTTAAAAAATAATAATAACTTTAAAAAAACATTTTTATGGCTACCTATGCAGATTTAACACTTGATATGTATTACCTTATACGTGACACAGCAGAAGATGAAATAGAATTGGTTTGCCCCATTTTTGAAACAGGCAATTGCTTTCTGCTTCGCAGTTATACACCTCTGCCAGAAGATTTCTGGAAAAAGAAAAGCGACACAATAGCGGAAATAATTGAGGAACTCGATGACGACAAGATAATTGAATTCAAAAGCATTTATGGCTCCGGAGATGACGAGGATGATTATTACGATGACGAAGACGATGATGAAGATAATTATTATTATGACGACGAAGACGAGGAAGATGACGAAGATTTTGAAGAGGATGATGAAGAAGATGAAGATGAGGATGAAAAAAAGAAATAATAATCACCGTGTGAATGGTGTATCAATGTTGAGATAAAATGATTTCAAAATTTTGCAGCAGTGTAAATGTCGAAATTACTATTATAATGAGACGAGCATCATAGCCCTGATGGAGCTTTGGTTGCGACGCTCCGTTCAACAGTTGGATTTCTATCGAGCAATGAAAATTTCAATTACAAAAGCGGGTTCCACAGAACCCGCTTTTTACATTTTGTTAGACTATTACTTTTTATAAAGTTTTTTATAAACTTTGATACATCTTCACACAATCACTTCATCCTTATTGCTATTCCTCCGCTTAATCCAAACTGGTAAATGGTTGAATAAGTTGAATATCCAACGCCGCTGCCGGTAGTACCAAAATAAAAACCACCACTACCTGCTTGTACTGCCGAAAGTAATTGCACCTGGAATAAAAAAGCTACAGCCGATTGTGAATTAGGTTTGGCTTTAAGTCCGCAGCGGGCGCCCCACGCAAATTTTGTGAAATCATCATCACTGCTTTTGTTATGTCCAAAGGCCGCACCCAGGCTTAAGCCTCCCCACGCCATAAGTTTATCACTTCCTAAGTACGAATATCTTTTACCTCCAAGCATTACATAATTCATAGCAACATCTGTTTCCTTTGAAATTAAAGGCGCATTGATATTTGCCGTTCCATCCTGCCGCACATAGTATAATTCAATACCATAAAAATTTTTCAACCCCGCTTCAAGACCAACCTGCCACTGAAAACCTCCTTTTAACGTGCCGTAATAATCCGGTGTTGAAAAATTATCATTAAACACATAGCCGCCAAGTGCATTCAGTGAAAGCTTAGGCTCTTGTGATTGTACATTGCTATACGTGAACAAAATAGCAAGTATCAATAATGACTTTCTCATAATAATGTTTTTAAACCTTTAATAGCGATACATCAAAACTATTTAACACGATGATCAGGATTTTGTTGAATAACAGAATAGTATTTTACTAATTACCTTTTATGAATTAATTGAATGCTCCCTCGCATTTCCACATTTTCACATTTGATTTATATTCTACCGCTGAACGGAGCGTCGCAACCAAAGTCACATCAGGGCTCTGACGCCGGTTCCATAATTCATGCAAATAAAAGATTTGAATATAGCCTGATAAAAATTTCATTGCATGGTAAAACGTAACTGCATGGGAAAACAAAGCATACTTATAAATAAGGCTTCTGAAAATAAGATTAAAAAAAATCAAAAAAATATCGAACAATCTTGAATACAGATGGTTATAGTTAATGTAAAACAACACGAGCCGCGGTTATACAAACTTCTTGTTTATTCGGACTGTTGTTTTTATCTGTCTTTGATAAACAAAAAAAAATTAGTATGATCATTAAAAAGTCTTATTCACAAACAACATTATTTGTTGTGCTATTGTATGTTAGCACAATGCTTGCAGGTTGTTATCCTTCTTCACCCGATTACATTGATGATTACGACCTGGTGTACACGAAAGAAGACAAAGCCTTCAATTTTTCTTCAGTACAAACATACTCTCTTCCAGACTCAGTAGTTCATATTGCAACAGATCCTACCAAAGCTAACCATCAATATGATGCCCGCATTTTGCAAGATCTTAAGCAACAGTTAGATGCGCTGGGCTGGCAACAAATAACAAATGTAACCGGCAATAGAGCTGATGTTGTGGTGTTACCATCTGTTACCACACAGGTAAATGGAATTTGCGACATGTATTGCTGGTGGTGTTATTGGAATTGGTGGCCGGGCTGGACTCCTTATCCATATCCGTGGGATCCTACATGGGGCTGGTATTATCCGACCGATCTTGTGTGCGCTACTTACAATACCGGGTCTTTAATAGTAACTATAACAAACCCCAACAATGCGCAAAACAAGCAATTGCCGGCAGTTTGGCTGGGTGTTGCCAATGGTTTACTGGAAGGATCAACGTCAGACATTTCATCGCGGATCGATAAAAGTATAGCGCAGATGTTCATTCAATCACCTTATTTAAAATAACAAACACCGCATTATGAAATACATAATTAGTATTATAACTGCATTCGTCATTTATACTAGCGCCCATGCGCAGGTGGCAGAATTCACTTATCAAATATCTTTTCCGACCGGCGATTTTAAAGATTTTGTCGGCAAAACAAGTTTCGTTGGTTTCACCGGTCAATACCGCCACAGGCTTAAAAATCAAAAAATCTCATTAGGCGGCTCCATCGGTTGGTTTTATTTTTCTGACAAGCTTGGAAGAGTTACCAAAGACATAAACGGAGGAACACTTAATGCCAATATCACAAATTTTACCAACATAATACCGGTAATGGCTATCGCGCAATTCGACTTTAAAGATCCAAAAGAAAAAGTAGTTCCGTTTGTGCGTATAGGTGCCGGCGTGGCTTATCAGGATCAGCGCTACGATGCAGGTTTGTACGAGTTTAAAGCCAATGGTGCACAGTTTGCAGGTAATGGAGAAATTGGTATCCGCCTGAATAAGAACATAAATCATGGAATTGTTTTAGCAGGCACTTACCATTTTTTTCCTGAGGCGTCAGACTTAATTGGCACTTCATTTTTCGGAATAAAACTGGGCATCAGCGGCTGGGGAAACTAACAATAAATCGATCTTAATAACAACAATTTATACTATAAAATTCATATACTACTGAACCATTTTCGAAATTACTATAGTAATCTATAACCAGATTAATAACCATTCACTCATTTTTAATTGTCTATTATGAAAAAGTATCTATTGTTTATTCCCGTAATTATTTTCTATGTTCATCTGTTGGCCCAGGATGAAATAATTATTAAAGGGTCAGGAGCTGTACCTATCAGTAAGGCACAAACGCCGGAAAAAGTAATTTCCAAACTGGAACAGGATTTTCCTGACGCTCAGGCCATAAAATATTTTAAAGTAACACCGGAAATGGTAAAAAAATGGGCTGTTACCGAAGAAGATAATTTACAGCCCGGAGAAAAAATTGATCACTACACCATCAGCTTTACAAGAGACGATGTAAAATACTATGGCTTGTACGACGCCGATGGAAATTTACTAATGTCCAAATTTGAACAAAAAGAAGTTAACCTTCCCGATGCAGTAAAAACTTCTTTGAAAAAGTTAGGCGAAGGAAAAGGTTATAAACTTGTGTCGAAATCATATTACAAAACCACAAATCACAACAAAAACAAAGAATATTATGAAGTGACCGCATCAAACGGCAAGAAAACGAAAAAGGTAATAGTTGATCCATCCGGAAATGTTATTAAGATCAAATAAAGGGGACAATAGACTGTAAACAAAGGGATTTCCTATACTTAAAAAGTGTAGGAAATCTTTTTTATAAGCAAGCCTTTAAAATAAACTCTCCATAACATTACGTGTTGTTTTTTTATGGGACCGGCTGTATTGCTACTATTAAGCTTCGGTTGTGTCACTCACTTGTACGGCAGTAACTCTGGTGAGCAAGTAGGCAGTAGAGAAGTCAGAAGTCATACCCACTTTCAATTTTCAACTTTCAACTAATTCCTTACCTTTGCACAGAACGAAAAAATCCTTCAATGAAAATATAATTTCTTTCAATAAATAAAAGATATACCACATTATAAAACAACATGTGGGTTGTTTCAAAACTTTTACAGAAAGGAATTATGCTTATTCTACAAAACGTTTCTTATACACATCCTAATAAAGATTTACTTTTCAGTGATATACACCTGACAGTTGGCAGGCAACAAAAAATTGCTTTAATTGGCAATAATGGTAGTGGAAAATCAACCTTGTTAAAGATCATCGCAGGCGTTCTCCAGCCGTCGTCAGGCACTGTAGCCGCTGATACGCAACCTTATTATATTCCGCAATTATTCGGGCAATTTAACAACTATACCATTGCGCAGGCGCTAAGAATAGAAAGCAAATTAAAAGCCCTTAAAGACATTCTTAAAGGCAATGTAACTGACACAAATCTCGCTTTGCTAAATGACGATTGGACAATAGAAGAACGTTGCGAAAAAGCTCTATCATACTGGAACCTTGAGGGTTTTGACCTTACGCAAAAAATGAGCCTGCTAAGCGGCGGGCAAAAAACGAAAGTCTTTCTTGCCGGTATTATTATTCATCAGCCGGAAATCGTTTTAATGGATGAACCCAGCAATCATCTGGATGTTTATAGCAGGCAGTTGCTGTATGATCTCATACAAACATCGACCGCTACACTACTAATTGTAAGTCACGACAGAAAATTGCTACATCTTGTTGGCTCGGTTTATGAACTCAGCAAACATGGTATAAGTGTGTATGGAGGTGATTATGAATTTTATCTTGAACAAAAGAAAAGCGAACAAAATGCCCTGCTGCAAGATGTAAAAAGCCATGAAAAAGATTTACGCAAAGCGAAAGAAGTAAAGCGTGAAGCCATAGAACGCCAGCAAAAACTAAATGCACGAGGCAGAAAAAAACAGGAAAAAGCCGGTCTTCCCACCATCTTAATGAACACGTTGAAAAATAGCGGAGAGAAAAGTTTTTCTCAATTAAAGAACGTTCATACTGAAAAAATCGAATCTATTTCGGAAGAATTAAACCAACTGCGAAAAGAATTACCAGATGTAGATAAAATGAAACTTGGATTTGATAATTCAACACTTCACACAGGAAAGATCTTAATCAATGCAAGGAATATAGAATTTGGATATAACTCGCAATCGCTTTGGGATCAGCCGCTGAGTTTTCTGATTACAAGTGGCGATCGTATTGCCATTAAAGGTATGAACGGATCAGGCAAAACCACTTTAATAAAAATCATTTTAGGTGAAATTGAGCCCTGCACCGGCTCCATACAACGTGCAGATATGAAGATCATTTATATCGATCAGGACTATTCCATTATTCAAAACAATATTTCCATTTATGAACAAGCGCAAATGTTTAACTACACCGGATTACAAGAGCATGAAGTAAAAATATACCTTACCAGGTTTTTATTTTTTATGGATGATTGGGATAAAAATGGTTCCGCGCTTAGCGGCGGTGAAAAAATGCGACTGATCTTGTGTTGCTTATCTATCAGCAGGCAAGCCCCCGATATCATTATTCTCGACGAACCGACAAATAATCTTGACATACAAAATATTGAAATCCTAACAACAGCAATCAGCGATTATAACGGCACATTGATCGTCATTTCCCATGATGAGTATTTTCTTGAACAAATACATATTACTCGATCAATAAATTTGCGAGAGAAGTAAAACTTTATTTTTTTTCCACGAATGGCACGAATTGAACGAATGCTGAGCTATTGATGGTTTATATCTCACGCAAGCTCCTTATAAATTAATTCGTGAGGTTTCGTGTAATTCGTGGACATAGACTATTACTAAAACAATCATAATGGCGTCTTTTTCTTAAATTCACTCAAGGCCACAGGTTTATTAATTCAATTTCTCAAAATAACAGAGGTTTTTTATGAGAAGCAACATAATACTTTTAATCACTCTCCTACTGGCATCGATAGCTCACCGGAGCATAGCCCAACAACAACCACAAGGCCACTATGTGTTGGTAATACATGGTGGTGCAGGCACTATTGTAAAAAACAATATGACACCGGCAAAGGAAGCTGAATATAAAGCAGTGCTTCAAAAAGCGCTTGAAACGGGCTATGCTGCTTTGAAGGCCGGTAAGCCGGGCTTAGATGCAGTAGAAGCCGCTATAAGGGTGCTGGAGGATGATCCTCATTTTAATGCCGGCAAAGGAGCCGTATTCACAAACGACGGCCGCGTGGAACTTGATGCTTCAATTATGGATGGCAAAACCTTAGCTGCAGGAGCGGTTGCCGGGGTGAGGACAATTCGCAACCCAATCAGCGCGGCCCGTACCGTTATGGAAAAATCGCAACATGTGATGATGGCCGGTGCAGGAGCGGAACAATTTGCGAAAGAGTCCGGCCTGGAAATAGTAGATCCTTCTTATTTTTTTACAGAAGAAAGCTGGAAGAACTTGCAAAACGCCTTACTACGTGATAGTATTAAAAGTAAAAAGCAGCAAAGCTTTCACAATGGTTCATATACCGATTCACTTGTACTTGTTAAAACTAAAATAACCGGCGCAGGCGACGATTATAAATTTGGAACAGTTGGTTGCGTAGCGCTTGATAAAAACGGAAATCTCGCCGCTGGTACATCCACAGGAGGAATGACAAATAAAAAATTCGGACGCATCGGCGATTCTCCTATTATTGGAGCCGGCACTTATGCCAACAATAATACGGCAGCCATTTCGTGTACTGGTTGGGGTGAGTATTACATTCGTAGTGTGGCCGCCCACGATTTGTCTGCTTTAATGGAATACAAAGGACTCTCAGTAACCGAAGCCGCAAAAACAGTTATAGAAAAAATTGGCAAAATGGGCGGCAACGGTGGAATTATAGCGCTTGATAAAAATGGAAACATGGCAATGCCCTTTAATACCGAAGGTATGTATCGCGGCGCTATAACAAAAGATGGCAAAATTGAGATTTACCTTTATAAATGATCACTCTCGTAAATAGAAAAACCAATTGCAATTATTTTTTGCGACGGCATACTTATTGAATATGGTAACATGAAAATATTAGGAGTGCTCAACTACTCAATAATTTTCTGAATAGCATATTATACTTCCCACAGCATAAAAATGCGCTAAGATTTTTTTTTGTAAACCAACTGATTGCTACTATTAAGCATCGTTGTGTCACTCACTTGTACGGTAGGAATTCTATTCATCGAGTAATGAGTAATGAGTTATGGGTTATGAGTGCTTTTGCTTTCACATGTAATCAGTGTATAAAGCATTCTCAACTCTCCATTTATTTTAACCACAAGGGGCACAATAGAGGCTCAAGGTACACAAGGGTTTGCTGAATTGTTACCAACCCTTGTGTGCCTTGTGCTTTCCTGGTGAACCTTGTGGTTACAATAAATGGAGAATGGAGAGTTGAGAATGGAGAATGCTGTATAGTTGAAAGTTGAAAAAAATGTTGAGATTACGAATACCCGCTTTGTGCGCGGGACTCCCTTCTCCTTTGGAGAAGGGCTGGGGATGAGGCAGCTCAATAGCATTCCAACCGTACAAGTGAGTGACACAACGATGCTTAATAGTAGCACTACCGCCGGTCCCAAAAAATAAAATCTTAAATAGCACCAGGATTAACATAATCGCCCAAATAGCTATAGCGTCCGGTTAATTCGCCGTTTTTCACCATTGTTGCTCTCTCAATTATCTCCGAACCATTATTACTCAGCAAATCGGTTAAAACATATTTGAGAAGCTGATCACCAAAATAAACAGAGGCATCACGAGGCAATTCATTTGGCAGATTGCCTACAGCCATTATATCTATTGTACCGGGCAAATAAGGAGCTGCTTTTTTAAGTGTTTTTTTATCAATGCCATACACGGGATCTTCAATGGGCTGATCGCCAATATTAACAGGCACTGAGCCATTTTTATCATCTGTAACATCGGCAATTACCTGTATGGCAAACTCAGCAGATCGCGCATCATTCATACTGAATAATCGTGGTATATTTTCGTCCCAATAAATTCCGTTTATTAAAACATCGGAGGTTTTGGTGTAGGGCAAAAACTTGCATACATACTCTTGCGGGTTATCATGAAAGTGCTCACGATCATACTTACCCGTTTGTCCATGTTCATAAAGATCCAGCCCTTTAAGCTGTGTATATACAGGATATGAAAAACTTTTTTTCAGATACTCATCCGGCTCCACTTCAATTATTCCCAACAGGTTCATAATTTCAAGCGTTCCTGCGGCCACTCTTCCAGAGCCTGTAACCGCCACTTTAATGTTTGGCAATTTCAATCCGAAATAAGTATGTATCAGTTCCCGCAAATTGGATTGCTTATAAACACGCTGCAAACTGAATAATCCTGTTTTCCTGCCATATGTCATTATACCATTGTGAGCGCCCACCACGCCTGCGAAAAAACCAAATCCGATGATACGTTGCCCGTCATTATGTTCAAGACATTCGAAATCTATTAAGGTAATTTTCTTTTCAAGAATACTTTGGAGCATTTGCCGGTTGTGCGGCTGCTTCTTTTTTGTGTGGGAAAAAAACAAATAAGTTTTATTGGGGATCAAATCCTGAACAGGCACTTCTTTTATGCCTATTAATATGTCGCAATTGCTAAGATCATCAGTTACTTCGATCCCTTTTCGCTTATATTCCGTATCAGTAAAACACCTTGTTTTACTACTCTGCACAACAACTTTTACATTTGGAAAATTTTCCTCTACCCATTTGCAGTGTTCCGGTATCAACGCAACGCGATTGTCTTCCGGTATTTTTCCTTCTTTAATAAGTCCAATCGTAATCATGGTAATGGCATGTTTCACATGCAAATTACTCAATCAAAAATCTTAACTGAACTTTTTCTGCAAGGTTATACCCACCTTACCATGAATTCCTTCAATGGGTGCATTTAATTTTAGAATGGTAACAATTACTTCCTGAACGCTTCCATATTCATGTCTTATTTTACGAATAATACTCTCGGCCAGTTCTTCTAATAATGGCGTTGAAACAGCCATACGTTTTTTTACAATAGCGTACAACTCTTCATAATTAACAACATTCTTAAGATCGTTCAGCGGAATATTTCCTTCATCATAAGTTACTTTCAAATTTACCTGAAAACTATTTCCAACTGCAGATTCGCCATCATGTACTCCATGATATGCATGAAAAACAAGATCGTCGAGATGTACGGTAATCATATTAAAGTAGGTATTTTAAATGAGAGATCAGATGTTAGATGTCAGAGGTCAGAAATCAGATATCAGATGTCAGAGGTCAGTAATTTTCTTACTGTCTACCGCCTACTGCCAACTGATATCTGCTGTCTTACAGCCCTTTTGCTGTTAAATATCTTTCCGCATCCAAAGCGGCCATACAACCGCTTCCGGCGGCGGTTACAGCCTGACGGTAATTTTTATCCTGCACGTCTCCGGCGGCAAATACGCCTTCTACATTAGTTTTGGAACTGCCGGGTATGGTCTTTATATAACCGGCTTCATCCATATCAAGCCATCCTTTAAATATATCGGAATTAGGTTGATGGCCAATCGCTACAAAAAAGCCACTTACAGGTATTTGCTGCACTTCGTTGGTAAGCGTGTTTTTAATTTTCATCGACTCCACTTTGTTTTCACCAACAATTTCTTCCGTTACGCTATTCCAGTAAACCTTTATATTAGAAGTGGACTTCACTTTATCCTGCATCACTTTAGAAGCCCGCATACCACTTTCGCCTTTGCGAACAACCATGTGTACGGTGCTGCATAATTTTGAAAGATACAATGCTTCTTCACATGCAGTATCACCGGCACCTACAATCGCTACTTCCTTTCCTCTAAAAAAGAATCCATCGCATACCGCGCATGCACTTACGCCAAACCCGTTGAGGCGCTGCTCGCTTGGAAGCCCCAACCATTTTGCAGAAGCGCCGGTAGCGATAATAACGGTATCTGCTTCTATTTCTTTTTCTTCATCAATCTCCACCTTATATGGTTGCTTTGAAAAGTCGACTTTAGTAGCCAGTCCAAAACGAATATCCGCACCCATTCGCGACGCTTGTTTTTCAAAATCCACCATCATTTCAGGACCTAACACGCCATCGGGGTAGCCCGGATAATTTTCAACTTCTGTTGTAATAGTTAACTGCCCACCCGGTTGAATTCCCTGGTACAAAACAGGTTTCAGATTAGCACGCGATGCATAAATTGCGGCGGTATATCCCGCAGGGCCTGATCCTATAATCAAACATTGAACTCTTTCCATTAATATTTTATTTTAAATTTCTTAGGATAAAATCAGAAAATATGTAAAGCAAATTATCAAAACAATTTTTTGATTGCCGAATTTAGCAATTCCGGCTGGCAAAGGTAAGTGATAGAGTTATAATTTAAAAGGGCAAAGGTATAGGGTATAAGCGTTGCGGTAATTATCACATGAACTCAATATAGCCTTTTCCTTCACCTATTCGATATTTTTTTATGGGGCTTTTTGAAATTGATGATTAGCATTCCTACTGTTGAACGGAGCGTCGCAACTCAAGCCTAATCAGGGTTATACCGCCGGTTCCATAATAAAACTTTAGCATTTATGATGTCGGAAAAATTGCATTCAAACCTGAAACAGGAAAACCGGAGACCTTGAAGTATTTCACAACCGCCATATAAAAAAACCCGGCAAAAGCCGGGCTTTTAAACAATATTTTACTAAACGGTTTATCCCAAATATGCTTTTAATGCGTTGCTATAGCGTGCTTTTTGCAAACGCTTGATAGCTCTTTCCTTAATTTGGCGAATACGTTCTTTTGTAAGGTCGTATTTTTGACCGATTTGTTCGATGGTTACACCATTTTCACCGTCGAGGCCGAAATAAGCGTTTACGATTTCCGCTTCGCGTGGACTTAATGATTTAAGTATGCGGCGAATTTCATTTCTTAACGAATCCTGCATTACGTCATCATCCGTATCATCGCTGCCTTCCAGCAAATCGCCCATAGCCACATCTTCCGCTTCATGTACCGGCGCATCTAATGATGTGTGGCGGGTATTGCTTTGAAAAATGTTATTGATCTCGGTTTCGCTCATTTCCAGTATTTCGGCAAGTTCTTCTGTTGAAGGCTCACGTTCGTGCTCTTGTTCAAAAGCCATGTAAGCTTTATTCGCCTTGTTGTAAGTGCCGATTTTGTTTTGGGGTAAGCGAACTAAACGCCCTTGTTCCGCCAAAGCTTGTAAAATTGACTGACGAATCCACCAAACTGCATAGGAAATAAATTTGAAACCTTTTGTTTCGTCAAAACGCTGTGCCGCTTTGATCAATCCTAAATTACCTTCATTAATAAGATCGCTCAAGGAAAGTCCCTGGTGTTGATATTGCTTAGCCACAGACACTACGAAACGTAGGTTAGCCTGCACTAGTTTATCCAAAGCCCTCTGATCGCCCATCTTAATTCTTTGTGCCAACACAGTCTCCTCCTCCGGAGTGATCATCGAAATCTTCGAAATTTCCTGGAGATACTTTTCAACCGCCTGCGAGTCCCGGTTCGTAATCTGTGTAGCAATTTTAAGTTGCCTCATATTCTGTTGCTGTTATTATCTATTTATTATATATATTTAACATGTAAAGACACTATATGTTTGATTATGGTTGCCTACAAAACGTTAAATAACCGCCCAAACTTAACGGCACTATTTGCAAAAGTACAATTGAAAGCAATAATCACCTAGAAAATAATTAAAAAAGAGAGGTATTTTTTTGCAAAATACTCACTTTTTAATATATTTTAACAAATTATTTCCTATTGCACAGTCAAGACATTTTTTCACATCGCAATACATTGATTTTAGTTCCAACAAAGCCTGGCTGTCAAATGCAGACTTATTAAGCACTCCATAACTACAAAACGCTTTGGTGATGGCATTTTTTTCCGGCGCAAGCTCCTGCAGCCAGTCCATTACTTTGTCTTTATTTTTCTGCTGATGATGATAATTGTCATAAGCAAACAATAACGGCGCTAATGAATTGATTATAAATACATTTATACTATCCTGTCCAACCTTCTTCGGCAAATATGCCGCTCTTTCATCAAACCGGTAATGATAATGCCAATAATCGTTTGCCGTCACTTCAAATAACTTTATGATCTCTTTGACGTTTTTGCTTTCGAGAACTTGTGAAAAAAGATGAGAAGATTGATAAATAAATGCGGCCAGTTGAGCCAATCGAACCGTAGGAAAAGAAGAAGGCCGCATTCGCAAAAAATGAACCGGAACAGTAACCGGCTTCAGACTATATTTTTTACTTAAAAAAGCATATTCCTTTTTTAGCATTACTGGATAGCTTTCTTCAAAATCACATTCAAGCAACCCCGCCTGGCCAAAAAGCATCGCTTCCAGTTGATGAATACTATTTTTATGCTTCGCTAAAATATTTATGGAAATGGAACGTGCTACGGCTTCGAACGCGTCCGCATTTATTTTTATACCAAAATTGCGCGCCACCAGCCACCAGCACACTTCCTCCCAATGATTGTTCGACCGCGGAAACAGTTGCCCAGTTATAACAGCGGCTTTTCTTTGCATGCGTTCCACCAGCAAACGGTCTTTCCATGTAAGCCAGATAATTTCGCTCACAGACTGCAATCCTGCCGCGCATGGAATGAAACCTTGCTGCTCCATAAACGATTTATATTTCTCGATAAGCAACGAAGATATCCTGTTTTCCAAAACCAATAAAGGCAAAGTAGAATTTTCGACAGCGATATCATTTTGCCATACCACATGCAGAATTACATTATTGTAGTTGGAATCATTTTGATGCGAGTGTTTATTCCAGTCGCTTGTGCGGATGTGCAGCTCAACATTTCCGGCCCAAAGCGTATCGCCGATTTTTATTTTGGCCTGCAAAAAATCGGGTCCCTGGTTAGTGTTGTATTTTCCTGCTGCTATAATTGAAACGGGGTCTCCTTGTTCTGTTCGCAATTCACCAGCATTAAAATATTGAAACTGCCATATAAATTGCAACAATCGTTCTGTCATAAGATCAGGGTTTGTTTAAAAAAAAATATTAGGGGAAGTAAGAAGTGTAAGGCGCATGGGGTAAGGTGTAAGGCTATTCTTATTATACTTTACACAGCATACAAATATGCAAAGTTTTTTTGTAAATCAGCGATAGTGCTACTATTAAGCATCGTTGTGTCACTCACTTGTGCGGTTGTAATGCTATGGAGCGGGGGCAGGTTGCCGTTTGCTGGTGTTTTGGTACAAGCAAACCTTCAGAAGTTATTGAATTATCGAATCATTGAATTAATGAACAATTCCATCTCAACGAATTCTCAAATTTTCAAATTAGCAAATTTTCAAATTAGTTTTTTCGCCAACTCCTTCACTACCCTATTCACAGGCAATCCCATAACATTGTAAAAATCTCCATTAATTGATTCAATTCCTACCACCCCAATCCATTCCTGAATGGCATAAGCGCCGGCTTTATCGTAAGGTTTATACTTATCTATGTAAAACATGATTTGCTCAATGGTGAGGGAATTAAAACAGACTTCGGTGGTATTGAAAAACGCGATTTCTTTTTCACTTTTTAAAATAACTACACCAGTAATCACCCTGTGCATCCTTCCCTGCAGCCTTCTAAGAATCTCAATCGCGTCCTCACGGTCTTCAGGTTTTCCAATAATTTCATTGTCGAGTACCACTATGGTATCCGCGGCAAGAATGGTTCTGTCGTGACTCAATTCTTTTCTTACCGCTTGCGCTTTATTTCTTGCTATATAAACCGGGATGTCTTCAACGGGCATACCTTCCGGATAAGATTCATCGGTGTCTTTAACAATTACATCAAAAGAAATTTCCGCCCACTCCAGCAACTGTTTTCTTCGTGCCGATTGGGAAGCTAAAACAATTCTCTCCATATTTTACATGTACAATTTAAAAAACAAGATAGACAAAATTCCCGTAAGCATTATCAATTTGATGCGCCTGCTCAACTTGTGGTAATCGGTAGAATTCGTGGATTTGTATAAATCTCTTATCAATAAAACCAAGGGTATAACAATAGCCGCAAAACAATAGATGACGCCAAGCCACCAGCCTTTCATTAAACCATACACCTGCACTATGAACATGGTTACGATCAACACAATCAACCACACGGCTATAAACACTTTTGATGCCGGAATGCCCCACGCGATGGGCATCGTTTTGCAATCATACTTTTCGTCGCCTGCCATATCTTCCATATCTTTTATCACTTCCCTTACTAAGGAAATAATAAAAGCGAAACCCGCATATATAATGGCAAATTTAAAAAGCGTAGTAATTTTTGATTGATACAACGATCTGAAATCGGGTGTCCAGGTCCAGTATGTTACCCGCACTTCGCTAAAATACAGCACCAGTATTACCCAGGCTGTTAATAATGAAATGATCACATTGCCTATTAGCAACTGTTTCTTGAATGTGGTGGAATAAAACAGCAAAAGCAATACACACGCAACATTGGCAGCCCACAGCAATAGATTGTGAATAACCATTCCAACAAAAAAAGTAATAGCTATACCTACAACTGAAAATACCAAATGCCAGATAATTGCCCACCTGCGCTTAATAATTTTTTGAATAACGATATCATTGGGCTTATTTACCTGGTCAATATTCAAATCGAAATAATCATTTATTATATAACCGCCAGCCGCTATGGAAACAGAAGCGACTACCAATGCCCAAAACAAAGCCGGTGTTAATTTATTTAGAGCGGCAGCACCTTCAACCGTAAAAATTGGCAATACTATACAATAGTAAAACAATACCTGCGTAAGCACTATAAATACCAGATTTGGCCAACGAATAAGTTTTAAAAATGCGCCTAACAATTTCAAGAGTTAGTATTTTAAGATTAAGACCACCAAGTTACAGAAAGTTTTTTCTTTGGAACCTTAAGGTTAAGACAAAATTAGAGGTAGAGGTCGGTAGGCAGTTGACAGTAGAGAAGTCAGAGATCAGAAATCAGACGCCAGAAGAAATTGTTAACCACAAGGTTCACCAGGAAAGCACAAGGCACACAAGAGTTGGTAACAATTCAGCAAACCCTTGTGTGCCTTGTGCCTCTATTGTGCTCCTTGTGGTTAAACATTAACTAAGAGCGTCATTTAGTTCCTTGTTGCTTATTGCCGAATAGAATTACTATAGTACAAGAGTGCGACGCAACGGCTGTTTCATAGCAATTCAAATGTTGGGCTCATAATAAAAACATGTCTTACATGCGGTTCTTATTAATAATTACCTTGACAATGACATCTTCTTCTGATTTCTGACTTCTGCCCTCTCCTCCTCACTTACTTTGCACCGACACATCAATATTCCAGTCACCGCGCAATTTCATTACTTTTTCAATCACATCCCGCACACAACCGCAACCGCCCTGCAATGGAGAAATATATGACGATATGTGCTTAATTTCCCCAACAGCATCGGCCGGCGCACAAGCAATACCGGCCTCTTTCATTACCTCGTAATCAGGTATATCATCTCCCATATATAGAATTTCTTCGCGGCTAACCCCATTGCGCTCCATATATTCCCTCATCACCTCTATTTTATTATGCACTTTCAGGAAAATTTCCTGTTCTTTAATACCCAGTTTTGTAAGCCTCATGGCTACCGCATCTGACGCGCCTCCGGAAATTATTACAATTCTATATCCTTTTTTTATAGCAAGCTGCATCGCATATCCATCTTTTGTATTCATACAGCGCACCATTTGTCCGTCTTCCAGCAGTAAAATGCCGGCATCCGTCAGTACACCATCTACATCAAAAATAAAAGTGTTGATCTTAGCAAAACGGTTTAATAAACTCATGTGGATTAATTTATTATTCGATATTGAAATATTACAAGCAAGTGCGGGCAAAGTTATTGTTATACGAGCGATTTCCGTTTTTCTTTTATCCACGAATTACTCGAATTACTCGAAGAATGCCTAACGGCGATTTATTAAAATACTTTTTGCTTCCTGTGATTAATTCGTGGAAATTGGTGTAATTCGTGGACAAGACGTTTGCCTTGCAATAAAGAAGTAGCGTATATTGATTAAATTTGATTACCAATTAATCAACCCCACCGCTTGTCATGAACTTGAAAAAACATTATGATAATTTATGGTACAGATCGCTAAGCAAGTTTAATAACGGCGTTTTTGAGTATGACCATTTGATCAATTCAAAAAACGATACCCGTTATGGAGTTTCATTAATTATGAGACCATCGAACGAAATAAAGAAATCCATACAAAAAATGTTTACCAAATTTCGCCGACTGGAACCGGGGCAATACTATTATCCGGCAACAGATATACATATAACGGCACTAACACTCATTTCCGGTTTACAGGGCTTTTCGTTGAATCAAATACAACCTGCTGCTTACATAAACGTAGTGGAAGAAGCATTGATAAATAAAAAAGCATTTAATATTCGTTTTTCGGGCATCACCGCATCACCGTCGTGTATATTGTTGCAAGGTTACCCGGATAATGATACTTTACAAAACATTCGCTATAAACTGCGGGAACTGTTTGCTACTAAAGGTTTACATGCGTCTATTGATAAACGTTATTCTCTGGTTGCCGCACATTCAACAGTCATCAGGTTTAAAGAAAAGATCAATAACAGTACCGCTTTCATAAATACAATAAAAGCCTATAGAAATACCGATTTTGGATGGAGTCATATAAACACAATGGAACTTACGTACAACGACTGGTACATGAAAAAAAATAAAAGCACCACATTAGCTACGTTTGTGCTTCCGGAGTGAAAGAAGGAATTAGAAATAAGATATCAGAAGTCAGGAAGCACTGAGGTAATGCTGTTTGAGTTAATATTTTATGGTACCGGCGGCAGTTTTTCATGGCGTCATCGTTGCGTCGCATTTCGTTCATCTGTAGTATTTCATGGCAACTTTTCTTTAACCACAAGGGGCACAATAGGCGGCACACACTAGGAATTGCTGAATAACAATGATACTCTTAAACATAAACTTCCCATCACTCTGTATTCTGCCAACTGACTTCTGATCTCTGACATCTGGATTTCTGATTTCTCTACTGCCTACTGCCTTCTGTTATCTGCCCACTGATCTCCCATAGCTGGCGCAGGTCTCCTGACCTGTGCCCACGCGTTACTTGACTAATAACTAAGAAAAGTTCATTGACAACATCCTTACTTTCAGATAAAATAAGTAACGACTAGGCACAGACCGGGAGGCCTGCGCCAGATATACTTCTGACACTGATTTCTGATTTCTCTACTGCTAACTGCCTACTGATCTCTCGTAGCTGGCGCAGGTCTCCTGACCTGTGCCCACGCGTTACTTAACTAATAACTAAGAAAAGTTCATTGACAACATCGTTACTTTCAGATAAAATAAGTAACGACTAGGTACAGGCCGGGAAGCCTGCGCCAGATATACTTCTGACACTGATTTCTGATTTCTCTACTGCCAACTGCCTACTGTCATCTGCCCACTGACATTTCACTTCAACTGATACGCCGCCACACTTTTTTTCAAAAAAGTAGGCACATATACAATTTTATTTTTTGGATCAAAACCGATATCGGCGGTATTACTTTTTTCATTCCTGGTATCAAGCATTTGCTGCACACTGCCGTTTTTCACATAGTAAACAACACCTATCCAGCAGCTAACTATAAATTCATTTGGTGCTACCATTTCAATTCCATCTGTACTTTTCTCCATGCCACCGGCCACTTTTACAGCGTTTTTCACATCCCGTTTTTCAACGTTTCGCGTATTAAATTTTAGCAACTCACCAGCGGAAAGCACATACAGATCATTGCCTACAGATAATAAACCATTCGCATTGTTTATATCATCAATAAACAAGCTTACGTTACCATCTTTAATCCGGTGTACTTTGTTTTTACGGGAGTCAGATACATACACAGTACCCTTCTTATCGATGGTAATATCATTTAAAAACAGGGCGCCTTCTACAGGTATTTTTTTAACAATCTTACGTTCTGCAATATTTATAACCATCACATCTGAAAGATCAGCTACATACATAAGCCCTTTATGAACGCCGATTCCCTTAGGTGCATTCAAACCGGTAATCCATGAAGCATTCCTCATGGAACCGTCAAGATTTAGTATAGCCACACCGCCTTTTCCATCTTTCTGATCTCCGGCGCCATCAATAAGCGATACATACAACAATTTATTTTTTGCGTCAAATTTTACCGATTCGGGTATTGGCAGAATAGTATCAGTCTGCCATATTTTTGTTAGTGAATGCTGCGCTTGCAAACCCCCAAAGACAAGTAAAGTAGCAACGGTTAATATGTATTTCATAATTCAAATATTTGAGGGTTCTAACATAAGGATTTTTTTTGAGAGAGGAGGCAGAAATCAGAAGTCGGTTGACAGCGTTTAACCACAAGGTTCACCAGGAAAGCACAAGGCACACAAGGGTTGGTAGCAATTCAGCAAGCCCTTGTGTACCTTGAGCCTCTATTGTGCCCCTTGTGGTTAAACAACGGTGCTGTTCTACATGTTAGCTCCATGTGTGGGATAAACAACTAAAAAATTGGCTACTTTTTTCAGGACGTGACACTGCCTACTGCCTTCTGTCTACTGACCTCTGATTTCCCACTAAAACACAAACTTTGCTACCGCGTCCGGCTTATTCAGTCTAAGACTTTTACGTGTGCCATTAACCGTTACATGCATAATACTGATCTGACCATCAAACTCTTCAAACAACAAAGTATTGTTTATTTCCAATTGCTTAACTGATGTCACATTATTTACCTGCAGATAGCACCACGCCGCTTCTTTTTCTTTTTCATAACCTATATATTGAAGTGCAACCGGTTTTCCGTCAACCTTCAATTGTAAATGTTTCACAAGGTAATCGCTAATCATTTTTCCGGTTTTGGATTTGTCTTTTACATTGGTAAGATCTACCGCAGTTTTATTAATGTTGGTTAATGTTTTTTCAAGATCATCTAAGAAAAGTTTGCAACTTATTTCAAGGATTTTTTCCTTTGAATTATGATTTATTTCTGTAACGCTAACGTAAAATGGATGCGCCGTTTTCATAACATCTCCGGCTTTGTGAAAACTACTAAGTAAAAAACAAACAAACATTAGTACGCATAAGAATTGCCATTTATAAAATCTATTCACCATTTACAAACATTTTTTTCGCAAGACAAAAGTCTTGATTATTTTCAAATCTTATGTTGGATTTTAACCTTTATTTTAAATTAGGTGTTGATCATATACTTACATGGGAAGCAATGGATCACATCTTATTTATTGCCGCATTATGCCTCCGTTATACTTTGAAAGACTGGCGCAAAGTAGTGATACTCGTAACGGCCTTTACCATCGGGCATTGCACAACACTTGCGTTAAGCGCATTGAGCATATTCAGTATAAATACCAAGTGGATTGAATTCCTGATTCCTATTACTATTATTTGTACGGCGGTAAATAATTTGCTGCAAAAGCAAGGTGAAAATACTGCAAGGTTTCCGCTTATTTATTTCTTTGCGTTATTTTTTGGTATGATACACGGTATGGCATATGCGACTACATTGCTTTCACTGGAAGGAACTGAAAATCTTGTAGCACATTTGTTTGCATTCAACCTGGGAATTGAAGTGGCGCAGTTACTGGTAGTTGCCATAATACTGGCTATTTCTCAATTTCTTGTTAAAGGAATAAAACTACCGGCTACCAGATGGCTGCAGATTTCATCTATTCTAATATTGTTTTTTTCTTGCAAAATGGTTTTAGATCGCTTGCCTGAATTATATTTGAAGTCTGTTTAATTTTTTATTATACAATGCGTAGTAAATTTGTGCAAGAATGCTTCATCATGGTGAATAGCATTACTACCGTACAAGTGAGTGACACAACCGGAGCTTAATAGTAGCAATACCGCTGATACCAAAAAAATCATTGCACATTCTTACACCATGCGAAGTATAGCCCAGAAATGATTTTCTTTTTTTGACTGAAACCAAATAAACAAATGAATAAGCTTCTGATTACTTTGGGATTTTTGTTTTTTGCATTCGGCAAAACAAATGCTCAAAATCTTCAAAACAATCCTGGATCCAATCATGGAAATAAGTTTGAACAGTTAGGCACCATCCTTCCCGCTCCTAACGAGTATCGTACCGCAAGTGGTGCGCCGGGTCCTAAATACTGGCAACAACGTGCCGATTATGATATTAAATGCGAGCTGGATGAAGTGCAAAAAAAACTTACAGGAAGCGAAACCATTACCTTCTGGAACAATTCACCGGATGTGCTAACCTATTTGTGGCTTCAGCTTGATGAAAATGCACACAGCACAAAAAACAATGCCAACTACCAGGATGGAAGCGGATTACCTGAAAGAATTTCTGTTTCACAAATTGACAAGTTTAATGGGGCTGCTGAACCAAACAAACTTGGAGTAAATATTACAAAACTAACCGATGCATCAGGCGCTCCGCTTAAATATACCATCAACAAAACCATGATGCGGGTAGAACTTCCCACTCCGCTAAAACCAGGTAAACAATTTAGTTTTAAGATCGACTGGAATTACTTTTTATCTGATCGCATGAAAGTAGGCGGACGCGGTGGTTACGAATATTTTGCGGAAGATGATAATTGCCTTTTCACTATTACACAATGGTATCCGCGCCTTTGCGTGTATAGCGATTTTCAGGGTTGGCAAAACCACCAGTACACAATCAGGGCTGAATTTGCGTTAACATTCGGCAATTTCAAAGTACAAATGACTGTTCCTGCGGATCATATTGTTGGCGCAACAGGTGAATGCCAGAACTATCAGCAGGTATTGACTCCGGCTCAACTTGGCCGCTGGCAAAAAGCGCAATCAGTAAAAGAGCCGCTTGAAATTGTAACACTTGATGAAGCGAAAAAAGCAGAGCAATCAAAAAGCAGTCGGAAGAAAACATGGATATTTAAAGCGGATAATGTTCGTGATTTTGCCTGGACAAGCAGCCGTAAATATGTTTGGGATGCAATGCCCGCATATGTGGAAGGCAAAAAAGTAATGTGTATGAGCTTTTATGGAAAAGAAGCGTATGGCCTGTATCGCAAGTTCTCTACCAAGGCAGTGGCACATACTATCAAAACTTATTCAAAATTCACTATACCATATCCATACCCTGTGGCACAAAGTGTAGAGGCTGCTAACGGTATGGAATACCCGATGATATGTTTTAACTACGGTCGCACAGAAAAAGACGGTACTTATAGCGAAGCCACCAAATACGGGATGATCGGCGTGGTTATTCACGAAGTGGGCCACAACTTTTTTCCGATGATCATAAACAGTGATGAACGCCAGTGGACATGGATGGATGAGGGCCTGAATACATTTGTGGAATACCTCACGGAAGAATTATACGATAACAAATTTCCTTCGCGTCGCGGGCCCGCATTTACTATTACCGATTACATGAAATTGCCGAAAGACCAGTTGGAACCAATCATGACAAATTCGGATAACATCATACATTTTGGTCCTAATGCTTATGCCAAACCAGCTACAGGGCTAAACATTTTACGCGAAACCATTATGGGACGCGAATTGTTCGATTACGCATTTAAAGAATATGCGAGACGCTGGGCTTTCAAGCATCCTACCCCAGCCGACTTTTTCCGCACAATGGAAGATGCAAGCGCCGAAAATCTTGACTGGTTTTGGAGAGGTTGGTTTTATAGCACAGACCCTTGCGACATTTCATTAGACAGCGTAAAAGGTTTTAAACCTGGGTTAATCAGCGGCACTTCCGGTCAGTCTGTAATATACAGAAAGCTTGCCGGCCCGGAGGTTAACAGTTTTGAAGATATTTCTAAAATAAGAAACCGCGAGGATAAGCAAATACAATTCCTAACCGATATCGACACTACTCTTCGCGATTTTTATTGGCGATACGACAGAGGCATAGAACCTTACGATTCCTCTACCATTGCGGTTCCTGTCAATAACGAAATGGTATCCTTTACCGAAGAAGAAAAAAAGGCTATAAATTCTAAAAACTTTTACCAACTGTATTTCACTAATAAAGGCGGGCTTGTAATGCCTGTAATTATTGAATGGACATACAAAGATGGTACAAAAGAAATTGAAAGAATTCCTGCCCAGGTATGGCGTAAAAATGAAAACAATCTTTCAAAAGTATTTGTAAAAAACAAAGAAGTAAAAAGCATTCAAATTGATCCGCTGCGCGAAACCGCAGATATAGACGAAAGCAATAACACCTGGCCAAAAGTAAACATTCAAAGCCGCTTCCAGGTATTTAAATCGGCTGAACAAATTCCCGGACAATCTACCGGGGGCAATCCAATGCAGGCAGCGGAGAAGAAAAATTAATTTGAAAATGTGCTGATTTGAAAATTTGAAAATGCTGTGGGACAGGAATGTTTATTAGTTCTGAAAAAACTTTAACAATGAGGAAATGAAAGGGAATACCAACTCAATAATTTGAAAATTCTGACAATTGCTGTTTCGAATTTTTGAAATAATGTTGCATTTTTTATAGATTTGCACACTCATGCGCAAATATTTACTACAAATAACAGCAATTTTCATGCTTTTGGTTTTCAGCCAAAAACTGGGATTGCGCATGTGGCTGCACAATTGGATTCATCATGAACTGGTTTCCCAAAACAATAATTCGGGATCTGCAACAGAAACTATACAGTTCAAGTGCGATTGTGCAGACGACTTCCTGATGCCGCTTTCAGAAACGCCTGTTGTTGCAATAAGTGCGCCTGTAATAAGTTTTCCAATTTCATTTTCTGATTATACTCCTGTATTTTCTTCTACAGAAAAAATATTCCATTCACTTAAGGGACCACCGGCAATGAAAAACCCGGCTGAAATAAACATTTGATACGAACTTATAATTCGTATTTCCCAATGCTGAAAACAAGTGCCGCACTTGTAATTGTATAATGGTAAAATTCACCGGTGCTACATCAAAATTTTGCAGTTGATGATTTTAGGCAGATCATTAGAATTCCATCTGTTGAAGTGAGTGACACAACCAAAGCCAAATCAGGGTTCTACAGTTGGTTCCATAATAAAAACCTATAAAATTCGGGCTGCTGCAAATTTGGATTGATGCTAAAATTTCATGCCGGTTCATGAAACAGGTAAAAATTCAAACTTCATGTATAACGACGCTTAGCCACATTATTCTTATCGGATTAAACTATCAAGATGAAATTTTCTTTAATACAAACATTTTTAATATTGTTTTTATCGACTATATGCTTATCTCTCACTGCTCAAAACACCCAGGGCAAACAACGCAAAACGGAAAAAAGCGCCGGTTCCTTATCGGGCTTTGTTATTGAAAAAACGACAGGAGAGCCTTTAGCGCAAGCAACCATTTACATTCACGATCTTCAATTGGGCGCCGTGGCGGACGACAGCGGGTACTATTCGTTCAAAACCCTTCCACATGGAACTTATCTTGTAGAAGTGCGCTATGTGGGCTTCAAGGCGCAAACAACAAACGTTTCAATTAAGAGTGACGTTATTGTAAATTTTCAGATGACAGATGAAATAGCGGAAGAAGGAACTGTAGTAGTAACAGGCACTTCAAAAGCCACGCAAATAAAACACAATCCGATACCTATAGTTGCTGTAAACAAAGACTTTTTAAATACCAATCTCAGCACAAACATTATAGACGCGATCGCAAAAGTACCGGGCGTAAGCGCATTAACCACCGGACCTAATATTTCAAAACCGTTTATAAGAGGACTTGGATATAACCGCATACTTACATTGTATGATGGTATGCGGCAGGAAGGTCAGCAATGGGGCGATGAACATGGCGTGGAAACGGATCAATATGGCATAGACAGAATTGAAGTGATAAAAGGCCCGGCCAGCCTGAGTTATGGCTCCGATGCCATTGCCGGCGTGGTAAACCTTATACCCACACGACAAGCGCCGGAAGGTAAAACAATTGGCGAATTGCAAACAGAATATCAAACCAACAACGGATTGTTTGGCGGCACCGCTATGCTGTCGTCTACAAAAAATAGCTTTGAATGGATGGGAAGAATTTCGCACAAAGCAGCCACCAATTACCGGAACAAAACTGACGGACGAGTATATAACACAGGCTTTAAAGAAACCGATGCCACAGCAGCTTTTGGACTTCACGGAAAATGGGGCTATACACATCTGAACCTGTCGCTGTTTGATAACTTGCAGGAAGTGCCCGATGGCGGCAGAGATTTTGCTACCGGCAAATTCACAAAACAAATTACAGAGGACGACACATACAGGTCTATAGTAAGTGATGATGAATTACGATCGTATACAATTTCGCATATACATCAACGTGTGCAACACTATAGAGCGTATTTATCAAACAGTTTTACTATAGGCAATAGCAGACTGGCTGTGAATGCAGGTTTTCAGCGAAATGTAAGAAGAGAATACAATCACCCGGAAGAGCCTTATATAAATCTTGCAGGATTATACCTTCAGTTAAATACTTATGCCTACGACGTAAAATATTACCTGCCCGAACTAAACGGATGGAATTTTACATTGGGTGTAAACGGTATGTATCAAACAAATGATGTAACCAAAGGAACAGAATTTGTAATTCCTTCCTATCATCAGTTTGACGCTGGCCCGTTCGCGTTAGTAAAAAAAGTCTTTGGCAAGCTTGATATTGCCGGCGGCGTGCGCTTCGACAGCCGCTCGTTCAAAAATGATGAATTGTTTATAAAGCCATCACAGGTCAATGGCTTCGACATGCCCGTATATGGAACAGATACCGCAAACGCCGATAAACTTTTTGATAATTACAAACATACATTCACCGGCTTTTCAGGAAGTATTGGAGCCACTTATAACATATCGGAAAAGTTTGCAGTAAAATTCAATATTTCGCGAGGTTACCGTTCACCCAATATTTCGGAAATTTCCGCAAATGGAGCGCACCCCGGAACAAACATTTATCAAATGGGTAATGATCGGTTCAAGCCAGAGTTCAGCTTGCAGGAAGACGCGGGATTTTCTTATACTTCAAAATATGTAGTAATAAATTTCAGTGCGTTTCATAATTCCATTTCCAATTATATTTTTAATCAAAAATTACAAAATACCAATGGTGGGGATTCGCTGCTAAATGGTAATACCGTATATAAATTTCAACAAGGCAAAGCCGCGCTGTTTGGAGGAGAACTCAGTATAGACCTGCACCCGCTAAAACAACTGCATTTTGAAAACAGCTTGTCGATTGTGTATGGCAACAATAAAGATTTAGGAGCCACAATGAAAAACGACAGCAACAAATATTTACCATTTATACCGCCCATACACGGAATTTCAGAACTCCGTTACGACTTTGATGCCAAGGCAAAACGCGTTACCGATGGATTTGTAAAACTGCAACTGGCCTATTGCGCTAAACAAGACAGGGTTTACCTAACCAATAATACAGAAAGCGCCACCCCGGGCTATGCCTTGCTCAACGCCGGTATTGGCGCGGGTTTCACGAATAGAAAAGGAAAAAAATTATTTAACGTGTATGTAATGGCCAACAACTTATTGAACAAATCTTATTGGGATCATTTAAACAGGCTTAAATACTTTTTATACTCCGATGAGGATACTAATCCTAATCACGGCATTCATAATATGGGAAGAAATTTTTCATTTAAAATAAATGTGCCGCTGGAATTTTAAGATGCGGCCAATGTAAAGCGAGCTATTTTTTTTGTACCAACTGTAGTGCTACAATTGGGCTTTTGTTGTGTCACTCACTTGTACGACAGTAATACTATTGAGCGGGTTTGCAGTGGGCAGTGAGCAGTAGTTGCCGGTTACCGGTTGCCAGTTGCCGGTGTTGAAGTACAGGCAATACAATAAACTTGTCAGTACACTAATTCAATGAGATTTCTCGCCCGGTTGCCTCACGTGAAACTTAATGCTAATTACAAATTTGATGAAATAAACGGGCTCAAAATGACGGTGAGGGTTATTGTTACAAAATGATTGAGAAACATTTTGGAATGCTTCTCCGTCATTTCGAGTCCCGGTGGAGTAGTATGTATAAATTAAAAAAGACAGCTCATCATTCAGAGAGCGGGACGAGAAATCTCAATTTGTCAATACATAATACTTATAACTTAAAAAATATTTTTCTTTTATACAACCAGTTGCATATGTACCATTCAATCCATAATGTAGCCAGTGCGCTTAGTAAAGCCTGCACATTTTCCGGCGTGCCAATCATGGCAGTAAAGCCTTCTACAAAAATTCCGGTTGTACCATTTAGCCATTGGGCGCCGAGTGTTTCGAACAGCAAATAAATAAAAATGGGATTCATTCCTACTACTACAAATATCCATGACAGCTTATTGTATTTCTTTACATCCATCAGCCAGTATAAAAATGAAAGAATGAGCAACACCCATCCGCCTGATACCAAAACAAAAGATGATGTACTAATGCGTTTAATTATGGGTGTTATATTTGCCATATCCATTCCATAACCAAGTAACAATGCTATTACGGCAAAAATGGACAGAATTAATATTTTCTTCCGGCTGTGCATAGTCTGTACTAACAATTTTCCGCCAAGAACTCCCCATATGGTATGAGCTGCCGTAGGAATTATATTTATGGCAACCCATCCGTCGGTATTTATTTTTCCCATTATCAGCATATCCACAAACGCTCCGAAATTTTTACTCTCAACAAAAGGCTGGTCAAACCCGGGCATCAATATGGTACGGTACAATATTTCTGTAAGAACTAATAACGCAATTGAAAAAATGATTTGAAAAGTGGTGGTTCTTTTTATTATCAAATAGGCTATAAAAGTTGTAAAAGCTAACTGTGTTAATACGTTCCATAGTTCCCAAACCAGCTTCCCCGCATACACACAATGTAAAGCCACACCACATATGAAAAGCTTTAAGCATCGTATGGCTATATGTTTAAAGTTGTCTTCCCATGCTATACCCTTTATCGTTTTTTGATGATACGATATGTACATAGCCGAACCGGCCATTAGCATAAACGCGGGTTGTACTAAATCCCAAAAACGAAGCCCATGCCAGGGATGGTGAAAGAACTGACGAACCAGGCTTCCCGTGGCACCCGGAAAATTAAAATTGTTGAGTGATACATATACAAGACAACTTTCCGCGGCAAGCAAAATCATAATCATTCCGCGCATAACATCAAGAGATAGTAAGCGGGATGAAACAGCAGGCTTTAATTGATCGTTCATAGTTAAATTAAATTTTAATAGTCGTACCGTACGCTTTACCGTTAGTAAGGCGGGAGCTTCCCATTTAATAAGCGCTCAATAGCAGTACAAAAGATGAAAGGATTGCGACGCAACGATGATGCCACGAAGCTCTACAGCCCGTACCATAAAAACTACTTTTGTTATGATGTGCCAAGAAACAGTTTGAGTTATTTTTTTTGTACTGGCAGCGGTTTTTTATGGCATCATCGTTGCGTCGCATTTCGTTCATCTGTAGTATTTCATGGCAACGATTGGCTACATAAACAAAGTTTCATTTCTACCTCAAACAGTTTCAAATTTTTAATCAGGGAGGTCACTTTTTCTGCCATTATTATTCAGTCATATCAATTGCTATGGCCTGCGTACCTGTAGGCGGCACGCTGCCAACTGTAACACTCCAGTCGTTTTTAGTAGCCATTACACCCAGTTTCATTCCCGTACCTGTGAGACCTTTTATTTTTGCCCTGTCAAACTTACCTTCAAATTTCAGCAACCCGTTTTCTTCCTTTACAGTTCCTATAGTATAAAATCCGGAAACACTTTGAGCTTCCCAATTCCATCCGGGTCCAACATAGATCAACATATCTGCCCAACTATCGGTAGTAGCTAATATTTGTCCTTCTATCAATACATCAATTCCAGCACCGGGAAAATCCGCTGTCGCATAGCCTGTGGACTGATTATCCGTATCGAGATAGAAATCAAAAATATCATTATCGGCAAGTGTTCTTTTCATTTCAAAATAAAAATATACAAACGAGCCGTCGTAATCGAACTTGGCTGCTTTAAAAGCATTACCGGCTACATTAAAAGTGTACGCGTTATTTGTAATATCATTCCAGTCATCAAACGTATTATCATTCAGCTTAACCGGCGATGTTTTTGAAATACGCAATACGGTGGATCCTTCAACAACATTTCCACTTTTTGTTGTTACATACAAAGTGGGCACATACTTGCCTTTCACAGCATAAGTATGGGTGGGACTTTCTTCTTCAGATGAGGCGCCATCGCCAAAATCCCATTTATACGAAACACCGCCTTGTGTTTGATTGATGAATTTAACTGTGAATCCATCCACTTCTGTTGAATATACAACATCAATTTCCGGAGGTTTTATATCGCTCAATTTTACGCAAGCCGATAAAAAAAACGCAGCAAATGCAATGACTGCAAAAATTTTATATTGATTTAATCTTTTCATTTTAGTAAAGTGTAAATTAACAGTTATTGGTTTTGAACACAAAGGTTGTTTGCTGTAATTTCATCAATGGGTATGTAATAAATGATTCGCGGATTTTGCCAGTTCACTGTTGTATTTGGATAGCCGGCAGGCTCCACAGAAGGATCGATATCAGACTCTTTCAGGCTCGGAATATGATAGCCCCAGTAAACCCTGTTCATATCCATTTTGTTTCGATACACATCAAAATTCCTGTGCCCTTCAAAAGCCAGCTCCATGCGGCGCTCGTTCAACACGGTTCCCAACAGCGTTTGCCCAAGCGGCACTGTTCCGTTATACAGAGAAGCCTGCAATCCCCTGTTTTTACGAATCATATCCACATTATCGAGCGCCTGTTGTGTATTTCCGGCTTTCGCATATGCTTCGGCCCTGTTTAAATACATTTCAGCAAGCCTGAACATAATTGGAGAACTCAGGGTTGGACTTCCATTTTGAAAAGAGAATTTGCTGATATAATAAATATCTATTCCGTTTTTCTTTTGAATATCTCCGTTATCATCCTTAAGTGGTACGATATAACTTTGCCTCACATCTTCTCCATGCTGGTTCATTAGTGTACGTAATTTTTCAGTAACATATTCTTCGCCCCACCCAGAATTACCATCAGAATATATCATTGATGCTATTGAACCGAATTTTCCGTAATCTTCCGCAGTTGTAAAAGCGATACAGAAAATTGTTTCTCTGGCTGTAGTAGCGTTGGCAAATAAAGAAGGATAAGTATCGGCAGTTTCCAACAAAAACTTTCCTGAGTTAATTACTTTATCTGAATAGTAAATTGTGCTGTCGTTATTGTTTTCATATAAATACACTCTTGACAAAAGTGCCCATGCAGCCTCTTTGGAACCATACATTACACCTCTTGACTTGTTCATAAGATCAGCTCCCTTCAACGCATCGGCAACTACCGCGTTGTACACTTCTTTTACGGTTGACCTTGCTTTAATGGAAGGGTCGCTAAGAGAATTGCGTAGTATAATACCCGGAGCATCGGGATTATGAGTATATGGTAAGGCGTAAAACCGAACGAGGTTGAAATAAACAAAAGCCCTTAAAAAATAACACTCGCCCAGGAGTTGTGAAGAAGCCGCATCCAGGTTGTCTTTTCCTTCCATTGCAGATATAACAGTATTCATGCCACTGATTATTTTGTATGAAATATACCAGAAGTAGCGGGAGTTTGTCTGCAATGGCGTATGCCCCAAAGAAAAGCTGAGAAACAAAGGATCCTCTGTTACCTGTCCGCATACAATATCATCACTGGAAAAATCGGACATCTGAAAATATTGTCTCAGGTACATTAAATTATCATCTACCTGTCCGTTAAAAGGCAGGTGATCTTTGAAAAGGGAATAGCCTCCATTTACGGCATTTTTTAAGTTCTCCGGTGATGTTATAAGGCTTTCAGTGGTAATAGCATTTGCGGGCGCCACTTCTTTTACACAACCAGCCAGGCTCATCAGTAACAATCCCAAAAAAATTATTAGTATATTTTTCATCTGCTTATATTTTATTGTTAGTAAGATGTAGTTCTGCATTTTTAATATCACGCAAAATCTCATCCGAAATCATATTTACCATTTCATGAAATAATTAAAATCTTACATTGACATTGAAAAGAAATTGCCTGTTATTGGGATATTTGAAATCCGAAACACCCGGCATGGAATAATCTCCGGGAACAATGGTTGTTTGCGGATCCTGTCCCAGGAACTTTGTGAAAGTATATACATTATCAGCAGTAAGCGATAAAGTAATACCTTCCAATTTCGCTTTCTTTACCACTGTCAAAGGCAGATCATAAGACAGCGCAATATTTCTTATTGAAATAAAATCACCTTTTTCCAGGAATCTTGTCGAAGTAAGGTTTGAGCTTGCGGAATTTGCGGAACTGGGATTAGTTGCCACATCTCCCGGCTTTGTCCAAATACTATAATTCTTTGGCAGAACCATTTGATTATAATAAGGCTCATGTCCATCATTAATTACAAAACGCAGGTTATTGCTATATACCTTATTACCTCCAACAAAAAACGCATTTACGCTTAAAGCAAAATTTTTGTACCGCCACTGGCTTGTAAGACTTCCCTGGAATTTTGGAAGAGCCGAACCGCTTTCCTGGAATGTAGCCTGATTAAGGTCGGAAGTGGTTTCCTTACCTGTTACATTTCCATTTGCATCTGTTAGGATCTTTTCCCAAAGCGGCGCGCCGGTTTGCGCATCCACACCTAACCATTTTGGCATATAGAATTCATAAAGATTGCCGCCGTTTCGGTATATCTGTGATATTCCCCACGATGAACCTGTTTTTATTAATTGTGTAGGAAGCCCCTGCAATTTGTTTGAGTTGAAGGATACATTAACATCGGTACTCCATTCAAAATCTTTTGTTGTGATATTTATTGTGTTCAACCCTATTTCAATTCCGCTGTTAACAATTTCGCCTACATTATCCCATTTGGTTTCAAATCCTACAGAAGGCGGCTGTGGCACCTGCAACAGTAAATCTTTTGTTGTGTTCCTGTAAACATCCAACGCCAATGTTATTCGCGTAAACAATCCAACATCTACCCCAATATTGGTTTGATATTTACTTTCCCATGTAAGGTTGGGGCTTGGTTGCTGATACGGTACGGCCGCCGTTGTATTATTATATTTTGAGCTCAAACTAAACAATCCTAAATAGCGCGATGCTCCGATACTTTGCGTACCTGTAATACCCCAGCTAGCTCTAAGTTTTAACATATCAATCTTGTCACTGCTTTTCATAAAATCTTCATTATTGATAAGCCATGCTGCCGAAACCGCGGGGAATGATGCATACCTGTTATTTTTAGGAAAAGCAGATGAGCCATCCATACGATAAGAGGCCGTTAAAAAATATTTATCGGCATAGCTGTAGTTAACCTGTGAAATAAATGATGTTATATGGCTTTCGGTATTATCGCCATTAATAACGGGTGTTCCCGACACAACATCTAATACTCTTAGCCCCGGTGGTAGACCTCTTCCCTGGGCACCCATCGTCTCAGACCAATTGCCTTCAACAGCAACACCTGCCAATCCGCTTATTTTATGCAAATCGGTTATAGCATAATTAAATCGTAAAAGATTATTACTGATTAATCCATAATTCCAATATGCCTGTTCATTTAGAAAACCCTGTCCATGATAAGTGCCTGCAGCTTCAGGATCAACGAAAGTGGTACTTTTTGAAGTTCCTGCCCCTACTCTGTTGGAGCTTGCAAACGTCAGCCAGGGTGTTATATTCCAGTTCAATACCAAATCGTAATTTGCATTGAGACCTTTATACGGATAGTCTGAGTGCTTTACAGTATGTATGGGATTTACTTTATCTCTCGACCACCATTTAAAAGGAGAAGAACCATCTACATATAAAGGATTACCGAGACTATCATATGGGTTATCCCAAGGCATATTTAAATAAGCATAATACACATCCATGTAATTGTAGCTTTTACCTTTATAAGCGCTCAGGTTGATATTGTTAGTCAAGCTTAACTTGCTGCTGAAGCGGTATGTGGAATTGGCTCTTACATTTATACGATTGTATTTTGTATTCATAAAAGTACCTTTCTCATCATAGTAAGTAAGACCGATATAATAATCTGCTTTTTCAGTTTTGCCGCTTGCGGAAAAATATGCATTGCTTACAGGTGCTGCACTGAACATATCATGAAGCCAGTTATAGCTCTGATCGCGAAGAGCTAATGGCCGTTCATTGTAAAATTTAATCAAATCAATTTTATAGGTATTTCCTGTGTCTCCCGGAATATAGTCCCTGTAAAGCTCTTTTTGATATTCGTACAATTGTGAAGAATTCATCATTTTTATATTGCCATAGTCAGGTGTACGGAAACCTGAAGTTACTTTTGCCTCAAAGCGTATTTTATTTGTTTTTGCTTTTTTGGTGGTTACGATAATCACACCGCCATTTGCCTGCGAACCATACATAGCTGTAGCGCCCGCGTCTTTTAATACGGATATGGTTTCGATATCATTGGGATCAAAATTGCCACCGATGATTCCGTCAACCACATAAAGCGGGTCTTGTGAAGCATTGATGGAAGACACACCACGAAGCCTTACTTCAGCGGCGGCACCGGGTGCACCGGAACTGCTAACCACCTGCAGACCGGGAACCTTTCCCTGTAGCATGCTGCCCACATCATTGGTGGTAACATCCTTAAGCTTATTGGAAGATATGGTAGTCACAGCGCTTGTTAATTCGCTCTTTTTCTTATCACTGTATCCTACCACTACAACTTCGGAAAGTATGTTTAATGTCTGTTTGAGTGTTACCAGTAATGATAGTGCGTCATCTTTTTTGATGGAATAGCCGGCCAGTGTTTGTGGCAGATAATTAAGCGCAGATACTTCGAAGCTATATGAATCGCCAAGTGGTAAATTTCTGAAATAAAATTTACCGGCAGAATCAGTGGAGGTTCCCGCTGAAAAGCCCGATTTCGTATTTTTTACAATTACGCTGGCATGAGCAACAGGGCTGCTATTGGCATCAATTACCAAACCAACAATTTCGTTTTTATTTTGCACCTGTGCACGTAAATTTCCACACAGGAATAGAAAGGCCGTTGCTGCGATGAGGCAGGCAAAAAGCAATCGTTTAATACGCATAGTTTTTAATTTAGTCAATAAAATTACTTGTCGTCTTAATTTGCTTTGATAAGACGTTACAATGAAAACAAGTCACAAAAATTATTGTAAATAATATTAGAAGCTGTTTGAATTAATGGCAAAATTCTATTTATAAGACCAAATGTTGCCATGAAATACTAAAGATGAACGAAATGCGACGCAACAATGATGCCATGAAAAACTAATGCCGGTATCATAAAATATTAACTCAAAACAGTTTCTTATTCTTTTATTTTGTAATGATTGTCGCTGACTTTTTCAAGTTTCAGCCTGTTCAGGTCTGTAATTGTTTTTAAGACTTTTTCAATAGAGTCAGTTTTTTCAAACCTGCCGATAAAATATTTGTTTCGCAATACGTTTCTATTATAGCTTATTTCAACATTATACAAATTTGATAACTGTTCAAATACATTCGCCAGCGATTCCTTTTCAAACTTGTACCACTTTGGTATTGCCGTACCCGGTTCAATAACAGTAGCATTCTTTATGTCTTTCTTATCGGTTTCAACTTTCACTTTATCTGCTCCTGAGGTTATATTTTCATTTCCTTTTGATGTTGCTAAATACTGAGCACCCCTGTAAATCTTTACTATATTGTTTGCAAAGCTCAATATATCTCCAGGCTCAAGGTAGGAGGTCTTTTCTTTATCATTTATCACTCTTACCACCACCTTTCCCTCATATAAATATACCTTTGCCTCTTCGTTATTATCAGTATAAATCACTCTGAACCTAGTACCCAGCGCAGTTGTTGACACTGTACCACTATATACGGTAAAGGGCCTGTCGCTATCTTTTGAAACACTGAATACCGCATCTCCTTTCAGGTAAACATCTCTTTTATTTTTTTCGAAAAACTCGCTGAAAACAATTTCGGTATTGGGCTGAAGTTCTGCAAGAGAACTGTCCGGCAACATTATTTTCATAACAGTTTTCGTAGTATTCCTTATAGTTTTATTACTATTATTTACTATACTGGTTTCAACCGGCATGTTTCCATTTTCTGCATTTTTGCTCAATAAGTAATATACTCCCGTACCCATTGCAAGTAGCAAGATGGCAGCAGCAGCAACCCTTCGCGCTATAACAAATATTCTTGTTTTTTTTCTGCGGCGCTCAATAGCCTCCCACTGCATATTCCAGAACTCTTCAGGCAAAGCTGACTGCGTGGATGCGAAATCCCAATCTTCTTTAGAAAGATATTCATCCAGTACCTCCGGATTTTTTTTTAGATATTCGGCAATAATCTCCGCTTCATCCTGAGTACATGTATGCCTGAAAAACGCGTTTATTTTTTCTCTGGAAACTTCCATAATTACTCTTGTATATATATACGTGAATTCGTAAAAAATTCCTCACTTTACCGGTCTAAATCAGAAAAAAAAAGAAAGAAATGATTTTCGGAGTTGTTTAAGCGCACGTGAAATGTGGTTATCAACCATTTTCGTATCAACTGATAATTTTTGAGCTATTTGTTTATAGGAATAACCTTCGAATTTGTTCATCAAAAAAATTTTTTTGCGCATGACAGGCATGTCAGAAAGCAGTTTCTCCAGCTTCTCTTTATCGAAGGTCTCGTTGTCAATCACAATACTTTCATCCGCTGCGGTTTTGGTTTTTAGTGCAGTTACAATTTTCCGCTGCTTATTAAGACGTCTTGTATGGTCAATAAATACAGTGCGTGCTATATTAAATAAATGTTGTTCCAATAAATAATCTTCACATAAAGATTTCCTGTATTTCCATAATCGAAAGAAACATTCCTGCATAAGATCCTCCGCCTCTTGTTTTGAAAAAGTCTTTTTTAAAAAATAATTATACACTTTTTCCTTAAACAAAAGATACGATTCCTTAAATGCCGCTTCATCACTGTTCTTCAGATAAAGAACCAAATTCATAGACAACAGAATTAAGAAAATGTTTAAATTTTACCTGCCACCCCAAACTCATTAACGCTAAAAAATGCAGGTAATCGGTATAGTTCTATTACTGCAACAATATTTACTGAGTATAATAAAACTCCTCTAAGCAAAGTAATACTAACCGTTCATTTCATCTCCTTCTATTCAGCCAATCGCCATTGTATTTTACATTTCGTATTCAGTCATATTACAACACGCAATCAAATTTAATATTTTCCTGCCTATTTCAAAAGGGTGTGCTTATTTTTAGTGAAGTAAGATACACAGATCTGATTTCTGATCTCTCATTTTTTTGATACCGGCATTTGTAACTCCGGTTAAGCATCGTTGCGTCGCATTACGTTCATCCGTAGTAATGCTATTGAGCGGTGGGTATATGTCAAAAAATCTCATAAGTTGTTGGCGTACCTCTGCACAGTGCACCCAATAACACACAACAACCGCGGATCCCAAACACTGGAAAGGGCACGAAATCTGGTTAGTTCATTTTAATAGAAAAGTAATCCCAAAAAGAAGAAAGTTTTAGCGTTGTTTTAGCAAAAAAAAAGCCTTGTAATTCTATGCTTACAAGGCTTCTGCAAAATTAGACGTGTCCCCGTAGGGACTCGAACCCTAGGCCCGCTGATTAAGAGTCAGCTGCTCTACCAACTGAGCTACGGAGACATATAGCTTTTGCTATATTTTCCTTTTTTTAATTCAGGATTGCAAATATATTAAATTGAACGATTTACATCAAAGTTTTCTAATTCATTTGCTACGGCGGTCAAAAAAGTTGCTCCCAGGCTGCCATCTATTATACGGTGGTCGTAACTCATGCTCAAATAGATCATGTGACGTATCGCAATGGCATCACCCTGAGGCGTTTCTATTACAACCGCCCGTTTCTTTATGGCGCCCACCGCCAAAATAGCCACCTGTGGCTGATTTATAATAGGAGTGCCTGCAAGACTTCCAAATGATCCCACATTGGTGATGGTAAATGTGCCATCTTGTGTGTCCTGTGGTTTTAATTTGCTATTGCGGGCTTTGTCGGCCAATCCGTTCACCTGTTTTGCTAGTCCTACCAGGTTTAGCTGATCCGCGTTTTTTATTACCGGTACTATCAGGTTGCCTGTTGGCAAAGCCGTGGCCATACCAATGTTAATATCCTTTTTAATAATGATCCTGTCGCCATTCATCGAACTATTAATGAGTGGATATTTTTTTATGCAACGTAAAATAGCTTCTATAAACAAAGGCATGAAGGTAATTTTAGTGCCTTCCTGTTTTTCAAATTGCATTTTAATTTTGTCTCTCCACAACACCATATTGGTTACATCAGCTTCTGAAAAACTGGTTACATGCGGACTGGTTTGTTTGCTCCTTACCATATGATCCGCAATCAGCTTGCGCTGACGGTCCATTTCTACAATTTCAATATTATTTTCAGAATCGCCATTATATACAATAGCCGGAGGCGCTGGCGTTGATTTTACTACCATCGTATGATCCGCTACCGCATGTATTTCCTGCTTCACAAATTCAACAGGCTGTTTTTCAGCATCCACACGATGCGGAACCTCTAAAGCAGGTTGAGCGGCAGTCACACCCGACTTTCTCAACTGCACATATTGTAAAATATCATTTTTAGTAACACGACCCTCATTTCCCGTGCCCGGAATGTTTTCCAATTCATGCAAACCTATTCCTTCGCTGGCCGCTATGTTCAATACAAGAGGCGAATAAAATCTGCCTGTATTCACACTCGCGGTTTTTACTTCGCTTTCCACCTGCAATGCGTTATGCATTTGCATATCCGTTTGCGTTGATTGAACTGAATTTTCATATACCGGTGATGAAACCGGCGCGGTATTTGAAATTTCTTCAGCAACGCTGGTACGAATTCGGGCAATTACAGCACCCACAGGCACCACGTCATTTTCATTGTACAATATCTCTTCTATTACACCATCTTCTGTAGACGGCACATCACTATCAACTTTATCAGTTGCAATTTCCAATACCGATTCCTCCTGTACCACAGTATCTCCGGGCTTTTTAAGCCATTTCAAAATTGTAGCTTCCATTATACTCTCACCCATTTTCGGCATTATAAGATCAACTAAAGCCATAAAATTTTTATTTTTTTGGTCAACATTCATTTTCCATTCCGGTATAACTGAACGCTCAAAGGTAATGAATAGAATTTTTGCAATATATTTTTACTTAGTTATTTGCATTTTTGATATCAGCCACAGTATTTCCTACACAATTCCGGCATGGCAGAATAGCTTGAATAATTATGGTACCGGCCATAGTATTTCATGGCGGCATCGTTGTGTCACTCACTTGTACGGTAGTAATGCTATTGGGCGGGGGTAGCTTTGGCTGACAGTTGTTGGTAGTAATGTGACGTCTAATTTCTAACCTCTCTAATGACCTTTGCCAACTCGCTGAATAGAATTCCCACCGTACAAGTGAGTGACACAACGATGCTCAATAGTAGCACTACCGCCGGCTCCACACAAAGTAACGCTCATTGCCACACCCATATCATTCATTTTCCAGGATAAATTTTCTCAATAAATTCAAGGCGTTCAGCGCGGTAAGCTCAATATTTCTTTTGCGCTCAAATCTGAACCAGAGTTTTTGTGTAATAATTTTTTTATTATTACCAACCGCCACCCAAACGGTTCCCACCGGCTTTTCAACAGAACCGCCATCCGGTCCCATAATTCCGGAAACAGCAACCGCATAATCCGTTTTTAATTGCTGCATTGCGCCTTTTGCCATTTGCACAACTGTTTGCTCACTTACGGCACCGTACGTTTGCAAAGTATCTTCAGGCACATTAAGCAGTGCGGTTTTTATTTCATTTGCATAGCTAACTATCCCGCCTTTAAAATACGCGCTGCTTCCGGGATGAGCAGTAATAAGATGCGAAATATAACCGCCGGTACAGCTTTCCGCTGTTCCCACAGTTTGATGACGAGCCTTCAAAAGCTTTGCCACTACTGCCTCCATAGGTTCATCTTCGTTGGTAACCATTACATCCGGCAATAGCAATTGCAAAGTTTGAAACTGCTTATTGATTTCTTTTTCAATTTCATCTTTATTATCACCCATAACGGTTAAGCGCAACCGAACCATACCATATGAAGGCAGATAAGCCAGCTTTACAAATGCCGGCAAGTTTTCTTCAAATGCCTTAATTCTTTCAGCTAAAAACGATTCGCCTATTCCGGCAGTAAGCAACGTGCGGTGCAATATATGAGCAAGCTTAAAGCGCTCTGCCAGCAAAGGCAGCACATGTTCACGCATTATATATTGCATTTCAAATGGCACACCGGGCATACTAATGTAAAGCTTTCCGTTCTTCTCAAACAACATTCCCGGGGCTGTGCCCACATTGTTGAATAACACAGTGCAAACATCCGGCACATCTGCCTGCGAAGCGTTACGCTCAAGCCACACTCTGTGAAATACTTTTTCGAAAAGATATCTTACATGCGCCAACACTTCCTCATTTCTTATCATTGTACCATTAAAGTACTCACACAATAAAGGCTTGGTAATATCATCAGCAGTAGGCCCAAGTCCGCCTGTAATTAGTACGACATCTGAGTATGCGGCCTCTTCATCAAGCGCACTCCATATTTCACCCCTGCTGTCCCCTACAGCCACACGGCGTTTTACAGGCACTCCTATTTTATTTAGCTCTTGTGCCATCCATGCGCTGTTTGTGTCAATTACCTGCCCTATCAGTAATTCATCTCCTATTGTAATTATCGATGCGTGTATCATAATTATTATCAGTTGAAAGTGGGCGGTGGGCAGTAATCAGATGTCAGATAATTTCATCACTCACAACTTCTCAATCCCACTTACCACTAATGTATTTAGTAACCGTTAAATATAGGATTACATGAATTTATTTTTAAAATCGAAAGCGTATATTCGTTATAGTTATAATCATACAACACAGTCGCCACTCCGGTTTACAAACAGTATTACCACTCTGTGCACAAATGTAATGGCGTTACCAGTAAATCAAAATTATAATAATAAATATCGTCCTTTTTCATACCAACCGGCCCGCTATAAATATTTGCCAGCATCGATGATCCTTTGACGCCAACGGTTATACCGCCCTGGTTATCGTTAATCCAGTTATCAGTTATGCCGGAATCTTCGCTTTTTGTAGAATGAGTTTGTTGGCCACTTTCAAGCGAAAACTGCAAACCCGCATTCACGTTTCCCACCCATGCACAGGCGGCATGATCATTCTGCATTTTCCAATTCCATTCCACAAGTTCCGGTCTGGCTCCGCCTTTCACACCTAAACCCTGCATATAGGTCGTCACATTTTTTTGATACGGAATATGTAGTACTACATCTTTGAAATCAATATCCGCAAGTGCCGTTACTGCCACAATAAACTGCATGGTTCCGTCGGGCTTTGCGGATCCCGTAACATCCATTTGCAGCGAATCCGATATACTGCGGCAGGTCCACACAAGGCCCTTTTCCGATCTTTGAATGAATTGTACGCCTTTACTTCTAAGATCAACATTTTTACCGTTACTCTTTTTTGTAAAATGAAAATGTATAGACTCAAACAGCAGGTTCACCGGTGAGGTGGAGTAAGCATTCATTTCCTTAGAAAAATACGATTGCACCTGCTTAGGAAATCCGTCTTTATTAAGAATCACTTTTTTTCCCGGAAGATCAATAATAGAGTCGTTTATTAATTGCAGCGACAGGTCTTTACTTTTCTTTTTCCATGATTTGGTTTTATGAGTAAGCGCCTGTCTCCAGGGTTCTTGCCGGCAGTCATCAACTGTTGCATTTTTAACCTTTTGCGCTACACAAAATTGCACAGTGAGTATAAGGGCAACCGTTGCAAAATATTTTGTCATTTTAGAGATTTGAAATGTGACGCAAAGTAAATTTTAATTACATTCTTTGGATAAAATATTTATGCACGGGGCGGGTATTATGGAACCGGAGGAAAATTATGGGCACAAAAAAAGCCACACTGTAGAAACAGATGGCCTCTAACGATTGCTTGCCATATGAAAAATAGTTAAAATCTAATTCTTGTTTGCGGATGAAACTTTAACTGTAACAGTTCCGCTCTTTGATGTATCAAAAGTAGATAGCTGTAGAATAATTATCAAATCAAATAATTACAATTTTCATTATGTCAAAACATCAAAAAAAATGTTAACACACGCACCCACAAAGGGTTATATCTATTTCTAAAATAATCTCCAATTCATTTTTAAATTGATAAAAACCACCAAAAACTACAGGACTTTACAATTTATTAACTTACGGGTAGAAATTAATTTGAAAATATGCCAATGTGAAAATTTGAAAATTCGTTGTGATGGAATTATTTATTAATTCAATGATTCATAATTCAATGATTTGATATTTCTCGGACCTCTGTAGATTTGCCTTCACTAAAACACAGGCAACCGGTTACTGGCAACCGGCACCCCGCTCCATTGTATTACTACCGTACAAGTGAGTGACACAACGATGCCTAATAGTAGCAAGACCGCCGGTCTACAAAAGAAATTGCTTTTTTAAGCTATGTAAAATATATGCTTAAGACGCGTTAATAGATACTTTATCAATCGTTCAATTATTCCTAAACGCTACCACGTTGTCAAACACATCCACCAGTACAGGATGCGATTTATCAACATCTCCGGCAAGTATTTTTTTACTAAGCGGATTTACAATTTCTTTTTGAATAAGTCGCTTCAACGGTCTTGCACCATATTGCGGATCATATCCCTGTTCTGTAAGGTAATCCACAGCATAGTCGCTAAACTCAAGATCAATACCGCTTTGAGCGACCAGTTTCTTAAGCATATCAAGCTGAATTTTTACAATTCCCCTGATATCTTTTTTCATCAGCGGATGGAACATTATAATTTCATCCACACGATTTAAAAATTCCGGACGGATCGTTTGCTTTAGCAGATCCATCACTTCATCTTTGGTTTTATCAACAACACGCTCAAGGTTCTTTTCATTCACATCCTCAAAATTTGCCTGTATAATGTGACTACCAATATTGCTGGTCATTATTATTATGGTATTCTTAAAATCCACTACACGGCCTTTATTGTCAGTCAACCGGCCATCGTCCAGCACCTGCAACATAATATTCCATACATCAGGATGCGCCTTTTCAATTTCATCCAGCAACACCACACTATAAGGTTTTCGTCTAACTGATTCCGTTAGCTGACCGCCTTCATCATAACCAACATAACCGGGAGGGGCGCCTACTAAACGGCTCACAGTATGCTTTTCCTGGTATTCACTCATGTCGATGCGTGTCAACATGTGCTCATCATCAAACAAATATTCAGCGAGCGCTTTGGCCAATTCAGTTTTACCCACACCTGTAGTTCCAAGAAATATAAACGACCCTATTGGTTTTTTCGGATCCTGCAAACCCGCGCGACTCCTGCGTATAGCGTCAGCTACCGCAGAAATGGCTTCATCCTGTCCCACTACCCTTTTATGCAATTCTTCTTCCAGCATCAACAGTTTTTCCCGCTCGCCCTGCATCATTTTTGCAACCGGTATTCCGGTTGCTTTCGCTACACTTTCGGCAATATCATCGGCATCCACTTCTTCTTTCATCAGCCGCGAATGCTGGCTTATGGCAGATAATTCCTGTGAATACTGATCAACAATTTTTTCCTGTTCCTTTATTTTACCATAACGTATTTCAGCCACTTTTCCATAATCGCCTTCACGTTCTGCCCTGTCTGCCGCCAATTTCAGATTTTCAATTTCCGCTTTACCGTTTTGTATTTTTTCAACCAGTTCTTTTTCTTCTTTCCATTTTGCTTTATAAGTATCACGATCTACTGTAAGATTAGCGATTTCCGTACTCAGCTCTTTCAATTTTTCCTCATCATTTTCGCGTTTGATAGCTTCACGCTCTATTTCCAGTTGTCTTATCTGGCGTTCCAGTTTATCCAGTTCTTCAGGCATACTGTTCATTTCAAGTCGAAGCTTGGCCGCGCTTTCGTCAATAAGGTCAATCGCCTTATCCGGCAAAAAACGTTCGGTAATATACCTGTGCGATAATTGCACCGCGGCAATAATGGCTTCATCTTTTATGCGCACGTGATGGTGTGTTTCATATCGGTCTTTTATACCGCGCAATATCGAAATAGCATCATCCACACTCGGTTCATCAATCAATACTCTTTGAAACCTGCGCTCCAGCGCTTTATCTTTTTCAAAATATTTCTGATACTCGTTTAGCGTGGTGGCGCCAATTGCTCTAAGTTCGCCGCGTGCCAAAGCCGGTTTCAAAATATTCGCGGCATCCATCGCGCCTTCTCCACCGCCGGCTCCAATAAGCGTATGTATTTCATCTATAAACAAAATGATCTCTCCATCGCTGGTACTTACTTCTTTTACCACGCCTTTCAATCTCTCTTCAAATTCGCCTTTATACTTTGCGCCGGCTATTAGTTGCCCCATATCCAGAGCGTAAATCGTTTTGCTCTTTAAATTTTCAGGCACATCACCATTGACAATGCGCATCGCCAAACCTTCTGCTATAGCGGTTTTCCCAACACCAGGTTCACCAACAAGCAATGGATTATTTTTAGAACGACGTGACAGAATGTGTAAAGTTCTCCTGATCTCTTCATCACGCCCTATTACCGGATCAAGCTTTCCTTGTCTTGCAAGCTCATTCAAATTTTTCGCGTATTTGTTGAGCATGTTATACTGAGCATCCTGCGTTTGTGAGTTGACGGTAGATCCTTTGCGCAAATCTTTTACTGCAGCTATAAGACCCTTTTCTGTAAGACCCGCGTCTTTCAAAAGCTTTGAAGAATTATCATTACTTTGTAAAATGCCCAGCAGCAAATGCTCTACACTCACAAATTCATCTCCAAAATCTTTGAGTGCCGCTCCGGCTTTCAATATCACATTACTAACATCACGGCTTATACTTTGCGCAGGCTCACCATTCTGCATTTTCGGTAAATGCTGAATACCTTCGTTCAACCTGGATTCTACAAAATTTATATTTACATTGTTTTTCTTTAGTAAAAATTCAACAGGCGAATCTTCATCATTTATCAAAACCTGCAGCAAGTGCTCTGTTTCAATATTTGGATTATTGTTGTTAAAAGCCAGTTGTTGCGCTTTCGCCACTGCTTCCTGGGCTTTGATTGTAAAATTATTTAAGTTCATAGTTGCTTTATTAATGATTATTTTTTATTGATGATTTGATTCATTCAAAATACAGCTTGCCGTTTACATATCGTCCGGTATAAAAACGTACATTTTTTTTGTATCAGCGGTATTGCTACTATTAAGCATCGTTGTGTCACTCACTTGTGCGGTAGTAATGCTATGGAACGGGTGATGAGTTGTGAGTTATGAGTTATGTGTGCTTTTGCTTTTGTTTTTGCTTGCAAGCAGTGTATAAAGCATTCTCAACTCTCAATTCTCCATTAAAAAGGCTGCCATGAAATACTACCGATGAACGGATTGCGACGCAACGATGATGCCATGAAATACTGTCGCTTGTACCATTAAAAATCACAACTTTCACAAAGACTAAAATATCTTTAACAACCCGTTTCGAATAAACAAATCCTTATTCCCATTTCACGATTGTATATTTATTCTTCAAAAAACATACAACAACATCAAATATTCTTCAAAAAACATACAACAACATCAAAGGTTTTAATTGAAAGAAAATATGTCACAAAAACTTATCACAATGCGACGTTATTGCAGTATTTCACTGATTTTCATGCTATTTTTTCAGATTACAAATGCTCAGTATAATTTTTCTGATCGCATGAAATTTTAAGTGGAGAATGGAGTGTTGAGTATGGAAAGTGCTGTATGACTAAAGATCATTGTACTTGAAGCAGGGTTATACTGTGCAATGATTTTTTGGGGACCGGCGGTATCACTTACTATTAAGCATCGTTGTGTCACTCACTTGTACGGTAGTAATGCTATTCGGCAAGTTGAAGCAGTCATGTACAAATTTGTACTGTGTATAGTATAGAAAAGTAAAATTCAATAATTATAAGTGCAGCGTATTTAATATTTCACGCAAAAACATCAAGAATGCGCATTCATCGTACTGTATGATATTGCTTTCTTTGCATTTTTGCGTGAAATAAAAAAAGTATTCACTATTTCCCTATCATACCATCCACACTGGTTTTACCCGGACCTAAAAGCAAAATAGCTACCAACGTTGTAAGGAATAATGCAGAACTGGAGCCATGCCCAAAGATATTGCCACCATGTGCCTGGAATAAAGCAACAGCCATTGCTATGATCAGCGGAATAGTTGCAAGACGTGTAAACAACCCAACTATAATAAACATAGAGCAAAAGAATTCCGCGAAAATTACCAGCGCAAGACTGGCTGTGCTTCCTATGCCCATAAAATTCATGAATGTAACTTTTTTGGCAGAAAACTCAATAAGCTTTTCATAACCATGAGGCATCATAAGAACGCCAGTACCAATCCTTAACAATAACGTACCGAAATTAAACGCCCAATTTGAATAACTGGTAGAGAATAACTTTTTCATGAATAATTGTATTTATTCAAAAATAAAACTTCTTATCAAAAGATTCAATTACTTCAGTACGAATGCATAACATTTTTATAGGCCGGCAAATATTTACATATTAAATTATCTGCCGTTTTTGATTTCTCTCGGAGAAATTTTAAACTGCTTCTTGAAAGTTGTAGTAAAATGTGAGGTATTGTGGAAGCCCACTTCATATGCCACTTCTTTAACAGATAATCCTTTATTGAGCAGCTCTCTTGCAATCATCAAACGACTATGCTGATAGTACTTATAATATGGCATTCGAAATATTGTCTTAAAAGCAATCTTAAATTTTGTTGGGCTCATATGCGCAAGCCTGGCCATATCTTCAAGCGGAGGGCATGGTTTTGTAAAATCCTGGAACAGCTTATCTTTCACATGCATTAAACGTGCAATTTCTACAAGCTCGGACTTTTCAGTTGCAGGAACTTCTTTATTTTTTAGTTTATCAACAAGCATTGCAATTATACGGTAAACCGAACCTTCAAGGAAAAGATTTTTTGTAGAAGACAAACTATCGTAATTAAAAATCTCCGATGCAGCAGCAACCATTTTTGTATTCATGGTTTCATAACCTTTTAAATACTCGCCGGAAGGCTGCACACTTACAAGACTTTCAAAAAAAAGACTCAGATGCTGGTTAAACTCCTGTTTATTAAATGTAATACTAACCGCTTTACTATTTGTTCCTTTTTTTAATAAAACAAATCTTTCGACATTCGCCGATGAATAATAAATATTCTTTTTAATGTTGAGTCCTAATTTCACCATTTCATCGAAATTCTCATCAAAACTTCTAAATGCATGTTGCACGTCATTATCAGCTAATGCAAACACAAATGAATAAGACTCCGGGTATTTAGTAGGCACTCTGCAGATCACATAGTCAACGAAATTTTCCAGTTCAAAAACATGTATCCCTATGCGCCTGGTTACAGGAAAAAATGTAATCTTTCCTTTTACATAATCATTATTAATATAAATAACGGTTCCTTTAAGCTGCACACCTTTTTTGAATGCATCGCTGAATGCCTGATACAATTGCCTAAACCCGCAACAGGTTTCATCCAAGTTTATATGCAGTATTTTCATTTTAGATACAAGATTTTTTACAAAGCCGTTTGCAAAATAACTCTACAGTTCCAGTTATTGCTATTAATAATTAAAAAAGCAATAAAAAATTAGACGCATTCTTGTCATTGTTAGTTGCAAAACAATTCAAAATCTAAACATTACACTATAATTATTATTTCATATTACCAATAAACATTCTATTATTATCGATATTTTACCAGATCAACAACAAGATACATAAAACCAATTACCATATTTACAAATAACATTCCAATTACTTCAAAAAGAACAAGTTTTTAATTAAACAGCAAATAACACTAACAGTATATCTATTGTTATTGGTTTTTATTTAAAATTATTTCAGAATTGAAACATTTTATGTCTTATCTGAAATATTTTTTACCACCATAACAAATACCTTTAGATCCTCTTATTACAACAATCACCACAATCTCAAAACTTATCATTTTCGCATGCTACAGCAGCATGTAGTAGAAGTTGTTTGAGTAAATGTTTTTGAATTTCGGTAACAAGTCTGCCAGGTTATCTATTATTTTATTCCGGGCTTGATGAATACCGCAGTTAATAATTTGTGTACCGGCTGCAGTATTTCATGGCATCATCGTTGCGTCGCATTTCGTTCATCGGTAGTATTTCATGGCAACTTGGGGCAGCTAACCAAAACTTCATAAACAACTCAAACAGGTTCTACAATATAGAATACCCCTAAATATCAACTCTTTGAGTTTAGAAAATCCATTTCACCTGCCAAATACTTTCAAAGAGAGTGCAACCAATCAACCTTACGCAGTAAAAATTTGTGCATGAATGTTGCTACTTGCTGAATAGAATTACTTCAGTACAAGTGAGTGACACAACGGATGCTTAATAGTAGCAATACCGCTTGTATCCAAATTCAACGCATAAAAAATACTGCCTCAAGTTCGGTTACAACCTCTTTACACACACAGCAACCGGCAATACTTTCATTTTAAAAACATTACATGTATAAAAAAATTTTACAATTAAAGACAACAAAATGAATTCCAGTACCTTTTATCAATCAGCATTTGAAAACAAAACATTCAATTTATGTTATTTGTTTCCATATTTAAGATTAGCTTTGATACTCCCAGTTTTTCTTTTGCAGGGACAAAAAGCATTTTTGCAAACTCCGGGCGGTATTGCCGGCTCCGTAGTTTGGTATAAGGCCAATGCGGGCGTAACGCAATCCGGCGGTAAGGTTTCTACCTGGGCTGACCAAAGTGGTCGCAGTAATAACGCAACCCAAACTACCACAGCAAATCGACCGGTTTATACTTCCAATGCCTTCAACTTTAATTCTGCTCTAACTTTCAATGAAGCAGATGCGACATCAATGAAAGCAGGTGTTAACAGTTTTCCCACCGGAACCAATTCGAGGTCTATATTCTTTGTCGCATCCTATGGGCATAGTACCCAGGAAAACGATAGCTGGATATGGGGATATGGACCCTCAACCGATGCCGGTGCCGGATGTGGGGTTTTTTCAATAGGAAAACCTAACGGGAAGACATCTCTTTATGTCGCTGCAACCTCAAGTGGTTGTAATACACAGAGCGCAGATGCTTTTTGGGATGTAACCTCACCAAAATTGGGAGCCATAACATTTTCTGGTGGAACTGCAAACTTTTATGACGCGGGCTTAAAAACCCACACCGCTACACCAAACTGGAACACCAGTACGAACCTGGCACAAAGCCAGCTAGGTGTGTGGGGAACAACTGACAGATCAACAAATTTATGGAATGGTAATATCGCAGAACTCATCATGTTCTCTTCTCTTGTTGATGGAACAGCGGCCGCAAAAGTTGAAAGTTATCTCGCTATTAAATATGGCATACATAAAACAGGAAATTATTTGAATAGTGAAGGCGCTGTTATTTGGAATTCTTCTGCAAATACACTTTACCACAATGATGTTTTTGGGATCATGAGAGATAATTCATCAGGCCTTCACCAATACCAAAGCAACAGTATGAATACCGGCAGTGGTGATGGTACCGGCCTGGCCGGTAAAGGCAATATCCTTTTACGTGTAGGATCTAGCGATCTGGGGGATAAGGATTTCCTTTTAATAGGGCATTCTGCAAATGGTTTTACTTTCGACAGCCCTAACGTACCGGCTCCATATTCCGGCACTCCCGCCAAAAGGACCGGCCGTGTTTGGGCAATAAACAAAAGCGCAACATTTCCTGCTACAACCATAAACCTTGATTTAAACCTTACAGGTCTCGCGTATGGTGCCACTCAGAGCAATTTGAAACTGCTAATTGACACTGATGGTGACGGTAATTTTTCAAATGCAAGTGTTGTAACTCCAGGCACAGTTAACGCCCAAACAAATGTTGCTTCATTTAGCATTTCTTCAACATCTTTACCATCAGGAGCAAAGTTTGCTTTTCTAATTACAGATCCGGTAGGTTATGTTTACCTGCATTTAAAGGCTTTGAGTGAGGATTATTGTCCTGATGTTTCATTTGCATTAAATGGAACCACATCCATGAATTTTAAGTTAAATGATAAACCGGCCTCAGATGTAAATATTTTTGATGTTGGCGCGAGCCATGGAAGCGGCGATGGCCAGCTTTGGGCGGTTGGAGGACCTTCTACATCACATGTACTGAAAGCTCACGATGTTCCGGGATTTATTTATATGAGAGATAAAAGCAGCAACCAATGGAAATATGTTTCCGGACCGTCCGATGTATATTCCATAGATGGTATTGGAGCAAACACCGCTGTATATTGTAACAGCGTTGGAAATGTATATTTACTAAATAACCCTAGCTCTACACTTATTTGGAATCCTTCAAATCACGGAAACACTAAAATCGTTGATGTAGCCTCAGGCGGGCCTGGAGGTATTATAGTAGGTGTAGGCAATAACCATAAACTATATAAATATACCGGCAATGGAGCCAATGATTCATGGGCTTCATTTAATTGTTTCGAAAGCACGGCGGATGCCTGGAGAGTAGACGTTTTGCCTGCCACCCAAACCATTGCTGTTCTCAGATACACAGGAGATGCCTGTCTATTAACAAGCAATGACCCGGCTACCGCGACCATTACAAATGTTCCCCGCCCAAATTCGTGGATATTATCCGATCAAGCTGATTTCCAAACAGTAAGAGACATTGCATATGGCGATAATGGAAAGTTGTTTGTTTCATATGCCTATTACAATGGCAACACCTCTATGCTTGTATGTGAATATGATGGAACATCATGGCAGACCCACCCATCCGGAGAATATATTGGAGCTATAACAGGCGGCCCGGGGGGACAGGTTTGGGGAAGCTATTTACGTAATTATAATGAATCAGAACCTATCCCCATCTGGACAAAGCCTCCTACTTCAGATGGTGAATGGTTGGATGATGAACGTGTTCGCACAGGCTTAATAGGTAATTCCATTTTGATACCGGTAGTTGCCGGCACCTATACGCTATCCGAAAATACAACTATTAGTGGATGGAACACTACTAACATCAGAATATTTGATCCTTCTAATAATTCTACGGCTGATGTGAAAAACAATAGCATGACACTTAATGTGGGTAGCGGAGAAATAGTGAATGTGGAATACGCTAAATCATTTATTATAGAAACACCTATACCAAAAGTATGTAATGAGCAATATGTACAAGACTTTGGAAGAGGTGTTGCAGGTGTGAAAAAGGGCCCTGCATTAAAAGGCTTTACTCCTTATCACTTTGGCACGTCAGCTAAAGATGGCTATTATGAAGTGACTCAAAATGAATGGGGAAATAATAACCATACCCCCAACGACCCCTATGGATATTTTGTTATTTTCAACGCTGGATATGCAAAAGATGAATTTTACAGGCAGGTAATGACGGATCTGTTACCCGGCAGATATTACAAACTGTCTTTTTGGGCCGTTAATGTAAGCTATAAAGCGTTACGCAAACCAAACATGACTATGGGTGTTGCTAATAATGAAACCGGAGAAATCATTAGCACAGTTAATACTGGAGAAATTTTTGGTGGCGAATGGCAGCAGTTTAGCTTTATATTCCAAGCAAATAACCCTAAGATGCAGATATTTATAAAAAATGACGGTTTAAGTGGCCCGGGAAATGATTTTGGATTAGATGATATTACCATTGAAATAATACCCACCCCACTTAGCAAGATTACTGTACCGGAAATGTGTAGTGATGCACCTCTAGGAACAACTTTCGAGTTTACCAATTTAGTTAAAGGAGGTACCTGGTCTTCAAGCGACCCTGCCAATTTGCCAATAAACGGTACAACAGGTATGGCTACACCGAAATTTAATGCAACAGGAAGCGCAAGGATCACCTATACTCACTCCGATGAAGCATCTTGTATTTCAAGCGTTGATACATTAGTTTCATTTGCTCCATGTAATGTATTACCGCTTACACTGCTTTCTTTTGAAGTAACTAAAACAAACTCGGCAAATAGGCTTCAATGGACTACTACCCAGGAAGTAAACACAAGCAGTTTTGAAATTGAACGCAGCGCCGACGGTAAAAACTTTGTGACTCTTGGAAGTGTGGATGCTTCCAATGTTGCCGGTAATCACTCATATGCGTTTAAAGATAATTCACCTTTGATTGGCAAGAATTTTTATCGCTTAAAA
>JAVBLN010000054.1:0-34545 GCA_031553495.1 Flavihumibacter sp.
TTTAACCCACATTGCAGCTGATTTTGGATTAAATGTTAAAAAACAGTGGGATAAGTGTTAAAAAGGGCTGTTATTATAACAAATCAGATACGTTTAGATTTGATTATCAGAAGGTGGTTTTTTGAAAGTGGCTTGTAGTACCTCCGATGGTGTTTGTCAAGCCGGGCAAGGCAAAGACCTTTGCAGTGGATGTTTCTCAAAGTCATTTATAAGAAGTTAAAGAATTCCACAGAGCATACCGCGCATTATCGTTTGTGTGAGAGTTATCGTGCAGGCGGTAGCGTGAGGCATCAAACTATTTTACACCTGGGAAGGCTGGAAGAATTGCCGGATATAGAACAAAAGAAAGCCCTGGCTTTGCGCATAAACGAACTGGTAAGGGAACATAAAACAGGAGGCCGGCTTCTTTTCAAAGCAACCGATTCAACAGTTGAACAACTGGCACAGACCTTTTTCAAACAGATATGCGAACAGCAGCATTTGGATATATTATTCGATAAAGATTATGAGCGGATAAATACTAAAAGCATTACCAATAAAGATGTGCGGGAAGTAGGTGCCGAATGGATGTGTTTACAGGCATTGGAGCAGTTAAAAATAGCACCGTATTTACAGCAGTGCGGCTGGACACAGCAAGATATACAACTGGCATTGACCCATATTACCAGCCGTGCCGTATACCCGGCATCAGAACTCCAGACCAGTCAATGGATAGTTGAGAACTCCTCCATATGCGAGTTAACGGGTTATCCTGTTGAAAAGATTACCAAAGACAAGCTGTACCAAACAGCCCTTCGTCTATACCGGCACAAAAACGGACTGGAAAAACACCTGAGTATTCAAACCAATGAATTGTTTGATCTGAACGATAAGATCATTTTATACGATCTTACCAACACCTATTTTGAAGGGCGTATGAAAAACAGCCTGATCGCCACCTTTGGCCGCAGTAAGGAAAAGCGCAGCGATGCCCGGCTGGTGGTATTGGCGCTGGTGGTAAACATGGAAGGCTTTTTAAAATACTCGCAAATATTTGTCGGCAATATGAATGATGCGGCCTCCCTGCCGCAGATCATAGAGGATCTTTCCAAAACCATCATCCGCCCTGCTAACAGCAAACCCGTTGTAGTGCTGGATGCCGGCATAGCCAGTGAAGCCAACCTGGAGCTTCTTACCCAGGCAGGCTACCGGTACATGTGCGTATCACGTAGCGGTATGCAAAAATACCAGGTGGACAGCAGTGCTGTTCCGGTTAGGATAACGGACAATAAAAAGCAGGTTGTCACTTTGCAAAAAGTGACAATACAGGGTAGTACCGATAAATGGTTGCTGGTACACAGCCATGCCAAAGAGGCCAAAGAAGCATCGATGAATGCCCGGTTTGTAAAACGTTTTGAGGCAGGCTTGCAAAACATTAACGACTCATTACATAAGAAGGGAGGCATAAAGAAACAGCAGAAAGTGTGGCAACGTATTGGTCGGCTGCAGGAGCAATACCCCGGTGTATTTAACCGTTATGAGATTACCGCTCAGCCGGGTGATAAAGATACCATCGTCTCATTGCAGTGGTGTTTAAAAGCAGGCAGCGATGCCGATGAATTGCAGCATGGACATTATTTGCTTAGAACTACGGTGGATGACAGCCTGGAAGAAATACAATGGGATATATACAATACCATAAGGGAAATAGAAGCCACTATCCGGGTATTGAAAACCGATTTGGATCTCAGGCCCATTTATCACAAAAGTGATGCAGGGGCCATGGCGCATTTGCATTTGGGATTACTGGCATACTGGGTGGTAAATACGATACGCTACCAGCTAAAGCAAAAAGGCATCCATACCCAGTGGGCCTATCTGGTACGCACCATGAACACTCAAAAACTGGTGACTACCTCCATGGTCAGCGATCACCAACAACTTATACGGATACGGCAATGCAGCGAGCCACACATCAATGTGGGGGTAATTTATTCAGCACTTAACTATAAACACCAGCCTTTCTACCGAAAAAAATCTGTAGTCCCCCTTTGCTCAATTTCAAAAAATCAAAATCACTCCCCTGGCTCTTTCCCACCTTCTTAGCTGCAATGTGGGTTAAGCGCTGAATAGCGAACCAAGCGTACAAGAGTGCGACGCAACTAAAGCTCAATACTTATTCTTGGCCGGGCTCATAAATATTCCTTTTCATAAGCGAATAAAATTGCCGAGTAAAGTATAATAAAAACAGCAATACTAATTTGCTAATGCATGTTGGTATTGCTGTAAAAAAGTTGTGGTATGTGAGAGCTACATTCCGGGCATATCCATTCCTTCCTGGCCGCTGCTTCTCATATTCTTTCTCTTAAATAATGTGGCATCAAATTTTCCAAAACGGTAATTGAAATTTATGCGCACAATTTGTGCATCTCTTCTTCGATAACTGTTTTGAATAAAGTATTCCGATTGTGAAAACATGTCGCTTTTACGGGTTTTTAATACATCATTCATATTTACCGAAACCGAGGCAACCTTGTTTTTTAAAAACTCATATTTGATGGCGACATCCATACCGCCGGTTGGGCGGATATAACCTTGCGAAGTGGTTTGCGGGCCGCCCCACGGGCCTCTTCCGCCGCCTGAGCCATAGCTGCCGCCGGGTGGTAATACTGTTTTAGATGTGTAGTCTCCAGAAATTTGAATGGTAAAGTTTTTGGGCAGTTTGAATGTATTGCTAAGCTTTACGAAATAACTAAGTACATTGTCCTGCGTTGGAATGTGCGCATCTTTTGAATTTATTTTAGAGGTGAAGAAGTTAACATTGCTGTTTATATCCCACCATTTTGCAATAGAGTTTTTTCCAGTTAATTCAAGACCTGTAACATAACTGCTGTTGGCATTAATAAACGTATTGACCAGTACCTGTTTGCCTGTTAACGGATTTTCCGAAGCTTCCTGGCTTCTAGTGATCAGGTCGTTTGTAAACTTGTAGTATAAAGATGCCAAAAACATATCATTGCCACGATAGGTATTCTGGTACGAAACCTCAATTGAGTTGGTGAACTCCGGTTTTAGATTAGGGTTTCCACGGCTTAGGTTAAGCGAATCCGAATAATCTGTAAAGGGTAACAACTGGAAAAAGTTGGGCCTGTTTATTTTTCTGGTATAGTTCATTTGTATGTCCTGTCCATCACCTATTTTCTGCGTTAAGAACACGGTTGGGAAAAGGCTAATCGGAAAACTGTTTTTGTAATAATTGGAAGTGTCTTTTAAGCTTGTTGTGGTAGAGTGAACAGTACCGCTGTTTTCGAAGCTTTCTGCACGTAAGCCTACCTGGTAGCCAAATTTTCCTTTGTTTAAGGAATTGCTGAATGTGGCATATGCTGCGTACACTCTGTCAGAGTTGTTATACAGTGATGATAATTGCGGTAGCTTAATAGCATTGCCATTAGCATCTATTGTGTAAATATTGTTACGGCTGTCCACATTTCTTATTGCGGCCCGCAGGCCCATTTCCAGTTTGGCTTTTTCGCCTAAGGGATTTGTATAATCTGTTTGTGCTGTAAAGGAATTGTTTGTGCCGCCGCCTTCTGTAAGCTGGTTGTATGTGCTTATGAAATTATTTGCAGGATGTGTATATGTACCCGATGAAGTCATATTCCTGTTTTCATTAGTACTACCGTTATAAGTAACATCTGCTGTAATTTCTTTTCCGGCTTTGGCAAAATTGTGTTTAAAGCTCAGCATGGCGCCCCCATTTCTGAATGTGGAATTACCGTTTGAGCTCCTGCCTGTATAATACGATTTAGTATCAAGCGGCGATATAATACTATCGGTAAATAAATCGCTTGTAGTATTAGGTTTGAAATTACCACGTACAAAATTTCCTGAAACAGAAATTGTATTCCTGTTGTCCATAAAATAATCAACGCCTAAGCGGGAAAAAATAAAATCTCCGTTATTAATATTTTTGTCATTTTGATTCAGCAGGGTAGTGGCATCCAGGAATGTTTGCCGGCTTGTGGTGCCAAGCGATTTTGATTTGCGCTGGTTGTAATTAAGATTTCCGAAAAAATTGAATTTCCCTTCACGCAGGTTTACGTCGGCGCCACCGCCAATTCTGCCGCGGCTATCCACATTTGCACGCAGATTTCCACTATAACCGGCTTTTTTATTCTTCTTTAAAACTATATTCAGTATGCCCGAGTTGCCGCCGGAAGCATCATATTTTGCAGAAGGATTGGTTATCACTTCCACACTTTGAATGGCATCTGCCGGTATTTGTTCAAGAGTAAGATTTGTAGGACGTCCGTCAACAAATAATTGCGGCGCGTTATTGCGAAGCGTAACATTTCCATCTATATCCACCTGAAGCGATGGTACGTTTCTCATAATATCTACAGCCGATCCGCCGGCAGAGGCGATATTTTTATCAACATTAAACACTTTTCTGTCTATAGCCAGTTCCATCAACGGTTTGGAGCCGGTTACAGTAACATTTTCCAATACCTGCGCATTGGTTTTCATTTTAATGTTGCCAAGGTCTTTGTCCAGTGCATTAAGAGCCTGTTCCATACTTCCGCCCTGCATTCCTTTCAAATCAAAGCCCACTTTCATATCCACCGGTTCGTGACCAATTGCGGTCACCACCATTCTGAAATTTCCAAAAAGCGGAACACCTTCCAAACTAAAATCGCCATTGCTTTTTGTAAGCATCCCGGTAACAAGCGTGTCTTTTCTTTTATGTGTAATGGTGTCAAACTTACTTTGTATAAGTTGAATAGCTGCCGCGTCTATTCCTTTATTGGTTTTTTCATCAACAATTTTTCCGTATAGTCTGCCTGTCATATTGCCACCGCCACGTCTTCCGGCGCTCCCCATACTACCACCGGCGCCTCCCGATGAGAATTGCGCCTGCACATCAATTACATAAATTGCGATAAACAAGAAGACTAACAAAAAATATTTCATTGCGGTTTATTTGCAAAATTGTTTAGGGATAAAAAAACAGGTAAAAGTTGTATAATACCTCAATTAGCCGGTAAATATCATCTATTAATTTCTAATAACCGGTATAAAATGATGAATGGCTTTTGAATGAAACCAATGGCTTTTGGTCTTTTTAATACTTGTAATAGATTTAATGATCTTGCTGAGTGCTAATGATTTTTTTTGGGTACCGGCAGTAGTTTTTCATGGCATCATCGTTGTGTCACTCACTTGTACGGTAGGAATGCTATTGGGCGAGTTATGAGTTTTGAGTTGTGAGTTATGAGTGAGAGGTTTCTCGCACGGGTTGGCTCGTTAAAAGCTTCGATATTTTATTTTAGCAACATCGTAAACTCGTGCTTACAAAACGAAAAATGTAATCACCACCGCTATCGTTCCGGTTACAAAGCCCGATACAGCGCCAAGTATTTCAATGTTTTGCAATTGTTTTGAAAAAGATTGTTTTACAAAAAACTTAATTTTTTCGTCGGGCAACAATTGAATTTTATCGGTTATTATTTGTTGAAGATCTATTTCGTTACTTATATTGGCGGTATAACTTTCCATTACCTGAGGAAATAAGATTTCCAGTTCATCCAGGAAAACTTTTTTAAGCTGGGCAATAGTTTTTTCACCAATAAACATGCCCACCACCGGCATTGATTCTTTAAGTTTTACGTTTAAAAAATGGTCTATGTGATTATCTATCACCGGCATTATTTTATCCAGATTTCCACCCGAGGAAATTTTTTTTGTTATTTCATCAGTGGAAAACAAGCGTTTAATATCAAATTTTGAAAGTATTGAAATAAGAAAATCTTTCCTGGCAAATTGAATAATAAAATAACGAGAAGTAATGCGATGCAATAACCAACCTGCAAAAGCCGAAATAAAAGGAATAACAATCAACACAAAATTCATTTGGTCACGTATTTTTTGGAGGGCAAAGAAATGACTTTTTATTGTTAATGACTATGAATAATCGCCGGTATTTCATTTTTTCACAAAAGATTTTTTTACGATTAAAAAAGTTCAAAAAAAAGGTGAAGAATTTTTGTCGGGAAATGCTTTTATCTTACTTTTGCAGCCCACATACGGTGGCTGTAGCTCAGTTGGTTAGAGCATCAGATTGTGGTTCTGAGGGTCGCCGGTTCGAGCCCGGTTAGCCACCCGAAAGCTGAAATCATTAAATAAATTGATTTCAGCTTTTTTATTGTACCGGATACAGCGGCAGTTGGCAGTAAGCAGCTACTGACACTGCTTTCTTACTTCACCTTCGCTCTTTCCTTGTCTTTTCCCATTCCGCCTGCGCCAATCTGTTCTTTTATCCCATAGAAAATTGTTTTCCAGATTAGGTTGAACATAGATTTAGTAACATCTCTTTCGTACCGAACCGAAATGGTGTTACCTCTTGCAGAAACCGGTTTGTTCTGCTTTTTTAGCAGAAAATTGTTAGCTAAAAATGTAAGTAATGGTCTTTTCTTAAATCCTGTTTTTGAAGAAGTGTCCTTTTTTAGCATTTCAACATCAATGCCATCATAAAGGAAAAGTATTTTTCCATTTGATCGTGTGTCATTCACCGTTATATCAAATGAAAGCAGTTTGATATTTGCACTTTTAATGTTTACCTCACCGAGTGGAACAGTAGCCGGGTTCAAAATTTTACCATCGAAAGGGAAGAACTTTCCGCTGACGAAAAATTCTCCGTTTTGTGGGTTGTTGGGAAAAACGAAATGCACTTTTACCGGTGCGCTATTCATGAATTTAGCATCTATATCCACATTCATTATTGCTTTTTCAAATTCATTGCGAATGTTTTTTATTTCTCCGTTGACTTCGCTGAAACTAATGACTCCTGTTTTTTTTGTATCGGCGTTTTTTTCCCGGTAAGCTACTTTGCTGCTTCTCACTTTAATAAGAGGCACATTTATTGGAAAGCCGGCTTTATTCAAAAGTTGATGTGGGTAGCTGCCAACTTTTGATTTTGTGTTATGCGGAAGAGTTCTGTCGTTATATACATCAATGTCGGCATTGTTTAAGATAACCTGTGCTGCAATCATGGCGCGGTTGTTAAGAAATTCCGTGTAATCAAAATTGTCCACAATCAACGAAGGAACTTTAATGTTGAATCTGTCTGTTTGCACATTAAGCCGCTTAGAAAACTCCTGCTGTGAATAAGCGGGTTGCAAGTGAAAATTTTTGACGGTAGTAATAGTATTTTCCCTGATTTGTATAAACAGTTTTTCGGCAAGGATCTTATACATGTTTTTACTTACCGGCATTGAAAAACTATCAACGTAAACATTCACTTCATTAGCATACAAAAACCGGTTTCTGTTTTTACTACCGGAGTCTATACGGATATCAAAAAGAAACGCATTCATCCGGTTTACATCAGTTTGTTTATATTTTTTATTAGTGCCGTAATAGGTAAATGAAATGTTTTGTGTAGCAAGTGTATCAATTTGTATGGAATGAATATCCTTTTTTATTTTATCGTACAGTAAAGAAATTTTAATAGTTGCGCTGTCGTCTTTTTCTTTTATAGCGGAGGAATCTGTCCGATACATTTTTATTATTGCTTCGTTCAGGAATATTTTATCAAGATGAATACTTTTTTCAGTAATCAGTTTAAGAGCGTCTACGTTTTTAATGCTCAGTTCTTTTAGCGTAATATCAAATGTATTAACCGGTTTTTTTGTAGTGGGTAACCCTTTGAGAATTGCTGAATCAATTGTAAAGTGTAAGTTCTGCAACTGAACGCTTAAGTTTTCAATATCCACATTTGTTTTGCCAATGGATAAAGTGTAAAGGCCGCCGGTTGCGTCTTGTACTATCTTTTCAAGGCGTTGCGATAACTTTTCTTCAACATGGGAAAACCTGAAATTCCTTTTGATAATTATAATCGCGCTAATTAGAATTATCGCAATTCCGGCGAAAATATATAGGTATCTTTTTCTTTTTTTCATGAGTAGCGGTGGTTCATTTTAGAAGCATGCTTATGGAACAGCTCGCCACTTATTTAAAATTATTTCTTTATTGTTGAGGATGCAAAAATATTTTCAATGCTATGCAATAAGTTTGAAACCGGGCCTTCCATTTTATTGGTTCTGTCATCTATTGTAGTGTCATCAAGGGTTTTGCCTAATTGTAAAGAGGCAGGCAGGTGCGTAAATATTTCGTGTCGTTGTTCATTAAGCAACTCAGTTATTTTATCGCAATTGTTATGAGCTTCATTTTTTAAATGTGTTACAGCTACACAAGTTAAACTATTCAATACCTGCGAAGTATATTTTTCAGAAAATGATGCGTATGCTGCAATCGCTGATATTACTGAATTATAATCCGATTGAAGTATGCCCGGTAGTGTTTGATTGTTTGTGTTTTTTTCAACCAGGTTTGTAGCTGCACCCGGAATATGCACATATTTATATAATACAGTCAACACCGCTGGAACTGCGGCTTGCGCAAGCCTGTCATATCTATGGGCAAATTCATTTTCTTTTAAATCCTGTTCATTAGGATCAATTTTATTGATGCCTGCACCCATGTATTCTTGTAATGCTTTTACCAGGTTTAATTTCATGTTCTCAATTTTTTAAATTTTAAGATTTCACAAAACTTTTTTTCTTGTAGAAGTTGCTTTTTTCGCAGATGCTTTTTTGGGCGCTTTCAATCCTTTTTTTCTCGCTTCGCTCAAAGCTATCGCAATGGCTTGTTTGCGGTTCTTTACCGTACCGCCTTTTCCTCCGGGGCCGCTTTTTAATTTTCCTTTTTTGAAGCGGTGCATTTCCTTTTCCACTACTTCGCTGGTAGCTTTTGAATATTTTGGCATAACAAAAAATTTGTTTAATAACAAGTGCTTTCTTTAGTTCGTGTATTTTTATTATAAGACCGGCTATAGTACTACTATTAAGCATCGTTGTGTCACTCACTTCAGCAATTTGTTCTTTACTCAGCACTGTTGAAGATGCGTGCCAAGCCGGCTATCAGCTTATAATTAATTGTAAAAACCACCCTCACATTATTAAGAGTATTTAAAAATCTTACCAAGCATAAATCTTGTGCAGTAAAACAAAATGTGGATTTATAGCTACAATTTGAAAATAATTGTCCACACGATATTATACTAATTGATGGCAGGAAATTTACAGGAGAGAAAAATGTTTTGGTTTTTATTAATCCATTCATCAATCAATCAATATTTATTTTATGGAAAGAACAGTAAAGAATGCAAGAAAGTCTGCCACAAATCGGAAAGGCAGTTCCCGAGCCAATAAGAGTATAAGATCTATGCTTGAGGATTTTTTTCTTGAAGAGATAAAGGATATTTATTGGGCCGAAAAGCACATTGTAAAGGCTTTACCTAAAATGCATAAAGCCGCTACTTCCGAAGATCTGGCCAATGCGCTGGCAGAACACTTAGCCCAAACAGAAGAACACGTAAGCCGTCTTGAACAAGTATTCGAATTGCTTGGCGAAACACCGAGAGCTAAGAAATGCGAAGCAATGGAAGGTATTGTAAAAGAAGGAGAAAGTGTAATAGAGGATACCGAAGCAGGCACCAATACACGTGATGTGGCGCTTATACTTGCCGCACAAAAGGTGGAGCACTACGAAATATCAGCTTACGGAAGTTTGCAACAGCTTGCAGAAACAATGGGAAAAACAGATGTGGCAGAAATACTTTCTAAAACATTACAGGAAGAAAAAGATGCGGATATATTGCTTACAAAAATTGCGGTTAATCGTATTAATGAAGAAGCCGAGAACGAAGAGTAAAGAAGTGTTGCACTCAAAACACATTACTCAGAACACATTACTCGCCCAATAGTATTACTACCGTACAAGTGAGTGACACAACGATGCTTAATAGTAGCACTACTGCTGATATCAAAATAGATATTAAACTCCAAATGTCAAAGATGTAGAAACCCGACACGCCTGGGTTTCCGCATCTTTGACATTATAGCTTCATTATTTCGATTTAATGAATTTTATTGATTTAATCTCGTTGCCATAATTTACCTGAACTATATACAAGCCTGCTTGTAACGAACTGATATTTATTGGAACCATAGTTTGTGAGGTATTGATGTTTTTGGTAAAATGCATTACCTCTGAGCCGCGAAGATCAAATATCCTGATGTAGGCATTGGTTTGTTTAGGCGCTCTTAATTTAAGAGTCAGCAACTCAGTAGCCGGGTTAGGACTTACTTGTATTTCTGCCTGATTATAATCCGCTTTATCAATTTTTTTGATGCCGGTGTACGTCAGTACATTATTTACATCTACTCCTACAATCCTGAAATAATATGTTCCTGAAAAATTTTGCGTGTATGTATAACCGTAAGTTGTTTTATTATTTGCAAAAGGAATAGTAACAAGATTGGAAAATGTTTTTCCATCTGAAGAGTATTGTACAATAAAGCTTTTATTTGTGACATCGGGGCTCACTTCCCATGCCATCGCCACGCCTTCGTTTTTGTTGACTGCTGTGAAACTAAGGAATTTAATCGGTAAGATGCTACAATCGGTAACTGTCACCGTTTGTACAACTGTGGTAGCACAACCCCCTGTAGGAGTCACTTCATATTTTATATCTGTGGTACCGGGAGCCACTCCTGTTACCTGACCAGATTGAGTGATTGTAGCGACATCGGTATTGCTACTTGTCCAGGAGCCTCCGGCTGTTGCATTGCTAAGTGTTATAGTGGTGCCTGAACACATACTGTTATCTCCCGTAATTTCGGTTACATGTTGTGTATTATAAATTTCTACAAACATTTCGTCAGACACGGCGCAACAGTAAACTTTTTTAGCCTGTATATTATCAAGTGTACCTATTACAACCCTGTAATAACCGGTTTGAGGGGTTGGATCGTTTAGCACATTAGAAGTGGTGGCCGAGCCTACTTTTGTCCAGGAATCCCATGATTCAAGATCTCCGGTGGGGCTGTAGTACCATTGGTAATAAAGCGGAGCGCCTAATGAACCATCATCTGTATAGTTGGTAGTAAGACTCATGGTTGCGCCTTCGCAATATGGAGAGGAGAGTCCTGTAACCGTTACGGGTGGCACACACGCATGGATAGCGATATCATCAATGGCGATATCGTTACCTACGGTTTGAGGCTGGTTGTTCATTATATTCAAAGTAACCGACGATGTATTAGCGGGTATGGTAAATTCAAAACCGTATTGTTTCCAGGACTTATTATGGTTGGGTATATTGCCTGTGGCAAGCGAGCCAATCGTATTGCCGAATTCGTCACTTAGCACAAACGTAATGTTGGGTGGATAATAAGAGTTTGCTGTAGATTCCACCAGGCTGAGCGCCCAGGCAGAGAAAAACAATTTTGTGCCTGCGCAAAGACCTGTGATGGTTTTTTGATAAATGGATTTAATTGCTTTGTCCACATTTACAATCATCATATATCCTGTGCCACATGTAGTGCCTGGTGTGCCAATACAACTTGTATGATCAGTTAAATTATTATACCATGCCGGGTATCCGTTGGTGCCTGTGGTATTAACTATCGCGTATTCATCGGCATCCGGCTTAAATTTAAGTAAACCGGTCGATTGAGCGTAGCTGGTTACTAATCCCGGTGGTTTGGGGCCTGCGGTTTGCGTTGTTGTTTTAGCATCTCCAAATGTTTCCAGGGCAAGTAAAGATCCGGTCACAGAACACCCGCCCGGTGATGTTAGTCCGCACACATTGCTTATAGAAACATTCACAGGTTTGGCAGTTCCTGGAGCATTCTCGCCAACGGTACTGCTTTGCACGGTAACATAGTAAGTAGTATTCTCCGAAATTGCCGGAGTGGTGTATGTTTCACCGGTATGTAATAATGTGGTTAATGTTTCATCTTTATACCATTTGAAAATAACGTCTGAACCGGTAATAGTTGTACTGCCTGCTTTTAAAACAGTGAATACATTAGGGCATACTGAAGCGTCTGCCGCGTAAATGTCGGAGGCAGTTGCTCTTGAAGTTAAGACTGTCACTTTTGTTGCGGCTCCTTCGCAGTAAGAGGGTCCGCTTACTGTTACGTAGTAATCCGTATTGCTATTTAGGATTGGCGTATTAAATGTAGCGCCTGTATGTACAATGGATGCTGCTGTTAAAGCAGGATCACTATACCATGTATAAATAGCGCCGGAAGCAATGCTGCTGGTAGCGCTTAATGTTGCAGAGTGGCCGGCTTCAATTATAGTACCTGATGCTGTAACACCGGTTTTATTGGTGGTATTATTAGGTATATCATTGAAAGGGCCTGAAACTCTTACGTTGTTATTGTCGTAAAGAGTATACTCAATAGGTTGTCCTGAATAATTACAATCTATCGTAACATTAAATACAACATGGGTGGGGCTATTCGCCTGGCCATATACTGTGGGAATATTTAAAATCGGGGTGGAGGGGTCGGAGAGGTCTTCCGTACAAACTGTTTCTGTGGAAAGTGATGAATTGTATTCTTTCGCTCCGCCGGAAACATATGTAATTCCCGGTGGGAAAGATATTTTTAATTTATAATTATACAAGGCGCCTGTTGTTGACTTTGTAATATTTATTCCTATTTGCCCTGTTGAATTGAGGGCAATGGAAGGTTGAGCTACATAATGAGCAAAAGTTTGTGCATTTGCACAATATCCTCCCAATACAAACAATGCAATTAATAATACATTTTTTTTAAAAAGTGTACTCATGAAGAATTCTTTTAATTAAAACAATGGGTAACAGATTCTTAGGGAAAGGGATTGTTCTGAAGTTTTATGGCTTGACGGCTTGTATTAAGTGCAATTTGATGGATAATAGCACCTAATATTGTTTATTATGTATAATAATTTGCGCAAAATTACAGGTATTTTCCATGTTTAAGACGAATTTCTGGCATAATAGATGCATGGGATAATCGAAAATGCTCATATTTTTTATAAAATATATAATGATATGGTTGGTTTATTAGTATAATTTTATTTATGTGATTAATAATGCTATGGATTACAACTCTTAAAGTATTAATCTTTGCCTGCTGAAGATTTTCTTATTTTTTTATATCATTTGGCAGGATTTGAGGATTTAGGATTCGGTAATTATACCCCGGACAGTAATGCCATTAACTTAAGAAAGGGAATAATTGTGAGCCCGGCGGCAGAATATGCATTAGGCTTATGTTGCGTCGCACACTTGTACGGTTGGTGCGCTATTCGGCGCTTAAGTTAAAGACATTTGCTACGGACAGTATAATTTTATAAATTATATTTTTTGGAAATCGGCTGTAGTATCACAGCTATGATGCCATGAAATACCGGAGCTGGTATAACAATGTTCTATACGCTGTTTCAATTTGAGCACGAATGTTCCATCTGCTGAATAGCATTACTACCGTACAAGTGAGTGACACAACGATGCTTAATAGTAGCACTACCGCTGATACCAAAAAATCATTGCACATTTTTATGCCGTGTGAAGTATAATAAACAGTGGTATTCATCTGCTCTGTGCTATAATATGATTTCTATCCTTTTTACCTTACTTTTGCAGGCGCATAAAAGTGCAGTTTTAGAGAATGAAGAATATTCGAAATTTTTGTATTATAGCTCACATTGACCACGGAAAAAGTACACTTGCTGACCGTTTACTTCAAAGCACCAATACCATTAGCGAAAGAGAAATGATGGACCAGGTGCTGGACGACATGGACCTTGAAAGAGAAAAAGGTATTACTATTAAAAGCCACGCTATTCAAATTGATTATCAACACAATGGTGAAAAATATACCCTTAACCTGATTGATACTCCCGGCCATGTGGATTTCAGTTATGAAGTAAGCCGTGCATTGGCGGCTTGCGAAGGCGCTTTGCTGCTGGTAGATGCCACGCAGGGAATACAGGCTCAAACCATTTCAAATTTATACCTGGCAATTGATAACGACTTAGAAATTATACCCGTTATCAATAAGATTGATATGGATGGTGCTATGATTGATGAAGTGAGAGATCAAATTATAGACCTCATCGGCTGCAAGCCCGAAGATATTCTGTTGGCCAGTGGCCGAACCGGGCTGGGGGTTGATAAAATTCTTGAGGCCATAGTTGAAAAAATTCCTGCTCCCGCCGGCAATCCCGATGCGCCCTTGCAGGCATTGGTGTTTGACAGCGTATTTAACAGTTTTCGGGGTATAATTGTATATTACCGCATTATAAACGGAACGCTTAAAAAAGGCGATAAAGTAAAATTTGTTTCCACAGATATTGAATATGAAGCGGATGAAGTGGGCGTGCTAAAACTGAAAATGGAAGAACGCAAACAAGTAGAGTGCGGAAGTGTGGGATATATAATTACCGGAATAAAAAATGCGAAAGAGGTAAAAGTAGGGGATACGCTAACTTTAGTGGCAAAGCCGGGTGACGGAATTAGAGGGTTTGAAGACGTGAAGCCAATGGTATTTGCCGGAATTTTTCCTGTGGAAACCGACGATTTTGAAGAACTGCGCGATTGTATGGATAAGCTTCAGCTCAACGATGCCTCACTTACTTTTGAGCTGGAAACATCGCAGGCGCTGGGCTTTGGTTTCCGTTGCGGATTTTTGGGAATGCTGCACATGGAGATCATCCAGGAAAGGCTTGAACGTGAGTTCAACCAAACAGTGATCACCACCGTGCCCAACGTAAGCTTTATAGCTTACACATCGAAAGGCGAAAAAGTGATTGTGAATAACCCCACTGAAATGCCCGAGCCTAGTAGCATAGACAGGATTGAGGAACCCTTCATTAAAGCTCAAATAATTACCAAGCCTGATTATATCGGCAATATTATGACGCTATGCCTGGGCAAGCGCGGTATATTGCTCAACCAAAGTTATCTTACGCAAACCCGTGTGGAGCTTATGTTTGAGATGCCGCTTACGGAAATCGTGTTTGATTTTTACGACAAACTGAAAAGCCAGACCCGTGGTTACGCGTCGTTTGATTATCATCCGATCGGCTATCGCGATAGTGATATTGTAAAGATGGATATACTGCTGAACGGCGATAAAGTGGATGCGCTGAGTGCATTGATTCACCGCAGCCGTGCTAACGATTTTGGGCGCAAGCTTTGCGAAAAACTGAAAGAATTATTGCCTCGCCAGCAATTTATGATAGCCATACAGGCAGCCATAGGCGCAAAGATCGTGGCCCGCGAAACCATTAGCGCCATGCGTAAAGATGTAACCGCCAAATGTTATGGAGGCGATATTAGCCGCAAGCGTAAATTGCTTGAAAAGCAAAAAGAAGGAAAGAAGCGCATGCGCCAGATAGGAAGTGTGGAAGTGCCACAGGAAGCATTTCTTGCGGTGTTGAAGCTGGATGACTAAACGAAAATTTTGCTAGCAGTGTAAGATTGCAATTTTTATTTGGGTATCGGCGTTAGTATTTCATGGCATCATCGTTGTGTCACTCACTTGTACGGCAGAAATGCTATTGAGCGGTGAGTGGAAAGTTGAAAGTGCGGTATAAAAAGAGAGCTTTTAAATACCAGCTTGTCAGTAAAATATAACGTTATAGAATAAACGAAAAAATATTATCTAAATCCTCAGCGAAAGCATTATTAAAAACAAAATGTAATTTTTTGCGCTGAGGTTGATTGTTTGAAAAAGAAAACTGATTAATTTAGACTATTGGAAACGGGATGTAGCGCAGTCCGGTAGCGCGCTTCGTTCGGGACGAAGAGGCCGCTGGTTCGAATCCAGTCATCCCGACTGTTATTGACGTAAGAGATTGGTTTTCAATCTCTTTTTTTTATGTATTGCCGCTTTTGTTGCCGAAAAAGTTTTTATACTCAACTTTTTATCCTTTCACACTCAAACACCAGCAAAGAAAAAACGCACATTGCGCCATGCAATATCTACACTGCAAACTCTACGTTGCTTCTTCTTTAATCGTTCGAAAATTCGAAAGATAAGAACACAGGAGCTACTCTGAGGATTTAAAAAATACACCATAAGCGTAAAGCATATTCACAATAGGATACACAAATCCCCAGCTTTAACCAAGGCGGGGGATTTTTTTTAAGTCAAAGCACTTTTTGGGAAGAAGGGATAAAGATGTTTTACGGGGTGCAAAAAACAGTACCCCACCGCCCAATAGCATTACTACCGATGAACGAAATGCGACGCAACGATGCTTAACCGGAGTTGCAAATGTTGGTATCAAAAAATAAAAATGAATGAAAAAATATTTTTTCTATTATCTGACATGCTTAGCCTAAGTAAAAAATATAGATGCTTTTCAGATTTTTCCATACAGCAAATAGCTGTTTTAAATGCTACATGAAAGATTGTGCGTAATTATTTCAATAGAAAAGATAACGGTTGTGTACAGATTAAAACTCAAATAGAATTTACATTATGTACAAAGATTTGTTTGTTAATGTAGAGAAAAAAAACATTGAGAACACTAGAGATTTTTTTGATAAAGAAAAGTTTGGTGGGTATGGTAGAGCCACTTATATTCGTTTCCGTTTTTGCTATATTATAACAAATGATTTATTGTATGTTTTAAGAAAAAATATTTTTTCAGTAGCAAAAATGATATTCGGAATACTACCTCAAAAAATCGGTAAACCCGTTTAAGATACTCAAATACATACCTGCAAAAAGACGAGATGTATTTATTAAACATCAAAAGACTACCGCAAAAGGCTAGGTGAAATTGGTTAATTAGATGTAGTTTAAAGTTAGAACCTCTACCAAGTATTTTACTGCCAAAATATTGCCGTACCATGAAAACGTTTAATAGATTACGCATAGTAATTTGTGCGATTGCATTGCTGTTTGTATTCCATTCCAAGAGTTTTTGCCAGCAAACTTCCTCAGGTAATGTTACTACGAAAGCTTCCATTTCTTTACCTGATTCCATCGAAAGCTATGTAAAGGGGGTATATCAGAAAATTGAAGAAAAGAATCGCTATGTTAGCGCTTTGAGTTCGGAAGAATTAGGCACATTGCCTCTGGCACAAGTTAGAGAGATAAATGGTAAGGTTTATGCAATAGCTATCGATAGCGCGAGATTGACACCAGACAAAGGTGCCTTTTTTAGCGCTTACTTCAGATTTACTTTTCCCGGCACCAATGAAGAACTGATTTTCAGGGGAAGAGATATTGCCTTCAATCCTGGCGGCATTGGCCTTTCCAGTTCCTCTAAACTTATTTTACTTAACGACAAAACGGTTCATATTAGTGAGCATGTGGATCTTACCTTTTCGGGAGACGGCAGTAATTATATAGAGTGGGATTGTAACGGGTTTAAAGCTGCAAATCTTCATGGGGTTTTTGAATTTGATCCGGGAATGATTAAACCTGAAGATGCCACGCAAGCCAAAGTAAGAGCCTCTTTTAAGGTAAATGTCCATGATCTGAACAATATTTTAGCAGCTATTGATATACCGGCTTTTAAAATAAGCGGGTTAGAAGATTTTAGTTTTATGATCAGGAATGCAGTTGTGGATATGAGTGATATTGCCAATCCTGACGGACTGATTGTTACCAGTGACATGTTATCTATACCTGGAAATCCTCAGGCATGGCGGGGATTTTATCTTGGAGAACTGGAAGTAGGTTTGCCTGCACAGTTATCAACGGAGAAGGGTAGGCCCAAAATAGCTGTACGCAATTTTTATATAGATGAGCAGGGTGTTAGCGGCGTTATCAGTGCAGAAAATCTTATACAACTAGGTGATGCAAGTGCAGGTGGCTGGCCATTATCTGTTGATAAAATAGCATTGAGCTTCAGCAGGAACAAACTTAATGGCGGTGAACTTGGCGGCCTTATGCAAATTGGCTTTTTAGGTGATGACCCATTACGTTACAATGCGATGGTAAGCATGCGCAATAATGATACCTATTATAATTTTTCACTTGCAACAACCCAGGACAGCAAACCATATAAATTTTTTGCAGGAGAAATTGTATTGGGAGCAAACAGTCGTATACAGGTTGCTAAAACAGAAAGAGATTTTATACCCACCGCCATTTTAAATGGAAAGTTAAACATCAATAAAAGTGTATTAAGCATCAACCAGGTCACGTTTCAGGATTTGACTCTGTCCACTCAAAAACCTTATGTGCACAGTGGCACATTTAATTTTAGCAACAGTGAGGGCAAATCAAAAGCGGCAAATTTTCCAATTGGTTTTGATGATCTCTCGCTGGGAATTTATGAAGGTAAAGTTGCAGTTGGAGGTACTATTCGGCTGAATTTCATGAATAGTGAAGATAAAGGATTTGGAGGTTCCACTTCATTTTTGGTAACTGCATCTCAACGTGAAGATATCAAAACGGTGATGGTAAAGGATGTAGCAGTGCAAAAAACTACTACACGTTGGGGACTGGATAAAGTGATGCTGAATAACATTGTGCTAGATGTGAAAGTATCGGCTTTTACTCTTCATGGGGAGCTTGCCATATTTGACGAGCACCCGGTTTATGGAAATGGTTTCAGGGGAAGCCTCAGCTTTACCATTCCTGGTCCAATTCCCAGCGCCAGTGCAACAGCTTATTTCGGTTCCAAAGATGATTACCGTTACTGGCATGTGGACGCGTATATAGGCACCAATCTTCCCATACCACCGGCAATAAATATTACAGGCATGATGGGTGGCATGAGTTATCACATGGAGCGCCCGGCAGATTTTGACCCATATGCGGCACGTAATGCTGTTGATGCCGACAGCGGCCGCATGAAATCCATGAATGAAATATTTCAATATGTTCCCAATAAAGATGCTGGTTTGGGATTTATGGGTGGTGTTTCTCTTTCACTTGTGCAGCAAATGGTAGTAAATGTAAATGTGGCGCTTGAAGTTCAATTCGGTTCGGATGGAGGTTTCCGTTATGCTCAGTTTGACGGTGCGGGTTATGTATTGCATGCTCCGAAAAAAGCAGTAACACAACAGGATGCAGAGGCGGACGAATCAGCTCCTATATGGTGTAGGTTCTACATGCGTTATGATAATGTGAATCACACCTTTGATGCAAGTGCCAAAACATATATTAATATTTTGGGAGTACTCAAAGGGGTAAATGAGCGTGGACTGGTTGGTGAGGCGGCATTACATGTTGGCCCTAACGATTGGTGGTTTTATATTGGTCGTCCATCACAAATGTTCGGGCTTAACATACTGGGTCTTGCTGAAGTAAAATCTTATTTCATGATGGGTACAAAAGTGGAAGACATGCCACCGCTGCCTGCTGAAGTAAATGAAGTGTTTGAGAATGTGAATACCAATTTCATGGCTATGGAAAACTCTATGAGCACAGGAAGTGGTTTTGGGTTTGGCGCACATTTCATGGTTGGGTTTAAATTTGATTTTGGTGTGTATGGTGAGTTCGCGATTGGAGCAGGAACAGACATATTGCTTCGCAATTATGGTGAAGCGCGTTGCAAAGGAAGTAACAGTCCGCTGGGCTTCAACGGCTGGTATGCTTCGGGTCAGGCTTATGCTTTCCTCAAAGGAGATGTAGGCATCAGGGTAAAGGTGTTTGGAAAGAAAAGAGGCTTTTCTATTGCGAAATTATCTGCGGCGGTGCTGCTTCAAGCTAAGCTGCCCAACCCGAGTTGGTTCAGGGGTATGGTAGGTGTAAAATATTCTGTACTGGGTGGTTTGATAAAAGGGAAAGCCAATATAAAAGTAGAGTTGGGAACCCAGTGTGAGATTGTTGGACAAAAGGAAATCGACATACAGGTAATCAGTGATATCAAGCCGGAAGACAAGACAAGTGATGTTAGTGTTTTTGCAAGACCCCAGGTCGCATTCAATATGCCTGTTGAAAAGCCTTTCGATATGCTGAATGAATATGATGAAGTGGCTTCCTACCGTATTAAACTTCAGAAATTCACTTTAACAGATGATAAGAAAAAGGAGATTAATGGAGTGGTGGAAACTGATGAGGAGGGTATGTCCGCTTCATTAATGATAAGGGATGTTTTGCCCTCTACTACAAAACTCACTGCTTTTGCCAGTATAATAGTCGAAAGGAAAGATGGAAATAACTGGTCGGCGCTTAAAAATGGTTCATCCTCAGAATATGAAAACAAATCAGCAATTTTTACTACTGGGGAAGCACCCGATTACATACCCTGGGAAAATGTGGCTTACGCATACCCTGTAAAGCGCCAGCATAATTTCCTGCCTCAGGAGTATCCTGAAGGATATATCAAGTTAAAGCAAGGTCAACCATATTTGTTTGCAACAACAGATGAAAAAGGCAAAAAATGGAAGGTGTCTGCTTCTTACGATCCTGCAATTGGAGATGCCGTTAGCACAGCTTTGAATTATAATGCAGAGCAGATGCAGGTGAGTTTCAATGTGCCGCAAAATCTGAATAAAGAAACCATATATTCTTTTCATATCAGGCGAACCTCGCTGGATGGAGAAAGCGGCAGTAAAAATGTAACATCATCGGAACAAACGCATGTTGAAGACGGAGATACTACAACAATCCGCCAGACCACTCTTAAAGGAACGGCAGCTTCGGGTATAGAAAAGGAAATCATTACGCTTGATTTTCGTACCAGCATGTACCGCACTTTTAAGGAAAAAATGGATGCGGCTACCGCTCCCACAGATGTATGGGATATTGCGAACAATTATACCATGGTGATCGGACAGCAGTTTACCATGAGCGAGAATTTTGACAAATTTGAACTGGGAGGTGACAATTCATTTGCTACAAAGCCATTGATAGCTCTGAAAGCCGGTAAGGAAAACGGTTGGTTAAAGGATAAGATCATGCCGTTGTTATATAATGATTATCCCGCTTCTTTCTCTTTGACATTTGATAATACTCACCAACAGTTCCGTGATGGCGCTGCTCCATTGTACGCTGTAAGTTTATATAATAGTGATAATGCTTTTTATCAACTGGAAGAATCGGCGATCAGGGAAGGGCAATCATCCTCAAAGCCCGGTCGCAGCCGTTTTATGTACTATGTCGGTTTTGTGGCCAATGATGATTATCACGATTTACTGAATAAAGCCACCAGGTATTATATAAATGGCGGTAGCAAAATACCTACTGTCAATAGGCTTCTTACAACAACTTTTCCTGACCTGGTTCCTAATCTGTACTACCCGGTAGAGTTGCAATACAGGTTGCCGGGAATAAATAAGGTGACCTCAACAGTAGAACGAAAAATTTTCCTCAAGTAACCGGAAGTTTAACTATAAACTATAAACTATAAACTATGAACTATAAACTATGAATTATAAACTATGAATTATGACGAACGGGGTAATCATTAAACCAAAGATAAAAGATCAACAAGTAACTGAATTATGTAAGTGTACAAGCATGAAGAAAACTATAATCGGAAATAATAGAGCAACCATAAAGTATAAACAGCCAAATAGTTTATATTTTATAGTTCATAGTTTATGCTTAAAAATCATTTTGTCATTTATAGTTTATAGTTCATCATTCATAGTTGATAGCTACGGCCAAAAGTCCGAACATCGACTCGAAGCGCTTGCTAATGCAAAACCTGGTAAAATACAATTGAGGTGGTCTCCTGCCAGTTATATTTCCTGGGAGATCGGCAATAAGTATGGGTACATGGTAGAGCGATTTACCATTGTACGCAATGGGGAACTGGTAGATGATCCAACTCCGGTTTTGCTGACGCCTCAGCCCCTTAAAGTTTACACGTTGCAACAAATGCAGGCTGCTGCCGCTAAGGATGATAAAGTAGAAGTGATTGCTGAAATACTATATGGAGAAGAGGGAAAGAAAAAGACTACACCTGAAGACGGAATCGGAGCTTATTTTGAAACCAAAAATCAGAATGACTGGCGCATGGCTATGGCGTTGCTTACTTGCGACCTTTCTATCGAAGCGGCTAAAAGCGCGGCTTTATACCTGGAGGATAATACTGTAAAAAAAGGTGAAAAGTATGCATACCGTGTTTATGTGGCCCGGCAGCCCAAAAATCTTGTTGTTGATACAGCCTATATAACATCTTCTTTGGATGATCCTATAAAACTATTTCCCCCGCAGGAATTAGCCATCGTGTGTGCAGACAGCACCGCTACTTTGGGTTGGTTGACATCATACAGCAAATCGATGTATAGCGCATGGCAGATAGAACGGTCAAAGGATGGAAAAAAGTTTGTGCCCGTAAGCGAACTCCCGGTCATACCTACCAATCCTGATGCAAGAGGATTTTCATATTACCAGGATTCATTACCTGATAACGACAGAATCTACCATTACCGAATGCGTGGACTAACGCCTTTTGGTGAACACGGCCCCTACTCAAAAATAGTTCAGGGTGTTGGCGTGCCTTCCATAAGTGATCGTCCTGTGTTGGATACAATGATTGTAATTGAGAATAAAAGAATTCAACTCAGGTGGTTGCTTCCGGGTACATTATCCAAACAGCTAAATAAGATTGTAATTGTGCGTTCGCAAAAAAGTGCAGGGCCATTTTTACCTATAGCGGAACTAAAACCCAATGCGACAACTTTCACTGATAACAAACCTTTCAATAGTAATTATTACCGTATTAAAGGAATAACAAAAAGCGGGAAGGCGGTTTATTCTTTTCCTTACTTCGGCCAGTTGATCGATATTACTCCACCAGTCTCGCCTGTAGGGCTGGCTGGTACTATTGACTCTTCGGGCATTGTTACACTTCATTGGAAACCCAATACAGAGAAAGATTTGCAAGGATACCGTGTTTTCAGGGGAAATAGCGCTAAAGAAGAATTTATGGAAGTGACGCGGGAAATACTGCGCAGTACTACTTACACAGATACCGTGTCATTACACACACTATCCTCAAAAGTATTTTACAAAATTATTGCGGTGGACCTGAATTATAACACATCTGATTACACACCTTATATAGTTATCAAACGCCCGGACACTATCGCTCCGGTAGCTCCTGTTTTTATCAAAGCATATCGCAGCGATAGTTTAAAAGCTATTGTATTACAATGGATCAACAGTAGCAGCGAAGATGTTGTCAAGCACTCCTTGCAACGTGTAAGTTTAAAAGACAGCAGCCGAAAACAAATAGCAGTGTGGGATACAACTACCAAACGCAATACTTATGTGGATACGGCTTTGCAACAAGGCAATACTTATTACTATGAGTTGACAGCATTTGACGATTCAAACAATAAAACAAATGAACTTACCGGCGATATTTTTTTTGAAACGGGAAAACGTGCGGCTATTACGGAGTGGAATGCTAAAGCGGATAATGAAAAAAAGCAGGTGTTGCTAACATGGAACTGTACGCAGCCCGGTGTAATGAAATATTTTATTTACCGGAAGAAAAATGATCTGCCTTACATACTGTTCACAACTATTGAAGGCAATGCAAAACAATATACTGATAAAGAAATTGTTGTAGGCAGCAAATACTGTTACCGCATTATTGCCGTGTTACAGAATGACGTGAAAACAGAGGCGAGCAAAGAGGTGGAGGTTAAATTTTAAAAATGGTTTAGATATTTTAATAAAAGTATTTATGATAACAAATTTAGCTTTGATAAAGAGAAAAAAGAAAACAATTAAGATTATATGTTTAGCTTTTCTTTTTATTAGCTTTCTTGATGTAACAGAAGTTTTTTGTCAATGTTCACAATCATCAGACAAAAGTTTGTTGTACCCCTCTAGTACATCAAATGATGTTAATTGGGGATGGGATCCTTGGGGCGCAAGAGGAATAGGCTATAGAATAGATCCGCGTTTTCAAGAACAACCCACTACATATCCTGCTTATCCAGATAATGATTATAGCGGAATATTGGGATACCAGTTATTAACAAATGCAGCCTGTTATGTTCCTTACTATAATAATAAAACATTTTACTATGCCCCAGGGTATAATAGCACTTATTCATTTTCTAGATATTCAAAAAAAAGAATAAGTCAGCAAACACCTATCGATAGCAGGTATAGTGAGCTGGGTGTCATATTAACCACAAATCAATACTCCTTTTCCTGCACGGAAAATCAGTTCACATTCACACCATCCTCTTCGAACATTGGAACAACCACTGTTTATCTGATTCTACACGCACATGAAAATGCAAAAACTTTTACTTCTGAATATTATAAAAAATATAGTTCATTTGATATTACAGTTCAAAGAGCCCCTCAATGGCAAAATCTTACTAATGTATGTAACAACGCAATAATAAGGCTCGAAGACTATACAACTACTCCTGATGTTTCAATACGCTACTATATAGATGGTGTTTCAAAAGCTACTGATGGATCGAATACAATTGTTGATGTATCTAGCCTTTCATTGGGTAATCATACATTCACTATGAAGAAAGATTATGATAACGGAGAGTATTCAAAATCTATAGTTGTCACAGTGCTTCCCCCACCGCCATCTGTTAATGAATCTCAAATCCAGATCATTCCTTCCTGCTTCCAAATGAATAACGGTAAAATCATCATACCTGGCAGTGCCATTACTTCAGGGTATGATAACATCCGCTGGCTGCTACGTCCGGCAGGCGTAACAACGCCATGCGACCCTTTGGCTTCAGGCTCCACTTGTGGAGATGTACTGGATCAAAGCCAGGGTGCTGTTCCCAAATCCAACGGTATTACTATTCAAAACATTGCTCCCGGCAGTTATACGCTTTGGGTACTCAACCCCGGCCAGGAATCAGGTCTTTGCTATCAGCCCATACCCATTACCGTTACTCAACTTCCTGATTTAACAATCACGAACCCTTCCAATACCAATATCAGTTGTTATGGCGGCAGTGATGGCCAAATCAGTGTAAGCGCTTCAGGCAGCGATCCTGCAAGCGGCTATTTTTTCACACTAAGAAAATCTGACAACACAATCATTCGTTCAGAACAGCAAAGCACCGGTACTGCCATGCAATGGACAGGATTGCCGGCAGGCTCATACCGGGCAGAAGTGCATGATGGCACTTGTGCCTCCATTAAAAAATCAGTCAGCATTACCTTAACACAACCGCCGCAGGTAACCGGGCAAATAACCTCTGTACTGCCAACCTGCCTGACACCGGGCAATGGCAGCATCAGCATAACAGCAGACGCAGGCCCTGCCAACTATAAGTATAACCTGTATAAAGATGGGGTGATAACACAACAATCGGGCACTACCGCCAGCCGTAATTATGCATTCTATAACCTAGCAGGCGGTAATTATAGTGTAGAAATTCTCAATGCAGACTACAGCGGCTGTACAGGATGGAGCCAGGCCGTTACACTAAATGCAGTAGCGCCTTTATCAATGTCATTAAGTGAACGAGATTCTGTGCGTTGTTATGGTGGTAGCGATGGCAGACTGAAAGTAACCGCTAGTGGTGGTTCCGGAAGTTACCGCTATACGCTTAGTAAAACCGGCATGCCTGCTATCACCAATGCTACCGGAGAGTTTGCCAACCTCGCAGCCGGCGACTATCAAATAACGCTTAAAAACACGGACGCTTCCTGTAGTGATGAAGCCACGCAAACCTTTACCGTTTTTCAACGCACACCGTTGCAGGTACAACTCCAAAAAACTGATGTTAGCTGTAATGGTGCGCAGAATGGCAAGCTACAATCTACCGTCAGCGGCGGGTCGGGGCAATATCAATACACCTGGCAGCAATACAAAAACGGTACATGGCAGGGCAGTAGTTTCTGGTTCAATACAGATACCAGGATAGAAGGACTGGAGCCAGGGGATTATCGTTTGATCATTTCCGATAAAAATGCTACTTCCTGCACTGTAACTTCTGCTTTTGTTACCATTGCAGAACCCGTTGCCATCCAGTTAACTAATGTAACGGTACAACAAGCTGTTTGTAAAGCGGATGGTGCAAGGATTGCTGTAACGGCAACAGGTGGAGATGGTAATTACACTTTTGCATATTCACTCAACGGAGGAGCTTATACCAATTTTACAGCAACAACGCCCATACTTACTTCCGGGGCTTATACCATTAAAGTTACGGATGGCAATGGTTGCAACAGAGTAAGCAGTACGACTTACAACATAGCCCTTCCCGCAACAGCGTTGGATTTTACCACAGCCTTATCCAATTATAACGGGTTTAATATTTCATGCAGTGGTCAAAGCAACGGACAGATCACCGTGAACGCGACAGGCGGCAATGGCGGTGCTTACAGTGGATACCAGTATAAGCTAAACAATGGCAGCTATCAATCATCCAATGTATTCAGCGGTTTAATAGCAGGTAACTATACCGTTACTGCGAAAGATGGCAGGGGATGTGAAATAACTAAGAACATCATTCTTACAGTACCCTTGTTAAAGATCAACGCGGTAGCGACAGATATTAACTGTTACGGGCAAAGTACCGGTACTATTACAACAAATATCACCGGAGGTGCAGCGCCTTATACCTTGCAAATAAACAGTGCTTCCGCAGCGGTTAATCAAACCATTACCGGTTTGGCACAAGGCAATTACACCTTGCATGTAAGCGACGCCAATGGTTGTACAAAAGACACTACTGTTACGATCAATTATAAGTATGCGCAGATTACTCCGCAAATAACAGTAACTGATATACGCTGTTATGACAGTCGTGGTAATGTGGTGATTACTGCTACCGGTGGCGATGGTAGTTATGCATACAAAGTTTCTGCTGATAACTGGACCACTCAAAACACTTACCTCAATACTGATAGCCTGATAGCAGGTACTTACAGGTTCAGGGTAACGGATGGGCATTCCTGTACCGTGGATGTGCCGGGTTCTGTACAAATCACAGCTCCAGCCTCACCGCTTTCATTCAGCAGCGTATTGTCAAATTATAATGGCTACAATATTTCCTGCTTTGGCGGCAATAATGGCACCGCACAGATCACCGCTACAGGTGGTAATGGTGGCTCTTATAGCGGCTATACTTATGGGCTTGATAACGGCGCATTTGAAGCAAGCAGTCTCGTTCAAAACATCAAAGCAGGCAACCACACCCTCAAAGTGCAGGATGCAAGGGGTTGTATTGCTAAGCAGACTGTTACACTTACCCAATCTCCCGTTATGCTTGGCATTGCACTGGTAAGTAAACAGGATGTAGTTTGCGCCAATAACAACACCGGTATTATTACCGTGTCTGGAACAGGTGGCGTAGGAGCTTTGCAATACAGTATCAACGGAACCAACTGGCAAACATCCGCAACTTTCAACAATCTTGCAGCAGGGGATTACACTGTGCGTGTAAAGGATGCGAATGGTTGTGAAAAATCTGTTGCAGTAAGTATCGTTTCCAATAATCCGCCGCTTGTAATCGACAATATCGCACTTAATGATATTGTTTGTTATGGCGATAAAGGAACCATCATGGTACAAAAACATGGCGGAACCGGTACGCTTTCGCAGGAATACTCATTAAATGATGGCGCTTATGTAACATTTACCAACACTACACAACTGAATGCAGGCAATTATATCATTCGCGTTAAAGACGGAGCAGGCTGTTATTCAGCGATAAGTGATGTAATCAGCATTACCGCTCCGCAAACGGCATTGTCATTTGCCACTGTTACCTCCGCTTATAACGGGGTACAAATATCCTGTAATGGCTTTGCCGACGGAACCATTGATATAAATGCGTCAGGTGGTAACGGTAGTGTGTATGGCGGTTATTTATACAGTTTCAATAATGGCAGCTATAACAATACGGCAAGCTACAATAGCCTGTCTGCCGGTACTTACAATATAAAAGTGAAAGATGGTCGTGGCTGTATTACTCAGCAAAATATCACCTTGCGGCAACCGGCTGCTCCATTGGTCGCCGACATACAGAATATAGAACACCTGACTTGTGGCGGCGTTCCTTCCGGAAAGATAACACTACAATCTGCTACCGGAGGTACGGCACCTTATCAATACCGCATGAACGATGAGCAGTGGCAGAGCGGCCCTGTTTTCGCTTCGCTATATGCGGGATCCTACAATATACAGGTGAAAGACATAAATGGATGCTCGGTGCAACAAACGGCTGTAGTAAACACACAATACCCTGCCATTACGGCAACTGCTGCCATTACCCATGTTCGCTGTTTTGGCGAAACCAACGGTGCTATACAGCCATCTGTAAGCGGCGGCAATGGCAGCTATAGCTACACATGGAACAACCAGTCTTCAGCTTCCGCCGCAATGCGAAACATTGCCGCGGGCAAATACCGGTTGGTGGTAACAGATGGCACAGGCTGTAGTAGCAGTTATGATTATACGGTTACCCAACCCGAGGCGCTGGCTATGCAATTACAAGCGCCCGGCATTTGCGATGGGTATACTGATGGTGTGGTTACAGCCAGTGTAAGCGGAGGAACAGTTCCTTATAAATACGCCATTAACAATGGCTCATGGCAGGCCGTTAACAGTTTTACAGGTCTTGCGCCCAACACTTACACAGTAAAAGTGGAAGACGCCAATGGATGTGCGGTTTCCTCTACCGCTGTCATCAGCAAAGTGAATACAAAGCCGGATATGAACTTTTTGGTAGCCACCCGTAAAAATGCCTTGGATACCCTGGCTGTAAAAGAGATCAGTGTACCGGCCCCAGATAAGGTGGAATGGGCTTTCCATCCCTCGGCGCAAAGGATAGGGTATGATGGCAATATGCCGCTGATCAGGTTCAGTCAGCCCGGAACTTATTGGGTAGAGATGATGGGTCAATGGGGCGTATGTTCTTACACGTTACATAAAGACATTATCATCGATCCCTATGATCCGTTGGCAGGGCCAGGCTACAGCCTTCCCGTGCATGTGATTGATACGGTGTTGTTGTCGCCCAATCCCAATGAAGGCAATTTTCAGCTAAAAGTAAAGCTCAACCGCAAGCAGCAGGTTATGGTGTACATATACGCCGTAAACGGCGCTTTGGTGGATAAACGGCAGTATCCTGCCACCCTCCTGGTAGATGACAGGTACATGCTTAGCGGCTCCTGGGTAGGCGGCACGTACATATTGAAAGTGGTAACGGAAAACGACAGCAGGGATGTAAAGTTTGTGGTGAACCGGTGAGAACGATAAACTATGAACTATAAGCTATGAACTATGAATGATGAATGATGAATGATGAATGATGAATGATGAATGATGATGTGTGTAGGGGTTTATATACTGATAGGGCATTATGCCGTGTCTTGGTGTTTATTGCCGAATAGCATTACTTCCGCACAAGAGTGCGACGCAACGGCTGTTGCATAGTAATTCAAATGTTTGGCTCACAAAAAAACGGTTTTACATACGGTTCTTATTAATAAGTATCATGTAAACAGGTAACATGTAACAAGAAATGAGGTTAGATGATGGGCCCGGCGGTAGTACTGCTATTAAGCTCCGGTTGCGTCGCACTCTTGTGCTTTTGTAATACTGTTGGGCGGTTTTTAATTATGAAGTATAAACTATGAATGATGAACTATGAATGATGAATGATGAGAGATAAATGATAAATGATGAATGATGAGGGAATTGGTAATAAAGGGATGAAATATCAAAAATTACAGAAACAGGTAAAGCCATGGATATGAAAAATTATAAAGCTGTGAATTATAAAGCAGAAATTAAAGCTAAGAATGATGAAGCAATTATAAATAATGAACACCCCAACAGTTCATCATTTATAGTTCATAATTCATATTTAAGAAACAGTTCATCATTTATAGTTCATAGTTCATACTCAAAAAGAGCTTCATACTTAAAAAAGTTCATAGTTTATAGTTTATACTTTATAGTTCTAAACTCAGCTCATAGTTATGGCCAGTCTCTGGATCAGCTTGGCTTTAAGAAAGGCGTAACGCTAAATGGTTCCATTAATGCCAGTACAACCGCCTATACGGCGCACGGCATTGATGCAAGGCGCGATCCGTTTGCATGGTACCTGAACGGGAATCTCAACATCAATTTATTTGGTTATAGTGTGCCGTTCAGCTTTAGCTACAGCAACCAGCGCATGGCCTACACCCAGCCCTTCAACCAGTTTCGGTTTGCACCTTCTTATAAATGGGCGAAGGCGTATTTTGGCAGCACCAGTATGACGTTTAGCAATTACACTTTGGCAGGCCACCTGTTCAATGGTGTGGGAGTGGAACTGACACCGGGAAAATGGCGGGCGGCTGCCATGTACGGCACTTTGCTGAAAGCGGTTCCATTTGATGTGGCAAACCCCGAAAGCTACAACCGGGCGGCTTTTGAACGCAAAGGTTATGGTATGAAACTGGGTTATGAGGACAAAGGCAACAGCTATGGTATAGCCATATTCCGTGCAAAGGACGACAAGAATTCGCTTCCCTTTATTCCTGCCGACGCTACCATTACACCAATGGAAAATATCGCCATTGCTGCCACTGTAAAACAAAACATTACCAAAAGGATTTTCGCGGAAACTGAATATTCCATTTCCTCCCTTAACCGCGATGTGCGTTCGCTAAGTGGTGGAGACAGCGCAAAGGCTTCATTTGGCTTACAGAATACAAGCAGTACAAGGAATTTTGACGCCATACAGGCAGGACTCGGGTATAGGGGAGATTTTTATACCATCCAGTTGCGCTATGAAAGAGTAGCGCCGGACTATACCACGCTTGGCGCCTACAATGTAGTGAATGATATGCGCAATATTACCATTGCACCCACCGTACAATTGTTTAAAGGCAAAGTGAACATCGCTGCCAATGCCGGTATGCAAAAAAACAATTTGGATGAAAGCAAAACCAGCAGTACCAAACGCTGGGTGGGTACACTGAATGTGAATGTAGTGCCGAATGAACATTGGGCTGTTAACGGTGGTTATTCCAATTTTAGCAATTACACCCGCATTCGTCCGCAGGTAGATCCTTACTTTAACAACCCGCTCGATACACTGGATTTTTACCAGGTGAACAACAGCTACAATGGTATGGTAATGTACCGTACAGGAGATAAGAATAAACAACATACCATCAGCTTAAATTCTTCTTACCAGTATGCCAGCGACAAAAGCAGTGCGCAGGATGCGGTGGCAAACCTGAGTAAATTTTTTACCGGTATCATCAGTTATTCTTACAACCTGCAACCAAAATCTTTGTCAGTCACCGGCTCCTTGAACTATTATAAGAACAATGCGACCGGATTAAATACATCTTTTGTAGGCCCTACGGTAAATGTGACCAAACAGTATTTGGAAAAAACATTGCGTGCAGGAGTAACAGCCACTTACAACGCAACCAAAGCCACTTCGCAGGTGGCAGGCAATCCTGCTACCAGCACCAATAGTTCTTTATTTAACACCTCACTGAACGTGAACTATTCTCCGAAAGGCAAGGGCGGTTCCTCAGGTGCCGTGACAGCAGGTTCAGGAGATAAAAAGAAACTGATCAATCCCGGCAAGCACAATATCGGCGGCTCGCTCATGTACCTGAACCGTGGTGCTTCCGGTAAGCAGGAAGGGTATAGCGAGTTGACGTTTACGATGAATTATACGTATTCGTTTTAGGAAGTATGAACTATAAACTATAAACTATAAAGTATGGAGAACAGGAAAAATATTATAAGAGACAGCTCATTTGCCTTTGCGGTAAGGATAATAAAGCTGTATAAATACCTGATTGAAAATAAGAAAGAATTTGTGATAAGCAAACAGCTTTTACGAAGTGGAACTTCTGTGGGAGCAAATGTAAGAGAAGCATACAATGGCGAAAGTAGAATGGATTTTATACACAAGTTTGCCATTGCGCAAAAAGAGTGTGATGAAACCTTGTACTGGTTGGAGCTGCTTAATGCAACCGCATTCATTACTACGCGTCAGTTCAACTCAATAGAAGCGGATGCTACTGCACTGTTGAAGATGATTAGAAGCTCCATTATTACAGCGAAGAGAAAGGGTAAGTAACTATGAAGTGTGGAATAACTATAAAGTATGAACTATAAGCTATGAACTATGAACGAGGGAACTACTAATAGAAAGATGAACAATAAACAAACGACAGCAATAGGTAAAACTGCGAATATGAAAAATTATAAAGCTGAAAACAATAAGGCAACTATCAATTATAAACAGCCAAATAGTTTATACTTTATAGTTCATAGTTTATATTCAAAAATCAGTTCATCATTTATAGTTCATAATTCATACTTAAAAAAAGGTTCATACTTAAAAAACATTTTATCATTTATAGTTTATATTTTATCATTCATAGTTCCTTGTTATTCCCAAACCTTTCCTGTAACAGCCAGCACGCAGGTTATTCCTCCCTACAGCGTATACCTGGCAGATTACGCGGTGCCAGGAAGTGATAAGCTGCGGGTGATCCTCTTGCAGAATGACCTTACCATGCCATCTTACGATGTACGCCTGCAAATGAAAGTGGAGTTGAATGGTACGTTGATCATGAGCACTTCGGCTGCGTTTAATCCGAGGCCAATTACCCTGAGCCCGGGTGTGCCTACCATTATTGGCGGGTCTGACCTGTATGATTACCTCAATAGCTCCAATATGGATTTTTCCGGTGGCTTTAGCCGCGAGACCTACGAACGCACGAAAGCCTTACCCGAAGGTTCATACAGGATTACCTTTACAGCCTACGACTATCGCCGTAAGGAGGTGCAGGTAAGTAATGAAGGTAGCAATATATTTTTCTTTCAAAAGAATAATCCGCCGCTGCTCAATATGCCCATGTGTGGCAGCCGTGTGGAAAAACGCGATCCGCAGTTCCTCACTTTTAGCTGGAGCAACATCAACACACCATCGTTTTTGCCCGGCAATGAAACAGAATATGTTTTTGCCCTTTATGAAGTAAAATCAAAAAACAGCAATGCCGATTATATCGTTCGCAGTACAAGACCCATCTATACGGTAACTACCCAAAGCAATACCATTGTGTACGGCCCGGGAGAACCCCTGCTGATAGACAGCATGCAATATGTGTGGATCGTGCAGGCCCGCAGTAAGGACGGCCGGGATCTGTACACCAACCAGGGGTATAGCCAAAGCTGCACCTTTGATTATTATGGCTTCAATCCCTTTGAAGTAAACAATATTAACAAACCGAAATTATCGGCCGAAGCCAAAACCGACCGTACGGCTAAACTATGGTGGCCACTGGCGGAAAAGAACAGCCGCTATAATGTGCAGGCTTACCATATACAATACCGTGGAGCAAAAACAGGAGACGACGAGTACCCGTGGCACGATGAGGAGTTTAAAACAGACAGCACACTCACGCTTTACAGCCTTGAACCCGGCCGCAAATACGAAGCCCGCCTGCAATGGCGGGTGGATGGTGTATATGGCCCCTGGAGTGAGATTGCTCCGTTTACCATGCAGCCGTTCAGGCAGGTAGCTTGCGGCAGCACTCCAGATGATTTAAAACTGCCTGCCAACAGCCAGCCATTGCCATCGGCGGTGGCAGGTATGACCGTAAAAATAGGCCAGTATGATGTATTGCTTACCAGTGTAAGTGGCGGCAATGGCACGTTTAGCGGGCAAGGCCGCATAATCAGCAATGGCTTTGGTAATGGCCTGTTAATGCAGTTTAAGAACATTACGATCAACAGTGACCTGGTGGTGACAAGAGGTGAGATGCAGGCGTTGACGGAGGATATTGAAAGTTTGATAGGCGACGTTATAGGCAGGCAACACCAGGTGGATGCCTTTAAGCAATTTGCAGGAAGCGTTCCCGATTCCTCCGCTCCCTTACCGCAGTTAAAGGAGTTTGCCAAAACGTTGACGGAACTACCACAAGACCGCATAGAAGACGCCCTTGCACTGACCAAAGCTGAAAAGCAGCAAATACTGGATGCAAGAGAAAAAGCAGCAGAAGCACTTAAAGTACTGGATAATCCTAAAGCAACTGACGAAGAAAAACAGGAAGCAGAACAGCAACTACGCAAAGCGATTGGTGATGCGAAACCTGCGCTGGATAAGCTGGCGAGTACTTTGGGTAAAGGAGTGCAAACGGTGGTGGGAGATTGGTTTAAAAATATCCGTTCATTCCTGAATGGTTATAAAGGCACGCAGAGCGATCAGCAACAAGCTGTGTACTGGCATGCACAAACAGATAGTGCGGTAGGGGCGATCCGCAAACGAACAGATGTGCCTGATAGCTTAATGCAGCAATTGAATAAGGCTTATGAAGCGGCTGTGCCTGCATGGAAGGCTTTGGAAAGTGGCAGCACAGATATTGTTGCGTATAATGAGCCAAGGCACGGGCCATATGCAGGTGATGCGTTTTGGAGTGTTGTTGATAATGCGTTGAAGGTGGTGCATGCGGAAGTGGATGTGATAGAGAAGGTGAAAGGATGGATAGGAAAAGAGAATGAACGTCTCAACGCCTTGATTGATTACGACAAACTGGTAAAATGGCTAAAAGATAATAAAGGCAAGACTGTTGCATATTCGTTCAAAAACTTTTTAAGTGATGAAAAGGCTTATTTGAATTTTAGTTACGGCGGAGGAACAATGGTTCCGATTTCGAAGGCTTATCAATATAAGGATAAAGTTACTGGTGAAATCAAAACTTTGCAACTAACAGGCAGTTTATCAAAAGAAGATGGCACTGTAACACTTACTTCAAATAATACCATCGTACCTGT
>JAVBLN010000008.1:0-52452 GCA_031553495.1 Flavihumibacter sp.
TTTGAATAGCCTCCTGCCTGTATTCATACTCATTCATTTTCTTTTTTATTGAGTATAAATACTTTATGTCAAAGAACTAAAAAACTGTTACCTATGTACTGCTACACAAAAAAGTGTAACCTATGTATTGCTATTTATCAGGTAATGCTTAAAAATGGTTCCAAAAAAGAAATATGGAGAGGACGTAAAGCTATAAATATTGTTTTTGATAACGAAGGCAGTCAACTGGCATTTATTGAGGAAAAACAAACAAGTAACCAGCCTGACCGTATATTGTGGCATTACAATGCAGGTGACAATAAGGCTGCTAAGTTAGCGGATAATCAATCGATAAACGTTGATGGCTTAGTAATTCATGGTGATGGAAGTTTATACTTTAGCAAGAATGGCAACCACATATTTTTTGATTTGATAAACCCTGAGCCACCTAAACAAGATACATCAGAAGTAAAGGTTCAGGTTTGGAGTTATAGGGATGAACGTATTTATTCCGATTCATATCGCAAGTGGGCCTATAAGGCTGTCGTCAGTCCTAGTGACCGAAAAATCATGGTACTTGAGAGAGATGGTGATGATATCTTTTCAGGGTTGAATAGCGACAAAGAGAATGACGACTATATACTCATTAAAAATCAAAGGGGTGATGAAACGGAATATCGATGGAACAAAGCAGCACAACCTTCTATTTTTTTAGTGTCCACAAAAGACGGCAGCAGAAAATTATTGAATCAAAATCTGGTGGTTCGTTATCCTGGCGTTTACAGGGTTTCTTACTCTGGAAAATATGTGCTTTATTTTAACCAGGAAGACCTGCAGTATTATAGCTACGAGATAGACAGCAGCGTTATCCGTAATCTTACTAAAGACATTAGTAATAACTGGCACAATGAAAATAATGATAATGCATACCCACCCGGATCAAGCTCGCTGGATATCATATGCTTGGAAGATGAAACTTTCATCATATATGACAATTACGACATTTGGCGGCTTGATCCTTCTGGAAATACTCCCCCACTGAACATTACTAATGGTTATGGGAGAAAATGCAAAATCCAGTTTCGAATAGCATATATTGATGAATTTTTGAGGGAAGTAAGAAAACAAAAGAATCCTGAATTAATCCTGACTGCCTTTAATCTTACTGATAAAACACAAGGGTTCTATAAACAGCCTTTACTAGCCAAGAAAAATCCTGAATTGCTTTCAGTAGGACCATTTGTGTATGGTTTATGGCCTATATATTTTGCAGCCACTCCTAAAGCAAGGGATGCAGGTATCTATCTGGTGCGTCGTATGAGTGCCACTGAAGCCCCCAATCTTTTTACAACTAATGATTTTAAAACATTTAACCAGTTGACAAATGTGCAATCCCAAAGAGCTTTTAACTGGCTGACTGCCGAGCTCATTACTTGGAGAATGTTTGATGGAAGAATGTCTCAAGGTGTATTGTATAAACCAGAGAATTTTGATCCTACTAAAAAATACCCGGTTATTTTCCTGTATTATGAAAAGAAGTCTCAGCAACTACATTATTTTGAAGAAGCCTGTTATTCGAACTCAGATATTAATATTCCTTACATGGTAAGTAATGGCTATTTAGTATTTAGTCCTGACATTTATTATACGATAGGGCAAACAGGAAAAAGTATCTATAATTCAGTTGTTTCGGCTGCACAATACCTTGCTACACTACCTTTTGTCGATGCATTCAAAATGGGACTCAATGGTTTTAGTTTCGGCGGATATGAAACCAATTACCTGATAGCAAATACCAATCTTTTTGCTGCTGCTGTATCAGGCGGTGGATTGTCAAACCATATAAGCTTTGCTGGTTCCACCACTCTCTCAGGTAATTCAAATAATGGCTTTGCAGAAGCGAGCCAGTCACGAATAGGTGGCACTCTTTGGGAAAAGAAACAAGCTTATATAGAGGACTCTCCAATCTTCAATGCCGATAAAGTAACCACTCCAATCCTCCTTATGGTTGGGAAAGTCGATGGATGGAATCTTTATCCGCAAAACCTGGAATATTTTCTAGGTCTAAGGCGTCTCAGCAAGAAAGCATGGATGCTTGTTTATGAAGAGGAGGGGCATGGATTGGGAGGTAAGAATGCCACAGATTTTACTATCCGTATGAAACAATTCTTTGACCACTATCTCAAAGACGCACCGCCCCCTAAATGGATGACACAAGGCATACCTGCGAAACTAAAAGGCATTGATGATGGACTCGAACTGGACTACAGCATTAAAACACCGCCTTCTAGAGAACATGAAATAAAACAAACAATACAATAACCAAAAGCACTCACATCCATAATAAATAATCACTGATGTGAGTGCTTTTCATTTTATCTCCTAATGTTTTTCTTAGTGCATTTTTTATAATATTCCTGGCGAGATTTCTCGTCCCGCTCTCTGAATGATGAACTATCAATTTTTATTCATACATGCTGCTCCGCCGGGACTCGAAATGACGGAAGAGCATTCTAAACTGTTTTCAATCATTTCGCAACCATAACCATCACCGTCATTTCGAGCCCGCTTATTTTCAGCATATTTGTGATTATGCACTTTCACGTGAGACAACCGGGCGAGAAATCTCATTGGATTATTGTCTCTACACTAGCCTCTATGATACTCCATAAGCCCATCTATCACAAACGGCAGCACCTTGCCTACTTTCATATTGAAGGTATTTGCTACTATTACGAATATCTCTTTTAAATGATATGCCACTGATCCTACAGCGTGTATAGTGTAGTTTTGGTGGTGTTCATAACAACTTATAATATTTTGAAAAAATGCAGAAAAATTTTTCAACGCTAAATCTCTGCAAAATGAATTTTCTATATGTCGGCCTACAAATGCGGCATATTGTGCGCAATACTGATTGGGCTGGCTGGATGTATATACTTCATTAATTATTTGCGCCGGTGTAAGCTTGTATTTTTGTTCAAAATCTTTTTTGATAGCGTTGGGCATCAAATCACGGATGAAACTTGAGATAATCAATTTTCCCAAGTAAGAACCGCTGCCTTCATCTCCTAATAAGAAACCTCCTGACTCTACACTTTTTGCTATGCGTGATCCGTCGTAAAGTCCGCTATTGCTGCCTGTTCCCAATATAACAGCAAGTCCGGTTTCTTTTTGAAGTAACGATCTTGCCGCTCCAAGCAGGTCGGTTTCCAGAGAAATCAATGCTTTATTAAATACAGAAGTAACCCCTTCTTTCAGTATCGCATCTGCTTCAACCGAATAGCCTACTCCGGTGCTATAAAAGTAAACCTGCTTGATTTGATCACAATACCTGGTTATAGATGCAGGTAGATTTTTTTTAAGCGAGTCGGAAATATATGTAGCATTTACAAAGAACGGATGGTAGCCTTCAGTCTGAAAATTTTCAATTGTTTGACCATTTATTAAACACCAGTCAGTCTTTGTAGCTCCACTATCAGCAATAAGGATCATTTGTAATAATTTATGATGTTAAAAATTAGAACTGTAAGTTCAATATGGAGCAATGGGTGTTATTCGCTGTGTCAAATACTACTTTTCCTGTATGGTGTGTATGTTTTTTTGGGAAGCAAGCCTACAGCCCTATGTTGCCATGAAATACTACAGTACAAGTGAGTGACACAACGATGATGCCATGAAAAGCTGTCGTTCGTTCCATAAAAAGATCACAGCTTTCACCAAGATAAAATATCGTTTTCGCCTGTATTTGAATAATACCTAAGTTAAAACAGAAATACTCCTCTATTAATATGAACCGCGTTCTGTTACCAGGAACGGATTTTCAATATAATCTTTCCGATCCTCAAGTATCATATCAGCCATTGAAATTCCCATTTGCTTAAAATCAGGACTAATAGTAGTTATGCCTTGATCAATAATACTTTTTAACGGCGTTTCGTTATAAGAAACAACGCCGAGATGATCGCCAAGTTGCCATTGCTTTCCTTTAGCGAAGAGTATAAGTCGAACGAGGTCGTTGTCGTCCATTACTATACAAATGTCTTTGAGTGATGGCATAAAATCTTCTGTTTGCCTTATAACAACTCCTTCCATTTTTTGAGTTGTGAAAAAACTTTCAAAGCCTTGTATCAAATCATAGTTTCTCATATTGCCGGAAAACAGCAACACCACTCTTTTGTATCGTTTTAAATGCTTTTTTGAAGACTCAAGAAATGTATAAATGTCCCGGCTATAGTTTTGACACACACAAGGGTACTGTTTTTTAAACATCTCTAATCCTGTATCAAGAATGTAAAGGTTGCGCTGATCTAATCGTTTAAGTATGTCCTTTGTTTTTTTATGAATCTCCGGCATAATAATAAACGTATTATAGTATGATGCATGATTGTTTATTAATGTTTCAAACACGTTTATATTATGGTGATGGAAATAAACATCAACAGTTGCCTGCTTCTTTATTCTATTGACAAAGGAATTGTAAAATACTTCTCTATAAGGATTGAAGGTGCTCATCAATAGAAAAATATTTTTCTTACCAACCGGCTTGGTATTAATAACAAAATAGCCCTTGCCGGGAATTGAATCAATAATGCCCAAGCCTCGCAGCAGGTTGTAAGCTTTGAAAATAGAACCACGGGCTATAGAAAAACGCTCTGCTATGTAGTTGACCGATGGGATAGGATCGCCCTGCGACAATAGTCCTTCAGCTATACTTTTTTGAACAGCCTCAACTATTTGTCTGTATTTAGGTGTTGATACGGTACTGTCTATATATATTAGCTCTTGTCTTGCGATTTCTGTTTTCATATTTTATTTTCTTGCTACGCAAAATAAAAAAAAGCTCCCACATTTTGATAACTTGATAAAAGAATGATAATATTGTACTGGTATATACTGGTACACTAATTAAAATTATACAATTTTTGTTTATTACAACAATTTAAAATTAGATTTTTCTATGTCTCATAATCAAAGTGGTTTTATTAAAGTAACGGAACAGCCTTCGGGTTATAGGCATTTGGAGAAGATGCCTGTAGAGGAAATTTTAAGAAACATAAATAATGAGGATAAAACTGTTCCTCTTGCGGTGGAGAGGGCTATACCTGTCATCAGCAGGCTGGTAGAAGTTATTATTGAAAAGTTGCTACAAGGAGGTCGGCTTTTTTATATCGGGGCCGGTACCAGTGGCCGACTTGGTGTTTTGGATGCAAGCGAGTGCCCGCCTACCTATGGTGTTTCTCCTGATTTGGTGGTGGGCGTTATTGCCGGAGGTGATTTTTCGTTGCGTAACGGTTTTGAAGAAGCGGAAGATAATGAAGCGTTGGGCTGGGAGGACTTAAAGTGCCATAATATATCCTCGAAAGATGTTGTTATAGGAATAGCGGCAAGTGGTACAACGCCTTATGTAATTGGTGCGTTGAGGAATGCTCAAAAGGAATCTATAACAACAGCATGTATTGTTTGTAATCTTAATTCGCCTGTAGCAAGTTATGCTGATTATCCAATTGAAGTAATAGTAGGCTCAGAGTTCGTGTCCGGTAGTACACGAATGAAAAGCGGAACAGCACAGAAGCTGGTGTTGAATATGATTTCAACTGCTGCTATGATTGGTATAGGCCTGGTGGAAGATAACCAGATGGTAAATATGCAGATCAGTAATAACAAATTAGTGGACAGAGGCGTGCGCATGGTAATGAAATTAACAGGTATTGAGAACTATGATGTGGCAAAGAACATTCTAATAAAATATGGAAGCGTAAAACTGGCGGTAGCTAATTCTCAAAAATAAAGTTTGAAATTATGACTTTACATAAAAATGCTGTAACAGCTATAAATACAAGCTCTGAATATATTCGTCATATTGTATTGATTGGTATTTTCTTTTTTATATTTGGATTTGTAACATGGACAAATGGTGCTCTTATACCTTATCTCAGAATTGCCTGCCAGCTCCAGGAGTGGGAGGCGTACCTGGTCACATTTTCTTTTTACATTGCTTACACTGTAATGGCATTGCCATCAGGCAAATTGTTTGCATATACAGGTATGATTGGTGGTATGAGGCTCGGCTTAATGATCATGGCCTTTGGTTGTTTATGTTTTGTTCCGGCTGCTTTATCGCGTGAGTATTTTATTTTTCTTGTGGCTTTGTTTATTGTAGGAACCGGCCTAACCATATTGCAAACTGCAGTAAATCCCTACATTACTTTGTTAGGTCCTCCGCAAAGTGCTGCACGCAGGATAAGTATAATGGGTATTTGCAACAAATTTGCCGGAGTGTTGGCTCCTATTATTTTTGGAGCTATTATTTTAAAAGATGCACAGGGTTTAATAAAAGAACTGGAAGTGCTTAGTGGAATTATGCTGGAAAGGAGATTGGATGAATTGGCCCGCAGTGTGATTTTACCTTACAGTATAATGGCCGTAATACTTTTCGCATTAGGATTGCTTTTACGCTATGCACGGTTGCCAGAGCTGGATAGTGCTGTTACTACGGGAGGTTCAGCGCATGTGCGAATCCTTCCACCTAAAAAATACTCGAGGCGTTTGATAACCGGTTTCATCGCAATTTTCTGCACAGTAGGCGCAGAGGTAGTTGCCGGCGATACCATTGCTAATTATGGAATATATCATGGGATAAATTTGGATACCGCAAAAATGTTAACCTCGTACACACTGGGAGCAATGATGATCGGCTATCTTTTAGGTTCAATGATCATTCCTAAATACATTTCTCAGGATGCTGCATTTAGGGCATCTAACTATCTCGCTTTATTCTTATTAATATGGGTATTGTTTTTACCGGGTAACGCATCTGTGCATTGTGTGTCTTTGCTTGGGTTTGCCAATGCATTGTTGTGGCCTGCTATTTGGCCCCAGGCATTACATAACCTGCAAGGAAAACAGTTGCACACAGCTTCTGCTGTATTAATTATGGGCATTGCTGGCGGAGCGGTAGTTCCTTTAATTTATGGCTGGGTAGCAGGGTACATCAATAACCAATTTGCATACGCTATATTAGCGCCATTGTATTTTTACAATTTGTGGTACACATTTAAAGCCCGTGATTAATGCTGTATTAATTGTTGGTGAGATATACATTGGCATCGTAAAATGTACAAAGATTTTTTTTGGGGAACCGGCGATAGTGCTACTATTAAGCATCGTTGTGTCACTCACTTGTACGGTAGTAATTCTATGGGGCGGGTTATTGGTGCTGGCTGCTGGTTGTTAGTTGTTGGTATTTTAGTACGGGCAAGCACTGCATCATTCTTTTTCTATTAAGAATATTAAATAGCAATACTAACGTAAATGAATATGTGCAATATTGTTACAACGGTGATAAGATTTAATTAAGAATCGTGAATTGAGAATTGAGAATGCTGTTTAAGCATTGTTGATGATAAAACTAACGTAAAAGTATATGCGCAATAAGCGGCCACGTAACGATGCTATTGAGGTTATTATTAGCAGGCGGTAAAGAAACCGGTGATTACTGCCTGTCCTTTGCACAATAGCATTACTACCGTACAAGAGTGCGACGCAAGTAAAGCTTAATAGTAGCACTAATGTCCGGCCCATAAAAAATATCATGTACACTGCCGGGCCAGATGAGAAGAAGCGTTGCTGGTGGAATAGATTGTTTTTAGAAATTAAATCGTGCAATACTTTGAATATATTGGAATTCGCTTTCTAAGGCAACTTATGCTTTTGATAACCAATTTGCTAAATAGATTGCCGGTTGATTTGTTGGATATTGAAAATATAATTTTAGTTAAAAACTGGCTTTTTGTAGCTTATACCGGTGAATATATTTGATCATAAAAAAGATGAGCATGCCAAGTAACATTATGGTAGTTGGTAGTACCAACATGGATATGGTAGTTAATACCAGCCATATACCTGTACCGGGAGAAACAGTATTAGCTGATTCATTTTTTATGAATCCGGGAGGAAAGGGGGCTAATCAGGCCGTGACGATAGCCAGACTTGGAGGTACGGTTCAATTCATTTCAAAGGTTGGAAACGATGTGTTTGGTCGCCAGGCATCACGGATGTTTGACATGGAAGGAGTGAATACCAAACACCTGTTCTCTGATGGTGAACTGCCTTCGGGAGTAGCTTTAATTACGGTTGAGAAGAGTGGTGAAAATTCTATTGTGGTGGCGCCAGGCGCAAATGCAAACTTGATGCCTGACGATTTAAAGCCGGCTTACAGTGATATAAATAACTCTAACATATTGCTGATGCAGTTGGAGATTCCTATAGAAACAGTAAAATTTCTTTCTGATTATGCGGCTTCGAAAAATATCAGGGTTGTTCTTAATCCTGCACCGGCAGTTATTCTTGAAGATGAGTTATTAAAGAAGATTGATATTATAACTCCTAATATGATTGAAGCGGAATTGATTTCCGGCATTAAGGTTAATAATATTGAGGATGTAAAAAATGCGGCAAAACGTATTCACGAAAAAGGTGTGAAAACAGTAATTGTTACTGTTGGGCCTTTGGGTGCAGTAGTGTACAATGATGGTGAAATAAATGTAGTTGCTTCGCCAAAAGTTACGCCAGTTGACACTACAGCGGCCGGTGATGTATTTAACGGCGCGTTGGTGGTGGCACTTGCAGAAAACCGGTCTGTGTTAGAGTCAACCAGGTTTGCTTGCATCGCGGCTTCTGTTTCGGTAACAAGAAAAGGCGCGCAGTCTTCTATTCCGTATAGAAACGAATTAATGGGAGAACTTTTTTCTATAGAATCAAAGGAAACGTAAACAAATAACTACTAAAATTACTTTTATGTTTATTGTAAATGATTACACTTTAGCAGTTGTGTTTTGCTTTGTAACAATGCTGTGTTGGGGCTCCTGGGGCAATACACAAAAGTTGGCCGCCCGAAACTGGCGATACGAATTATTTTATTGGGATTATGTAATTGGGGTTCTTATCTTTTCACTCATCTCGGCATTTACTTTGGGAAGTATCGGTGAGCAGGGGAGAAGCTTTACCGAGGACCTTGCCCAGGCGGAAACCAATAATCTTCTTAGCGCTTTTGTGGGAGGTGTGGTTTTTAATGCAGCTAACATTTTATTATCTGCCGCTATTGCGATAGCAGGTATGTCGGTAGCTTTTCCGGTGGGTATTGGTATTGCGTTGGTGTTAGGAGTTATAGTTAATTACACCGCAGCTCAAAAAGGTGATCCTGTATTGCTATTTGCAGGTGTGGGATTGATAGTTGTTGCAATAATCTTAAACGCGTTAGCCTATAAAAGAAAAAATAAAACAGAGAAAGCAGGTACTAAAGGAATTATAATTTCGGTGGCGGCGGGAATATTAATGGCTTTCTTTTACAGATTTGTTGCGGCTTCAATGGATATTGAGAATTTTGTGAATCCTGCTGTTGGCAAAATGACGCCATACACTGCTGTGTTTATATTTTCAATTGGAGTGTTTGTTAGTAATATTTTGTTCAATACACTTGTTATGAAGAAACCTTTTGTTGGGCAGCCTGTTAATTATTCGGATTATTTCAAAGGTAATTTTGCAACTCATTTTACAGGGATTTTAGGTGGACTTATATGGGGACTTGGAAATTCGTTAAACTTGATTGCCGCCGGTAAAGCAGGACCAGCCATATCTTATGGGTTAGGCCAGGGGGCTACTATGGTGGCCGCGTTCTGGGGAGTGTTTATATGGAAGGAATTTTCCGGAACAGGCAAAGATATCAGCCGTATGCTTACATACATGTTTTTACTTTTTATTGCTGGATTGATATTGATTATTCTTGCCGGGAATTAATACCAGATCATGAAGTTTGTAGTTTAAGCGATGATTAGAATTACTATGTACAAGGGAGCGTCGCAACAGAAGTCTAATCAGGGTTCTGTTGCTGGTTCCATAATAATAGCTTCAATACTAATACAACTTTTTGGTTGATAATTTTAATCTTACTAATAGACATATTGTTTTTCTACCCAGTTACAGAAGTCGAAGTATTTAAGTAATTGCATTTCATAAGTATCTTGTTTGATACTGGTGAGTAATGATTCAATCGAATCTTTGTGCTGTTCTTTGTGATAACGACGCATGTTGCGGGGGTTATCCTTCATTACCTTTAAAACCAGCTTTTCGGTTTTAAGCATTTTTTCTTTACCGTAAAACATTCTTCTAAAGGAGCGCATGGCGTATTCCAGGTATTCAAAATCTTTAGCATGGTAGTAGAATATAAGATTTAGTAGGAACCCGGCTCTTACAATGATGGTGTTGTTGCCATTTTGCTTAATGTTTATTAATGAATTAATAGCTCGTTGTGCATCTTTGATTTTACCACATTGAAAATATATTAAAGCGAAATAGAAGAACAGCTCACATGTTTTTTCATCATTAACGGATCCTAGCATTGAATGCACCTCGCTTTTGCGATCTTCTATAAAATCATGCGCATTTTTCCATTGTTCATTTGCAACCATTACTATGACCTTATATAGTGTAGTTGTGTTTCTGGATATTCTGCATATGTGTTCGGGGTAAACCGGATTATTAAGACTTTCCAGTTTTTCAATATACACATCCATAGCATCATAATTTTTAATAGCACGGAGACTATCAAGTATGCCATCCAGTACCGTCAGGTATTCGGTTGGAGAGTGTATCCATAATGCGGTGTTTTGTTCAAATAGCCTGCAGATCTCCTGGAATGATTTTAGAGCGGATTGGTAATCGCCGATATTTGTAAGAAAAAACGATTGGAATAGTAAATGCACCTTTCTCGATTCAGGATTATGTTTGGTCCTGGAATTGATGATACTGAGTTCACCCAAAATCAGATCATCCAATTTTTTTTGATCTTTTTGAGAAATTGTTTTGCCCTGCCTGGTGAGACGAAGTTTTATTAGTTCATATAAAGTATAGTGTTCGTAAGTGTTGCGCATTGTTAGTAATGCTTCTCTTCCTTTCTGTTGTTTTTCAATAAGCTCTTTTTCGCTTATGTCCTGAAAAGAATTGGAAGATAAATAGGTCAGTTCCTCACGGGATAAAATCGCATCTATGGCAGGATAGTTTATTAATAAAGCTATACTTTTTAACCTGTTTAATTCTTTAAGCCATAAGTCTTCAATATTTCGTTCTTTTAAAACACGCAATTGTAAAAGTCCATAATGCAACTGGAAAAATGGATTGCGTCTTTTTTCTGCCCTAATGATAACATCAGTAATTAGTTGGGTAAGATAGGTTGCTGTAGCTTCAAAAGACGAGTCGGGATAGTAAACACGAAATTCTGATTTAAATGTATTGAGCTCATTATGTTTGCTTCTATCCACCAGCCTGAAGAGATGACTATATTGTTTATATCCTTCCTGCTTTTGAGTTAATATCTGGAAATCTCTTTTCTCAGATTTGGAAAGACTGCGAATCAGCTTTATTAATGAAACAGACATGGCGCATTTTTAGGATTATCTCAAATTTACAAAATAGATGACGACAAATGTTTAACAACCATACTATTATTATACAGATTCAGAAAAAACAAGTATTTGAATGTGTAAACCCGATTAAAAAGAGGTTCGTTTCATGCAGTTAAGTAAATATAAATTTGGAGTAACGAAAATGGTTGATTTTTGAAGTAATTGGTTGTCAAATGAAATAAAGAGTTATGTATTTAATCAGAATCCTGTTTTGTTCCATTTTTTCATTTTTATGCTTCGGTGCTTTAGAAACCGATGCTAATCCTCCCGGTAAAATCAAAGTCATTTTTGATACTGATGCAAATAATGAGCTGGATGATCAGCATGCATTAGCTTACTTATTATTCAACAGTAACAAATTTGATGTTAAAGGAATTACTGTTAATGCTACGCGAAACGGAGGCGACATAAGTGAACATGTAAAAGAAGCGGAAAGAGTTATGAAGCTCTGTAAGAGTTATGGTATGATTCCGTTATTGGCGGGTGCCAATCGAAATTTCAAAGATATCTCGGAAAAGCTTGAACTGGGCAAATTTGATGGTCAACAGGCGGTCGACTTTTTAATAAAGGAAGCCTTAAATAATAAGGGAAAAAAATTAGTGGTGCTGGCTGTAGGCAAACTAACTAATCCGGCTTTGGCGCTAAAACTTAAACCCGCCATTGCTTCAAAGATTAAGATCTTATGGCTGGGGTCTAATTATCCCGATCCAGGTGAATACAATCTTGATGATGATGTAGATGCTTTAAATTTTGTGCTTTCCACAAAAGTGGAATTTGAAATGGTGGTTGTTCGCTATACAGCTAATTCAGGATCTGCAGCAGTAAGAGCAAAACTAGGCGACATACGAAAAATTATGCCGGGAAAAGGGCCGCAAATTTCAGAGCCGGTACAAGGGAGGCATGGAAAATATGTGAATAGCTTTGGAGATTATTCTGTTGATCTTTTTAATCATATAGAGGTTTATCTGCAAGACAGCAGCCGGGCGTTATTTGACATGACTGCCGTGGCTATCTTGAAAAATTCTTCATGGGGAAAGCCGGTGCAGATAAGTGCTCCATATTATCAGTCTGCACCAGGCAAATGGATAGAACACCCTGGCAATAAACGAAAAATAAAATACTGGGAGCATTTTAATACAGAAGCTATAATGAATGATTTTTATGAATCTATGCTACATTTCAAATTGCCCGGCTAAGATCAGAATATCATAGAAACAGTTACCGTATATTTAAACTACACCTTTTGAAATTTTGCTTGGTAGATTTTTGCGAAGTTTATTTTGAGATCAGGCATTGGAGCCCTGATTAAGCATTTGTTGCGACGCTCCGTTCAACTGTTGAATATGTATTGACCGGTGAAATTATTTAATGAGAAAAAGCGTAATAAATGATTTTTATCAATCTACGCAGCGCTTCAAATCTTGACTAAATTCTGAATAAGATACAGGTGGAAATCCTTTATCAAAACTACACCTCAAATCCAAAAGTATGGTGTTGACTGGGATACTATTGCATTGACGATGCATAATAGATTGTTATAGCTATAAGTTAATTCTCAATTTTGAAAAAATGATAATAACGATTGTAACCTGTTTTGGAGCTATAAGTAAAAAACAAAATTGTGTTTTTGCAGTTCCGCTGCTTCTACTTGCTTTTGTCATTTGCTTTCAGCAATGCATATACGCATCCGTGTACCCTCAATTAACACAGCGCTGCACGAATAAAAGTCTTATGGAAAATATTGACCAATTCAGGTCAGCAGAAAAAAACAGCAATTTAAATACCGATCCTGCACGGCTTATTTACGAATTTGGGTTTATAGGAAATGGCAGTCACACATTGGCTTCCGTTATGCCTGGCAGAACACTTGCACAATGGAAAGCAATCTTCCCACCCAACGCTATTACCGGAAGTTTGGGAGCTTTATCTCTTTCAGATGAAATTGATGGATTGGCAATACAAAGAGCTATTGATGTACAAGCCGATTCTAGCCGTGTTGAAATCGTACTTCCTGCATGTTTTGCATACTGTTCTTATCCAATAAAAAGTAATGGGAATGTAACATTAAGTATTAAGGGATTGGGTGGCTTTACTTCGGGGCTATATTTCCCTTCAACCGGGGCTTTTGAGTTCGGCCAGGTGAAACCGCACGGTAACATTACTCTTGATGGTGTGTTTCTTCGAGGTAACTTTAACGGATATGCGATTTTATTAAATTCAGCCGGAGATCCTTCTATATATATGAGCGACTGCATGGTGTTCGGATTTGCCGGAGGATTAGACGGTCATAATATCCGTTCTTCAAAATTTGAGGGTAACATCTGGTCGACCAGGTATTCGGGCTTCCCGCGAAAATTGGATTGTTATAGTCTCACTCAAGATCAACCTTCAATGCAAAATCTGTTTAGAGATAAACAGGTCCTGGGGTTTCGAACGGCTTATGACTGGACTATTTCAAGCGAGATTGGATTTGAAGGACAGTATGTTAGCGATGTTCAAATAAACGAATGTGTTGGTGCTTTTAAATTGACCAATCCTGTGTATCGCACGATTGACTGGAAGTTTGAACGACTGGAAATTGAATGTGAAGGAACAGTATTCAATCTTGAGAATGTTCATGATGTATTTATTGAAAGCATTTACTTCATTTCTCTCGGAAAAGGAACTGTGCCAAAAGGCAATCGTTTTTCAAATATACGGGCCCTAACTATTACAGGCCTGAACACTAATATAATGGCAAACGCCTACTCGCGGTATATGGAATTTGAAAATTGTGAAGGTGTTCGCATATCGGATAATTTTTTCAACGATCATAAAAATGCAACAGCAACATACATTTGGTTTGAGGGTGATAATGTAGATGTGATTGAAAGGGGAACACAGTTTCGAGTTTCATCAGGTATTACAATAGCGGGAGCTACCAAGGGACTTTCTTTAGAGTATCTTGCTTTTCGTGTGGGCGGTACTGTTGACAGGCAGGGTAAATATACTGTTACCGGGCAGGTTACAGGCACTACAGATGCAAAAGGCATTATCAGGGTAAGGCTACCTGTTAAGCCGGATGGCTCTCCTTTGTTTAGTGCATCTCCTTTAGTATTCCTTTCTTCCGGTGACAGAGAAAATGGTGGTATGGATACTTATGGGCCGGTTCGCCCCGGTATAAATACTATTCTTGAGATAATCACTTTTGATAACGCAACAGGTTTGCCTAGATCCAATACTAGAAAACAGATCAATTATATGCTGGTTGGAAAATGAATGTTAAGCCAGGCTGTAATTCTATGACCGATATGGATAAGACTAGAAAGGAGTGGGTATGTTTTCAACGTAATGAAAGTATGAGAAACGATGAATAGCAATACAACAGTACAAGTGAGTGACACAACCGGAGCTGAATAGAATTACTATAGCCCGTTCCCACAAAAAAAACAACAATTACCAACCGCTTGAAACATAAGTAACCATGTAGCCGGATCGAAATATTTTTTGTAACTGATACAAATAATGATATATGGATACAATTGAAAAAGTGCTTAGTGGGCACCATGAACGAGGAATAGGCAATGTGCCGGTCAAAGTATTTACATGTGAGTATAAACGTTATATTGGAATCAAACTTGTTGATCGTAATGGTATAAATTCTGAATTTGATGGCAGAAGAGTTTGTGATATCTGGAAACGTGTAATCAGGCTCTTGTTCTTCATTTCGATATTGTTGTATAGTACTTGGGCATTTGCAATTACTCCCATTGAATCATTAGCAAAAAGAATTGTTCCTGCATATGCCCCACGCATTGTTTTTCAGAAAGCTGATGTGCAAAACAATACTGATATTTTTACACTTCAAAGTAAAAGTGGAAAGCTTGTTATATCAGGTAACAATTACAATTCAATGGCTGTGGGGCTGAATTACTATTTGAAATATTATTGCCAGGTACATGTGTCGTGGTATAAAGATGATGTGATTGTGCTTCCTTCAACTATGCCTTTGGTGGAGGAAAAGGTTTCTAAAACCGCACGGGTTCCTAATCGGTTCTTCCTTAATTATTGTACATATGCTTATTCAATGCCTTGGTGGAGATGGAGTGATTGGGAGCATCTGATCGACTGGATGGCTTTGAACGGAGTTACCATGCCATTATCAATTACAGGTCAGGAAGCTATTTGGTACAAAGTATGGAAAAAGTTTGGACTTACAGATCAGCAGGTTTGTTCGTATTTTACCGGTCCGGCTTACCTGCCATTTCATAGAATGGCGAATATTGAAAAGTGGGACGGACCGCTTCCTCATTCCTGGTTGGAGGATCAGTTGAAGCTTCAAAAGAAAATTGTAAAGAGAGAGCGTGAGTTAGGTATGACTCCCATTCTACCTGCATTTGCAGGTCATATCCCATCTGAAATACAGGTGATGTATCCCAATGCAAAGGTAACTAAGCTTGATGCCTGGGGTGGATTCAATAAACAGTATGCAAGCCATTTCTTAGATCCTTTTGATCCGTTATTTGAAAAAATACAGAAGGAATTTTTAGAGGCTCAAACAAAGGAGTTTGGAACCAATCATATTTATGGAGCTGATCCTTTTAATGAGCTTACTCCTCCGAGTTGGGAACCATCATATTTGGCAAGTGCTGCGGATGTGATTTTCAAATCTATGCAGAAAGTAGATCCAAAGGCGGAATGGTTACAAATGGCATGGGTGTTCTTTTACATGCGCGATAAATGGACGAATGAACGGATCAAAGCTTTTTTGCGTGCGGTTCCCCAGGATAAAATGACATTACTGGATTACTACTGCGAACAAACTGAAATATGGAAGCTCACTGAATCTCATTTTGGCCAGCCTTATATCTGGTGCTACCTGGGCAATTTTGGTGGTAATTGTTTGCTGATTGGTAATTTGAAAGAGGTTGAAAACCGCATGGAGAACGCGTTGAATAATGGAGGAAAAAACCTGACCGGTATTGGTTCCACATTGGAGGGGTTTGATGTAAATCCGGTGATGTATGATTATGTTTTTGAAAAGGCCTGGAGTGAAGGAAAAACAGATATGGCAGGATGGACAGACAGGTGGGCTGACAGGCGGTTGGGAAGAACTGATGAAAAATACAGAGATGCCTGGCAAACATTGGTCAACAAAATTTATACGCAGCCAACAGAAGCGGGCCTTGGTATTCTTATTAATGCAAAGCCTGCATTGAAAGGGCTTGCACACTGGGCGCCAAATCCAAAGATCACTTATAATAATAAAGACCTGTTGAATGTTTGGAGCACAATGATCAATGTTGCAAATGCTCATAGCAAATCATACAACAGTGATATCGCGAATGTTGGCTGGCAGGTATTGGGCAATCATTTTGGAGTGCTGCGAGATAAATTTACCAGTGCATACGAAAGGCGTAACATAGAAGAAATGCAGCGCTATAAAAAACAGCTAATGACGCTTATAAGTGATATAGACAGGTTGCTGGCTACCCAGCCATCTATGCTATTAGGTAAGTGGCTGGAAGATGCAAGAGCTATTGGTAAAACAGAGGCTGAGAAAGATTATTATGAAAAAGATGCCAGGATGATCATTACTGTGTGGGGTGGAGAGACCCGCTTTTTAAACGATTATGCAAGTCGCTCATGGGCAGGATTAACTAAGGATTTTTATGGTAAAAGATGGGAAATGTTTTTTGATGAGATTATTGATTGTGCCCGCAATAACAAAGATTTTGACGGCAAGGCATTTACACAAAAGATAAGTGACTTCGAGGATTGGTGGGTGGCTCAAACAAATAAATTCTCAGCCACGCCAACTGGCAACACCTATAATATTTGTAAAGAACTTTTCGATAAATATGCCCGGCAAATTCAAAGCGATTAAGTAAAGAACACCGCATAAATATGTACAGGACTTTTTTGTTGGACCGGCGGTAGTGCTACTATTAAGCATCCGTTGTGTCACTCACTTGTACGGTTGAATTTCTATTCAGCGATGTGAAACATGCCTGCAGAAATTTATACTGCGTATATGATATAGGGTTATATACTGTACATGAAATATGTTCCATTTAACGAATAGGATTACCATACCGGTCAAGTGAAGGATCCGCCAAATGATCAGATCGACGCAGCACCATTTACTAATATGAAAATCATTTAAGGCCTATTATTTATTGCCGAATAAAATTACTACAGCACAAGAGTGCGACGCAACGGCTGTTTCATAGTAATTCAAATGTTGGGCTCATAATAAATACAGGTCTTAAAAAGTGTTCTTATTAACAAGTGAACACTTGTTTAGTAGTTTAATTTTTAAAATTATAAATCCACAAGTTTATGAGACAAAATGTCAATGGCTTCTGCAAACATTTGTTGTTTGTCTTGGCTTTACTAACATTGATGTCGGACAAATTGATTGCCGGTGATCAAAAAGTTGAAGCGGTCACTCAGTTCAGGGTGTCAGGCACGGTTTACAATGCTTCGGGCGAACCGCTGGCGGGGGTTACCGTACAGGTAAAGAATGCTTCACCTATAACATCTACCGACTCGGCAGGATATTATTCCATAGCAGCTAAAAGTACCGATACGCTGGTCTTTTCGATTGTCGGTTACATTGCGCAAGAAGTGGCAATCAACAACAGAAATGTTGTTGACGCAAGATTGACCATATTGGCAACGGAAATGGATCAGGTGGTAGTTATAGGATATGGTACGCAAACAAAGAAAAATTTGACCGCTGCTGTAGATAATATCGACATGCGGCAAATTCAATCAAGAGGCGTTGCAACCATTACAGAGGCGTTGTTGGGAGGAAGTCCTAATCTTAATATTACAACAGGTTCTACTACCTCTACTGAGCCTGGCGGAAGGTCCAGTATAAATATCCGGGGCATCGGAACACTAACCGGAGATTATTCGCCATATATATTGGTAGATGGCGTTCCGATGGATATAAATGCTGTGAACCCCAACGATGTAAAGACTATTACAGTATTAAAAGATGCGGCTGCCGCAGCTATTTATGGATCAAGAGGCGCTTTTGGTGTTATACTTATTACTACAAATAGCGGGAATAAAAACAAAAGAATGCAAATTGGCTATTCCAATAATATTTCTTTTTCCAATCCTATCGGTCGTCCTCATATGGAAAACACATTAAAATATATGACGGCTTTTGACCAGTCCAGCGTTAATGCAGGTTTGGGTACAAACTTTACTGCTACGAATTATGAGCGTGTTAGAAAATATATGGCCGGTGAATTGAAAGAGGAAACATGGGCGCTTCCTGATAGTAGCGATTGGGTTGGTAACAATATTTGGGACCTCGCAGGCAATGGAAACAACGATTGGCTATATATACTTTACAGGGATTTAACCACAAGGCAAAAGCATGATATCAGTTTAAGCGGAGGCGGTGGCAGAGCATCTTATTATGTATCTGCCGGATATTGGGATCAGCCTGATGAGTTGAAGTTTGGCGATCAGTATTATAAAAGATACAATGTTACAGCAAATGTTACTGCTGATGCTACAGATTGGTTAACCTTTAAGCTGAACACTAAGTATATAAATGAAAGGAACCGCTACTTCAATACGAAAGAAGGTTATGACCGCAATACTTTTTATCATGATTTCTTCCGGATCAATACCTTCCGGCCCATGGCGCTTCCTAATGGAGAGTATTCGGGTATTTCTAATCTCCCTTCGCTAATTGATGGAGGTAAATTAGATGTTTACGGCTCGCAGTATATACTTTCATTGGGTGCCATAATAGAGCCCATTAAGAATTGGCAAACTGTTGTTTCTTATAATTACATAAACAATAGTTCGCGGTCCGATAATTATTTAAAGACCGTGTATGGCCATAATCCTAAGGGTGTTCAATATGTTAACGCGTATCCTATCAGTTCTTATATATCTGGTTTTAGTAGCCATAACAACACCTTGTTTAACATAACTACATCATATGACCTAACGCTGAAAAAGCATCGTTTTCATATTATGGGCGGATTCGAAAGTCAGTCGGACGCGGCAAACAGTATCAGTGGGAGCAAAACAGATATCCTTGTTGCCGGTATACCTTCAATTAGTACTGCAACTGGCAGAATTGAATTGGATGACGCCAAAGAACATTGGGCAACAGAAAGCTTTTTTGGAAGATTTTCTTATAGGTTTAATGATAAGTACATGTTTGAATTTAATGGTCGTTATGATGGTAGTTCTAGATTTGCTGACTCTTATCGTTGGGGCTTTTTCCCTTCCTTTTCTGCAGGATATGATATTTCAAGGGAGGCGTTCTGGGAACCTTTGTCATCTTATGTTAATACATTTAAGGTCAGGGGATCGTGGGGTGCACTTGGAAACCAACAGGTTCCAAATTATCTCTATTTGCCTACACTTGGGATGGGTACAAATCTTAACTGGATTGTGGGATCAAGCCGCCCCGACTATGTGGTGGCTCCGGGACTCATCAGTGCTGATTTGACCTGGGAAACTATCAGAACCATGAATATAGGTTTCGATGCCGGATTCTTAAATGGCAGATTAGGAGCAACCTTCGACTATTATATCAGAACCACTTCTGATATGTTTGGCCCTGCGGAAGCTTTGCCGCTTACATTAGGTGTTGCGGTTCCTCAAACTAATAATGCATCTGTTAGAACCAAGGGATTCGACCTGGCCGTTACCTGGCGTGATAATATAAGCTCAGATCTTTCTTATAGTGTCAAAGCTACTTTAGCGGATAACGTTACTAAAGTTGTGGAATATAACAATCCTACAAAGTCTTTGGCAACCTGGTATGAAGGGCAAACTGTGGGTGAAATATGGGGTTTGAAAACCGCCGGAATATACCAGACTCAGGAAGAAGTAACTAAAGGGCCTGACCAGACTTTGTTTTATCCAAATTGGGGGCCCGGTGATATCAGGTATGCAGATTTGAATGGTGATAATAAGATTACAAGAGGCAATTGGACTGCTGACAGTACAGGTGATTATTCAGTGATCGGAAACAGCAATCCTCGTTATGCTGTAGGTTTATTTGCTGAAGTGAAATGGAAAAACTTCGACTTTAGCATGTTTTGGCAGGGTGTTTTAAAAAGAGATTTTGCATTCCGAAATTATGATATGAACTTTTACGGATTTAATGCCATATCCACATGGAATATGAATGCTTTCTACAAAGGCAATAATTCAACACTGGATTATTGGCGGCCTGCAAACGAGGAAAATTTGCTTGGACCTAATACCGACGCTTATTATCCCAAACCTTATCTGTCATTTGAGGATTATAAAAACAAGGAAATTCAAAGCAAGTATACACAAAAAGCCACCTATGTGCGTTTGAAAAACTTAACAATCGGATATACTATTCCAACTCGAATAATGCAAAAAGTTGCAATTGATAATGCACGGTTATATGTTTCAGGAGAAAATTTACTAACGTTTACCCCGCTGACTAAATTAATAGATCCCGAAGCGCTTTTTGATGTGGGCTGGGGTATAGGTAAAGGACACCTTTTACGTAGGGTATTTTCTGTTGGTATTAATATAACTTTTAAATAATTAAAAGCTATGAAAAAAAATATATTAAAGTGCTGCATTGTCATGTTTGCACTTATGCTGATTGCTTGTAAAAAAGATTTCCTTAATAAATATCCGCTTGATCAGATTACAACTGTAGATTTTTGGTCAACGAGCAATGATCTTAAACTTTATGTTAGTCAGTTCTACCCAACTGCATTTAATCACGCGCCAGGCGACTGGCAGGAGGGTAGTTATTTTGTAAACGACATTCAGAGCGATGATATAGGAACCGTGCTTGCTGATACAAAATTGCAGGGAGCAAGAGTTGTGCCGGCGTCAGGAGGTTGGGATTACAGTAATATACGAGCCTTGAATATTTTTATGGCCAACTATAGTAAGGTTCAGGAACCTTTTGATCGTTACAAGTCGTATGTTGGAGAAGCCCACTTCCTTCGTGCATATTTTTACTTTACGTTAGTTATGGAGTACGGAGACGTTCCATACATAAATTCTCCTTTAAACACCAATTCGGAAGAGTTATATATGCCTCGTACTCCGCGTAACCAGGTTGTTGATTCCATAGTAGCAGATTTGGATAAGGCAATTGAATTTTTACCTTCAGGTAAACAAGAGGGTGGAACTAAATTAAATAAAGAAGTAGCATTGCTATTTAAGTCCAGGGTTTGCTTGTATGAAGGTACCTGGGAAAAGTATCATAAAAATGACAACTTTAAAGTTGATAATCCTCAGCCGCAGAAATATCTGGAACTGGCAGCTCAATCCGCCGGGACGCTTATAGAATCCGGTGTGTACAGTGTTTATACTACAAATACTCCGAAGTGGGATTACTTTAACTTATTTAGCCAGGTGGATTATTCAAATAACCAGGAAGTAATGTTTTGGGAAAAATTTGATGTTACTTTGGGTAAGGGGAATGTCTTTCAGTTCCAAATCGCAACCGGAAAATCTAATGGTTCAGGATTGACCAGGTCTTTTGTGGAGTCTTATCTCTGTACGAACGGTAAGCCTATTTATCTGCAAGATGGCTCCACTAACCCTCTTTACCAGGGCGATGCCAACTTAAAGACTACTTCACTGAATCGAGATCCCAGGTTCACTCAAACCATTTTTACTCCCGGATTTCCTATGCGGGTAACAGGTACGGATACTACCTTTTTCAAGCGGTCAGGCGTTAATGAGCAGGGCCTGAGCCGATGTCCTACAGGATATCAGATCAATAAGTTTTTAAACTTTGATCCCATTCATTATGCTTCCGCGGAAACCACACCTGTTGGTTACACAGGATGGATCATCTTCAGATTTGCCGAAGCGTTGTTAAACTATGCCGAAGCAAAGGCCGAGTTAGGAAACATTAAGCAGGAAGATATAGATATGAGCATAAATAAACTTCGCGACAGGGTGGCTATGCCTCATCTAAATCTTACTAGTATTGAGCAGGATCCAAACTGGCAATTTCCCGAACTATCTTCCATACTTAACGAAATAAGACGTGAACGTAGAGTTGAGTTGGCTTGCGAAGGATTTAGAGGTAAAGATATTGCCAGGTGGGCTGTTGCTGATAAACTGATCGTGGGAAAAAGACCATTAGGAGCTAAATTTAATAGTACCGATTTTCCAGATCTAAATGCTTCAGATTTTCAGCTTACCAATGGTTATTTTGATCCTCTGAAATTGCAATTGTCAACAGGTTTCGGATATAAGCCGGATAGGGATTATTTAAGTCCGATTTCTACACAGGAATTAACATTAAATCCCAAACTCAAACAAAATCCGGGATGGTAAAATTTCAGGTAGGTTATATTGAGGGTAGTCGATTAAAGACTGCCCTTTTTTGTTTCTTTTTTAATAATCGGCATTTTTGAAACTACTAATTGCTTGTTCGTGCTTCTCATATTTCAAATTTTTCTTGATCAATGATAATGTAACTGTAATAAATATACGAAAATTATTTTTCTTTTTTGAGTATGATAACATTATGCATTTTTTTTGGTAACCAGCTGTAGTGCTACTATTAAGCATCGTTGTGTCACTCACTTGTGCGGCGGTAATTCTATTGAGCAAGTAATGAGAAATGAGTTTTGAGTTGGCCTCCAGCACTTTCAATTTTCAACAGATCTCTGACTTCTTTCCTCCTACTTACAGAAACTTGATATTTAATGCGGTAGTTTTTCTCTTATTAGGCCATATACCCAGGTTCCGGCAATGGCACTCAAAAGAGTAACTGCAATAACCGTAGCGCCGGTTCCGATTTGTGCAAACAACGGGCCGGGGCAGGCCCCGGTAATTGCCCAGCCAAAACCAAAGAGCAACCCGCCAAAAATTTGTCCTTTATTGAATTTTTTGGGAGCGAAAGTAATGGGTTCGCCATAAATAGTTTTGATGTTGAACTTCTTGATCAGCCAAACGGAAATCATGCCTACTACCACAGCGCTGCCAATAATTCCATACATGTGAAAGGATTGTAAACGGAACATTTCCTGTATGCGGAACCAACTGATCACTTCCGCTTTTACGAATATAATACCGAACAATATTCCCACAACCAGGTATTTAATATTGTGATACCATTTATGTTCCAAATAGCTTTCGTTTATACATATGGTATCTAACGACCGCACTTCAAAGTCTGTATTTGTATTTGTATTTGTATCTGTATTATGATGCATTTCGTTTTTGCTTATAGTGAAAGAATAAATGGTAAAATTAAGTTTGCCATGATAAAACCGCCAACCATAAAACATATAGTGGCAATCAATGACGGAAGTTGCAGGTTAGACAATCCCATGATGGAGTGCCCGCTTGTACAGCCACCTGCATATCGTGTGCCGAATCCCACTAAAAAGCCACCTACTACCATCAATAAAAATCCTTTTAGTGTAAAGAGTGATTGCCAGTTCAGAATGTCTTCGGGAACTAAATTGTTGTAGTTTGTAATGCCGTAGCCTGCCAGCTCTGTGGCTAATGCAGGATTAACCTTAACAGGGTTTGGATTTGCCAACAAATTAGCGGCAATAGCCCCGCCCAGCAAAATACCGAATACAAAAAATAAATTCCATACTTCTTTCTTCCAGTCGTACTTGAAAAACGGAATATTGGCCGGTATGCACGATGCACAAATGTGCCGCAGCGATGAACTGATACCAAAAGATTTATTTCCTAAAATTAATAATGCGGGAACTGTTAACCCAATTAATGGCCCTGCCACATACCAGGCCCAGGGCTGTTTTATAAATTCTACCATTATGATTTTATATGTTTGCTTTAATCAACTGTTTTTTCATTGCATTTTCTTTTTTAAATGTGTTGAAAAAACATAACTATAATTTTTGTCCTTTAATTATTCAATTAATTTAATTCTGCAAATTTCCGCATCCAAATTTTTACGTACAGCTACTTTAGTTACACAAGCATAATTTTGTTCCGGCCAAGTTGTACAGTTCCGTTTTCTTCCAATTGTTTTAATAATCGCGAAACCACTACACGGGCAGTTCCGAGTTCATTAGCCAATTGTTCGTGGGTGATGGGAATTGTTTTAGATTGCGTGAGTTCCGATTTCTTTTTGAGCAAAGTCAGCAACCGTTCATCTACTTTTTTAAAGGCAATAGCGTTGATAATTTCCAACAATTCTTCAAAGCGCTTGTGGTACAAACGAAAAATATAATCTAACCACTGTGGGTATTCTTTAATGAATATGGAAACCTTCTCAATTGGAAGAAAAAGTATTTCGGCATCTTCTTCCACTTCTGCCTTTACTTTACTCGTTTCGTTGTGCAATCCGCCAAGAAAAGACATAATGCAGCTTTCGCCCGCTTTGATGTAGTATAATAAAATTTTTCTGCCGTCTTCATCTGTCCGGATAACTTTCAATGCGCCTTTGATAACAATGGGAATAGAGCGGATGTGCGCATTTTCATTTAGAATTACGCTGCCGGCTTTGTACCCTCTTTGTATGCTGTATCGATAGAGGTTCTCTAATAATCCAGGTGATGATTTAAACTCCGCTATTTGTTCCAGTGGCTCCATCATATGCTAAATGTTTTTTAAAGATACTCAGTATTCAATAATTTCCGCGAAAGCTTTTGATAATTGGATTATTAAAAAACTAGTGGTATTTTTTAGGAAAATTAAAACCATGCTAATGCGTAACTCTTTTGTCTTTTCAATTTTTAGCGCCTGGCTTGTAATTATTGTATTTTCACTGGGATGCTTTTCCAAAAAACATTCGGAAGAAAAATTTTTCTTCGTGCAAATGTCCGATCCTCAGTTTGGTTTTTATACTGAAAACAAATCGTTTGATATTGAAACGCGGCACTTTGAAGAAGCTGTAAAAAAAGTGAACCGGCTCCATCCCGCGTTTGTGATTGTTACCGGCGACCTGGTGCATAAAACTTTTGACTCCGCACAAATAAACGAATACAAGCGGATTGCAAAAATGCTGGATAGTGATATTCCCTTGTACAATGTGCCCGGAAATCATGATGTTGGCAATGTGCCGTCGCCACAGGATGTAGCCGCGTATAGCAAAGAATTTGGGCCGGATCATTATTCATTCCGTTATGGTAATATGCTGGGAATTGTATTGAATTCAAACTACCTGCATAGCCCGGATAGTGCGCCGGATAAAGCAAATGAGCAGGCCGATTGGTTAAAGCGAACACTTGATTCTGCAAGCAATAGATCCTATACGGCGAAAGTTGTATTTATGCATCATCCTTTATTTATTGAGCGTGCAGATGAAAGCGATGGCTATTTTAATATTCCGACAACCAGGAGAAAAGCATACCTTGATGTATTAAAAGCGAATGGCGTCAACTACATTTTCGCTGGTCATTTGCACAGAAATTTTTTTGGGAAAAGCGATAGCCTCGAAATGATTACTACAGGGCCGGTTGGCAAACCGCTTGGAAAGGATTCATCAGGTATTAGAATTGTTAAAGTAAACGGGTCCAAAGTAAGCAGTCATTATTATGTGCTTGATTCAATTCCGGATAAGATTAGTTGGTAGTATAAAGCCGCATGGTAGAGTGCATAATATTTTTTTTATGGGCCGGGCATTATTGCTACTATTAAGCTTTGCTTGCGTCGCACTCTTGTACGGTAGTAATGCTATTCGGCGGGTTGCCGATTACTGGTTACTGGCTGTTATTTGTTGGTGTTTTGTGGTTTATTGGTTTCGATCATGCTTTTATTTATTAAGAAAATTTTTTGATGAAAGAATTTTCGAAACCTATCAACAATATTCTTTTGCGAACTATTAATAAGAGCATCATTTAGTTCCTTAAAGCCTATTGCCGAATAGAATTACCATAGTACAAGAGTGCGACGCAACGGCTGTTTTATAGTAATTCAAATGCCCGGCTCATAATAAAACCAGAACCGACATACAGCTCTTATTAATAATACCTAAACCTATAATGATATAAAAATGATTAAACGTACACAAAATATGATCACGGTTTTTGTTAAACGACTTTTTATAAGTGTTATGCTGGTTGGCTTTTTTGGTGAAGCCGCTCAATGCCAGTTCTCAATGTATGCGTCAGACAGTGTGATCCATTTGGCAGATCCAACCATTTTCCCCTATAAAGGAATTTATTATTTGTATGGAACTGTGGAAGGCGCCACTAATAAAGGTTTTACGGGTTACCGTTCCACAGACCTGCAATCGTGGAGCCTGTTGAAAAATGATAGCGGTTATGTATTAAAGAACGGTGATGCATATGGGAATTCCGGTTTTTGGGCGCCACAGATATTTAAATACAACAAGAAGTTTTATATGGCTTATGTTGCCAACGAAAATATAGCTATTGCTCAAAGTGATAGTCCGGAAGGCCCGTTTAAACAGGAGCTGAAACAACCTTTAGCTGCGCCGGTAAAGCAAATTGATCCTTTTGTTTTTATAGATGATGATGGCAAAAAATATTTATACCATGTGCGTTTAGTAAACGGCAATAAAATTTTTGTTGCAGAATTAAATGATGATTTCTCTGCTGTAAAAGAAGAAACGCTAAAAGAATGTATTGATGCCACTGATAAATGGGAAAACACGCAACAGGCTTCGTGGCCTGTGATAGAAGGCCCTTCTGTGTTGAAACATAAGGGTGTTTATTATTTATTTTATTCAGCCAATGATTTTAGAAATCCCGATTACGCGGTAGGATATGCCACCAGCACGCATCCTTTAGGACCCTGGAAAAAGTATGAAGGTAATCCTATCATCAGCAAAAACTTATTAGGCGAAAACGGAACTGGTCATGGAGATTTTTTCATGATCAGGAAAAAATATTACTATGTCTTTCATGCACATAATTCTAACAGTAATGCATGGCCGAGAAAGACTGCTATTATTAAAGCCGCTTTTTATCCCTCACAAAACGGTATTGATAAAATGACTGTGGATGCAAAAAGTTTTCGCTTTATTATGAGTAATGAGTGATGAGTGGTGAGTGATGAGTGTTTTTAACCACAAGGGACACAATAGAGGTATAAGGAGCACAAGGGATGCTTCAATTGTGTGCCTTGATATTTCTTTAGTGTTCCTCGTGGTTAAAAAGCACCTCATACTCTTTTATTGTTTCACAATTTTTTGAGTATGAATTAAGCTGTTATCAGCTTTATTGATTATCGTAATAAAATATATACCGGCATTTAAAGTTGATAACGAAAGCTGGTTTGTGTTTGTGCCATTATTGAATTGATGGGTTATTACAGGTTTTCCCGAAGCGTCCGACACCCGCACTATTATGCTCGCAACATTCGAGCGTATGGATACCTGATCTTGCGTAACTGTTGGAAATATTTCCGCTGTTGCTTTTTTCGAACTTTCTGCAGAAACTTTTATAATGGCCGAATATTTATATTCGTTGTCGATGTCTATCATCTTCAAACGATAGTAGTATACCGGATTAGATATTTCATCGGCATAGCTGTAATTGCTGTTTGGTCCTTTGGCCGGTATCGTGGCAATAGTTGTAAAAACTTTGCCATCATTACTTCTTTCAAGTGCAAACTCTTTAAAGTTTTGTTCCTGTGCAGATGTCCATTTTATGTTGTTTTTTTTGTTGCCCGCAACGCCACTAAATGAAATGAGGTTTATTGGCAGTACGCTCCCCGGCCACCCGGCTGCAAGATCGCCGCGCAGGTTGCCGTATTGTAAAGGCAGTCCCGCATCAATTAAGTTACTTAATACGCCTGTTGTTGTATCTATTGTTCCATACTTACCATTGCTAAAAAGAATGTGAAATTTTCCGGATCTGTCAAACATCATTCCCGACATTTCTACACCCGGATCTTCATTTACAGTGTTGCTCACAACGTTGGCTGTCCAGGTGGTAGTATCTATAACAGCCAGCCTTCCTAATATTTTATTGCTATTGTTTACGTCGGGGTAGGTAACATAAGTAAACATCCTTGAGCTTCCCTCATACATATCAAAGTCCTGAATTCCTCCGTCAATGCCATTTGCGGGGTTCTGGATCTGGTTAAGAAATGCCTGGAATGCATCTAACAATTCCTGGTCACCAATTGTAATTTTGTGGTAATTAATTGTCGAAATTCTTACATCCGGCGTGGCAGGCAAATTTGAAACATTTGGAATAATTCCCATGCGCATTTCAAGATTATTTACAGAATATGGTGGAAAGATAGAATTCTTGATCACGAATGTGAGAAAGTAGTAGTTGTCGTTTTTATCAATAGTGCCTGCTGCAAAGTTTACAAAGCATACACCGGGAGTAACATATGGGCTAATTATTCCCATATTTTGCGCCTTTCCGGCGGCGTCAATTTTATAGAAATTTACTTCCAGCCTGTTTGAGAAAATGAAAGGTCCCATGCCATATAAAAAACCATCATTGTTATTAAGTCCAACTCCGTTAATTCGGTCATTTGTTCCGGATATTGGTTTAAAATCCGATATATTGAATACCGGACTGCCCGACAGGTTTGGCACATAGTACAACCTTTGCTGGCTGGTAGAAGAATTATGACCGGCAAATCCCATAAATACATAATTGGCTTCGGTTACATTATACGGCGTTGGCAATTGTGCATGTCCAATGCTTATTATCGCCAGGGCGATAAATACAAGTGTTACTTTTTTCATTGCTATTAAATAAGGGTAAAACAATTAACAGTCAGGTATATGCTTAGGGCATATTAATGGAATCGTTTCTGTAAGAAATGGGTAGGTTTGAGGATGTAATAATCTGGTAACAGGTAAATGTATTTTTATTATGAGCCCGGCCGCATTGCTACTATTAGGCTTTTGTTGCGTCGCACTCTTCAACGGTTTGTTCGCTATTGTGCATAATCAAAAATTCGTGCTGATAATAGGTCACGTTACTATTTGGCAATAAAATTTCATGTAGAGTTTTTGTTAAACTCCACTAATCTATAAGTATAGTTGAATAAATAGGTTACTGCAATTTTTTTTGATAGAGGGAAAATAAATTGTAAATGTTAATGCAAATATTGTACCATTTTCTCAAAATAATTTGAATAATGTTCTTTTTGATGGTTAAGTCAAGTGGGCTATATTCAAAAATATACGGCTCAATGGAATTACTGCCGATGAAGTGATTGCGACGCAACGATGCTTAACCGGAGTTACAAATGCCGGTACACAAAAAAAACTGCTTATGGAAGCAGTTGTAAAAAATAACGTATATGCGTAAACGAAATAAATTGTTTTGTTCTATAAGCTCTTTGCAATTCCCATTTCCAAACCTCTTAATTCTGCTAAACCTTTCAGTCGGCCAATTGCTGAGTAGCCGGGATATGTGGTTTTTTTCAAATCATCAAGCATTTGGTGGCCGTGATCGGGGCGCATTGGAATGGATTGATTTCGCTTTTGCATGAGCAGTATAATTTCTTTAACAACTTGGTACATGTCCACATCACCGGCAAGATGATCTGCTTCAAAGAAATTACCTTCGGTGTCGCGTTTTGTATTGCGCAAATGAATGAAGTGTATATGATCGCCGAGCCGTTTAATTATGCCCACCAGATCATTATCGCTGCGCACACCCAGCGAGCCGGTGCAATAACATAGGCCGTTAGCAGGCGAAGGCGCTGCATTAATGATATCCGCGACATCCTGCTCGGTGCTCACAATCCGCGGCAGGCCAAGTATAGGGTAGGGCGGATCATCAGGATGAATTGCCATTTTTAAACCTGCTTCTTCCGCCACAGGCACCACTTGCCGGAGGAAATAAAATAGATGTTGCTTTAGCTTTACCGCATCAATACCATCATAAGTTTTCAACGCGTTTAATATTTGTTCTTCGGTAAATCTATCTTCACTTCCGGGAAGGCCAAGCAGCGCATTTCTATACAAAGTATCTTTTTCTTCAGCAGTCATCGAGTCGAATCTTTTTTTTGCCTTGCCGATTTCTTCTATTGTGTAATCTTTTTCAGCATCCGGGCGCTTTAATAAAAACAAATCGAAAGCAACGAAAGCGGATTTTTCAAAGTATAATGCTTTGCTTTTATCAGGCATCGCATAGTGTATGTCAGTGCGCATCCAGTCGAGAATAGGCATGAAATTATAAGTCACCACTTTTAGTCCGCAAGCGGCCACATTACGCAAACTTATTTTATAGTTCTCTATATACAGTTTGTAATTTCCTGTTTGCTTTTTGATGTCTTCATGCACTGGCAGGCTTTCAATTACAGTCCACGTCATGCCTGCGTCTTCCACCATTTGTTTTCTTTTATTGATCTCAGCTATCGGCCACACATCACCAACAGGAATATGATGTAGTGCCGTTACAACGCCTGTACAGCCCGCCTGTCTTATATCCCAAAGACTCACCGGATCATTCGGGCCAAACCAACGCATTGTTTGTTCCATGTTCATAAAATCAAATTATTGAATTATTGAAAGAAGTCTGCAATTCTCACATTTTTCATATTTGCACATTAATCAAAGTATATTAAAAATCATAAACGATTCCCTCATATTGCATTTTCAAATTTTCAAATTATCACATTTTCAAATTATCACTACGGTGCAAACGGAAATTCTAAAGCTTTATAATATTCCAAAGTGTGATCGGGTTTTTCTATATCATTAGGAACCGGCAATCTCGAAAATGTTTGGAAGTATAACAGGCATGCGTTTTTCCACCACACGGCTTCCTGTTCCTGTATATGCAGGTAGGTTTTTACATGATTAAATCTTTCTTTGTCCACATAAGCGGTTAAGCCATTCCAGGTTTTTTCCATTTTACGCACATTGGTCACGCCTTCGTTGTATTTATAACACAGTTCATTCCAGAATGTATTTCCAGAGGATAATCTGTATTGCCAGGGAACATGATGAAACCACAACAAAAATTCTTCAGGACAGGTTTTGATATTTTCAAATATACTTTGTACTTCAGGCTTGTACTGCGCCAGCGCATTGCTGCCCTTTGCTGTTCTGTCGAAGCCGATTCCTATAGTATCTGCTTTGTGAAAGTAAACAGGATTCCAGTCTGCACGGGGCGCTTCGTTGTACCACGGCGCAGGGCCATAATGGTGATTATATCCCATAATATGATGCAGGCCAAGCGGTGTCATATAATTAACAAGTGTTTCCCGCGATTGCAGCATAAATTGTTTTACAGGAGAAATGAACTTTTCATTATTGCTAAAGGTCATTCTGATCCATTCATCAGCAATTTCATTTTCGGTTAAGTGGTGATTCCATGCCAGCCTGCCGAAAGCGAACCAATTGGCTTGCGCAAACGGATGCCCGCACCAGTTGCGGTCATCACCAATGTTGGCAACGCCTGCCATACCGGACAGAGAATGATTGTTAAGACTGCCATCAATCACTTTACTTACATAAGAACCTTTGCCCTTTGCATAAGTGTCCGCATTCAGCACTTCTTTGAAAAGCGGCGCTTCATATACAAGATGCGTTGAAAAACCAAGGTATTCCTGCGTTAGCTGAAACTCCATCATTAACGGTGTTTTAGGCATAGCGCCAAATAGTGGATGAAAAGGTTCGCGGGGCTGAAAATCAATCGGGCCGTTTTTTACCTGCACCATCACATTCTCCCTGAATTTTCCATCGAGCGGTTCAAATTCATTATATGCTTGTTTAAAGCGGTCATCAGGTGCTTCATGGCTATATACAAATGCTCGCCACATTACAATGCCATTGTGCGGTGCTAATGCGTCTGCCAGCATATTCGCGCCGTCTGCATGGCTACGGTTATAATCCTGCGGGCCAGGCTGTCCTTCACTATTTGCTTTTACAAGGAATCCACCAAAATCGGGAATGAATTTATAGATCTCCGACACTTTGTTTTTCCACCATCGTTTCACATTTTCATCAAGCGGATCCGCGGTTGTTAAACCGCCAATTTCAATAGGAGCGCTGAATCGCGCGGTCAAATATACTTTGATGCCATAAGGCCTGAACACATTTGCAAGCGCTGCTACTTTTTCAAGGTACATTGGAGTAAGCACTGTGGCGCTGGCATTTACATTGGTAAGTACCACTCCATTGATGCCAACTGATGCGTTAGCGCGGGCATAGTCTTTATAACGCGGATCAATATACGAAGGGAGCAAATGCCATTTCCAAAGTGAAAAACCAGCATAGCCCCGTTCAACTGTTCTGTTTAAATTATCCCAGTGATTAAGAATGCGAAGCTTCATAAGCGGAGAACTTACAATCTCAAGCGACTGAATATTCTTATTTGTTTGTAAAAGTTGCAGGAAACTAAAACAACCGTATAAAACGCCTTTTTCACTGTTGGCAGTAATAACAATGCAGGGTTTATTTTGTACTGTGGTTTTAATAATTATAAAACCTTCCTCACCGGCTTCAATTAATTTATTGCGAATGTTTAATCCCTTAAGCTTTGGTGAAGAAGCCGTTCCAATTATAACATTCCCTGTATATGCCGGTGTGGAAGCGAACGATATCTTTTTCCCTAACAAACCTTCCAAACCTCGCTGCAATTCTTCTTTGGCCGCGTTTATAACAGGTGAATTTCCTTCCACAATAATATTGCTGACAGCCTGTTTATAAGTGTTCAGCAGCGTTTTGTTTTCAATTGTTTTATAACGCAACCAAAGGTCATACCCATCTTCCGCAAAAGCAAAGAACGAATGAAAACTGCATAATAGCAATGCAATAATGACAAGATTTTTTTTCATGATGTAGGATGGTGAGCGGTCTTACAGCTATATTTAGCAACGGGTTTTTTCTGATCATGAAACGCTATGCGTTCCATAGTAAACATTAATCGATCTGCTTTTTTAATGACGAGTTCCTTACAACAATTTCCGAGCGTAAAACAATTTTATTTGTATTGTTAATATTTCCTTTCTCTGTTAAATGAGTTATGAGATAGCGCATAGCCATTTCGCCCATATTATAACATGGATAATTAACTGTTGTAAGATTTGGTTCTATGATCTTTGAAATAGGATCATTGTTGAACCCGGCAAAAGCAATATCGTGCGGTATTGAATATCCTGCGGCTTTTATTACCTGCATGCAATTTGCCGCGCACACATCGTTGGCTACAAACACAGCGTCGGGCTTGTTATCCATAAGAAGAATTTTTTTGCCAAGTTCTTTACCCGCTTCCTCGCTCAATTCGTTTACAATGAGTAAATCGTCGTCTATTGCATAACCCGCATCTCTCAGCGCGTCTTTATATCCGCGGCAACGCTCGGCATACACATTCCTGGTAAGATTACCGGCTATGTGCATAATTCTTTTACACCCCTGTTCAATAAGGTGTGATGTAATATCGTAAGCGTTTTTGTAGTTATCGATTACAATGTTTAAGCAGCGGCTGTCTTCGTACACACGATCGAAGAATACCACCGGAATATTTTTATCAATGAACAAATCAAAATGATCCATATTTTCCGTGTCGAATGCCAGTGATACCAAAAGCCCGTCCACACGGCTGTTGAACATGGTAACCGTATTCGCGATTTCTTTTTTCACCGATTCCTGCGACTGGCTTATGATAAGGTTATAACCGTTTTCGTTGGCAATTTTTTCCATACCCGCAATAGCCGACGACACGAAATAACTGTTGAGTTTTGGAACTATAACACCAATTGTGTTTGTTTTTTGTTTTCGCAGGTTACGTGCAAAATTGTTGGAGCGGTATCCCATTTCTTTTGCCGCGTCTTGTACCTTTTTTTTAGTAGATTTACTAATGCCGGGATGATCTTTTAGGCTGCGGCTAACGGTAGCTGCGGAAATTTTTAGATGCCTGGCCAGGTCGTATATTGTGATTTCTTTTTCGTCTTTCATACAATCGTTTGCGTGCTGTAATAAGTTGCTAAATTAAATTTTTTTTTAAAATTTATATGCAATCGGTTGCGATTTCAAAAAAAAATCTGAACTTAGCAGTACGGTAACCTTGAAATATGTGTGTAAACATATAAAGAAAGATTGCTTTTCCATTAGTAAACTGTAAGCCATATGTACCATTTACCCCGTTTTGCGCCTGTGCCAGGCAACAAAAAGCGTTATTTGTTGTTTGCACGGCATTGCATTTGTAAATTATGTATCAAGCCGGCCATCTGCAACAATTTTTACCGGCATTTAAGCCGTTACATTTTATTCTCTTCGAAAGGTTTTTGCCATTTTTTTTTTCCGGAAGCATTGTGGTTTAAAGCGGTTTGTTATGGTACGAACGACAGCTTTTATCAAGGTATCTGTTATTTTATTTTGGCCTTGATGAATACCGCAGTTAATAATTGTTATACCGGCTGCGGTATTTCATGGCGTCATCGTTGCGTCGCAATCACTTCATCGGTAGTTTTTCATGGCAGCAATGGGCTGCACAACAAACAATTTTTTTATCAATCAACCGGCCTTTGAAATTGTTTTTCAAAAGGCGTATATACATAACTGTTATTATTATTTACTAAAAACCAAATGCTAACTAAAACTAATTGCCATGAATACATCGTGATGTTTGCTATTCCACAAAAAGAATACTGTGCAAGAGTGAATACCCACAACATGTGCGGCGGCCTGCATAATGCTGAATAGCATTACCCATGTACAAGAGTGCGACGCAACCGGAGCCTCATAGTAGTACTACCGCCGGGTCCATAATAAATCTCTTTATTCCTTTATACTCTTTGCAAAGTATAATACCTGTTTCCAAATATTTATTCACAAATGAACTGCTTGTTTTTATGAGTACTGCTATCAAAAAAAAATCAGTAGGAAAGCGGAATAGCCTGAAATACCCGGGCTTTGTTCTGTTGTTATTAATTATGTGCAGCCATATGCTGTACAGCCAGACTCCTATTATTAAAGTAACCGGAACGGTTCTAGATGAAGCCGGTAAAAGCTTGCCGGGTGTTACGGTAAGTGTGGGTTCGAATGCTACGGCTTCCAATGGCGACGGCCATTTTTCCATTAATGTGGCGGCTAACAGCATAATATCTTTTAGTTATGTTGGGTATACTTCTACGACTCACAGAGTTGGTAACAAAGACGAAAATCTTGTTATCAGGTTAACCGGCGAATCAAAAGAAATGGAACAAGTGGTGGTGGTGGGTTATGGCACGCAAAGGAAAAAAGACGTTACGGGATCTGTAACTTCTGTTTCGGAGAAATCGCTCAGAGAAGTTCCTGTAGCAAACCTGCAACAAGCGCTGCAAGGCAGGGCCGCGGGTTTGGAAGCTCAAACTACCAGCACCAGCCCGGGTGCAGGCACTCAAATAAGAGTGCGTGGAGTAAGAACTATCAACGGCTCTAGCGATCCCTTAATTATTCTTGATGGTATTCCATACGATGGTTCTTTATCTGATATAAACCCCGATGACATAGCTTCGGTGGATATTCTGAAAGATGCTTCCGCAACAGCCATCTACGGCTCCCGCGGGTCGAACGGTGTGATATTACTTACCACTAAAAGAGGCAGGGCCGGCGCTGCCAGAATATCTTATAGCGGTTATTATGGTTTGGGGGATGTGTCTTTTAAGTATCCTGTTTATAACCCAACAGAGTATAAAGCTTTGCGTGCGACAGGTACTTACGCAAACGGATACACGCCCATTGAAAAAATAGGTATGGCAGAAGGAAGAACTACCAATTGGCAGGATCTAATGTATAAGACTGCTCACAAAACCGATAATAATCTTACTGTGGCAGGCGGCACGGAAAACGGTACTACCTATTCTTTGAGTGCCGGCTATTACAAAGAAGACGCGGTGTTGCCGGGTCAGAATTATACCAGGTATAGCGTGCGCGGAACAATCGATTCGAGATTTGGAAAGAATATTAAGGTTGGCCTCAATACAATGAACTCGGTTGCTGTAACCAACGGGTCGCAATTCATCAAGTATGGTTATATGTTTCCAATGCTTTCAATGAGTCCATTGTCTGTTCCGGATACTAATGGCGTTATGGTATTGCAACCTGCCGGTAATCCTAATGATGGGCTTACTTATAATCCGCTATTGGCAAATAACAGTCACAATGTTGATAGAATAACCCGCTTGCGCACGTTTAACAGCCTATACGGAGAGTGGGAGTTTTTGAGAGGGCTTAAATACCGCATAAACGTTGGATTGAATTATACGCATGAAGAACAGGATCAGTTTAAAGGCCAGGATATGCCGGGTGTTAATATAGCTGATGTGCATAACTATTTTAACGCGGGAAAGGGAAATTTTGCCTCTGTAAATAATATTCCCTCCTGGGGTTATACGATTGAAAACCTGGTTACCTATGATAAAACTTTTAAAGAAAAACATAGATTGAACTTTACGGGATTGTATAGCATCCAGGAATCTCATTCGCATAATTCTTACATGTCGAAAGATTCGATAGATGCTGATTTTGTGGAGTTTTATAATCTTGGCCAGGCAAATTCCACGCACCCGCCCGTGGTAAGCGGCGGCGAAACTTCCTGGGCGCTTATTTCTTATATGGCTAGATTGAACTACGCGTTTAACGATAAGTATATGTTGACACTTACCGAACGTACCGATGGGTCTTCACGGCTTGCGAATAAATGGCATTCTTATTTCGCGGCATCTGCAGGTTGGAATATTTCCGATGAAGAATTTTTGAGGAATGTATCCTGGCTTGATAATCTTAAACTGAGAGCCGGATTTGGTCAAACTTCCAACCAGTCCATAGCGCCGTATTCTTCTTTGGGCAGCGTTTCTCCCATACTTGATCCTTCAGTTACCAACCCTGTAGGAAACACATTAAAATACAACTGGGGGCCGGCGGTGTATACCGGTTATAAGATAAACGCTATACCAAATAAAGACCTCGATTGGGAATATACAAAAACACTGAATGTAGGATTGGACTTCGCATTTTTCAAAAGCAGGCTTACAGGATCTGTAGACTATTATCAGCAAAAGACAAATAAAATACTATACACTTTGCCGCTTCCTTACACATCCGGTGTGAATTCAATTAATACAAACCTGGGTAATATGGAAAACTGGGGCATGGAATTCACGGTTTCTTCAGTAAATATAAAACCCGCCGCAGCTAACGGTTTTTCATGGACAACCGATTTGAATTTGTTCTTTAACAAAAACGAGTTGACGAATCTTGGTGACGGAAGTCTTCAGAATACGGATCAGCAGTTGTTTGTAGGGCAATCCATGACTTCCATTTATGATTATAAAAAGCTGGGTATATGGCAAACAAGTGAAGCGGCAGAGGCTGCTATGTTTAATTCGGTGCCGGGACAATTAAAACTGGAAGATCATAGTGGAGCAGACGGGAAACCGGATGGTGTGATTGATAATAATGACAGATATGTAATAGGAAATAGTGATGCGGAACTCCAGGGAGGCATGACCAACAGGTTTACCTATAGAAATTTTGATCTGTCAATTGTGATGTATGCAAGATTTGGCGGCCTTCTAATAAGCCAGGTTCATCAGCCTACATCTTTGTATTTAACCAATTTGCAGGGCGATAGAAATCAAATGGCTGTTGATTATTGGACACCGTCTAACCCTTCTAACTGGTTCCCATATCCGGGAAATACCGTAAGCCCTGTAACCGGTGCCATGAGTACATTGGGATATTATGATGCCAGCTTTGTAAAGATCAGAAGTATTAACCTCGGTTATACATTTAAAGCAAATGTGATCAAAGCATTAAGAGCGCAATCTGCACGTGTGTATGCTTCTGTTGATAATGTGGCTACCATGTTCTCACCATATATGAAGCAAACGGGAATAGATCCGGAAGGCACCGGTACAGGCGACCAAAGCGTTAGCCCGCTGGGAAATATCCGTGCAAGCGGTAACAATCAATATATAACAATAGGTGCCTCTACACCACGTACAAGAACATTTTTACTTGGACTAAACATCACTTTTTAATCAGCTAAAAAGTATTTTTTTATGAATACGAAACATAAAATATTCTCATTCGGTGCGGGTGTAATCGCCTTGTCAATGCTTGTGCAAAGCTGCGCCAATAAACTGGAAGAACATCCGCATACGGTTTTTACCACTGATTATTATAAAACGCAGCAAGGGCTGCAAAGCGCTGTAGTAGCGGCTTATGCAGGTATGAAGTATAACTATGGGCCTGAGCCTAACCTTGCTACTAATGTAATGGGAACCGATGAATTCACCGGCGGCGACCAGGTGCTCACGCAAACCGGCGGACAATATGTAAGATCGTTTGCTCTTTATGGAGGACCATCTCCCATTTTATCAACAGATGGCTCACTGCAAAATCAGTGGGTGAATAGTTTTAACTATATTAATTTAACCAATGCGGTAATACAGTTTGCTCCTGATGTAAGTATGGCTGATGGTTTGAGAACACAGCTTATGGCGGAAGCTCATTTTCTCAGAGGCCTTTATTACTTGCTATTGGTAGAGCAGTTTGGCGCTGTGCCGGTTGATCTCGGCAGCGGCGATCTGCAGTTCAACCAGGCTGCTTACAGAGGCTTTAACAGGCTGCCAACCAATGATATTCTCAAAAAAGATTATGACGCGATTATTGCCGACTTTTCTTATGCTACTCAAAATTTACCTGATCAAAGGCCAACCAATGCTTTTAAGCTTTCAAAAGCATCGGCGTTTTTAATGTTGTCAAAAGCCTATGTTTTCAAAGGGTATTCCGCGTTCAAAGAGCCGTCTGATTTTCAAAACGCTTACAATGCTGCAATGGAAGTGATCAATAATCAGTCAAAGTATGGTGTGGCTTTGCTGGCGGATTATGGCGACGTTCACAGGGAAGGTAATGATTATAACGCGGAAATGTTGTATTCTGTAGAGCGTTTGCCCGGCAACAATGATGTTAACATGATTACCGTTACCACCAATACTGCCGGCGCAGGAAATAACGCTTCCATCGACTTTGCACCAAACTATACCGGCGTATCCAATATGAAATCGCCTGGCACGCATCGCCAGGCTGTATATGGTCGCCCGTACAGAAGGTTTTCGCCAACTTCATGGCTTATTGATGTGGCTTTTGCGGATAGCTATAACGACAGCCGTTTCGACAATAGTTTTAGAATGATGTGGTACACCGATGCGGGCTCTGATGGCAGCGCTATCAATGTGGGAGATACCTCGTTCGTATTGGCAAAAACAAAAAGGGTTTACGACTCTCTAACCGCGTTGGGAAGACCTTACAGAGTGGTTCCCCGAGAGCAATTCTGGAATACGCAGAATAACGATCCGCAGTGTATTTATCCATATCTGAAAAAGTATGCAGATGGTTCAAAAGCCAATTATAACGATGTGGTATCAGGAAGACCATTTCCTGTAGCGAAATTTTCCGAATGTTATCTTTTGGCCGCCGAAGCTGCCATGCAAATGGGTAATAAGGATGAGGCTGCCAAACAAATCAACGTGCTAAAGAAAAGAGCCGTGTACAGACCTGGCCTTAGTACCGATGAAATTAGTAAACGCTATGCAGCCATTGAAGTAAATGGCGGTCAAATGGATCTTGATTTTATTCTTGACGAACGTACACGTGAGTTATGCGGTGAAAGTTGTCGCTTCCCTGATTTGGCTATGAGAGGAAAGCTGGTTGAAAGAGTTAAGAAATATAACTCCGATGCCGCGCCTTATATCCAGGATTTTCACGTGTTGAGGCCGATACCTCAAAAACAGTTGGAAAGAATTGATGATCTTGATTGGAAAAAATATCAGAATAACGGTTATAATTAGTAAGAAGGCAGTTGGCAGTAGAGAAATCAGATATCAGAAATCAGAGGTCAGAAGTCTGAAACAGTTGGCACCTTGACTTTTGATTTTTTCATCAACCAAAACCATAATCATGACACACAATAAATATTTTATTCCCTTAGTTTACCTGGGGCTTTTATCAGGATTGTATTCCTGCAAAAAAGACGCGATGGGTATTTTGAATACAGGTAATTTTAGTGATACCGCAGGCACACTGAAAAGTATAGCGGGATTTCCAGTCGGTTTCGCTGCATACCAGGGCGATGCCGGCTTTGCGCAATATTTTCCCATCATCGCGAGAGAGGGGAGTAGTTTGACGCCGGGTAACGAAATGAAGCACGGCTCCATTGTTCAAAGTAGCGGTGAGCTGAATTTTACAAATGCGGATGCTTTGGTTAATCAGGCAACATCTGCAGGTCTTAACGTTTATGGACATACGCTATACTGGCATTCGCAGCAAAATGCCGGCTATCTTAATTCTATAGCAGGGGAGGGAACCGCGCTTCCAACCAATTACATGACCAATGGGGGTTTTGAAAATGGCCTTACTGGATGGGCCGCTTATAATACCAATGGCGCTACTTTTTCGCAAGGTTCTGCCTCAGAAGCGTTTGAAGGCGCTTCCTGCTTAAAGGTCGCAAATCCTACTGCATGGGGAAGCGGGAATGGCTGGCGTGTACAATACGCAAGTCCTTCAATGACTGTAACCTCTACAATCGAATACATCATTCTTGTATCTGCAAAAGCGGCATCAGCCGGTGGTAAAATTCAAATAGAGGGAAGATCCGGAAGTGATACAAAGTATTCCGGAGATCTTGATGTAGGAACAGGCTGGACAACTTTAACTATGCCATATACTGCAACGGCAGGATCCGCAATGGTAGTACTGGATCTTGGCGCTGCCGCCAATACATATACTGTTGATAATATTAGAGTGTATGTAAAATCTGAGTATGACAAGGCGATTGCGGCAAGCGCCGGGCCTGCGGTAATTGCAAGATTAGATTCTGTAATGAAATTGTGGATTGTAGGATCCACGGATGCGCCGGGCATTGTTACACATTACAAAGGAAAAGTAAAAGCCTGGGATGTGGCTAACGAAGTGTTGGCGGATAATGGCAGCCTGCGTGTTGCCGATAATACAGATAACGCGACAAAAACCGCCTCAGGATATTTTTCCTGGAACGATAAGCTAGGTAAGAACGGGCCCTTAACAGCCTTTAAGTTAGCTGAGCAGGCGGACCCAGACGCGTTGCTTTTTATCAACGACTATAATCTTGAATTCAGCAGAGCAAAAGTAGACTCGCTGGTAGCGTATGTTGCTTATCTTAAAAGCAATGGTGCAAAAGTTAGCGGTATAGGCACTCAAATGCACGTGGATGTGAATACGAACAGAAATAATATTGATTACATGTTTACGAAACTCGCTGCCACAGGCTTGCTGGTAAGGGTTTCAGAGTTGGATGTAAAAATGAATCCGTCCGGGAAAGTCGGCTTTACACCTGAGCCTGTAAACCTGAGCTATCAGGCGGAAATGTATAAGTACATTGTTGAGTCGTATATCAAAAACGTGCCGGCAACGCAACGTCATGGTATTACTATTTGGGGTGTTGATGATAAGGATAGCTGGCTATATAAAAACGGTCAGGATCTGCCCTTGCTGTTTGATAACAACTTTGCTAAGAAGCCAGCTTACTCAGCAGTTTTGCAAGCTTTGGCGGATTCTAAATAACGTATATGTATAAGCGCTAAAAAGTTTTTGATATTATTCAGCATGCTTTAGTGCGATCATTTTTTTTTGGTTATCGGCGGCATTGCTACTATTAAGCATCGTTGTGTCACTCACTTGTGCGGTAGGAATGCTATTGAGTGTGTTGAAGCATTCATGCGCAAATTGATGCAGTGTAAAGTATGAGCATCATGTTTCGGACTAGCACACACGGCAAGGCTGCAAGCCTTGCAGAGCAATATCATTGTTATAACGGTTATGAGCAATTGAAATTATTAAAATGAAGTGATCAGTATTATAACTGAGTGCGATATTTTGTTAAAGCTTCCTGCCGCCATGAATTACTACCGTACAAGTGAGTGACACAACGATGATGCCATGAAAAACTGAAGCCGGTACCCAAAAAAAAATTCCTCAATGCAGCATCTAAAATAAATAGTGTTAAGTAAAGAATTAAAATGAGCGATATGAAAACAGTAAGTAAAAAAAGGATTGCATTGGTTACCGGAGGAGGCTCCGGTATTGGATTTGCGATAGCGAAAAAATTTGTGGATGAAGGAATGGTTGCAATTATTATAGGGCGTGATGAAAATAAACTGAATCATGCGAAAGAAAAATTAGGTGACTTGTGTGAAGTCATTTCCTGCGATTTGAATATACTGGAAAAAATTCCTTCGATGATTGAGACAATTATAAACAAGCACGGAAAAATTGATGTGCTGGTTAATAATGCAGGCATTAATATGAAAAAAGATTTTGTGGAAGTGACAGATGAAGATTTTCAAAAGATATTACGCACCAATGTAATGGCGGTTTTTGCCATTTCGCGGGAAGTGGCGAAGGGCATGGTTAAGCAGGGGAGCGGTTCTATAATAAATATCAGCTCGATGGCTTCGCAATACGGAATACCGAAAGTGATTGCATACACCGCGTCAAAGTCTGCAATAGAAGGCATGACTCGGAGCATGGCTGTAGATCTTTCGCCCGGGGGAATAAGAGTGAATTGCATCGCTCCTGGTTTTATAGCCACAGATATGTCGGCTGCGGCATTGAACAATGATCCTGAAAGAAAACAAAAAGTGTTATCGAGAACTCCGATGGGGCATTTAGGCACTCCCGCCGATGTTGCGGAATGTGCTTATTTTTTGGCATCGGATGCTGCAAAGTATATAACCGGAACAGTTTTACCGGTTGATGGTGGTAATTCTGTAGGATTTTAAGGATGATTTTTAATGTAAGTATGGCCATTTATTTTGTTCATTTTTCATTGAAGTAACAGAGTACAGTTATTTACCTATTGATTATTATGGTTAAGTATATATAATTTAAAAAAATTTCATGCAATCGATTGCAAATTCAAAACAAATTCTCAATTTGCGCATTATTATGATTGCGAGGTATAAATGTTGATTAAAATTCGGGCATTTAGTAGCATGGAAGTATTGCCATATGAAAAATAAATACAGTTATTTCATATCTGGTTCTTCTTTAATGCTATTCTTTTATCAGCAGGCGAAATCGGTTGCACCTTGTAAAGCAATGTGTGTGTTTGTTTGCAATTGGTTTTGTGAGTGAAGAGTGGGAGTATAAATGCTCCTCATTATAATTTGTATTTGAGGATTGTATTTATTTAATGATTGAAATGAAATACCCCTTCTATATATATGTTTTGAATGTTTTAAAGGGTTCCCATTATTTTTTCAGGCTTTTAATAATGGCACTGTTAAGAAAAGCAGGTTACTTACCTACATTTTATATTTCCCGGCTTTTATGGCGGTTCCGGTATATACCGGAGAATAATTGCCAACCTTGTTGTTCAATTGAATTTTCTACATGAGTGATGAATTTCTCAGAAACAATTTTGTAAACCTGAAATGATTTTCATATGTTCATTCCTGTTAGTAATGTTTATATCAGCTTACCCATGGGTCAGTAAAACTGATTTGCAAAATAATTTTAAACAATGGTTATATGGTGTGTAACGATAAAGAATATACGCAAATTGTATTACGGTTTTTAATGGTTTGATTATAAAGAAGCAGAATAATCCGGGAGTGTCAAAATTTGCAAATTCAAAAAATATAATGAATCCGTAGACCAATATTCCACGAATAATATTAAAAGAATATGATCATGAAAACTAAAAATGAAAAAAGAATTGCGTTAGTGACAGGAGGCGGCTCTGGCATAGGTTTGGCAATCGCTACAAAGTTTGTAAACGAAGGTATTTTTACAATTATTTCAGGTCGCGACAAAAGCAAACTGCAACAAGCTAAAGAAGCAATAGGGGAACTATGTGAATATATCATTTGCGATTTGAATGAGCTAAAGTCAATACCGGCGATGATTACAAAGATTCTAGATCAATATGGCAGCATTGATATTCTTGTAAATAATGCAGGTATCAATATGAAAAAAGATTTTATAGATGTGACCGATGAAGATTTTCAGCAGATAATCCTTACGAATTTGACAGCGACTTTTGTGTTATCAAGAGAAACCGCTAAAAGCATGATAGAAAAGGGATCCGGTTGCATCATCAATATTAGTTCAATGGCTTCGCAATATGGAATTCCGAAAGTAACGGCTTATACGGCATCAAAATCGGCAATTGAAGGCATTACAAGAAGTATGGCCGTAGATCTGTCTCCCAAAGGTATTCGTGTTAATTGTATTGCACCGGGTTTTATCGCTACGGATATGTCGGCAAAAGCATTGAATAATGATCCTGAAAGAAAGCAAAAAGTGTTATCAAGAACTCCGATGGGACATTTGGGAATGCCTGCCGATGTGGCCGATGCTGCTTATTTCCTTTCTTCGGATGCCGCAAAATATGTAACCGGTGTTGTGTTGCCAATAGACGGGGGAAATTCAATTGGCTTTTAGAATTTGCTCATTATTATATACTCAGGTTGTTAAAAGTTTGATCTCAAAGGTCAAGCTTTTTTTGAAGAATTTCTGCAATCGTTTGCATTCATTGTAAGGTGAAAATTAGGGTAATAAACTGCTATGCTTTCTGTACATTTCAGGTAATTAACTGCAAAAATTCTGTATATTACCTCTCGTATTGTTTTTTTTACTGTATTTAGTTAACATTGAAACAAGAGTTTATTTACAGTGAAAACCATTATAAATATGAACTTTTAAAAAATATAATGCAATCGGTTGCGTTTTCAAAATAAATTCTATATTAGCAGCCTGAAAAAAGAATTTAAGTTTTTAAGTTCATGAATTGCGTGCTCCATATGAAACGGTCAAATCATGCATCTAAGTTGGGTAATCATAAAGCCGGACTGCAATTACAGTATGATGCATTCGCAACTTCTTTCGTTTCGGAAAGGAAATTCCGCATTCTGAAAATTCAGAAACTGTTTGAGTTAATATTTTTTGATACTTTTTTTCATGGTACGAGCGACAGTTTTTCATGGCATCATCGTTGCGTCGCATTCCGTTCATCGGTAGTATTTCATGGCAACAGTGGGCTGCATAAGCAACATTTCGCAAACAACTCAAGCAGCTTCTCAATGCAGGAGCTTTAATTCTTTTGGTACAACCCGGTAAATAATTCGTATGAAGTACATGAAAGTACGGCGCGAAAGTTTGTTTAATTCAAAAAACAGTAAAACCAATTAATGCAATAAACTCCAAAGAGTTTCCTCAGACCTAATACTTCCTATCAACAATTTTTTTACTATTTATTAAAAACTGCTTGTTTTTATGAATACTACTATGGAACAAAACTCAGTAGGAAGACAGAGGAATCACAAATTTTTCAGATTTATTCTGTTGCTATTTGCCATGTACAGCAGTGTACTGTACAGCCAAACAAACAAAGTAAAGGTGACGGGAACTGTCACCGATGAAGCAGGGAAGGGACTGCCGGGAGTAACAATAAGCGTAAACAGCAGCGCCCTTGCTACCTCAGATGCTGAAGGAAAGTACTCAATTTCAGCTCCCGCCAACAGCACATTAACATTCAGCTATGTTGGTTTTACACCAGCTAAATACAAAATCGGTAATAGTGATGTTGTAGTAAATATCACCCTCGCCAGCTTATCCAAAGAAATGGACCAGGTGGTGGTGGTGGGTTATGGAACGCAGAAGAAAAAGGATGTAACGGGAGCTGTTGTTTCTGTAAGCGAAAAAGCACTGAAAGAAGTACCGGTAGCGAATTTACAACAGGCTTTACAAGGAAGGGCCGCGGGTTTAGAGGCTCAATCTACAAGTACTTCGCCTGGGGCAGGAACTCAAATCAGAGTAAGGGGGGTAAGAACAATCAATGGTTCAAGCGATCCTTTGATTATCCTGGATGGTATACCATATGATGGTTCCCTTTCTGACATTAATCCGAATGATATAGCTTCAGTTGATATTTTAAAGGATGCTTCCGCAACTGTAATTTACGGATCTCGCGGATCTAATGGTGTTATTCTTTTAACAACCAAAAGAGGAAAGGCTGGAGTTGCAAGGGTTACCTATAACGGGTATTACGGATTGGGAAATGTATCATTCAAATATCCGGTGTATAATCCTGATGAATATAAAGCATTGCGTGGAATAGGAACCTACTCAAGTGGATATATGCCGGTTGAAAAAATAGGAATGGCGGAAGGCAGGACTACTAACTGGCAGGATTTAATGTATAAGACAGCACACAAAACTGACAATAACATTACTGTTTCCGGAGGAAGTGAAAATGGAGCTACTTATTCATTAAGTGCAGGTTATTATAAAGAAGATGCTGTTTTACCCGGTCAGGATTATACAAGATATTCTGTTCGCGGAACAATAGACTCAAGAATTGGAAAGCGGGTTAAGGTTGGTTTGAATACAATGAATTCGATTGCTGTTACAAACGGTGGTCAGTTTGTAAAGTATGGATTAATGTTTCCCATTTTAAGTATGAGTCCCTTGTCTGTGCCAGATACTAATGGAGTAATGATATTGTCTCCGGCAGGTAACCCCAATGATGGTCTTACATATAATCCGTTGCTTGCAAAAACGAACAACAATAATTGGGTAGATAGAACAACCCGTTTACGAACGTTTAATAGTTTGTATGCTGAATACGAAATTTTACAAGGATTAAAATATCGCTTCAATTTGGGATTGAACTACACACATCAGGAGGACAATCAATTTAAAGGTCGCGATTTACCTGGTAGTGATATTCGTGATGTACATAATTATTTTAATGCGGGTAAGGCTAGCTGGGCATATGTTAATAATACTCCGGGATGGGGCTATACTGTAGAGAATCTCCTCTATTATGATAAGACGATCAGGGAAAAACACAGAATAAATTTTACTGGTTTATATAGTATTCAGGAATCGCATTCACATAATACTTCTGTTTCAAAGGATTCTATCGATCAGGATTTTATTCAATTCCATAATTTGGGCATGTCCTCACCCACCAATGCGGCGGTTGTAAAAGGTGGTGAAGTTTCATGGGCTCTTATTTCATATATGGCAAGGGCTAATTATGCTTTTAATGACAGGTATATGTTGACAGTAACATATCGCAGGGATGGGTCATCACGACTTCCGGCAGGACACAAATGGCACGATTACTTAGCGGCATCTGCCGGATGGAATATAATGAACGAAGATTTTATGCAAAATGTTGAAGGAATTTCTGCTCTTAAACTTCGTGCGGGATTTGGCCAAACTTCCAACCAGTCAATTAATCCTTATGAGTCTTTAGGAAGCGTTTCTACTACTGCTTATTTATCGCAAAATAAGAGTACAACATACATGTACAATTTTGGTCCAATGAAAGTTACCGGATACAACTTAAATGCCATACCAAATAAAGACTTAGATTGGGAGTATACAAAAACAATAAATCTTGGACTTGATTTTGGATTAATTCAAAATAGAATTACCGGTTCAATAGAATATTATCAACAAAAGACGTATAAAATTTTGTATAATTTACCGTTGCCATATTCTTCCGGTATTGACCATATTACTTCAAATATTGGTAATATGGAAAACAGGGGTGTTGAATTCTCGCTTTCAACAATCAATGTAAAATCTAATAATAATGGCTTTACCTGGAGTACTGATCTTAATTTGTTTTTTAATAAGAATAAACTAACTAATCTTGGTGATGGCTCACGCGAAAATACAAATGCTCAATTGTTTGTTGGAAAATCAATGACTTCCATATATGATTATAATAAATTAGGCATATGGCAAACATTTGAAGGAAAAGAAGCTTTGAAATATAATTCATCACCCGGCCAACTAAAGCTTGAAGATTATAATCAGGATGGAGTAATTGATAATAATGACAAATATGTAATTGGCAACTGTGATGCAGCTTTACAGGGAGGTATGACAAACAGGTTTGGATACAAAAATTTTGACTTGTCTATTGTTATGTATGCTCGTTTCGGTGGATTATTGATTAGCCAAATACATCAACCAACAGCATTATATCTTACCAATCTTATAGGTGATAGAAATCAAATGGCCGTTGATTATTGGACTCCCATGAATCCTACTAACTGGTTCCCTTGTCCTTCCAATACTGTTAGTCCGGTAACGGGAGCTATGAGTACTTTAGGATATTATAATGCAAGTTTTGTTAAGATTAGAAGTATCAATTTGGGATATACATTTGAATCTAAATTATTAAAATCAATAAATGCCCAATCTGCTAGATTGTATGCTTCTGTTGACAATGTGGCTACTTTATTTTCTCCTTACAAAAAGTTAACCGGTATTGATCCTGAAGGTACAGGTACTGGTGACCAAAGTGTGGGTGGTGTTGGAAATATCAGGTCTAATAGTAATAATAATTATATCACCATCGGTGCCTCAACACCGCGTACAAGGACGGTATTAATTGGCCTTAATATCACTTTTTAAAATTAAACGCTTTATATCATGAATACAAAGTCCAAAATATTTTCATCGGGCATAATGGTTCTGGTTTTTATAATGCTAGTTCCAGGTTGTGCTAAAAAATTAGATGAACATCCTTATACTACGTTCACTACTGAATTTTTTAAAACTCCACAGGGCCTTCAAAGTGCTGTAAATACTTTATATGCAGGCATGAAATTCATATATGGTCCGGAAGCGAATTTGTCTATAAACATAATGGGTACGGATGAATATACTGGTGGAGACCAGGTTATTGTTTCAACCGGAGGGCAGTATGTGAGATCCTTTGCATTATATGGTGGCCCTACACCTATATTATCTACAGACGGAACTTTACAAGGGCTGTGGAATAACACCTTTCAATATATCAATCTTGCAAATGCTGTGATCAATTATGCTCCTGCTGCAAGTATGGATGATGGTTTGAGAAAACAATACATGGCAGAAGCTCATTTTTTGAGAGGACTATATTATATGTTGCTCGTAAATCAATTTGGGGCTGTGCCTGTAGATCTTGGTAGTGGTGATCTTCAGTTCAACCAAGCCGCATATAGAGGGTTTAACAGATTGCCTGTAACAGATATATTGAGGAAAGATTTTGAATGTATTACTAATGACTTTAAATATGCCAGTGAAAATCTTCCTGAAAAAAGACCTGGAAACGCATTCAGACTATCAAAAGCTGCGGCTTTTACAATGTTGGCCAGGGCTTATGTTTTTAAAGGATATTCTTCTATGAAAGAGTCTTCTGATTTTCAAAACGCATATAACGCAGCCATGGAAGTTATTAATAACCAGGCTAAATACGGGGTTGCATTGATGCAAAACTACGGAGATGTGCATAGGCAAGGCAATGATTATAATGCTGAAATATTATACTCTGTTGAACGCTTACCAATGGATAATGCAACGAATATGGTGGTAACGGTAACTGATCCTACGGATGCTAATAATGCGGCCTCTGTTGATTTTGCTCCTAATTATACCGGCGTTACCAGTCAAAAATCTCCCGGAACACACCGCCAGGCATGGTATGGACGTCCTTATAGAAGATTTGCTCCAACAGCATGGCTTCTTGATGTGGCATTTGAAGATACTTATAATGATAGTCGCTTTGACAACAGTTTCCGCATAATGTGGTACACAGATCAAGGCACAGATGGTAGTGCGATTAATTACGGCGACACCTCTTTTGTCTTAGCAAAAACGCAGAGGATGTATGATTCATTGGTCGCTTTAGGTAGGCCATACAGAGTGGTGAAGCGTTCTGAGTTTTGGAATGCTCAAACAAATAATGCACAATGTATATGGCCTTACTTAAAAAAATATGAGGATAGTTTGAAAGTGAATTATAACGATGTCGCTTCCGGAAGACCATTCCCAGTTGCTAAGTTTTCAGAAACATATTTGTTGGCTGCAGAAGCGGCTATGCAATTGGCCAAAACAGGAACTGGAGGCGCAGCAGAATTAATAAATGTCTTGAAATTAAGAGCCGCGTATCGCCCCGGTTTATCGTCAACAGAAATTGATAATAGATATCAGGCAATTAAGGTGAGTGATAGTCAGGTAACAATAGATTTTATTTTGGATGAACGCACTCGTGAATTATGTGGTGAATCAATGCGTTTCGCGGATCTGGCTATGCGTGGAAAATTGGTGGAAAGAGTGAAAAAATATAATCCGGATGGTGGCCCTTATATTCAGGATTTTCATGCTTTAAGGCCCATACCTCAAAAGCAATTAGAGAGAATGGATGATCTTGATTGGGCTAAATATCAAAATCCTGGATACAATTAATTAACACGCAAAAAAATTGTTATGAAAAATAATAAACTGATTCTTTCATGTATATCTCTATGTCTTTTAACAGGATTATACTCCTGTAAAAAAGACGCTATGGGTATATTAAATACCGGAGGTTATGATAATATGGATACATCCGGTACTCTAAAATCCATAGCTGGATTTCCTATTGGTTTTGCTGCCTATATGGGAGATGCCGGATTTTCTAAATATTTTCCCATCATTGCTAAGGAAGGAAATAATATTACTCCTGGAAATGAAATGAAATATGGTTCAGTGGTTAGAAATGATGGTTCTTTGAATTTTGTGAATGCGGATAATTTAGTTAGTCAGGCTTCAGCGGCAGGATTACAAGTATTCGGACATACATTGATGTGGCATTCCCAACAAAATACCACTTACCTGAAAAGTATTGCTGGCGATGGTGTTGCCGTTATACCTAATATAATTACTAATGGTGGTTTTGAAGCCGGAACCGGCGACCCTTATGGTAATAACTGGAGCAGTTATACAGGTAAAGGAACACTTACAAGAAATGTAGTGGCAGATCCCGCTTTAGCGCACAAAGGAAATAATGTGGCTGTTTTGTCTTATACCAACAAACCCGCCGGTGTAAACAATTACGAGGCGCAGTTCAATACCCGCGACAATTACAATTTTAATCAGGGTACAACTTATGTTGTAACTGCATGGGTAAAAGCAACAGAAGATAATAATACTGTACAATTAGAACTGCAGGATGCCGGATATTCCGCAATATCAGGATACTCTGGCGATATTAGTGTAGGTAAATCATGGACACCTATAGTATGGAGATCTACTGCTAATAAATCAGCAGCGGCATGTGTTAGATTTGATGTAGGTAAAATGTCCGGTACTTTTTACATAGATGATGTTACATTATGTACCGCCGCTGAGTATGATGCAGCACAAAGTGCGGCAGGCGGTACCGCAACAGCAGCACGTGTGGATTCCGTATTGAAACTTTGGATTTTAGGAAATACAACTACTGACGGAATCGTTAAACACTATGCAGGAAAAGTGTTTGCATGGGATGTAGCCAATGAGGTTTTAACAGATGGCGGAGCTATTCGTACGAGTCAGAATACTACTGTTCCCAGTGGAGCAACCGGTTACTTTTTTTGGGCTGATTATTTAGGAAAGGACGGGATTGTGAATGCATTCAAATATGCAAAACAGGCTGATCCGAATGCAGCGTTATTCATTAACGATTTTAACCTGGAAACAAGCAAAATTAAAACAGACTCAATAGTGTCTTTGGTTAAGTACATTAAAGACAAAGGCGCTCAAATTGACGGAATAGGAACTCAAATGCATGTGAATGTGAATATAAACCGTGCAGGAATTGATTATATGTTTGAACAATTAGCATCAACAGGATTAAAAATCAGAATATCTGAGTTGGATATTCAAATAAACCCCCTGGGTAAGGTTGGGTATGTTCCTTTCACAACCGATCTGGCTTTGCAGGCTGATTTATACAGTTATATCGTACAATCCTATTTAAAACATGTTCCTGCTGCTCAGCGTCATGGAATTACTGTTTGGGGAGTTGATGATGCTAATAGCTGGCGTTATAATAATGGTAGCGATTATTTGTTGTTATGGGATAAAGATTTCAGAAAAAAACCGGCTTATGCCGCATTTTATAATGCTTTAAAAGAAAGCAAGTAAATTAAACTATTAGGATTAATTATTTAGTTCGCAAATTCTATACGAGCAATATGGGATTAGCTTTCCGGTTATAAAAATGTATTTGCAAGAAAACCAGCTATTTTACTTAAACACCTGAAATTAAGGAATCCCACTGCAGCCAATAGTAAAGAATGCAGCCGCTAAAGCGATGAATAGCATTCC
>JAVBLN010000015.1:0-45252 GCA_031553495.1 Flavihumibacter sp.
GACAGGAATGGCTTTGCTTACAAAACCGAAAGCCCACGCGATGATGATCAGGAAAATTACGCCACAGGTTATTCCTCCTTTTTTGGCACCCAGCAACCGTATCATTTGGGCGCTAATGATAGCGGCCACCACGCAGAGTACAAGAACCATCAGCACTTTATACTGGTGAATCATGGAAACTGCATAATCGCGGTATTGGGGATCGGTAATGTTTTTGATGTAAAAATCCACCAGCGATTTTTCGGCGCCGTTTACTACGGCGGTGTCATATCCAAACAATAAACCGCCGAGTGTGGCTACCAGCGTTAGCAACATGATATAAAGCGGATTGCTTTTTTGCGAAGCAGGGTTTTGATTACTTGTTGACCGTGACGAGGTGTCAATAAATGCCATGTTAGCGATTTTAGAGATTTAATAAAAAATAAATCTGACTTCTCTACTGCCTGCTGCCAACCGCCTGTACTTTGCTCAATAGCATTACCACCGTACAAGTGAGTGACACAACGATGCTTAATAGTAGCACTACCGCTGGTCCCCAAAAAAAATTACTAAATCTTTTTATCTGTGCAAAAGTGGAAGTTTTAACGAAAAACTATCTAACGGTTAAGGATGTCTTTTTTAAGTTTTCGCTATCCGGCCCCACCATAATTTCAAACTCACCCGGCTCGACAACATATTGCATATCTTTATTCCAGAAGTTCAGCATATTGTCTGTAATGTTAAATGCTACATTTGTTGTCTGACCGGGATTGAGTTCTATTTTTTTAAAGGCTTTTAATTCTTTAACAGGCCTTGTAACACTGCTGACTACATCATGGATATAGAGCTGTACAATTTCTTCGCCCTTTACCAGGCCTGTATTAGTGATATTTACAGAAACCGTTCTGTTGTTTAAAACAGGATTATCGTATTGAAATGTAGTATAACTCAGCCCGTATCCGAAAGGATATAAGGGCTTATTAGTTATTGTGACATAATCATACGTTTTGCTGCTAGGCTTGTAATTGTAATACACAGGCAATTGTCCAACGCTTCGCGGAACGCTGATGGTGAGTTTACCAGAAGGATTCACATCACCGAATAATACATTTGCAAAAGCATTGCCTGCTTCTTCACCATTGAACCAGCCGTCAATAATAGCATGTGCATTTTCGGCGATGTAATTGATGGCATACGGACGTGCATGAGAAAGGTATACTATCACAGGCTTGCCTGTTTCTATCATTGCTTTAACCAGTTCGTCTTGCAGGCTTACCAATTCCAGTGTAGCCATATCGCCCATTCTATGAGTACCCGCTTCCCTGGATATTTGTTCATTTTCTCCAACAGCAACTACAATCACTTCCGCTTGCTGAGCGACGCGTTTAGCTTGGGCAATGTTCAAGCGACTACTTTCAGGATCTGGAAATTCAGCAGTGTTTATGTACTGATAATTATTCATTGAAATTGAATCGCCATTGATGGTAAGGTCAACTCCTTTGTGATATAACACGTCAATGCCTTTGCCTGCAACTTTATTTTTTATGCCTTGCAATAGAGAAATATTTTGCGATGGAATTCCCGAATAATCTCCCAGATAATTCACTGCTGCGCATGGGCCGATCACTGCAATTTTCCTTATACTATTGATATTGAGTGGAAGTAAATTATTATCATTTTTAAGTAATACAATTGATTTTTCTGCTGCCTCTCTTGCCAGTCTTCTTCCTTCTCCTGTTGCTTTCAGTTCTTTAGATTTATTAATGTCAAAATCTTTTTGTTCAAACAGTCCCATACGGAATTTTATGCCTAACATGTAGGAAACCGCTTCGTCAATTGCTTTCATGCTGATCTTGTTTTCTTCTACTAATTCGGTTAATTGTTTGAAATTATTACCTAATGGCAGATCAATGGTTACGCCTGCATTGAAGGCCCTCAAAGCAGAAGATTTTTCATCAGGTTCTATAGCATGTTTTTTCCAAAGCTGATCAATAGCCCACCAGTCGCTCACCACAATGCCTTTGTATTGCCATTCTTTTCGCAACACATCTTTCAGCAGCCAGGGATTTGCATGAGCGGGAACTCCATCCAGTTCACAATAAGCTGCCATTACTCCGGCAGGATTAGCATGTTGTATACAAAGGCGGAAAGGTTCCATGTGCATCTCTCTCATCGTTCTCTCGGAATAGTTAGCAGGTGCCTGGTTAATACCGCTCTCGCTTTGACCATGTCCTGTAAAATGTTTTAGTGTGGCAGCCACATGTTCCGGCATAACTGTTCCGTCATCACTGCCCTGATACCCTTTCACTACAGCGCTTCCAATCATCCCGCATAGAAAAGGGTCTTCACCGTAAGTCTCACCGGTTCTGCCCCAACGCGGATCACGGCATACATCAACAACAGGTGCCAATACCCAATGCGTACCTTTGGCAGAAGCTTCGGCTGCTATGTAGTTGTATACTCTTTTAATCAATGCAGTATCCCATGAACTTGCCAGTGCTATAGAAGTTGGAAAAATATCAGCACCCGGCGCCAGTAAACCATGATGCGCTTCATCAATGAATAGGGTAGGAATGCCAAGCCTTGTTTTTGTCTTTAGATAGTTTTGCAACGCATTTCTTCTTGCTACAGTTTGTTCTGCCGTTGCATCAAAATCAGGATTCATCATACCTATACCCATACCAAACATCGAATCCATTTGGATGCTATTGTTCAATACTTCATCTGTTAGCTTAGGATTAGACATACTAAAGCTTCTCAATTGTGCTACCTTTTCTTCAAGGGTCATGCGACTTATTAAATCAGCAGTTCTTTTTTCAACTGATGCGTTAGGATTTTTGTAATCCTGTTTACAAGATGTGTTATAGAAAAGAGTAGGTATTAAAACCATTATGATAATTTTATTGTAGACCATTGTGGATAAATATTTGAGTATTTTCAAAATTCTTTTGCATCATTATCGACTTTTATTATTGCCAATCCATTAACTCTATTTTTATAATCTATCAGTGTAATACTGAAAAAATGTGATAATAGTTACAAGCTTCAGGAAGGGTGTGGTTCAAATTTTTACATATATTTTTTTAGATATGAATACGAAGAAAATTTCATTTATATAGATCTTCTTACTTTTTTGCTTGGATATCAGAATAGGCAAGAGCATATTGGCCCAAGCATCTCACTGAACCGTGCTTGAAACTCTCGCCTCACACGGCTATGTCATCCCACCCTCTCCTTATCCTAAATGTCCAATGATAAAAGAATAGGTAAATACTTTGATTTTGTTATTTTGTCTCTATTCATTCTGGCTTTATACCTTTCTTAGGCTAAAGCAAGATGCGATTAATTAATATGACAATATAACCGACACACTTCGCTGTTTAAAACTTTCGTTATATTTCTTCGCTATTACGGTTTCGTCCAACGTTCTTAGTGCATCTTCTCCCTTCAGTAGAATTGAGTTGCCGTTCTATCCACCGTCTTATAAATGCAGCTTGCTTGATTACATTTAGCAGTGGGGAACCTTAATTCGTGTTATTCTTAAAATATATTAGTAAAAAGAGTGAAGATTTGAAATGCATACTCTGAAATTATTATTAAGGTCAATGTCACTTTTGGTGTAATACACTTTGACTATTATGAATAAAGAATGAATTTAATTTTTTGGCCATGTCGGATCTCCGTTACGCATTTTAATGAGTGTTTGCTTGAAATTTTCTATCCTATCTTTTTCGTTCGATGTAAGAATTTGCGTAACAGCTATTTCCTGTTCTATGATAGCTTCGGTCTTTCTTCCTGCTTTGTAAAGAAGGTTAGCATAAGTATCACGAAAGCCTGCATTACTTGAATCTGCCTCAACAATTTTTTGCATATAGTTGATAGCCTTTTTTAAATGTCTTGGATTATTACTGTGTTCAAAAAAGACTTCCCAAATCATATTGTTCATGGAAAATCTTACCCAGCCGTCATTAGCGTTCAATCCCTTCCATTCTATTCTGTCTATTTCAGCTTGGGCGGCCTTAGTCCAATCTTTTTTTATTGCATAGTAAATAGTTTTTGTATCCAAAATGGTTCGTATCGCTGTTTCTTTATCCAGTTTTTGAGCAACTGTTTTCTCCAGCTTTTTCCAATTAGGTTCTTTAGCATTTGGGAGATAATCATTGTCATTTATTTCATAAACTTTTGGAATAACCAAATCTTTCTTTACCAAAGCATCTATATACCCTTGGGCATTAGCTCCTATACGTAATGAGTTAAACTGAACAGGTGTGTTATAGATGTATTGTATAACCGGATCTTCCAATGTGAAAAGAGAATAAAAAGCATACATGAAATCAATCACAACGGAATCTAATATTTCTGAAGGTTCATTGTTATCAATATGATGTTTTTTGTACTCTTGTGCGGCAATTAAGGCAATGCTATCTTCTTTATAATACTTCTTTGTATTTAAGCAAAACAGGAGCAGCTCTTTACCCGTAAATGATCCTGTTCTGAATTTAGAAAGAGTTGCCGCAAAGTTATTATTATCATCGAGTGCTCTTGTAGCTACCTGAAGAAAAACGCTTGGTGGCTGAAAACCGATCGAGCGGTCTGCTAATTCGCCCGACGGAGTTAAAAAGATAAACGAGGGGAAGGCATTTATTTTGTATTGCGATTGGATTTTTGCTGCATCCCTGTATCGTTTTCTTATGTATTCGCCATCTTTAAAAGTTGAATCTATTTGTAATTTTACCGGAATAAACTTGTCATTGATAAATCTAATTAAATCTTTATCCGTGAAAACATCGCGATCCATTTTTTTACAGACAGCACACCATGTAGTATAAGCATCTATAAAAATATATTTATTTTCTTTTTTAGCTTTTTCCATGATTTGATTCCAGGAAGAGATACTGTCAAAAGCAATTGTTTGTCCGTATAGTGAAAGTAAAGGCATCACAAAGAGCACTAATAAAAGTTTCAAATATTTCATATACTAAGTTTTATTTTTTTGTATCTGAATGGGCGTCCAAATCGTACTCCAGGCGTTCATCAATACCTTTTAAATAAGCAGGCCTCCCCTGGGTCATCCATTTGGGTGGTGGTGCATCTTTTAAAAAGTGTGAAAAAAATTGTTGCTGTCTGACATCGAAATCAAGGGCTGATTTCCCATCCACACCATGATTGCCATCGTTGTATTCCAATACCCACACCTTTTTTCCCAACCGTCTTAGTGCATAAAACAATTCCAAAGCATTTAAAAAAGGGCAAGCTCCGTCATTTGTAGTTTCAAACATTAGCAATGGGGTAGTTGTTTTATCTGCATTCATTACCGGTGAATTTTTCATAAACCAGTCCGGATCTTCCCAAAGGGTTTTGCCTGAGCCCATGGTGCCATGCTCGTAAGAATAATTGATAACCATGCCGCCATGGGTAGTACAATTGTAATGAGCAACAAAGTCGGCAATACTGGATCCGGAGCAGGCTGCTGCAAACAGGCTGCTATGAGTAACAATGTAATTGGTTTGAAATCCCCCCCAGCTACTGCCAGTGATGCCCATTTTGTTTTTATTGACAAAAGGAAGTGTTGATAGATATTGAGCTGCCGATTCTAAGCTGCTTAAGCAGTTTTCGTATGCATTGCCATAAGTGTAAAATATATCGGGTGTAAATACCAAAAACCCATTGCTTGCATACCATTCAATGTTTAGAACACCGTTTGAAGGCTTCGGGTATAAGTAGACGTGTAGATTGTCTGATTTTTTTGTGTAAAAATAAAAAATCACAGGATATTTTTTAGTCGAATCAAAATTCTGCGGTTTATATAAGGCTCCCTGCAATTTTTTCCCTTCTTTTGTTTTCCATTCGTGCAGCTCTGTAGTAAACCAGTTGTATTGTTTCTCAGGATGTAAGTTTGTTAAAGGTTTGAACTTTTTAAAATCTTCTGTAATAAAATAATTCGGAAATTCTGTTTCACTTTGCTTTTGAACAATATAAATATCTTTTTCTTTTGCTTTAACAGGCTCTGCTTCTGATGAAGCATAAGGAGGAACATACGGATTTCTGCTTAATGAAAAAACATATGGCCCCATGATCAGTTTTTCAGGATCTGTAATTTTTCCAAACTGCATTTTATAAAATCCGTTTTCTTTTGTTTGAGGGTTGAAAGCCGTGAGTATAATCACTTCATCTTTTAAAAATATTCTATTATTATATTCTTCTTTTAGTAAAAAAAACATAGAATTAATTTTCTTTCCCAGTCCATTGGTAAGGTTTTGCGGAGGCTTTATGCCTGCCATGTCTATAGCCCAAATATCGAATTGATCATACACTACAACAGCTTCGTCATCTTTCATCCATCCTATAATGCCACCCCTTGCATATCCACCGGCATTTGGTTCCATTATCTTCCATATTGTAGAAATATTTTGAGTAATTGTTCTGCTGATTCCCGTTGCTATTTCATAACTGATAAATTGATTAGAACCTTCATCATAAAGCACATGGTATTTTCCTTGGGGTGATAGTCGTACATAGTCGCTGCTGAGTTTTATTCTGCGTCCATCTTTTGTAGAAACCAGAGCTGCAGATTTTATTAGGGAAACACCTGGAGTCCAACGATGGCCTCCAAGTATGCCCCAATCATCATTTCCATCTTCGGGTATGCGAAGCCATCCTTCTTCCTCTGTTGACAATTTAGTGAATTTCTGAGAGGCAAAAGAAAATGCCCAAGTAGAGGTTCTTGCGTTGTGTAGTCCATTCAATTGTCGTGTTTGAGGTGAGGCATCTTTATATGTCCAAATATCCAGTTTAACGGCATCAGCCGGCGCTTTTTGAAGGCGTTCTTTTAAAATAACAAAAAGCCTCAAACCATCGCTACTGAATTTGAGGATGTCAGTGAATTTGTAATTTGCATTTTCAAGGCTTCTATTATCTGTAATTTTCACCGTTTTATTGTTTTTTATTTTGTGCAACCAGATGGTTTCTTTTTCGTTTTCATTTTCCATAAAAGCAATTGTTTGCATATCGTTGCTCCATTTAATGTTGGAGATATTGCCCCCCTTCCAAATGGTAGTATTTTGCATGGTAGTAAGATTTACTAATTTTAGCGATTCCGTTTGGGGAGGAGCCTGTTTGTTAATGCAAACAAGTGCCATATAGCGTTCATCTTTACTGGATTCCTGCCGTTTTACATTTGGAAAATGATAGATTTTTCCGGATGTCAAATTTTTGAGTATAAAATCATCTGACTTGTTTTTTTGTTTGAATGCAATCATCTCGTTGCCAATAATGCTACAAGAACTTACTTGCTCCACCCATTCAATATTGTCGGAGCCTAGTTGAATAATAGCAAGGCTATCATTGGAAAACATGACAGTAGCATATTGGCTGTTACCTAAAAACAGTACCCTTGGTCCGGGGCCTGTAAGCTTTTTTTGCCATTTCAAATCCGATGATGTCAAAACTGCACTTATCGGTTTTGAAAGAATAGGATTGGCATAATTAACTATATATGAAAGGTACTTCCCATTGTTTGATATTGCAGGCCGTTCGAGTTTTGGCCACTGCTCGTAAACTGCTGGAGTAATAGGCGGTTGCTGGGCAATGCAGATATGTATAAATAGACTTGTAAGAGCCGTAAAAAAGTATTTCATATCAGGCTTTTTTAAGTTGATTGAATTGTAATTGTATTGTTAAGTAGGAGAACAACTGCTCCAATGGAGTAGGTAATGTATTTTTAACCGCCAAGGCGCAAAGACGTGAGGTCTTTTCATAGCACCTTTGCGGTTTGTATATTACAAAATATGCTTAACACTTTAATAGTAACCAGGATTTTGAGTCAGAAAAGGATTTGCCATTAGCTCGTTAAGAGCAAGGGGCATTAATGCTTGGTGAGGTTTCCATTCTCCTCCTTTTTGTGAGGTTACTAATTCCATTACCTGATCTATAGTGCCGGTTCTTTTCAGATTAAACCAACGGTCACCCCATTCGGTAAATAACTCAACCCTTCGTTCTTTGGCTATTGCTTCCAGCATCTCATTTTCGGCAATGGCAGAAACAGGGCCTAGTCCGGCACGTGTCCGCAAGATATTTACATCTGATGAAGCACTATTTGCGCCCTCAATTTTTCCATTCATTGCCCGGGCTTCGGCGCGAATGAGATATTGTTCAGCCAGGCGAAATACCATGGTATATTCACTGGTAGCGACATTAACCAAGCCAATTTTATATTTGTATGGATAATAATATACCGATGTAATTCCTTGGTTGATAACAGAAATACTATCGATCCAGTTTTTTTTGCGTAAATCTCCTGATTCAAAAGCATTCAACAGATTTTCATTTAGATGGAATCTGCGGCTATAAGTTTCCGGCCCTGTTGCAGGAAGAATAAATGTTGCGGCCTCAGCTGTATTGGAACCTGTACCTGTACCCACAGGCTGCAATTGCCAAATGGCCTCAGTGCTATTCTTTAAAAAAGCATTATTGAAATCTGCAAGAGAAAAAAGGCTGGAGTTTTCTATAAGTTTGGTGGCGGCTTCTTCTGCAAGCCTATATTCCTTTGTATATAAATACACCCGTGCCAGCAACGCGGTAGCTACCCATTTGGTGGGGCGAACCCGTTCAGTTGATCCTTTCAACAATGTTTCATCTAAAAAATGATCAGCCATAAGTTGCTCCGCATCTTTTAAATCAGCAATAATTTGTTTGTAAACATCTTTTATAACTGTGCGAGATAGAGATGCATTTTCCTGATAATTTGATGACATCACTAATGGCACATCTCCGTAAAGATTTATAAGATAGAAATAACAAAAGGCACGCATAAATTTAGCCTCGCCCAGCAATTGCTTTTTCACGTTTTCCGTTAAAGATGCTGTCTGTAGTTGTTCAATTGCTAAATTTATCTTGTAAATAACGGGATAATTCCTTTCCCAAAACCCACTCCCCACATTTTGTACATTCAAATTGTTGGTATAATATGCTACCAGCCGAACATCAGTCACGCCTTTTGTCATACTAAGTTCATCAGATGCAATGCCTGTCAGTAGTGTTATTCCTCTTAACGTAGCATCAGGCAAATAAGTGCTGTTGCTCATGTTGACATAAGTACAAGTAACAGCTGCTATTGCTGCCGCATCATCTGCATAGACCGATTCGCTTGTTAAAGAAGTTGCTGGAGGTCCTATCTCCAACAGCTTTTTGCAGGAACTCAGTCCTAAACATACATTTAGTAGAAGGAAGAATAATGAATGGCGTATTCTTCTTTTTATTCCTGTTTTTATATAATGAATTGTTTTAAACATTTTTAACTTTTTACAAGGTTATTTGACAGCCGATGGTTATGGTTCTGAGTGGGGGCAAGGTCATAGAGCTTTTGGATTCAGGATCCAATCCATAATAGCCGGTTATTGTAAAAAGGTTTTGGCCATGAACAAAAACCCTTGCCTCTTGCAAATAAGCTTTGTGTGTCAGTTTGGCAGGTAATATCCATGAGAATGAGACATTTTTTAATTTAATATAAGAGGCATCTGTATAGGCACCATCACTGGAACCCGTAAGGTTTGCAGCAGGTTGGTATACACTGAAATTGGAATTGTAGCGTTGGACTGTTGCCATATCTCCGATGTTTTTCCATCGATTGAGAACAGAAGCCGGTTGATTACCTATTGCTGCGGTATTATCAAAAAAGCCTGGGGCAGTTCCATAAGTAAATTCCAATCCGGTTTGTTTAACAAAATTGAAGAGTATATCTAACCTGAAGTTTTTATAAACAAAGGCATTTTGGAAACCTCCGAAAAATTTAGGCTCGGTATTGACAATTGTATTCTTATCATTCAAATCACTTGGATAAGAGGTAGGTTTACCATGGCTATCTTCAAAGTAATAAAGTCCTGTTGTCGGATCTACTCCCAAAAAATGAAATACTTTTTGAATGCGTACCGGCTGGCCGATAATTAATGAATTGTAATAGGAAGAAGTTTCCAGTCCAGGAAAATCGATAAGCTTGTTTTTTCTAAATGTGATATTCAATCCGGTGGTCCATTGAAAATTTGTGGTAGAGATATTTGTAGTAGTCAAACTTGCCTCCCATCCTGTATTTTGAAGTGTTGCAGGAAAATTGCGCATAACTCCCCAAAAACCTGTAAGTATTGGTAATTTATAGCTCAATAGCTGATTTGAGGAACGGTACTGGTAATGGTTTACATCTATTAGTATCTTGTCGTTGAGAAAGCCTAAAGTAGCTCCCAAATTGAGTTTTTTGGTTTCTTCCCACTGCAAATAAGGGTTTGTAAAATTGGTTGGTTCAATACCCTGAATATTCTGATAACCACGATCTTGCCAGGCGAAATTATAGAGGCTCATAAAAGTATAGTCTCCAATTTGATCATTCCCTGTGGTGCCGTAGCTAGCGCGCAGTTTTCCAAAGTTAACAATTGGAGCAATATTTTTAGCAAAAGGCTCATTGCTAAAAATCCAAGCCAAGCCAACCGAGCCGAAGTTTTGGAATAGATTTTCCGGGCCAAAACGCGAACTGCCGTCCCTCCGAGCCGAAAGGTTTACTATGTATTTCTCCTGCCAGTTAAAATTAAACTGGCCAAAAATAGCGTTGTATTTATATTTAATATCTGTTACAGTACCGATTGTAATTGTGGAAGCTGCTTTGGGATTTAACATTGCAGCATCATTGGTAAAATCTGAGGCCTCGTATGTTCTTAAATTATTGTTTCGCTGGTCAATGCTAGCTCCCAGCAGTGCAGTAAATTTTCCATGCGAGATATTCCGTTTATAGCTGATCTGAGGTTCTATGATCCAAGAGTTGTGAAAACTGTATGCATAATTTGCAGATCTTGGTACTGTCGAACTAAATTCCGGCTTAAACCTGGATGAAGGATCAAGATTACTTTCATTAGATTGAAGTTTGGAAAATCCGAAGCTTGTTTTTAGTTCCAGTCCTTTTAACAGTTCATAACTGACAACTGCATTTGCAAGCAAATTGCCAGTCTTTCCATGATACCTGTAATTAGAATAAGCTAACGGATTTGTCCAACTGGAAGTCCCGTCCGGCAAAGGAGCCCAGTTTAATTCTCCGTTCTCGTTATATAAAGCTGGTGCATGAGGAACCAGCCTCATTGCAAACTCTGTAAGATCCCACCGAATCTGCCTGTTATCATCTACGAGGTAACTGGTATTCAGTTGCACTCTAAATTTCTTGTTTGTTGAAAGATGGTTTACATTAAGAAAGAAAGAGCCTTTTCGATCGGCAAAGTCACTTGGAAAAACACTCGTTTCGCGATGGTAGGTGCCACTCAATAAAAACCGGGTATTGTCGTTACCTCCCGAAACGCTTGCCTGAATATCTGTGTACTGCGCTTTACCACCAATCAGCTCGTTTTGCCAGTCAGTATATCTTGAGCTGTCAAACACTCCATTAAGATCATAATCGGTGGGAGAAATCATCAGGTTATCATTCTTTAACGCCTCATGCCGCATGGCCATATATTGTTGAGTATTCAAAAGATTTAATTTATGGCCTACTTCTGCCCATCCCTGCTGCAAAGTAAGATCTACTTTTGTTTTGCCAGCCTTGCCTTTTTTGGTTGTTATCAATATAGCTCCATTAGCAGCCCGGCTACCGTATATGGAGGTGGCGTCTGCATCTTTCAATACATCAATACTTTCAATATCGGCAGGGTTTATGTAATTTAAAGGAGAACCCGTACCCAAAGGAGTGCTGCCACTCATTGTAGAAAGACTATTGGTATAAGGAACACCATCAACGACAAAGAAGGGGTCGGAGCCTTGAGTCAAACTGTTTCTACCCTGCACCTGTATTTTTACGGATGCGCCGGCAAGCCCGCTGGTTTGTGTTACTAAAACGCCGGGAACCCTGCCTTGCAAAGTCAATATCGGATTACTTACAGGTTGCCTGGCTATCTCTTCAGCTTTTACCGTTGAAACATTAGCGGTGTTCAACCTTCTTGTAGTGGTGCCATAGGCTATCACTTGTACTTCATCAAGGGGATTGTCATTGCGGTAGAGGACAACCGTTAGTGTTGGGTTGCCGTTGAGGCGTACTTCTTTTGTAAAATATCCTGTGAATGAAATTACCAGTGTAACATCTGAGGCTATGCCTTTGAGTGTAAATGTTCCATATGCATCGGTTTTTATACCTGTGTTAGTGTTTTTTACCATTACAGAAGCTCCGGCTAGCGCGGCTCCGGTGGAGTCAATTACACGACCGCTTACTTCAAAGGGTGGGGGAGCTTCTACTTCGGCAATGGTTTCAATAAGTTTTATGGATTTTTCTTTTAGTGTTATGATCTTGTCGGCAACAATTTCATAAGTAATGGGCTGGTCTTTGAATATGTGTTGGAGCGCTTGTTCTAGCGGAACATTCTTGATATCTGCAGTTACCGGTTTGCTTTTTACCAATATGTCCTTGTCGTAAAAAATGGCATAATTGCTTTGCCTTTTTATCTCCCTTAATACTTTTTCAAGTGGGGTGTTATCAGCATGAATGGTGATTTGTGCCGTTCCGGTGGCACTCACCTGTAAACAGGCTAAGAACATAAGGACGAATAGTAGCTTCATAATCCGAATGGTTTTCCGGATCATTCCAATCCGGTTTCCATGAGAGAAAATTCTCTCATTCGCATAAGTAGTTAAATCCATAACTTTGTTTTGTTTGGGTTAAACAATAAATAAAGTCTTGCCCGACTTTGTTTTTATGCCGGTGGCGAGTAATCGGTTGCCGGTTTTTACGAGCAGCTCAAACATCCGGCCGGGAGTGCTTCCAACGCTTCCGGCCTTTTCATTTTCTTATGGCAGGATTGTAAGTTTTTTGTTTTGTCCGTCCAGCAGGTAATTGATCTTATTTACTTCAAATAATTTCAAGAGTTCAGATAGATTAGCGCCCCTGGGAATATCGCCGTTAAATCTTCTGTTTGGTATTTTTCCTTTGTACTCTACTTCTACATCATACCACCGTTCTACAGAACGCATAATGGTGGCTATGTCTGCGTTGTGAAAGGATTGAGTGCCGTTCTTCCAGGCTATTATCAAATCCGTATCCACATTGTTTATAAGCTTGAGGCTGCCATCATGTAGTAATTCGCTTTGTTGTCCCGGATTTAATTTTATCCTGTTTTCATCTTTCCTAAATTCTACAGCGCCTTGCAATAATGTTGTTTTTACGCTTTGTTCATTTTCGTATGCCATTACGTTAAACCTGGTTCCCAGCACACGAACTTCAGATCCATTCACTTTTACTATAAACGGTTTTTGAGGATTTGCCGCTACTTCTAAATACGCTTCTCCGCTTATTTCCACGGTTCGAACTTTCTTTAAGAACGTGGCAGGGTAGCGTATGGAAGATGCTGCGTTTAGCCATACCTGTGAACCGTCCGATAAAGTGATATGGTATTGGCCACCACGTGGTGTTGATAATTTATTATATACTTCTTCTGTTGCTTTTTTACTATTATTATCGCTATAGAGCAGTTGACCGTCGCTTAGTTTGGTAATGGTGGAATTGTTCTGCATAGCCAATATGCCTTCCGGTGAGTCGTCCAATAAAATATATTTTCCGTCGCCAAGATCCAGTGTTGCCCTGTTGCCGCCGGGTGCTACATCCTGGTGAATTTTTCCTTTAGCAACCGGCGTTTCAGGTTTTTTATTTGTAAGTAAATTGTAAGTATAAGTTCCTAAAAATACAATTAGTATTGCTGCTGCAATTTTCATCCAGTTGCGGAATTTCATCCGTTTCACTATGCCGGTATTGTTCTTGTTTACAGAGAGCGTCTCTATTATTTTATCCAATATTTCAGAAAGACGTTTTTGTAATTCAGGATTCGTTTTGTAGGCCGCATCGTCATTTAGGTAATTCTGAAATAATGTCTTTTTTATCTCAATGTCTTCCGGATCTTTCGATTCAAAAAAGGCCATTAGTTTATCAACTTCATCAGCGGTGCAGGTGTTTTCTACATAGTGTTGAAATAGTTTTTCGAATTCCCGTAATCTTTCCAAAATGATTGTTTATAGCTATGTCGTTGTAATTGGATTTATTGTCTGCTCTGTTAATAAAAAAAATGTAATCAGATGTCAGAAATTTTTTTAACCACAATGGCCGCGATGGGATGCACAAAGTGTGCAAGGGCTTGGCGGCGTGATTTTTTTCTCGCGGCGAACGCAACAATGCAGCGAGGCGGCTCGATCACTTTTTTTACTTCTTTACTGCCTACTTGCTCACTAATCACTGATTGCAAGCCAAAACAAAAGCACTCATTACTCAAAACTCATAACTCACAACTCGCTCAATAGAATTCCAACCGTACAAGTGAGTGACACAACGATGCTTAATAGTAGCACTACCGCCGGTTCCGCCCCAAAAAAAACTATAATAATAACATGTTTAAAACACCAAAACCGCTACTCAGAAATTCATAAAAATATAAATGCAAAAACCGGACTCAGGGTGGGACTGGAGAAATTTTCGGATAGAACGCATTGCCTTTACTACATGATCATTAATGGTGGAGGTGGAAATGCCCAACATGCTGCTGATTTCCTTATATGATTTACCTTCTATTTTATAAAGATGAAAAACCATTTTGCGTTGCGGAGGTAAGGTATCTATAGCTTTTTGCAGAAAATATACTTTTTCGCGTGTCAACAATGTTTCTTCCACATGCTTGTATTCTACAATCGCTTCTGATTTTATATGATTATATAGTTGCCGGTCCTTTTTCAGTTTCCTGAAAAAATCACATGCTTTGTTCTCGCCGATGCGAAATAAATATGATCGGAAACTTTGGTGAATATCTATTGATTCCCGGCGTTCCCAAAGATTCAAAAAGATGTCCTGCAGCAGTTCTTCCGCCACAGTTTCGGATTTAACCAGCTTAAGAATTTTCAGGTACAACCTTTCACTATACAATTGATAGAGTTGTATAAAAGCTGATTTTTCACCCTTTTTTAATTGAAAAAGCAGTTCGTTCTCATTGTATAATTCAAGTTCGGGCATATATAATTTGTCCTGGAAGAACAATTTCTAAATTGGTTGAAATTCAGTATTCATAAGGGTTGCACGGATTTTGATTTTTTGAAGTTCAATGCATTGTAATTAAAATCGTAAACTATTATGAGGAAAGGAATTGAATTGTTCTATCTAACTAATTTCGAGGCTAAGAGCATGCCTAAATTAAGTATTTAACTGTTTGCAACAAAATATTTTAAAATATGCGATACCGATAGAGTAGGGGTTTCTACTTATAAAAAACGGAAAATAACGGAAGTTGTTTTACAGATTGGTTGCGATTTTTTTTTGGTAAAAAGTATGCGCAAGCTGGCGAAAATTAAAGCCCGGTCAAGGTTATGTAATTGGATCCAAATGAAAATATTTCTAACATTGCACTTATGCAAAATAAAAAAACAGGTAATTACCGAAAAAATAGCAGTATGATTTTGCGAAATAAAAATGTGTAATAAACCCGATTATTCGATCTCAAATATTGAAACCTGTTGTCACATTTGCAACAATTATTATATTTATGATCGCAATCATATTAAGGCTGTTAAACTGAAATTACTTTGCAGCTACTCATAAACAAAAATCATATGAAAAAGTTTCATGTAATCTTTGCAGCTACTGCTTTACTATTTGCTACAGCATGTAACAATACAGCTGGAGACAATGCCAATGCACAACCTACTACTGATCAACAACCAGGCGCCGGCCAATCTGCCGTAAAAGATGACGAATCGGCTAAAAACGTAGTGCAGGTTGCTATAGGAAGTAAAGACCATAGCACTCTCGTAAAAGCTGTGCAGGCTGCCGATTTGGTAGACGCACTCAGCAATGCCGGCCCATTCACTGTATTTGCACCTACAAATGCAGCTTTTGACAAATTGCCTGCCGGAACACTCGATGGTCTTCTTAAACCCGAAAAGAAAAATGATCTGGCTGATATTTTGCAATATCATGTTAGTCTTGGTGTGTACAAACCCGAAGCGCTTACCAACGGACAAGTGCTTGGCCAGGCAAATGGCGGAAACATTACTATTACTAAAGAAGGAGATAAAATAAAAATAAACGGTACTGCGAATGTTATTACAACTGTTCCGGCCTCTAACGGTATTGTTTATGTGATTGATGGTGTTTTAACTCCACCGGCAAAATAATTTTTGTATAAAAGTGTAGTTGTTAAGGTTATTAATAAATGTTATTTCTAAAAAAAATATCGGCCATAATTCTTATCTGCATAATGATGATACAATCATTAATGGTGATAGTTATATGCCTTGATTATAGCCTTAATAAAAAATTCATTACAGATAATTTTTGTGTAAATAAAAATAAACCTCAGCTACATTGCAACGGTAAATGTTATTTGTCGAAAAATCTGAAACAAGCGCAGGAAAAGGATGAAAATGGTTATGGTTATTCTTATTCCTTTTCCTGCTTTGTTTTTTTAAAGCCTGAAATAACCGCGTCTCACTTTGTTTTCTATCTCAATAAAGAGAAAATTACTCCACACAGTCAATCGTTGCATACATCCATTTACAGCAATGATGTTTTTCATCCCCCGGGTTGCTAAGAATTATTTAAAAGTCACAATCCGTTTTTTTATGAGGTGCATGTAAAAACATGTATCACATTTCGCTTAGGCATAATTATAAATTATGTCGAAGATCAACACATTCGTTATATAGTTAACAGAGCATTATTTTTCGGCTTTTTTATTTTTATGAGCCCGGCAGTAGTACTATTATTAAGCAGCCGTTGCGTCGCACTCTTCAGCTTTTGGTTCTGTATTGAGCGCATATAATAAAAGCATTCAAAATAATGTTCGTGCTTAACCATAACAGGTTTAAATAGCTTTTGTTTATTCAATATTTGAATCGGCAACAGGTTTTTGACTTTTAAATTCATGCTTTCTTTGAATTATGCCCATATTTTGTAATGGCTGTTTTTTAGTTGACGATTAGAATTACTTCAGTTGAAGTGAGTGACACAACCGAAGCCCAATCAGGGATTCGCTGGTGGTTCCATAATAAAAAACTTAAAAACATGCTGCTGCAAAACGGGAATAAGTTGTTACATTTTTTCCATAATCCCATTATCAATAATTAAAAAAATATGTACCTGAAATATTCTTTAGTTGCAGGCTTTGTGATAGGCGCTGCGTTGTTGTTTTCTGCCTGCAATAAAAATTCAAAAGATGGTGAACCAAAAAGTATTGACAAGGCGAAGGTTGACGAACTATACGCAATTGGAGCCGGTATTAAAGTGAAAATATTTACGGATGACTCATTGATCGCAGGCTATAATAATGTTTACATAGAACTGTATGATTCATTAAATGCTTCAAGTAAAATTGAGAACGCCGAAATTGTTTTGTCGCCTGAAATGACCATGCTAATGAACGGCATGACCAAAAAACATGGTTGCCCGGTGGAAAACCCGGTTTATATTGCTTCAGATAAGATTTACAAAGGAGCGCTTCAATTTACAATGCCTTCATCGGAGGGAAATACATGGGCGTTGCAACTGAAAGTGACTAATAAGAATAATGGAAAATCGGGTATTGCTAACTGTAATATACAAGTGAAAAATCCCGCACTGTCCCGTGTAAAATCCGTTACTACCACAAATGGGAAAAAGTTAAGCATTGCATTGGTGCAGCCGGCTAAGCCAATTGTAGGCGTTAATGATATTGAGCTTTCTATTTTTTCACAAATTGATGGATACACTTACGAGCCAGCTACTATTTATCAGGTGGTAGAAGATATTGAAATGCCTTCAATGGGGCATGGTTCACCCAATAATGTGAATCCGCAATTGGTAACGGCCGGGCATTATAAAGGAAAAGTGAATTACACTATGACAGGAGACTGGCGTATCAATTTAAGTCTTTTGGAAAATGGCAGCACTGTTTGTACCGGATTGTATTTTGACCAACTGGTTCCGTAAGTATTGAAGAATGATTTGAGCCATTAAAAGCTTTACAATGAAAAACCGTTTCATAATTTTTATAGTATTATTGTTTTTGACAAAAAGTATAATCGCGCAGGTTGCGGATTCTGCGGTAAATTTCGATTTGTTGCAGACTGTAACCGTTACTGCCGGTGCGGAGAAGAAATCAACGTTAATGCGCTTTTTGCAAAGCCAGTATTTTAGCAGTGTAGATGATATTTTATCGCGCATGCAAAGTATGTCTGTAATTCGCCGTGGTTCATATGGACAGGAAACCGTCATCCGCGGATTGAATGGCGGACAAATTAATATGACGATTGACGGCATGCATCTGTTTGGTGCATGTACCGATAAGATGGATCCTCCCAATATTTACATAGAGCCGCTTAATCTGAAAAACATACAGGTAAATACTTCTGTGGATGAGATTGCCACCGGCAGTTCTTTGGGCGGTTCTGTAAATATGCAGTTGTACGACCCGGTGTTTAGCGCTGCAAAAAAAACATCAGCGAATGTATATGGTGTGTATAATAGTATAGCAAGTGGTGTAAATACCGGCGCTGATTTTAGTTTTGCTGATACGAAAAACGCGGTGCGCATTAGCGGAGTGTACAGAAAACAACATGATTATGAAGATGGAAACGGGCAAACGGTTTTGTATAGCGGCTATGAAAAATTAAACGCATCTTTAGCATACAAAAGAAAGTTGAACAATTATGCTTCTGTAAAAGTTGATATGCTGTTGGATGACGGCTGGAATATAGGATATCCTGCATTGCCGATGGATGCGGGATATGCTTCCGCCAGAATTTTTGCCGCTACATATATGCAGCAATTGCGAAAAGGATTTATAAACGATTTCCAGGTTAAAGGCTACTATAATACCATTCATCATTATATGGATGATTCGAGAAGGGCGGATGTTACACAACATATGGACATGCCGGGAAAAAGTGATGTAACAGGTATTACAGGACAGGCTATAGCAAAGGCTTTCAGGAATCATTCTTTTAATTTGAAGGCTGAATGGTATCAGAATAATGCTTTTGCATCTATGACAATGTACGATCAGAACTCATCCATGTATATGCTAACGTTGCCAGACACACGAAGGAATGTGATTTCAGCAGCACTAAAAGATAGCTGGGTAATAGATTCATTAAACTCTGTATTTTTCACTGGAAATATTGATGGAGCTTTTATAAATGTGGTTTCGGAAGCCGGAAAAAATCAACTAAGGGTTTTTGATCAGCAGAATTTTCAGCAGCAAAGATTGGTATGGGCGCTTAATGCAGCATGGCAGCGGAAAATATCAAAAAGCTGGAAAACCCGTATCATCATTGGAAAAGGGGAGAGGTTGCCTGTAAATAATGAATTGTTTGGATTTTATCTTTTCAACCGGCAGGATGGTTACGATTATATTGGGAACGATAATTTGAAAAACGAATTATCATATAACGCGGAACTGTCTGCAAAATTCACTTCTTCAAAACTTGAATTTAATGTGTCCGCGTTTTTCAATTATATACAAAACTATATTTTGGGAATCACATTGCACGATGTGAAACCGATGACAGTAAATGCCAACGGCGTAAAGCAATTTACTAACGTGGATTATGCAAAACTATATGGAAGCGAAATTTCAGTTATATACTCGCCGTTATGTCATTTAAAGTTTATTCACACCTCAAAACTTTTATGGGGCTCTATGCAAAATGGCGAATATGTTCCAATGATATCGCCTTATAAAGCAACTACCTCGGTTTATTATAGTATAAATAATTTTTCTGTAAGTGTAGAGAATGAAACGGCTGCGGCGCAGCACAGATATAATACGAATTATGGAGAAGATTTTACAAAGGGATTTACTTTATTCAACATCAAAGGAGATTATCATTTACAAGCCGGAAAGGTTCATTTCAAAATTTTCGGTGGAGTGGAAAATTTATTTAATGCTGTGTATCATGAACATCTGGATTGGGGAAATATAAATCGCCCGGGAAGAAATTTGTTTGCAGGCTTGCAGGTGGGTTTGTAAATTTGTTTTCGTGTACATATTTACGTTAGCATGTTTTTTTTGTTATAAACCCGAACTTATGAAAGCGAAGGATTATGAGCCGGGCGGAAGAATATGTATTTGGCTTTAGTTGCGTCGCACACTTGTACAGTAGTAATGCTATTGGGCGGGTGGGCAGTAAACAGTAGGCAGTAAACAGTGGGCAGTAGGTGGTAGGCAGTAGAGAGACTATGTCACGTCCTGAAAAAAGTAGACAGTTATTTTAGTTGATTATAACGCACCAGGCGCTAACATGTCAAACAGCACCGTTGTTTAACCACAAGGGGCGCAATAGGGGCTCAAGGTACACAAAGGGTTTGCTGAATTGTTACCAACTCTTGTGTGCCTTGTGCTTTCCTGGTGAACCTTGTGTTTAAAATAAATTGAGAATGGAGAGTTGAGAATGCTATAGAATATTAGATAAAGCTGAAGCAAAAACACTCATAACTCAAAACTCAAAACTCATAACTTGTTGAATAGCATTACTACCGCACAAGTGAGTGACACAACGATGCTTAATAGTAGCAATACCGCTGATTTACAAAAAAATATCTTTTAATATTTGAATGTTGCGAGGGGTATAAAAAAGCAAGTGTGAGTTATTTTGATATAAATAGTTTTTAAATAATTTAAAAACTATTTATTGTTTTTTAAATAATTATCATAACTTAGCTTGCTTTCTAAAAAGCTGTTGAATACATGTCGGCTAAAAAAGACTTATATCATAAAAAAATTCTACGCCAGTTATATTTCACAAATTCACTTTCGTGCCTTGACATTAGTGAAAAAATTAAAAAAAGTATTCCTTTTACGACTGCGCTTTTAAACACTCTTGTTAAGGACGGCAAGGTTCAGGAAACTGGTCATGCTCCATCAACCGGTGGCAGAAGGCCGCAGATGTATTCTATGGATCCGGATATAATTCACGTTTTATCGGTGGCGATGGACCAGTATGTTACCCGTATGGCCATTATGAATATGCAAAATGAATTTGTTACGCCCATTCACAGAATTCAATTGCCCTTAGCCGGTAATGCGGAAGCCACCAAAATACTTGCAAATGAAATAAACTCTTTTATAAGTAACGCAGGTATAGACAAGAAAAAAATTGCCGGGGTGGGAATTGGAATGCCGGGATTTGTGGACGTGGATAAAGGCGTGAACTATACGTTTTTGCATACTGAGAAAAAATCGCTTGTTTCTTACCTGAAAGAAGTAACAGGACTTCATATAACTATTGATAATGACAGCAGCCTGATGGCATTGGCGGAATATAGGTTTGGAGCCGCAAGGAACAGAAAAAACGCTATGGTAATAAACATTGGCTGGGGCATTGGGTTGGGCATGATCCTCAATGGGTGTTTATTTCGGGGTCATAATGGATTTGCCGGCGAATTTAGTCATATACCCATGTTTACCAATGGCAAAATGTGTGAATGCGGTAAAACCGGCTGTTTAGAAACTGAAACGTCATTAGTAGTAGTGGCAGATAAAGCCCGCCAGGGTTTGAAAGAAGGCAGAGTGTCTTTTTTGAAGAGCATACCGGAAAACTATTTAGAAGCCACTGAAGCGATTATTGCAGCAGCGACGCGTGGAGACAGGTTTGCCATTGAGCTTTTATCTGAAGCAGGGTATAACATAGGTCGCGGCGCTGCTATACTAATACATATTCTTAATCCTGAAATAATTGTTTTAACAGGGCGAGGAGCGCTGGTGGGCAAAATTTGGAAGACGCCCATACAACAGGCTCTAAACGAGCATTGCATACCACGACTGGCTGATAATACGGAAATAGAAGTGTCGGAATTAGGACACAATGCGGAATTGATAGGCGCTGCAGCGTTGGTTATGGAAAATTATGAAAGACCTTAAGAAACCCCGTAACGGTATTTTTAAATTCAATAACTAATAACGATTATGAAAAAGTCAATTCGACTGCTTTTTCTCATGCTCTTTAGCGTGGGAATATGTACAGCCTATGGACAAAAAGGAATCACTGTTACAGGTTTTGTAAAGGATAAACTGGGAAATGGTATTCCAAATGCTACAATTAAAGTTAAGGGAACAACTAAAGGAGCCGCCGCTAATGCAAAGGGGTATTTTCAACTACACAATATTTCGGAAAATGCCGTATTGGTTTTTACTGCTATTGGATACAATGCTGTGGAAGAAAAAGCCTCTGGCGAAGTACTTCAAGTTGTCCTAACTCAGAAAATTTCTTATGCAGGTAGTGAAGTAATTGTAACAGCCTTAAATATCAAAAAGGAAAAAAGGGCTTTGGGTTATGCTGTTACCGAAGTAAAAGGTAATGAGGTGGCCAGGGTGCAAACCCCAAATCCGGTGACTGCACTAATGGGTAAAGCTCCCGGTGTACAGATCACTACGGGGTCAGGGGGTACTTTTGGAGGAGCCAAAATTCAGATTCGCGGAGCGTCAACATTAGGACAGAACAATCAGCCAATTTTTGTTGTAGACGGAATTATCTTGGATAATGATGTTTCCGGAGGTGACCAATATGGAGTTACAGATTGGGGCAATGATTTAAAGAATCTGAATCCTGATGAGTTTGAATCAATCTCAATTTTAAAAGGAGCTGCGGCTTCCGCATTATATGGTTCCAGAGCCATGAATGGGGTGGTAATGATTACCACAAAAAAAGGAAGTGCTAAAAAAGGTTTAGGAATTGAGTTTGGACAGGATTATACAATTAGAAAAGTGCAGGCTCCCAAATTGCAGAATGTTTTTGGAGAAGGAGATCCTGTAGGACCGGCTGGCTGGAATGATCATAAAAACTCATTTGACGCAACGCAATTTGCTTTAAATTCCAGTGGCGAACCTGCAATGGTTGGTGATGGAGCAATGAGTTGGGGCCCAAAAATGCAGGGACAAAAAATTCGCGATTTCATGAACAATTGGACCACATATGATCCCCAACCGCATAATTTCAATCAATTGTTTAATACCGGGCAAGCGTCGAATACGAATTTGTCTCTTTTCGGAGGAAACGATAAAACCACTTTTCGTACCGGGTTTTCATATTATGATGATAAAGGAGTTGAGCCTAGAAATGATTTTAACCGCGTGTCCATTTCTTTAAAGGCAACTCATGAACTTGCAAAGTTCTTAAAAGCTGATGTGGGAGTAACATATTCAAATTCGAATGCGCAAAACCCGGCAAGTCAGGGTTTCGCTCAGAGTGTGATTTATAATGTGCTTAGCCGCAGCTATAACTCAAATTATTGGAAAACACGTTACTTATCTCCAAACGGAGGCTTGCCGGATGGCAATCATGGAGATTTGAATGCTGGTAATCCGGGAAATAGTATGTTCTTCAATCAGTATGAAAATACTTACACTAAAAAGGATCAGGCTGTAAGAGGATATTTAAAATTAATTGCAGAATTGACACCCAACTGGACTATAATCGCAGAAGGAAATTTGAATAATTTATATACTGTTAATGAAGATAAACAAATGGGAACCGGACCCGGATTTGAAGGAACAGACAATAATTCAGGAGGTTTATATGGAATGGGAAATGCTGCGAAGATCCAATCAACGATTAAGGGAATGATCAATTATTCCAAATCAATTAAAAATTTTGATATTGATGCATCATTTGGAGGGGAACGTTTTAATACTTCCAGAACATATAACTATACACAAACAAGTGGAGGTTTAATAGCGCCGGGAGTTTTTAGTCTTGCAAATTCTAAAGGAATAATAAAGGGTAGTGGTGATGAACCAACAGGTGGAATAACCGGAACGAAAAAGCTCAATTCCCTTTATTTCTTCACAGATCTTGCATACAAGAAAATGTTGTATTTAAACCTGACTGCACGCAACGACTGGTCGTCAGCACTTACATTCGCGGATGGAACCGGTAAAAATTCTTATTTCTATCCATCAGCCAGCCTTGGCTGGATAATTTCGGAGACTTTCAAGCTGCCTTCTCAAATCACTTATAGTAAACTAAGATTGTCTGCCGCAGAAGTGGGTCATGATACAGATCCTTTTGGTATTAATTGGGGATATCAGTGGATTGGAGGATTGAATACGGCGGAAGGACAATTGCCATATTATCAATATAGCAGCAATAACAGCATAACAGATAATACTCTGCGCTCCGAACTTAAAAAATCATTTGAAGCCGGTTTGGAAATGAGATTCTATGACAACAGGTTTGGATTTGATCTGACATTATATAAAGAAAATACAACAAGACAAATCATACCGCTTTCAGTGCCTATTTCTTCCGGTGTAAGTAGCTTCAGAACAAATAATGGAAACATTGAAAGTAAAGGAATTGAATTGGCTGTTAATACAGTGCCTTATAAAGACAAGAATTGGAAAGTGGGACTCGATTTCAATTTTGCACATAACAGAACAATGGTGAAATCCTTAATACCAGGAATTGTTGATGAAGTGGAATTAGATGGATACTATGATAGTGGCGACAGAGTGGGTGTGTTCGCCTATGCAGGACAGCCATATGGACAACTGGTTTCTGATGCAAGCTATAAGCGTTACCAGGCTTATGATGCAAGTGGAAATAAAATAGAAAATCCTAACAATGGGCAAAAGGTAATAAACTGGAGAAACGACAGACAATCTGCTACTTATGCGAGAGAAGGAACTGCAAGAGTACTAGGTAATTTGCAACCCAAATGGATAGGTAGTCTTTTGCCAACGATAAGCTATAAGAACATTTCTCTTTATGCAATGCTTGAAGCAAAAATCGGTGGACAAACATATTCAAGAAGCTATCGTTATATGTCTTCTAATGGTTTAACTAAAAGTACATTGTACGGACGTGATTCGGAACATGGAGGCATTACATGGACAAGCAAATATGATGGAGTAACTTATTATGACGGTCTCGTTTTGGATGGAGTGTTTGATAATGGAACTGTAATTGATGGTGTTGATGTAAGTGGAATGTCATATAAAGACGCTTATGCAAAAGGATTAGTGGAGCCAACCCATTCGTCATATTTTCAGGAAAGGAACGGCTCCTGGTCTGATGGGGTAATCGAACCATGGGTTGTAACAAATAGTTACATAGCGCTTCGTGAGCTCACTGTAAGTTATTCCTTCTCAGAAAAAATCGCAAGCAAGCTGGCAATGAAAGGTTTGCAGCTTTCATTTACAGGAAGAGATCTGGCATTATTATATAACACAATGCCCGATGGTTTAAATCCATTAATGAATGTTAGTAACCGTTCTGCTGCTGCCTACGATTTTGGATATTATCCAATGATAAAATCATTTTCACTGGCATTGAGGGCTAGGTTTTAATGTGTTGAACAGTTAGCTGAAAAGCAACTGAAATATCCGGAATATTTAAAAAAAGAAAAATGAAAAAGAATCAATTAACTATAAATACTTTGAAAAAAGGTGTTTTTTCCAATAGGATAAAATTGTACTATAAGTTTGTTCTGGCAATTTTTTGTGCCTGGTCAATGGTATCATGCACCAAAGACTTCGATAAAACAAACGCTAATACCAATGTGGTTTCTGATATTTCGCTTTCTAAATTATTAACCACAGCAGAATTTGGAATTACACATTCTCAATATATGGAATGGTTTTATGATAACTATGCCTATATAATGCCCTGGTCTCAACAAGTAGTGCGGCAAACCGGTAATGGAGGCGACATGAACCAAATTGGTGCTATGGGTAGCCGTTATTCCCAATTATATACCGAGGTTTGGCCTTTCCTGGATCAGATACAGAGAAATATAGATTCTTTGCCTGATGATCAAAAACCAGCATCACAAAAAATGCGGGCTATCACTTATATTCTACAGGTGTATGAAGCGTTCCATGTTTCAGACGTATATGGTTCCATTCCTTACACCGAAGCCATGAAGGGCAGATATGAGCAACAATTCGCTTCAAAATATGATAGCCAAAAAGACTTGATTAACTTATGGTTGGCACAGTTAGATACCGCGGTTAATGTACTTTCAAACCCGGTGAAAGATGCGAGTGGAAAAGAAGTTGCACAAAATGACTATTCAACCGGAGATTACATTTACAGGAACAATTGGAAGAAATGGGCTCGCATGGCAAATGCATTAAAACTTCGCATTGCGGTTAGATTAGAAAAAGCTGATCTTACAAAGGCAAAAGCCATTTTTGCCGAGGTAAAAGCCAGCCCGGCAGGTGTGTTTGAAAGTATAGATGATCAATGCGAAAATCAACCGGCCTCAGATTTCAGAGGAGATGCTTATGATTTTAGTTCAAATCCGAATGCAGGCAAAAATTTCATGAACTACCTGAAGAAGAATAATGATCCCCGTTTGCGCATTTTCTTTGAGAAAAATTCATTTGATACGGCGGCAGTAAATGCATTTACAACAAGTGGGAAACCACTGCCGGCATGTATTGATCTCGCAGATCCTTTGTTCAGATATGTTGGCGCACCATGCTCTCCGGATAGCAACACCGCAGCCAATAATTATTACTTTAATCCGGTAAAAATTGGTGATAAATCTTATCCGCCGTTGTCATACATTAACAGGCGCTTATTTAATCCCGGTTTTAAAAATGGAACTGGGGTATGGAATGAAGTAATGGTTTCTTATGCGGAAGTCTGTTTTTACATAGCAGAGTTTGTAGAAAAAGGATATATTTCATGGGGCTCGGCAAAAGACTGGTATGAAAAAGGCATACGGGCTTCCATCACCACATATAATACGCTTGCCGAGAAAGCAGGCATACGTCTTGAATATGTAAACAATGATGCCTATAATGCAGTTACAGAAACTGAAATAAACGATTACCTCGCTAAACCAGATATTGCATATGGCACTAATAACCTCGAAAAAATCTATCTGCAACAGTATATCAATTTTTTCAGAGAACCTACAGAAACATTTGCATTAATCCGCAGAACAGGTTATCCTAAAAAAACATCCACCATTTTTAAATGGCAAATCATATCCAGTGGTGGTGTTGAAATGCCATTACCACGCAGGTTTGTTTTAACAGATCCCGGTGTAATAAACAGGGATTATTGGCAGGCTGCAAACAAAGAACAGGGATTTACATCTTCAGTTACAGATCCGCAACTTTTAAATACTCAAAGAGTATGGTGGGATGTTAATTCTCCCAACTATGGTGGTGGAAATTAATTGTTTTTATTATCAACGGGCCGGCTTTTTTAAGCCGGCTTTTTTTGGTACCGGCTGTAGTTTTTCATGGCATCATCGTTGCGTCGCAATCACTTCATCGGTAGTAATTCTTTTCATCGGTTACCATATTTCAGGCTCGTCGTAGTTCAGATGTCTTACACCTCAAAGGTGTCGAACAGCGCCGTTGTTTAACCACAAGGGGCACGATAGAGGCTCAAGGCACACAAGGGTTTGCTGAATTGTTACCAACCATTGTGTGCATTGAGCTTTCCTGGTGAACCTTGTGGTTAAAATAAATTGAGAATGGAGAGTGGGGAATTGAGAATGCTTTATAGTTGAGAAAGCTATAGATATTAGATAAAGCTGAAACAAAAACACTCATAACTCAAAACTCACAACTTGTTGAATAGCATTACTACCGTACAAGTGAGTGACACAACGATGCTTAATAGTAGCACTTTCGCCGGTCCCACAAAAAAATCTTAAATCAACATTATATACCTGGTTTTATAAAATACTCCACCGAAAACATAGACTTTTTAAACATTCAGAATTTCAAAATAATATCAGGATGTCTTTCGCTTAAATCTTTTTTTGGCCGGGTGACCAAATTTTGTCATATTTGCATAGCCTATAAAATTAGTAGACTATTACTTGCACCAAATACTTGATGTTCACAAGGTTATTGAACACAACATACGGCATTTAAAAAATGTTTTTATTAACTAAAAAATAATCGCGATGCAGGGGAATAAAAAAGTAATTATTCCGGCAATTTTTTTTGTATTTATCTGTAGTTATTTTATCTATTCTTATTGGATTTATACTACAACCAATCAGCTTCAGGCTAAAAATCAACCCTCACAGGCAGCATTAAACGGTTTTCATGTGTGGCAGGAAAACAATTGCCAAAGTTGTCACCAGTTCTATGGTTTAGGCGGCTATCTTGGCCCCGATCTTACTAATACCATTTCGGATTCTACTAAAGGAGCTACATACGCAGAAATCATTATCAGGCATGGCTCTGTCAGTATGCCAAACCTGCATTTGAATGATGAACAGGTAAAAGATCTAATGGCTTTTATGAAGTGGGTTGACAAAAGTGGTAGGAACATGGTTAGCTCTGATGAAGTACATTGGTCAGGTACGTATATCTTTAACCGTGAGAACACACAATAATTGTTTTATATTTTAAAGTTTTCTTCCTAAATCCAAATCCAAACTACGAATCTTGTTTATTATGTATAACAAAATTAAAAACAATACGCTGTTTCCATTGATTTTGCTTATTGTAAGTCTTGTAATGGGTGTGTTTAGCGTATTAACTTTTTTATTTTCCGAACAGGTAAAAGACATTCTTCCTTTTCAACGTTTAAGACAGTTTCATACTTCCGGCGCATTGTTTTGGATAATTGGCGGAGCCGCTGCAAATATCATTCTGTACAGAAGTCGCAATATTCTTAATAATGCTGTTCGCAAAAGCGCATTAAATATTCATTTGCTACTATGGTATCTCTTTGTTGCGGGCACATTTATTTTTTATCTTTTTGGCAAATACGGCGGACGTGAATATTTTGAATATCCCGGATATTGGAGCATAGTGTTACTTGCAAGTTGGGTTTGCCTTTTGGTTGCAATCTTTTATAAGAATATAAGTTTTAAGAAAGCCCAACCGGTGTATGTTTGGATGTGGTCTACCGGTTTAGTATTCTTTCTTTTTACTTTTACTGAAGCCAATTTGTGGCAAATTCCGTGGTTCAGACAAAATTTTTTATCTGAAGTAGCAGTTCAATGGAAGTCAAACGGATCAATGGTTGGCGCCTGGAACCAGATGATTTACGGCACCTCCATTTATTTGATGTGCAAAATCAGCGGCAATAAAGAATCCGCATTCTCAAAGCAGGCATATTTCTTCTACTTCCTGGGCTTTTTCAACCTCATATTTAATTGGGGCCACCATATTTATAATTTACCAGTCAACAATACCGTCAGGCATATCGCTTATGCAGTATCTATGACAGAATGGTTAATATTCATCAACCTTATCAGGCAGTTCAAAAATACACTTGACACAGGTAAAAAATTCAAACACCATCTTTCCGTACGCTTTATTACCGGCACCGAATATTGGATCGGAGCTAATTTATTGATTGCGCTGTTGATGTCTATTCCTGCAATTAACCGTTACACACATGGCACATACATTACGGTATTACATGCTATGGGTACCACAATTGGCATCAACACTTTGATATTGATGGCTGCTTACACCTTCAATATTCACGAAAAATTAGCAATTAAAAGCAAAGCCGTTATCAATCGGTTTCTTACTTTCACACACATCAGCCTTGCTCTATTCTGTATCGCGTTATTTATATGCGGATTAATAAGAGGTATTGGAATTGTTGAATATAAATTGTCATTCGCAGAACTACAATCATTACAACGTCCATACATCGCGTTGCTTGCGTTATCCGGGTTATGGCTCACAGTTAACTTAATTGTTATTGCTGTAACCTTGTTCAAAGCCATTCGCCTTAAAACCAGGAAGTATGAAAATGTGGAAAGGTGGAAATACGAGAATGAATTTGAAAACGCAAAGAAACAAACGATATTAACCTGAGATTGTAAAAATGCTATAAGTGGCTGATCTCCGGTTTCAAAAATATAACCTTAGATACCTTTATGAAGAGATTATTTTTGTTTTTAGGAAGTGCTATTATATTGTTTGCTGCCGGTTGCGGAGAAAGCAGCGTGGCCAATACTCCACAGGAAGCTACGTCCGCAAACACCAAACAAGCCGCGGCCGTGCCCGACAAATCACATCCCGATTATGTAACCGGTAGCGCCTTGGTAAAGAAGAGTGATTGTCTTTCATGTCATCATGAAACAAAAAAAATAATCGGCCCATCATACCAGGAAATTGCTGCTAAGTTTCCGAAAGTAGATTCTACCTATAAAACATTTGCCAACAAAATAATTAAAGGCAGCAAAGGAGAGTGGGGCGATGTAGAAATGACACCGCATCCCGCACTATCACACGAAGAAGCTACACAAATGGCAAAATATATCATGGTGTTTAAAGTAGATTAGAAATCACATTAAGAAGATCTGAGATTTGAGAAGCATTCAGTTTTTTAACTTCGCGTTGCTTTATGATTTTTTTTTGTGGGACCGGCGATAGTGCTACTATTAAGCATCGTTGTGTCACTCACTTGTGCGGTAGTAATGCTATTGAGCGAGTTGGCAGTAAGCAGTAGGCGGTTGGCAGTAGAAAGTTCCGAAATCAGTATACACAGGTATCCTACACCTTTAAGGTGTAGGATACCTAACTTACAAGCCTGAAATATTTTAACCGATGAATAGCATTACTACCGATGAAGTGATTGCGACGCAACGATGACGCCATGAAAAACTGAAGCCGGTATCCAAAAAAAATTACTCAAATCGATTTTTAAAAGTTATAAAATTTTCGTTTGCATAATAACTGCAATTCCTGTGCCTCTTTGTTTAGCAAGTTTTGCTTTTTCTCCTTCAAACAATTCGTCAACTGTTTCACTAAATAGTTTTGTCCATCGCTCGAAATCGTCTTTTCTTAAGGGTTCTTTTTCATGAAGCTTTTGATGACTGATCATCGGATTACCGCTATAGCCGCCGGTATAAAAAATTGCATTGTTCCAAAAATTGTACATTACGGGTAAATGTTTCTCCCAGTTTGTTCTTTTAAAGAAAGGCCCCAATAAATCATCAGTCGCAACTTTTTGATAGAAAAGATCAACCATCTTTTTTATGTCATCAGTTGTTTCAATGTCTTTTTTTGTTGGCATTTGATGTGATGTTTAAATGAAAACTACAGGTCTTTACGGATAAATTTTCTGGTTGAGAGATACAATGGGATAATAGTCCACAAAATTAGTATAATAAAAGAAACACTAATTCCTGTGGTAGTTCCGAAGAAGTTCTTGAAAATTGCGCCTGTGTAGCCCATCAATGCGGACACATCCATTTTAAGTAAAATCAGGATTCTGCTTATGTCTATCGGATTTAATGTGCTTACCACCATCATTGCTTTTTCTAGTGGATAATCTGCAAATTGAAACAGCAGAAATAATACCAAACCGTCAAACAGCAACGAAAAGTAAAGCCAGATTAGTATGGCAATTCCAATTCCTTTGGCTTTATCTCTTATTATAACTGCTGCCAACATTGCTATTGCCACGAATATTACTGATAGCAAAATTCCTGTAAATAATATCATCAATCCTGTTGGCGAAGGTTCAAAAATGAGAACCGGCACGCCTACTCCTAAAAAGTATGCGATTGTAAAGGAGGTGGCAAGACCGGTAAACAGGCTGAACCATATTTTACTGCGACGTAACGGCTGACTCACTAATAGTTCTATAAATTCTGCACTGTTATATATATAAATTGCGGAAAAAATGAGGCTGATAAGAGGAACTATGATCAGAACAATATTCAGCATACTTAGCATACCCTTGCTGCTGCTGTCTTCCAGGCTGAAAATAGTAAATGATATTAATAATAAAAATGCGGTGTATGACAATATAATTTTATTGCGCAATATATCGGTAATAATGTATTTAATTATTTTCTTCATTTCAGATAAATAGTGATAATTCAAAATGACAAAAAATGGCTACCTGGCTTATATAGCTCCTGCGGCAGGGTAGTATTGCATTATGCTTGCGATGGCTTTTGATAGTTTATGTTCGCCGGTTTCCGTTTTTAGCATATCAAAAGGCTTATAGAATATCAGCTTGCCATCCTGCATATACATGACCTGGGTTACCATTTCATCCAGCTCGCTTAATACATGCGATGTAATCAATATCAGCTTGCCTTTCTTTTTCTCGTAAATTATTTTTTGTTTCAAAATTTCGGATGACACCGGGTCTAATCCGGCAGTGGGTTCATCCAATATCAGCACTTCCGGATTGAACATAAAAGCCAGCGCGGCGCTTACTTTTTGCCTTGTGCCTCCGGATAATGTGCGCATCCGTTTGTTTAGGAGATTTTTAAAATCATACGCCTCTATTAAATCGTTGTCGGGGCTATTTTGAGTATTTCTGATATCTTTCATCATTTCAAGCACCTGGCCAATGGTCATGTTTTCCGGGTAGCGACCTATCTGCGGCATATAACCAATATCCGACCTGTAATAGCAATCGTTGGCAATATCTTTTCCTTTAAAGGTAATGGTCCCTTTATCTGGTACCACCATACCTAAAATACTTTTAATAAATGTTGTTTTTCCGCTTCCGTTAGGGCCAATCAACGCGATGCATTCCCCTTTTGGATATGAAACGGTTATATCATCAAGTGCTTTTAATTTGCCAAATTGTTTTGTTATGTTAGTAGCTGTAATCATAGGTATGGTGGTTTCATCAATGGTTTTTTGTCTACAAGATTCTCTGGTGTTAATGATGGTAATACCTTCTCCGTTTTATCGAGCAGGCTGGTCATAAAACTGCGAAATAAGATCATAGCAGGCGGATTTCTTTCTACGATCATAGAATAAATACTAACAGGCCTGTAAGGCACATCGCCAATGCCGTTTCTGTCCAGGTCGTAGCCTTCATACTTATCCCAGTAATTACTATCAAAATTATTCAGTACCAGCGAGCCATTGGTTCCTACATCGAATGTGTTTCCGTTAAAAATGTTGTTATGTAATTCTATGTCCATGCAGCTTGCCTGTATTTTTAATGCCCAACCATTATTAGTAAAATCGTTTTTCAGTATCGTGGTTCTGCTTCCGCCTTCCATGTAAATTGCCGTAGTATTCCTGTTAAAATAATTTCCTTCAATGTGGCTGTCCGCTATTTCTTTTAGCAAAAGGCCATAAGCCGCATCGCCCCAGTTTTCTTCAAAGAAATTATTGAACATCTTTACATGATGTGAGTACATTACAGATACTCCTGCGCCATTATGCCTGAATATATTGGTTATATAACTGTCATTGTTTGAAAACATAAAGTGCAGCCCATAGCGCAAATTGCCAACAGCAGTATTGCGCCAGATAACTGAGTTGGTAACAAACTCAAAATAAATGCCGTCGCGGTGTCCTTTAATTGTATTGCCTATAATGCGCATACTATCACTTTTCCAACAGTGTATGCCATTGCCACTCTGTTGTTCTTCTGTTTTTGAAGAAGATAATACATTATTTTGTATAAGGCAATTTTTTCCATACTGGGCATATATTCCAAAAAAGGTATCGTCCAGAATATTGTTTTTTACAACAGCGTTTTTGCAGTCATATAATTTGATACCTGCAAGATCATCCAGGCTGGAGGTGCCTGAATGCACGATCTTTAGCCCATCAATGAGTATGTTATCGGCTTTTACGGAAAATATTTCGTATTTGTTTTCTCCATCTATTATAGGATGGTCAATGCCAATAATAGCTATTTTTTTGGCAATTATCAGGTTCCCCTCTTTATAATGTCCTTTATGAATAAATATGGTGTCATAATCATTCGCTTGTAGTAAAGCCGCTTTTATTGTATTATATTTTTCGTTTTTCCCTACATGTATTGTATTTGGTAAACCTTTTAAACAATAAAGGCAAAATAATATTGCAATGTATAATCTCATGCTTACAGTTCTTGTGTACAGGAAAGGAAGCATTAATTTCCCACTCCCGGCCACTTTATTTTTTCTCCTTTAAAATGTTCCTGTATTTGGGTAACAGCGTTTTCGTTAGAAAACGCTGCTGTATTACCACTCATTGGGCTTTTAAAGTCATCACTCTTAAAAAATATGGCTTCATTTAAATGTAATAATTCTTTTGGATTATTAAAATCTGTGAAATAATATCCTTTTACATCTGTAGTATCAAGCTCTTTTTTTTTCATAAAAGACAAGAGGCAATGTACATCATCGAACTTGTATATTTTTCCTTTTTTGGAAATTATTTCTGCAGAGAATTTAACATCACTGATTGTCATTTTGCAATCAACGCATTGATCTTTTCCGGCTACAATTGGCTCCGGTTTTGCTGAACATGATGTTAATGAAATACATAGTAATAAGATCATGGCAACTGTGCCAGTGTTTTTTCCGAGTTTTATTTTTCGTGCTCTTTTAAACTCCAGGAAATAACAAGCAACCGATATTAGCGCTACAAAAAATATAATAAAACCTCCTATGGAAGGGAAAGAATATGCACCAAAATTCAATAATTCTTTAAATCCCAGAAGCGGTGGCTGGTATGCCATGCCTGGAACTTTAATAGCTGCATTTTCATCGAGGTTATGCCCATAATTGTATTCCCATCTCCAAAAATCCACCATCGCAATTATGCAAAAAAGTATAAATAATATTGTAACGGTATACAGGATTTTTCTTTTACCCGTGACAGCAGTAATAAGATATAAAACGGCAAAAAATATTAGTATATAAGGTAAAACGGTGAATTCGATAAAATCGTTGGCATGCAATGTTTTCATGCCTATATAGTGATTTAATCCGTTAATGATTTCTACATCGCCAGCCAGTTTACCAGCATGTATATAAAGTGTTAGTCCTTCCGGGTATTGCGGTGCGCTTAAATCTATACTCCATATGGGAGTGAATAAAGTTACTATTAGTCCTGCTGCACAAATAACAAGTAGTACTCTCATCCAATTCTTAATATTATTCATACCGGGTAATTTTTTGTTGGGAAAAAAAAGAAGGCTGGGTCGTTATTGATCGGGTTGGTGTTTAGGAAGTATTTTTAATTATGAACCAGGCTGCATTGCTACTATTTAACTTTTGTTGCGTCGCACTCTTCAACTGTTTGTTCTTTATTGTGCGTTATGCAGCTTTGTGTCTTATTTATAACTATGCGCAAAATTTGTGCAAGGATGTTACATCCTGGTGAATAGAATTACTACTGTACAAGTGAGTGACACAACGGAAGCTTAATAGTAGCAATACCGCCGGTCCCCCAAAAAAACTAGGAATAAGGTTAGCCTCCTGCAGGAATATTAACTTCATAAATAAGACCTGATGTGTGATGATGTGTGGTGCTTAATGTACAAAATTGTTCAAGTTTTCACTGGTCGTAATTTCACACATCATACACCACACATCTACATCAAATAAAACCATCACACATCATACAAACTAAACCATTTATTTAGTGGTACTATCTGCTGCAGGTAAATTTTTGCCTACGCTATACGTTAAAGGCACATTGCTTCCTGCGGGAGAAACTCTTACATATCCTTGCATTTCCTGGTGTAGCGCACTACAGAAGTCTGTGCAATAGAACGGAGTGATTCCTACTCTGTCCGGAACCCATTTCAATGTTTGTGTTTCGCCCGGCATAATAAGCAGTTCTCCATTTATAGCTCCTTTTACAGCAAAACCGTGAGGTATATCCCAGTCTTGCTCAAGGTTTGTAACGTGGAAATATACTACATCACCAAGTTTAATTCCTTCTATGTTATCAGGAGCAAAGTGTGAACGGATACAAGTCATATAAACATGCACTTCATTTCCTTTTCTTTCTATTTTAGCATTGCTTTCTCCTTTTGTTACAAACGGATTACTGTTTTCTTCAAGTTTGAAGAATTTTATTGAATTGTTTTTAATAACATCCGCTGCAACGGCTTGTGCATAGTGCGGTTCGCCTATTGTGGGGAAGTCAAGTATCAACTGCATCTTATCTCCGGAAATGTCATAAAGCTGAGCGCTTTGAGACAGTTCGGGGCCAGTTGGCAGATAACGGTCTTTGGTAATTTTGTTGTAGGCTATCACATATTTTGCATTTGGTTTTTTGGTATCTCCACCAGGTATGCAAAGGTGACCAACAGAGTAGTATGTAGGAACGCGATCTAATACTTTCAGATCTTTAATATTCCATTTAACTAATTCTGACGATACGAAGAAAGAAGTAATCGCGTTTCCTTTACCGTCAAATTCGGTGTGTAACGGGCCTAAGCCTGGTTTTTGTACTTCACCATGCAAAGCGGCATCATATTTAATAACTGAAATGCCATCAAATTCGCCTTCAAATTGCTTGTTGGCAATAGCGTTTTGAATTTTGTCGAAACTGAATACTGGAATTAATGCAGCCAGTTTACCGCTACCCACAATGTATTCACCTGTAGGATCCACATCGCAACCGTGCGGTGATTTCGGACAAGGAATGAAATAACATAAATCTTTAAGCTCTTTTGCGTTAAGTACTGTTACTTCAGTTTTAATTTCGGAAGTGGCAGAATGAGTTTTTTCGTCGTATGTGTTGTGTGCATATTTTACAGGAACTTTCTTACCTTTTCCTGCTTTCAGATATTCTTCAGCTTTCTTCCAGTTCACAGCCATAATAAAGTCTTTATCTTTTTGTGAAGCATTCACTTCAAGTAAAGTGTTGGCTTGTTCTGTATTATAGCAGGAGAAGAAGAACCATCCATGTGATTTTCCTTTACCGGCATGGCTAAGGTCGAAATTCACACCCGGGCATTCGATCTGGAATGCGATATCCATTTTACCGGAGTTTTTATCAACACCAATAAAACTGATATATCCTTTAAAGTTTTGTTTATAAGTGTTAATGGGCACATCACCATTAGAATTGTCCGGCGGAATACTGAAGCGTGTTCCGGCAACTACGTATTCTGTGTTTTCGGTAATGAAAGGAGAGGAGTGGTTACCGGCACTGTTAGGCAATTCAATAATTTCGGCAGTGCGGAAAGATTTCAAATCAATTCTTGCAACACGCGGTGTATTGTTCGCGTTTCCAAATACCCAACGACCATCAATTTCACCGTTAGTTTGCGAAAGTTCGGTGTGGTGAAGATCGTCCCAGGGAATGAATCCATGAGATGTGTTGAGCATAGGTTTTGTTTCTTCGCTGTAGCCCCAGCCTTTTTCAGGATCAACAGCAAAAACAGGGATTACCCGTAGTAAACGACCACTAGGCAAACCATAAACACTCATTTGTCCGCTGAAACCTCCTGAAACAAAATTGTAGAATTCATCATACTTACCTGGAGCTACGTAAGCTTTGGAAGCAGCGTCGGCACTCACTGCTGAGGCTGTACTTTTTGGCTTACAGGCATTTGCTGATAGCAGCACTGCGGCTGTAGATAGTACCAGCAATTGTTTAGTTGTGGTATTCATCATTTTTAATTAAGGGATTAGATAATGTGTTTTGAATATGGCAATAGAAAAACTATTGTATTATTTTACTCCGTCATTTTTACGCATAAATTCATACACAGATCTGGCTTCATCATCAGTTAAGTTTTGATTTGGCATGCGTACAAGACATAGTTCCAACTGGCTTTGAACATAGGGGTCTTTATCAATCATCGCATCAGTATTGGTTACAAAGTTCATGATCCAAACAGCATTATGACGCTCTGTAATACCTTTCCAACCCGGACCTACAAGTTTTTCATCTGTTAATTTGTGACAGCTTTCGCATTTTAATTTATATACATTTGTACCTGATTCGGCCATTTTCGTGTCCAACGAAGGACTTACCTGAACTTCTGTAAATTTTCCTTCACCTCTTTTCGGATCATAAGAAGGATTACCAGATGGCGTAGTTTCGGTTTTGGCAGAAGCATCATCATTGGTTTTTGGGTTAGAGTTGCCTCCACAAGCTGCGGCAATTACAGCAAAAATAATTGCTGTATAAAAGAGCGTTTTCTTCATAAATTTTTTAGTTTATGCAAGAATAAACAGAGTGTTAAAGCATTTTTATGCGTACGATCATATTTTCAACATGACATTCAGTTTCTACCGAGATTTTTTTCAATTAAATATGATTTGTATCATAAAGTAAGTTGTCCTCGATCATTTTTGTTTATGAGGTATTTCGCTTTCTTACGTTTTAAATATATTTTTAAATCCAGGGTATGATCAATAGTAACCTCTTATTGTCACTAGGTGCCTGCTATAAAAAAATTAATGCCGGCGAATATATTTTTAAAGAAGGTATAAGGTGCAATTTTTACAACCAACTCGAAGAAGGAAAAGTTAAGCTAGTAAACATAGACGATAGTGGAAAAGAATTTCTGCAGGACATAATTGAACCCGGTGAATGCTTTGGCGAACTTCCACTTTTTAATAATGGCATATACGCTGATTCTGCAATTGCAATTAACGATATAGTTATTTTAAGGCTTGCCAGGGAACGCTTTGAGCAATTGTTAAAAGATGATCAACAAATCAATTTAAACTTTTTTAAGCTTCTGGCTAATAAACTGCATTATAAAATGCATATCCTAAAAGAGATCAGCAGCCACGAACCCGAGCACTGTATTATCAGTTTACTTCAATACTTAGCCACTACCAAAAAATGTTTCTGCCCATCGTGTTCGCTTGTAAAACTTACACGTCAACAAATAGCTGATATGACCGGGTTGCGTGTTGAAACTGTGATCCGCACTATGCGCGCCATGCATGAAAAAGGATATATTGCAATTGAAAAGGGAAAAGTGTACTTTAATAATATGCGCCCAATCATAAATGCATGCTGTGTTTCACCCTAATATTGGTTTTAAAAAATGTTTTCACTTCATAAATGGATTAAAATCTCTTTCTTAAATTTTCTTATTGTTGCCGCTTGTGGCATTATCTTACGTTATAAGATTTTATTTCCACTAACTTTTATTTCGCAAAAATTTTTATTGCATGCGCATTCGCATTTCGCATTCACCGGATGGGTCTCGCAAATGTTATTTTGTTTCCTTGTGTATTACTTACAAAATAAAGGTAACGTTCTCATATATACGAAATACAAAAAGTTGCTAATGGCAAACCTCATTATTGCCTACGGCATGTTTATTTCCTTTGTTTTGCAGGGCTATGGATTTTACTCCATTTTATTCTCAACTCTTTCAATAATTATTAGCGCCGTATTTGCAATTCAGTATTGGCGCGATTTGAACCGTATGAATGATAAAACGATAACATCGTTCTGCTGCAAAACGGCGCTTTTTTTTGCGCAACTATCAGCCGCAGGCACACTCATGCTGGCTTTGTTAATGGCGACTAAAGTTGTAGGTCAGAAATTATATATCGCGGCCATTTATTTTTTCCTTCATTTTCAATATAATGGTTGGTTTCTGTTTGGATGTCTTGCCATATTATTCATGGTAGCGCCACAGCAATACAACAATAATAAATTGATAAAAAATGCTTGCGTAACACTTGCTATCAGTTGCATACCTGCATATTTACTTTCCATATTGAATTTCAAAATTCCCGTTGTGGTATATGTCATTGCAGCTTTGGCCGCTTTAGTACAGCTTGGTGCCATACTGTGGATTTTGCGAAAGATGAAGAAAATGCTGCAAACATTTCAAACCGGTATAGCGTGGCTGTATAGAATAATTTCCTTAGCCGTAGTTCTAAAATTTGTTTTGCAGGCATTGTCTGCTATACCTGCACTATCCAAACTTGTATTTGGTTCACGTTCGGTTGTAATTGCATATTTACACCTGGTGTTATTATGTATCGTATCGTTGTTTTTAATTGCAAGCGTACAGGTTTGCATAAAGTACAAAAAGCAATTTACAACAGGCATTATTATTTTTTTAACCGGAGCTATAGGAAATGAAATTTTGCTGACAGGGCAGGGGGTATCGGCCTTTTTGGGCCACCCGTTGCCTTATACCAATGAAATGCTATTAGGCATGGTACTACTTATTTTCATTGGCATTGCCACAATGACTTGCACGGTTTGGAAACATAAAAAAACTTCCTTGTTGGAGGAAGTTTTTTTTAGAAGTTAGCGATCTTCTATCGTCGTATGAAAAGCTTAGTATTTTTCCAAACCGGAGAAAAAGAAATCACCTTCAATTTTCGCGTTTTCATCGCTATCGCTACCATGGACAGCATTTTCACCCAAGGAAGTAGCGTAAAGTTTTCTGATCGTTCCTTCATCTGCCTTTGCTGGATCTGTAGCGCCAATTAAAGTGCGGAATGCCGCTACCGCGTTTTCTTTTTCAAGAATCGCAGCAATTATAGCGCCGCTGCTCATAAATTCTACTAACTCGCCATAGAATGGTCTCTCTTTATGCACAGCATAAAATTCGCCGGCCTTTTCGGCGGAAAGTTTGGTTTGTTTTAATGCTACAATACGAAACCCTTCCCTGATAATTCTATCTAAAATTGCCCCGGCGTGTCCGTTTTTCATGGCGTCGGGCTTAATCATGGTAAATGTTCTGTTGCTCATATCACAAAGTTTGGAATGCAAGATAATGAGTTTGTATTAAACCAAAATTTTGAAATTGCATAAACTTTGAGTTTTTTATTTATGTAACCGGCTGCATAACCCTGATTGGGCTTGAGTTGCGACGCTCCGTTCAACTGTTGTAATTCTTATCACCGGTGTTGCATCATTCATGCTGCTGATTTAATGTGGAAATGTGAGAAATGAATTTGAAAATGTGCTAATTTGAAAATTTGAAAATGAAGAAAATGATTCAATAATTCGATATTTCTTTGAAGGTTTGCTCAAAGCTGGCGCAGGTCTCCTGACCTGTGCCGACGCGTTACTTGATTCTTTGCTAAAAACTACAGTATAGCGCTGCTTATTTAATTTGAAAATGTGGAAATGAATTTGAAAATGTGCTAATTTGAAAATTTGAAAATGATTCAATAATGCAATGATTTGATAATTCTCTACCTCTGAAGGTTTGATTGTATCAAAACACCTGCGACCAGTAACTTGCAACCTGTAATCATCAACCAATCTCAAATCTCAAATTTCAAATCTCAAATCGATCACGTTTGCTCACCATCTTACAATATTCATGATCATAACAGGCGGATCAAAAGAAGTGTTTTCTTCGGGCTTGTTGTAAATTTTGTGTACAACATCCAACCCCTTCACTACTTTTCCAAAAGCGGCATAACCTTGTCCGTCCGCATTATTTTTACCGCCATAATCAAACCCGGGCTGATCGCCGATGCAAATAAAGAATTCTGTGGTAGCTGTGCCCGGTTCATTGCGAGCCATTGATACTATTCCGTCTTTATGTAAAATGCCGGTTTGTTGTGTGCTTTCATGGGGAACGAATGCCGGATTGATTTTTAAAGAACGGTTTTTCCAAATACCCCCTTGAATCAGTTCAGCCTTTGGTGCATCGGATGGCTGATTATAATCGTTTAACACGCGGTAAAACGAGCATCTTTTGTAATGTCCGGAATCAACATGTGCAAGAAACGATGCCACTGTTTTGGGCGCTTTTTGCGGATATAATTCCACTTCAATATCGCCAAATTCCGTTTTTATTATAACACCCGGACTTTTACCTGCGTTGGAACAAGACCAAAACAATATAATACCGGCAATCACGATGAATATATAACGCATGGAGTTGATTTGAAAATATGCTAATTTGAAAATGCTGCTGCAATAATACGCTACTTATTTCTCAGGGAAAGTAGAATATGTAGAATAAAGCTGTTCGAATATGACTTCTGACTTCTCTACTGCCAACTGCTCCATAGCATTCCTACCGCACAAGTGAGTGACACAACGATGCTTAATAGCAGCACTACCGCCGGTTCCAAAAAAAACAGCTTGTAATATAAGCGTGTTTGAATTATAATTCAACATTCCGGTAATCTGGCATATTCTACATCAGGAAGTTTTGGAATGCGCTCTATTTTGAATTTCATCACATTTTCAAATTGATTACTTTTGCCGGATGATCAAAATAGGCGGGTATAATACTTTACAAGTTAAACGAATGGTGGATTTTGGTGTATACCTGGATGATGGTAATGAGGGAATACTATTGCCCAAAAGGTTTGTGCCGGAAAATGTGCAGGTTGGTGATGAACTGAATGTGTTTGTTTATCACGATTCGGAGAACAGGATAATTGCTACTACCCAAACACCAAAGGGAGTGGCTGGTGATATTGTGTTGCTGAAAGCTGTAAGTATTACAATGCATGGCGCCTTTCTTGATTGGGGATTGATGAAGGATCTGTTTGTTCCCAAATCGAAACAACTTACCGGAATGCGGGTTGGCGGCGAGTATCTAGTAAAAATTTATATTGATGAACAAACCGGTCGTGTGGCTGCTACTGAAAAAATTGAACCATTTTTGAACAATGATTCATTAACTGTTGTGGAAAAGGAGCAGGTGCAACTTACCGTTTATCGCCGAACAGATATAGGCTATGTGGTTATCATTAATAATAAACATACAGGCATTTTGCATTTTAATGAAATATACCGTACTATTCGGGTTGGCGATACTTTTAAAGGCTTTATAAAAACCATAAGAGAAGATAACAAAATAGACGTGGTTGCGGGAACGCAAGGCTATAAAAGGGTAGAGGATGAAGCTGAAAAAATTGTGCGGCTTTTGCGGGAAAATAACGGTTACCTGCCGTATCATGACAAATCTGCCCCTGAAGAGATCTATGATTTTTTTGGGATGAGCAAGAAAACATTTAAAATGACAACGGGCAACCTGTATAAACAAAGAAAAATAGAATTTACAAAAACGGGAATCAAATTAATAGATTAAGTATAGCCGAAGAAATGTTGTTTGCAACTAACTGGCTTTATGACAAAATAAAAACAAAATTATGTCTGGATTTACAGTGGCAATAGTAGGAAGACCGAATGTGGGGAAAAGTACTTTTTTCAATCGTTTGTTGGAAAAACGGAAAGCTATTGTTGACGATGTGAGCGGCGTGACCCGCGACCGGCAGTATGGCGTGGCCGAGTGGGCGGGCAAAACCTTCAATGTGATTGATACCGGTGGATTTGTGCCGCAAAGCGAGGATGTATTTGAACGCGAAATAAAAAAGCAGGTACTGATCGCACTGGAAGAAGCCAATGCTGTGGTGTTTATGACAGATACGGTAACCGGAATTACCGACCTTGATGACGCGATGGCCGATTTGCTTAGACGTTCTCCCAAGCCGGTGTTTCTTGCCGTAAATAAAGTTGACAATCACGAACGATTTTTAGAAGCATCGGAATTTTATGCTTTGGGCATAGAAAATATTTTCTTTATTTCAGCAATGAGCGGAAGCGGCACCGGCGAACTGCTTGATGCTGTTACCGGACTTATTACAGAACAGCATCCGGTGGCAATTGAAGATGAAAATCCGTTGCCTAAGTTTGCAATCATAGGACAACCAAATGTTGGGAAATCGTCTTTATTAAATGCATTGGTAGGTGCAGAACGCACAATTGTAAGCGAAATTGCCGGTACCACTCGCGATACTATTCACACACATTATAATCAATTTGGCAAAGAGTTTATTCTTATTGATACGGCAGGTATTCGCAGAAAAACAAAAGTAAACGAAGACCTTGAATTTTACTCTGTGATACGGGCTATAAAAGCAATGGACGAGGCAGACGTGTGTTTATTACTGTTAGATGCGGAAAAAGGAATTACAGCTCAGGATCTGAATATTTTTGGCCTTGCTGCTAAAAAAGGAAAAGGTATTGTGGTGCTGGTAAATAAATGGGACCTTGTAGAAAAAGAAACCAATACTGCAAGGGATTATGAAAAAGTATTGAAACAAAGATTAGCGCCGTTTACGGATGTGCCGGTATTATTTATTTCTGTAAAGGATAAAACAAGGATATTTAAAGCAATAGAAACTTCCATAGAAGTGTATGAAAACAAGAAGCGCAAAATACCTACCGCGCAGCTAAATGATGTAATGTTGAATGCTGTAAAGGCCTATCACGCACCGGTTGTAAGAGGCCATGCCGTAACTATAAAATATGTAACACAGTTACCAACACATGTGCCGTCGTTTGCGTTTTTCACAAACTATCCGGATGATATAAAAACTCCATATAAAAATTATCTCGAAAATCAATTGCGATCAAACTTTAATTTTAAAGGAGTTCCTGTTAGAATATTTTTCCGAAAAAAATAGAATGAGTTTCTGCTTATAGGGAATTTGTTTTCATCGTATATGTTTACCTCACTATAACGGTTATATTGTTTATCCAATAATTTTTTCAAAAAATAAATTTTTTGAATACATAAATAAAAGAATTGAATACCACTAAAAATTTTCCTTCTATATTTTCGTAAACGAAAACAATCAGTTGATAAAAGTTGTTTTCATTTAATAGTTAGACTAATAGCCCCTATAAGTGTATCGTAATAAAAACGAAGTGTGGTCATTGTGATTGTAAGAACAGAAAAACAATGCTAAGAATAATTGGCGATTTGCGCATATCCATTCTTGAAGCTTGCTTTTATAGTATCTGTCGACATGCAAGTATGTCGTATGTTATTTAATATAAAAGTGTAAATCAAATTACATGAAATGATGCCTTATCTTTTTGTATTTTTCATTAGTAGCATTTCAACAGCAAAGTTTTTAAATGATCTGTGTAATATTGCTGTTCTGAGTATAAAGAAAAACATTACATATATAAATTCTTACCAAATTAAACCAGGTGTGGAACTGACATCTGCATATGTTGACTTTATCAAAGTTTACATTTATATATGATAGAAATATATTTAACCAATGTAAATGGCAAAAGGGATAATACAATAAATGTATTCAACCAGATATATAAATCATGGCTTAATGTTAGTAGATATGGTGTAAAAAAAGAAGACAATGTTATTACTATAAATAACAAATATGCTCAGGGAAAAATTACCTTTTATCCTTTCAGCAAAACGATGGCGCTTTATAGCGTACACATGAAGGGAACTGTACAAATTACTTACAAAATAGAACCCACCACAGACCCCGAATATTATCTGATCGCTTTTTCTTTAAACGAAGCCACATATTATCACAAGTTTGTTTTTGATGTTTCAAACAAAAATGGCAATGCCTTTGGAAATACTTCTGCCAGATCTGTTTATTATGCCTCTTCAGATGTACAATCATATTTCAGCTTGCTACCCGGAAATGAAGCCAGAATCATATGCTTAAGATTACCATTTGATGAACTGAGTAAAAATTTTAATTTAAAGTCATCAGAATTAGCTATGCTTAACCCACATTGCAGCTAAGAAGGTGGGAAAGAGCCAGGGGAGTGATTTTGATTTTTTGAAATTGAGCAAAGGGGGACTACAGATTTTTTTCGGTAGAAAGGCTGGTGTTTATAGTTAAGTGCTGAATAAATTACC
>JAVBLN010000063.1:0-65214 GCA_031553495.1 Flavihumibacter sp.
TCAAAGAACGTAAAGTATAAAACTGTAACCGATGTACTGCTACAGTTTTAACCATTAACCGCCCTTAAGGGCTGCCCATTTTACCGGCAGTTCTTAAGGATACTAAAAAAGTGTAACCTATGTACTGCTATACGACAATTAATAATTAATAATGAATAATTAATAATTAATAATAGTTGTGGGGATGGGATGCAGGAAAAAAATGAGCATTTTTCTGTTGAATTTTTTGAGAGTTAATAAATAGTAAGAACTGTTGCACAATGTTCAATAGAATTACAACAGTACAAGAGTGCGACGCAAGTAAAGCTTAATAGTAATTCTGTTGCTAGGCCCATAAAATTCCTGTTCCCAAATTAATGATGTTACTGTGTATAGTATAAAAACTAAATTAAAAGCTATGAAGCGGTTTTATGTAATGCTAATTTTTTTACAACTCTTTTCTAATTGTTTGTTGGCGCAAGATTATAAAAATCCAGAACTACCTGTTGAAAAAAGGGTATCGGATCTTTTAAAGCGCATGACGCTGGAAGAGAAGGTGGCCCAATTACAAAGCTTTCATATGAGCCGCCCGAAGCTGACTGATGAAATGTTGAATGATCCTTTTAAAATGGATAGCATGTTTGGCAGGGGAATTGGTATGATGAACCCTGATTTTGATGCCACTGCCGAGCAAACTATTTATCGCCGGAATGCTCTGCAACGCTACCTGAAAACCAAAACAAAACTTGGTATCCCAACGCTTTTTATAGATGAAGCGCATCACGGATTACTGGCGCCCGGTGCCGAAATTTTTCCTACCAGCATTTCGCTGGCCTCAAGTTGGGATACTTCGCTTATTAAAAAAGTATACACATACATTGCCCACGAAGCCGGTAGCAAAGGTACTCATTGGGTGCTGGCACCTGTAGTAGATGTGTGCCGCGATCCGCGCTGGGGCCGCACCGGCGAGACTTACGGAGAAGATCCTTTCCTCTGTGGCATTTTGGGCAGCGCGGTAGTAAAAGGCTACCAGGGCAGTGATAATGGAACTGTAATGCCCGGACATGTAGCTGCTACTTTAAAGCATTTTACCGGTCATGGGCAAAGTGAGGGCGGCATTAATCAGGCTCCTGCAAACTATTCGGAGCGCACTTTAAGGGAGATGCATATGGAATCTTTCCGGCTTTGTATAAAGTACGCCAATCCGGCGGGCATTATGGCGGCATACTGCGAAGTGGATGGTGTGCCTGCTCACGCTAATCCATGGCTTTTAAAGGAAGTGCTTAGAAAGGAATGGGGTTATAAGGGTATTGTTGTCTCCGACTGGTGGGCTATCGATCAGCTTTGGAAAAAGCATCATGTGGAATTGGACGAAAAAGCTGCCGCACTAAAAGCTTTCCATTCGGGTGTTACCATCGACCTTCCTTACGGAAATAATTATAGCCATCTTACAGCCCTTGTGAAAGAAGGGAAAATTTCCCTGAAAGACATTGATATGGCGGTAAGCTACATATTGGCTATGAAGTTTCGAATGGGCCTGTTTGAGCAGGGCGATGTTGATATAAGCAATGCCAATAAATTAAAAGCAAACAATACGGGAAGAGCCTTAGCGCTGGAGGCTGCCGAAAAAAGTATTGTGCTTTTGAAAAACAACAATAACCTGTTACCGCTGGATATAAACAGGTATAAGAAAATAGCATTGGTTGGTCCTTGCGCAGCCGTCAACTACCTGGGCGATTATTCTGGTATTCCCGCGCATAATGTATCAATCCTGGAGGGACTGAAAAATAAGACCGGAGGCAGGGCGGAAATAATTTATCACAAAGGTGTGGACATGACTACCAATGGCGATACCATTTCCATAAACAATTACCAATACATTAATACGGCCATTTTTCCCAACGCCGACAGTAACAGAATGAAAATTGCGCAGGCAACTCAATTGGCTTCGCAGGCCGACGTTATCATTGTGGCTGTAGGAGAGAACGAGCAAATATCAAGGGAAGCGGGAACCAACAGGATGGGGGATATGTCTACCCTGGAGCTGGTAAGCCAGCAGGATGAGTTGGTTAAAGCAATGGTGGAAACAGGAAAACCTGTTATTGTGTATTTGTCTCATGCCCGGCCCTATGCCATCAATTATATATCCGGGCATGCTGATGCCATAGTAGATGGCTGGTTCTGTGGAGAGGAAGCGGGTAACGCTTTTGCCAATATTTTGTTTGGAGATGTAAATCCATCGGCAAAGCTTACAATTAGTATACCGCGCTCAGTAGGGCAACTACCTGTGTATTACAATTATAAGCCAAGCAGCAAGGGTTATGATTATGTTACCGAAAAGAATACGCCATTATATCATTTTGGCTATGGGTTGAGCTATACCACATTTAGTTATGGCCGGCCACAATTAAAAGGAAGAAATATATCTGTAACGGTAACAAACAGTGGAAACAGGAAAGGAGAAGAGGTGGTGCAATTGTATATTCACGATAAGGTAAGCAGTGTAACAAGGCCGGTAAAAGAGTTGAAAGGCTTTCAAAAGATAATGTTGAGCGCTGGTGAATCAAAGAACGTATCATTTATTATAACTGATGATATGTTGAAGTTTTGGAATCGCGATATGCAGTATGTAGTAGAGCCGGGAGAATTTGAGATTATGGTAGGGCCAAACAGCCAGGAATCGCAGGGTGTAACTTTAGTGATAGGAAATGATTGATTGCTAGTTTCGTTTGGAGTGCATTTGCAAGTATTCCTGGGTGCGTGAGGTGGTATTGTGCGAAGGCATACCTCCAAAGGTCAGAGATATCAAATCATTGAATTATTGAATTAATAAACAAATCCATCACAGCGAATTTTCAAATTCATTTTCACATTAACGGATAAGATTGGTGTCAGAATTTGGATTTGTTGGATTAAAGGATTTATGGATTAGAGGGTTTAGATTGACCAGGAAAACAACATCCAACAATACTATCAATTCTGTGTGTATATTTAGTAAGAAATTACTATTACCAGTTTATTTCTTACGGACATGAAAAACGCTATAAGTTTATGCTTTCTACTTATTGTTACATTAAGTGTAGCAGCCACAGAGCAACGACCGGATAAATTGCTTTACGACGATCTCACCCTGACATTAAATACTGGCTGGGGGCATCCATCGCCATTGCAAGAATATTTTTATCAAAATCAAATTGAATATCCTTTTCCAATGTTGTCAACAGCAAATTACAGGGGACATATTGCAACATGGGTTATTCAAAATGACAGTTTCTATCTAAAAGAAATTAATATAAAAGAAAAGTTCAGTAGCCCCGATAAGTATGGGATTAAATCAAAAAAAATTACAAATTCAAATGATGATTTGGTTTTTGCTGATTGGTTCAGCGGTATAATAGAGTGTAATAAAACAAGTAATAAGAGCAAACAGGAGGTTATAAGCACCTTTTATTTCCATATACGGAACGGAGAGATTATTACAAAAAGTGAAATAACAAAAAAAGACTTTGGAAAAATTAAGAACATTTCTGCCAGGGATACTGCTGATAAAGATTTAATGATAAAATATAAGTCGCTTTATTTAAACCAAAACTATATAACCTACTATTACCGCCTTAATCAAAATGATGAAATTGAATATAAAGGCAATCAATGTAAATTAAATACCGGGGTAGAAAGGTTAAGTCCCATTTACGCATTATACTCAAATCGACATTTGAATTGGCCTTACAACTGGGAAAACTTTGAGAAATGTGGGGCCCCGCATTGTAAATGGGCGATTATAAATGATAGTTTAGTGCTAAAAAGTTTGCAATTGTATAGTGGGTTAAGGTTTGATTCTATTGATAAAGAGAATATTGAACTGAGCTTATTAATTCCTGGAAAGGAAAATAATGGCCAGGTATTTGCGGATTGGGTTTCAGGAGTACAACTAATTATTTCTGGAATTGATACCTCTTATGGATTTGGCTATAATGAATTTAAGCCAAAAAAATACACTTACTGCTTGTTCGAAAAAGGAATTTTAATAGAAGCTTACTCAATACCCAGCGATTATGACTTGGATAAAAATGAAGAGAATATGGATGCACGGCTAAAAGACTTAATGAAAAAGTATAGAAACCATGATTAATAAACTGGATAAAACCAACAATAAACGTATCCTTTATTTGTGGTCTAAACTTTTATGCTCTGCAAGGCTTGTAGCCTTGCAGCTTTATACTGTTGCTTTTAGCAACATTCAAGGTTTTTAGTTACTGCTGAAATTTCTCGCACGGTTTGGTTTATTATAAAGACCAGGAAAACAACATCCAACAATCCTCTAATCCAACGAATCCAAATTCAGAAAATTATAGAAAGCGTTCCCGCACGTCATTTCGATCAAATCATTGAATTAATAAACAATTCCATCACAAAGAATTTTCAAATTTTCAAATTAGCACATTTTCAAATTCATTTCTACATTTTCACATTAAACTCACGCTGTGCTTAATGGTTACTTATTTTATTTTATCGATAATAGGCGGCCGCAATACCAGAAGTTTTGAGTTTGAGGAATTTTATGGAAAGAATAATGGGAACTCAATTTTTTGCGCTTTTGTAATTTTTCATATATTCATTACTGTTAAAAATGTAAATATGCGTTTTATGTATCTTACCTCTTAAATTCGAAGGAGATGTTGGGAATATTCATTTGTTTACACGCTAGCCAAATAATGATTACCAATTTTCCTTATGGAAATTGAGTATCAAAATCATTTTTCTGATTTTAATCAGCGATAAAACAGAGTTCGGCTATCTTTATTATCTTTATTAAGATTTTGGTATAAGATGATACTATTGTATAAGATGATTTTTTGTGTAAATAATATATTTGATAACCTAAAATAACATGCTTGTCAATCTGTCCTTTGATGATTATTCTATAGCGCAAAAATTAGCAAAAGGAGATGAAGATGCTTTTGTTATTGTTTATAAGCAATATAAATTTCAGATCAGGAATCTTGTTTTGAAGTTTGTAAAATCACCTGATTTGGCTGAAGATATTACGCAGGAAGTTTTTATAAAAGTATGGGAGAATAAGGAACGGTTATCAGAAATTGTTTCGATTAAGGCCTACATATTTACTATGGCTCGAAATCATACTATAAATGTTTTAAAACGTGCCGCAGGACAGGAAATAGCAAAATCAGAAATTATTAAACACTATCAAAGACAAAGTACCGCTTCTACTGATGACCAAATGCTGTCGCAAGAGTATAAATTACAGTTGAATAAAATATTGGAAGCATTACCTGTTCAGACCAGGAATATTTTCGTGTTATGTAAAGAGCAGGATAAAAGCTATGAGGAAGTGGCTTCACTTTTGGGAATATCCAGAAATGCAGTAAAAAAGCATATTGTACGATCGCTGAAAGCATTTAGAAACATGCTGCGCTCCGACCTTGACATTTCTTATTAAGAACAATACTTCATTGAAATCAATACTTGTTTTTTCTTCAATAGTAAAGGAGATAAACTATAATGAATGTTTGTATAGCGCACAATAGCGAACAACTGTTGAAGAGTGCGACGCAACGATGCTTAATAGTAGCAGTAAAGCCCGGTACATAATCATAAAATGTTCTAAATAAAGCCCGGTTTATTAATTGTTCAGAATACATTTAATAGTACATTAAAGCGTTGTGTTAAAAGAAGATCAAGCTATTAAATTAATGCATGTAAGAGGTACCCTTGGTGGTTGTTTTTTTGTCTATAATGAATGAATACATATTATGGAAGAAAAAGATTTCCTTAAGCAACTGGTTGATCGATTTGCAAACAATACAGCAACAGAAGAAGAGGTCGCTTTGTTTTTTCATTTGATGAACGAAGGAAAGCTGGATACGTATTTGCAGCAGGCAATGGGTGCTGAAAGTAAGGATGAGGATCCGGTTTTAATAATTGATGAGCCACAGAAAAGTTATCAACTTAACAGGTATTGGTATATGGCTGCGGCTTGTGTTTTATTGGCTTTTAGCGGTGTGGCTTACATGTTCTGGAAACCATCTGCAACATTAAAAAATGAACAACAAAGTCAAATAGCTTCAAATATTATTAATGATATTTTACCGGGTGGTGATAAAGCTATATTAACATTGGCCGATGGTAATACAATTATTCTGGATAGTGCAGGAAATGGAAGTATAGCGCAGCAGGGGAATACTAAAGTAATTAAGAATGGCGGGCAATTAACTTACGAAGTCACAGAAGGTGACGCGGTTGTTTTACATAATGCCATTTCTACTCCTAAAGGCGGACAATATAAAATTGTATTGCCGGATGGTAGTTTAGTATGGTTAAATGCGGCTTCTTCTCTCAAGTTTCCAACAGTTTTTTCAGAAAAAGAAAGAACCGTAGAGCTTAGCGGAGAAGCTTATTTCGAAATAACAACAAAATATGTCGGAAACGGAAAAGATAAATTGCCATTCTATGTAAAGATCAATAATGCTGAAGTGGAAGTATTGGGTACGCATTTTAATGTAATGGCCTACAACGATGAACAGTCAATTAATACAACCTTGCTGGAAGGTTCTGTTAGAGTATATAACAATGGTGAATATGCAATGCTGAAGCCGGGGCAGCAGGCCCGGATTGGTGAGGATTCTAAACACATTGTTGTTAATGAAGTTGATGTTACTGAAGTAGTTGCCTGGAAAAATGGCTATTTCAAATTTACTAACACGAATATTACCACAATTATGCGCCAGGCGGCACGGTGGTATAATGTGGATGTGTCATATGAAGGGCAGGTAGAGAAAGAATCTTTTTCAGGGGCTATTCCCCGTATGCAAAGTTTATCTGCATTGCTGAAAGTATTGGAACTTACAAAAACAGTAAAGTTTTCAGTTGAAGGTAACAGGGTGATTGTAAAGCCTTATTGAAGAAAATATTAGTAGCAATACCAAGAATGCTTCCAGGTGAACAAGCCGTTTTTAACCAGCTTGTAGTTTAGTGTTTTTTTTATTTTGAGCCGGGCGGCATTGCTACTATTAAGCATCGTTGCGTCGCACTCTTCAACGATTTGTTCGCTATTGTACATTAGCAGATATACTCCTATTTATTGGCCTTATTATTTTTTTTATAATGTTCAAGAAAAAATTTCATCATGATACGAATTGTACAATTGATGTTTTTTCTGTTGATTTTTGTAATTGACACTTATCCGCAAAATAAAGCTGTAATAGATAACGGTGTTATTCGTCGTGAAATAATTTTGAATAAGAACCACATTGCAGGAATTTCATATTCTATGTATGATAAACAGGAAAATTTTATTAGAGGTGAAAGCGAGGAATTCTCTTTTCTTTTAAATGATATAAAGTATAACGGATTAAGTAATTGGAGTAATATTCGCAAGCGTGATACTACATCTGCTAGCGGTGCGAGTGGTGTAATAATTTCATTTACCAATGAGGAAAATTATAGTTTCGATGTTGAATTAATATATCTCGTTTATCCTAAGTTGCCGCTTGTACATAAGGCTTTGCGAATTAAAAATACCGGATACGGGACAATTAAACTGGAAGCGGTGGATGTAGAATCGTTCCAGGTAAGCTGGCATGCTATTGACTCTTACATTTTACGGCATTATGGTCGCTATAAATATTTCGATCCTTTTACCGGAGACCATAATGACGCATTAGTTGTGATACACGATATTGATAGTGCCAAAGGCATTGCAGTTGGAAATGAAGCGGCTAGTGTTACAAAAAGAACAACATTCAGGTTGGATGGAAAATCTATTACAGCCGGATTAACATATCCAAATCAGCAATTCGCATTTCGCAAATGGATTAAAGCGGGCGAACAGTGGGAAAGCCCCTGGGTATTTACTGCCTTATATAATAACACCAATGATCCACAATGGGTGATTAATACCACTGTTTCCGATTTTGTTCGCAAGTATATGAACATTCGCTTACAGCAACTGTCTAAAAAACCAATGTTCGCTTATAATACATGGTTTCCTTTCTACCGGGATATAAATGAAAAATTAGTTAGAGAGCTAGCTAAATCCGCTTCTGAATGTGGAGTGGAAGAATTTATTATAGATGATGGCTGGCAAATAAATATAAATGATCTTGAAGGAAAGCGTGGTTTTCATGGTGATTGGGAGGTAGATAAAAAGAAATTTCCAAATGGTTTAAAACCCGTGTTCGATTATATCAAATCACTAGGAATGAAGCCGGGCTTGTGGCTTACGGTGTCATCGGCAGATCCATCCAGCCGTATTTATAACGAACACCCGGAATATTTTATAGTAGGTAAAAATGGGAGACCTGCCAATCTTCACACTGAAAGCGGCAGGAGCCGCACAGCATGCCTGGGAACAGACTGGTATGATTATATTAAAAGTACAGCCTTGCGGTTAGTGCGTGAACACGGTTTGACATATCTGAAATTGGATTTTGCCATTGTTACAAGCTGTTATGTTTCTGACTATAGTCACACCGGTTGTTATGCCGGCAATCATCCATATCATAAAGACAGAGAAGAGTCTTACGCCGAATTGTATAACCGTTGCTTACAGCTTTTTGATGAATTGCATAAGGAAGCTCCCGAACTGTTTATCGACTGCACTTACGAAACGACGGGCCGCCAGCATTTAAACGATTATGCGATTGTAAAACATGCCGAAGGAAACTGGCTGTCTAACATCCAACAGCCGGGGCCATTGGGCGCTTTGCGTATGCGCAACCTGGCATGGGGGCGCACGCCGGCTATTCCTGCCACTTCTTTACTTATAGGCAATTTAAAAATGAATGATGAATATCATCAACTGGCATTTAAGTCGCTTGCGGGAACTGTGCCCATCATGTTGGGAGATCCGCGTATTTTGAATTCTTCAGAAAAAACCTGGTATAAATCGATTTCAGATTGGTTGAAAGAACTGGAAAGAAAACATGGTTATATGGCTTTCCGCCAGGATTTGCCTGGTTTTGGAGAGCCTGCGGAAGGCGCATGGGATGCATTTGCCCGGATAAACACAGAAACCGGAAGCGGCGGATTAATTGGTGTATTCAAACATGGTGCGAAAGATAATACCCGCAAGGTGTTTGTGCCATGGTTAATACAAGATAAAATGTACATTATTAGTAAAGGATTTGAAAGAAAACCAATAGCTATAATGACCGGGAAGGATCTGACTGAAAAAGGTTTTTCCATTACTCTTGAAAAAGAATTTGAAGGAGAACTTTTTGAAGTGTCGGTGAAGTGAGATATCTGAAATTAGGTGAAAGCTGAAAATTGAAAGCGCTTAGAATTGAGAATTTTTATACATGAGCTGCAAAAAAAGAATAAAGAAGATAATTGAATGAAATAATTGCGACCATGATTTCTGATTTATGGACTCGAGAAATAAAAACAAAAATGGTTACATAAAAATTTCTTTTAGAGGTACCCTTTCAGCCATTTTTTTTGTCTATTATATAACACACAAAAGGTCGCATACAAAATTTGCAGAGGCTTTGCAAAAATAGATTTAATATTATCTGGGCTCACTGGGGATAATGCATGTAATAATTTGTAAGCAACACCATCGTTCACCTTTTTTGCACAGTTGAATTTCTGAAATCTCTGATCAACCATACTTTCGGACGATGATTTGATATACTAATGATGTTGGTATGCGATGAAGAATAATAATATAATTAAGACAATACGAGATCGATATATTAGAGATGTAAATAAATAGGACGAATGGCCGCATAATGCACAATAGCGAACAAACAGTTGAAGTGTGCGACGCAACTAAAGCTCAATAGTAGCAATGCAGCTTGGTCCATAATAAAAATTTGTCGTTAATGATGATTTGATTAATAAAAAACAGGAGTGTTTGCGGCACTCCTGTAAGAATTCGGGCAACATTTTATAAATGCTTTAGGCATTTATAATCGATTATCAGTAAATCACCCAAACAATCAAAGGTATGAAAGAACATGCTTTTGACAAAGCCTGTGTATTTAAGGCTTTTGTCACTAATCAAACAATGATTGCTATGAAGCTAACAGTACTATTTACCTTGTTCGCCTGCCTCCAGGTAAATGCAAATCTGACGGCTCAGAAAATTTCACTCCAAAAAAAGAATGCTACACTTACAGAAGTTTTTAAAAGCATTACTGAGCAAACAGGTTTTAATTTTTTCTTCAATGATAAGACAATTCAAAAAGCCGGCAGGGTAACTGTAGACGTAAAAAATGCTACAATTGAAGAGACTCTTAAAGAGTGTTTTAAAAACCAGCCATTGACCTATGTAATAAAAGACAAGGTAATAGTTATAAGTACAAAGGAGGAGAGTGCAGCGATAGTAAAGTCCCAGGAAGAATCAATGGATGAATTGCCTCCACCTATTGAAGTAACAGGGCGTGTGCTAGATGAAGAAGGAAATGGAGTTGAAGGAGTATCTGTGTCTGTGTCTGGTACAAGTGTTGGAGTATCTACAGATGCTGCCGGTAATTTCAGGATTACAGTGGCGGATAATTCAGTATTGCACATTAGTCATGTCGCATATCAATCACAAGAGATACCGGTAAGGGGTAGACGAAATATTTCTGTTGTTTTAAGATTAAAAGAAAGCGCTTTGAAGGATGTGGTAGTTGTTGGTTATGGTACGCAAAGGAAAGTGACATTAACTGGCGCCGTTACACAGATAAATGCTGAACAGCTGAATACAACAACAAATGCCAACCTTACAAATATGATGTCGGGAAAGATGCCTGGGTTAAGGGTTGTTCAAAGAACAAGTGAGCCCGGCAGATACGAAAACTATATTGATATACGCGGTATGGGAGGCGCCTTAGTAATAGTGGATGGCGTTGTTCGTTCTGATTATAACAGGCTAGATCCAAATGAAATTGAAAGTGTTTCAATTTTGAAAGACGCGTCCGCAGCAGTTTATGGAGTTCAATCTGCTAATGGTGTTATGTTGATCACCACTAAAAAAGGGAAACCGGGAAGAACGGAGTTTTCTTATTCAGGCACCGTGGGTTGGGCAAATATAACTAATACTCCTAAGGTGGGATCCGCAGTGGATTGGATGAATCTTACCAATGAGCAGGTACAAAATGAAAACCTGGTAAACAGTATTATTAATCCAAATTTTAACCCCCGGGCATTAACGTATTCGGATGAGCAGATACAACAGTATAAAGATGGCACTAAAAAAAGTACAGATTGGGCTAATCTTGCTTTGCGTGATTTTGCTCCGCAACAACAGCATAATTTAAGCATAAGAGGCGGAAGCGAAAAGGTGAAGTATTTTGTTTCTATGGGTTATTTTGATGAAATGGGTTTATGGAAAAGTGGCGATCTAAACTACAAAAGGTATAATTTTAGAACCAACCTTTCCACTCAAATAACAAAAGATCTTGAAGCTGAGTTTTTGATCAATGGTATAATAGAAAAGACAAATGAGCCTGGTGGTACCTTAGACAGAGTTTTAATGTTTAAATCCATGTGGATGCAAATTCCCACATTAACGGTATATGCCAACAATAACCCGGATTATCTTAACAATGCTGTCGCAGACGGAACTCATCCACTGGCAATTACTTCATCTGATATGTCTGGTTACATTAATGCGCTAAATAAGAACTGGCAGGGAACTGCTGCTTTAAATTATAGGTTGCCTTTCCTTGATGGTTTGAAAGCAAGGGTTATGTATAGTTATTATAACCAGGATAGAAATGTTAAAACTTATAAGAAAAAATATCCACTTTATAATTATAATGCAGTTACCGATGTGTACACCCCAGTATATCAGCAAACGCCTTCATATATAACCGAAAGCTATTCTACAAATTACAGGGAAACCATTCAGGCCTCATTGAATTATGAGAAGAAAATAGACGATCATAATATAAAAGCCATGGTGCTTTTTGAGCAAAGAACAGACTACTCTAAAAATTTTACTGCAAGAAGAGATTTGGAACTGGATGCTATTGATCAGCTTGGAGCTGGTACAGAAGCTACACAAAGAGCAACAGCCGGAAACCCAAGTGACATATCTTACCAGGGTTTTGTGGGAAGGGTAAATTATGATTTTCGTTCTAAATATTTATTTGAATATGCATGTCGTTATGATGCATCGTCTAAGTTTCCTCCTTCCAATCGTTGGGCATTTTTCCCATCGGTCTTAGTGGGTTGGCGTATATCTGAAGAAAAGTTTATTAAGAACAATAACTCGTTTTCATTTATTGATAATCTTAAAATAAGAGGATCATGGGGAAAACTTGGTGATGATGGTGCATTAGCATTTCAGTATTTAACTGGTTATACTTATCCGAGTGGCAATTATGTTTTTGAAAATGGATTAATCTCCGGATTGGGTTTTCAAAATCTTCCAAATAATTCTATTTTTTGGATTAAAGCTGCAACTACTGATGTGGGTATTGAAGGAAGTTTATGGAATAGTAAACTGAAATTTGAGTTTGATATATTTCGCAGACGTAGAGAAGGATTGCTGGCAACACGTAATATGTCTTTGCCTAATACTGTGGGTGCTACGCTTCCTCAGGAAAATCTTAATAGTGATATTACAAGCGGTTATGAAATTACGCTAGGTCATTCCAATATGATAGGAGATTTTAAAATTGATATATCTGCTAACATGGCATATGCACGCACAAAAACAGATTACCAGGAAAGAGCGATGCCGGTTAATTCATACGACAATTGGAGAAATAATAGTTGGGAACGTTGGAATAACATTATATGGGGATATCATTGCCTTGGTCAGTTTAAAACATTTGATGAGATATACGCTGCACCTGTACAGGATGGAAATGGTAATAAATATCTTTTGCCGGGAGATCTTAAATACCAGGATATAAATAATGATGGAATTATTGATAGCGGCGACCAGCTTCCGATAGGCAGGGGAACTACAAGTACTTCAGGTTTCAGCGATGCGCTCCGTTATCCGGAACTAACATATGGTATAACTATTGGAGCAGGCTATAAAGGATTTGATCTTACTGTGCTTATGCAAGGTTGCGCTAACTTTGATGTTATTTATGGCGGAGCATTGCAAACTCCGCTTCGCTGGGGACGCAACAGTTTGGATATATTTAATGACAGATGGCACCTGGCAGATATAAAAAATCCTAATGGAGAATGGACTCCTGGTAAGTATCCTGCTTACAGAACTACTACTACTTCTAATTACGCGGTATCTGATTTTTGGCTGCAGGACGCTTCCTGGTTTAGAGTTAAAAGCATAGAACTTGGATACACATTTCCTCAGAACTGGTTTAGAAAAGTGGGTATAAGAAATTTAAGGCTGTATGCTAATGGCTTTAATATGTTTACCTGGACAAAAATTAAATTCATCGATCCGGAGCAAACTCCTTCCGATAATAGTTCTCTGTATCCGATAACCAGGAATTTTAACGTAGGTGTAAATCTTTCATTCTAAAAAATGATTTATGAAAACGAAATTCTTTATTATAATTATAGTCTTATTCTCTGGAAATGTTTTCTTGTCTTGTAATAAAGTATTAGACAAAAAACCATATAACAAGCTGTCGGAAGATGAAATACTAAGTAATGAATCTGGCGTAATGGCATACTTTGCCACATTATACAATTTATTACCAACAGAAGATTTTAGGTTTAGCCCCAGGGGCGGCTTTAATGGAGATGGGTCAGGTACTTTTATTTGCCATTTATCTGAAGAAGCTACCTATGCGTTTGGCTCCGATAATTCAAGTGTGGGGGATGGCGGATGGCTTCCGTACTGGCAATATACTGCAGTTCGGAATGTGAATAACCTGATTGAAAAATTACCTTCAACAAAATTTTCAGAAGGAGTAAAGAACGCTTATCTGGGAGAAGCGTATTTTATACGTGCATATTATTATTTTGGAATGGTAAAACGTTATGGTGGTATTCCCATTATAACCACCGTGCAGGAATGGAAAGGCAATAACCTGGCAGAATTACAGGTGCCTAGAAATACAGAAAAAGAAGTGTTTGACTTTATTGCCAGGGATTTAGATGAAGCAGTAAAGTTATTACCGGCTTCACCGGTAACTACCAATACCGTGCGAGCCAACAGGTATGCCGCTCTTTCTTTAAAATCCCGAGCTATGCTGTATGCCGCATCTATAGCTAAATATGGATCCGTAAATCTTGAAGGTATATTGGGTATTCCCGCAGGCGATGCTCCAAAATATTGGCAGGCAGCTTTTGATGCAGCGAAAGCTATAATGGAATCAAACAAATATTCATTATATGATCTTAAGAGCGATAAAACTGAAAATTTCCAAAACCTGTTTCTTGACGAGGGTTCTGCTAATAAAGAAATAATATATTCCAAGAAATTTGTTTACCCCAATAAAGCACACTCTTTTGACAGGTGGGTATTGCCGTTTGGGGTAAGATCTCCTGATGGATACGGCGCAAGAATAGCTCCCACACTGGAATTATGCGAACAGTTTGAAACTATAAATGGAACTATTGATACGCTCCAACTAAACGATCAAAATGGTAAACCGGTTTTGTATGCAGATCCTAAAGCCATATTCGCCAACAGGGATCCGCGACTTTTTGCAACAGTAATACTTCCTTTTACTGACTGGCGCGGTACCGTTATTGATGTGCGTGCCGGAATTATTGATGGAGGAAAAGAAATTACAGCAACTGATTTCAATACTTTGTATGATACGGTTAATCATAGAATTGATAACGTAAACGGAAATATGCATGTAATTGCCATAAATGGTGTTGGTGGAGTTATAGAAACATCTCAGACCGGTTTTCATTTACGTAAATATGTAAATCCTGCCTATGAAAGATCTACTGTGCGGCAAAATACTTCAGCCACAGCTTATATTGATTTTCGTTTAGGTGAAGTATTATTGAACTATGCGGAAGCCGCTATTGAACTGGGCAATACAGCAGAAGCCAAGAATGCGGTAAATCAAATAAGAGATCGGGCAGGGATAAGATTATTAAATGACGCAGAAGTAAATCTTAACAGAATACGACATGAAAGAATGGTTGAGCTTGCTTTTGAAAATCACAGGTTTTGGGATATAAGAAGATGGAGAATTGCCGATCTGCTGATAAACAATACATCTTTTTCCACCATTTTGCCTTTCTACGATCTTGATGCGAAAGCTTACATTTTTAAAAAGAAGAAAACAGGATTTGCGAGAACATTTCCTCCAAGACTTTACTACGAAAAAATTGATGGAGGTGAAATAGGGCGAAATCCAAAACTAATTCAGAATCCAGGTTACTAAAACTTTTAAATTCTTTTAAAGATGAGAACTAATTGGATATTGGGCTTAACATGTTTGTTTTGCTTGTTGGCCTGCACCAAACTAGACAATTATACTGCGCCAACCGGAACAATTTACGGAAAAGTAATTGATGCTGTTACGCAACAACCATTACTTACGGAGATTCCAAATGGATTTAGGATTCGGTATATTGAACAGGATTATATTAATCCAAATGTTTCTGTTCAAAACTTTTACGGCAAGGCAGATGGCTCGTTTGAGCGTGGCTATATCTTCGCGGCATCTTATAAAGTTTTCCCAATTGAAGGGGCATTTTTTCCGGTAAAGGATAGCACCTTGGTTGTTGTTACTGATAACCAGAAAACAGAAGTGATCTTTACTGTTGTGCCATATCTGAATATTGACGCGTCTGTAAAAGTTGATGGGAAAAACATTGTTGTAGATTACAAAATATCACGTCCGCAGGTTGGTGATAAAATTTTTCAACGAAGAGCATTGTGCTCCAAAGTTCCTACTGTTAATAACACCGTTTTTTATAAAGACGTGACAACAAACCTTAGCGGGATTAATGACAACACCATTCTCAATACGAATTATAGTGATACAATAAAAGGACTGGCTGCAGGCACCTATTATGTGCGTGCGGCTGCCAGAACTAGCAATGCGAATAGTAAATTTAATTATAGCGCGGTGGTAGAAGTGGTGGTGCCTTAGCTGGGTTTCGTATGTCAAACAAGTTATCATGTAAGACGGAATTTTTTATTGTGAGCCGGGCGGTATTGCTACTATTAGACATCGTTGCGTCGCACTCTTCAGCTGTTGTTCGCTATTGTACATTCATCAGCAAACCTACTTATCAATTAGTCGTTGGTTGTAAGTAGTTAGTACAACATCTCTACCAACAACTCGAAATGAAATAAGAAAACATGAATTATACAAAAATCAGATTAGCGGTTCTATTTTTTTTGACCGGTATGTTTTTAACATCGTGTGCACCGAAAGCATTTCAAATAGTATGCATGCCGGATACTCAAACTTATTCAAGGCTTTATCCGGAAATATATGATGCGCAAACAAAGTGGGCCGCTGACAATGCAGATAAAATAGCCTTTGTGCTTCAGCAAGGCGATATTACAGATGACAACGTGGAGGCACAATGGCAGGTTGCATCTAATGCGATGAGCCGGATGGATGGAAAGGTCGCTTATACTTTTGTTCCCGGCAATCATGATCTTGGCCGCAATTCCAACGTGCGTAACTCAGACCTGTTCAATAAATATTTTCCATATGATAAGTATAGTAAAATGCCGGGATTTGGTGGAGCTTTTGAAGACGGGAAAATGGATAATACCTGGCATATATTCAAAGCCGGCGGGTATAATTGGCTGATACTTTCACTAGAGTTTGGTCCGAGAAATAGTGTGCTGAAATGGGCGGAAGATGTTATAAAAAATCATCCGCGACATAAAGTGATTATTAATACGCACGCTTATATGTACTCGGATAATACCCGCATGGGGCCTGGTGATGATTGGTTGCCACAAGGTTACGGTCTTGGAAAAGCAAAAGGTGACAGCGCCGTAAATAACGGAGAAGAAATATGGGACAAGCTGGTGAGCAAATATTCTAACATAATGTTTGTTTTTTCAGGGCATGTGTTGCATAGTGGAACCGGAAAGTTGGTGAGTGATGGTATCAATGGAAATAAGGTTTACCAAATGCTTGCCAATTACCAGGATGGCGTAAAGGGAACTGTGAAAGGAGGAAATGGCTTTCTACGTATACTCTCAATTGATACAAAAGCAAAAGTAGTTTCTGTAAAAACTTTTTCGCCTTATATTAATCAGTTTAAAACAGATGGTGATAATCAATTTGTATTTGAGGATGTGAAGTTTTAAATGGACTTATTAAAGGGATATCATTTAGTTTCCCGTTGCTTATTGCTGAATAGAATTACTATAGTACAAGAGTGCGACGCAACGGCTGTTTCATAGTAATTCAAAAGCTGGGCTCATAATGCGTAATTAAGGCGTTATCCTTTGATCTATTTCTGATAAAATAATCATTTAGCATGTTACGTATAAAATTTATTTCATTATTGGTTTTAATGATTGTTGGAGATTTTTTGTTTGCTCAAAAAACAATATTTGAACGAGAATTTGCTCCAAAGGACAATTTTGTAAAGCCGCAGGAACGTCCTTTCAGAGATGCTGTATGTTTAAATGGTCAATGGCAATTTTTGCCCGTGCAGGATGCGGCTCTCTTTAGCAAAGAAAATTTACGTCAGCCTGCATTGCCTGTAAATCCTGTGTGGGAAGCCACCCCTGTTAAGGTTCCTTCACCATGGAATGTGAATAGTTTTGCTAAAGGGAATGGAGGCGATTTTATTACCTATCCTTCGTATCCGAAAAAGTGGGAGGATATTAGAGCCGGTTGGTTAATGAAAAAATTTTTAGTGAACAGTTCGTGGAAAAACAAAAGACTTATTTTACGATTTGGTGCGGTAAGTGGTTTCACGCAAGTATATGTAAATAAGAAGAAAGTCGCAGAAAACTTTGATATCTTTTTACCATTTGAAATTGATATTACAGATGAAGTTGATAACAATGTTGAAAATGAGTTGTTGGTGTGGGTAGCAGATGCAAAGTTATTTAACGAGCCAGGTAAATATGGCGACCGGACTTTTGTGGCAGGATCGTTCTGGGGAAGACATATTGTTGGTATTTGGCAGGATGTTTATCTTATCGCGAAACCTGAATTGCAAATTGACAATATTTTCATTAAACCTTATGTTAATCGAGATGAGCTTGAAATTGAAGCTGCTGTCGTTAATCATACTTCAAAAGAACGTAGCGTATCATTACAAGCAAGTGTAATGCCTTGGTTAAATATTACAGGTAAGTCCATATTGGAATATCCTGAAGTGAAGTGGAGTTTGGGCAAAACTGCTCTTGATCTTAACAGTGATAAAATAAGTGTGGCACCCAACTCAAGGCAAATCATACGGGTTTCAGTAAAAGTTAATGATAAGTTACGGTTATGGACAAGTGAAAATCCAAATCTTTATGGAGTTATTGTTTCACTTATGGATAGAAAAAAAGTTGTCGACAAGCACTATCAGCGTTTTGGATGGCGGCAATTTTCTATAGTAAAGGACAAATTTTATCTTAACAGAAAGCAAATTGTTCTTAAAGGCGATTCCTGGCATTTTATGGGAATTCCACAAATGACAAGGCGTTATGCTTACGCTTGGTATAAGATGTTGAAGGATTGTAACGGAAATGCCGTACGATTGCATGCTCAGCCATTTCCGGAATTTTATCTTGATATGGCTGATGAGATGGGAATATTTGTGTTAGACGAAACCGGCATGTGGGCAAGCGATGGAGGGCCGAAAGCCGATTCGGAAGAATATTGGAAGCACAGTGAAAACCATTTAAGACGAATGCTTCTTCGGGATCGCAATCACCCTTCTGTATTTGGGTGGAGTGTATGTAATGAAAATTTGCCTGTTGTAATTAATGTGCAACATGCTCCAGAAGACATTATTAAACGCCAGGTGTCTGAAATAAATAAATGGATAAGAATTTGCCGTGAAATGGATCCCTCTCGGGAATGGATATCCGGAGATGGTGAAACTAATCTGCCTACAGATCTACCTGTGGTTATAGGACACTATGGATTTGAGAATGAAATAAAAAATTGGTCTTCACAAGGAAAAATATGGGGAATAGGAGAGCAGGGTATGGCTTATTCCGGTACGCCTAAAGAGGCTTCAAAATTCATTGGAGAGGCTGCTTATGAAAGCATGTATGGAAGAATGCAGGGTGTGGCAAATGAAGCAGTTCAGTTGCTGAATCTTCAAAAAAAATACAATGCTTCTTTTTCCTCTGTCTTCAATGTTGTATGGTATGGACTAAAACCATTAGAGCTTGGATTGAAAGACACGACTAAAGCGCCTCGTTCTCCAGATGGTGTTTTCTTCACTAATTATAAAGAACAAACACCTGGTGTGCAACCTGAAAGGCTAGGTGCTTATACTACAACTCTTAATCCCGGTTATGACCCATCTTTGCCACTATACAAAACTTGGCCACTATTTGATGTTGTTAAAAAATCTTTTGCTAACAATTTGATGTTGCCCGAATTTAAAGTTTCGGAAAATGATCCTTCGGGCATTACAAAAAATATTGCCGGTTTTAATACTGTAATGTTGTTGTCGGTGGATAAGGATAGTTCTTTAAAAATGGTACTTCAGGATTTGGGAATAGAGGTGAAAGATGTGCCGAATAAAAATGATAAAGTCTTATTAATACTGGATGGGAAATTTCCTCCTAACGATCAACAATCTATTCTACTAGCTTCCTCTGTGCTAAAAAATAGCGGTTCTGTGTTTATATGGGGAATACAGCCATCATCAGTAACTACGGTTAATAAATATCTTCCTTATGCTGTTAAGTCCACGAGTAGGGAATCGAGTTCTTTCTTGCCTAAAATGAATCATCCTTTGCTAAATGGTTTGAATAATTCTGATTTTTATTTTACTGAAATAGTGGAACAAATGCCTATGAAATATGGCATTGCTGGTGATGTTGTTAAGCATAGTAATGTTTTACTGGAAGCTTGCAACACCGACTGGAAGACATGGAATCACCGCCCGGAGTATATAAAAACATCAGCAGTACTAAGAAGCGAAAGGGAATCTAAAGCTGAAGGAAAAGCTTTGATTGAAATGAATAAGGATAATGGGAAAATATATCTTTTCGCGTTAGAGCCTGAAATTCTTTACAGATCGGCGATTACATTGCTGAGAAAGATGTTTGTAAATATGGGTATATCCTTTACTGGTATTTCGCAAAGAGATAAACCTGCTATTTCTTCGAAGGGTGTGCTGGAAAACGCTTTAGTGGCTGGAGTTTTCTCTGGAAAAGATAAATCTGTTTTGGAAATGAGCAAAATGAATCCGCTTGCAGGCTTGAATAAAAACGCGTTTGCTTTGGGTAAGCAGGTTCAAAATCATTTTTGGGAAATGGCCGGTGCGCAGGATGGTGTATTTGACTTTAAGAAAATGGGTTTACCTGGAGCCTCTGATGACGCGTTTGTTTATTTGAGTTTTTGGATGTTTAGTCCTCGTTCATTGTCCGATTTACTTGTGGCACCGGATATGCCACGGCTTGATATGTATATAGGCGCGGATGATGCTTTCCAGGTTTTTCTTAATGATCAGCTTATAAAGAGTGCGCTTAAAGAAGGCGGCATAAAAAAACGGGAACAGGTTATACAGGCGGTGCCATTGCAAAAAGGCTGGAATCATTTTTTAATAAAAGTGATTCAGAAAAGAGGAGATTGGAAACTTGCAGTTGAATTTGATAGCGATAAAAAAGAATTTTTGCAAGAATTAAAATCACAATTGAGTGCGGTGTTTTAGGCTTATTTTATACAGGTTGTTATGTAGGATAATTTTTATTATGAGCCGGGCCGTAATGCTACTATTAAGCATCGTTGCGTCGCACACTTCGGCGGCTTGTTCGCTATTGTGCATTATGCGGCATAGCACTCATAACTCAACACTTATAACTCATCACTTGCCGCATAGCATTACTACCGTACAAGTGAGTGACACAACGATGCTTAATAGTAATACCACCGCCGGTAACAATAAAAGTAAATACATAAAATTATTCTGTATAAAGTATAGTTGAGATGTATTGTGTTATATTAAAAAGAAGATCATGATTCAACTTTCATCACGTATTTTATTGGTGTTGTTAGCAATTGTCTTTTCTCCGCTATGTATGATTGCGCAGATTGATAATTATGGGGCCGATCAGGCAAATAAAAGATTTATGCCTTCGCAGGGAATGCTTGGAGGGCGAACAGATTTTAATTACCTGGCTTTGGAAAATCATCCCGGAAATAGTGGTGTTCCTCTTGGCGGCATTGGAGTGGGCAACGTAGAGTTTGCTCCTGACGGACGTTTCGCAAGAATAGGGATGAACAATATTCATATTCCCATACCTCGAAGTAAAGCTTCTTTCTTTTCACTGTGGTATAAATCGGGCGGTGAAGCGAAATCTTATCAGCTTGTAAGAGAAAATAAAAAACAATATGGTTTGGAAGGTGTGAATAAAATTTTTTATAAAGGAATTTTTCCCAGGGCGGAGTTGAATTTTGGTGAAGAGATGATTGTCGTATCACCTCGTATTCATGCTTATTCAGGGCTGGTTCCGCATGATATAAAAAACTCTTCGTTGCCTGTTGTTTTTTTTGAAATAGAGCTGCAAGCTAAGCAGGATGCGGAAGTTGCTATCGCGTTTTCATGGGAAGACTTTATAGGGCGTGGTCTTAAAGAGCCCAAAAGCATTGAAGGTATGGATGGCCAAATATTTGGAGGCAATGGACGTGAAAAGCTTGTAAATGGAGAAAATTGGCCGGTACGCGAACCGGAACAAACTTTCGCCGAAAGTGTTCAATATGGAAATTTTTGCGGCATAAGACAATTCGCTTCCGGTCCGCTTAAACCAATAAAAGCTACATTTCAGAATTATGTAAATGAAGTTGTAGTACTTGCCGAAATTCAGGAAGGTAATGAAATCTCCTATCTGCCTGCTTATAGTATACAACAAGGCGAAGTCAACTGGAATAATTTTAAATCAACCGGATTGTTTAATAAATATTCCGGTGAGGTTAAAAAGTTAAGTTATAGCGAAAATGCATGCGCTAGTGCGATTTCAGTAAAAACTAAAATGGCGGCAGGTGAAAAGAAAACGATAAGGTTTATGCTTGCCTGGTTTTATCCTGAGTTAAAAGTGAACAAATCAAATGCCGGATCTTGTTGGCCTAACGGAAGTGATTACGGTAGATATTTTCATAATTTTTTCGACAACATTGAACAACTAATTCAATATACTTCGGACAATAGAGCTCTCATTCTCAACGAAACATTAGCATGGCAGGAACCGGTTTTAAATTCTACCCTGCCTGATTGGTATAAGTTTAAATTGATTAATAGCGCTTATGTTATTTATACCAATATGGTGCTTAATAAAAAAGGTGATGTAATGGTGAATGAAGGAGGAATGGGAGGCCTTGCCGGAACTATGGATCAGCGAATCAGTTCGCATCCTTTTTACCAAAAATTTTTTACACAACTCGACAGATCGGAAATGGAAATTTTCGCGGATGCGCAGGCCGGGGATGGAAGTATTCAGCATTTTATCGGGCATTACTATGTGGGTATGGGAACTGTTGGTGGTCGTATTCCTACTGAAAATAATTGGATGCTGGATAACACAGGTGGCTGGATTATTCAACTTGCAAAAGATTACGAACAAACCGGTGATATACAATATCTAAAAAAATATATTGGACGGGTAAAGGACGGTATGGCATTTTTAAAACGAAAAATGCCTGAAGGGCTAAACATTCCAATTGGTCCTACTACCTATGATGATTACAAGCATCCTCCTGTATATAGTTATGGCATATCCATGTATCTGGCAACACTAAAAGCCGCCGAGGCCCTCGCTAAGGCTGTAAATGATACCACATGGTTGCATGAATGTAAAACGCAGTTTGAGCTTTCTAAAAATGACATGATACGTATGTTGTGGAATGGAAGGTTTTTTTCTTACGGTTGTGAAATTGATGGATCTAACCGGCTGGATAGTATTCTTTTTACCGGTCAGTTGGCAGGCCAATTTGTAAGCAGGTATTGTGGCTGGGGCGATATTTTACCGATAGAAGTAATTCAGGCTTCCATTATCGCGCAGTTTAAAACATCGTTGTATAACACACCTGATTATTATGCCAATAAAGTTTGGAATATAAATGCAGGGAGAGGCATCGATAATCAAGGTTCTCAATGCTGGCCATTTTACCTTGAAAGCTATACGGCATACACTGCAATGCAGACTGGATATGTAGAAGACGCTTTAGATATTATGCGTCATATTCAACTAGTTCATTTGCGAAAAGGATGGACGTGGTGTCAGAATTTATGGAATCCTGCTGAACTCAACTATATGACAGCTCCTGTCACCTGGTTTTCAACCGATCTTATTGCCGGAGCAGGTATTAATATTCCTCGTAAAGAATTGCGCTTGGCGCCCGCGATAATACGAAAAGATAAAACTGTATTGCCTTTATTTTATCCCACTTTTTGGGCGGAGCTTACTTTAGATTCTAAGAAAAAGAACGCATCCCTTAAAATTCTAAAAACCTTTGGTAGTAAAAATATCAGCTTCAATAAGATTATAATCGAACCAGTTGGAAAACCAACTGCTGAAAGAAAAGAAATTAGTATAGATGAATTTTCGGTGCAACAGGGAAATGTGCTAGATATAAGCAGATGGTGGAAAGAGTTGATGAGCGCGGAAATAAGAGAAGCTGTATTGCCGCAAGCGGATAAAGTACCTTTTATTGTAGTAGATAATAATTTATATAAATGAGAAGAATAAAATTTTTAACGTGTTCATTAATGTTAGTATTTGTAACTTTTTCAAATGCTCAAAATGTAAAACCGGTAAAGAATAATAATGAAGTATTTTGTTTTTATTATAACTGGTATGGAAATCCTGAACATGATGGTAAATACATTCATTGGGCACATCCCGTATTAAAACCTAAGGGTATAGATAGCACTCAAAAAATAACCGGCGGCGACAATGTAGCTGCCAACTTTTATCCATTGCTGGGGCCATATAGCAGCAATGATGCTGTAGTTACACGAAAACATATGCGTATGATGGCAAAAGCCGGGATTGATGTAGTAGTTGTAACATGGTGGAATAAAGGCGATTTTACAGATAAAAGTATTCCGCTTATACTGGATGAAGCGATGAAGAATGGAGTAAAAGTAGCTTTTCATATTGAACCATTTAGTGGCCGCAATGCCCGAACCACTAAGGCCGCAATTGAATACATCATAGATACTTATGGAATGCATCCTGCTTTTTATCGTTCAGCTGCTTTAGATGGTAAAACATTTTTCTTTATGTATGATTCTTATCTAACCACCGATAAGGAATGGGCGACTTTATTATTACCAGGTGGTGATATTAGTATTAGAAATACGAAGTATGATGCTATAATGATAGGGCTTTGGGTTAAAAAAGGTGAAGAGGAATATTTTTTAAATTCAGGGTTTGACGGGTTTTATACATATTTCGCGAGTGAGGGTTTTACATATGGTTCTACTGTGTCTAACTGGCCGGCCATGAATTTGTGGGCGAAAGAAAACAACAAGATATTTATTCCTTGTGTGGGACCGGGGTATATTGATACAAGAGTCCGTCCATGGAATGACAGGAATACCAAAGACCGAGAATCAGGAAAATATTATGACCAAATTTTTAGTGCTGCTATGAAATGCAAAACAAAATATATAGGCATCACTTCATTTAACGAATGGCATGAAGGCACTCAAATAGAGCCTGCAAAACCCTTCCACTCACAGGCATTTAATTACTTGGATTATTTACCTCAAAAAACAAACTACTACTTAAAACGCACAAAATACTGGACTAATAAATTTCAAAAGCAGGGTAAGTAGCGAATACTTTTTTTGGGACCAGCGGTAGTGCTACTATTAAGCATCGTTGTGTCACTCACTTGTACGGTGGGAATGCTATGGGGCTGGGGCAAGTTGCAGGTTGCAAGTTACATGTTTCAGGTTGCAAGTTGCCGGTGTTTCAGTACAGGCATACCTCCAAAAGTCAGAGATATCGAATCATTGAATTAATAAACAATTCCATCACAAAAAATTTTCAAATTAGCACATTTTCAAATTAAACCCACCGCCCCATAGCATTCCTACAGATGAACGTAATGCGACGCAACGATGTTTAACCGGAGTTACAAATGCCGGTAACAAAAACGCTTCACGCTCTGCAAGGCTTGTGCCTTGCAGCTTTATACTGTTGCTTTTAGCAACATTCAAGGTTTTTAGTTACTGCTGAGATTTCTCGCACGGTTTGGTTTATTATAAAGACCAGGAAAACAACATCCAACAATCCTCTAATCCAACGAATCCAAATTCAGACAATTATAGAAAATATTCCCGCACGTCATTTCGATCAAATTATTGAATTAATAAACAAATCCATCACAGCGAATTTTCAAATTAGCACATTTTCAAATTCATTTCTTAATTGAATTGTCTTATCTTTTCATAATTTCAACCTGATTATAGCTTTTATCTTTTAATAAATTTATTGCCTTTTCTATTGCCACAAAACGCCTTAATAAGATCCTTACAAAAGCAAATTGCCTTATACGAAAATGTAAAATCGTATGAATTGCTATACCATATGCTGGTAGGGGATCTGCATCGTTTTGCCTGCTCTATAACAAAATCAAAAGAGGTTTCTGAAGAAATAGTTTCGGATGTCTTTATCAAATTGTGGAGAATAAGAACCCGCTTGCAGGAGATAGAGAATTTAAAAGTGTACCTCTATACAATGACCAAAAATTATGCACTTAACCATATTAAGCAGAATAACAAACAAATAGTAGCCAATAATGATTTGACGGATCTTCCTGTTGATACAATAATATTTACGGAAACACCTGAAAGTTTATGCATGTCTGCCGATTCCATGAAGCAGATACAAAAATGTATAGCGCAATTGCCTTCACAATGCCGGATTATTTTTCAGCTGGTAAAAGAAGACGGATTAAAATATAAAGAGGTCGCAGAAATTTTAAACATCTCTGTTTTAACTGTACGTAATCAAGTGGCTATTGCTGTAAAAAAACTTGCCAATACCTTATCCTCCTCCCGGCCGCGTATTAATGAAAAACACACACTTGGCTTAGATAGACCTTAAAAAAATGAAATTATTTTAAATTTCATTTGGTACATTCTTCATTAAGCTACTGTCTTATTTAATTATATACGCAACTTTATGCATAAAAAAGAGGACATTCCTTTCAATGAAGATCGATTTTGGCTGCTTGTAAGTTTACGCCTTTCTGGTGAAGCAACTGCAACGGAATTAGTGGAATTGGAGAATATTTTATCCATGTGTCCCGCAAAAAGAATGGAGATGGAGGCTCTTCAAGATCTATGGCAATCAAATTCAGCTATCCTTATCGATCCTAGAGTGTCTTTTAATAAACATCTTCAACGCTTAAATGATGATATAGCATCGTTTTCTCAACAGGAAGAACTTTCCTCGCATTCACCCGCCACCCACAAAAATTATATATCCCGTATTTTGTCGTTAGCTAACTCTACTAAATGGATCATGGCTTCGGCTGCTTGCGTATTACTTGCTTGCGTATACATTGTTATACATATCTACCATGCTAAGCCCATTCCAAAAACGCTGGCTCAAAATGCAGTGTACACGAAGCCCGCTTCTAAAACAAAAATTCTGTTGCCGGATGGTACACAGGTATGGCTGAATGCAGACAGTAAAATTGATTACGATGACAATTTTACAAAAGCCGCTGTAAGGGAAGTAGCGTTAAGTGGAGAAGCTTTTTTTGATGTAGCTAAAGATGCCCAACATCCGTTTATCATTCATACCAAAACTGTGGATATTAAAGTTATCGGAACTGCCTTTAATGTACGCTCTTATTCAAATGAAAAAAATACGGAAACATCTTTAATACGCGGCGCCATTGAGGTTACGCTTCATGATAATCCCGGCAAAAAGATATTGCTAAAACCCAATGACAAACTAATTGTACCCAATCACGATATAACAACTGATTTGATAAAACATGATGACAACATCATTGAACCTAAACTTAGTAAAATCAAATTTTTAGACAGCGTGGCAATAGAAACACTTTGGACAAAAAATCAGTTGGTTTTTGATAATGAACCATTAGAGAGCATTGCACTTAAAATAGAACGATGGTACGGGGTTGAAGTTATTATCACCGATAACGGGTTAAAGAGTATGGGGTATAGTGCAATATTTGAAGATGAGAGCCTGGAGCAGGTAATGAAAGCCTTGCAAATTACCGGAAAGTTCAATTATGTAATTAATAAAAAGCAAATCATTATTTCACCATAAACATTTTATAACCTCTAAAAATGAATTATTCATAAGAAAATTACTTATTTAATAAGAACTGTATGTTAGAACTGCTTTTATTATGAGCCCGGCATTTGAATTACTATGGAGCGGCCGTTGCGTCGCACTCTTGTGCCGAAGTAATTTTATTCGGCAATTAATAATTAAAGCACTTTATAATGTTCTTATCAGCAAAACCGTATTCACAAAAGCGGAGAATGTTCCGGCATTCCCCGTGAACGTTCATTTTTCATAATAAAAAGTCAGCGCTCTACCTCTTTGGCAAGGCTGGCTTATTTATCATTATTAAACATACGAAGGTATGACAGAAACAAAAAAATGCAGGTTTACAAAAGCCTTTATCTTCTTGTCGTTTTCCATTTTAATGTTATTTGTTTCAACAGCGTCGGCACAAAATAATTTAACCCTGAAACTGGAAAACACAACGCTAAAACAGGCCTTTAAAGCTATTGAACAAAAAAGCTCTTTTCGGTTTGTTTATAAAGATGTGATTCTGCCGGAAAAGAAAATTAGTATTTCAGTGGAAAATGCATCCATAGATGATATCCTGGAAAAACTATTTGCAGGAACAGATCTTTCTTATAACAAACTCAACGAAAATCTTATTGTCATATCCTCCCGCGAAGCAATAAATAACTCTCAAACGGAAATATTGAAAGATGCCCAAATTATTAAGGGAACGATAATGGATATTAAAGGGCAGCCCATACCGGATGCCAGTATCCAGGAAAAGGATAATAACAAAAACGGCACAACCTCTGCAAAAGATGGAAGTTTTGTTATCAAAGTTCCTCTCGGTACTCCATTAATATTTTCTTATGTAGGCTACGAAGAGCAGGAAATAAAAGCAGGAAGTGTAATGAAAGTAACATTATCTCCTGCCGCTAAAACTCTGGAAGATGTTGTTGTGACGGCTATGGGTATTGAAAGAAAATCTAAAGAGCTTGGCTACAGCACCATTAAAATAAGTGGTGATGAAATAGTGCGCGCCACCTCCGGCAACCTGCTCAGTGGTTTAGTGGGCAAAGTGTCGGGGCTTAATATTGCAACGCAAAGTGCAGATATGAATCCCGATCAAAAAGTAAATATTCGTGGAATGCGTTCTTTTGGGCAAACCAGTAATAACCAGCCCTTATTTGTATTTAACGGTATGGTATTATCTTTTGGTGCAGATCAAACCGCAGCTTCAAAAGCAATGGAGTTTGTTAACAGTATCAACCCTGCAGATATTGATAATGTAACCATTTTAAAAGGAGCCAACGGCACTGCTTTATACGGCCCGGAAGGCGTAAATGGGGTTATTATGATTACCACTAAAAAAGGGCTGCGGGGAAAACCTGTTATTAATTTCAGAAGTAGTGTGGCCTTCAATAAAATAGATTACCGTGATGAAAGATATGTGCAAAGGCAATATGGATCAGGTACAGGAGCCGTAGATGCTTCCGGCATTGGAATTTTTTCTTCGGTTAACAGCAACGGCTGGGGGCCAAAATATGATGGTTCATTACAAGGTATTGGGAATATTGATGAAAATGGAGAGTACCAACAAGTAACTTATACAAATAAATTTGATAACAGAAAGTTTTTTAAGGCAGGGCAGGTGTATCAAAATAATTTTTCGATCTCTCAATCTGAAGCTACTACCGATTTTTATTTGGGATTAAATAGCACTGAGCAAAAAGGGATGCTGCCGGGTGATAAACAACACACCTTAAATGTGTTTTTTTCAGGAGCAAAAAGATTAAGTCCTAAAATCAATATACAAGTCAACTTCAATCTTAGCCGCACCCAATCAGACCAAGGGATGGAATCGGTTACCAACCAGGTAAAAGCCACGCCTGCCTATATTCCTCTATTAAATTATAGGGATTATACCAATTACCATTGGGCCGATCATAATCATTACTGGGGTGATATTGATGGTAATTATATGAGTCCTTATGAAAGACTTGACATGGAAAGAAACAAAAGTACGGGTTATGCACTTGTAACAGGATTGGCTATTAATTTCAAACCCTTACCATGGTTAACTATAAGCGAAAAGCCAAGTGTTGTGTATAACGGCACTACTTATACTCAAACATCCAAGCCTGTTTATTTTTCCGATTTTGCCAAAGCAGGTCCGGTAGCTATACGAAAAAAAGACATCCTCGCAACACTTAGGGAGGAAGACAGGATACTTACTACGCTCAATAATGATTTATTAATATCTACCATGAATCGTTTTGGCAGCAACTTCGTATTCAAGACAACTTTGGGAAATTCAATAAGGGAAAGCAATTCCCGGCAATTTTTTGGTAATGCAAGCTTATCTCGTGAAGTATATAATTTCAACTTTACATCCCAGGTTACCAATCCGAGTTTAACAACCCGTTTAACCCGTTCTTTTTCTTTATTCGGTACGGCTAACTTGGGTTATAAAGACCGCTTGTTTGTAGAATTTATGGCACGGAATGACTGGGATTCTAAAAGGGCTGAAGTTGCAAGGGGTAAAGATCTATATATAGGCGGTAATGTATCTGCTATTATGAACCAGATCATTCCCGAGTTAAATACAATAAGCTGGCTGTCCCGTTTTCAATTGAAAGCTGCAATAAACGGAACTGCAAATATGAACATAGAACCGTTCCAGTCTGAAAGGATCATGTATTTATACTATAATTATTTAAATGCAGATCCTGAAAAGGCTGTGTATGGATATATCTATAAAACCGACGTGCCTAATCCTTTATTAAAACCTGAAAAGATCCTTACACAAGAATATGGTGTTTCTTTAGGATTATGGAAGGACCGTGTAACTTTTGATTATACATATTATACTCAACGAAACAGTGGCGTTATCATTAATGTAGAAAGCGCATGGGCAAGTGGTTCTCCAACTACCAATAATATAGGGGCTATGCGCAATTTTGGTAGTGAACTGGATATAAAGATCAATCCGTTATTTAAATTACCTAATGGTTTAATGATGACTGCTGATGTTCACCTGGCGTGGAATAATAATAAAGTTCTTCAACTTAGTAGCGCATACGCATCCAACCCGCTTGGTTTTGTGGCTAAGTCCCAAACAACCGGAACATATTACAATGTAATAGCCCGTGTAGGCGGTCCGGCTTTTGAATACCAGGTGTACGACTGGAAAAAAGATACAGCATCCGGCAGGTATATAGTTGATGCCAACACAGGTTATCCGACTTTAGATCAAACTCCCGCCGGAAGGATATTTGCAGGAAGGACTTTACCCAAATTTACAGGAGGAGTTAGCATCAATTTTGTATGGAAAGGATTCTCCTTGGGAGTTTTGGGAGAATTTAGTACAGGTGCCATGCACTATTTTGAAAACGGAGGCGGAGTAGTGGAAAACGGAATGCATATTCTTACAACGTACAATGATCGCCAAACCTATGTTATTCCTAATTCATGCTATTTGAAAAATGGAGAATACGTAGATAATTCAGATGTAAAAGTGGCTAATGCAAACAGTACCTTTTACAACAATACTACCCGTTTTAGAAACAGGTCGGCTTTGTTCCTTGCCAGTGCCGATTTTTTAAGAATAAGGGAAATAGTGCTTGGCTACGACTATACGTTCAAGCCAATGAAAATTATAAAGAAGATCAACCTTAGCGTTTATGGGAGAAACTTGTTCAACCTTTATGCTAAAGACAATTTGTATGGTGATCCTCACATGATTAAAGGACCCGGGGTAAACTTAACTACCACAGCCACTTCGTCGGCTATAGCAAATTTATCGGGAACAAATTCAGGCAGAAGTACTGTTCCCGGTATGATCCAGTACGGTATTATTACCTCCTTTAATTTTTAATCTATAATAGTTACCACAATGAAAAAATACACGATAAAGTCATTAATACTAATGGTTGCTGCCAATTGCCTGTTCCTTACATCCTGTAAGAAATGGCTGGATGTTAATTACAACCCTAACGAACAAACAGAAACCAACACTACTCCCGATTTAATATTGCCGCCATTATTGTTAGAGTGTGCAGACATTAATAACAACGCGATGGTAGCGCTTCCGGCATGGATGGGATATTGGAGTTCGGCATATTATACTGCAACGTCATCAGTGCTTACGCTTGATAATATTGAAAACGGCTATTTTTTTGGTTCATTGACTATGCAATTTAAAACGCCCAATAAAGACATCTTCACATTTGAGCAAAATGCATTAAAACATGATCAGCCGTTTTATGTAGGAGTAGCAAAAGTGCTGCGTGCATTAAGCTGGAGTGCGGCTGTAGATATGTACAACAACCTGCCCTATAGTGAAGCTGGTAGGTTCGACATAACCACACCCCGCTATGATGATGGAAAAGACATTTACGAAGATTTAATAAAACAACTGGATGAAGCAATTGAATTAATTAAAAATACAAAGTCCAACCAGGCCATTAAAATTAGTGTAGCCGATATTATGTTTCATGGCGACCAGGGTAAATGGGTTCGATTTATTAATACACTCAAGTTGCGATTGTTAATGCACCAGGCTTGTAGAAGCGACAGGGAGAGCTACATAAAGGCAGAATTAGCTAAAATAACAGCAGAAGGATCAGGCTTTTTGAAAACAGGAGAGAACGCAGATGTTAATCCCGGGTACGGTTATTCTGCAAATAAAGTTTCTAATTTTTTCAGTTATACATCGCGTTTCACAGGAACGGATACACGAATTGTAAAAATGAGCGGTGGATATGGAGGCTATACGGGTGTTTATATTACGGCCAACGAAGTAGCCATGAATATGCTGAAAGAAAATGAAGATCCAAGGCTTGGTTTTTTTTATGATACGGTACTCAAAAAGATACCGGCAGGAGATACCGGCAGATTCCCTCAACCGGAGCCTGCCAATTACAGGGCCAGCAGGTTGGGATTGCTGTTGCCCAGTGATATTAAAAGTACCGGTCAGTTTAGGTATGATGCGGAAGATTATTTATCCGGCATAGGCGGGTCAAGTGCGCAAATAAATTCATTAAAACCTGTAACACCCACTTCTGCCGGCATTGTAAAAGGCTATGATATGAGTGCCTGGATCCTTACAAGTACGGAAAGCCTGTTTTTGCAAGCCGAAGCCATTCAGCGGGGATGGCTTGGCGGGGATGCGGAAAGCGCATATAAAGATGCCGTAAAAGAATCTTTCCGCTGGTTAAATGTAGGGCGCAACAGTGCTATCCCTGCATTGTCCGATGCTATATTTAACGCATGGTATGATGACCAGGTAATTAAAACCAATCCGAAAGTGAGCTGGGTGGCAGCTCCTGATAAATATAAATTACTGATGTTCCAGAAATATTTATCATTCAATGGAATTGATCCTTTCCAGGCATGGGTTGATTACAGGCGCAACGGGCGTTTTCCTGAATTGCCTTTGCCTGTTGGCGCACAAAAGGATAAGTTACCTGTACGTGCACCATATCCTGAGAAAGAATACTCCTTAAATGCAATAAATGTACAGGCCCAGGGAGAAATAGACGCGTTTAACAGTAAGATATGGTGGATGCCATAATGCAAGTGTAAGATTAGAAATATTATTCTTCGCACGATATAAAAATGTGCAATTTTTTTTGGGGAACCGGCGGTAGTGCTACTATTAAGCATCGTTGTGTCACTCACTTGTACGGTGGGAATGCTATGGGGCAGGCAGTTGACAGTAGGCAGTGGGCAGAAGGGAAGCCAGAGAGCAGTTTAACCACAAGGTTCACTTTATCGATAATGTTCGAATTGATAAGGTTCTCTTATGTGCAAGTTAAGTAACGCGCAGGCACAGGTCCGGAGACCTGCGCCAGAAAAGGAATCATTGAATCATCGAATTGATAAACAATTCCATCACAAACAATTTTCAAATTTTCAAATTAGCACATTTTCAAATTATCCCCTCCGCCCCATAGCATTCCTACCGATGAACGTAATGCGACGCAACGATGCTTAACCGGAGTTACAAATGCCGGTTCCAAAAAAATAGCCGTTGAAGAAACAGCGCACAAAGATATCCGCACTGCTAGTTCCGGCTTGCTATAGAATTATTCCGGAAACGTGTATTGTTTTATTTCGGAAGCCGGGGAGTGAGTAATGTGGAAATGAATTTGAAAATTTGAAAATGTGCTAATTTGAAAATGCTGCACGATAAGTATTGTTTATTTGATTTGAACAACACTTGATAATGTGATGAAACTTTCAATAATTCAATAATTCAATGATTTGATCTCCAAAATCAAAAGCCGGTAAAATCTTTGATTTTACCGGCTTTTGATTTTTTTAAGTTTCCCCTAGGTAAATATTAAGGCATGAATCCTATTTCGCTTAGCTGGGCGTTTTGCGTACCATCATGACTTGATTTCATCAAAATCCTGAAGTAACGGAACGTTTTTGAACCCGAAAATGCATAAGCGGTATTTATGTTTGATCTAACAAGATCGTAAGAGCCTTCCGAGGTATAAGTAATATTATCCATGCTGGTAAATACTTCTACATTTTTAACAAATCTTCCGCCGCCATCTCCTTTTCCGTTAAGCACCGTAAAGGCAGATACTGTTTTTACATCGCCCAGGTCTAATGTAATAATATACGGGTACTTCCCAATGGGGTCTGTTTCCCAACGGCTATGCCACGTTGTTACAGGATTTCCATCAATCACCTGCGCTACAGGAGTAGTTAGTTGCGCCGAATTATTTTCTATAACCGTCCAGCCTGCTTTGCTAATTTCATCTAATGAGTTGAATGCAAGCACCGGAACTCCTCCGCTCCATGTATAATTAAACACATTGTTTACAACCCTTCCATTTTCTGTTATTAGCCTCACCTTTAGGGCATACTGCGTATTGTCTTCTTTAAATCTTAGATCAGCAATAGGCATTTCAATATAAAAGCTGTCATTTGCCAATGGAGCGCTTGCCCATGTAATGGCGTTATAGTCGGTATTGCCTCCGGTTCCTTCGTTGTTAATATTGGGATCATTGTAGTAGGCTATACCCTTCACAGGTATGTCGGAAACATATGTTCCTGAAAGTAATATTGCGCTTTTTGCAGGATCGTAATTTGCCTTTACTTTATTTATAAAAGCCTTTACAGCGCCGTAATACGTGTTTGCATCGTTGTTAAAAATTTCGTTTACGTTCAAAATAGAGCAATCCGCTTTTGTAAGAATCGTTTCCGATCTTGTAAGTGTTGTATTCCCGCTACCCATTAAAGCAGTTATTTTATTGCTTCTTTCCGATTCTTTTTGCGCATTATGAGGAAGGTTTAAACCGTGACCGAGTTCGTGCGCCAGCCCGCCAAAAGATCCAACAGGAAAGGAATCGGTTCCAATATTGGCCACGTCCATATCGGGCCTGTCTACAGCAAAGCACCATCTGCCTACGCCGTAAAATGGCGCGCCTACTTTCTTTCCCAATGAATCAACTCCAAAATCAGGGCAGATTACCATTATATGCTGCGATGTTTTTTCGGTGGGGTTTGTCGCAAAATATGCATTCACCTCTTTTTGAATATTCCCCGATCCTCCACTATACCTGTACGCATATTTTTGTTGGGTCCCGTGAACAACGTGAATTTTAATTAACCCCTTCGATTTGTCGGTTAGCAGGCCAAAGGTCTTATAGCCAAAACCGTTACGCTCCATTTCTTTCCCGTAAAAATTTTGTATCCACAAAAAAACTTCACTAAGTCTTTTATGATATCCTGCAACAGTATCCACATCACTAGGAACGAAATAAATAATATCTAAATTCCTGGAGTTTGGACTTGTGTAAACCGTATCATTACTTTCTAGTGTGTTCGGGTCTGTAGTTTCCCCAAACTTTTTTGTGCAAAAACCAAGTGATAAAATAAGTACAATCACTGTGCAATACGTAAAGAGGCTTTTCATTTTTACTATAGTTTAAATCGTTAATAATTGAATGCAATCATTACATCTTACTTTTTGGCAAGAGATAGTAAACGGATCAATACTTAAAATGTATGTAGCAAAAGCGTATTGCGAAAGTGGTGTACAAAGCTTATTACCAGGGTAGGTTTTCCGCAATAATAAGGGTGAATATTGTTAACGGAATCACAACATGATGATTTACAATAACAATAAAAAAATTAAAAATTCAGGTAGTTAGATTTTTATTTAATTTTCTTTTTTGTTTGAATCCACCCATTTATACTTTGAGCCGCAATGTTATTAACTTAAGCGCTGAATAGCGAACCAAATGTACAAGAGTGCGACGCAACAAAAGCTTAATGCTTATTCTGTTGCCCGGTACATAATTACCTTTTTTTTTCGAGTGAATAATATTGTGTTGAGCAGGGTAATATTTTGTGTAATGATCTTTTGGGGACCGGCTGTTGTGCTACTATGAAGCATCGTTGTGTCACTCACTTGTGCGGTAGTAATGCTATTCAGCAAGTAGAACCATCCATTCACAATTTGTGCAGCGTAAAGTATAAATAGGTAACAACCTTAGTCAAAACTTTCCTGATGTGCCAATACTTATTGTTATTGTTTTTTTGTTTTTTCTCAATATCGGGCTACAGCCAGCAACTAATATTCCAATCATTAACAACCAATGACGGATTATCTGGCAATAGAATTTTTGCTATTACCCAGGATAAAACAGGGTTCATGTGGTTTGCCACAGAAAAAGATTTAAACCGCTATGATGGGCATAATGTAAAACGTTATAAATTAAAATACAAAGCGAATGCGGCAACTTTTTATACTACCCCGGTAGCATTTTTAATTGATAAGGCGGGTACATTTTGGGTTGGAACAAGAAGCGGATTAATGAAATACGTTCCCGGAAAAGATGATTTCGTTCAATTGGAAGATCAGTTCCTAAAACATAAAATTGTAAGAGCGCTTTTTGAAGATAAGTCCGGAAAAATTTGGATAGGTACAAACAAAGGACTTTACATTTTTAATTACGAAACCGGCAGTATCAGTCCATTTGAAAGCGCTTTCAATTTGTTGTTGCCGCAAAAAGATATTTATTGTATTTACCAGGATAGCCGGGGTGTCATTTGGTTGGGAACAAACAGCGGGTTGGTTGAAATTAAAAATACGAACGGAAAATTTGCTTCGCGCTTGTTTCAAAAGCAACCCGGCAGGCCGGGCGGATTAAGCGATAACCAGGTTACTGCTATTGTGGAAGACAATGAAAACCGGCTGTGGCTGGGCACACAAAAAAGCGGGCTGGAATTATATGATGCTAAGGAAAATTCCTTTAGTCATATAAAGCAGCAAAAAGGCAGCAATGGCTTGGCACATAACAGTATAAGAAAAATTATGAAAGATGCGAACGGACAATTTTGGATAGGAACCCAGGATGGACTAAGTATTTTAAACCCTGCTGATAAAACATTTAAAACATACAGGAAAAGCGATAGTAAAAACAGCCTGAGTCAGAATTCAATATATTGTATATACCGGGATGTCAACGGATCCGTTTGGATTGGAACATACTTTGGCGGAGTGAATGTTACGCATGCTTATCATACTCCTTTTCGTGTATTGCATGGTAATAACAACACGCTATTAACCACCAATATTTTTAGTAGTATAGTTGTAGATAATGGAGAAGATTTGTGGCTGGGAACCGAAGGCGGGGGCGTTCTTTGCTACAATGCCAAACAAAAAACTGTTGACGCATTTAGAAAAATTCCAAATGATCGCAACAGTTTAGGATCCAACTTAGTGAAGGTGGTATATAAAGATAAAAAGGAACAAATTTGGGTAGGAACACATGGTGGAGGGCTTAACCTGTATGATAGAAAAAGCAAATCCTTTACCCGTCCGGTAGCAGCATTAAATAAATTAGATACTTCCAATTTAGAGATTTTATCACTTTTAAATGATTCTAAAAACAGGTTTTGGGTAGGTACAAATACCGGGTTAAAAGTTTTTTCGGAACATGAAAATACTTTCAAAAGCATCAGCGATAGTTTTTCATTGGAAGGGCCGGGCATTGTAATAAACACATTGCTGGAAGATTCAAAAAACAGGATATGGATAGGCTCTGAAAAAGGCCTTTATCTTATTGAAAACTATAACACTACTGAAGTAAGCGAAAAGATTGACGTTAATTGTATCATCGAAAGCCAAAATGGAATATTGTGGCTGGGAATAAATAGTGTAGGGCTTGGGCGGTTAGATCCGCAGGATAAAAAAATAAAGATATATTCTCAAAAAGACGGATTAGTAAATAAGAATGTGCTGGGTATTCTTGAGGATAAAAATAATGATCTGTGGCTAAGCACCGATAACGGACTGGCAAAATTTGATCCACGCACTTCTAAGTTTCAATCCTACTCAATTGCCGATGGGTTGGCCGGAAATGAGTTCAACTACCATTCCTATTGCAAGGATAAAAGCGGGAAATTCTATTTTGGCGGATACAATGGTATTACCTGTTTTTTTCCGGACAGTATAGAAATAAACGATACGAGATCTCCAATTGTATTTACAGATTTCAAGGTTTTCGACAAAAGTGTTTTTCGACAAAAGCTGTCGCCTTATACCGGTACACAATTTGGTGCGGGAAACGTTACTAAACTAAACTATAACGAAAACACCATCTCCATAAACTTTTCTTTATTGAACTATATTAAAAGCGACAAGAATCTCTATTTGTACCGGCTTGAAGGTTTTGATAGTAATTGGCATTCCTCCAATAAAACGGAAGTTAATTATAATAAACTATCACGGGGCACATATACTTTTGTAGTGAAAGGCAGGAATAATGATGGTGTATGGAGTGAGCCAATATTTATTAAGTTTAACATTCACCCTCCTTTTTGGCTTACGTGGTGGGCCTGGTGCATTTATATTGGCCTGTTCGGACTTATCCTTTTTTTGGTGATCCGGTTTTTATTTATTCGAGCTTTGTACAAAAAAGATCATGAAATTCATCAGCTAAAGCTGAACTTTTTTACAAACATTTCGCATGAGATCAGGTCGCACCTCACTTTAATTTTGGCACCTATCGAAAAAGTATTGGAAGATAAAAAACTAAACTTAGATAGCAGAAACCAACTCGAAAATGTAAAAAGCAATTCTGACAGGTTATTAAGCCTGGTGAATGAGCTTTTAGACTTCAGGAAAGCGGAAACAAATCATTTAAGTTTATGTAAAAAGAATGACGATCTTATTTATTTCTTACAGGAAATTTATTCTTCTTTCCGCCAACTGTCGCTGGCAAAAAATATAAGCATGTCGTTTACCCACAACGAAAAAATAATTATGCTTAGTTATGATAAAGTACAATTGGAAAAAGTGTTCTTTAATTTATTATCCAACGCTTTTAAGTTTACGCCGGAAGGTGGAAAGATTTCGCTCTCTGTAGAAAAGGACAAGAATAATGTTGAGATCAAAATATTAGATAATGGAATTGGTATTGCAGAAGAATTCCAGGATCGCCTGTTCGATAATTTTTACCAGGTAGCTGAGCATGAAATTCAAAATACCGGGTATGGCATTGGCCTGGCCCTGGCAAAAAATATAGTAGAACTGCATAATGGAATAATTACTGTAACAAGCAGTGTTGCTACACAAACCCATGCCGGCTTTACATGTTTTACAATAAACCTGCCATTGAATATAGATGCAAATGAATTGAACGGCGACATAAGAACGCCGACCGAAAAAAAATCATTTGCAGTAGATAAAGACCTGGAAATACCCTGCCAAACTGATGATTATATAACGGGTAGTACCACTGCAATCGGTTCTACACCGCATAAGAGAAAAGAGACCGTGCTGGTTGTTGAAGACAACGATGAGCTAAGAAAAATGGTTGCGCAAACATTTATTAACACCCACAAAGTTGTTGAATGCGAAAATGGAAAAGTTGCCTGGCAGTATGCCATCCAACATATTCCGGACCTCATCATTAGCGATATTATGATGCCTGAATTAAATGGAGAAGAGCTATGTAAAAAAATTAAGCAGGATGAACGTACCTCGCATATCCCGGTAATACTGTTAACCGCAAAAAGTTCTCAAACCGATGTTATAACCGGGCTGGAAACAGGAGCGGAGGTGTATATCACGAAACCATTCAGCCTGCGTGCATTATTTTTAAATGCCAGGAACCTGCTAACGTCAAAAGAAAAGCTAAGAAAAAAGATCAATTTTGAAATTGTGTCATCTCCTGTGCCGGGTAGCCATGAAACATCTCCATTGTCTAAGCTTGACCAGGAATTTCTGCATAATATTTCTTTACTGGTGGAGGAACATCTGGATGATCCGGATTTTGGAATAGACATGATTTGCAGAAAAGTAGGAATGAGTCGTCCGGTACTTTACAAAAAAGTAAAATCATTAACCGATATGTCAGTAAATGAGTTTATAAAAACGATTAAGTTGAAGAAAGCGGCGCAGTTACTTAAACAACGTGAACTAACTGTAAATGAAATATGCTATGCAATAGGGTATAGTGATCGCCGGTATTTTACGCAGGAGTTTAAAAAGCATTTTGGTCTTACACCCACTGAGTTTGCAAAAAGCGGCAACATTGATCAGTAGAGTGGTTGGAGGTCGGAAGGCAGTAAAACAGAAGAAAGTGTTAACTACAATGTTCACCAGGAAAGCACAATGCACACAAGGGCTGGTAACAATTCAGCAAACCCTTGTGTACCTTGAGCATCCTATTGTGCCCCTTGTGGTTAAACAACGGCGGCCTACAGCATTTCAAATCTCAAATTTCAGATCTCAAATTACTTGGCTTGCTCTCGGCTCAAAAGAATTACTACCGCACAAGTGAGTGACACAACGATGCTTAATAGTAGCACTACCGCCGGTCCCCCCAAAAAAATTCTAAAAATATTGTTCCTACAGTTGTACCGGCCTTTCCCTTAGCTTTGTGGTTATAATAGCTGCTATTATTATCATGCCTGTAAGGAATTTATATAATGAACCAGAACTGCTGCAATGCGTGGCCCAAGGGGACCAGGTGGCTTTTTCGGAAGTGGTAAGGTATTATACTCCCATTATCTACAGGCGTATAATGATGTATGTAAAAAATTCACTTACTGCGCAGGAGTTAACGCAAGACGTTTTTATAAGTATTTGGCAAAACAGGGCTAAGCTGGCAGGCATGGATAATTTTTCTGGCTATATCTACGTGATAGCAAGAAATAAAGCGTTCCGTGGTATGCAAACTGTGGTTGAGCATGCGCCGGAGCCTCCCGATGATACTATTCAAACACTGCTTCATACACCTGAAATTTCAACAGAACTAAAAGACCTGGCTCGTATACTAAATAATGGCATCGACCGTTTGCCTAAGCGCCGTAAGCAGGTATTTAAAATGAGCCGGATAGACCAATTGACGCATGATCAGATCGCTTCTGAACTGAGCATTAGCAAAAGTGCAGTTAACCAGCATATTACGGAGGCAATGGTGTTTCTGCGCACCTATCTTAAAGAAATGGCTCAGGTGATTGTTTCACTGCTTGGATTTTTTTGTGTGAATAATGTAAATTGATTACAGGCCTTTCGCAGAAAATGACATTATGTATGTTCAGTATAAAATAAATTTTTAGTCCGACCTGTTATATCACACTGCAAAATGTATTTATATAATTAGGACGCAAACATGAATCTTACATCGTTACAATATTATTTGGATCGGTATACTTTAGGCACTATTACTAAAGAAGAATGGAAAGAATTTCAGCGCTTGTTAAAGGATCCTGAAAGTAGTGCTATGATTCAGGAAATCATGGATAAGCATGTGCATGAAACTAACGAGGAGGAATTTGATTATCCCGTTATTACCGAAAATGTGTTATTGGCCGTATTGACGGAAATTAATAAGAATTCATTTGAAGAGCGTCGTGTAGCAAGCGCGGCACCTCGCGTTCATTTGTTGCGCCGTCGTTTTTTGCGCTATGCTGCTGCTGTTCTTTTCATGGTGGGTGTGGGCACTGTCGCTTACTTCTGGGCAAGTAATAAAAAGGCGGAACAAACGCTTGCAAATGGTATCATACAATTGCCGGCGGATATTCCTCCCGGGGGCGACAGAGCTATACTAACGTTATCGGATGGACGAAAAATTATTTTAGACAGCGCCGCGAACGGACAGTTAGCGAATGAAGGTGGAGTGCATGTAATGAAATCTGCCGATGGTAAGATTGCTTATGACTTAAAAGGATTAACAAGTAAGGAAATAATGTGGAACACGATGAGCACACCAAGAGGCGGCCAGTACCAGGTTACATTGCCTGATGGCACGAAGGTTTGGCTGAATGCTTCTTCATCCATAACATATCCTACCGCGTTTATTACAAAAGAGCGAAAGGTGAAGATTGATGGAGAAGTATATTTTGAAGTTGCCAAAAACACGCGACAACCTTTTGTAGTTGATATACATGGAGAATTGTTAGTGCAGGTTGTAGGAACCAGCTTCAACATAAACTCCTATAAGAATGAAAATGTTATCAGAACAACTTTAGCAGAGGGTAGTGTGAAGGTGATTGCAGGTAATAAACAAATCGTGCTGAAACCCGGGTACCAAGCCGTTGCCGCGTTTTCTGGCCGGCAGTCCGGAAGCGCCGGTGGTGAAAGGGAGATTAGAACACAACTTGTAAACGTTGATCAAACTATAGCCTGGAAAAACGGATTTTTCAACTTCGAAGATTTGGACACTTATGCTATTATCAGGCAACTGGAAAGATGGTACGATATAAAGGTTCAATACCATGAGCCGATTCATAATATTATTTTCCAGGGACAAATTGTAAAGGATACAAATCTTTCGGATGTGATTGAACTCTTACAAAAAGGAGGCGTTAAGTGCAGGTTGGAAGGCAGAACGCTAATAGTTAATTAATAATTAGTAATGAATAATTAATAACTACGTTTATGGATGAACGTTACCTGTTGCTCAATAGAATTACTACAGTACAAGTGAGTGACACAACCGGAGCTTAATAGTAGCAATACCGCTGATACACAAAAAAGACGTTGCGCATTTTTGATGCGATTCGAATTATAAACATGTTTACATCTTCTTAGGAGTAGCAGAATTATTCTGTTACTACATTAAAAACACCATGCGGTAGCATTCCAACTTGTTACCGAATTAATAACCGTGGAAGTATAAAATTTTTTATTGGGGCGAACCGTTTTTGCTTATAAAAAAAGCGGGGCTGATTATTATTAAGAGCTGTTGTTGGTTTTAGTTTTTTATAATAATGGGGTGGGCATTTGTGCTACTATTAAGCATCGTTGTGTCACTCACTTCAGCTATTAGTTCTTTATTGTGCAATGTCGAAGTCGCAAATTAAATTATAGCATTAGGTACATAGGTAGTGAAGAGTGTTTACAGATTGACCTTCAAAAAGCATTGCAAGATTTAAGCGCCTAATCCTATTAAATTATAGTAACGGTTAAGAATATACGAAAGAATTTATAATATATTACTCAAAACAAAAAGCCAGAAATGCGGAGAACATTCCTGGCCGTATGCCTGGGTAACAGAAAACCTAAAGTCTGGGAAAGACTGATTTTATCACCCAAACAATGCAAAAGTATGGCAAAAACTGCTATTTGTATTCGGTCGGTTCATTGGGGGCGCCGGTACATCACGAAAACTCTGTTAGTTATGAAGCTAACTGTAATTTTTTCAACCGTCTTTATCCTGAATGCTTCTGCCAAAGCGATATCGCAGAATGTATCATTTTACGGCGAGCGGGTACCGCTAAAAACGGTATTTTCTTCTGTAACCAAACAAACCGGTTTTGCATTTTTTTATCCGAAGTCTGTTTTGCAAAACTTTAAGCCGGTTTCCATTAATACCGATAATATTCCCTTAGAAGAATTTTTGACAGAGCTATTTCAGTCTCAATCGCTAGCTTTTGAAATAAAGGGCAAGAATATACTTATCTCACCAAAACCTGCTGTCAAAATAAATGCTCTGGCAGAAGAAGAAGAAGTTCCCAATTCTCCCATTCGCGGAAAGGTTCTTGATGAGGACGGCAAGCCACTTTCCGGCGCATCCATCACTATTAAAAATTCAAAAACGGTAGCAATAGCAGACGCCGAAGGCACATTTAATCTTGAGGTAAAAGAAGGCGATGTTATCGTAGTTTCTTTCGTTGGATATCAGTCGAAGGAGATAAAGGTAACAGGTGCGCAGATAGGAGCAGGAGTTTTTTCTGTTACGCTAACAAAAGTTTTATCTCAGTTGGATGAGGTGCAGATAATTGCGTATGGGCAGACGAGTAGGCGGTTGCAGACAGCGACTGTTTCTGTTGTGAAAAGTACTGATATTGAAAAGCAGCCTGTAAACGACCCTTTGCTTGCACTGCAAGGCCGTGTTCCAGGAATGATTATAACTCCAACTAATGGAAACATTGGTTCCAAAGTAAATATAGAGATTCGTGGGAAGAACAGTTTAAACTTTTCATCAGAGCCCTTGGTGATAGTAGACAATGTTCCTATTCAGAATAATGAACTATTTATTAGTCCTCTTGGTGGAGGTTCACCGTTTAGTTATTTTAACCCTAATGATATTGAGTCGATCAATATATTAAAAGATGCTGATGCAACAGCGATATATGGATCCCGAGGTGCTAATGGAGTAATATTGATTACAACCAAAAAAGGTAAAGCGGGGAAAACAGAAATTGGTATCACTGCCAGGCTTGGATTTGGAAAAGTGGCAAGAAGGCTTGATATGCTTAATACAGAGGAGTATCTCGCAATGCGCAAAGAAGCATACGTTAACGACGGCATCGATTATACACAGGGCCCATTACTTAATAACTATGTTGATTTGCTTGTATATGACCAAAATAGGTATACCGATTGGCAAGATGTGATGATCGGCGGTACTGCTCAGTTTCATGACTACCAAGCTAACGTTTCTGGTGGAAATAATACTGTAAGATATATGGTCGGTGGCAATTTTCATAGGGAAACAACAGTATATCCGGGAACAAATAATAACAATAAAGGCAATATGCATTTCAGCATCGGTGGCAACTCAGGTAATAATAAATTCCGAATTCAATTTACCGGGAATTATTTATTTGATCTGAAAAATGTTGGCCCATCGGATTATACTTCCAATATTTGGTTTGCTCCTAATGCACCTGCATTATTGCACGAAGACGGTACTGTTAATTGGGCTGAAAATCCGACAAATGGATCAGAAACGTGGTTGGCTGAAGGAAATCCATATATACGAGATAAAAAAAGGAGCGACATTAAAACCTATAATCTTACTGGAGGAATCGATGTAAGCTACGAATTATTAAAAGGACTGCAATTAAAGGCAACTGGAGGAATCAACAGGCTGACTGGAAAAAACACCTGCATATCACCTTCTATGCTCCCCCCTGTTAATGCCGGCAACTTGCAGTACGAGGAATTTACTAGGTCACTTGATATCAACAATATTATTAATGAAGGATGGAGTTTTGAGCCACAGATAAATTATTCGACATCTACAAATCGATTATCCCTTAACTTACTGGCGGGTACAACATTTCAAAGTAATTCAAATTTGATTGAGGGGTTTAATTTTTATGGATATTCAAGCGATGCGCTTATAGGGAATGCTGCAGCGGCTGCTAATGTAGGGAGAAAAGACAACTATCAAAATAAGTATAAATACTCCGCTGTTTTTGGCCGAGTAACTGTTAACTGGGATCAAAAATATCTTTTAAATATCAATGTAAGAAGAGATGGCAGCAGCCGGTTCGGGCCCGGTAATCAGTTTGGTAATTTTGGGTCGGTTGCTGCCGGATGGATATTCACCAATGAAGAAAAAATTAAATCGGCATTGCCTTTCTTAAGTTTCGGAAAACTGAAAGCTACTTATGGGCTTACCGGTAATGATGGTATTTCCGACTACGCATATCTTGAGTCATATTATGTTTCCCATTCAACAGTGTTATATCAGGGCGGAGTAAGTTATACATCAAATGGGGTTGTAAACAGGAACTATCATTGGGAAACAGTAAAAAAACTAGAATTTTCTTTAGATGCCGGAATGTTGAAAGACAGGATATTGTTGCAGGTAAATTATTTTCGCAACCGTTCAACGAATCAGTTGCTTAATTATCCTGTTCCGGCATTGGCAGGCTTTGGTAATTTGACAGTTAATCTTCCTGCGAAAATTCAAAACTCTGGTCTAGAATTATCAATTACTTCCACCAACATTAATACAAGAAATTTTTCCTGGACCAGTGAGTTCAATTTTACACGCAACCGTAATAAATTAATTGATTATCCTGGGCTTGACCAATCAGCATTTTATCTTTCACAAATTGGCCAGCCATTTTTTGGTTATTTGGATCTGTATCATCTGGCCGGTGTAAACCCAACTACGGGCGAATATGAGTTTTATGATGCTGAAGGCAAGATAGTTTCAGATCCGAGCACATCACAACCACCTTATTATGGGAAAAACATCCGCATTTTCACATATCCCAAATTCTACGGAGGACTTACTAACACACTTACATATAAAAACCTGAGCATTGATTTCCTTTTACAGTTCACTAAACAGATGGGAAAATATCCAGCATTTTCAACTCCGTTTCTTAACCCTCCCGGAAATGGAAGATTAAATATTTTACAGGAGGTGTATGATAATCGCTGGAAGAAGCCTGGCGACAATGCCAAGTATATGAAATTATCAACAACATTCGATTATCTTGGAATGAATATAAATGCAAGGGAGAGTGAAGCATCATATACTGAGGCAACCTTTATTCGTGTGAAAAATGTTTCAATTTCTTACACAATGCCGCCAAAATGGATATCAAAACTTAAAATGCAGAATTGCAGAATCTATGTTCAGGCACAGAATCTGTTTACTATATCGAAATATCCAGGCCTAGATCCGGAAACACAAAGTGTCACATATTTGCCACCTCTTCGAGTAATTGCTATGGGCCTACAATTAACTCTCTAATTTCAAAACGAAGCAAATGCAAACTTTAATAAGATATTCCTTAATTACAGTATTAATCGCAGGCAGTTTCACTTCCTGCAAAAAATTCATTGAAATTGAACCTCCGGTTGATCGGATTACGCCTGCAGAAGTTTACCAAAACGATGCAAGTGTTGCGAAAGTACTTTCCGGAATTTATAATGATCTCGGAGGAGCCAACCAAATTGCCACAGGCGAAACGAGTATAGGATTTTTAACCGGTTTTTCAGGAGACGAATTGACACTTAAGTCTAATAATAACTCAGCAGATCACGCCGAGATGTATGCCAATAATTTGAGAAACAGTTCTTCAGGTATTTTGACCATGTGGACGAACCTTTACAAAATTGTATTTGTTGTGAATTCCTTGATTGATGGCGTTGAAAATCGTGAGGGGATTACAGAAGTCGGGAAGAAAAGATTAACAGGAGAAGCGAGATTTTTACGTGCTTTCTGTTATTTCTATCTTGTTAACTTGTACGGAGACGTTCCATTGGTACTTTCAAGTGATGTAACAAAGAACAGTAATGCTCCCCGTGCACAAATGTCACTTGTATATGAGCAGATAATTGAAGATTTGTTATACAGCAAAGAAAATTTAACAGGTGAATATTTGGCGGCCGATATTAAAACCTCTACTCAAGCGCGAGTGCGGCCTAACAGCGCAACGGCTTCAGCATTGCTTTCGAGAGTTTATTTATACACAAAGAGGTGGCAAGAAGCTGAAGCTGAAGCTACATCTATAATTGAAGCCGAGCCATATAAACTGGAGACCGTTACAAATGTTTTTGATCTTGGAAGTAATGAAGCTATTTGGCAGCTTGAAAGATCATCAAATCAACAGGTGACAGATGCAGAAATTTATGTTCCAATTCCAGGTTATGTGTCAACTGAAAAAGCATATTATCTAAGTGAGGAAATTACATCAGATTTCGAAGCCAGTGATATGAGGAAATCTATCTGGCTATTAACGCATACAGATATGGGTAACAACAGACCATTGCTATACCCATTCAAGTACCAAGACACATTGGTAGGCACAAATCCAATTACACAATACATAGCAGTTTTGCGTTTAGCAGAACAATATTTTATTAGGGCAGAAGCACGAGCACATCAGGATAAGTTTATGGGAGCAAGCTCTGCTGAATCTGATATTAATATCATCAGATCGAGAGCTGGTCTTGCTCCTGTTAACATCAACTCGGCTGACCAAGCCCTTTCGGTTATACTCAAAGAAAGAAAACTTGAATTTTTTACAGAATGGGGGCACCGCTGGCTCGATTTAAAAAGAATGGGTAAAATAGACGAAGTGATGGAAAAGGTTACAAAACTAAAGGGAGGCGAATGGGAGTCATTTAAAGCGTTATATCCCATTCCTCTTTCTGAAATTCAGAAGGATCCTGCCTTATCGGGTCATCAGAATGAGGGCTATTAATAATAAAATATTGTCATTTAAAATTTAAAATCTTGAAACCACATATAATGATTGGTTTTGCCATTGCAATCGCATTATTGGCAGAATCTTGTAATGGTCAAAAAATAAATGCCGGGAAATATATTAGAGACTATTCTACACTTCCTATGAAACAATCGCGTACACTCAGCTTCACTACAGATGAAGCTACAAAAATGCATGTGGATGTTTCACCTGACGGTCAACAGATACTCTTTACTATTTTGGGGGATTTATATTTAATTTCTGAACAGGGAGGCAATGCAACACAGCTTACACGCGGCATGGCGGTGAATACGCGTCCATTATGGTCTCCCGATGGAAAATTATTCTGCTATATCAGCGATGCAGAAGGAAAGCCTCAGACACATGTAAGAAATGTAACGGGGGACTATCATAAAGTATTGATAGATGCTCCTCCTAAAATAGATCCTAGTTTTGAGTCTGATTTTTTTTCAGTTGATCAATATCACTGGCCTCCAACTTGGGAGCCTAGATGGTTGCCTGATGGTCAGATACTTTCCGGAAGTCATGTATTTAGTGTCTCTGGTGGGAAGACAAAGATTGATTCAACGTTTATCAATTTTTATACTGGCGATAATAATATTGTCGGTTATGTAGGCAATAACATTTATTCTATATATTACGTTGATGATGAATTAGTATTAAACAGATCTGATTTAGATGGCAGGTTGCAAGAGAAAATAGAACCTTTCAAAAAATATAAAGGAGAGAATTTGGGTAATTTTCAATTATCAAGAGACGGAAAGTTGCTTGCCTTTCGAAGATCTACAGTAAACAATATGACTATTATTTCAGTAATGAATCTTACCGACCAAACAGTGAAGGATGTTGTCAGCTTTAATACATTTTATGAATGCAGACTAGGTGAATCAACGTATTATGTGCATTACTCTTTCTCTCCCAATAGTCAATTTATTTATCTATCATACAGCGGTAAGATTCACAAAATAGCTGTTGATGGGTCGTCGAAATCTATTGTTCCTTTTTCAGCCAACGTCTTATTTGATATGGGATCGTTAATTATGAATAAGTTTGGAATAAGTTTGGAATCAAAAAAAGTAATCGCTACTAGGAACGCAAACCGCAGTAATGACGGAAAGAAATTAACTTTCAGTGCACTGAAAAAGATTTACATTTTAGATGTAGCAAGTGGAAAAACTGATGTACTTGTTGATGGTCCGGGAGTTTTGTTTGAACCACATTTCTCACCTGATAACAGGTATATCGCGTTTGCCAGTAATGATTCATCTGAATCAGGAAAATTATTTATGATTGAACCCGATAAGATTGGAGAGGTGCCAAAACTTATTAAAGAATTTGGATCAAAAATAGAGGATTTTGCATGGTCTCCTGACGGAAAATTTATTGCGATTCTCACAGAGTCAGCCAAAGGTTCTAGCTGGAACCAATTATCAGTTATAAACCTAAAAGATGGAAGTACTGAAACGTTTAAAGATGAGCTTATTGGTTCGGATATTGTTTTCACTTCGGATAATGAGTTGATCTATAGTAATGTTATTAAACATTTTACATCATCGTTTTACAGGTTAAACTTATTAAACAAGCAAGAAGTAAAAATTTTCGAGATAAATCACAAAGGAAAGGGCTTTTATAATGGAGGATTCTATATATCCCCTGATTTAAGATTTCTCACGTTTACATACAGTAACGATTTGTTTATTACACCTATTGAAAATTTGAAAAAACTAGATCTCAATAGTAATAATAACAAAATAGTGCGTTTTGCATGTAATGCAACGGATTTACATTGGGAACAAAATGGAAAAGTGGTAAGCTGGAGCTTCGGCAATCAATATTATGCTCTTAGCCTTGATAAAATAATCAGTGAATTCGAAAAAAAATCAGTGATAGAGGACCCATACAGGGCTGTTCCTTTTGATTTTGTTGTTACAAATATTTCTCCAGAAAATGTAGTTAAAATTGATTTTTCTTATCAACCTATACATCAAAAAGGATTGCTAGCTTTTACCGGGGCTAAAATAATCTCTATGGAAGGTAGTGATGTAATTTCTAATGGAACTATACTCATACAAGATAGCCGCATTAAAAAAATAGGCAGATCTCAAGATGTTACGATACCAGTTGGTGCAAGAATAATTGATGTTAGTGGTAAGACAATAATTCCTGGAATGTTTGATCTTCATTGCCATGTGCAAAGAGAACATGACATCAATTTTGAAGAAGAACCAGAGCTTAGGACCTATTTCGCCTATGGTGTAACAACCGCCCTTGACCCCTCCAGTTCTTTCGATATGGCTGCATATACGGAAATTCTAGACGCGGGTTTGGCTAAAGGACCGCGATTCTTTAGTGTTGGTAAGTCAGTTGGTCCTGCTTACCAAGCCGCTGTTGCAAATCTAGAATATGCTGAAAAAGAAGTTGAAGAAAGAAAAAGGATGGGATCAATTGTCATCAAACAATACAGGCAGAAAACAAGAACTCAGCAGCTTTGGATGCAAATGGCATGCAATCAGGCAGGCATTAATATGACAAGCGAAGGAGGACATAGTTTTCTTGAGAACATTGCTTTAATAAAAAATGGCACACCGAAAATTGAACATTTTCCATTTGCTGGCTTTGGCACACATTATAAAGACGTAAGATATTTGCTGACAAATTGCAAAACTATTTATACTGTTACAAACACCGTTTATCAAGGTGATTATTTCAGAAGGACTTTTCCAGAACAGACAGAAAAATTTAAGAGAATAAATCCTAAGGAATATGACCTTGTGATAAAGGAACAATTCAATCCTAGTGATACCTCTGAGCCAGATGGTCTTAGAAGAGAAGAAACTGATGTGAAAAACCTTTATTCTGATAGTACTGCTTTTGCTTTGGGCGGTCATGGCGATGAGCCAGGTGCAGGTATAAAATTCCACTATGAATTGTGGAGCAAATCCATATTTGGCGGCTTAGGCAATTTCGAAATTCTACAAATGGCAACTATTAATGGAGCAAAAGCTATAGGAGTAGAAAAGGATCTGGGAAGTCTTGCTGTGGGCAAAATTGCTGACATGGTAATTCTTGATAAGGATCCTCTTGCTGATATTAAAAACACAATTGCCATAAAGTATATTGTAAAGAATGGTATTATTTACAATGGAAACACTCTGAAAATAGAATAAGTAAAATACCTTATATCCCCAATTCCCACCCCTCCAAGCAGCTTCTAATGCATTAGAAGCTGCTTGAATTTTTCAAGAATGCCACCTACAAACCCACCGCCCCATAGCATCCCTCCCGATGAACGGATTGCGACGCAACGATGATGCCATGAAAATCTAATGCCGGTATCAAAAAACAACCATATTGCGAGAATCGCTTAATTTAGCATACTCTCTTTCCGAAGCCGTCTCACCAATTTAATCAGCCATCATGAAGCGTCTTGCCACTATCATTATAGTTTTCTTTTTGGCTCGTAATAGTTTCGGGCAGCATGTAGTTTTAATTTCTGTTGACGGCCTTTGTCCGGAAATGTACCGCGACAAAAATTGGCCTTCGCCAAACATGCAGGCTCTTATGAAAGCGGGTGTGCATGCGGGTTATATGACCAGCGTATTTCCCGCCTCTACATATCCGGCTCATGCGGCTATGCTCACCGGCGCCAGGCCGGATAAAAACGGCATCGCCTACAATGCGCCTAGAGGTAGCAAAGGCGCCTGGCATTGGTTTGTGAAAGATATTAATACACCAACTTTGTGGACTATTATAAAACAACACGGGCTGACTTCTGCTGCTGTGCAATGGCCAATTAGTGTAAGCGGCGATATTACCTGGAACATTCCCGAAATATGGGATCCGAAGCACCCCGAAGACCGCATTACCGAAAGCAGAAAGCATGCAACAAAAGGCCTGCTGCAGGAAGTGGAACAACTTGCTACCGGTAAGCTGAATAGTTATAACATGAATGAAGTATACTTTAGTATGGATGCAAACGCTGCAAGAGCGGCTGCCTATATCTTTACAACCTACAAACCTAATTTTCTCGCTTTGCATTTCGCTTCTGTTGATGGAATGGGACATACTCATGGAAGAAATACCGACAGCGTTCGTTTGGCCCTCGCAAATGCGGATAACGGTATTGGGATTATGCTGGAAGCTATTGAGCGCAGCGGCCTGAAAGATAGTACCACTGTAATTGTGGTGGGCGATCATGGGATGACAACTATGCACGATATTATTTATCCTAACAACTGGATAAAAGACTTGAAAGCGACTTTTCAACCGAGTGGAGGGAGTTGCTTTTTATACCTTGATGATGCTTCAAACACTGAGACTGTAAAGCTTGTGGAGGATCGGTTGAAAAAACTGGATTCAAAATATCGTAAACTTTTTCACGTATATGATAAAGCAAAAATAACTGAGATGGGTGGGGACAAAGATGCCATGCTGGCGCTGGTGGCAAAACCCGGTTTTATTTTTGGAGGTTCCAATCAAATTGATTCGCTGGTAAAAGTGAAGGGCGGGCACCACGGATACGATCCTAACTTCGAACAAATGCATGCCGGCTTTATAGCCTCGGGCAACAGTATCCGGCAAGGCGCAGCAATTAAAACGCTTAACATTACAGACATTGCTCCATTAGTTGCCACGCTGCTAGGATTGCCTTTTACATGCCCTGATGGCAAACTGCCCAAAGACGTTCTTAATGAGTTGAAAGTTGAAAGTTCTTATTCAATGTAGAGTTAAAAATGGAGAATTGAGAATGCTTTATAATTGAAGTGCTAAAGATGTTGAATAATGCTATAATAATTGCACTTACAACTTAAAGCTCAAAACTTATAACTTGCATACCGCCCTTTCCCTTAGCTTTGTGGTTGATATCAGTATCATGCCCGAAAGGAATTTATATAATGAGCCAGAACTACTGCAACGCGTATCTCAAGGCGATCAGCAGGCTTTTACTGAACTTTTTATGCATCATCGCGGAAAGGTATATTCCACTATTCGCAGGCTTACAGATTCGAAAGTGATGGCTGAAGAAATATTGCAGGATGTGTTTTTAAAAATATGGTTAAAACGCAATGAATTGGGCGCTATTCACGATTTTCAGGCTTACCTGCATACCATAGCAAGACGCGCTACTTATCGCGGATTAAAACAACTGGCCAAAGAAAAACAGTATGTTCAACCGGCCTCTACCGAAAATGAACCGGTGTTTCACTTAACAGGCGAAAATATTTTGGAGCTGAAAGAATATGATGATGTGTTGAAACAGGCCATTGAGAGACTACCCCCTAAGCAGTACGAAACGTTTCATCTCATTCGCGAGCAGGGATACAAACGGGCGGAAGTGGCGGAAAAGCTGGGGGTTTCGCCGGAAACAGTTAAGTATAATTTTGAAGAAGGCATGCGGAAAATTAGAGCTTACTTTATGACTCACACCGATTTTTTGCCTGCCATTACTTCTTTTCTTATATCACTTTGTGTGATTATTGAAGACATTGCGCCAACGTAATCACCAAATTTTTTTTTCATGTTCCCCCCCATAAATCTTTTTTTTGACTCAAATTATATTGAAGGCGCATATTAAACCAAAAGGTAATAATGAATCAGGAACGGCTTAGGTATTTGTTACAGCGTTGTTACGATCAATCAGCAACAACACGGGAACGTGAGGAGTTTCTTAAGTTGGTTTCTTTGCCGGAAAATGAAGAAGCCGTAAACGAGTTGCTAAAAGAAACTTTTGTTGCAGGTGCGGATGCTGATCAACCGGATGAGGAAACCAGCCGGGCCATGCTGGTAGCTATTTTTGAAGCGCAAGTGAAACACGAGGCAGTTACACATCCCATTCGTAAGGTTCATTTTCTTAAAGCGGCGTGGGTTAAGTATGCAGCGGCAATTATTATTATTTGCGGGGTTGGCGCTTACCTCTGGACTGCCAACAAAAAGCAGGAGCAAATAATTGCGGATAATAACGGTAATGCACAAACGGATATTTTACCGGGTGGCAATAAAGCGGTTTTAACCTTGGCAGACGGAAGTAATATTATCCTGGATAGTGCAGCAGATGGCAACCTGGCTCAGCAGGGTAACGCACAGGTTGTAAAGCTTGCCAACGGCCAAATTGCATACAGGTTAAAGGGCCTGGAGGAAAAGGATATTATGATGAACACCATTACCACACCAAAAGGCGGCCAGTATCAAATAACATTGCCCGATGGCTCACAGGTATGGTTAAACGCAGCATCGTCTATACAATTTCCGGCAGCTTTTGTTGGCCCCACACGAAAGGTAAAAATTACAGGTGAAGCGTATTTTGAAATTGCGAAGAATAAGGAAAAGCCTTTCATTGTTGATATACAAGGCAGAACGACTGTACAGGCATTAGGAACCGGGTTTAACGTAAATAGTTATGAAGACGAGGGTGTTATAAAAGCTACATTGGTTGAAGGAAGTGTAAAGGTTGCTAACGGTAATCAACATACTATTTTAACGCCAGGCCAGCAGGCGCAAATTAATGCAACAGTTAAAGTGGTGAATGCCAATATAGAACAAACTATAGCGTGGAAGAATGGCATATTTAATTTCAACGGACTGAGCCTTCGTGCGGTAATGGCTCAATTGGCAAGATGGTATGATATTGATGTTCTCTATGAAGGCGCCGTGCCTGGCGATACTTTTAAAGGAGAAATGTACAGAAGTGAAAAGTTGTCTTTTGTTTTAGGCATGTTAAAAGATATGGGAATTAAATGCAAGGTGGAAGGTAAAACGGTAATAGTGCTGTAAGAAAAAGTGTGTACGTATATGTTATATTGAGCAACCTTATTTTTTAAGTATTTATTTTTTGGAACCGGCGATAGTGCTACTATTAAGCATCGTTGTGTCACTCACTTGTGCGGTAGTAATGCTATTGGGCGAATGGTAACAGTCATAATTAAACGTAATTCTATATTATTAATAAGGGCGCCATTTAGTTCCTTAATGCTGAATAGAATTACTATAGTACAAGAGTGCGACGCAACGGCTGTTTTATAGTACTTCAAATGCCGGGCCCATAATAAAAATCGGCCTTAAATACAGCTCTTATTAATAAATACTGATATTACAACGGACCGTTGAAAAGTAAATCCAATTCTTATCATAATTGAATTGCCTGATAATTATTTCCATGGCAGATGCCGGGAATGCGTGTTGAAAAGTAATCTTAAATTCAACAGTTGAAACCTGATCATAAAAAGTTTTTAGTAGCGTATTACACGCTTAAAGCAAATTTTTCAGTCTGATATAATTGGGCGTGAACGTGGCATGTATGCAGCTATTTGCTACATGCGGGGTTAATGATTCGTCTTTTTAAATGTAAGGTAAAAGGGTAGGCGGAGCTATATTCTTACGTCTAATTTTCATGCCGGCAGCATCCATCAACTACAAAATAAATAAACACCGTTAACAGAAGTAGTTAATAAAATGCCTAAAACAAAAAGCCAGAAATGCGTCAACATTCCTGGCCGGATGTTCGGGCAACAAAAACAAAAAAGTCTGTGGAAGACTGCTTTTTTCACCCAAACAATGCAAAAGTATGCTAAAACCAGCTAATTGCATTCGGTCGGTCCGGTGGGGGCTCCGATGCATCATCAAAACTCCGTTAGTTATGAAGTTAACCGTACTTTTTCTAACTGTCGGGTTCCTCAATGTACATGCGACCGGGGTGTCGCAAAAAATTAATTTTTCCGGCAAGAAGGTTCCATTAGAGTCAGTTTTTTCAACCGTAAAAAAGCAGACAGGTTATGTTTTTTTATATAAAAACTCTGCGCTGGAATCATCCTTGCCGGTTTCGATTTCAGCACACGACATATCTGTCGAAAACTTTTTGGAAGCGGTCTTTAAAGATCAACCACAGTTGCATTACAAAATTGGCGACAAAACAATTTATGTCATTCGCAAGGCTGCTTCCGTTCCAACGCCATTAATTGAGATACCGGAACTTGTTCAGGATACCTTGCGAGATGTGCGAGGCAGGGTAGTGGATGAGAATGGGGATGCGGTGGTGAATGCCAGTATAACAGTAAAGGGCACCCCAAAAGGAACAGCCACAGACTCCAAAGGAGAGTTTATTGTAAGAAATGTTGATGAAGATGCCGTGCTTGAAATTTCATCGGTAGGGTATAAAGCGGCCAGCGTAAGGATTAGAGGGAAAGGCCCTATAATAAGTATTACTCTAATAAAAATTGTTTCCAGTTTGGATGAAGTGCAGGTAATAGCTTATGGGACAACGACGAGGAGGTTGAGTACTGGAAATATAACTACAGTCAAAGCCGCAGAAATTGAACAACAACCTGTTGCGAATCCGCTGTTGGCCCTAAAAGGACGTGTTCCTGGCATGGTAATTAAACAAACTTCCGGGATGCCTGGCAGTTTTGTAGAAGTGCAGATAAGAGGAAAAAACAGTATGGGAAATGGAAATGATCCTCTATATGTTGTGGATGGAGTGCCTTATCCTGCCAAGTTATTGCCAAGTGTTGGAAACGGAATTCTTGGAGGTGGCAGCCCATTGCATTTTATTAATCCTTATGATATTGAGAGTATAGATGTATTGAAAGATGCCGATGCTACTGCTATCTATGGTTCACGTGGTGCTAATGGAGTTATACTCATTACTACGAAAAAGGGTAAGGTTGGGCCTACCAAAATCAACTTAAACGTACAGACAGGATGGTCGAAAATGACCAACTTTATGAAAATGCTTAATACTCGACAATATTTAGAAATGAGAAGGGAGGCATTAAAAAATGATGGCCTTATACCAGATGAATTTAATGCACCTGATTTAGTATTATTGGATACAACAAGGTATACTGATTGGCAAAGCGAATTATTGTCTGGTACAGCACAGTACACAAATATTCAAGCTTCAGCCAATGGGGGAAATGCACAAGTGCAGTATTCTGTAGGTGTAAGTTATAACAAGCAAACCACTATTTTCCCTAAAAATTTTAATGATCAAAAAGCCGCTGTTAACTTCAGTTTAAATGGTACATCAATTAACCGAAAATTTAATGTACAACTCTCAGGAACCTACTTAGTAGATAATAATCAATTGCCTCGTGCCGATCCGACTAACAGTGTTCCTTCACTTCCACCCCATGCACCTCCAATTTATAATTCTGACGGAAGTTTGAACTGGAAGTGGGGGAATACTTATTTCAATAATCCTTATGCAGGCTTTGAAAATAAATATAAAGCTCTAACCAATAATTTGGTAAGCAGTGCAATTATAGGATACCAGATACTACCCAATTTGGAGTTCAAAAGTAGTTTTGGATACTCAAACATGCAAATTGATGAGGTGGTGACTTATCCGTTATCTGGTGTTGAACCTAGTTGGCATAGTTGGTTTTTAAGAAGTGCAGAATTTAGAGATAATAACGCACGTTCATGGATAATCGAGCCACAGGCAAATTACACTACAAAAATCGGTAATGGAAAAGTGAGCATTTTGGTAGGAGCAACGATGCAGAAAAGTTTAAGAATTGGCAAAGGGATTTTTGGTGAAGGCTTTAATAGTGACATGGTGCTTGAAGACATCAGTTCTGCACCTAGAGTAAGAGCATTTACTACCGAGCACATAATTTACAAATACAATGCGATATTTGGCCGCATTCAGTACAATTATAACGATAAGATTTTGCTTAACCTCAACATTCGTCGCGATGGTACCAGTCGTTTTGGCCCGGAGAAACAGTTTCAAAACTTTGGGTCAATAGGATTTGGATGGGTTTTTTCAAGTGAAAATTGGGTGCAGGACAAACTTCCTTTTATTAATTTCGGTAAGGTCAGGATTAGTTATGGAACCACTGGTAGTGACCAGATAGGAGACTACCGTTTTATGGACCTGTACCAGTCTACTTCAGTCGACGTTCCTTATCTGGGGGAAATTGGATTGTACAAGCATAACTTATATAATCCTGATTTGGCTTGGGAGGAAACTAAAAAATTTGAAGCGGCACTGGAATTAGGTTTTATTAAAGATAGGTTGTTTTTATCTGCCAGTTATTACCAGAATCGTTCTTCTAATCAGTTGCTAGGCTATCCTTTGTCTTCAGTTACTGGTTTTACGTCCATTGATGCCAATAGAGCAGCTACAGTTCGAAATACTGGATTGGAAGTAGTGCTCTCTGCCAATGCCACTAATAAAAATTTCAGTTGGAAAAGTTCCCTTAATATGACCATTTCGCGAAATAAGCTGATTTCTGTGGAATCAACTATGCTGGCTGACTTTGAAAAGCAAGTAGGTTTGCCATTGGGTACTTATTATGTGTATCAACTTATAGGTGTTGATCCACAAACTGGAATATATCAGTTTGATGATGGATATGGTAAAGCTACATCCCGGCCTGATACTTCTTATCTTCGATCCATGCATCCATTGAATCTTGAACCCAGATTTTATGGAGGATTTCAGAATAGCATCTCCTACAAGGGCTTTAGCATAGAATTTCTTCTTCATTTTATCAAGAAGATTGAAAAGAGTTTCACAATGGGTCATTTTACTGGTAACGCAAATTATAACCAACCAATATCAGTGCTTAATCGATGGCAAAAACCAGGCGATGTCGGGCCTGTTCAGCGTTACAATAGCGACAATTCATTGTCTCAACAATGGGGATTTGCTAACGACAGTGATGCTGCCTATTCAGACGCTTCCTATATACGTTTGGAAAATGCTTCTCTATCCTTTGAGGTACCACAGCATTGGGTTCAGAAAATACATTTACAAAATATCAAGCTATATGTGCTGGGACAAAACCTTTTTACAATATCTATGTATCGAGGGTTGGATCCTGAATCGCTCGGGGGATTTAATATGTTCAGAGTAACTCCCATGCGGATAATTACAACAGGTATTCAGATAACGCTTTAACTATTGTCAATGACTTTAAAAATATTGGCCATGTTTAATGTAATAAGCATTCAAAAAAAAATTTTTGAGAAAAAAAGTAGCATTACCCTTTTAATGTTACTTCAGACTATTTTTCTTCTTTCCTCTTGTGAAAAAATGGTTTTAGTAGATCCGCCAATTACAGCGTCTACCGGTTCAACCGTATTTAGTACTGATGCAGGTGCGAACGCTATTTTTATTGGTATTTATTCTGAACTCTGTTATGGGATGACATCCGGAGGAAGGAGTATCTCTGTATTAGGAGGTGTGGCTTCTGATGAGTTGAATATATTTGAAATAACAGCTGGATCACATTTAATTCCTTTTTATAGAAATGAATTGTCTGCCACCCAAACCGAAAGCTGGGGTAAAATTTATAGTTATATTCATAGAGTCAATTCTGCTATCGAAGGACTTACAGTATCGGAACAGCTTGCCCCATCTACTAAACAAGTTTTGCTGGGTGAAGCAAAATTTTTACGAGCTTTTATGTATTTCTATTTAATTAATTTTTACGGAGATGTTCCTTTGGCTTTAACCAGCGATTACCGAGTGAATGCTGCACTGAAGAGAACACTAAAAGAAAAGGTATATGAACAAATTATTGCAGATTTGAAAGAATCCCAGATTTTGCTGCCTGAAGACTATACAGGACCTAAACCTGGCGAGAGTACATTAGAGAAAGTAAGACCTAATAAATGGGTTGCTACAGCATTGCTTGCAAGGGTATATCTCTATACTGGTCAGTGGGCTGATGCTGAAGAACAAACTACAGCAATAATTGAAAATAAGAGTGTTTACGATACAGTAAGCTTAAGTGATGTTTTTCTGAAAAATAATAAAGAGATCATTTGGAATATCCAGCCCGTAGGCTACAATTTTAATACAGATGATGCAGTTTTTTTTACTATCACCGAGGATCCTGTAAGCTATAGTGATAAAGTGTATCTCAGTGAATGCGTTTGGAAGGCATTTGAACCAGGTGATCAACGAAAAATCAAATGGGTGGGTAGTTATACCACTACAACCAACAGTGCAACCTATCATTTTCCCAGTAAGTACAAAGCGATTGGTGCAAATGTAGTTACTGAATACCCCATCATCTTCCGACTGGCTGAGCAGTATTTAATAAGAGCAGAAGCAAGAGCGCAGCAAAATATAGATATTTCAGGGGCACAAAGTGATTTGAATATTATTCGAGCGAGGGCTGGGCTTTCCAAGACCACTGCAAATGATCAGGCAAGTCTTTTAGATGCAATACTTCAGGAGCGGCAAGTTGAATTATTCACTGAATGGGGGCACCGTTGGTTTGATTTGATACGTACCGGTAAAATTAACACAGTGATGAGTTCGGTTACACCCAACAAGAGAAATGGAACCTGGCAGAATACTGACCAACTTTACCCAATACCTCTTGAAGATATCCGGAATAATCCAAACCTGACTCAAAACCCTGGTTACTGATATTAGTAATTGATTTATTTCTATAGTTAGAATCTCAGAGCACAAAAGTTGGCTCGAAAAATTCTGTATTGTTAAATTTAAAATATAAGCGAGAACATAGTGGAAGTGGACAAAGCAAGATTCTCGCATAAGCAAATTATAAATATGAAAAAATTCTTGTATTCAATGTTCATATTGCCATCTGCATTATGTGCCCAACAAAATGGAATTCAGTTTGAAAGCAAATTAAATTGGAGTCAGATTCAAACCAAGGCGAAAGCCGAGAATAAAATGGTCTTTGTGGACTGCTATGCTACTTGGTGTGGACCTTGTAGAGTTATGGAACAGGAAGTGTATACCCATCATAAGATTGGGACTTTCTTTAACGATAAATTCATTTCTGTTAAGGTACAGCAGGATAAAACTCCAAAGGATAATGAAATGATCAGAAGCTGGTATAGCGATGCAGAAAAAATAATGAGAGAATATAAAGTCACTGCCTTTCCTACATTCTTATTCTTTACTGCTGATGGGAAACTGGTGCATAGGGCAGCAGGCGGTTATAAAGTTGAGGGGTTTCTTGAGATCGCGGAAGATGCACTTACTCCACAAAAACAATACTATACACAGCTTGCGAATTTCCAGCAAGGAATGATAGATACTTCAGTGATGAGACAACTGGCAATTAATGCGAAGTTAATTGGTGATGGTGAAATTGCTCGGCAAATTGCTCAATCATATATCAAAGCATCGAATGTAAAAGATTTGGTAACACCTGAGAATCTATGGTTTATCAATGAAGTGGCAGATGACAAAGAATTGGCAGTGCGGGTTTCGAGAAAACATATCAGCGATCTGAGTAAAAAGGAGCTGGCTACACAAAGTAATATTCTTTTTATTCTGGATGCTGCCAAAGATGAAGTACTTGCCAAGGAAATTACAGATGTGTACATTAATGGTCTGAGCGAACAAGAATTATACACAAAAGATAACATAGAATTTATCAGTAGCGTTACCCGCTGTTCATCAGCCAAGAGCTTTCAAATCTTATATCAAAACAAAACCATAATTGATAAGCTCATGGGTATTAAAAACTTCTCTCAAGTTACTATCGATTATGTGATTTCAAAAGAAGAAGTGCTTCCAATCTTGTTGCCCAATCAAAACAATGCTGATTTTGTACCCGACTGGAGGAGAATGACAGTATCAATTGCAAAAAAATATAATGACGAAGATGCAAAGAGAGTCATAGTAAAAGCAAAGGTCGGGTGGTATGGTTCCAAACAGGACTGGACCGAGTTTACGAAAAATTTGGTGGCCCAATTGGATCTAACCAATGGTAATGGATTGAATGGGTATACTACCAATAATGACTGCTGGACCATTTTTGAACGAAGCTCCAATAAAAAGGAGTTAACTCGTGCGCTCTATTGGATGGATCAAATGTTCAAAGCCAAACCCGAGGATAAAGGACCCACTACAATTGATACTTATGCTAATCTTTTATACAAAGTAGGAAAAAAAGATAAGGCACTTGAGTGGCAGGAAAAGGCTGTTCAAATTGAAAATGAGAATGCTGCTCGAATGAATTTCGAAGCGAATAGAACTTTTCAAGAAACATTGGACAAAATGAAAAGCGGTGAACCAACTTGGTCCCAGGATTAATAAACCTGTATATAAATAATAAAATAAGATTATGAAAAAATTAGGTTTTACCGGGCTACTGATTTTATTTCCGGCACTCGCATTATTGGCACAGAAAAAGGTAATATCGCAAAACGATCTGTTTGAAAATAATGTATGGCATAAAATTGAACAGATGCAGATTAGTCATGATGGAAAATTTATTGTTTATGAACTGCATCCCGGCTTGATAATTCAGGCTACAGATAAAGAATTTCGGCGGGAGTTTCCTGGGTACAGTGTTGCCTTTAATGGCAACTCATTTTCTCCAGATGGCAGATTTTTTATTACGCGGGGTAATAACAATTTGGGTATCTACGAATTTGAAAAGGATAAATTTGAAGAGATAAGTAATGTTGAAAATTTCAGAATTGAAGGTTCTGAGAAAAATCCGTGGCTTTTTTATTTACATGGTGGAGATGTTAAAAAGCTAATAATAAAAAATCTAAGAACTGGAATGGAGAAAACATACTCTTCAGTTGAAGAATATTTCATAACTGACGAAGCTGAAAAATTTGTTTTTATCGAAAAAAGCAATGAAAGACAGGAGCTTCATTTGGTTACACTTCCTGACTTCTCTAAACAAAATATAGCAACGACATCTGGAAAATTTAGCCAGTTAAAATTTGATCATGCTAAAAAAATATTAGCTGCTTTTGAAACAGTTAATAAAGATGGGAAAGAGGAACATAAGCTGCTTGTGTATCAGCTCAGTTCTAAAAATGCTTTGTCTGTGGATAATTATCATGCAGGTATTGGCAAAGACTTTTCAATTACAACGGATCAAGTAAAATTTACTTTCGACGGTAGAATATTGCTTTTAAAGTTAGAGCCTATTATAGAAGAAAAAATCAAGAAAAAAGATATTCCAAACCTCGACGTCTGGCATTTTAGGGACTACAATGTACAGTCAACGCAACTTAAAGGTGATGTAAAAGATCGCTATACTGCGTCGCTTGATCTGGAAAATGGGAAGGTAATTATTTTGGATTCAGTAATTAACAGCGATGATATTAAAATATGTGAAACTGCTAAGACTCATATAGGGTTTATATCGGAAAGATTTCCTGATCGGTTGGCTTTAAAAAAAACTTACCTATACACTATAAACTTGCTTACTGGAAAGCGAACGAAAATTTATGGTGGTTCAGAAGACAGTCATTGCGTTGTTTCCCCAAATGGTAAATATGCCTTTTATTTTCCTAAACTACTTGGTAAAGGTTATGTATATGAAATTGAAACAGGAATCAATCGAATAGTTACAGATAAAATTCCCTACTCACTTGGGAATAAACATTGGGAGTGGCCTATGTTAGGCGATCCTCTTATTGGAATTGCAGGCTGGTTGGATGAAGGAAATTCCATCCTCTTATATGATGAGTTTGATATCTGGAAAGTCGATCTGCGCGGTCAAAAAGCCCCAATTTGTATAACAAAAGGGTATGGACGCACTCATCAAACAGTTCTGCGGCTTACCAGTAATGGAAAGCTTCTCCTTTCTTTCTGGGATGTTCTCCTCTTAAGTAATAAATCTCCCTTGGTACTTGTAGGACAAAATATCAAAACAAAAGATCAGGGTTTCTATACTTTTGATCTTCAAGGTGAAATTATACCACAACAACTTCTTTCTGGTCCATACGAATATGTGCGTTTATCAAGCCAGCCATGGATATCTGTGGGTTTTGATAATCATATGCGTGGACCATTGAAAGCGAAAAATGCAAATGTGCATGTGTATTTTGCATCCAACGTTAAGGAAGGGTTACAGTTATACATTACAAGAGACAATTTTAATACAGCAAAACAGCTAACCAATGTGGGGCCACATAAGGATTTCAATTGGATGACTTCAGAACTGGTTACTTGGAGAATGTTTGATGGAAAAGAATCGCAGGGTATTTTTTATAAACCTGAAAATTTTGATTCCAGCAAGAAATATCCTGTCATTTTCATTTTTTATGAAAAGAACTCAGATGCACTCCATTCCTATTTCATGCCTGGAGAAGGAGGTGGTGCCTTGGTTTCCAGTATTCCTTATTTGGTGAGCAACGGCTATCTTGTTTTTGTTCCCGATATACACTATAACTTAGGGCATGTAAGCGAAAGTGCATATAATGCAGTATGCTCAGCAGCCAAGTATTTTGCTTCCAAACCATGGGTGGATATTAAGCGAATGGGTATCAGTGGTCATAGTTTTGGTGGCTATGAAACGATGTGTATACTTAGCCGTTCGGGTAATATGTTTGCTGCTGCTTTCGCTGCTGCAGGACTCTCAGACCAGGTCAGCCTTTTCCATTTCAATCCTCAGATTATTATAGGGTCTCAAACCCGGATAGGCGCTTTTCCTTGGGAAAGACCGGATTTATATATAGAAAACTCGCCGTTGTTTTTCGCCGACAAATTCCAGACGCCGCTCTTAATGATGAACAATGATGGAGACGGTGCAGTTCCATGGACTCAGGGTGTAGAAATGTATATAGCGCTGAGGCAACTTAATAAACCATCCTGGTTATTGAATTATAATGGTGCCGGACATCAGGGAGGTGGAAATGATTATATGAAAAGAGTGATGCAATTTTTTGACCACTACCTCAAAGATGCACCTCCACCCAAATGGATGACCGAAGGTATAGCTGCCAAACTAAAAGGAGTAGAGGATGGACTTGAGTTGGATCTTAGTGGGAAAAATCCTATTTAATTCAAATCATTTAAAAATTAATACTACAAATGAGACAAGTGTTTTTCAATTTGTTGTTCTCTATCTTTTCAGTAAGTGTGTTGGCGCAGAAACTTCCAATAGATACTTCTGTACTTGATAAGTTGCCAATAGTTGGAGAGCATCCAAAGATAAGTAATGACGGCAAGTATGTGATGTATCCTATAAACTTTGGTTCTGCTGATCATATATCTCTTGAGTCTGAACTACATTTGCAGGCTGTTAGAGGTAGATGGAAATGTAAAATTGTAGGTAGTGAAATATGTAAAGCCTCATTTGTTGAAAATTCCAGTTTGGCTGTGGTGATGAACAATGGTGACAGTTTGTTATTGATTAGATTGGGCTCTGATATAGTGGAGGCGATACCGAACGTTCAATCCTATCAGCTTCCTGAAAGGAACAGTAATGAGTGGGTTGCTTATCGACCAAAGTCAAATACAAACGAACTGGTGTTACGTAATCTGAAGACGGGCGATGAACAGCGGTTTGAAGCTGTTGAAAGTTATTCTTTAAACAAAGATGGCAAGAATTTAATTCTACAGACAGTTTTAAAGGAAAAAAATGATATTTTACGTGTTCTTCAATGGGTAATTGTCGTATAGCAGTACATAGGTTACACTTTTTTAGTATCCTTAAGAACTGCCGGTAAAATGGGCAGCCCTTAAGGGCGGTTAATGGTTAAAACTGTAGCAGTACATCGGTTACAGTTTTATACTTTACGTTCTTTGA
>JAVBLN010000044.1:0-12276 GCA_031553495.1 Flavihumibacter sp.
GAATAGCATTCCCTTTGCTGAAGTCACAGTAGTGCCAAAGCTTAATCAGGGCACTACCCGCGATCGGGCCGTCATCGATCGCGGGTGTGCTTTTTGTTTCTTTTTGCACAAGCAAAAAGAAAAAGACTTTGTAAATGAAATGTTGAAATCCGTAAACGATATTCCTTTGCGAACTAAATTCTTAATCCTAATTAATAATTAATAATGAATTTGGTTGCATGTAGGAGGGCTATACCAAGCCTTTGAATCTTCTTTTTTATACCTATTTTCGCAAAAAAGCGAAGCAGAACTTGAGAGACATTATACAATTATTACCGGATAATATAGCAAACCAAATAGCCGCAGGAGAAGTGATACAACGGCCTGCCAGCGCTGTGAAAGAGTTGTTGGAAAATGCGGTGGATGCAGGCGCCACAGAAATAAAGCTGATTATAAATGATGCCGGAAAAGCATTGATACAAGTGCTCGACAACGGCAAGGGTATGAGCGAAATGGATGCACGCTTGTGTTTTGAGCGGCATGCAACTTCCAAAATTCAAAAAATTGACGACCTGTTTCATATACGCACTATGGGTTTCCGGGGCGAAGCGCTGGCGTCTATAGCCGCGGTGGCGCAAGTGGAATTGCGCACCAAAAGGGCTGAAGACACGTTGGGCACCTGCATTGAAGTTGAAAACAGTATGGTTATAAAGCAAGAGCCTGTTGCCATAAATACCGGCACCAGCATTGCTATGAAAAATCTTTTTTTCAATGTGCCTGCACGAAGGAATTTTTTAAAAAGCAATGCCGCGGAAATGCGTCATATTGTTGATGAATTTATTCGTGTAACAATGGCATTTCCCGATATCTTTTTTTCTCTTACCTCCAATGGTCAGCAATTATTTCATTTGGAAAAAGGAACGCTGAAACAACGTATCATTCAAATATTGGGTAATCAATATAACGCCAAAGTGGTAAGTGTGCAGGAAAAAACCGATTACCTGAACATTCATGGTTTTGTGGGCAAACCGGAAACGGCAAAGAAAACAAGAGGCGATCAATATTTTTTCGTGAACAACCGGTTTATAAAAAGCGCATATCTTAATCACGCGGTAATGAATGCTTTTGAAGAAGTAATTGCACCGGATAGTTTTCCTATGTATGTGTTGTTTATAGATCTTGATCCTGCGCAAATAGACGTAAACGTACATCCTACCAAGCAGGAAATAAAATTTGAAGATGAAAAAATTGTGTATGCTTTTGTGCAGGCGGCTGTAAAACATGCGCTGGCGCAGTTTAGCATTACACCTACGCTGGCGTTTGATATAGATGCGGGCATTCAGCAATCCGACGCGGTGAGTAAGCCTTTTACTGACGAAAAAAAATCCGCAGCGGCTACATCCAATTTATACAAGTCATTTACACAAAGCAACCAGGCTCATTTTATTGATACCGGCAAAAGTGAACTAAAGCATTGGAAAAGCTTTTATGAAGAAGTAAAACAACCCGCAGATGATAAATTCGAGTATGAAAAACAATTGCCCGTAAAAAATGACGATCCAGGTTTAAATGCTGCAAGTGCCGATCTGCTGGGCTTTACAAAGAAAAGAAAGTTTCAGTTTACAGATGAAACCGTTTTTACACAACTGCATAATACATATATAATTGTACCTGTTGAAGAAGGTTTTTTTCTTATCAATCAGCAAACGGCACACGAAAGAGTATTATATGAAAGATACGCCGCGGCTTTAGTAGGCATGAGCATTCCGGTTCAAAGAAGTTTGTTTCCTGCCACTATAGAGTTGTCTCTGCAAGATGCCGCGATGCTCACAGAGTTAATTCCAGACCTGTTGCAATTGGGCTACCAGGTAGAACCATTTGGGTTAAACACTTTTGTTATACAAGGTACTCCCGCCGATCTTGAAGATGGTAACGAGAAATCCGCTATTGAACATTTAATTGAACAATACAAACATTTTAGCAGCGAAGTAAAATTTTCAAAAAGGGAAAAGCTCATTCGTTCGATGGCTTCGCAGCATGCTATAAAACCCGGCAAACGCCTCACACCGGCTGAAATGCGCAGGCTCACAGAAGACCTGCTGGTATGCGCACAGCCAAATACCACACCCGCCGGCACACCCACTTATGTTGAATTTAAAGGAAGCTATTTGCAGAAAATGTTTTAGCGGGTCTTATATTACCGGTTGCAGGTGAAATGAAAAATTCTATACTTCGCACAGTATAAAAATGTATTTGCAAGAAGCCCCGCTATTTTACTTAAACACCTGAAAATAAGGAATCCCACAGCAGCCAATAATAAAGTATGCAGCCGCTGAAGCGATGAATAGCATTCCCTTTGCTGAAGTCACAGTAGTGCCAAAGCTTAATCAGGGCGCCCCCCGCGATCGGGCCGTCATCGATCGCGGGTGTGCTTTTTGTTTCTTTTTGCACAAGCAAAAAGAAAAAGACTTTGATAAATGAAATGTTGAAACCTGTAAACGATATTCCTTTGCGAACTAAATAATTAATCCTGCTTTTTTATTTTTTTGATGTCGGTTACGTATAAAACACCTGCAACTTACAACTAATTCCCCTCCCACACATCCAGCAAAAATCTCTCAACTGCTCTTCGCACTTCAGCGTTTTCGATACGGTGGTTGTTGATGATTATGGAGAAAATAAGTTGCTTATTTTTACGTGTGGTTAAATAGCCGCTTAAAGCGCTTTGCCCGGTAAGTGTTCCGGTTTTGGCGTATAAATTATTTACAAGCGGTTTATAATAATTTTTTAAAGAACCCTCACCTCCGGTAGGAAAAATAGCAGTGAGACGCTGCCATGCAAATTCATTTTTCATTCTTTCCAGGACCCATACAAAATCCTTAGGAGTGAATAAGTTATACCTGCTGAGGCCGCTTCCATCGGCCCAAGATGGCGCCTGCGGTATATTCTTAAGTTCATCGTGAAGCAAAGTATCGATCATTTTTTTATCACTCATTACACCAAGCTTTTTACCAGCGCACATAAGTAATATTTGCTCCGCCATAAAATTATCACTATTGTGCATCATGTAGCTGAGTATGGAATCTAACGGTTGCGAGTACACTGTTTTCAATGTTTGCGGATAATTTTGATCGCTAAGTGAAATCTCTTGGTGTAATGTATCTTTCAATAGCTCCAGCGCTGATGCAATACCGTTAGTAATAAAAGGCACTTCAATAGTTTTTAGAATTTCCGTACCGGCGGATATTTTAAAAACATTTTCATCTCGTTCTCTTATAACATTAAAAACAGATGTTCGCAACGGATCAAATCTCACTTTCCAGTCCACTTCCGGTTCCGAGTACACAATATTATCTTCCGGGTTGTCGGATCCTTCCTGGCGAATCTGTGTCCATTTTATTACATTTCCATACACCGGCAGCGCGTTGCGCTCCGTCATGTAATAAGTACTATAGTCATCCCAGCTCCATCCTGTACCCAGCGGTTTCGATTGCCAGTTGCTATCATTTATGTAAACTTTTTTTGTAGTTTGTTGCAGCCACTTTACCACAGGCTGCACAGGAAAATGCGAATGCAAAAAAGTAGGATCTCCGGTAGGTTTTAAATAAATGGCATTTTCTGTTTCATAGTATTGCATGCCCGCCACGGAGTCGCCTAAAGTTTTTAATGCTGTATATAATGTAAAGAGTTTTGTGTTGGATGCCGGAACAAAATATTTATCTGCATTATGGTTATACCAGGTTTTGCCGGTGGCAGGCTCATATATGTAAATGCCAATATGTGCGGATGCCAGGTCTTTATTTTGTAAAATATCTTTTGCCGTATTGAAATTGATTTTCTTTTGCGCCGAACCGGATGTAAAACAAAAGAACAACAAAAGGCATGCAACGAAACTACTTTTTCTCATGTACGATTTTTGTGTTTTAAAATTAAGGAAAGAGAAGGAGGAATTAGTTAAAAGCACTTTTGAGTAACAATTATTTGTGAGCATATGCAGGACAATAATATTGAAACATGTTTTTGTTGTTGGTTTTTAATTTGTGATACCGGCATTAGTTTTTCATGGCATCATCGTTGCGTCGCAAGCACTTCATCGGTAGAATATATGGCATCTGCGGCCAAAATACCCAACCGCTCCAAAGTGCAGGATATTATTATCTATTTACAAATAATTGTAAGCCAATGGAAATTATTTTTACATATTTGAAACATGAAACATCAATATGAGTAATTCACATGCTTTATCTTACCTGAATGCTTATAGTTTCATTTAGATTATAAGACATTGTAAACTTTCTTGTATATTTCGACTGATAAGTCAATTTAATTGTCTCATCAGTCAATTCCTTTTTTTGAAGCCTTTCTAATTTTACATCCTCGATTTGATCAAAAAGTGATACTTCACTGAGTCTTAAAATTTACCATTTTCATTAGCAGGTTTGAATGCTATGCTTGAAAAAACAGGAGTATTGTGCAGGTTTTTGCATGTGTATTTGCTTTTATTTTTCAAGGCATACATATAAAAGACTAGCGCTGGTTTTTTATAAACCTGCCATCGGCACCTTATTGTAACAATTCCGGATTCCTTATTACCACTCACAACGGCTTAACGGTATTCGTTTTACTAAGCCGCGGAGAGCTTTTTTAGCACCACATTGAGCCAATGTGCTGTACAATATTGGTATGTAAAAAAAAACAACAGCCAATGGTATGGCACTACAACACCTTTCTGTATAAATAAGAATTATGATTTTTTTAAACAATTGAAATTTATGAAAGCAAAGTTTTATTTTCTACTTATTTTTTGTGTATGCAGTGTAGCGCTCACCAGGGCGCAGGTAAAAATAGGTGGCGCTGCTACCAATGCTAACCCCAACGCCTACATGGAGCTGGGCGACAGCGCCACAGCCAATAAAGGCCTTTTAATGCCACGTGTGAAGCTGACAGCTTCTGATAAACCCGCGCCGTTAACGGCACACAAAGCAGGTATGTATGTGTACAATGTGGTTACTGCCGGTACTGGCGATAAGGCGGTAACGCCCGGCATGTATTACAACAATGGCGCCAAATGGATACGTGTAACAGGCAATGATGTTGCCAGTTACATTTACGGCGGGCCCGTTGTTGAAGATGGTGCTCCGGCCGATGCCTGCTCCGATGCTACAAATAAGAATATAGTGTTTGTAGATACTGCAGAATACAAAGCAGATGGAACTACTCCTAACCCTAACATGGGTAAACAATGGATTTGCGATGGTACGGGCTGGAAAGCTTACACTGCGCCAGCAGGAGCTACGGAGTGGTACACCTATAATACTACTACTGATGCCGGTGGCGATAAAGTTGGAAGCATTTATCGTAGGGGTAATGTGGCAGTGGGTAATAATCAGGCTGCCGTTGGTTTGTATTCTGCTGTGATTGGAGGTCAAAAAGATACTGCTAGCGGAAACAATTCTGTTGTGTTAGGAGGATCGTATAACCTTACTTCTGGTTTATCATCTTCCGTTGTTGGAGGAGGGTATAACCTTGCTTCTGGATATGCATCTTCCGTTGTGGGAAGTTACAAATCAGCTGCATTACAAAACCAATCAGCAGTGATTGGAGGTGGTTATGATACAGTAAAAGGGTATTCTTCTGTAGCGGTAGGTGGAATGCATAATTATGTGTCCAGAAACCAATCAGTAATAGCAGGAGGAGGGTATAATGTTGTTAGTCATCATAACAGTTTTATTGGTGGTGGCAACAGTGATACAGTGACAACACAAAATTCTGCTGTAATTGCAGGATCACATAATACAGTTTCCGGAGATACAGCTGTCATTATTGGTGGAAGTGATAATACAGTAAATGGAAGAATGTCTGTTATGGTTGGAGCCATAGGAAGCACTGTGTCTGGTATTAATTCGGGAATTTTTGCAAGCTATAAAAGTGCGGTATCTTATAACCAGTCATTTATTGGTGGTGGCCATAGTGATACAGTAAGTGGACTACGATCTGCGATTCTTGGAGGTTTAGCTAACACTGTGACTAATATGGATGCGGGAATTGTTGGAGGTGCAAATAATATTGCTTCTGCTAACTATACATTTATTGGAGGAGGTGCAAGTGATACAACAACTGGACCGAATTCTGCTGTGATTGGAGGTCGATATAACAAAGCGTCAGGTAATGATGCGGGAGTTATTGCAAGTTATTCGGCTAAGGCATTGGGTCATCAGTCACTTATTGCTGGTGGTTCGCAAAATACAGCAAATGGGCAACGTTCTGTGATTCTTGGAGGAATTTCTAATATAACGGATGGTACTGACGCTGGTATTGTAGCAAGTTATATTTCTACCGCATCTGGTAGTCAGTCATTTGTTGGTGGTGGTGCATTTGATACAGCAGGAGGAAACCGTTCTTTTGTGCTTGGAGGTAATAATAATATAGTATCTGGTGCTTCGGCTGGTATAGTAGGAGGCTATTGGAATAGTGTTACTGGTGCTGCGTCAGTTATTAGTGGTGGTGCACATAATACAATAACTAGTCCAAATTCTACGATAACTGGTGGTTCATACCAAATAAATTCAACCGATGGAAGCGCAATGATGGGTGATGCTTACTCTACTACACTTGTTACGAGCTTAAAAGAAAACTCCTTCACGGGCATGTTCAATGGCGGTTACCGTTTCTTAACAGATCGTTCAAACCAAACAGGCAAAGGCGTATTCATCAACAGTGCAACAAATGAAGATGCTACATTAGATGTTAAAGGTTCTCAGGCAGAAAGCATCAGAACAGGTGTGGGTACAAGCACAGTGCTTGCAACAGATTATATGATCGTTGCTAATAACGGCGCTACCATTACATTACCCGCAGCCAATGCGCTTAAAGGCCGTGTAATCATAGTGCGTGCCGCTGCAGCAGGTACAGCCACTGTAAAAGGCGCGGGCACAGATACTATTGACAACTTTGGTACACCTGCCAACACTGCTACTGCCGGCGCAGGCGGTTTAAAACTGGTAAGTGATGGTGCAAGCAAATGGTATGTAATGCCGTAGAGTAATTAATAATTAATAATTAAGAATTAATAGTTGCTGTGCACGCACGTGTGCATGCACGGTAGCTGGCAGTTCGTAATTATAAAAGAAATAGAAGATGAAATTTTCAATAAAAAAAAGCATAACAAAAGCCCTGCTATTGTGCGGGTGCCTGGTAACGGCGGGTATGGCTAATGCACAGGATGCCATTACCATTGGCACTACAGATGCGGTTACCATAGCTGTGAGCGGCACAGACACAATGGTAACCGGCGGCCCGGTAACCATGCTGGGCGCAGGCGCTAAGCTATACGTGCAGGATGGCGCGGCGCTTAAGCACCTGGGCAGCAGCTTCACCATGCAAAGCGGTAGTACCGTGTATGGTGCAAACGCGGCCTACACAACGCTTACAGCGGGTAGCGGCACGGGCAAAGTATTGTTTGCCGGCACGGCGCAGCAAACCCTTAATGGCACTGCTACGCTAAACAATAGCAACAACACTTTCCCTTCCATGGAAATAAACAACCTGTCAGGGGTAAAGCTGGTAAACACCAGTGGCCGTGTGGGCACAGACATCAAATTCACCAATGGTCATTTGTTCGTAGATGTAAATGACATGATACTGGGCGGTACGGGTACGATCAGCGGTTATGACCCGGCAAAGTTCGTGGTAACGGCTTCCACCGGTACGCTTAAAAGAGAAAGAGTAAATGGCATGGCGTTTACTTTTCCTGTGGGTTATGTGAATGCGGCCACCGCTTTTTTACCGGCCACACTTGCAAACATAGGTACCGCGGATACATTCAGCGTAAGGGCCATTAACCCGCTCACACCTGCTGCATCTGCCACTGCTACCGGTTATCTTGCCGTTAGCTGGGATATAAAAGAAGGCACCGCGGGCGGTAGTAATGTGCAACTGGCGTTGCAGCACAACAGTCCTGCAAACGAAGGTTCCGGCTATGCATCCGCTACGGCGCAAATAGTAGCCTCGCCTGCCACCTCCGCATGGGCGGCGGCTGTAAGCACCGCTACCATTGCCGCAGCGGGAACTGTGCCGAACAGCATGTTGCACACGGTAAGCGGTGTTAATGATTTTAGTACTAATACATTCTTTAGTAAGGCTACGGCAAATGCCGATGTTCCTGATTTAACAGTGTCGTTGGCAATGAATGGTTTGGTATTTAATACTGGTGCTGAAAAAGATTGCATGATGAGTATTGTAGAAAATAATGAAGTAGACGCGCTTTCCAGTACCCAACAAATTCAGGTTAGAATGTCTGTACCTAGCAATTTTGATGTTACAGTGCCTGGTATTACGCTAACCAGTACAGATCAATCAGGCATCAGTGGAACTACTACAACAACAAGTACCAGACCAAATGAAAACGGTAACTGGTTATTCAAAAAAAGCGGTAGTGTTATCACTATTACCTCAAAACCAGGAACGAATATTTTGGCAGGAGCAAAAGCATCAATTGGCTTCCATGTTGTTAGAAAAACAACAGCGATTCCATCTGCTCAAAATATCACTTTGACAGTTGTAGATGGCTCAGGTGGAGAAACAATGTTTGATAATAATGGTGCTGTGGTAACAGTTACAGCCAACTAAATGAAATGGAAGTACAGTATGGCGTGTCCTTAATGTACTTTCATTTTAATCTTTAAAATATTCTCAATTTTTATAACGATGAAAAGGAATATAATACTTTCCTGTTTTCTTATGATGAGCTATCTGGCAGGCTATACGCAGGATGTAGGCATTAATGCAGACGGCCTCATAATGGATGAAAACGCTGAAGGACAAGTTAGGATAGTTATTGGTAACTATAATGGAGGGACCACAAAAGTACAGGTAAACAAAGTGTGTCCGCAAATATCCATCCCTACCAATTTGTGTACGATTACTGGTGCTGTATTGCCTACCGGATGGGCAGTATGCTATATTGATAATGAAGTAGGAACGATAGTACTTTCAAATGGTACAGATGAAATGGAGCCTTGGGATGAAAAGGAAATTTTTATAAACATTACTGCAAAGCCACAGACTGTAGAAACATCGGGGATAATCACTTGTAATATAGGCTGGGCAAAAGGGGGAATTTCGGCTGACGGGTGTGATAATACTTGGGGGCCTACACCTCTTAATATGACAGGCAATGATAATTCTACTAATACACTTATAGTGCGAAAAAGTGATATTCTTCCCATCACGGTTACATCCTTTACTGCACAAAAAGAAAAGGATAATAATGCCATAGTGAAGTGGACTGTTACAGATGCGAAGAACTTCAGCCATTTTGAGCTGGAGCGTTCGGCAGATGGCAAAACCTTCATCAAAGTATCTGCACAGGCATATGACGCGAAGAAACCGGCTTACAGTTATGTAGATCAGAACCTGGTACCGGGTGTTTATCAATACCGCCTGAACATGGTGGATATTGACGGTTCGCAAAAACACAGCGCTACCAAAGAAGTGAAGATTGAGAAAACAGCCAATATGACTATTACCCCCAACCCCGCCCGGGATGTAGTATACGTTAGAGGCGCAAAGGAAGGGAGTGTTATCCGCATTATGGATATTAAAGGAGGGCTGGTACAAGAATTAAGACTGACCAATGCATCTATGCCTGTGAATGTAGCGAAACTGGCACCGGCTGCCTATGTGGTGCAGGTGATTGAAAGTGGTAATGTGGCAGGTACCATGCAGATGATTAAGCAGTAATAAATGATAAATGATGAATGATAAATGATGAATGATGATGAGTATTACTACTGTTGAAGTGAGTGACACAACGATGCTTAATAGTAGCACTACCGCCGGTTACATAATAAATGGTTTTACAATCAGCGTATGGCAACATTGGCATCATTAAATTAAATACGATGAATGTGATGAACGATAAATGATAAATGATGGATGATAAATGGTCTTACAATCAGCGTATGGCAACATTGGCCTCAATAAATTAAATACGATTAATGTTATTGAAATATATCCTAATAATAAATAAACATGTAAGCCTTAAAGCTTACTAAACATCATTTATCATTCATCATTTATCATTTATCATTCATCATTATCAATAAAAGTATCGTGTATGAGGCATTTTTTACTATTGAGAATACATATGTAGGATCTTAAATTTTTTTTCAAAGAAAAAAACTTTTATTCCAAAAATTAACACCAGAAACGTTTAATATTTAATTTTCTATTACTATGAAAATATATTTTGCTGAAAATTTAAAATATCTGAGGAAGGTAAATGGTTACACCCAGGAAAGCCTTGCATTATATATGAATAAAAAACACACCACTATTGGAAACTGGGAAAAAAGGATCAGTAAGCCGAATATTGAAGAATTGTCGATGCTTGCGACATACTTCAAAATAGATGTAAATACCATTTTGTTTAAAAACATGGCAGGTTCTTTTAGAGTAAATAACCCGGTACAAGAACAGAAGAAGGAACAGCCTGAATACGCTGAGGATGAAATAAATAAAAATTATACCGCCAAATTGATCAAGAGCCTGGAAATGAATATTCAAACTTTGCAGCAGGTGGTGGCGGCAAAAACTACTGAACTGGAAAACTTCAAGCAAAAGGCATTGATAGCATAACCCCACAGGCTTTATAAGAAACTACAGAATTACGTGTATACAGAGAAGTGGTAGCAACATGAAATATTAATATGGACTTTTGACAATTGAATGACCAACTCATTTATCATAGAATACATCTTATGTCATATTCTTACCTTTTTTAAAACTAATTGTTCATTGTGTGCTTACATTGTATGCAGGCTGTAAAGTGTAGCATCCATCAATGATTATACCCGGACTTCAACCTTAAATTACTGGAGGTATGTTGACAAAACAAAATGCAATCCCAAAATGGTTGTTGATATTGTTATGCATTTTAAGAAAAAAGCATAAAGTAGATGTTTCCTTGCAAAACGGGAAAATTTTATTTCCTTCTGAAATCGCTACAGGATATGCAAGTTATTATTCACTAGCAGAGGGGCTTGATGTGGTGGCTTGCAATACACAAAGTAATCAAACATTTACGCTGGATAGAGTGCCGACTGCGGAACCAAATTTTTATGTATTGCAGATCTGTTGCAGCTCCTTTCCTTTTGAGTATAAAGTAAATGGGGAAATATACTGGATAGGAGGCTCGTCCGCTTCAAGAATGTTATGGTATCCCTCAACTACAAAGATATCGTACAAAATACCGGCAGGAGTTAAAATAAAGAATATAACAATTGTGGTTTCAAAGGATTATCTGAATAGATTCATATCAGATATAAATATGCCCGAAAACCACGGCGGATGTAATTTGAACTATTATATTCAGAGCCTCAACTTATCCGAAAATCTGGAAAAGTATTTTGTATTTAATAATGAGATCCAATTAAAGCTGAGTATGGAGATCTACAAGCTTGCCACAGAAATTCTCGGCTGCGTAAACAACATGGATATCCTGGAAAATTTCATAGTTAAGCTAAATGCGTTGAAGTTATTAACCCTTTTTATAAGAGGAATACATGGCTGTAAAAATAAAGCCGATGACCTTCAAGCAAATGCTGAATTTCGCTTAACGGAAATAGAACAAATACAAAAGCTAAAAACAATAATTGAGCACTATGAGGAACCCACACACCTAACCTTAGATTATTTGGCTAAGAAAGTGGGTATGAGCAAAACGCTGATGAAGGTGAAGTTTAAAAAGATGGAAGGCACAAGCATTTACGAATATTACCAGCAATTGCGAATGAACAAAGCAAAAGACATGATTGATAAAAAATCCGATTCAATCACCAATATTGCATATTCGATGGGCTTTAAAAGCGTGAGTCATTTTTCCAGGTTATTCAAAAAATATCATGGGGTTAAGGCTTCATCCATTTAAACCCGGCGCGCATCTTATGTGAGCGTTATCTTACAAAAGGCAATCAAATTTTTGTTGAAGAAGGAAGCCTTAGAATAATAAATCAATAGGATTAATTATTTAGTTCGCAAACTCTATAGGAGCATTACGGGATTAGCCTTTCCGTTATAAAAATGTATTTGCTAGAAAACCTGTTATTTACTTAAACACCTGAAAATAAGGAATCCCACTGTAGCCAATAGTAAAGTATGCAGCCGCTAAAGCGATGAATAGCATTCCTTTTGCTGAAGTCACAGTAGTACAAAAGCTTAACCAGGGCGCCCCCCGCGATCGGGCCGTCATCGATCGCGGGGGTGCTTTTTGTTTCTTTTTGAACAAGCAAAAAGAAA
>JAVBLN010000049.1:0-2719 GCA_031553495.1 Flavihumibacter sp.
ACCATTGATCATTGCCTTGTTTTTGCTAAAAAAGCGGAATCCTTCGTCCTTTGTAGAATTGGTGTTTTTAACCATTTGCTCAATATCCTGTTTCGTGTACTGATTTTGCGCTACTGCCTGGCTTATTATCATTAACCATGCACCAAGTGCCAAAATAATGTGTTTCATGTTTTTTATTTTTTTGTGTGAAATGTTTTGCCGGAACAGTAAAAGATATTTTTATTGAGGCCATATTTTGTCAAGCGTATTTCCGTCGTATAAAATACCGGCTTTCATTACATGAAGTATTTCCCTGCTATTATGAATATCATCCAAAGGATTTTTATTTAGAATAATTAAATCGGCAATTTTTCCGACTTCAATAGAGCCAAGGTCTTTTTCAATACCAATCGCCTCTGCACCAATTATTGTCGCAGCCTGCAATGCTTCCATGTTGCTCATTCCTCCCATTTGGAAAGCCCAAAGCTCATTATGGGCACCTATTCCGGGATCATTACCATGAAAGCCCAAACCAATCTTAACACCGGCCTGGCGCATTCGTGCATTTATTCTTGCAGGAGCTAAAAAACTGGATAATCCTGTCGTGTCTGTAACTTCTTTCGTAATTTCATCGATCCATTCTTTTGATGAGAATCTTAGGAGTTTTGCATCAGGATTACGCCAGTAATAATTGCGGAAGTAAAGTAACCCTTCCCTGGTGCCATAGGCGACCTGTAAGGCAGGCGTCAATACCGTGCCGGATGCCGCCCAGAGTTTAATAACATCATCATAAACATCTCCCCAATCAGGGTTATGTTCGACACCACCACTGCCATCCTTTATCATGGCAACCTGTTCTATAGGATTATGGTCCCCCTCATCAATCATATTGATCTTCTCCCGGTGACAAGCTTGTGCCAACCATTGCTTTTGTAGTCGATTGGGTCGGGCATATTGCTTTAGAACAGTGCCACCCATCAACTTTCTGTTAGCCGCAATTCGCTTAGCATCATCATAGCTTTCCATCTGCGCACAAAAAGCAAGATTCAATGATCGGCCGGAAGAAAATAACCTGGGCCCTGTCATCTGACCTGATTGTAACAATTCTGTATAACCATAGGAATCATAACTCGCGGAAGGATCTCTTGCCGTTGTAACTCCATAGGCCAGGTTGGCTTTATAAATCCATGATTGTTGAGGAAAAACATCCGGAGATAATCGCATGTGGTCATGAAGATCAATCATTCCTGGCATAATCGTTTTTCCGGTCATATCAAGCACTTTAGCACCCTGAGGAACCGGTACTGTCTTCGCTGAACCAATTGCAGTTATTCTACCATTTCTTATTACCACTACTCCATCATTAATTACTTCCGATCCTTTCATGGTAATGATCCGTGGATGTTGTAGTACCAGTGTTCCTTTACCATATGCTGTAGCTACTTTAAACCCAAGTTCAACTGTTTCATCCGGAATTACATTTACTGTAATGAGTGCTGTTTTGTTATTGGTATTTTTCTGTTTTGCTGCTTCAGCGACTACTTTATCTATATTGACTGAGTAATACTTACTGCCATAATTCCAGGCTAATTTATGTCCAGAACCTTCCCAATGAGGATCCTCGCCTGAGGCAAAGCGTATCGTCTTCACAGTTTGTTCATCATTGAACAGTAAAAAAGTGTCTTTACTATTAGATGTCGGCACAACATATAAGTCCTCACCCACTGTATATGTTGCATATTTTCCATCAGGAGAAAATGATCGTTGCTTGAAGAAACGCGCAAACCCTTTTGTAAATCCGTTTGCTAATACTCTTTTTACAGTGTCTGAGAGACTGATACTTGCGATTTGAGGCAATACGTTATTGTCACCTTGTGATTCTTCCGGCTCATAGTATAAAGTTCGTCCATCCGCCGAAAAACATAGCTGGTTCCACAAAGGCACTTTTTCATCAAGTATCTGCTCTTTTTTGGTTGCAAGGTTCATCAACACCAATTGTCCACTGCCACAATCATCTCTGTCACCCAATTCATTTTTTCCCCGTACAAAAGCAATTTGTTTGCCGTCCGGCGACCAGCATGGCCGTTGGTATTGGCCGGGTGTTGTAGTAAGCTGTTCGGCTTTACCACCACTTGTGTTTACTTGCCATACGGAGCCTCCTTCTTTATCAGTCCATCCTACATACACCACCCACTTACAGTCATGAGAATACATCGGCTGATATTGATTCATTTCCTGGCTGATCAATACCCTTGGCTTACCATTAGGTAAATCTTTTACATAGATCCTGTTCATGGCAGAATACACGATCTGTTTGCCGTCAGGGCGTTTGTTTGCAGAACGAACATAGCGAATCGTGAATTCATCCAGACTCACCGGAAATTTGTGATGAACCTGTGGTCCTAATTCCTCTTCTACTTTAGCTGTAAATGGGATTACTTCATCTATTCCTGTCTCAAGGGTAATCCGGTGGATCTTTCCCTGGTAGCCCACATAAACATATTTTGAATCAGGTGAAAAACTAAAAATAGGTAGTGGAGAAACTGACGGATATTGGGGATTTGTATAAATGGATGATACTAACCGCTTCCTAAATTGTGAATTATGGTTTATACTATGCAGCACAATACCTACTGAATCACGGTTATTTAAATAGCTGAGCGCACTGTTTTGATCTGGAGTTATACGAATTGATCGATTATATCTGTCGCCGGAGCGAAAAATAGTATCACCGGTTAAT
>JAVBLN010000025.1:0-88061 GCA_031553495.1 Flavihumibacter sp.
TCCTATATTTGGTTATCCACACAACATGATATTTTATATCATACACAGTATGACTGCCTTTTCTATAATTTTGCATACTACAAACTTACTGAAGTCTTCGCCTGAAGGCGAGGGTTTTTCTCCCGGATTTAGTATAATAAAGTGGAAAGTTTTTTTAGTTATTACTAAGAGCGTCATTTAGTGTCGGTTATTGCCGAATAGAATTACAATTGTACAAGAGTGCGACGCAACGGCTGTTCCATAGTAATACAAATGTTGGGCTCATAATAAAAAACAGGCCTTACATACGGTTCTTATTAAATAATTGAGTACCCATGACGCTCATCTACATCTTACACATCAAGCCTTTCAACTTTCAATTTTCAACTTTCAACTCCTACAGCGCTTTCCCTAAATCAATCTCAGCATTGTCGCCCACATTAAGGCTGCGGCTTTCGCCTTTCACATAAGCATCGCTTCCTATAAGAGAGCGGGTAATTACAATATCACTCAGGTTGGAAAACGTTCCTATAATGGCATCTTTTATTATGGAAGAATTTATGCTTACATTCTCACCAATCGTTACATCCGGGCCTATGATGGCATTGCGGATATTGCATCCTGCGGCGATATTCACCGGAGGAATAATGATCGTATTTTCAAACACACGGTCCTCCGCTATTTTGTGACCGAATTTTTTCAGCAAAATTGCATTTGTATCAAGCAGGGTTTCTTTTTTACCGCAATCGAACCAGTTCTGAACTTTTAGAGGAACAAATTTGGTTCCACTCGAAATCAACCGTTCCAGCGCATCTGTAATGCTATATTCACCATGACTGGTAAGATTGTTTCGCAAATTATCTTCAATGCATTCAAATAACCCCGCAGATTCTTTTATGAAATAAATACCCACCAAAGCCATATTCGATTTTGGAATATGGGGCTTCTCCACCACCCTGCTTATAAAGCCGTCATCGCCAATTTCCGCCACGCCAAAATCACGCGGATCGTCCACTCGCTTTAAGCACAGCACAGAATGTTCGTTCTTAATTATTTCTTTGGGGTTGTACTCGCAAATGGAATCGCCAAGTACAATAAACAATTCGTCATCCTTCACTATTTCTTTTGTAAGCGCTATGGCATGACCAATACCCTTGCGCTCGTTTTGCTGCACAAAATGAGCATTCAGGCCCGGATATTTTTCCTTCACATAATCCTCAATCTTATTTCCCAAATAGCCTACAACAAAAATGTATTCTTTTATACCCGCTTCCAACAACTGATCAATAATAATGCTTAAAATCGTTTTACCGGCAAGTGGAATCAATGCCTTTGGTTGCGTGTACGTATGCGGACGTAGCTTGGTGCCTGCACCGGCTACGGGGATGATAGCTTTCACTTGTAAAAATTTAAATATTATTCTTCAAAAAATGCTGCTGTTATGAATCCGGGTGCTTATTATTTTTTTATGAGCCGGGCATTATTGCTACTATTAAGCTTTACTTGCGTCGCACTCTTGTACTGAAGTAATTCTATTCAGCAATGTGCTACATTTCGATCAATGTTTTACACCCAGTTAATCTGTCAAAATAAAAACACCACCATCATTCCTATTCTTCTTACTATTTGCCAGCTGCAATTTTATTTACAAAACCAATCTTTCAATTAAACCCTATAAGAAACGAAAATAGTATTTTTTTAGTTTTTTATGGGAGGTAAGAAGTCAGGGATCAGTTGAAAGCTGAAAATTGAAAGCTGAAAGCCCTTATGGAGTGGAGAGCCGGAAATTGAAAAACGCTTCTGATATCTAATATCAGACCTCTGCCCCTAAGCTCTTCCTTTCAAAAAACCACACTACACCAAACAAATTATACACAAAATTTTGAAAACGACTACTTCCTCATTTAAGTTCCTGCTATTATCTTTGCGCCATGCAAAAAGACACATTGGTATTCGACCTGCTGCGCAAAGAAAAAGAACGCCAGCAAAATGGCATAGAACTAATTGCCTCTGAGAACTTTACCTCACTGCAAGTAATGCAGGCTATGGGTAGTGTAGCAACCAACAAATATGCTGAAGGTTATCCCGGAAAGCGCTACTATGGAGGGTGCGAAGTAATTGACGAAATAGAACAGCTTGCCATCGAAAGAATAAAACTAGTGTTTAAAGCTACCTGGGCCAACGTGCAGCCGCATAGCGGAGCCCAGGCAAATGCAGCAGTTTTCCTGGCCTGCCTTAAACCCGGAGATACTATTTTAGGTCTCGACCTTAGTATGGGTGGCCACCTTACACACGGAAGCCATGCAAACTTTAGCGGCAAATTATATAACCCGGTTTTTTACGGCGTTTCTAAAGAAACCGGATTGATAGACTATGAGCAACTTGAAAAAACCGCGAGAGAAACAAAACCCAAAATGATTATTGTGGGAGCCTCCGCATACAGCCGCGATTGGGATTATGCAAGAGTAAGAAAAGTAGCCGATGAAATTGGCGCTTTAATTATGGCCGACATTTCTCACCCTGCTGCTTTAATCGCGAAAGGATTATTAAACGATCCGCTCGATCACTGCCATATTGTAACCACCACTACACACAAAACTTTGCGTGGCCCGCGTGGAGGCGTTATAATGATGCGTCACGATTTTGCAAACCCATTTGGCATTAAAGATCCCAAAGGTAATGTTCGCATGATGAGCGCATTGCTTGATCTTGCCGTATTTCCCGGCATTCAGGGCGGACCGTTGGAACATGTAATTGCGGCCAAAGCCATATCATTCGCAGAAATACTAAGCGATGAGTTTACCATTTACACAAAACAAATACAAGTGAACGCGCAGGCAATGGCAAAAGCTTTTGTGAGCCGCGGTTATAACATCATAAGCGGCGGAACGGACAATCACCTGATGCTGATTGACCTGCGTAACAAAAATATTACCGGTAAAAAAGCCCAGGAAACACTTGACAAAGCAAACATCACGCTGAACAAAAACTCCGTTCCGTTTGATGATAAAAGTCCGTTTGTAACAAGCGGTATTCGCGTGGGCGTTGCAGCCGCTACCACAAGAGGGTTGAAAGAAGAGCACATGGAAACAGTGGTAGCATTCATAGATACAGTACTGATGAATATTGATAATGAAGCAACCATAGCAAAGGTTAAGCAGGATGTGCAAACTCTTATGAAGCAATTTCCTTTATACCCCGAATTGGAATAAAAGATATTTTTAACTGCAATAAAATCAAAGGTCGCAAGGCACAAATGCTTGTGACCTTTGTAGTTAAAACCAAGGGCGAATTTTTGAGTTGTGAGTTGTGAGTGAGATGCCAGAGATCAGAAATTATAGATCAGAAGTGTTCTAACCTCTGACATCTAATATCTGATTTCTCTACTGGCTACTGCCAACTGATTTCTGATCTCTGATTTAGTGTACTCCTTTTTGAATTTTGAATAATTCTTAAATTTGCCTATTTAAAAAATCAATCGTAATATTGCGATAAATATGGGAATAACAAAAACAGAAATATTTACCGTCAAGCAAAATAAGCTGGCACAAATGATGAAAGCGCTCGCCCACCCGGCCAGGATAGCCATTATTCAGCATCTTATCAAAACACAAGTGTGTATATGTGGCGATCTTGTGGAAGAACTTGGTCTTGCCCAGGCCACTATCAGCCAACATTTAAAGGAATTGAAAAACGCGGGATTAATTCAAGGTACAATTGAAGGCACCAGTATTTGCTACTGCATTGATCCTAAAGTGTGGAAGCAATATAAAAGCGCTTTTGAAAACTTTTTTGTAGCGTATGTGAACAAAGATAAATGCTGTTGATTTTTTTTGTTTTATTTTATCGCAATATTGCAATTTAACAATAAATGAAAAATATGCCAACCGACAATGAATTGAAAGAAATAGTAAAGCAGAAATACAGTGAAATAGCTTTACAAGACAAAGAGGCTAATGCAGCTTCCTGTTGTGGTTCAGGTTGCTGTTCCACCGAAGTTTATAACATCATGACTGATGATTATAACAACCTGGAAGGCTATAATCCCAATGCTGACCTGGGTTTAGGATGCGGACTTCCTACCGAGTTTGCAAAAATAAAAAGTGGTGATGTAGTAATTGATCTTGGATCAGGTGCGGGCAATGATGTGTTTGTTGCGCGAGCCGCTACAGGTGAAACAGGAAAAGTAATTGGCATAGATTTTACGCCGGCCATGATTGAAAAGGCCAGGCAAAATGCCGAAAAATTAGGATTTCATAATGTGGAATTCCGCCAGGGAGATATAGAAGAAATGCCTGTTTCTGATAGTATAGCCGATGTAATTGTAAGTAATTGTGTATTGAACCTGGTTCCAAATAAAGCAGGTGTCATAAAAGAGATTTTCCGGGTATTAAAACCCGGAGCGCATTTTAGCATTTCCGATATTGTGTTGGAAAACACTTTACCACCAGCCATACAACAAGCCGCTGAAATGTATGCAGGATGCGTTTCAGGTGCAATTCAAAAGCAACAATACCTTACACTAATTGAATCAAATGGTTTTGTAAACATCACCATTCAAAAGGAAAAACAAATTATTATACCAGATGATATTTTAAGCAATTATCTTTCTAAAAATGAAATTGAACAATTCAGAAACAGCAACGCCGGAATTTATAGTATAACCGTATATGCGGAAAAGCCAAAACCAGGTTGTGGGTGTGCTCCCGGTTGCTGTAATTAAATTGATGTGCTCCCCAGGATAAATGGAGAATTGAGAGTGGAGAATTGAGAATGCTTTATACACTGATTGCATGTGGAAGCAAAAGCACTCATAACTCAAAACGCATAACTTGTTGAATAGAATTACTGCCGTACAAGTGAGTGACACAACGATGCTTAATAGTAGCACTACAGTTGATACCCAAAAAATCATTGCACATTTAGCCACCAGCGGCTATATTCATGCGGTGCATTATTTAGATAAACGGGTTCGCCAATCATGGGTGTAAGCAAATCAAAATCTTTATTTTCATATAATGCGGAAATCGTTTGTAATGGCGTACTCCAGGAGTGATTGCTTATAGCAAATTTTCCATTATGCACTGGTATTAATTTTTTAGCATGCAGATCTTTCGTGGCCTGTAAGGTTTCCGCAGGATGCATGTGAATGTGTTTCCAACCGCTGTCGTACTGGCCGTTTTCCAGGATGGCAAAATCAACTCCGCCAAAGCGCTCGCCGATCTCCGCAAAATGTGTATCATAGCCACTATCGCCACCAATGTACACGCTTAATTCCGGTGTTTTTATTAAATACGAAACCCATAGAGAGCGCCGCGCAGCAAAGCCTCTGCCGGAAAAATGCCGTGCAGGCAGGCAATATATTTCAAAGAAATCATTTAGAATCGTGTGGTCATTCCAATCCATTTCCATAATAATATCCTTATCGTAATTCCAGCGTTCCAAATGCTGGCCTGTTCCCAGAGAACAAATTACCTTATTCACACGGGGCTTTAATTCGCGGATAGTATCATAATCAAGATGATCCCAATGATCATGCGTTATTATGAGATAATCAATATCCGGCAAATCGGAAACCGTAAACACATTTGAACCATCAAAAGCGCGATTAAAGAATGGAACCGGCGAAGCGGCAGAACTAAAAACCGGGTCAACTAAAATTCGCTTCCCCGCCAATTGCAAATAATATGATGAATGCCCGAACCAAATAAAAACATTTTCATCAACAGGCAAACTGCGAATATCAGTTTTAACGGAAGGAATAATTCCCAAAGGCCTCTTTTGCTCTTTGTTTTTAAAAAAAGATTTGTTGATGAGTGCAAAAAAGTTTTCAGTCAGTTGCGGTGTAACATTAAGATTTTGAAATTTTCCATTCCTGTAATTGGCAGATTTTTTAATTCGCTCAAGACGCTTGCCACGAGGCGTTTTCCCAAATGCAGGCTGAAGTGTAAATACAACAATGCCGGTAATAATTAAGAATAGAATAAACAGAATCCACATATTTTTAAATTAACGGTTTAGCTATAGCTATTTTAAAATCGTATTGATAGTAAACAGGGTGTCATTCCAAAGATAGTTGTATTTCATACAAAGGTGCCCACTAGGTATTTTTTTTATCCACGAATTGCACGAATGGAGCGAATTATAGAATCATTGAAAGAATCCATACATAACCACATTATTAAAAAGTGTTCAAACCAAATAAACAATAACCATCATACCGCATTTTCAAATTAGCACATTTTCAAATTTTCAAATTCATTTTCACATTTCCCACATTTCCATATTTCCACATTACTCAAGTGTAAAATCGTTATTTTTGCAGCCCTCCGCATCATAAATTTCGCGGCAAAACTTATTATAAAAATGGAACTGACTAAAAATTTTATTCCTGCCAACGTTGAAGAAAAATGGTATAAGCATTGGCTGCAAAAAGGTTATTTTAACAGCAAACCCGATAGCCGTCCGGCTTTCACGGTGGTAATTCCGCCACCAAACGTAACCGGTGTGCTGCACATGGGCCACACGCTAAATGAAACGGTACAGGATATTTTAGTTAGAAAAGCACGTATGAGCGGGTTTAACGCATGCTGGGTTCCGGGCAGCGATCACGCATCTATAGCCACAGAAGCCAAAGTAGTGCAAATGCTGGAAAAAGAAAAGGGTATAAAAAAATCGGATCTGAGCCGCAAAGAGTTTTTGAAATACGCTTTTGAATGGAAGGAAAAATATGGCGGTATAATATATCACCAAATTGAAAGGCTTGGCTGTAGTGTTGACTGGAACCGCGTTACCTTTACTATGGACGATCACTACTACAAAGCTGTAATAAAAGTATTTACCGATCTGTATGAAAAAGGTCTTATTTACCGCGGTGCACGAATGATAAATTGGGATCCGTCCGCAAAAACCGCCTTAAGCGATGAAGAAGTGGAGTATAAAGACCTGCAGGGAAAACTGTATCACATAAAATATGAACTGGCAGGCGCCGATGGAAAAGCAACCGGTGATTATATTTCAATTGCCACGCAAAGGCCGGAAACAATTATGGGCGATACCGCCGTTTGCGTTAATCCTAACGACGACCGATATACGCACTTGAAAAACGCTTACGCGATTGTGCCGCTAATTAATCGCCGCATTCCCATAATTTTTGACGAATATGTAGATCCCTCATTTGGTACAGGCGCTTTAAAAGTAACACCGGCGCACGATATAAACGACTATAACCTGGGATTGAAGCATAACCTGGAAGTAGTGGACACGCTGAATGAAAATGGTACACTTAGCGCAGCCGCACAAATTTATGTGGGTGAAGACCGCTTTAAAGCAAGGAAAAAAATTATAACCGAACTACAGGAGAAAGGCTATTTACTGAAAGAAGAAGAATACCAAACGCGGCTTGGTTACAGTCAGCGCACCGGTGTGGTGGTAGAGCCGCGCATTTCTACGCAGTGGTTCCTTAAAATGAAAGAACTGGCAGAACCCGCGTTAAAAGCCGTTGTAGATGGCAATGTAAGAATACACCCCGGCGATAAGTTTTTAGCCACTTATAAATACTGGCTTGAAAATGTAAAAGACTGGTGCATCAGCCGCCAGCTTTGGTGGGGCCAACAAATTCCTGCATGGTACACAACAGATGGCACATGCGTAGTAGCCGCTACAAAAGACGAAGCCATTGAAAAGTTCAAAGATCTGAATGTAACAGTAACCGCCGAAGAAATAAGGCAGGATGAGGATGTGCTGGATACCTGGTTCTCATCTTGGTTGTGGCCAATGGAAGTATATAACGGTATATCACAACCGGAAAATGAAGATATTAAATACTACTACCCTACCTCGGTGTTGGTTACCGGGCAGGATATTATTTTCTTTTGGGTGGCCCGCATGGTAATGGCCGGACTGGAATATGAAAAACAAATTCCGTTTAAAGACGTGTACTTTACCGGAATGGTGCGCGATAAACAGGGAAGAAAAATGAGTAAGCAATTGGGAAATTCTCCCGACCTGCTGATGCTTATTGATAAATATGGCGCAGACGCAGTGCGCTTTGGCATTATGATTTCATCGCCGGCAGGTAATGACCTGCTGTTTGATGAAGCCTCACTTGAACAAGGCAGTTTCTTTAACAACAAAATTTGGAACGCGTTGAAACTGGTGAAAATGTGGGAAGGGAAAATTGACAACTCCAATGCTTCCGGCGATTCCGAATTTGCAACTAGTTGGTTTGAACACAGGCTTAACGAAGTGCGAAGCGAAGTGGACAACCTGATGAAACAATTCAGGTTGAGCGAAGCGCTTAAAACAATTTACTCGCTAATTTGGGACGACTTCTGCAGTTGGTATCTTGAATGGGTGAAACCCGGTTTTGAGCAGCCTATCAGTGCTGCTGTGTTTAACAAAACAGTCAATTACTTTACTGAATTATTGCAGTTGCTTCACCCGTATATGCCGTTCATTACAGAGGAAATTTATCATTTATTAACCAATCGCGAAGATGATGTATGCGTGAAACAATATGCGGCAATCGGCACGGCGGATACCGCGATTCTTGAAAAAGGAAATCTTTTGAAAGCCGCCATCACCGCTATTCGCGATGCTCGAAATAAAGCTCAGATAAAACCAAAAGAAACGGTAGAAGTATTTATACAAAGCAACGAGCAGCCTTCCTACAACAACATTACGGAACTGCTAGGCAAACAAGTGAACGCGAAAAACGTATCATTCTGTAACGAAAACATGCCGCAATCAATAAATGTGGTGCTGGGAAAAGATAAACTTTTTATTGTTACAGAAGCGCCATTAAATACCGGCAACCAAAAAGCGGAATTGGAAAAAGAACTGGAATACCTTACAGGATTTCTTGCTTCGGTGGAGAAAAAATTAAGCAACGAACGTTTTGTTCAAAACGCGAAAGCCGAAGTGGTGGCACTTGAAAGAAAAAAGAAAGCCGACGCGGAAGAAAAGATAAAAGTAATTCAAGAAAGTTTGGCCGCTTTGTAATATTATGGCACACTGATGACACTGATTAGGCTGATTTTCGCTGATTAATTCTAATCTGTGTTATCTGTGTGCTTTTTTTTATGGGACCGGCAATAGTATTTCATGGCATCATCGTTGTGTCACTCACTTCAACGGTAGAATATGATTGAACTGTGTTTGTCTGAATTTGGATTTATCAGATTTGGGGATTAATGGATTTTGTTCTCCGTTCTATCAAAGTCCTTCAAATCTTCAATTCTATAATCCAACAAATCCATATTGCATCTTATACTAAAACAAATGGCACACTGATGACACTGATTAGACTGATTTTCGCTGATTAATTCTAATCTGTAATGAACAGTATAGTGCTGCAAGCCTTGCAGAGCGTGCATATATGGAGAATTATGAGTTGAGAATAGAGAATGCTTTATTCACTAATTGCAAGCCAAAACAGAAGCACTTATTACTCAAAACTAAAAACTCACAACTCATAACTCACAACTTGTTGAATAGCATTACTGCCGTACAAGTGAGTGACACAACGATGCCTAATAGTAGCACTACCGCCGGTCCCCCAAAAAGCATACTTCTGATGATGATTTTACCGAATAAAAAAATCAGCGGGCATCAGTCCAATCAGTGTAATCTGTGTGCTATAACAAAGCTGTACTATCAGTGCGCTTTTTTCATTTCTGTTATTACTTTTTTCAAGTCAGGCTCTTTCACATGTCCTTCAATAAACTTCCGGTAACCCGTTTTATTGTTTACAAACAAACTGGCCGGTATAGCGCCGCTCCATCTTTTATCAATAACAGGACAAAAGATATCTGCATTATTTTCGTTTAACCATATCAGTGAGGCTGTAAATTTTTGCTTTTTGGCAAACTCCATAATTTTTGACGGATAATAGTCGGGAAGGTCCAAACTTACGAGCAATAATGTTACACTATCCTTTGCAGCATGCGTTTGAAAATATGGAATCTCCTCCACACAGGGCTTACAAAAAGTTGCCCAAAAATTAATAATAAGTGGTTTATCTGTTTTGGCTATATAATCCGCCAACTCAGTTATGCGCATTTTTGTAATTTTTTGTGAAAAAATGGCATTAAAACTGCTGATTAATAATATAGCTAGTAAACTTATCTTTTTCATATTATATCAAAGTCAAGATACAAAATACTTTACAACAAATTCCTGTCCGTTTACGATATAATAATATTTTAAAACATTAAGCAGTAACCATGAGCTATCGTAATTTCGCAACAATATTTTTTAATTTAAGAATTTCGATCCATGCTTAAGAAAATACTAAAAATTACCGGAATCGTTTTACTGGTATTGATCGTTGCAGCATTTGCGGCTCCTTTTATTTTTAAAGGAAAAATACTCAATATCGCAAAAACAGAAATCAATAAAGCGCTGAATGCCAAAACTGATTTCACAGATGTTGATATTTCTTTTTTCAGACGTTTCCCCAGGGTGGCGGTTGGCCTTGATAATTTAAGTATTACAGGTGTTGAAAATTTTGAAAAAGACACGCTGATTTCCGCCAAACGTATTGATCTGGCGCTGAATATTATGAGCGTGATCAAAGGGGATGAAATGAATATTTATTCTGTAACCATTGATAATCCCCGCATTCACGCCATTGTAAATAAAGATGGCAAAGCCAACTGGGATATTATGAAACCGGATACAGCTACGGTGGACACAAGCAGCGAGGCTTCCACTTTTAAAATGAAGCTGAACAAATACAGCATTAACGATGGTTACATTAGCTATAAGGATGAGCAGGGAAATATGAGCGCGGAAATTACCAACGTTAATCACAAAGGCAGCGGTGATTTTACTGCCGATCTTTTCACACTCTCTACCAAAACAGATGCTGACGAAGTAAACTTCAGTTATGGCGGCATTCCGTATCTGAACAAAACAAACACCTCGATAGATGCTGATATACAAGTGGATGCAAAAAACAGTAAATACACTTTTAAAACAGATAAGATTGCTTTGAATGATTTAAAGATCAGCGCTGAAGGATTTTTTCAACTGGTAAATGATAGTACTTATGGCATGGATATTAAGTTTAACGCGCCTTCTACAGAATTTAAATCAATTCTATCATTGATCCCTGCGATTTACAAAACTGATTTTGACAAAATAAAAACAAGCGGCAGCGCGGTTTTCAACGGATTTGTGAAAGGCACTTACAGCCCAACGCAAATACCGGCTTATAATCTTAACCTTGATGTAAAAGACGGTTTTTTCCAATATCCTGATTTGCCTAAACCGGTTAAAAACATCAATCTTACGGTAAAAGTTGACAATCCGGATGGCATTATGGATAATACGGTTGTTGACATTTCAAAAGGTCATGTGGAAATGGACAACATGCCTTTTGATTTCAGGGTATACCTGAAAAAACCAATGACCGACCGCTATATTGATGCCGCCGCAAAAGGCCGGCTCGATCTATCGCAGGTTACGCAATTCGTGAAACTGGATGGCAGCACTAAACTTGCAGGCGTGGTAGACGCGGATATTGCAGGTAAAGGAAACCTTGCTGTGATCATGCAGCAAAAACCGGGTGAATTCAGCGCTAAAGGATTTATTGATGTAAACAAACTGTATTATTCTTCAAAAGATTTTCCTCAACCTATTCAGAATACCAATGCTAAAATCATCATCGACAATCCGGATGGTATAACTGATCATACCGTTATACAAGTGCCTTCCGCACACGTGGAAGTTGGTAAAGATTTTGGAGATATTACCTTGCTGCTAAAAAATCCGGCAACGGATCCATACTTCGACGGAACCGCGAAAGTATCGTTCAACCTTGCAAATGTGGCTCAGTTCTATACTTTTGAACCCGGCACTTCGCTTGCAGGAAACCTAAATGCGAACGTAAGTTTCAAGGGTAAGAAATCTTTCATTGATAAATCGCAGTATGCATCCATTAACACTGCCGGTACATTGCAGGCCGCGAATGTCGCATACAAATCGAAAGATTATCCGGGTGGTATACAAGTTAAAAACACGCAACTGACGTTTAACCCGCATAATGTAACACTCAACAATCTTAACGGTGTTTTTGAAAATACAAATTTCAACGCTACAGGAACTGTTGATAATTTAATTGGCTACGCGTTAAAAGACGAGCCACTTGCCGGTTCACTAAATGTGAACGCAGATAAAATTGATCTTAACAAACTGATGGGAACCGAAACCGCGGCGCCTGCTACCGAAGGTGAAACTGCTACTGCAACCACGTCTTCATCCGCGCCGTTTGCTGTGCCAGCAAACATTTCATTTACACTCAATGCAAAAGCGGACCAGGTGAAATATGATAAAGTGGATTATAACAATGTAGCCGGAACGGTGATCATTAAAGACCAAACAGTGACTTTGAAAAATGTGAGCACACAGGCTTTAGATGGAACCGTAGCCATTGATGGAACGTATTCCACCAAACTGAACAAGAAAAATCCCGCGGTAAGTTTAACTTACGACATTAACAATGTGGACATACAAAAAGCATTCAACGCTTTTGTTACCGCACAAAAATTAATGCCGATCGGAAAATTTATTTCCGGCAAACTGCAATCACAACTTACAGTGAACGGCAGACTTGGGCAGGATATGATGCCTGATCTAAGCACTTTAACCGGAAATGGGAACCTGCTGTTCTTACAAGGATTTTTAAGCAAATTTCAACCGGTGGATAAACTGGCCTCCACGCTAAATATTACCGCGTTACAAAATATTAGCCTGAAGGATATTAAAACATATTTCGATTTCGCGAACGGAAAAGTATTGATGAAACCATTTAAATTCAATATCAGCAATATTGAAATGGAAGTGGCGGGAATGCACGGCCTCGACCAGTCGATGGATTATGCGATCAACATGAAAGTGCCGCGCAGCATGCTTGGCGACGCCAACAAGCTCATCAATAACTTAACGGCTCAGGCCGCGCAAAAAGGCATTCCGGTGAATGTAAGTGATGTAATACCTTTAACGGTTCGCATGGGTGGAAGCCTTACCAGTCCTACAATTAAAACAGATATGGCAAGTGGCGCCAGCAACCTGGCTGCCGAGTTTAAACAACAGGCTGCTGATTTTGCCAAGGCCGCCGCCGACAGTGCCAAAAAAGCAATGAAGGACACTGTGAATGCTATGAAAGATCAAATTATAAGTGACGCGAAAAAAGAGTTGACCAATAAACTTTTCGGCACAAAAGATTCTGCTTCCACAACTCCGGCTATTAAAGCTGATAGTGCGAAAAAGAAACTGGAAGAAACCGGTAAAGGCATTCTTAAAGATCTGTTCAAGAAAAAAGGATCATAAGAACATGTAAATTAAATTTCGTAGCAGTGTGAATGTTGAAATTATTATTATGAGACAAGCATCAGAGCCCTGATTAAGCATCGTTGTGTCACTCACTTGTACGGTAGTAATGCTATTGAGCAATGAGTAAGTAAGCAACAAACAGTGTGTAGTACAAAGCTCTGATCTTTTTTAGCCACAGGCCACAAAGGATGTACCCGGTTCACAAAAACCGATTGTAATTTGGCATCCCTTGTGGCCTTCGTGGTTTCCTGGTGAACCTTGTGGTTAACAATTTCTTCTGACATCTGATTTCTCTACTGCCCACTGTCAACCGCCCACAAAAGTTTCTACCGTACAAGTGAGTGACACAACGATGATGCCATGAAATACCGCAGCCGGTATCACAATAATTAACTGCGGTATTCACCAATGCCAAAATAAATTAACTATGAACCCTGTAAATACTAATGCCGGTTACATAAATAAAACCATTGCAATTCGTGTTGTTGAAAATTTAATACTACCTGGCAAACAACACATTTAAAATCCATGCGGAAACCGGCAACAGAAAACCGGCCAGTATAAACCACTTACCACGACCACCTATACCATGCTTACCCTTTAAAATAAAAAGCCCCGTAATATTAATAACAATAAGCATTACAGCAAATACATCAGAGGCCCACTTCCATCCTTTTATACTATTTCGGTGAAAAACATTTACCTGGTAAAACAACGGACGACGACTAACCGATTCGTAAACTCCGGTTCGCTTTTCAAAGTTGACATGCAGTGTCGCATTGTCGTAATAAATCTTCACCTGGTCTTTTGTCGGGAAGTCATATATCTTATATTTTATCTCTCCAACCTGTTTACTTAAATCAAGTATATCCTGCGGCGTGATACTTGAAGATGTAAAATTTTTCGTAAAAGAAATTTCTTTTTTATTGATTATAAAATCAGGATTCCAATCGTTGATGTGATTCAGTGCAATACCGGAAATACAGTATATCACAATCAAAACGGAAAAGAAATATCCCAGATCGCGATGCGTTATCACATTCCATTTTCTGATGCTTTTTCCAAAAAGTTTCATAGTTGAAAAATGCCTGTATCCAATCCGGCAATAAGCCCGGAATGTTGAATACAGGCGATTGTATCAATAGCGTTGATGTTATAATAATTTATTTGCGTACTCTTGCGATATATTGATCACCCATTGTTTCACATCATCATCCGGCAATATGGCATCGGGCTTATAAATTACTTTTTGATCCTTATTTGCAACTTTATCGATGCCGCCGCCAATAATGCGTATTTGAAAATTTTCATCGTGAGCAACCAGTATTGGAATTACCACAGCTTTGGGTTTATATTGCAATGCTTTGTTAATCGCCGCTGTTGTGGAATCCAAACTATACCGAACAATATGTCCGCACCATCCGTAAGTATAATTCTGCACACCGGCATGCTCCTTAACATAAGTGCCGACACTATTCATTAATGCAGTCCATTCTTTATCGTAGGTTTCATCGCCATAAGCAATCATCACCAATGCCTCGTTCGAGCTGTCCTTTGAAATCGCTTTATACCTGCGCAAAACATTTTTCTGCAACACCTCTGTAAAATCAAGCAACGGCGTAATATGAACTTTAGCCTGAGGTTTATACCTTTCAATCTTTTCAATCTTCAATTGTTCCATAACCTGTGCATCATCTTTTTGTCCTGCAACCGTAGGAATATCATCAAACGAATGCGTACTAACGGTCAAGAACACTGGAACAATAATTATATCACTATACCCTTCCTGATCAAACTCTTTAAGCCTTGTGGCAATGGAAGGTTCGTTATATTCCATAAACGCGGTTTTAATTCCCTGCACTTTTCCATCTTTCAAAATAGAATCCTTTACCTCTGTCTCCAGATCCATCAATGCCTTACGCCAGGTAGCAGAACGCGAGCCGTGATTAACCAACAAAACACCGGTCTTCTTCCCCTCAAAAACTTTAGTCTCTTTTTTTGAGCCTGTGTTACATGCCGCACAGGTTAATAAAAAAGCGACCAACAATAAAAATGAACTTCTCATAATGTTTTATAAAATAAATTAAAAAGTCTTGCTGCCATCGGCCTGAAATACATATCGAAATTTGTAAAAGCCGGAAATATCAGTGTTCTCAATAGTAGAAGGCGCATTTCTGTAATAGTTAAGAATTTCCACTTTCGCATACTTTCCGGAGGCAGTGCGTACTACCAGTAAATTACCGGCAATAGGCGTAATGATATGTTTGTTCATATCGTATGAGTACCAGCCCTTATTACTTCCTGTAGTAATCGCATGAGTTACACCATTCATTCCATCCACTTTAAAAACCGAGTCGGCAGGTATGGTCACATAGTTATCAAAAGTAGTACCACGTTGTACAAACGCGCCACCATTTCCCGGTCCGCTTTTACCACCGTTAACAATTATTGTAGTACTCCTAAATGCAATATCCCATTTCGTAGTATTCGAATCAGAAACGGAAACAACCTTTCCATTTTCCAGCGACACAAATGTGAAGTGGTTACCGGTCGAATCCACATTGGCTACAACATTCGTCATATTCACCGAAACAGGCTTGGGCGCCGGCTTATCCTTATCTTTGTGACAAGCTGTAAAACCTATAGCTAACACTAATACTACTGCAATAAAAATCAGGTCATTTCTCATTTTCATTATTTTGTAATTTAAATTAACGTTTACGTACACACTAAAAAATATTTAAGAATCCGTATAGTTTATTTTGCTATAATTATCTTTAAACGCTGTATATACTACGATGTATCTATGGAACGAGCAGTGGTATTTCATGGCAGCATCGTTGTGTCACTCACTTCAACTATATATCATTTATCAGCGAAGGGTACAAATCACATACAACACTACTTTTTCTTTACATTAAAAGAACAGGTTAGTGTCGCATACAAAATTCTACCAGGCATTCCGGGCAGATATTCCACATCACGATAATTAAATACATTATCGCATCCGGCATGCAATGTCCAGTTATTAAAGAAAGTTTTTCCAACGCTACAATTTGTTTGTACAAAACCAGGAGCACTTATATCACCACGATTATAAGCACCGTTTCCATCACCGTCAGCTATACCCCAACTACTCCTGTATATAAATCTTAGATTAGCAAACCAACTCTTCTCCAATTCATAAAATATTTTCAGATTGCCCGTATGTCTGCTTCGATTAAATAATCCGAAATAATCCTTACCTGTAAGCTGATATACTTCTCCATTCTCCCTGCCAAAAACTTTTCCGTCTTTTACTTTGTCCTTCACTGCTTTATCGGCAGTATATAAGAACTGATAGCCTGCTGCGACCTGCATATTTTTAAACGGTTTCACAGTAACAGTAGCTTCAACTCCCTGCGTAAGAACTTTATCAATATTAAAATAAGAGTACACAAAAGCGTTATTGGTTTTCTGCGCTATATAACCTGTATTAATAAGGTTTGAAATATCATTGCGATACAAATTAAGGTTTATACCAATCAGCGAATTTGGCTTGTAATCCACCCCAATGTTGATGCCGGTAGAGGTTTCGGGTTTTAAGGGTTGAATGGTGTTGGGATCTATTAATATAGATTGTATTAATCCTTGTTGCTGCATTCGCGCAATATCCTCTTTTACTTCCATATTACCAAGCACCGTATAACCTGTTCCTGCAGCATTATTTGTAAAGCTGAGATAAAGCCTACTAAAGTCCGGAGCTTTAAATCCACGACCAACAGAAGCTTTCAGGCGAATCTTTTCACCGAAGGATTTTTGAATAGCGATCTTCGGACTAAATGCAGATTGATATCTTTGGTTGTAGTCAAAACGTGCACCTGCTATTAATATCCAATCTTTCAAAAAGGTCCATTCATATTGGGAGTATGCATATACAGAGGTATTTTTCCTGGCAACAGTGCTGGCTTTTTCATCATAGCGATTAGATGAAACTTTATCAAATAAACCACCCGCTCCCATTGTAAGGTTCATTGCGGTATTAATATTCCAGTCTGTTTGGTCCTCAATGCGTACGACCGATTCTTTATAATAATCATGGTAATAATAATTATCAGCAACATTAGAATATAAATACTGCTGATCATTAATAGCTTTATAACCTGTGAGAGAAAGGCGGAAAGCGGATCTAAGCTTATTTGAAAACTTATGCTCAATAATATTGTTCAACGCGTTGTCTTCAATAGAGGCATTAGTAACCACAGTCTCCTCTTTCCCGGAAGCATCTACAGTAGTGTAAGGCGCTGTATTTTGACGTTCTGAAAAATGCCTTGCGTTTAATAACCATTTTGTCTTGGGTGTAAAAGCATATTCACCTTTAAATTGAATTGTGTAATTATGATAGGGATCTTGTGTGTTGTAAGCTGCATTTTTATCAAGTTTGTAACCTTGTGTGGAATAATAATCTCCCTGAACTGATGCTTTGAATTTGGTTTTCACAAAATCCGCGGCTCCAAATATATTAGCAGTTCCAAAGCTTCCATAGCGTGCAGAAACTGATCCGGAAGTATTTGCAGGAGTTTCGGTAATAATATTGATCACGCCGGCCAAAGCTTCACTTCCATATAAGCTGGAAGACGGCCCCTTTACGATTTCTATTTTTTTAATATTGCTAACTGCAATCCTCGACAAATCAAGCACTCCCCCATTTCTTCCTATAACAGGTTCGCCATTAATAAGTATTAAAGTATAATCAGGATTTAATCCCTGCATTTGAACACCCTGACCAAACTGATTGGAAAATATGCATAATCCAACTTGTTCACTTAATATATCATTTAACCTGACTGAACCACTTTGGTATATTGTTTTATTGCTGACTACCGTAACGGGAACAGCAACATTACTAAGCTTTCTCGTACTTCGTGTGGCTGTAACCGTAACATCATCCAATACAGATATTTTCATTTCCGACGTATCATCCAAAACTTCCTTACCCTGCGCCTGTACTGCATTACACAGATCCAGACTTAACACACCAATAAGTATGTAAATAATTTTTCGCATACGCATTTATAACAGCCGCGAAAGTATTGCAGCGATACTTATTGTGTTTCCGTATTAGGAAAAGCTTTTTACGAAATAAGTAAATTATGAAGTTGGCAGTGGACAGTGGGCAGTATGCAGTAGAGAAATCAGAGGTTGAAACGCTAATTTATAGCAATGCAACAGTATACAGCTGCAAGGCTACAAGCTTTGCAGGGCTTATGTTATAAAAAAAATATCAGTGAAGATCAGTCTAATCAGTGTCATCTGTGTGCCATTTGCCAGTTGCCGGTGTTGGAATACAGGCAGAACAATAATTCAATGAGATTTCTCGCCTGGTCGTCTCATGTGAGATTTAGTGCATAATTCACAAATATGCTGAAAATAGGCGGGTTCGAAATGACGTTGATGGTTATGGTTGCGAAAAGATTGAAAACAGTGTAGAATGCCCTCCGTCATTTCGATTCCCGGCAGAGCGTGAATAAATGGAGAATTGAGAATGTTTTATGAATGAGCCGCTGAAAGCGATTAGAGATGAATGCTGAAAAAAATTGTTGGGACTATGAATATCCGCTTTGTGCGCGGGACTCCCTTCTCCAAAGGAGAAGGGCCGGGGATGAGGCAGCTCAATAGCATTACTACTGTACAAGTGAGTGACACAACAATGCTTAATAGTAGCACTACCGCTGGTAACAAAAAAGTTATGAGTGATGAGTTTTGATTGAGAAGTGTCTTCTCACCGCTACTATCAAATCAAATTCTCTTCTTCAAAATCATATTTGATTTTGATATCTTTCAAAGCTTCATTTAGCGGGGAATGAGGATTAGGCGATTCATTATTTTCCCATTTACTTAAATCACTTTGAATATACTTTTGCTGAAGTGCTTTTGCTTTATGCAACGTTTCTGTAGTAATCTCTTTTTTATGACGAAAAACTTGTTGCATTTTTTCATGCAATAATTCTTTATCACGACGCATTATACTTTCTGAACGCGCCATTTGAACCAATTCCATTTGCGCCAGCGCGATATCATAAGGGCCCACATTCATGATAAGCTTCGATAAAATGGGACCAATTTCAATTAAAATAATCAGCAAAGAAATACACAGAGACGACCACCACACACTGCTCTCTTCTTTGGCAAGATCTGACAACGCTTTGTTGCGCTCCAAAAAACCTACTTTGGTAGCCAGTTCAGTTTCATAATTCTTTTTCTTAACATCCAATTCTGCAAGTTGTGCGCTTATGATACTATCCTGATAATGAATACCGCTATCAAGGCGTTGCAACTGAGGATTGTATTGTGTTAAGGCGTTGTTGTACGCCTCCATTTTCAATTTGGTAAGTTTGTCAATTCCCCTTTTACCACTTCCACCGGTTCCGTCAGCTTCCTGTATATAAGCCTGTTGCAAGGTATGCAGCGTGTCTTCCAGCGTGGTTTTGCGCTGCATTAACCTAATGCGTTCCTGCTGCGCGGTGGTTTGCGCGGTTTGTAATTCCTTTTGCAAAAGACTATCATTCAATAATATTTTAGTGTGTCGGTTTTGCGCAACCTTCACATCTATTTCCTTCTCAAACACTTTAAGCTCAAGCGGTCGGGCAATGGTTATACCAATTAGCAGCGCCAAAGCAAAACGTGGAAGTGCAAGCAATAATTGTTTGCGTGGAGTAACTCCATACTTACGCATGGTGGAGACGAGAAACCTATCAAAATTGAAAATGATCAAACCCCAGATGAAAGCGAAAGCAAGCGTCCAATACCAATTACCAAACACACTATACACCGCATATCCCGACGACAAAGCCGCCAGCACAAATGTGGCCAGGATCACTCCGCCCATACCGGAATATTTGGCGTACTCGGAGGGATATTGCCGCAGCAAACCGGTATAAGCACCTGAACACCACCATAAAAAATTTCCTTTCTCAGAATTCCGCGGTTTGCTTAAAAAATCATCATAGCCATACATAGACGGCTGCCCGTTTTGCTCAATAGACATACTTGTCCTTTAACATTAAAAGTGATGGAGGTTGTAATAAGTTGAAGTTGGAATGTGTAAAAATAACGCTGAAATGATTACAATAGTATAGATGTATGGAAATATTTATTTAGTAATTTTTTAACTACAAGGGGCAAACAATAGTGAGACACGAGGAGTACAAGTGTTTGTTGAATGTTGCCAACCCTTGTGAATCTTGTGCTTTCTTGGTGAACCTTGTATTTAAATAAATTGAGAATGCTGTATAGTTGAAAAAAATGTTGAGATTACGAATATCCGCTTTGTGCGTAGCACTCCCTTCTCCTTTGGAGAAGGGCTGGGGATGAGGCAGCCCAATAGCATTCCTACCGTACAAGTGAGTGACACAACGATGCTTAATAGTAGCACAACCGCTGATAGCCAAAAAGAACATTGCACGTTTTTATGCCGTGAGAAGTATAAGTAATCACCAAAACCGAAAGCATTTCATAGCATGAATAGCGCAACAAAATGTCCTACATCTTGGAGGAGTATGACATTTCATTTGTATGTTTGTAAGGTTTTACTGTCTAAATGATTTCATCCAGTCAGGCATTGGTTTGCCCATAAGATAATGATCAAAGAAGGCAGTCATGCGTATAGTGAAATCCTGATAGTTTTCCGCTTTCAGTAAAACATGATCCTCTTCGGGATAAATCAGCATCCACACTTTTTTTTGTAACACCCGCATACCATTGAACATTTCCAATGCCTGGTTAAAACGTACAGCTTTGTCATCTGTGGTAGCCATCATCAAAAGAGGAGTGGTCACTTTATCTAACCAAAATACCGGGGAATTTTTAATATAACGGTCACGATCACCCCAAAAAGTTGCATGCATGCCCATTTGCCCCCTGTTAATCATATGGTGATTGGGTTTGTTATACGCATCCAGTTCGCCACTGCCGCTGACAAGATCGCTTGGTCCCGAAGATGAACATGCCGCAGCAAACAGTTTAGAATGTGTAATGATATAATTGGTTTGATATCCGCCAAAACTATGACCTTGCAGCCCCATCCTGGAAGCATCAACAAAAGGCAGTTTCGACATGTAATTCGCAGCAGCTTCCACCACGTTATAAGCGCTTTCACCGGTCTTTCCCGGTTTATGGCGAATATCAGGTATGAATACAAGATAGCCTCTGCTCACCATCCAGGGAACATTCATCGGCCCTATTGATGGCGTTGGATCCTGATAAGCATTCAGATTATTGGAGAACTCCTGATAATAGTGAAAAATAATCGGATACTTTTTCTGAGCATCAAAATCCTGGGGCTTATATAAAATTCCCTGAATAGATTCTCCTTCCAAAGAATTGAATGTGTAAAGTTCTGTAGTGTACCAGTTGAATTTTCGTTCGGGATACACATCACTAACAGGTTCGAATGTTTTGAAATCTTTTGTTACCACATAATTAGGCGACAGATCTTCTTTCATGCGTCTGAGCAGCCATACATCAGCATTAGCAGCCTTTAAAGGAAGATTATCAAAACCATTCTCTACACCAATGCCACGGCAAAAATAATAATAGTCACCCATCATCAATTTTTCAGGATCTGCCTGTTTGCCGGGATACATGCGAAAGAAACCGTTGTCTTTACTCTTAATGTTAAAGCCACATAAAAGCACTCCTTTCTTATCTGCCAGTAATTCATCTGAAATATCAAATACAAAATTGAAAAATATTCCATGACGATTACCAAAACCATTCGTAAGATTAACTGCAGTTTTCTTCCCAACAAGGTCAACTTTCCAAATATCATGTTTTGCAAAAAAAATTATTGACTCGTCGTTCTTTGTCCAGTAGCTCATTTCATACCCGCGAAACTCTTTATCATTACCGATACCTGAATTTATGTGTTGCGTAATATTGGTTTTAACACCGGAGAAAACATCGTATGCAAAATAGTCCATCAACTTATTATCATAATACAAAATATACTTTCCGGTTCGCGATAAACCCGGATAACGACTGTCTATTTCAAGTTTTTTCCTGCTTCCATCTTTAAGAGATACAAGTACATTCTGCATTTTACTTCCCGGATTCCACTCTTCTTCATCAAAAGACCCGCTTCCAGAAAACTCCCTGACAATCGCATACTCGTTAGAAGTCGCTCCAACCTCCTGGTTTTCCCCCGCAACTTTTACCAATTTTTTGTCTGCAATACTAACAGTATAAAAAGCCTCCTCATCCCGTCGCCCTCCCCATTGGTCTTCCATACGGATATCCTGCCAACTCCATACAGAAACATTTGAGGTAGTAGATGCTTTAAAAGCAGGCTTTGGCTCCGGTTTTGAAATGTCAGTTACAAAAAACAAGCGACTTCCATCATCTGAAAATTGACGAAAAGCTATTACTTTTTCCGGCACTACCGCCAACTTTATTGCCTGGCTTTCATTTGCTGGCTGTATCCAAACTTCTGTATTATTTCCATTGCCGGTTGTAAAAACTAACTTCTTTAACCGCTGATCGTAATACCAGTTTGTTGGCGCCGATCCATTGAAATTGAAACTTTCCATTTCTTTTTCTTTTGGCAGCGAATACCAAACAAGCTTCATTTTTCCATCATGATCCTGTTGTTGCAGTAAGAGTGTTTTCTCTTTTTTGTCAAACTGATAATCGCTCTTTGCAGAGAGCGTCTTTACAACGTTGTAAGGATATTGTGCGATGTACAAAACATTATCAGCATTTTTTTTAGTATAAATCAACCAACGGTCCGCAACACGAAACGAACTAACATCATTCACATATGAAACATTCTCGGTGCCATTGAATAATATCATCAACGTATCAGGAGGTAGCATAACAAAGCAACTTCGCCCATCTTCGGAAAATTCAAAATTCGCTTTATAGGGAAATGATTTTTTCCAACTGCCCGTAACGGCTTGTATTATTGTTTCAGAGCCACTAGAGATCATATAATTATGAGTATTCACTTCATACCCAATATATTTTCCATCACCGCTGATCTTTCCTTTTTCTACTTTGGGCCAGCCTTTATAAATAGTGGAATCTAAAGGTGGCCGTTGTGCCTGAGTAAAATAAACTACTCCCAACAACAAAAAAATTGTCAGATAAAATCGCATAAAATTTGTTTTAGTGTGTACATTATCGTTATCATATGTATTAAACTTAAAAGATCATTATTATGAGCCGAACTGCATTGCTACTATTAATTACCATTAAAAGATTCCATCCAATCGGGCATTGGTTTATCCATGAGATAATGATCAAAAAATTCCGTCATTCTATCGGTAAAATCCCTATAGTTTGCAGGCTTAGTTAGAATGTGATTTTCATCCGGGTAAGTAAGCAGCCATGCTTTCTTTTGTAACAGCCGAAGTGCATTAAACAATTCCAGGCCCTGTGCATAAGGAACCGCATTGTCTTTTGTAGTGGCCATCATCAAAAGTGGCGTTGTTACTTTATCCAATTCAAACACAGGAGAGTTGCGGATATAACGATCCCGATCCTGCCACAGAGTCGCATTCATGCCCAGTTGTCCTTCATTAGCCATATGATAATTAGGCTTTCCATATCCATCCAATTCTCCTCCAAAACTGATTAGGTTGCCCACTCCTGAAGATGCGCAAGCGGCAGCAAATAATTTTGAACGGGTAACAATAAAGTCAGTTTGGTATCCCCCGAAACTATGCCCCTGCAATCCCATCTTTGTCGCGTTTACAAAAGGCAGTTTCGAAATATAATTAGCTGCGCCTTCCACTACACTATAAGCGCTCTCGCCGGTCTTTCCCGGTTTGTGACGGATATCGGGTATAAATACCAAGTAGCCTCTGCTCACCATCCATGGAACATTTATGGGGCCAATCGCATACCCAGGATCAAGATAGGCGTGTAGATTGCGGGCAAACTCCATATAGTAATGGAAGATTATCGGATACTTTTTATTAGGATCAAAATCCTGCGGCTTGTATAAAATGCCTTGAAAATCTTCACCATCCAATGATTTAAATGTATAGAGTTCTGTAGTGTACCAATTGTATGTACGTTCAGGGTATACATCGCTTACCGGCTGGAAAATTTTGAAATCTTTTGTTACAAAAAAGTTTGGTGCCTCATCTTCTTTCATTCTGCGAACCAGCCACACATCAGCATTTTCCGCTTTCATAATTCGGCTGTCGAAACCATTTTCCGGCACGTCATAAGGAAAAGTATAATAGTGCGCACCCATCACCAGCTTTTCAGGATCGGCATGTTTGCGAGGATACATATAATACAAACCATTATCCCTGTTACTTTTATTTCTTGCGCATAGCAGAATACCGGCTTTTCCACTCAATTGTGCATCCGACATCGGATTAACAGGAGCAAAATTAATTCCATGCGTACGTCCATATCCGTTAGTAATGTTAATTGGAGGCCGTGTTCCGGTAGGATCAATCTTCCAAATATCGTAATTGGCAACTAATATTAAGGCGCTGTCACGATCCATCCAATAACTATTATGCAAGAAACTTAAATCAAACTCTTTTGCGTGATCAGCACCTGGCGAGGCCAAACGAGTAATATTCTTCGTAGCACCTGATAACAATTCACGGGTATAGTAATCGTGTGTTGATTCATCAAAATACAATAAATACTTTCCGCCACGGGAAAAATAAAACTCCTTAATCTCCTGTTCTTTTCTGCTTCCATCAATAAGCGAGACCAACTCCTGTTTTATTGTTTTACTTGCAGGATTCCAAGCCCTCTCCTCACACGTACCGGTTCCTGAAGTTTCCCTGATAATAGCATAATCATTGGTTAAGCCAACAACAGATTGATTTTTCCCGGTAATCTTTACTAGCTTATGATCATCAATGTTTAAGGCATACACATCTTCGGGAACTTCTGCTTTCCTTTGGTTTTTTAATCGGATGTCGCGCCAACTATATATCAACACGTCAGATCCATAAATATTTTTCAATGCCGGAATTGATTTTTTCTCTTGTACGGCTGTTACAAAAAATATTCTTTTGCCATTCTCTGAAAAATCACGGAAATTAGAAACTCGTTCATTCGTTTCCGTTAATATCTTTGATTTCATTTCTCCTGCCCGGTATAACCATATGGAAGACCTCTCATTATCATCTACTGTAAATACAAGTAACCTGTAGCGTTGATTAAAAGACCACAGACTTAATTGGCTTCCGTTAAAAACTTCTATTTCATTTCCCTTCGTTAAAGGATGCCAAATAAGTTTTGTATTCCCGCTTTTATCCTGCTGTTTCAACAATAAAGCGTTCGCTTTTTCATCGTACAAATATTCAGTGCAGGTCACTTTTTTTGAAACTGTGTATGGATGCTGCGATATAAATAAAGCACCTTCTTCGCCTTTTTTCGTGTACAATAACCATCTGTCTTTAATACTATACGAACCAACATTTTGAATGTAAGCAACTTTATCTGTTCCATTGGATAGTATCATCAATGTATCCGAAGGCAAAAGAATAAAAAAAGTTTTTGCATCAGAAGAAAATGCTGTGTTTACATTTCCATGAAACACTTTCTCCCAGTTGCCCTGCACAGAGCGGATAATTGTTTTTGCCTGAACTTTATGTTCCAAAATAGTACTAACATTCACTTCATAACTAACATATTTACCATCGCTGCTAATCTTGCCCCACTCCGCTTTTGGCCATCCATTAAACGTATTGGTATCCAGTGGCGGCTTTTGTCCATAGGTGAATGTTACAATGTTTATCGCCAAAAAAATTACAATAACTAATCGCATAATTATTTGTTTGATTATTTATTAATGGTAGCAACAATCAAGTTTACTTTTTTTGTGAGCCGGTCGGCAGTGCTACTATTAAGCATCGTTGCGTCGCACACTTGTGCGGTTGTAATGCAATTCATCTTTTTATTTAACCACCAATGGGAAGTACCAGATACACAAGGGATCTCTTTTAATTGTTTTGAACCACCAAAGCACAAGACACAAAGGAACACCAAGCATATTTTTGAATATTTTTTCATTTTCATTTTATGTTTGTAAATGCTTTGTTTACCAATCCCATTCTACCTGATCTCTAATTTCTGACTTCTGACTTCTGACTTCTCCATCGTCAACTGCTCACTATTTATTTTGTTACATTCTTCCATGTAGGCTCACCTCTTTTCATTTTTTCATAGTTTGCCTTAAATTCTTTATTATTACTTCCGTCAAGTCTTATAGCTGTTTCCTGCATTTTTAACGCTTCTTCTTTTTGTCCCAGTTTATACAAAATATTGGCATATGTATCATAATAAGTATTGTCTCTTTCCTTTTCATTGTCAATCGTTGCGCGGCTCCAGTTTAATGCTGTTTGCAATAAATTCTTGCTATCAGATTCTTCAAAAATTTTCCATGCCATATTATTGAGCAAAAACGACGGTATCCATTTCCGCTTATGTCCGTATTTTTTGTACCATGTATCTCCAACTTCTTCAAGCAATACATAATCGCTATTGTTAATAGCATACAGCATTTGAGCCTGCAATAAAGTTTCATTACCCAATTCGCCGTACTTGCCGGTGCTTTCTTTCATGGGCTTCCAATCAGGTTTGCTTTTTGTATAAGGAAGTATTAGATCACGTTCAATCGTAGCCGTTATAGTGGCCTCCGCTTCGTCTTTACCCAGCACGCTGTTTATTTCTTCTACATTGTTATATAAAATTTCGAAACCCGGATCTTTTACACTTTGAGTAAATTGCTTGATGAACTTCAGTTCACCTGCTGTGTAAGGCTTTTTTAACGAGCCGATATATTCATTTCCATATTTATTCGCACTGCTATCATTGCTAGCCCTTGCGTAAATAGCAAGCTGGCGCAAGAAGGCAGGTTCACGCTTTCCTTGCTTATATTCTTCCAGGCATTTCGCGTAGTCTTGCCTTGCAGTATCTGCAACATTTATAGTAAAACTACCGGTAGCTGCAACATAATTTTTTGATACAGGATGAATCTTACTATTTATCGCTCTTATTTTTTCCGCTGGCAATTTGACGATCTCCCTATCATAAGTCATCAAACCGTTTTGCTCCGATTCCACATCAAAAGGCTGTGTATATATGCTGGCGCTAAGTCCTTTGCGCTCCAGTAATACCAGCGTATCCACCATTCGCGTGTATTGTAATTCTAAATCTTTAGGAGTTTGAATACCGTTATAGCCCCAGCCTTGCTCCAAATCGTCCCACAAATGATTTACTACAGGAACTCCAATGCCTCCAAACTCGCCAAGCACCTGCACTTTACCGGCAAGTGCAATTGCATTGCGAGGAAAAGGATAAGAGTGAACGTCCGTCATATCGGAGGATACATAAGGATTATCGGCAGGACTCCGCAATTGATTATCCGTGTACAATAATTCTCCGGAATGGCCATTCACCAAACGGGTGGGATCTGTTTTCTTTACCCACTCGGTAATGCGTTGCTGATCGTACTGGCCCCATCTTTCATTGAACACAACCCATGTAATAATGCTAGGATTATTGTACAACTGCTTTATGGTTTCGGTGATATCACTTTCAAAAGCTTGTTTCGCGCCCAAAGGCAACCGTTGGTTAGGATTAACGAAATCCTGCCAAACCAGCATACCTAATTTATCCGCCCAGTAATACCACCGTGCTGGCTCCACTTTTATATGTTTGCGAATGGTATTAAAACCCAAAGCTTTTATGGCTTCTATATCAAACTTAAGCGCATCATCGGTTGGAGCAGTATATAATCCATCAGGCCAAAATCCCTGATCCAACACACCAAGATTGTAAGTATAATTGTTGTTCAAAAATATCCTGTCAAATCCCGCATCATCTTTTTGAATCGAAACCTTTCTCATGCCGAAATAACTATCTACATGATCCATTATTTTATTATCCTGTACCAAGTCAACGCTTAAGTCGTACAGGTAAGGATCACCAGGACTCCACAAATGCGCATCAGCTATAGGCAGTACCAGCTCGCTGTTGGCACTTCCGGTGATACTGCTCCCATCAGAAGCTTTAACTGTAACTGATAAAGAAGATGATTTTTCATTTGTACTAACCAGGATGCGCACCTGTTTATTATCAACATCTGGCGTAATGCGCAAATTATCGATAAATACCTGCGGCACATTCTCAAGCCAAACGGTTTGCCAGATACCACTGCTGGCTGTATAATATATACCACCCGGTTGTAGCACCTGCTTGCCGTGAGGCCCTACACCTTCATTTGTAGGATCGTACACTTTTACTATTATTTCGTTTTGTCCGTTATGCAGTTTATCTGTTATATCCATACTGAATGATGTATAACCACCTGCATGATGCCCGGCTTCCTTGCCATTGATATATACCCAGGCTTCGTAATCCACTGCCTCAAAATGCAACAGCGTTTTTTCTCCTTTCTTCGCATCATTTTTAAATTGCCTTCTATACCACAATAACTGACCGGATGCCAATGATTTTTTTACTCCCGACAATGCCGATTCTACAGGATAAGGAACAAGTATATCACCATCAAATTGAGATGGCATTAATGAGTCTTTATGCGTAATGGCATAGTTCCATAAACCATTCAGGTTTTGCCAATTGTTTTTGCGAACCATTTGCGGACGCGGATATTCGGGCAAAGCATTAGCAGGAGACACATCTTTTACCCAGCGGGTGGGAATAGATATCCATTGCGATTTCCAACTGGAATTTGATTTTTCCGAACAACCAAATAACAGTCCGTTTAACAATATGCCAAGCAATATTATGTGGCCTTTTTGCATGTTATGATGTTTGATTTTTTTTAGATAAAAGCATTATAGTACGGTAAAATCAGGGTGCGTAATATTCTTTTGAACCTGCACATTGCCCAATAGCATTACTACAGTACAAGAGTGCGACGCAAGCAAAGTTTAATAGTAGCAATGCTGCCCGGTCCATAAAAAAATCACGCACTTTGATATTCCTGAATTTGATTGAATAATTCGCACTACTGTGACTTCAACTTTTGTAATTCTATTCATCGCTTTACACGCAACTTTCTTAATTGTTGGTAACAGTAGGAAGCCTGATCTTTACGACGTTTTCAAAAACACCGGATTTTCTTGCAGACACTAATTATATCCGGGAGTTTGTTTAAGATTATAAGCTAGTTCCAATTCTCCTCTCGCAATGGGAAAATATTTAAATGCGGGATTCCATGTACCGCCTTTCAAAGGAGTTACTTTGCTCATTACTTCATCAAGCTTTCCTGTTCTTCTCAAATCGAACCAGCGGTTGCCCCATTCTGTAAACAATTCAGCCCGGCGTTCATGCGCGATGGCTTCTAATAATGCACTCTCTGAAGCAGCAGGAGTGCCGCCCAATCCGGCCCTGGTACGTATCGCATTCAAATCGGCAATAGCTCCCGGCAATTTGCTTTGATGCGCTCTGGCTTCCGCACGAATTAAATATTGCTCACCCAAACGAAGTACCATTACATGTTCTACTGTAGGAGAAATAACTCTGCCGATCTTGTACTTGTAAGGATAGTAATACCTGTTGCCATCATCATCTGTAGCATAATTACACCAGTGAGTTTTTCGCAAATCGTTGGGTTCGAAATTGTTCATCACGCTATCACTCAAATACATATCGTATTGGTCGTTAGGCCCCTTTTCAGGAAGTATGAAAATATATCCATCGGTAGTATTAGTAACAGTTTCGCTAATAGGTTGCAGTTGCCAAATGGCTTCTTTATTGCCTGAGGACGCCATTAAAAACGCGTCATCCAATGCGCTTAATGAAAAAAGAGATGTATTGGCAATAATAGTATCAGCTTCTTTTTCCGCAAGCTCCCAGTCACCTTTGTACAGGTAGCTTCTTGCCAGCAGCGCTCCGGCAGCCCACTTGGTTGGCCTTAGCCTGTCGGTCGCGATTCCCAGTGTAGAAGCATCCGGATAAGTTTCTTTCATTAAGCTTTTCGCTTCTTTCAGGTCGTTGATAATTTGCGCCCATACCTCATCTTCCGGGCTACGGGACAATGCCGTATTGGCAATATAATCCGTAGTCAGTGGCATGGGGATGTCTCCATACATATTAAGGAGATAGAAAAAGAAAAAAGCTCTCATAAACTTCGCCTCTCCTAAAAGTTGCCGTTTTACTGCCGGAGTGAGCATAGTAGATGCTGTAAGGCCTTCTATGGCAGCATTTGCGGAACCGATCCTGGGGTATGCATAACGCCAATAGCTGCTACCCATTGCTAAAAACGATTTAAAATCGTTCCTGTAATATGTCAACCTGTTGCTATTGTTAAGGCCAAACAATGTAAGTTCATCTGCCGCCAGGCTTAGATAAAAGGATGTACTGACGAAGCTTTCATCGGTAAGATAATCACCAGTAACCATGTTGGTATAGATTCCGATAAGCACCGATGTGGCTGTAGCGTCTGTAGTATATACGACGTCGGCACTTATATTATTTATTGGAGGTCCTGCGTCTACCAGTTTTTCACAACCGGAAAAGAATAACAATGATCCTAGCAGGATTATGATGATGCTTGGGATATATATTTTGTTTCGCATAGTTTGTAGTATTTTATAGCTTTCAAATTAGAATCCTACACGCAAGGCAAGATTGATTACACGTAACGGAGGCAGAGTGCCCATGGACCTGGTTTCCGGATCTAACCCTGTGTACCCCGTAATAGTGAGTATGTTTTGCGCCTGGAGTGAAATTCTACAATTGTCCACTTTGGCTTTTTTTGCCCACTCATCCGGCACCTGCCACGAAAACGACAAATTCTTAAGCCGTGCATACGAAGCGTCTTTATTATTTGCCTTAGAGTCCCAGGCTGCCCCATTAGGAATTGCCACTTCTGCAGGGTTGGTGGCGGTAAAGCGTTGTATAGGCGATATATCGCCAGGTTTTTGCCAACGTTTCAAAACATCAACAAGCTGATTGCCAAACGTACCTGCAGATGTTATGCTATAGTTCTGTCCCACCTGCTTTGTAAACTGGAAAAAAATACTCAACTCAAATCTTTTGTATTGAAAAGTATTATCAAAGCCTCCGTAAAATCGGGGGTCCGGATTATATAGCAGGAATCTGTCAGTTTCCCAATTAGGGTCAGATGTAAGCTTGCCCTCACTACTGGTAAACTGGTATAAGCCGGTAGCAGGATCTACACCTACAAAATCGTACAATTTGGAAATTGTTATAGGCTCTCCAATAATCAGTTGTTGTGCAAAAGATGAAGTTTCTATATTGGGGAACTTAACCAGCTTGTTCTTAGGAAAAGTAATATTGGCGCTTGTTGTCCATGAGAAATCTTTAGTTCGAATGTTAACCGTATTCAGTGTTAATTCCCATCCTGTGTTTTGTACTGTTGCCGGAAAATTACGGGCTATGCTCCAATACCCCGTAATAAGAGGTAATGGATAAGAAAGCAACTGGTTGGAAGAACGGTTAATAGCATAGTTGGCATTGATCAATATCCTGTCGTTAATAAAACCAAGGTCTAAACCGAATTGCAATTTTTTGGTTTCTTCCCATTGCAAAAAAGGATTGGCCGGGTTGGTAGGCAAAATCCCTTTAACACCTTGATAAGGAATAGCTGCCCATTGAGTATTATATAAACTAAGATGACTATAATCTGCAATCTGATCATTGCCGGTAGTACCATAGCTTAACCTTAGTTTACCAAAGCTTAGGAAAGGAAGGCTGTTGCTGATAAACTCTTCTTTCGTGAATAGCCATGCAGCACCTATCGCACCAAAATTATGGAACCTGTTTTCTTTACCAAAACGGCTACTGCCATCCCTGCGGGCTGTAAGATCTACAATGTATTTGTCATCCCAATTGTATTTCAAACGCCCGAACAGTCCGTTATATTTATACACCAATCTGTTTTCAGTGACTATAACTGTGGTAGCTGACGTCAGATCTTCTACTACAATATCCGAGTTATAGCCTGATGACCAAATTGATACTGACCCCGTGTTATTTTGTTGAATAGACGCTCCAATCAGCACTTCTAAATTTCCTTTTAAAATTGCTTTATTGTACATGATCTGGGGCTCAACCAACCATGAATTGATATTCTTGTTATCGTATATAACGATCCGTTGGCTATAAGGACGATTTTCAGGCCTGGTCGAGTTCAAGGAAAATTTATTTCTTCCATCAGTTTGCATATTGGTATATCCCAGGTTTGCTTGTATGGTAAGCCCCGGTATAATAGTATAACCAATCAGGGCACGGCTTACTAAATTATTTGTTTTAGACTTTACCGGAACCCGGAGGCCGGCTACCGGATTGTCCCATGTAGAATTACCATTTGCATCCGGCGCCCAATTTAGTTCTCCGTCTTCCGTATAAAGTGGTGGCGCATTAGGCGGTAGTAATATATGCCCTATAACACCAAATAATGGATACCTGTTTTCATCTACCATATAGCTGCCTGATATTTGGATACGGAATTTTTGGTTACGAGAAGTGTTATTCCCATTGAAAAAAAACGAGCCTTTTGTATTTGCAAAATCGCCCGGGTAAACATTTGTTTCCCTACGATAAGTAGCACCGGCCAAAAACTGTGTGGTAGTATTACCACCGGATACAGAGGCGCTGACAAGATTGGTGCGGGCAGCGCCCCCTATCAATTCCTTTTGCCAGTCGGTATAGCGATTGGGATCCCAAGTGCCATTCACATCATAATCAGTTGGTCCAACGGTAGCATTATCGTTCTTAAAACCTTCGCGGCGCATTTCAAGATATTGCTCCGTATTTAGCAGTTTTAACTTACGGGTTACTTTCGCCCAGCCGGTTTGTAAATCAACATCTACTTTTGTGCGGCCCGCTTTACCTTTTTTGGTGGTGATCAGTATGGCGCCATTGGCAGCTCTTGAACCATAAATAGCGGTAGCATCAGCATCCTTCAACACATCAATACTTTCAATATCGGCAGGATTGATATACTGCAATGGACTTCCCGATCCTGCACCGGGACCACCAAATATACTACCTACACCTCCAATAAGTTGAGAAGTATAAGGTACACCATCAATAATAAAGAATGGCAGATTTCCATTTCCTATACTGTTTCTACCCTGTATAAGGATTTCCGTTCCGCTACCGGGCATCCCAGTAGTTTGTTCTATAAACATGCCGGGCACTCGGCCTGCCAACGCGAATAAAGGATTATTTACAGGCTGCTTAGCAATTTCAGATGCTTTCACCGTAGTAACATTACCTGTGTTCAACCTCTTTGTAGTTGTACCATAAGCGATCACCTGAATTTCATCAAGCGGATTTACATTACGAAGCAGTACAACAGTTACTGAAGTATTTCCATTTAATCGAACTTCTTTAGTAAAATAACCTGTAAATGATATAACCAGTATGGCATCAGAAGCGATGTCTTTAAGCGTAAATGAGCCGTTCATATCTGTTTCCGTTCCCGTTCTGGTATTTTTTACCATTATAGTAGCGCCTGCAAGTGCAGCGCCGGTTGAGTCAAGTACACGGCCCGTCACTTCAAATGGTGGAGGCAGTGGTGCAACAACAATTTCTTCTCGCAAAACAATCGGCTTTTCCTTTACCAGGATAGTCTTTTCTTTTATTGTAAATGTAAAAGGCTGATCGTGTAAACAAAGCTGCAAAACCTGTTGCACAGGCGCGTCTTTAACGCTTATCGTAACTTTCCGTGCGCTTTTCAACGCGTCGCTGCTATACAGGAAATCAAAACCTGTCTGACGATTGATCTCACGGAAAATTTTTTCAAGGGTAGCGTCTTTTTCCTTCAAGGTCACTGTCTGCCCTTTGGTAAAGGCTGCCGCATGCAGGCATGCCGCAAACAGGAATAGGGAAAGAAGTTTCATAACTAATAGTAGTCTTTTCCAGTGGCTGCTCCCTTTTGCAGGGAAAACGGAATAGCAAAGTCCGCTTTTGTAAAACAATTGCATAATTTTGCTTGGTTTTGGTTAACAAATTATTGTCTTGCTGACTGTATATAATTAGCCAAGCCATATAGCCGGTAGTGTTGCAGCACTGCCGGTTTTTGCTTGAATAATCCTGTAATCATTTTTTGAGCGAACGAATACGTACGGTTTTCCCTTCAATTGAAAATTCAATCCGCCCAACATTCTCAAACATTTCCAAAACTTTTGATAAAGGTGCTTCCGCACTAATGCTTCCTGTAAAAGCTTCTGTAATCCTTTCTTCAAACACCACGTCAATATCGTACCACCTCGCTAATTGTTGCATGATGTCACGTATATCATCTTCCTGAAAATAAAAGCGGTTATTTTTCCAAGCCATGACCTTATCGGTATTCACATTTTTCATCACGCTGATATTATTGTTGACCGCGGCCTGCTGTCCCGGCAACAATTTGACCTTACTTTCACCGCTTGTAATTTCCACACTGCCTTCAAGCAATGTAGTTCGCGAAATCGCTTCGTTTGAATATGCATGCACATTGAAATGAGTGCCCAACACTTTCACATCCACCGGTTTACCCGCGCCTATTGGTTTTACAGAAACTATAAATGGCTGCTTATCATTTTTGCTCACTTCAAAATAAGCCTCTCCTGATACTTCCACCCGTCTTTCATTGCCTGTAAATACCGCAGGAAAACGTATTGATGAAGCCGCGTTGAGCCACACTTTAGTGCCATCTTCCAGCATCAATTGATACCGCCGTCCCTGTGGAGTTGAAATGGTATTGTAAACTGTAGTAGTAGATTTTTTTCCTCCTAATTGATAAGCCACGCTGCCATCCTTGTTTGTTATATTCACCCCGGATTGCTGGCCTATATGTCCTAATGTACTATCAAGCACTACCCGGCTGCCATCAGCCAGTGTTAATAAAGCGCCGTGCGAGCCAGGAGCCACATCATTCATTGCAACAGTAGGCTGCATTATTTTCTTCGCGGCGTTATTATGCATTGTTATAAGCAATGCGGTAAGTCCGGCGCAAAAAATAATAATAGCGGCAGCCGCGGCAATCCACCATTTGCGGCGAGGTGTAGCCCGATCGATCGGAGCAACCGGAGCCTGCGCAGCAACAGTACAACGAGGCAGATTAAAACTGCCAGGCTGCGTCAGCAACGAGTTCCATGTATCATCAAACAACACTTCCCTGCGGCTGCATATTTCTGCATCATCTGATGTAAACAATTCCAGCAATTGTTCAAACTCTTCTTCACTCACCTGGTTATCCAGGTACTTTCTATAAATTTCTTCAAACTTGTCTTCCATTACAACTTATACGAACGGCACAAAACAAAGTACTAGTGAAATTCAAAAAAATATGCGATCTGAAATTTGAGATTTGAGAAATCACTCAAAACTCATTACTTTTTTGGAACCGGCGGTAGTGCTACTATTTAGCATCGTTGTGTCACTCACTTGTACGAAAGGAATGCTATGGAGCGAGTTGGCAGTGTGCAGCAGGCAGTAGTTGCCGGTTACTGGTTGCCAGTAGCCGGTGTTGAAGTACAGGCAATACAATTAATTGTCAATACACTAATTCAATGAGATTTTGCAATAACTGAAATACCTGGTATGTTGCTGCAAGGCTACAAGCCTTGCAGAGCGTGAATAAATTGAGAATTGAGAATGCTTTATACACTGATTGCAAGCCAAAACAAAAGCACTTATTACTCATAACTCAAAACTCATAACTTGTTGAATAGCATTTCTACCGTACAAGTGAGTGACACAACGATGCTTAATAGTAGCACTACCGCCGGTCCCCCTCAAAAAAAATCATACCTCAACACAACATGAAGTATAACGATCTAAAGCATTTCAAATATCAAATATCAACTCCCCCCACCATTATTGATACTTGAAAAACACAATGCAAGAACCAACACAGCGAGATCAGTATGAGAAGAGACATAATTGCGCACCGAACGGATGGCTTCGGACATATGATTGCGAACGGTATTGCGCGATATATCCAGCTCATCGGCAATTTGCTGATAAGTCATTTCTTCCTCTCGTATCATACGGAAAATGCGCTGTTGCTGAGGTGATAATTGCGTAATAGCTTCTTGATAAATTTTTTCCAACTCTTTGTTAAGCAGCCACTCTTCCTGTCCGCTGCGTATCTTTTGCATCCTTTGCAGTATAGCATCCTGCATTTGATTGTCTTTCTTAACCTTCCTGAAAAAATCTATCACCTTATTGTAGGTCATGGTTTTTACGTAAGCGTTAAAACTGACATTCAAATCCTGAATGTGATTGCGCCGCTCCCAGAGTTTAAGAAAAACCTCCTGAACAACTTCTTCCGCAGTTGAATGATTTTTTGTGAGCGAATAGGCAAACGCGAAGACCATATCTTTATAGCCTTCAAATATTTCAGTAAAACGGGCAGCCTCGTTTTCCGCATATTCCTGCAGTTTGTCAAATTCTTTCCTTTCATCCATAGAGCAGTAGAAGAGTTTCACAGTAAAGTTATATATTCTACGCTAAATGGTGGCGCGCAAAAGCTTTGTGGATATTTTCGAATTTCTGCTGCCTCAAGGCTTTATAATCGCTAATATTTTTTATCAGCAACAGATTTTAATCAATTCCCACTACTCCATTATTGATTCGAAACGGAAATATCGCAGATTCCGTATGTGATTCATCTATTAATTTCAATAGTTTTTTTACAACCGACTGATGAGAGGAGGCTATGTTATTTTCTTCACCGGGATCTTTGGAAAGGTCGTACAACTCGGTAGTGGTCTTACTTTTATCAAACACGTTTAATTTAACAAGTTTCCATTTACCCTTGCGCACAGCCTGTTTGCCGCCTTCTTCATGAAATTCCCAATAAAGATATTTATGGTCTCGTTGTTTTTTTTGCACAAGTGAAGGAAGAAAAGAAATACCGTCTACATTGCCCGGAATCTGCGCTCCGCCTATATTGGCAAATGTGGGCAGAACATCCCAGAAGGCACCTGCAAAGTCGCTTGTTGTACCCGCCTTTATTTTTGCGGGCCACCACGCAATAAAAGGAACACGAATACCACCCTCATACAAATCGCGTTTATAACCACGCAATCCTCCGCCACTATTAAAGAAATCAGGATCTGCGCCGCCTTCTTTATGCGGACCGTTGTCGCTTGTAAAAATGATCAACGTGTTATTATCTATTCCTAACGATTTCAACTTATTCATCACTTGTCCCACATATTCATCCAAACGCGAAACCATCGTCGCGAATGTTGCATGAGGATATGGCTGCGACGCGTAACCGCCTTTATTCGCACGTGTTCCATAATCGTTTCCTTTATATGGCTTTTCGGGAAATGTACCTTTATATTGTTTGAAAATACTATCGTTGGGTTCAAGTAGTTCAGCATGTGGCAACGTATAAGTCAGGAACAACATGAATGGTTTTGCCTTGTTTTCTTCAATAAAATCAAGGGCTTTACGCTGAATTAATTCCGGCGCATAAGTTACCGCCTGCTCAAGATTTTTATTTGCGGTAAGATCAACACGTGTTTCATTATCCCACAAATGTGTCGGGTAATATCTATGCGCCAGCAACTGGCAGTTATAACCATAAAACCTGTCGAAGCCGTGCTTTAAAGGATCGCCGGAGCTGCCCACCGGGCCTAGCCCCCACTTACCAAACATGCCTGTGGCATAACCGGCCTGCTTCATAGCCATCGCTACTGTAAATGTGGAAGCCGGCAAAGGCTCCTGCCCTTCGGGTGATACTTCCTTATTGCCCCGAATATAGGTGTGCCCCGTATGCTGCCCGGTCATAAGCGAAGAGCGTGAAGGAGCGCACACCGCCGTGCCCGCATAAAACTGCGTATACTTCATACCTTCATTTGCCAATGTCTCCAGGTTTGGAGTTTTAATTTTCGCTTGACCGTAAGGTTCAATATCACCATACCCAAGATCATCAGCCAGAATGAAAATAATATTTGGCTTTGCCGTTTTTGCAGGCTGTGCAACTGTATAAAAAACAGATAATACACTTAAAAAAAACATTACACTTTTTATCATCTTTCGGAATTTGTATCAACTTAAAATTTATACCAAAAACATTTCACGCAAAGGTTTAAAGAAAAACGAAGTTCGCTAAGAGAAAACTACAATTTAAAGGCCTGGTACAATATACCGGTGAAGAACATACGCTTAACGCTTTTTTATTTCGTCCAGGAGTGCCGCAAGTTCTTTAACCTTTTCAGGATACTGTGTTGCAAGGTTTTTCTTTTCTCCAACGTCTTCGTTCAGATTGTATAATTGGGCTGATGGCAAACAGCCTGTTTCAATTCCTACAAGTTTATCATACGAGGCTCCCTTTGAGGGTGTTATATACTTCCAACCATCTTTAATAATAGAAAGTGGGCCACCCTGCTCTATTAAAACACTTCTACCCTGCTTCGATTTTCCTAACAATGCTTTCAAATGATCTTCACTATCACCTGCTTCGCCTGCGGGTATGGGAACTTTCAACATCGCGGCAAATGAAGCCAGCAAATCCATCTGGCACATCAACGCGTCAGAAACCGTGGGTTTCACTTTTTTGGGCCAACTAACGATGAAGGGCACACGAGTCCCCGCTTCAAGAGCACTGTACTTACCGCCGCGCAATGGCCCGTTGGGATTATGGCCGTTTACTCTCGTTACAGCCTCATCCTGGTAGCCATCATCAAGCACCGGCCCGTTATCACTTGAAAAAATAACAATCGTATTTTTATCTATGCCAGCAGCCTTCAGCGATTTCATTATTTCGCCCACAGTGTAGTCTAGCTGTAAAATGGCGTCACCTCTGTATCCCAGGCCGCTTTTATCTTTAAACATAGTAGCCGGCATCCGCGGCACATGAGGCTCCGTTACATTCAGACATAAAAAGAACGGATGATCTTTATTTTCTTCAATAACACTTTTCGCTTTATTTAAAAATGTAAATGAAACCTCTTCATCTGTCCAGCGGGCAGCTTTACCACCACTCATAAAACCAATGCGTCCAATACCATTAACAATTGTATTATCATGACCCTGCCCCGGCGATGACTTCAATTTCAGCAACTCAGGATTCTCCTTACCGGTTGGTTCATTACCAATTTTCATCTTATAGTTAACATGAATCGTATCATTAGCAGGCAAACCTATCACCTTTCCATTTTCCAAAAAAACAGTAGGCACCCTGTCGGCAGTAGCAGGAAATATAAACGAATAATCAAACCCAACTTCATTGGGTCCGGGCTTTATCAGATCATTCCAGTTTTTTTCAACATCATTACCCAATCCTAAATGCCACTTGCCCACAAGCGCTGTTTTGTATCCGGCTTTTTGAAAAAGTGAAGCCAGCGTAATTTTGTTAGAGGGCACAATAAGTTTTGCATCACCGGGCAATATACCGGTGCCTTCAAGTCGCCATGGATATTGGCCCGTCATTATAGCAAAGCGGGACGGTGTACATGTAGCCGAAGTAGTGTGCGCATTTGTAAATCGCACACCGCTGTTTGCTAGTTGATCTATGTTTGGAGTTTGAATTTTTGTTGCGCCATAACAACTTACATCGCCATAGCCCAAATCGTCAGACAAAATAAAAATAACATTTGGCTTTTGTTGTGCTGCTGCTGCAAATGAGAAGAATAGAAGCATTACGAAAAAAGCGTTTCTCATAACGTATAAATTTGTTTTTATCATTATCAAAAATCTTTTGTAGCACTTTAAAAATAGTAATTAAGCACCTTGTGCGCATGCTTTTTTTTGTGGGGGACCAGCGATAGTGCTACTATTAAGCATCGTTGTGTCACTCACTTCAACATTTTGTTCTTTACTCAACAAAGTTTAAAACACGAACCAAATTGGGCAACAATTAATATACGTTCGTAGTATAAAAATTATGTAATGCTGTTTTATATTAAGAACTAAGTTAAAAACCGATTGTCAGAACCAGCCCGATCAAACGATTGCGCGAAATATATTCGGCCGATTAACCACAAGGAACGCAATAGATTGCAAGCCTTGCAGAACTTTAATAAATGGAGAGTTGAGAGTTGAGAATGGAGAATGCTTTATAGTTGAGAATGCTATAGATATTAGATAATACTGAAACAGTAAGCAGCTGGCAGTTGTCAGTTGGCAGAAGATAAATCAGAGGTCAGAACACAACGGCGCCGTATTAATCCAGAATGTTTGAGAGTTGCCGTTGTTGCGTGTGTAGGGAGGCCACCGTGCGATGGCACACCAACAACCAATGAGAATCCTCTTGTTGCAATAAAGATAAAAAGCACCAACTAAAAAACTGTCCACTTTTTTCAGGACGTGACAAAAGCACTCATTACTCAAAACTCATAACTCATAACTTGTTGAATAGCATTCCTGCCGTACAAGTGAGTGACTCAACGTTGCTTAATAGTAGCACTACCGCCGGTTACATAAAAAATACTTACAAAAAATGAATGTAAATTACTCGTGCAGTATGCTTTGCTAATGTGCCAAAAATAGAATATTAACAAACAAATGTTATAAAACAAAACCCTGCTCTAAATTTCAGAGCAGGGTAAATGAAGTATCGGTACAAGTTTTTGAACTATTACTTTCGAGCTCAATAACCCGGATTTTGCACCAGGTTTTTATTTTTTCCGATTGCCGATTGAGGTATTGGCCATAAGTAATCTCTATTGGGGTCAAACTTTCTATCCTGTGCTTTAAACTTTGGTTTCGTCCAGTCTCCAACCGGGTCTGCATCATTACTGTTAATTCCATAGGCAGGGGTATTTAAAACATTTTCAGCAATTTTCCAGCGAAGAATGTCGAAGTAACGTTTATGTTCACACACAAATTCGTGCCTGCGTTCTTCCCTTATGGCATTGCGCATGGCGCTTTGATTTCCAAGAAGTGAATTTACGCTAGGCAATCCGGCTCTGGTACGTACAGCATTCACCGCAGTTACAATCTTAGCATTGGAAGGATCGTATTCATTTAAAGCTTCGGCCAACATAAGTAAGGTTTCGGCGTAACGATAAATGGGAAAATTGATATAATCATTTACAGGATCCTTCCACGTTGGGTCGTTAAATTTTAAATACATATATCCTGTAAGTCCACCCCCTTCACTATTCATACGTTCCGGTTTGTTGTGACCGGGATACGGATCATATGGAGTATAAGTTCCATCAGGCCTAAGCACTGCAACACCGGGCAACATAAAAGTCATCTTTAACCTCTTATCACGATTTTCCCAAGGTTTGTTTTTATCATACAATGAAGATTGTTGAATAGTGTTACCATCTGTGCACAAATAAGAATCTACAAGGTCCCGAGTGGGGCAAAAGCTTGCCCAGCCTTCTCCTGTTATACCGGTGCCTGAGGGCGATGCCAATACAGGCACCATATTTGTAATTTCATTTTGCACATACTGGTAGGCAAGTATCACTTCTTTATTGTTATTATTTGCATCACGTGTAAAAATATAAGAGTAATCTGATTCAAGACTGTAAACGCCTTCATCTATCACAGCCTGAACAGCATCAGCAGCATTTTTCCATAATGCCGGATCATCCTGCCCTTTATGAAATTTTTTCATGCTGGCGACATACAAATAATAATCAGCTTTCAGCATAAGAGCCGCGGCTTTAGTAATATGCCCATCATCAGTTCCGGAGGTTCTTGCAGGCAGATTATTTATTGCGATATTGATATTCTGCAATACATAATCCAACACTTCCTGTGCAGGACTTCTGTGTATTGCTGCAGAATCAAGATTTACGGGCGCCTCTTTTATCAACGGAATATCTCCAAACAGCTTTACCATACGTAGGTAACGCATAGCCAGTATATATCGTGCTTCAGCATCATATTGTACTTTAAGGGAACTGTTTGCGGCATCAAAAGTCATTGTCTTTAGCCTGTCTATAAAATACAGTGCTACCCGTATTTTATCATAAGAATACTCTTCTGCTATATAAGCATCAGTAGCTGATTGAGAACCCTGGCATATATAGCCCATGCCACCTTCTCCCCACGCATTGGTCATAACAGAATTATCGCTATGACAATCACGCCAAAAATCACGGCTGTCAGGCAATGTAGAATAAACCGCATTAAGGGCCGTTTGAGCATCAGCAGGGGTTTTCCAGAACGTTGCTTCGGATGGTTGAGATAATGGATCTCTATCTAAAAACTTCTTACACCCCGACAGCATTAAGGTTAAAACAGCAGGCAGTATTATAAATATTGCTTTTCTCATTTTCTTTAAAATTTAAGGTTAACTCCAAATGATATTGTTCTTGATAGCGGGTACCAACCGCCTTCCGGATCAAAGCCTTTGTAACCGGTAATGGTAGCAAGGTTCTGAGCCGACAAATAAAGTCGCAAATAAGAAATTTTAGCCTTTTCAAGTAAGCTGTGCGGCAAGGCATAGCCTACTTGAATGTTTTGCAATTTCAGGTATGAAAACTTTTGCAACCAAAAACTTGAATACTTTGTGTCGTTAGAGGTATATTGTATTGAAAGCCGCGGATATGTTGCATTGGGATTATCCGTAGTCCATGAATTTTTGGCCATAGGCCTTGCATTTTGTGTGAGAAAAAAGGCCCAAACTTCATAACCAGTCATAGCCCTCCATGTGTTAATTACACCATACACGTTTGCTGAAAAATCAATATTTTTCCATCCAAACCGAATATTGGAACCATAATTTACCGGCACTACATTTTTATTAAAGATCACTCTGTCATCCCCATTGATTATACCATCCGCCTTTACATCTTTGTATTTGATATTTCCGGGAAAAATATTAGATCCCTGGCTTGGGCTTTTAGTTACATCATCATCGCTTTTAAAAAAACCTATAGCCTGCAATCCGTAAGGCAACCCGTATGGAAGTCCTTCTGCTACATACGCATCAGCAACCTGTGTTGCCGGCCAGGGACCTGTACCTGCCATATCAAGAACTTTATTCCTTGAGAAACCTGCGTTAACATCAATTCCCCAACTAAATTTGCCAGCTTTGTCATTATAACTTACCAGTCCTTCCACACCATGACTTTGCATTTTCATAAGGTTTTGCCAGGGACCTTTCGACAAGCCAAACTCGGTAGGTACAACACGCTGTGTTAATATGCCACTACGTACATTTCTAAATGCTTCAATTGTTACCATTAGTTTTTGATTTAGAAAAGCAGCGTCTATACCAATATTTCCCACACTTGCTTTTTCCCATGATATATTGGGGTCAACAACAACGCCATTCCAGGCGCCAGGCACCATAGCGCCATTGAAACCATAATTACTAGCTGAAAAGTTTAATACTGTAGCGGATGCATAATAAGTAGCATCAGAACTAACGTACGCAGCTTTCAATGCATCCCCAAGCATACCCCATGAGGCCCTTAATTTTAACTGAGATATCCAGGAAACATCTTTCATGAAGTTCTCATTATTAATATTCCATCCGGCAGAAAAAGAAGGGAAATAGCCCCATCTATGGCCGGGGCCAAACATAGATGAACCATCAGCACGAATATTTGCCTGGAAAAGATATTTGCCATCAAAATCATAGTTCATCCTAGCAAAAAAAGACTGGATAGCATAATCATTCAGAGTGCCGTCGTTTTGTTTGTTAGTGGTACCTAAAGACAGCGCATCCAATCCATCAAAAAGAAAATTCTGGCGAGATGCGTTAAAACTACTCCATTTATTATATTCCTGGGAATAGCCAGCCATTACTTTGAAAGAGTGTATACTGGAATTTATACTATAATTAGTTGTAAGCTGCAAAATATTCTTTTTATTATTTTCAGAAGATTCAGTTAGTTGATTAACGGAGTTTTGTGTGGAATTGAGCGACCCATCCATATTATACAACTTATAAGAATTTACCTTATCTGTAGAACGCCCATCGTATGTATAATTAGAATAATTGGCTTTAATGTTCCAGTTTTTCAGAGGCGTGTAAGTAAGGTCGAAGATATTGAGCATTTCTTTTACATTCTGCACATTATACCCTCCGTCATTTACGCCTGCAATTGGGTTTCCTGCCATAGGAGAACCAGAAGCATATTCGCCTTGCGAATTATATATAAAGTCAGTAGGAGAAATTCTAGATGCCTGCGATTGCCATCCGGTGGTTCCTCCCTGTGGTTGCAATATTTTCGTTTGCGTGTATTGCACGTTAGCCTCAAGAGTTAGATTTTTAGTAATCTTTATACCAATATTAGGACGTATTATGAAGCGGTTATAAGTATTATTTGGAAGGTTGCCATTTTGGTAGTCATACGCTCCGGAAAGCCTGTAAGTAACATAATCGGTTTTTCCCGAAATAGCCAGATAATTATTATTGATAACAGTGTTTTTGTTATAGATCTCTTTATACCATTTATTATCAGCATATTTTCCTGCTTTCAGATCTGCTATTCCCTGATCCCCATATAAAGCAGGTTTGCCGTCATTTATCAAAGCCTGGTCCCACATTTTCATAAAATCTTCCGAACCCACAAAATCCAGCATGTGCTGAGGATTTTGCAAACCTACGCTTGATGAAATATCAATTGCAGGTTTGCCGTTTGTAACTCCTTTGGCTGTTTTTGTAGTAACAAGCATCACACCATTAGCAGCACGGGAGCCGTAAATAGCGGCGGCGGCGGCATCTTTCAAAACTGAAATACTTTCAATATCATTCGGATTTAGAGTGTAGATGTTACCCGGAACACCATCAATTAATACCAACACTCCGGAACTGGGTCCAATTGTTGAAGTTCCTCTAATATTCAAAGACGCACCAGAACCAACAGCTCCGGATCCTTTAGATATATTCAGGCCAGGAACAGCACCTGCCAATAATTCCTGGACATTGGTAGCCGGACGAGCCTGCAGGTTCTTTTCAGGCTTTACAATACCAACAGAACCAGTAATATCTCTTTGCTTCTGCGTACCATAACCAATTACCACCACCTGATCCAATGTGGCGGGCATCATACTTAAAACAATTGAAATGCTTGAGCTATTATCGACAGTTACATCTTTTGTTCTATAACCCACCATACTTACTTCTAGCACAGCACCAGGAGTAACATCTATCGAAAAATTTCCATTTTCATCAGTCATTGTTTTCTTATCGGTTCCCTTTACAGTAATTGTAGCGCCAGATAAAGGACGACCCAGCGAATCTGTAATTCGTCCGGTAATTAATGGGGGAATAACAACCTCATCATTTTTTTCGTTTTGCTGAAAGTCTTCTTTATTGTCACGCCGCAATATGATAGCATTATTCTTGATAGTATAGCTTATGCCTTTATCTGCAAGGCAATAAGCTAACACTTCATTTAGCGTGGCATTTGTAAACCGAATAGATATTCTTTCATTATCGTCAATAATTGCCTTGTCGTAGAAAAAATCAAGTTTTGTTTGGCTTTTTATAGTCTGAAACACCTCTTTTAATGTCACATTTTTTTTCGAAACAGTTATACTTTGGGTAAAACCATTTGCGTGTACCGTGAAGATGGATGTTAATAGGAGAATTATGATCAATCTCATAATTATTGTTGTCTTTCTTATAAAAGCATTTGCGCCGCCGAGTTGGAATATGTAGTCTTTTATTATTGAAATAATTTCCCAACATGGAATCTTATAAAATTTCCATTCCATACCTTTGTAAAGTTTGAGTGAATTAAAAAATCTTTTTGCTGAAGTTTTCTAGGTAGCTCAAATGAATAATAGCCGGGAATGTCAGAAATTTCCGGCTTTTCATTTTGGCAACAATTTTTTTAAGGTGGTAACCTGTTCATTTTCATAAATGGCATTTTTATTTAGTTAACAATCATTGTTTATTTTGGAGCATATATATATACTTTCCTGCCTGCTAATTCGTATCGAATTTGCCCGCCTTCCTTAAGAATATCAAGCAATTCACCAATATCTTTTCTCCTGGAAAAACTACCGGTAAAACTTCCTCCGCCAATATCATCTTTATAAACAATCTCAACATTATACCATCTTTCCATTTGCCGGAGAATGCTTTCTATATTCATACCATCAAATCCAAACTCCCCACTTTTCCATGCCACCGCCTCCATTATATTCCCGTTGGATACTTTCAATAAGTCAGATCCGGGTGTTACTAAAGCCTGTTGTCCTGTTTTTAAAATAACTTCTTTACCCGTAGCATTACTTGCCACTTTAACCGCACCCGTTACCAGCGTCGTTTTGGTAACACCTTCATTTGGATAAGCCATTACATTGAAATGAGTTCCCAGCACATGAATATTCATCTGCTTTGTTTTAACCATAAATGGCTTTGTACTTTTTGCTACCTCAAAATAACCTTCTCCCTCCAGCTCAACTTCTCTTTTAGCCGCAGGCAGAAATGAAACAGGAAAACGTAACGAAGACATATTATTCAGCCAAACCCGTGAACCATCGGGCAATTCAACTTGAAATACACTTCCCGATGGTATTGATATTTTATTCCAGCTTATAGAAATTGGCTCTACACCCACATTAGCAACGTATGACACCACGCTATCCGACAACTTAACTATCTTAGTTGCTCCCAAATTAGCTAATACGCCATTGGAGGCAGTTTCAATTTCGATTTCTTCACCATTGGCAAGCGTAAGAATTGCGTTATTACTTCCACTCACTTTTTGTACAGGAGCATTTATTGATAAATCCTTTTCATACGCTTTTTGACCCACACGGTTATAATGTTGCAAAATCGCCACTGTAGAAATTATGATTCCCGAAATAACAGCCGCATTTGTAAGCCACCTAACTGCCATACTTCTATTCTTAAAAAAAGTCCGCTTTTCTTTGGCAGTAGCTACCTGTGCAGATTGTATTCTATTCCAGGCTTCATTCTCATCAAATGTTTTCAAATGCTTTAGCAATAAACTTCTATAAACAGGATCACACAATTCAATAAACATTTTCCTGTTTTCCTCATTCTCAATTATCCATGCATCCAATTGCAATTGCTCGTCATTTGTTATTTCATTATTTATGTATTTTAGAATAAGGTTAGATATAGTATTCACGTCAGAATTTTACATTTTTGCTATTTAGAATTCTCCCTGATATTTATAAGACAACAAAAAAACATTTTCATCCAAAAAAAAGCTAATTTTTTATGATATGGCAGGCAGTAAAAAAGTCAGAGATCTGAAATCCGATTTTAATTTCGGTTCTGACTTCCCAAACACAAACAACCAACAACTATCAACCATCAACTCGCCCAATAGCATAACTACCGCACAAGTGAGTGACACAACGATGATGCCATGAAAAACCGATGCCGGTCCCAAAAAAATAAGTTGAAAAATTTCTTGCGCTAAATAAAAAAAAGAGAGAGTACCAATAGTATTCCTGAAAAAATTTTGTCGGCATGCAATTGCATTCTTAATAACTGTAGCGCCCTGGATTTCTGGCTGCGTACTGTTTGAGGATCTATGGACATTTCATTCGCTATCTCTGAAGGCGACAGTTGCTTTAAAAATGCGAGTTTGAAAATTCGCTGACATTTAGCGGGAAGCGTTTCTATTCTATTATAAATTTCGTTTATGATTTCGGCTTTATACATTTCATTGAGAGAAGTATTATCCCATTCATCTGTATCAATTACCTGGCTAAAAGATATTTCCTTAAACCTTTGCTCCTGCCTCTTCTTGGCTTTACAAAAATTAATACAACTGTTGCGCACACAAATAAACAGAAAAGCTTTCAACCCTTCAATAGTTTTAAACTCTCCGCGTTTTACAAAAGCCTTAAGCAGCGATTCTGTTGCAATATCTTCCGCAGCCATCGTTTCATCCACAATGTTAAAAGCAAACAGGCATAATGGCTTATAAAATTTTTTGAAAATAAACTCCTCTGCGGCTTTCTCGCCTGCTTGAAAGGCACAAATTGTTTCAATGTTGTTCAAATTATTCAATTCAGTAGTTTGGTATAATATTACTTTTTGAAACAAATCGTCTTAGAAGTTGATTGAGTAAATTTTTATGGTACCGGCAGCAGATTTTCATGGCATCATTGTTGCGTCGCAATCCGTTCATCTATAGTATTTCATGGCAACAGTGTGTATTACAAATAAGATTGTACATTTAATTCAAACAACTTCCAATACTTTTGAGTTTTTGCAAACATTCTCAAAATAACAAACCTAAGTTAAGAAAATTTGAATTACTCGTAAAATGAAGGGATCAAAGTTACACAAACGTTTGCGTAAAATATTACAATCAGAGGTTCACAAAACCGAACCTTAAATATTTTTCGTTTAAAGAATTTTCAAATTTAAACAAAAAGACTAGACTAACGTATATGCACACGTTAAAAATAAAAACAACTAATCCATAACATTTTCATTGATGGCTGTTTTCTAATTATCCAGGGAACCATCTTTTTTAAAAGGCTTGCCAGACCAGGCTTTTCTACTAGTCCAGTCTTCAGCAGGCGATGTCCAGAAAGTATGATCCGCGGGAAGGCCCAACGGCAAAAATCCGAGTGAAGTAAGGTACATACTTCCCGAATTCGAATAATAATCAGCCAACTCTGGCTGGTGGCCGGCAAAGCCAAGTTGCAACCAGTCATTTTTATCGAACACACCTTCCACAGAAAACATTCTTCTCATTACTGCTGTTAAAGCGCTGCGCACCTGTGCAGGAGTAATGCTGCCTGGCAATTTTTCAATTAGCGCCAACTGCCCCAGCGGCTGAAATGCACCCACTCTGTAAGTTACAGACCGTCCCACTGCGGGATATGTTCCTTCAGGAGAAATAAGCCGTTCCAAAATTTCCGAATAGCGCTGCATGCGCTTCATCTCAGTGTTGTATGCTTCATTGTAATTCTTATTCCTGTCAGCTAATATTTTTAAAACATCAATCAGCATAGGATGAATTACATAACCGTTGTAATAATCAAAATGAAATTTAGGGCCATCAAAAAACCATCCGTCGCCCGCATACCATTCATTCATTTTGCGCAACGCCATATCAATTCTAAATGAATCCGCGGCTTCATTTATTGATAAAAGAAACGATTCCACAATGCCGGAAAACAGCAACCAGTTATTGTAAGCAGGGCGCACACGCCGCAATTGCTTAAACTCATTAATGTATCGTTCTTTCGTTTTGTTATCCAGCGGCTGCCACAAAGCCTGTGGCGCACGAATAAAGCTGTGTGCTATATATGCCGCATCCACCAGTGGTTGCCCCTCTTTATTCCATGTAAGGTAATCAGGACTGGCCGGATCCACAGCATTCGCATAGCTTTTCAATGACCAGTCGTATAATTGTTTTCGTAATTTTCCTTCTTTAGTATCATCCGCCGGAAGCGCCAGCCATGGCGCCAGTCCGGCTACCAGCCTGCCAAAACACTCCATGTACGCTACATTTTTATCACGGCCATCCCATATCGGACTATACTCAACCATCATGTTTTTTTTCAGCTCGCCTTTACTTAGATTTTTTAAAACCGGCGCCGACATTTTGTAAAGCAAACTCACCCAATAATCCCTGTCGCTTTGTTGCTCAGTCGCTTCGTTCTTATCTTTTAATTTCTGTGCTCTTTTTTGAGCCAGCAAATCGCTTACAGGCACTACCGCGCCTGCGCCTGCTAAAGAACCAATTTTTAAAAAATCTCTGCGTTCCATTATCAAGATTTTGTTTTATTCAGAATAAAAATAATTTATTTAGTTGCCAAGAAATGCAATCATACTCACACAATCGTTTGCTTAAATTTAAATAGTAATACAATCACCGTTCAGATAATGTAAGGTTCAACCTTGAAGAAGTTATTACAATTCTCATTTCATTTTCGGTAATATTAATAATTTTAGTTTATTTATAACCGTTATGTTAAGGTTATACTATTTTATTTTGATCTTGGTAAAAGCCCTGAATTTTTATTGCACGAACGACAGTTTTTCATGGCATCATCGTTGTGTCACTCCCTTGTACTGTTGTAATGCTGTTCAGCGTTTTTGTAAGTTATTGCACATTGCAATCTCCCCACTCTATTCTATATGCAAATTAACTTCCTGCCCCTTTGGTATTTCAAATGAACAATAACCATCTGCATCTTTTATAATAACTTTACTTTTTGATTTTATAACGCCATCCGCATTTACCAAAATGCTGCATTTTCCGCCTGCTGTGCTTTTAATGCTTACCCATTTTGTAACTCCATCTTTTCGCACCGCACTAATAAGAAAACCACCTTCTGTACGCAGGTTTTGAAATTCCGCATCCTTCCAGTCATCCGGTACGGCAGGAAATACTTTTATTTTATCGTCATAGCTTTGCAACAACAATTCGTGAATACTTTGCGCTGCCGCTAACGGCGTTTCAATTACAGGCCCGGACTCCATATACATAGTGTTGGGCTTCAAATACTTTTTCAGAAACTGAGCGAGATAACCGTATGCTTCATTTCCTTTACCCATCATGGCATACATAGATGCTGCGCCTGTATATGAATAACCTTGCAATGCGCCTTTAAATCCTATCCAGTGCTGCAACGATCTTTCAATTAATGAACGGTATTCCGTCATATCCCAATTCATCAAATACAAAGGATAGATCATTAACAAGTGCGAAAAATGCCGGTGCGATACATTGAATGGCACATCCCTCCCAATTCGCAAGCCGTTGCTATCCGTTGGATAATCTGTAAGGTTGGTTAGAATATCCTGCCATTTACTTTTTAAACCATCATTCAACCGTAATATAGCATCGGCTTTTAACAAAGTTTCGCAGCCCCAGCGCAGTACAGCAAGATCGTAATTACAATCGCGTGTTATACCTCCCGGATACTCCGGTGAATAAGTATAAGGCAGGTGCCATTTACCATCCGACTCCTTCTTTATTAAATGAATGTAATAATTGACGCTTCCTTTAAGTAATGGAAATAAGTTCTTAAGTATTTCCTCATCCATCGAATAACGATACTGCTTCCAATAATAAAATAGCAGCCACATTAAATTAGCGGTTTCAAGAGATGCTCCGTCATCGCCCGGTGAGGACTGTGGCGTGGTAAGAACCGGTAGCAGCATATCGGGACCGGCGGCCCGGCCAACCGCCAATGAATTATACCTGTAAGGCAGCGGCACATTTAAAGCAAGATTACTTTTGTTCGCATCTATCATTTCTACCAGCGTATGCGCAATGCCCAGCCTGTTGGCAGTGTATAAGGGCGAATACGTCAATTGCATATTCAGATTGAACCAATAAGCCGGCCACGGAGTATTATAAAACCAGGGCCCCATCAAATCAATTGCAGGTTTACCGGGCCTTGTGGCAGATGCCAGTTTGTACTGTTGTATCCAGTAAAACTTTTGCATTTGCTTATCGGGTATGCTCACATAGCTTTGCGGATAATAATTATGCCACCAATCGGTATGTGTTTTGATCATTTTTTTTAATGAAATCACAGATGATTGCTGTATAGCATTAACTGCTTCCATTTCGGAGGAATCATTATAACGTGAATATCCAACCGAAATAAAAATATCACGCTTGTCTTTATTTGTTAATTCCATCCAGGCAGTTGTATAACTACCTCCGGCACTTAATGGCTGAAAAACATATTGAACGCTGTTTTTATTTCTCCACGCCGGTTGCGGATTAGGCTCATAATTTTCCGGTTGCTTTACATAACTGAAATTCGCTCTTGAACTCATTGATCTTTCCGGAACAAATTTCCAGGCAAATTCCTTTTCATCGCCGGTGGAAGTGGTACTTACCAAAACAATATTATTTTGCGCATGTGCAAACGCGGTCCATGAAATAGTTCCTTTATCAGTGGTTATACTGCCGGTTGCCATGGCATTCCACAAATGTAACCGAGCAGTGTTCTTTTGAATTTTTCCTTTGGTGGTTAAAATAAAATATCCTATTGGCAAACGGCATTTTCCAAACAATGGCGACATGTTTTCCCGGTGATCATATACATCTGTTCTGCCAATATCAAAGCGGATCTCATTGGCACTTTTCGTGTAGATCATACTGCCGAGCAATCCATTTCCGATAAACGCTCCACCACCCCATTGCGTTGTGAGCGTATCAAAAACAAGATCACTTTGTGATAAAAATTTTTCCCAGTTAATTTTTTTAGATTGCCCATTAACGTTATAGTAAGTAAATAAACCCAGGAATGTTGCAAAACAAATTAACAGCGCTTTTTTCATAGTTTTTATTTAACCACAAGGAACACAAAGTTTTCACAAGGAACACAAAGCAATTTCGAGTTTGGTTTAGGGGGTTCGATCTTGCTTATAATTACAGCATTTTTATCTTCACGTTTGCCTTTAGTCATACCGCTTTCAACTTTCAATTTTCAACTTTCAACTAATCAGACATTTTGTAGATCTCTGTGCCTGCAAGCAGGAGTGCCCCAACGCCATAAAGCTCCGTCATGTCGCGTGTAACTTTCTTTGGGTCCTGGCCTATTGGCTGTACATAGCCAAGTTTGCCTTCTTCATTTACAGCAGATACTAAGGCTTTCCAGCCTTTTTCCAATGCAGGGTAATAAGTTTTTTTATCCAGCAAATTGTTGTTGATACCGTAAGCAAAAGCATATACCATAAATCCCGAGCAACTGGTTTCCGGCGAAGGATAACTTTCAGCATCTAACAAGCTCGCACGCCAAAATCCGTCGCTTCCCTGCAGCTTAACAACTTTTGCACACATTTTTTTAAACAGGTCTTCATAAAATGCCCGCTTAGGATTGCCTTTTGGAATGTAATCCATAATATTACATAAGCCTCCCAAAACCCAGCCATTGCCTCTACCCCAAAATACTTTTTTACCGTTGGCTTCCTTTTTATCAAAATAACTTTTATCGCGGTAGAAAAGATCTTCATCTTTATCAAAGAGCATATTGTAAGTAGCCTTATACTCCTGGTCCATAAAGTCGAGATACTTGCTATCGCCTGTAATTGCAGTCATATGTGCATAAACAGGAGGCGCCATAAACAAAGCGTCGCACCACGACCAACGTTCCTGCCTGTCGTTTAACAACTCAGTGTTAGAAGATTGATTAGCTATCACCCAGTCTGCTCTTGCCTGCGTTGGCATCAAAATGTTTTTTGTTTTGTATTTTTCATACATCTTCAAATACAATTGGCACACATTCACATCATCCGCGTGATACATGCGGTAACCCGGCTGCCACGAAAAACGTCTGCCTATATTATAAAGCCAGTTAAAATATAAGCTTGTATCAGCAATAGACGCAAATTGGAACATTCCATTATACAGCGTGCCATCTACCCAATCCAAAGGATTATAACGCCTGTATCTTTTAATAGATTCTATTTGCCAGTCAGCCGCATTTTTCATTACATCCATTACATCTTGTTTTTTGAACGCAGGTGAAAAGCCTTTAAACACATCCGCGATGCGAAGGGCTGTGTGGAAGCTGTCAATATAGGCCCTGTAATCATAATTGTACATCCACATTACACGTGATGCAGGATCGTTACGGGGCACAAAAGGACGCACGTTATCATATGCAGAGTGCTGAGTTATCTCTTCTGTTTTCCATGTTTTACCTAAATCAGCAGTAGTGAATTTTTGAATTTCGAAAACATCCTTAACCGGTTTTGATAAGTAAACAATATCAGGATTATTATGATCGAGGTAAACGCCCCCGGAATAATGCGGTTCCCTGGCTGGGCCTTCCTTAGGCATATAAAAACGCGGAAACCATTGCCCGCCATCAGTTATTTTTGAATTGATCCATTGTTTTCCATCCCAGCGTGCATAATAATACATGTGTTGCAATTCACTAATGAAGCGTGCATACACAATTACAGGATAATCATTTTTGTCGTAAGCCACATCCCATATCCATGCACGCTGATTAGTTTTTGTAGCATCGTACACTTTATCGCATTGAGATGGTGCAAAAGGAAAATCTATCTCGGTTCCAACTAATTGTCCTGATGCTGTTTCATACTTTCCGTTGCGATAGCGCAAATAATAAATTGAATTTTGATATTCATTACGCGGATGTCCATCAGTAAATGCAAAGTGAATTTGATCTTTATTATTCGTAGCCACTTTCATGTAAGGCCTTACAAAATTACTGGAAGACGCTTCTTTTATAAATGGTTTACCTTTCGACCATTCTTTCATATCATCGGTATAAACCATGGTAGGCTTGAAATCTGCACCTCTGAAAAAAACATACATGCGATTCTTTTCAGCGGAAAGCGTCACCGGGTTGGTATAACAGGTGCCCCTGGGGCCTTCGCTGTTTGATGTAATGCTTTGCAATTCGTTCCACTGGCTTATATCATTTTTCTTTTTTGAAACGCAATAATAAATGGGAGTATTTTCCATACCACCATGACCGGAGAAAAACAAAACCAACCGGCCATCCGGCAAAGTTGTAATGGAAGGATTTGCATGATCATCTTTAGCCGACATTTTAAATAGCTGGTGGGTTCGCGTTTGCTGAGTTTTGGGGCTGTATGCAAATGCCCATATCCTGCCATCGCTATCCACATATCCACCATAATAATTACCTTCCACATAAATAGCCCTCGGATCAGAAAACCAACACCAAGCCCCATCCTGGGCAATCTTTACATAATCTTCCGCCGTGTGGCTGATTTGGGCTTTGGCCTTTACAAGGCAGCAAATAAGCAATAGGGCACACCAGTTTTTCATATTAAATTTCATTATTTCCGTTATAGTAAATTATAGAAGTTCTTTAAGTTCATTATTATAATAAATGTCGACATTAATTTTTATTCAAGGTACCTGTTATTTCTATTTTAGCCTTGATCTACCACATTTAATTATTGTTATACCGGCGGTAGTTTTTCATGGCAACATCGTTGCGTCGCAATCACTTCACCGGTAGTAATTCTTTTCATCGGCTACCATATTTCAGGCTCGTCGTAGTTCAGATGCCCTACTCCTTTGAGGTAGGACATCTTTGTAGCAAGACTTCTTGTCACGTCCTGAAAAAATTAGACATTTCTTTTAGTTGTTTATCCCGCACCTGTTGCTAATATGTCGAACAGCACCATTGTTTAACCACAAGGGCCACAATAGAGGCTCAAGGTACACAAGGGTTTGCTGAATTTTTACCAACCCTTGTGTGCCCTTTGTGTTTTCCTGGTGAACCTTGTGGTTACAATAAATTGAGAATTGAGAATGCTTTAAACACTGATTGCAAGCAAAAACAAAAGCACTCATTGCTCAAAACTCATAACTCAAAACTCATAACTTGTTGAATAGCATTCCTGCCGTACAAGTGAGTGACACAACGATGCTTAATCAAGGCTCAAATGCCGGTCCCCTTAAAAAAATGATTTAGATATCAGAGATCAGGCATCAGAAAGATACTGATTTCTGACGCCTGATCTCTGACATCTGATAACACATTTTAATATCCCGGATTATTACTCCATTTTACACCGGAATTAGCATCTATTACTTCCTGCGGAATTGGCCACAAAACATTATAATCATGAATGTATTCAGGATGTTGAATATAAACAGGATTTAACTTTCTTGCCCGCTCTAATAGTTTACCGGTGCGAACGAGCGTAAACCTGCGAATTTCTTCTCCTAATAATTCCCGTGCACGTTCATCCAACAAATAATCCATGTTTACATCTGCAGCGGTTACCGGCGTTGCATTGGCCCTGGCTCTAACCACATTAATCGCATCAGCGGCTTTTTGGTTGTCGTTTAATCCTAAATATGCCTCTGCCAGGAAAAGGTATGTTTCAGCCAACCGGAATCGTATTTTATCTTTATAAACTCCGTTTAGTGAGTTTTCAATACCTGCAACAGTAAAATCGAACTTAGTGGTACTTGGGAAAAACTCACCGTTGTCGTAATACTTTTTATGAGTTGCATTATTGACTGGATCAAAAACAAACAGTTGACCGAATCTTGCATAACCGGGTTTGTTATAATACCAGTTTCTTCGTATGTTATAGTTCGAGTTTCTGACATCCTGGGTTTCATAACTATTCAGCAACCAGGGAAGCGGGTAAATCTGCCCGATACCGCGTCCACCATATTCTACCGAGTTTACAAAGCCTTCCACATTTTCATAACGGGGCACCCATGCACGACGAGTCCAGTCGATATCTGTTCCTCCACCCTGCACATTGTATTCCGCTTGTATTACCCATAAAGATTCTGTATTGCCTGCCTTGCGATTTTGATTGTTCTCTAAAAACATATCAGCGAAATAATCGCCCGGAGAAGTTTGCTTTGATCCAAAACGAGCCTTGATGAGCGAGTATTTACCTGAATTAATTACTTCCAGTGCTGTATTTTTTGCTTTCTCATATTGTTTTGCCAACAAATACATTTCTGTGAGAAGGTGCTTTGCAGCATAAATTGTTAACTCACCTTGTTTTGCTTTATCAGGATCGGCGGATAAATAAGTAGCGGCAAATTCCAAATCTTCAATCATGTGTGCCACTACTTCATCTTTGGGTGTTCTAACAAAGTCGGTGCGATATTTATCTTCTATTTTATCAACCCAGGGAACATCGCCATAGAGATACACCAGATACCGGTAAACATATGCTCTTATGAAACGCGCTTGCGCCTGAAAATTTTGCTTATCAGTAGGATTGGTCCATTTGATTCCGTCCTTTTCCGCTTCATTGATAATTTGATTGGCATTGGCAATAGCGCCATATGCCCATTTCCAACGAGCCTTAGTAAATGTATGATTGTTATTGATGGTGTAATTTTCTGCTGCTACTGAAAGCGCATCATTCTTAAAACCACGTGCACAAATGTCACCACCTAATTGAAGCGATTCGTAACATGTAGAGCCTAAACCCGGCCCTTCCCAGGTTGAGTACTCCCAGCGAACATAAGCATACAACCCATTTACAGCAGTTTGAAATCCTGCTGTGCTGACAAATATGTTTTTGGGAGCATCGAAACTATGAGGATTTTCATCCAAAAAGCTTTTGCTGCAAGAGCTGAAGATCAGGCAAAAGACTAATACTATATACAAATATATTTTCATGATCCTGTTTCGTTTATTGTTTATTAAAATGTAACGTTCATACCAAACACAAAAGTTCTGGGAACCGGATAACTGGATGAGCTTCCTATTATATCCTGTTCGGGATTGATTCCATATTTATTTATTTTGGAGAAAGTACAAACGTTGGTCACATTGATATAAATGCCCAATTTTTGCAACGTTAATTTATCAATAATTTTTTTGGGGAATCTGTAAGAAAGTGTAATGTCCTGAAGACGTACATATGAAGCGTCATTATAAAACTTATGGGAGTTCTTTGGGTTGTAACCCAGGCGTGTAGCTTCTGTAGAGTGGTTTTCAGGAGTCCAGTAATTTACGGTTGTAATATAATTTGTGAATTTATCCAACTGTCTTCCCTGGAAGTTTAACATACCATTTTCTTTAGTAATGTCAAATATTCCGTTCAGGAAAAAAGACAAAGTGATGTCTTTGTACGAAAATGTATTTGTCATACCTGCAGTCCAAACCGGCAATTTTGACCCGATAACATCGCGATCGGCAGCATCAATCGTGTTATTTTCGCTTTTGTCCCAAAGCCGCGCATCACCCGGCTTAGCGCCATATTTTGCTGCTTCGGTCTTATCTGCCTCTTGCCAGATACCAATTACTTTGTAATCATAAAATACACGAATAGGTTTTCCAATAAACCATGCATTTGCAAGATCATCTTTTCCATCTTCGCGAAGGGCTACAATTTTATTCCAGTTGCCAGAACCAACTAAAGATGTGCTCCATTCAAAATCGTTGTGTTTTACATTAACTGTATTTAAAGTTACTTCAAAACCTTTGGTATGCGTTTTACCGATGTTGTCCAGCATTGAAGTATAACCATTCATTACAGGCACTGTGCGGCTCATCAGCAAGTCTTTGGTATCAGTTGAATAAACATCCAAACTTCCTGAAAGGCGACTATCGAAAAGACTAAAATCTAATCCTCCATTAAGAGAATATGTCGATTCCCACCTTAAGTTAGGGTTTCCTACTTCAAAACCACTATATAAACCACCTGCAAAAGTGCTACCATCTCCATAAATATAGTCGAGCTGGCTTAGCTTGGTAAATGTTTTATAAGCTGTTACAGCCTGATTTCCATTCGCGCCATAAGAAAGTCTCAACTTTAAATAATCGATAGGTTTGATATTTAAATTTCTGAAAAAGTTTTCATCCGAAATTACCCAACCTCCCGCAATGGAAGGAAAGAAAGCCCATTTGTTATTAGGACCAAAAGCTGAATAGCCATCAGACCGGGCAGTAATTGTTAATAGATATTTACGAGCGTAATTGTAGTTAATACGTCCCATATAAGAGATCATTGAAGTGCTCGCTTCACTTGAAGTCATTGTTTTTTCACCTTGTGCAACCGCAATATTGTGATACCCGTTTTCATCGTTCAGGAAATTTTTACCTTTTGTTGAAAAATTTTCACTGGTAGTTTTTTGAGAACTCATCAACCCGGTAAAGTCCAAATGATGTTCTCCAAAATTCCTGTCATACCGAAGCACGTTTTCCCAGGTCCAATCAGTGTATGTGCTATTGTAAATATTCGCCACACCGTTATCAGCTTGGCCTGTCAATGTTGCTTTTCCATAATAAGAGCCGGTATTTGCAGTTTGAAAGGTATAACCAAAATTTGTGCGGAAGCTAAGCCCTTTAACAGGCAAAACAATATCCGCATACCAACCCGTGAATATGGTACGAAGTTTATCATCAGATATCGCCCCATCATCAGCATAAGGATTTGTCCAGTATGTGGTAGTGTACATGGGATAGCGGTTGTAGTTACCTGCCGAATCATAAGGATTAGACCATGGCGACAGATAAAAAGCCTGTGATGCGCTGGGAGCTACCTTCCCATTTCCAATCTGGCGCTGAGATAATTGTGTATTGGTACCAACCGTTAGCCACTTACCAATTTTTTGCGTCATATTAATTGTAGCGGCAATTTTAGTAAGACCGGTATTTTTTACTATACCGTCTTGATCAGTATACGTTAAAGAAGCATAGTAATTATTTCTATCGGTTCCGCCAGATAAATTCAATTGATGTTCCTGTTGCAAAGCAGCGTTAAACAAATCATTCTGCCAATCAAATTCTTTTCCTGCCATATAGTTTTCCTTTGGCAGCGAAGGCAGGAATTGAGTAGGATCGCTCCAAAAGGATTCTGCCGAACCCATATCACGTAAATATTGTTTTAACAACTCAATACTTTGTGTTCCATTTTGCAACTTGTATAATCTCTCAGGAGTTTGCACGCCAACATATCCATTATACCCAACCTGTACTTTACCATTTTTACCTTTCTTGCTTGTAATCAGGATTACGCCGTTAGCGGCTCTTGCTCCGTAAATAGCAGCAGCAGAAGCATCTTTCAATACCGAAATATTTTCAACACTACTTTGATCTATTTGATTTAATCCTCCACTGTAAGGAATACCATCTAAAACAACCAATGGATCATTTCCCCCGGAAAGTGATTTTTCGCCACGTATACGAACCGTGTTACCGGCTCCCGGCACTACAGAACCGCTGGTTATTGTCATACCGGCAATTTGCCCCTGAAGACGTTTGGCAATTGTTGGCGCCGGCATCTTTTCCAATCTTTCTGCACTAATTGAAGCTACTCCGCCTGTCAGATCTTTTTTCTTGGCTGTGCCATAACCTATTACCACTACTTCATCCATTTGGGCATTTGTTTTTTGCATGCGCACCGACATGTTTTCACCCGCCGCCTGTTCTATTGTTTCATAACCGGTATAAGAAAAAACAAGTATGGCGCCTATTTCCGCGTCAAAGGTGAATTTTCCTGCAGCATTTGTCTTTGTGCCCTTTGTAGAGCCTTTTACAAACACACTTACGTCTTGTAGCGGACTACCATTTTCATCAGTTACTACTCCGGATATTTTTGCAGCAGGCGCGGAAATTGAGGAATTTACCAAAGCCATTATTGATAATGGTTTTTTCTCTGAAATAACAATATTATCTCCTATTTGCTCATACTGCAATTGCGTATTCCAAAACAACATATCGAGTATTTCTTTCACACTCCTTGATTCTCTGCCTGTTGTTATAAAATGAGTGATCTGTACTTTAGAAAGCTCCCCTTTATTGTAGGCAAAAACAAAAGGCGTCGCCTTTTCAATTTTTTTAACCGCGTCCAAAAGAGTGCCTCCTCTTAGCTCAATTTTTATTTTTGTTTTATTGAGGTCCTGTCCCTTTGCTCCTGTGGCCAAAATAATATTGACTGAACAAAGCACAATCCCCAAGGCACAAACCATTATACGCATAAACTGGACAAATGTTTTCTTGTTAATAGCAAGCTGTTGCTGAACACGGGTTCTAGGCAATACAAACCCATATTCTGCAAAAAATGCAGAAATGTTCATAAATTTGAATTGGTTTTAAATGATTGAAAAATTGTTTAAAAGCCTTTTCTTTTGCAACAAGAAAAGGACTCAACCGTTTCAGTTCCCAATACTGAAGCGGTTTTTTTATGGCGGTTCACCAAAAAGCAAATAGTTTTTATTTTTCATATAGTTAGTTCTGTTTCGCACCTATTACAATTTTGGTTTGGTTTTCAGCATTGCAACAACCTTGTGTTCAGTATTTGCTCCGTATTCATTTTACCGGCCTGTTTTAACAGTAACTATTACACCCCCTGCTTTTTATATCCAAAAGCAAATCGTTCGTCCGGATATCCTTAATAGTTGTTGCCTATCAAGCTGTTTGATTTGATTTAATCCACTTAAACTTATAAGACTGTTTTGAGTAGTCAATAGGACTAGAAAAAAATCATTTTTTTTTGAAAAAGCAAAGCAAAAAGCAGAATTTTCTTTTTAACTGAGAATTGAAATTGGAGAATGTAGTAGAGAAGCCAGCAGTTGAGCAAGTTTTTTACGTTGCATAAAAAAAATTTGAAACTCATGAAAACCCAAACTATGGAAGAAATCTTATTGCAAAAAAATCTGAAATAGTAGAAACGCCTGGTATAATGCAAAAAGCAGCAGTACAGTGCTGCAAGGCTACAAGCCTTGCATAGCCTTAAACAACGGAGAATTGAGAGCGCTTTAAACACTGGTTGCAAGTGAAAACATAAAGCACCCAAAACGAGAAAATAGAGATCAGAGATTAATAACATAAAGTATTCTCATGATTACTTGTTCTGTTCCCAACTTTCTTTTAGAGCGCTTCCGTTTTCTTTTACATTTTACGCATACAGCTCATATAGCCAATTTTACTTCGCACTTATTACCACCTTGTTTTCCTTTATTGAATATTGCATACTATTTACCCTGGTAACTACCTCAAGCACTTCCTTGAGTGATTTATCCTTTTTAAAAGATGCTGTAAGGCGGCTGTTCTTTATTTCCGGATCTGCAAATTCAATAGGCATGTTATACTGCATTTCAATTGCCAAAGCTACTTCTTCAAGTGTTGCGTCGTCAAACTGCAGATCACTCTTGCTCCATTCCCAATCCTCCACCGCATTCACCACATTTGCATCTGACATTTGCCTGGCAGAATCAATTGTTACCTGTTGATTAGTTTCCAACATAGCTACAACCTTGTTTGCATGCTCTACTTTTACCTTCCCTGATTTAACAGTAACTGTAATATGTCCGTTAGCTTCTGTCTTCACATTAAAAGATGTGCCCAACACTGTTATTTTTGCCATTCCCGCATATACAACAAACGGTTGCTTAGCATTGTGCTTAATGTCGAAAAACGCTTCACCCGAAAGCTGTACTTTTCTTGTTTCAGCAGATAGCGAATAGGTGACCGAAGAGTTTTTACTTAAAACAACCTTACTACTGTCGGGCAACATGGCGTATTTGGAACTTTTGGTTTTTGCCTGTATGTGTTGCGTATAATGTTTTGAATTGGAGGAGTTGCTGAAATAAAAAACTGCTGAAGTTAATGCTATAAAAAAGAGTACGGATGCTGCCGCATACAGCCACTTTCCTGAAATCAGTTTCGCAGGACGGGCGACCTTGTTATCAATTATCCTGGAAAAAATCTTATCGGCTTTTACCTGGCTCAATTCAAGAAATGGAATGTTATCCCGGTTTAGCTCGTTCAATAACGTTTTCACTTCATTTTGATGAGCATTATTAAAATATTCCTGCAACTCAAGTTTTTCGCTGAAAGTAATATCGCCAGAAACAAATCGTCCGATCAGGTACTTTAATCTCACATAAGGCATACAAATGTCTTTTATTATAAGACTGATGAGGCTATAAAACAGGACTAGAAATTTTTAAGAAAATTTTAAATTTTTAAGACCGGCAATTTATCCACATTATAGACAATTCAATACCAGCATGTAACAAAGTTTTATTTTTTGTTATCAACAGTTGTGCTACTATTAAGCATCGTTGTGTCACTCACTTGTGCGGTAGGAATGCTATTGGGCGGGCTGGCAGTTGGCAGCAGGCAGTTGGCAGTAGAGAAATCAATTCGCACGGTTTGGTTTAGTATGAGTTGCAATATTTAATTATGGCAACATCAAAGGCTCGTGCTTGAAATCTCATTGAATTAGTGTATCGGCATTTTATTGTATTGCCTGTACTTCAACACCGGCAACTGGTAACCGGTAACTTATTTCTTCACTACTGCTCACTGCCACCTGCCCACTGCCAACCCGCCCAATAGCATTCCTACCGCACAAGTGAGTGACACAACGATGCTTAATAGTAGCAATACCGCCGGTCCCAAAAAATATTGAACAATACTGCCCCAGGTATAATTACTTCAACGATTCAATGATTATTTTACAGCGCCACGCTTAATAGTAAACTTATAACTCCCCTTCGATTGTTGCTTTTTCGCTTTTAGCGACAGGCGGTATATTTCGTCACCCCATACTTTTGACAATCGTATATCCGTCAACGTTATTACATCAACTGAAGGTTCGAATAATGCCGCGTCATACTTCATGCACGCCTGTTCACCATTTCCGGTTAGGTTAACAATGCCACGGGTACTTATGTCTGGTTTTACCCACGCCAGGAAATTTACCTGGTTGGGCGCTTTTGTTTCTGTCAGTTCAAAATGATCTTCTATTACCAGCTCATCATTCGACAACCTGTAAGTGCGTTTCCAACGGTTTGCCGACGCGTTATAAGCACCGCTAATATCCAAAGCGAACGTCATTTTCCCGGCGTCAAAATTCACATTTTTCGCTCGATACTGAGATCCGAATAACTGTGGCAATCCATTTATCATGGGCAGGTTATGATAATTGCTTTGCATTGTCCAGATCTCATACCTGCGGCTGCTAAAGGTTTCGCGGGTATATGTGCCCACACCTGCATCAATAAACACCGGTGTTGTATTGAGGTATAGTGAAAACGTGCCGACATCGTTGTGGTTATGACTTTCATTATTAAACCCGCCTTTTGCCGCAAAGAAAAAGCCTGTTTTATTTTTCATATAGCAAAACTGCGTTTCGGGGTACCACGAAAAAAGATCTTCGCACAATGCCGGTGGTGTTTGCTGCAACGATTTGAATGAAGAAAGATTTTCAATCGCCCTGAAAAAATCTCTTGAATCAACTTCATCTTTGTTGCCATTCTGCGATAAGTATGCTGCAAACCCCTGCATTAGCGTGCTATTTACAGCTACGCCATAACGGTATATTAATCCCGGGTTTCCACCACCTTTTGCGGATGCATCTGCAAAATTTACCACCCAGCCATTGCCTACATAACTGCGTGCTATATATTCTCCAAGATTTTTAACAACAGGTGCGTTGAATACGCTCACTTTCCCATTGGTAGCATTGCTAAGCAGTTGCAGATAATCATACAGTTTGCCGGCGGCATGCGGCCAGTAAGAGGGGCCTTCCTCACAAGCACCATCTTCCTTCACATAATTTAAAAATTTATCAACGCTTTTCATAGTTTTATAAACCGCGGCGCTAAGCGTATCGGCATTCTTTTCAAGTAGTAAAAAACAGGTCAGTACATTAAAATTGCACCAGGGATTCCAGTTGTTTACAAACACTTCCTTTTCGTCTTTATCATTTCCCAAAGCCATCCACCAGTAATCGTTGCGCGACAGGTAAGGCTGTAATATTCTCTCCTGTATGGTTTTATAAAGCTTCGCAGCTATTACAGGATTCACTTTATTCATTTCATCATGAAAGAAATACCATGTCCAGGATAAAAATGAGCCCATATCACCGGATGTAAGATCTATCACCTGCTCATTAAATTCCGGTAGGGAACGCCGGGTTTTTTGCACTACCAGATGCGCCGGTAATACCCATGATGACATTTCGCATGTGTACCAAACTCCATTGATAATTTGATCTAAAAAGCGGCCTTTACCCTCGGCCAGTTCGGCAAACACAAGACTATTGAGCGCCGCATTATTGGCACCGAAAGGATTTTCCATAGTCACGCGGCTTCCGCTGCGCTCGTATTCAAGGTAATCAGTTGCTTTTATAATCTTCCATTCATATGAGAGATTCGATTCTCCTCTTGCTATCAGTTCTTTTTTAAGGCTTCCTGTCAGTGCGTCCCAACCTGCCCGATCAGAATACGAAGGATATTTTACCCATTGAGCAGGCTGCAACAATACGGAGGATAATTGCTCTAAACCTGCTTTTTTTTGCAGCAGATTTCGAGGAATATATGCATGCGCAACGAATGAAAATAATAACATCAATATCGTTACAATATATTTATTCATATGTTGATTTTTTGTTTGAATGAATATACTAACGGCAATGCATATGTTAAATTATATAATGAATGTTTCACCCTGCCCAATAGAATTACAACCGTACAAGTGAGTGACACAACGATGCTTAATAGTAGCACTACCGCTGATCTCCCTCAAAAAACTATTATATATTTTATGCTGCTGAAGTATATTTAGCTAATCTTATAATAAATATACAGCGCTTATCACTTCGCTAAAAAGAACAATATCAACAGACTCAAATAAGGAGTTAGAAATTTTCGGATGGACCGCAACGCCTGTACTAAGTGCTCTTTAACTGTATTTGGAGAAATATTTAGCTTCAATGCAATTTCACGATGTTTCAACCCTTCTTCGCGACTAAGATGATAAATCAATTGCTGCTGAGGAGTAAGCCTGTCAACGGCTTCATGCAATAACGTTTCGTAATCCCGCTGGATTATTTTTCTTTCAATATCTTCGGGCTCTTTGTTTACAATTGCTTTTCTTATAATGCTACTTTGGCGGAGTTGCTCTTTAAAAACATCTACTATTTTATTTCTAACAACAATAAAGAGCCATGAATTAAAGGATTGAACTGTCGCGAGTTTTTGCCTGCCTATCCATATTTTCAAAAATACATCCTGAACTATATCTTCAGCAAGTAACTCATTTTTTAAAACATACATGCTATAAGAATAAATGGCATTTCTGTAAGTATCAAAAATTTCTCTAAATGCAGCTTCGTCACCGTTTGAGGCTTTTGCAAGCAGTTTTTCTTCATAAAGCAACTGAACAGAAGTCCAGCTAAATTTTGGGCAACTCATAACGCCAGGTTTGTTTTTTGAATGCCACAACAATATCGTTCACAATCGCTCTTAAAAAATTTTGCATTCTCTCCTTTACCATGCTTTATTTTTTAACGCGGAGAGATATGCTTTTTCTAAAGAGTGCTTCTGTTTTAGAACCAATTAGTTTATTGTGAAACGTTTAGCCTGCATTCCAATCCTTGCTTTTAATATTTTAGTGACATTATAATACCTTGCTTCCAACCTACAGGCAAACGTCTCACTCTATTTTACCACCACCAAAATAATAAAAGTCTGTTATTAAACGATGCTTTACCTGCTAATCAATCGTTTGCGTAAATTTCTACCGACCTGGTCTATTTTGAGAAAAAAACAGTAGCGAAAAATGAGAATCCTTATTATCAGATGTTCAAAGAAAAATAGTGATTTTTTTGCTAACACTAACTAAACAATGAAAGCGACAATTTGAAATACTTCCCGGATTACCTGATCCTTTTGCCTATTCACTAAATGCCTGTAATAATTTTTCCCTGACCTGACGATATTCTTTTACCGATGTACTATAATCGGTATAATTACGAAAAATGCTTTCGATCAGCTCATCTACTTTCGCGGGTTTGATCTTTTTCAGCATTTCCAGCAGTTCGTAATCTTCTATACCTATTCTATGAGCTTCAAAGCGGGTAGATGAAACAGGGCCCTCCGGTGTGGGATAAACAATGTGCGTATCTCCGGCGGGCAGCTTGTTATTAGCAGCAGCGCCGGGTGCGTGATGCGGCACTACACTGTGCGTATATGGATCTGCGAGGTACTGATTTAATCCCCAATGCAAAAAACCAAAAGTTCCATATTTGGCAGCGCCCCAACCAAAGTATACAGGTCTCAATCTCTCCTCATCTAACAGGCGGTTCAGCCATTTTCCTCCGGGTATAAGACAACTGTACACCAACACTTTTTCACCGGCGGCCACGCGTTTATTAAAAAAGTCCTGGTTTTCCTGATAATCATTTACTAAAGGGCACCAAATATCCACTGCGCCAACAAGGCTGTCGCGATCGTTAGTCGCTTCCATAATTTTAATTTCGGGATAAATGCTCTTTACCTGCAATGCAACATCTTTATAACATTTCGCCTGAATTCCCGTAGGTTCATCGGATATATGCTGAAGCCAGGTGCCGGTTAAATTATAGCGCTCCGTAAACTTTTTTATCAGCCGAACAATAGTATCCACATCTCTGCGAGCTTCCGGAGTGTAGTACCTACGCTTTGTTAAGGCCACTTTAAGTTCTTTATCGCTCCAGTCATCATTATCACCCCTGTACATAATATGCGGCGATTCAAAATAGTGAAACCCGTTTTTTCTGAATACCGAAACAAACCGGTACATTTTTTCTTCATCAAGTGTTATGCTGCCATTTTTAACAGACATTAATTCGCCCGGAATGGTTATACAGTTTTGTCTTCCATATGCCATAAGCTTTGCATACTTATCCAGCATGGCAAACCATTCATCCGTCCAGCGTTCAACATGATGTTTCTGTTCCATTTGCACCAGGTTAAACCAGTTGGTATAAAAGAAAGTGCTTTTTTCTAATGGAGGAACGGCAACATCGTGTACAACCGCTTTGAAAGTGCCTTTATATTTTTTGCCGGAAGCATTCACAGTTATGTCCACCTTATATGTTCCGGCATTTTCAATTTGCGCTTGCGGTAAACATAACCGCAACGCCGTAAAATTATTTTTTACCGTTATAGTGTTGCTATGCAAAGGCATTAATACTTCATAAATTCTAAAAGGCGCTCTGCGAATAACGTAAGGATTTTTTTTGTGGAGGTACTGCTCCGTTCTGCTATCCAAGCCTGTGTTTTCCTCAACGGGCACATCTAATAACTCACTCCAGCAATTAATGGGTAATGGTTTGCCCTGAAGTGTAGCTGTAATAGTAAACGATTGTTGCAAAGGCAATTTCAATAACACATGCACATCGGCCACACCGCCTTTTGCAAAATGTAAAGTATAATTGTTGGAATAATTACCGGTTTGATTAGAATCGGGATAAACTGGTTCCAAAGGATCAATTAACCAGAATTTATTTTGTGCGTGAGAATATGAAAATACAAAGCAGAGTAAAATGAATAAAGGTATTTTTTTGGTATAACACATACAGCTAAACAAATAAAGTTTTACAATAAAAGAAACGTATAAATAAAGTTAGGGCAATATTGAACAAGCGTTTTACGCAAAGGTTTGACTTAAATTTTATACAAACATTTATTTTGAGTTTACTATTATGGAACCGGCAGCAGAACCCTGATTTGGCTCCGGTTGTGTCACTCACTTCAACTGTAGGAATTCTATTGAACAATGAAGGAATGGTTTTAACCCATATCCATGTTCAATTCTTATTCAACTGTTGAACGGAGCGTCGCAACTGAAGTTCAATCAGGGCTCTAATGCCGGTTTCCAAAAATTACTTTCAAAATTATTTATACTGCAAAATTTGGATTACCAATTTCCGGTTCTATTTCCAGCCGGGATTTTGAGTAAGCTTATTATTTAAATTTATCTGACTTTCCGGTACCGGAGATAAGTAGTCTCTATCCAAATTGAACTGATAACCTTTTGTAATAGTAGTAAACTTCGACAGATAATCAATATTACCACTGGCATCTACCGGGTAGTTTTTTAAAAATGAATTGTACTCGTTAGCATCAACAAAATCACTACTTTTCCACTGGCTTCTCTTTGCGCCAATAGGTCTTTTACCAACAATCAATTCATCAGCGGCAGCCCATCTGAAAATATCTGTACGCCTGAACCCCTCAGCAAAAAGCTCTACCATTCGTTCTCTCCTCACTTCATTAATAATTGGCGATAAGGCCGGGAACAGCCAGTTTGGATCGGTTGTAATATTTGCCAGCACAAGATTAGGCATCCCTACCCTTTCACGAAGCAATTTGATTGACTTATCAATATCGGCCTGAGTGATGGTGCCCAATTCAGCTTTTGCTTCAGCAAAGTTCAATAGCACTTCTGCATAACGGTAATAAATGCAACCTGTAACACCACTAGAAGTATTGTGTTGTGCGGCATCGGTGGCAAACCCTTTACCCAACTGATAACCCGAAGGGCAAGTATTTTCTATAGCGCTAGTAAATGCCGGAACAGTAAAATAAAGGTCAGGTTGTCCGCCTCTATTAGATTCCGTTACATCTCCAGGCTTTAAGATACTTTGAGCCAAACGGGGATCCCTGTTATTAAATTCAACTGCCAACGAAGCATCTCCCTGGTATAAATTACTAGTTGCAATCGGTTTACCATCCGTACACAAATAACTATTCACCTGAGCTTTTGTTGCACCAATTCCACCAGCCAAATAGCGATGCCACTCATGTGTAATAGGAATAGACAGATCGTATTTTCTCCAGAAGATAACTTCCTTACTGGAAGCATAATCTTTTTGATTAAACAGTGATCTATAACCATTTGGCACATTTACATTATCTAATGCAAAAACACCGGAATTGATAATATCTTCTGATACCTGTGCGGCCTTTTGAAGATATTTGGTGCCATTACTGCCCTGTACGCCAAAAGGCGTTCCGGCATGATATTTTTCCCAGGTACCTTCAAAGAGAGCTACCCGGGATTGAAGAGCCATAGCCAACTCTTTATATACTCTGCCCACAGCAGCATCTTTTTTAGTAGGAAGATAGCTTACTGCCATATCCAGGTTAGCCAGAACACTATCTATTACAATATTTCTTGGCGTTCTTGGATTATACAATTCAGGGGAAGTGTTATCAAGCGCTTTATTGATCCAGGGCACATCACCATATGTTTTTACCATCCCATAATAAAACTGCGCTCTGAAAAACAAGGCTTCACCCGCATATTGATTTATTTGTTCCGGAATAGCAGTAACACGGTGTACATTATCCAAAAAATAATTAACTTTTCTGAGGTTACTCCAAGCCCAGGTTTCATTATTGCTTGTAACAATCCATTCCCCGTTCATCTGACTATTAACACCTATGCCCATTAACACATCGCTTCCTTCACTGCCATCCAGGCTATAAATACCTTTAGTACCAAAATTACTATAGCGGGGAAAGAAAAAGTTATCATCAATATTGTAGAACCCATTGCAATATAATTTCAAATCATTTGCAGATTTCCAATAATATGCATCAGAAATATTAGTTTCCGGACCTTTGTCTAAAATATCTTTATTGCAACTACCTAATATCAGGCATGCAAATACATTTATTAAGATGACTGAGTTTTTCATTTGCATTTTTTTTTAAAGTGACAGGTTAATTCCAAAAGAAAATGTACGTTGAAGTGGATAAATTTTACCATCAGAATTATAAAACTCCGGATCAATGGTTTTTACAAATTTGGTTGAGGTAAATAAGTTATCAACGCTAAAGAAAAACTTCAGGTCAGACAGTTTTGCTTTTTCAAGGTATTTTGAAGGAATAGAATAACCAAGCTGAAGATTCTTCAAACGCATATATGCAGCGTTTTGCAAATAACGTGTTTGTGTTCTGTTATTCTTATTCATCATACCTGTATTCATGTAAAATTTAGGATAATAGCCGTTTGGCGTTTCCGGTGTCCATCTATTATTATATTGAACGGTAAACGGAGAGCTTTGCCATTCATCTCCTGTTATACCCCAGAAATAGTTGCTGCCAACAGCTGCATCGGCCTTTCCAACTCCCTGAATAAATAAAGCAACATCAAAGCCCTTCCACTGTGCCGATAAAGTAACTCCATATGAGTACCGTGGCGTTTTGTTCCCAATTACTTTCATGTCCCCTGGGTTATCCGCTGTTTCAGTTCCCGGAGTTATTTCATTATCTCCATTCAGATCGGCATAATGCACATCACCAGGCCCCCAGTTATTACCCAATCTTATTTGAGAGGCGGATTTTGAAACTTCATCAGCCGACTGAAAAAGTCCCACAGTTTGATAACCCCAAATTTCACCCAGGGTCATACCATCGTAATATCCAGTGGAGTTATTTACTATTAATTGTTTAGTGGAGTTAGCCGGATTTTTTATTACTTTCCCTTTATAGTCGCTCAACACCCCTCTTACCTGGTATGATACCGAACCTATTCTATCTTTCCATTCCAAGCTTAATTCAACCCCATTCACTTCAATTTCCGCCCTGTTTGCATAAGGCGCTGCAACACCCGCCACGCTTGGCAATGTTGCACCTGGCACAATCAGATCTTTAGTACGACGTCTAAACCAGTCAAAGCTGGCACTTAACCTGTTATTAAGAAAAGTCATGTCAACACCCGCACCTATTGAAACCGGATTTACCCAGGTCAGTTCGGGATTTACAAGACCCGGAGGAGAAACATATGCCTCCCGGCTGGTACCTCCAAAAATCCAATTAGTATTGTTGGCAGAATTAGTACCCATACTTGGATAAAAAGGATAATAACTAATATAACCTGCGGCTGTCTGATCACCCAGGCTTGCGTAAGATCCTCTGATCTTAAACGTATTGATATATGGGCTGATGGCATCCCAATAATTTTCTTTGGAAAGTATATATGCCGCTGAAAAACCGGGGTTTAATATCCAACGATAACCTTTTAGGAATCGTGAAGACGCGTCATACCTGCTATTTACCTCCAACAAAACCTTTTCCTTGTAGTTATAATTTATACGTCCGAAAAAACCTTGCGATGCCAGTGTATTCACCGTATCGGTTACAGATGGGGTAGGATTATAAGTAAGCATCAAAGAAGGTATATCATCAGTGTAAGTATAAGAATTAGAGCCATTGAAATACGTGTATCTGTAATCATTCTGCATAAAACCTCCCAGCACTTTGAAATAATGGTCGCCAATTTGTTTTTCATATGAAGTATAAGCGTTCACTGTTTGAGTGGTGGCTTCATTAGTACTGCGTAAAAAAGAGCTCGGCGATGTGTTATTAATAAGAACCAACGCTCCGTTTGGACGTGTTTCATATAATGCTCTTTGGTGTGCACTATACATTCGTGAACCCAGGTTAAAAGTATAATTAGCAACAATATTCCAACCTTTCAAAGGATTCAATTGAACTTCTCCGGTTGTTATCATTTCATTGATACTTTGTTTTATCCTGCCTCCATTTTCCTGCAACATTACATCACTGGTTTCAGAATAATTACCCAAGCTGTCTTTTAAAGGTACAGTTGGCCATTTACGTGCAAGCTGGTGCATATAATTTCCTCCGGTTCTTCCGGCAAAAGTATTAGGCGTATTAGATACTTCACGAGAGAAAGAAGATCGTAAGTTTATCTTCATCCAGTCTGTAATTTTTGAACCAAGGTTTACCCTGAAATTATAACGGTCGTAATCATCATTACCATAGTTATACATTCCGCCCCGGTCATTATATCCTGCGCCTATATAAAAGTTCATTTTTTCACTGCCGCCGTTTACACCAATATTGTGCTGCTGACTGAAAACATTCTTCTTGAAAAACTCTTTAAACCAGTCATTGTTACCCCATGATGAACCCCAGCTAAGCCATTCATTACTTCCATTTGGATTAGCTCCCGTCTCATATTGAATCTCACCATTTTGATATTCTCTAATTTTAGCTATTGTAGCATCACTGAAAATGTTTCCACGGCTTGCATTAACGCATGCTTCATTATATATAGTTGCAAACTCAAGCGAGTTCAACATTTTTGGCATATTAATTACAGATGCGAATGCAAAATTGTTGTTATAAGATACTCTTACTTTTCCTGCCTTACCAACTTTTGTAGTAACCAGGATTACACCATATGCACCATCCTGACCATAAATAGCAGCAGACGCCGCATCTTTTAAGATACTGATAGACTCTATATCACTGGGATTTATCCTATTCAGATTTCCGCCTGGAATTCCATCAATTACAACTAATGGAGGATTTGTAGTACCAAGTCCTGACCAACCACGTATATTGATATTTGGTGTTGCATCCGGAGAACCAGAACTGGCTGAAATATTAAGACTTGCCACCTGCCCCTGTAAAGCTTGAGTAACGTTTGTTACAGGTCGGTTCTCAAACTGCTTTGCTCCTACTGTAGCCACAGCTCCTGTAAGGTTCACCTTCTTCTGGGTACCATAACCTACAACCACTACTTCCTCCATTTGCGAATCAGTCTTTTTAAGCTGTATATTCATGTTTGCCGTAGCCGGCATTTCAACGTTTTCGTAACCTGTAAAAGAAAAAATCAAAACAGCTCCGGATTCAACATCCAGTTCAAAGCGGCCATTGGTGCCTGTTTTAGTTCCCAAATTTGTTCCTTTTACAGTAACACTTACATCAGGCATAGGAACTCCTAACTCATCGGTAACTACTCCACTTACTTTTATGGCGGCAATAATATTTCTTGTAATTTGTTCGCTTGTTTTTTTCGTAAGAATAATATACCCGTTTACAACTTCGTATTTGATATTAACAGGCATTAAAAGCTGATCAAGAACTTCTTTCAATTCTTTGTTCTTAACGGAAATCCACACCTTTTTATCTTCATTTATTATGCTATTGGTGTATGAAAATTTTACATTAGCCAGTTCGCTTATTTTCTTTAAACAAACTGTTAATTTCTCGCCCTGCAGAGTTATAGTTATTTTTTGCTCAAGAAGGGTTTGCTTGTTTTCAGCCTTTAATGTAAAGGCATTTCCAAACAAAAGCAATAATAAAAAAAGAAATAACGTTGCCTTTACGGCATAAAATATTTGCCGCAAATGTCGTTTGCAATTCATAAATTTAATTGTTTTTGCAGTTATCTAATAATTGGCGTAAAAACACCCAAACATGTATCGCACAATACATGTTAAAGAGAGTCCGGTATTATTGTACCGGACTTTTTGCATTAAGACGAGTCCAGCTTCATATGGTAATTTTTAAAAATCATTTTCTGTGTTATTTTTTTATAGTTATATATCCATCATCTGTGTTAAACAAATATGTGGCACCGGTTGTTTTACAAACTATTTTCAGCATAGTTTCAATATTTTCATCGTTTAGCGTAACAGTAATATGAATATCGCCAAGTTGGTCTTTATTAAATATCAAAGGAATACCAAACCTCTTTTCAATTGCCGCAAATACTTCAACCAATGAAGCATTCTCAAAAACAAACGATTCGTTTTTTACATACTCCTCGTTCAGTTTAACAGGAGAAACAATGCTATCAGATTTCAACTCCTCCTTGCTTGAATTATAAGTGCACCGCTGCAAAGGGTGAAGTACTTTAACAGATTTCGCATCGCTTTCACTCCCATTTTTATATACATGAACTTCGCCTGTTCGCACTTCAACTTTTACATCCTTGTTTTTATTACCGCAATTCGAAATCCTGAAACTGGTCCCAACAACCCTCACTACAACATCCCCCGCATACACAAAAAAAGGTTTAGTTCTATCTTTTGCTACTTCAAAGAACGCGTCACCATTTAACCACACTTCTCTTTTATTATCAGAAAATAGTCTTTTACATGTAAGCCGGGCTGATGGAGCCAGATTTATCTTTGTTCCATCACTTAAATAAACTAACCGGTATGCCGATGTAGAATTTATGATTACCCTGCCTGTTGTGTAATTCGTTTTACTATTTACGCTAATTGGTAATTTTAATGCCACTATTGTAACAACAACAATAATAGCAGCCGCAATCCAGCGATAACCATTTTTTGGAATGAATAATTTTCTTTGAGAGCAAATTGTTTGTTTTTCAATAGCCTGCCATAACTCCTCTTTCACATTCATTTTTGTATTCCTATAGCTGGCCTTTTCAGCTATCAATGCATCTTTTATTATTGCAACAGCTTCCTCTGCTATATTTTCGTCCAATGGATTTTCCTCAAAATACAGCTGCCAAAACTCTTTGTAAACGCTATTTTCATTAATTATCCAGTCAACAAACTTTTCATCATGTAGGAACTTATTGTTTTCCCGACTTTTATATGCCATATCTATACCTTCTATTATTAAAAGAGAAAAGAGTTTATTCTCAATACTCACTTTTATTAAGTTTTTTTTAAGTTTTTCTTAAGTTTTTTTTGATTCGGAATAATCAGCCGGGTCGATTATTGAGGTGTGATTTTTGGAAAACCGGCGGTAGTGCTACTATTAAGCATCGTTGTGTCACTCACTTGTACGGTAGGAATGCTATTGAGAGTTGTGAGTTATGAGTTAGGCAGTGGGCAGTAGGCGGTTAGCAGTAGAGAAGCTGTATTAAACAGGAATGGTTGGGAGTTGCCGTTGTTGCGTGTGTAGGGTGGCCATCGTGCGAAGGCACACCAACAACCAATGAAGAAGCAATTTGTCGGTAATCAACTAAAAAACTGTCTATTTTTTTCAGGACGTGACACAGAATCACAAGTCACCAAGCACAAAGCAAATTAGAGTTTAGTTTATAAGTTTCGTTCATGCTTATACGTAATGAATTTTACTTTTCCCGTTGTTTTTAATCATACAGCACTTTCAATTTTCAACTTGCTGAATAACATTACTGCCGCGCAAGGTACTGTCATTACTTCCCAAAGTGCCTACTGCCTCCTTCTTCTTCTCTACTGCCCACTGCCAACCCGCTCAATAGCATTCCAACCGCACAAGTGAGTGACACAACGATGCTTAATAGTAGCACTACCGCCGGTAACAAAAAATCACAATTTAATATAGCGCAAAGTAAAACAACCAAAAGTATTTCGGATTTCAGATCTCAAATTTCAGATCATAAAGGTTATGCATGCTTTATTTGAACGGCTTCCTGCTTTAATGCTTTTAAAGCCCGTTGCATCAGATTTAATATTGACTGATAATTCATTTGCATTAAACTTGTCATTTCCAAATAAGTGAAGCCATGATAAAAGTGAAGATGTATCGCCTCTTTTTGCCTTGCAGTAAGATTGTTCATCAGCTTATTAATAATTTTCTTATTCCATTTATGCTGCTCTTCAGATAATAATAAGCGATCGGCCAACTCATCGGAAGGTTTTTCAAAAATATCATCAAACTGATTGTTTGTATATAATGGAACAACCTTTGAGTTGCTAAACAATTTATTCCTTAACGATTTCAATAAATAATACTTTGGATTCTGAACATCAACTATGGTTTTTCTGTATTTCCACAACTCTACAAAAACGTCATGAATGCTATCTTTTAGCAAAACGGTATCATGTGTTAACCTGCAACCATAGTTAAACAGATCATCTACATACAGGTTATACAAAGCCTCAAAGGCTTCAGGTGCTCCTTGTTTAAATTTCTTCCAAGTATCAGTCATGGTCAAAATCTTAAATAAATGCTTTTACTTTCATTAGTGTTGGTAAAAACATTTATTCTAAAAGTAACAAAGTTTTTCTTAAAAAACCCCAAGTATTACACACAATCGTTTGTGTAAATATTATAAAACATTACCCTTGTAAATCATGTTTATAATTTTCCAGCAAGATACCTGCCTACAGTGGTCATACAAAAAAAGGCGCATAACTATAAATCAGTTACACGCCCTATAATTAAACCTCCACTCAAATTTATTTTTTAGTTGTTATTTCTTCCAAAGCTTTTGAATAATTCACCTTCCATAAGTTATAACGCTGAGTTTGCACTTTTTGCCTGTTTAAAAAACCTTGCCAGTCACGTGCACTTTTAGGACTCCACAACACTTCACTAAGTGCACTTAAGCGAGGAAACAGCATATACTCTACTTTTTTTGTATTGTTCATGTATTCAGTCCACAGGTTAGCCTGAGCACCCCATATATATTTTGTTTCATCGGCTTTTAACTCAGAAGGCAAAGGATCGTAGCTATATACTTTTTGCAAAGGCACAAAACCGCCTATTACTACAGAGTCTTCAGATTTTGATTGCGAATAATCAAAATAGCAATATGAATTAGGAGTCATAATTACATCGTGCTTTTGTTTAGCAGCTTCTATTCCTCCCTTTTCGCCGCGCCAGCTCATAACAGTGGCATTGGGTGCAAGACCACCTTCCAATATTTCATCCCATCCAATAATTTGCTTGCCTTTGCTGTTGATATATTTTTCCATACGTGTAACGAAATAGCTTTGCAAACCATGTTCATCTTTCAGTCCTTTTTCCCTGATTAGCTGCTGGCAGAAAGCTGATCTTTTCCAAAATTCCTTCGGACATTCATCACCTCCGATGTGAACATATTCTGCGGGGAAAAGAGGAATAACTTCATCCAGCACACCTTCTAAAAATTTAAAAGTGTATTCGCTTGGACAAAATACATCTTCAAACACACCCCATGTTTGCTGCACCTGTTTGCCTGTAGTATCTCCATACCAAGGGCAGTTTTTGGGGGCCTTTGTAGACTCGTTTGGAAAACAACTCAATTGCGGATATGCCGCTATAGCTGCGGAAGCATGGCCCGGCATTTCAATTTCAGGTATAATGGTAACGTATCTGTCCGCAGCATATTTCACTACTTCCTTAACCTGCTCCTGAGTGTAAAATCCACCCTTTCTTATACCGTCATTTCCTTTGCCGGGATAGTTGCCAATAATAGTACCGTTCCTATAACCGCCTATCTCTGTTAACCTGGGGTATTTTTTTATTTCAATGCGCCAACCCTGATCATCAGTTAAGTGCCAGTGGAAATAATTCATTTTGTGCAACGCAATAAAGTCAATATACTTTTTTATAAATTCAACAGGGTAAAAATGGCGGCACACATCAAGGTGCAATCCCCTGTACTCAAACCTTGGTTCATCGTGAATACTTACATAAGGCACTGATAAAGATTTGGCCTTCTCCGTAGGTAATAGCTGCAATAATGTTTGCATTCCATAAAAAGCGCCTTCCGCATCGTGACCTTTTATTTCAATTCCTCTACTGCTTACTTCCATATCATAAGCACCTGCTATTTTACCGGGAGCGTTAATGTCCTTTATTAAAATAGCATTATTTTTCTTAACACTTTTATTCACTTTTAAACTGAAACCATAGAATTCTTTCAGATATTTATTTAAGAACTCCGCTGATTTTATTGTATTGGCATTCGCCAAAATAACCGTTTTAGAAGTTATAGAAAAACTCCCGTTTTCAGAGGGTTGGGTAACTTTCACAGGCTGCGGAATAATGTTAATTTGTGCAAAGCAAAAATTAACCAATAACATCGAACAACATACCAGAATTTTTTTCAGTAGCATTATTTTTGTTTTTAGTTTGATAGTTTATGGTTGATAGTTAGAATACCTAACTTATCTCTTATTACCCACCACTCCCCATCGTCCACCAGTTATAAGTACCTGGTTCTATGGTAACGGTAATATTCACACTATAATCTCTGTTCAGCTTATATTTTCCCGGCAACCTGTCCTTTTCCTTTATTATCGCTGTATTTGCGATACCGGTATAATACAAAGGCACTTTAATGGTTCTGGTTATTTTCTCTTTCAACGGATTATATAGCAACAGAAATCCTTTTGTAACCATCGTTGGATTTACGTGCAATATGCCATCCCAGTCTCTTCCATCAGCGCGGCGCAAGTGAATGACAGGGCTGTTTAATATATCTCTATACTTTTTGTACCATTTAATTACATTAATAACCGTTTGCTTAGTAGCATCCGTATCATATAACCTCGGTCCGCGATAACAAGCCTGCACACCGGCTCCATAATATTGCACCATTAATTGCTCATAATCTTTCAAGTGATCTTTTAATGGTTCAAGTACTGATTCCGGTCCACCACCGTGGTACTTTGTAAGTGGCACAAACCCCCACGACATGGAAGCCGTTTTTTCCCATGTGCCATCATAAATATTTTGCCGGTTCAGTATTATTTGCTGTTCACGAGGCAACGCGAAATTCACTTCCCTATATCCAAGTGCAATTTTATTCGTACCATCTAAAAAATACCAGTCTGGTGAATTGATGTATATGCCACGTTCATTCATCCAGTGATATATATCTTTTTGAATTTCCATTTGCCTCCACTGAGAATCATCCAACCCTTTATGGCCGGGATGTGTAACGGAAGCGCATACATCGCCCGGATAAGGCCCGTCATTTTCCCAAATATCGAAACCCGTAGCAATAAAAAAGGTTTTAATTTTATCTCTGTAAGCTAATCCCCACTTGCTTCCAAAGCATGGAGCATTTCCAAAAAACGCTCCACCGGGCTTTCCTGTTCTCGGATCAATTACATCATCCGAGTCACTTATTTTGCGTGAGCTAAATAATGAATACCCTCCGATCTTTATACCTTTTGAATGTGCATAATCAGCAAGCGCTTTCCATTTTGCAAGATTCTCAGAGGAAGTATCTTCCATATTCAGGTGGCTTCCGAAACTTAATATTAAAGCTTCGTAACCTGTAGCCACACATTGATCAATGACCGTTTTCACCTGCTCGTCACTCTTGCTTACCAGGTGCATAAAAATAGGATTGCATGTTGTCCAGGGAGCGATGGTGTTATACATTTTTCTGATGGCTAGTCCGCGCCGTTCCCTGTCATAGCCATCCTGTAGTAATTCATATGATCTTACAGAAGTAAAAACCTCACCCTGTTGTAATTCTATGCCGGGTGCTTTTTCAGGATATATCTCCAGCAGGCATGGTGTTTTGTAATCATAGTTGACCTGTGAAGTGTAATCTTTATCGGCTTCCCAATGCAATGTTTGATCGCTAAGATCGTAACGCATGGCATTATTAAACGCATAATTTGTTTCTACATAAATACCCGACGGAACCTGCATTTTTTCTACAGGGCCTGCAACAGCGCTTTCTTCTTCCACCACGGCCAGCACTTCATTTACTACTCTGTTTAATTTCAATATGTGGCCAGTATTATTTCGCAATGAAAGCCATTTACAAATAAGCGGCAATCCATCGTACAACTCATAATTCACCGTTACTTCCAAACCTTTCACCGAAGGCAATGATGAATGATATACAAATGAAATCATTTTGCCCCGCGGTTGATTTTTATTAGAAGCCCACAGGGTGATCTTTGATTTCAAATAAGGTTTTATATCTGAAACCGTATATGTTGAATAGCGGAAACTACTATCTCCGGGTTTTAAAGAATCAATCCATTGAGGAAGCAGATATGCGTTTTCTTTTTGTCCATATAAACCACCTACATTATACTCAACGTTATCTATGGTAATACGGGCCTCGGGTTTTACAGCCCGCAACAACTGCTGATTATTAATAAGGTTTACATAGTCTATGCAGGCAACATCCGGGGATAACACAAATGATCTTTTTACCAAACCGTTATTTAAATTAATTTCCTTCCCATCGGCCGATCTTTCAATTACTGCTTTTGATTGTACATTGCCCAAAATCCAGTCTTTATTGGTGATCGGCTGGGCGTGAACTTCCTGCAAATTCCAACAAACCACATGTAGCAATAATATCAGGCTGTATGAACTAATGGTTAAAAAATCCTTCCTAAATTTCATTTTTCTGTTGACTTGTGTTTTATAAATTTCGCTATATTAAGCGAATATAATACACGCAAACGTTTGATTAAATAGATACCTGCACATATACACTTCTTAATGTTTTTGTCCACGAATTACACTAAACAACACGAATTATTTTTGAAGAACAAAAACTTCGTGCGACTATAATTATTCTTTTCAAAAAAGGTGTTACGAATGCTTTCGTGACAATTCGTGTAATTCGTGGTTAAAAACAAATAAATACCTACAAGTGTTTGTCCACGAACTACACTAAACAACACGAATTATTTTTGAAGAACAAAAACTTCATGCGACTATAATTATTCTTTTCAAAAAAGGTGTTACGAATGCTTTCGTGACAATTCGTGTAATTCGTGGTTAAAAACAAATAAATACCTACAAGTGTTTGTCCACGAATTACACTAAACAACACGAATTATTTTTGAAGAACAAAAACTTCATGTCGTGTAATTCGTGGACACGCTTTTGTAGTTCATAAAAATCATTCAGGTAATTAAGACATGTGCAATTACTACTGCTCACTGCCAAACCGCCGAATAGCATTACTTCCGTACAAGTGAGTGACACAACGATGATGCCATGAAAAACCAATGCCGGTCTCCAAAAAAGAATTTAAACAGTTGTTTAAAAGTGTAGAATATTATTTCAAATCAATAGCGTCGGCCACCGGGTGATTGGCTGTAAATTTCATTCCCAGCATTGATGTAATTGTTTGGGCAAACTGCTTTTGATATAAATGCATGGGGGTTTTCACTTCATGCTTTGCTGCAATACCCGGCGCCATCACAGCAAACCAAATTTCATTTGCGCCTGCAATGCCGCTGCCATGGCTTGTCCATTCGCTTTTCTTCACATCCCCTCTTCCATGATCTACGGCAATAAATATAGCGGTTTTGTTTTTATACCTCGCATCGCTTTGCACAAAGTCCCAAATTTGTTTTATCCAGGCATCCACCTGGTGTGCAGATTCCAGGTAATCTTTATAATGTCCGTGATGCGCCCATTCATCGGTTTCTCCATAACCAACAAATAAAACCTTCGGCGCTCTTTGCTGCAATGCAGCCATGGCCTCATAATGCGTAAACACATCCAGGCATTCGCCCATACCAAATGGCTTATAACTATCCGCCAGCATTTTGTTTATCAGTTGCTCCGAGGCTGAAGGTTTGCTACCGCCACAGTTGTCAAAAGCCGCCACCACAGGGTATCCGCAGCGTCCTTCATTCAAAATTCTGTTAAATGCTTCCCATGCGCCAAATGCTTCCACTTTGTTTTTATAAGCATGTTGTTTATTAATAAACTCCAGAAAATTTTCATTAGGGTTGGGCTTGTAGTCATTAGAGTTTACCGCTTTATCAACATTGCCTGTAAATATTTCGCTATAGCCCGGATACGAGAACCAGTAAGGGTTTTCAACATCCACCTTGTTATCGTATTCACGGTTGCCGTATATACTTCCGTTTTCCAAAACAGTACTCCAAAAGAACGGCATTAGCTTTTTGCGGCGCTCTGCCTCATTCGCCCCATAATATTTTTTGTAGATATTGGCGCTATCCCATTGGTTGAATTTCGAATTATTGGCAAGAGCGGTATCCATGCCTTTAAACACTTCCTGCCAGCGCAGGCCGTCAGTGGTTATTACAATAATATTTTCGATACGTTGCGCCTTGGCGATATGCATTGAAAGTAACAGCAGCAATGAAAGTAAAAGTCTCATGGTTTCAGATTTTTATTTAGTGATTATTTTAAATAGAGGTCAATGGGCATATACCTGATTTGTGATATCAGAAACATTGTGAAAAATATTCATCAGGTCATCATGCAGAGCATTTTTTTATTATGAGCCAGGCGGCATTACTACTATTAAACTTTAGTTGCGTCGCACTCTTCAGCGATTTGTTCGCTATTGTACATTATGCAGAAAACATCCGGTTCGTTCACCTCTCTAATAATTGTTCTTTTTAAACGTTCACAAAAAACCGGTTCTTCATTTTTCCTACTGCCAACCGCCCACTGCCAACTGCCTACTAATACCTGCCTGCTACGCCAATGAAATTACTAAAGTTTGATTTGTGGCTATACTATATTTTTTTGAAAACTTCACTCTTACGTTTTTTCCAGATTGGGTAAATGTCGCGGGAATAACCTGGTTTTCCAATATTACATTTACCTTTTTTACAGTTTGATTATTCACACATTCAAGACCAATATCAGTCAAATTAATCTTGCCATATTTTACCGCAAGCCGATGTATCTGTTTTGTTTTATTGCATACCTGCGAATACGTGCCCCAGCCTTCCGCTGCTGTAAATGCGGTTTTGAAATTTTCGCTGTTCCATTTAGGAGCAAACTTTATATATCCCTTCGGACCGTGATACTCAAACCCGCAGGCTGTAATAAAAGTTCCATAGCTTGCCATAGCACGGGCATAGTGATCGCTGCATTCAATTTCATTAAAAGGATTTCTTTTAGCGGCATGGTAACGATCGTGTATAGCATGTGTAAGCACCAAGGCTTCGTCAATCATGCCTTCCGCCATCATATGCGAAGCCACCTGGTGTTCAAAGCCCGACATACACTCATGAAAATATCCCAACTGCCAATCCACATTTTCACCATAAGGTTTAGGTTCATTATGCGGATTAGTATTCATTATCATGCCCGCTTCACCAGGCAATGCATAAGGCCTTCCGGTTCCTACCCGCTTTAAATATGGCCCCACATCCGTGGCGAAATTATACTTCCACAATGCTCTTAATGCACTCATTGTTTTTTCTTTATCCAGCACCCGCGGCATCCCCACCTGGAAAGCCCACGATTGTCCAAACACCTGGTCTATATGACAAGTATTATACGATCCCAATCGCGAACGGCCTTTTACAGGATCCGGTTTGTGAATAAAATATTCTCCGTTAAACAATTGCGCTTCCATATTTTTTCTGCCATCATCCACATATTTTTCACAACGAGCGGCAAACGTGTCATCATTCATTTCCAAAGCCATTAGTTCGCCGGCTTTCATTGCCGCAATGCACAACCCCACAATCCATGCTATTTCACCATCCCACATAGCATCCAACGTATTTTCAACTGGCGTATCTTCCATACCGTCGTTGTTCTTATCTAACGTAAACAGATACTCGATAGCACGTTTTGTATTAGCCCAGTTTTTACGCAAAAAAGAATCATCGCTACTCAACTGGTGCTCACGATAAATGCGCAGTATGGTGCCTGCCTGCCCGTCCACAGCAGGACGTGTTTCCAACTCACCTCTAAACTTAATACCACCGTTTTCCTGCATGGCAATATTCAAATCCACGTTTTCTCTTGTACTTTTTTCCAACGCGGGAAAGATCCGTCCCACAGCCTGTGCATACTGCCACACATGCGTGCAGGTGCCTTCGCATGCACCCACGCCTTCCCAGCCCCAGAAGCGCCCCGTTTTAAAACGTTTTGCCGTGGCTGTGGCAAGCGTGGAAATATTTAAAAACGCCCTTTCTAAAAACCAGTGTGGTAATGAGCTTTCATTATACCATGTTTGTTGCCAAAGCATGGTATTACCCGACAAGTATTTAAAATTCTTTGCAATGTATTCAACAACATCAAATGACGATTTGAACTTTACCGCATAATATGCACCGTCATCCTGAAGCTTTTTAAATCTCCTGGTGAGGTTTACATTTGGAAAATACCAGGCTATTACAAAGTTTGCTTCCGTTGTTTTACCCGCATCCAGGTGAAATGTTTTATTCACCGATCCCAATAATTTATCTACTATACTTGCAACGCTTTCCTGTTTATTTGTCTTTTCAAAATCATTTGCAACAAGCGGCCATACCCCGGTTGTATTCACGGTACTGCTACCGGAAAGGCATGCCAGCGTTGTATTTCCTTCATCATTATCGCCATCTTGCTTTTCTCCTCCATTCGCATACTTCACATATTGCGAAACACCATTTACTCCTGCGGCCGACTGAAATGAATTAATTCGTACATGAGTGTTCTCTTTAGCGGTATTTATTGCAGTTTTATTCTCCAGCACCCCGGTTATGGAAACAGCTATTCTTTCCCTGCTTTTATTTTTAACAGAAAAATTAATGATGGTTGCAGGCAAATTTGAGTTATCCTCATCAAGCGGAATAAATGGCGAATACAAACAAAGCTGCAAGGCTACCGGAAGAGAGTTATCTACATAATGCACTTTCGCAACGGGGTAAGTAGCTTCAAACTTGATCTCATCCCAGTCTTGCGACTGCAATGTTTTAATGATTGCTTTTCCTGCCATCGTAATTTTAATGGCAAACTCCTGCAACAAAGGCCTGATGTCTTTTGATGGTTCCACATAACAAGCGCCATCGCGTGAGCGAACTTTTTTAGGCGGTTGGTTTTCAAATTTCCATTCAATAGATTTTGGTTCTATTCCTTCCTGGTTTTTATTGAAAATATCCCACAGCCACAGTCGCCCATCACCGCCTGCATATACGGTGCCGCAGTTTATACCACCAACTGGCATTCCTATGTATTGCAATTCATTTTTCGACTTCAGGTAAGTTGTAACATTTCCTCTTTTGTAAAGCGATTGTATATACTCCCTGCTCAATTTTTTATCTGCAGGAATAGGATGTACAAACGGCGCCCGCACAAACGGACTGGCAACAGGTAATGTTTGCTGCACTACAAATACTGTGGTAAGCAATCCTGATTGTTTTATAAAATCTCGTCTGCTATTATGTTGCTTCTTCATAATGTTGGTTGTTGGTGTTTTTACATTCAATCAATGTCTAAAGCATTCTCAATTCTCAACTCTCCATTCTCCATTCGATAAGTTGCCATGAAATACCACCGATGAAGTGATTGCGACGCAACGATGATGCCATGAAATACCGCAGCCGGTATAACAATTATTAACTGCGGTATTCATCAAGACCAAAATAAAATAACCGATACCTTGATAAAAGCTATTGCTTGGCCCATAAAAAACCACAGCTTTCACCAAGACCAAAATTAAATAATAATGGCCCTGGTAAAAACTGCTACCGTATTCAAAAATATTTACTCAACCAGTTTTTATTTTTACCCGCACTACTCCAGTGTTCTTTCTCCTTTTATCACTTTGGGTTGCATCATGTGAAAATCGAATATCATTATTTCGTTCCGTCCTTTTTTCAGCCATGACGCCGGGCAATATAGCCTTTCCTGAGGGCCTCTGTTCCAGTAACGGCCAAGGTTGTGTCCATTTACCCACACCACTCCTTTCTCATATTTGCTCATATCAAAGTAGGTATCTCCCGTGTTGCTCAACTGAAATTCAGCTTTAAAAAATTTTCCTTTCCTGTCGTCAATTGAAGATTGTTTTTTTACACCGGCCATGTATTTGTTATCAAGCGGCAATAAATACGTTTCCCAATTCATAAGTGTCATGCCGTTTAGCGTTACACGGTCGGTAATGCCTTTGCGGTCTATCATATACTGCGCAAAATTGATGTGGCCCATACCTTCCACCAATATGTCCAACACCGGATCTTTAGATTCCCCTCTCGGAATTTTAATACTATTTTTTCCACCGTCCCTGTAAAGCGTATCAACAAATTTTCCATCAACAAACACCAATGCGTAATCGTGCAGATCAGTTACAGTAAGCGTTCCACTTTTATGCCCGATAAGCTTTGTGCGATACAATGCCATTCCCTGGTTTTGATCATAATATTCAAACGTATTAGGCTGCACTGATTTCTTAGGCTGAGGCAGGTGCTGCCAAATGGAGCTATACGCAACAGGCGTAATTTCCGGAATGGTAATCGTAGGCACCGCTGCAGGAACCGCAGGAATTTTATAGCTTACATATTTGCTGATAAGATTGCGCAACGCATAATATTTTGGAGTGGCACAGCCCTGCTCATTAATTGGCGCATCATAATCGTAACTTGTAAGATCGGGCTGATACTGTGTGGGCGAAAACGCGTTGGCACCGGCTGTAAAACCGAAGTTGGTACCACCATGAATAACATAAAAATTAACCGACTTTTTATTCTCAAGTAAATATTTCACGTCTTTCAAAAGACCAGTAGTATCAGGTTTCGCCCATTTTTCACCCCAGTGTGTAAGCCAGCCGGGATATGTTTCGCTGCTAAACGAAGGCACATCAGGATTACATTTTTTTGCCTCCTCAAAATCTTTATCACCCCCGCCGCTGTCAAGACCAATGGCCGCGCCTTTTAAGGTTCCCGCATCCAGCATGTACGGAGTTGGGCCATCAGCGGTATAAAACGGCACATTGATACCATTATTGATCCACAGTTTGCGAACTGCTTCCATATAGTTTTTATCATTGCCATAGCTGCCATATTCATTTTCAACCTGCACCATTAGTATTGGCCCGCCGGCAGTACACTGCAAAGAAGTCACTTCCTTAGCAAGACGGTTGATATATTTAGTAACTGCCGCCATGTAGCGCGGATCCATACAGCGAATTTTGATATCCGGCGTTTTAAGCAGGTATGGAGGCAAACCGCCAAAATACCATTCGGCACAAACATATGGCCCCGGACGGAACAGCACCCACATACCCTCTTCCTGGCAGAGCCTTATAAACTTCGCGATATTGTGATTGCCGGTAGAAAAATCAAATACACCCGGCGTAGTTTCATGATAATTCCAGAACACATAAGCGGCAATAGTGTTACAACCCATAGCTTTCGCCATTTGAATACGATGGCGCCAATATTCTTCCGGAATACGGGCCGGATGCATTTCACCACTTATCATTTGAAAAGGTTTGCCATCCAGCAAAAACTCGGATTTACCTAAACTAAAAACATGTTTTTGCTGCGCAAATGACATGAGAGACGCACATAGAGCAAACAATAGAAAAAAGTTCTTCTTAAGCATACAAACAATTTTATGAGTTGAGTGTTTTTATGAGTTATTACGGCATCAATAAAAATAAGATTATTTCTCACAGTCCGCCGCGAGGAACCGTAATCAATCGTTTGCGTGTTTTTAGGTAAAAAATAAAAAGAGGATTGGTGTATTTCACTTTGAGCAGTGTAATATGGTGTAATGATTTTTTGGGGACCGGCTGTAGTGCTACTATTAAGCTTCCGTTGTGTCACTCACTTGTACGGTAGGAATGCTACGGAGCGGGGGCAGCATTCAATGGCACACAGATGACACTGATTAGACTGATCTCCACAGATTTGTTTTTAAAACAAGCCGCAACTGGCACAAATATGCAGCTTTGCTAACACTGGCGCAGGCCTCCCGGCCTGTGTCGGCGCGTTACTTGTTTGATCATGAAAAAGAATAGCACGATTAAAATGCGCACGCTCTGCAAGGCTTGCAGCCTTGCAGTACTATACTGTTGCTTTTAGCAACAATTCCAGGTTTTAATTACTACTGAGATTTCTCGCACGGTTTGGGTATATTACAAGTTGCAATACTTCAATTTATACAACATTAAAAACCCGTGCTCGAAATGACGGCTGAGATTAGTATTAGTGTCAGCATTTGGATTCATTGGATTATAGGATTTAGAATGCAATTCAACAATAGATAAATTCTATGATTTTTACCACAAAGAGAGTATAACAAGAAAGCACAACGCACACAAGGCTGCTGGCAATTCATCCTTTGTGGTTTGTGCTTTCCTTTGTGGTTAAAAAACTTTACTTTCTTTGAATCTTTGCGTGAAAATCACGGCCACGTCTTTTCGCCCTTTTTCATTTTATCAAGTACTTTTTGATAAACTGCTTTTTCATCCTCGCTCATTGCAGTGTTAATGGCATTTTGCTGAGCCTC
>JAVBLN010000028.1:0-25540 GCA_031553495.1 Flavihumibacter sp.
TGGTTCGATACAAAAACGAGTTTAAGCCACTTGATTTAGAGCAATACCAACACAAATACAAAATGGCTAAAATCGCATACCTTGAACGAAAACTGAACTCGCTTAAACAGCAAGTCGCTTAGTTGTATAGAAGAATTACTATTGCCGGGCCCATAAAAATAAAAACCATTTACACTCACCCTCTTCAAATGCTATAATTATGCAAATATTGCAACGGCGGCTGGTACAATAGGCGAGATGGTACGTCTGTGTGGGTAAAATAATTAAAAGGAATAATAATGAACTGTAAGTTGCAATTATGCGGGCTGGCCATTGCCTTACTGATGGTATCATCGGTGCTGGGCCAGCGATTGGCGTTGGATACGGCTGTAAAACAGGGTACGCTTGCTAATGGGTTTACTTACTATATCAGGCATAATGCGGAACCTAAGAACAGGGTTTTCTTTAGCCTGGCTGTTAAGGCAGGCTCTTTGCAGGAAAAGGACAACCAGCGGGGGCTTGCCCATTTTTTGGAGCACATGAATTTTAACGGTACCAAACATTATCCTAAAAACAAACTGGTTACTTACCTTCAAAAATCAGGTGTGCGGTTTGGCGCCGACCTGAACGCGTACACTTCTTTTGATGAAACTGTTTACCAACTTCCAATGCCTTCGGATGACCCGGATCTGCTGCAACACGGGTTGCAAATTATGCGCGACTGGGCGCATGGAGCCACTCTTGCCACTGAGGATATTGATAAAGAAAGAGGCGTTATACTGGAGGAAAAACGTATGCGCAATAATGCCGATACCCGCCTGATGGAACAGTATTTCCCCTTGCAGGTGAATGGCAGCCTTTATAAAGACAGAATGCCCATTGGCACCAACGAAGTGCTGGAAGGCTTTAAACCCGGCGAATTGCGCGATTTTTATGTGAACTGGTACAGGCCTAATCTTCAGGCATTGATAGTGGTGGGTGATATTGATGTGGCAGCCATGGAAAAGAAAGTGAAAACAATGTTTGGCGATCTGAAAAATCCGGGGCGGCAGCTTACCCGTGAAGAGGGCAAAATAATGCTGACCGGCAATAACCAGTTCCTTACGCTTACGGATGCCGAACAGCAAACTACACGAATTGACGTACTGATAAAACTACAGGGCCTCAAACTACGCACAGAAGCGGAATACAGGGAAACATTATTGCGTACGCTGGTGAACAGTATAATGGGTGAACGGATGCGGGAATTATCGCAGCAACCGGAAATTCCTTTTGTGAATGCCCGTGTGGTGGCAGGTCCTTTTATGGGCGGCCTGGATGCTTTCCAGCTTACTGTTACCGCAAAATCAAATATGGCGCAGCAGGCTTTTACAACTGTATGGACAGAGGTGCAGCGGCTTAAACAAAAAGGCATTACCGAATCGGAACTGGAGCGCGGTAAAAAACAATTGCTGCATATGTATCAGCAGGCGCTGGCGGAAAAAAATAAAACTTCTTCGGAATCTTTTGTAAGGGAATACACAGAGCATTTTTTACGCGAAGCGGCTGCCCCCGGCATTGAAGCAGAAGTAGTGCTGGCGGAAAAGATAATTCCCTCTTTTTCTGCGGCGGAAGTATTATCGTATTTGCAGAGAATAATTAAAGACAGCGACCGCGATATTTTAATACTGGCTCCCGATAAAGAAAAGCCCGCGCTGCCTGCCCAGGAAAATATTTACGCGATTGTTAGCCGCATTGCAAATACAAATTTACCGGCTTATAGTGATCGGCTTAACAGCGGCGATTTGCTTTCTACAATTCCGGCACCGGTAAAGGCGGTATCAAAAGAAACGCTACCGGAAATTGGCGTAACAAAGCTACAGTTTGCTAATGGCGCCACTGCCTGGCTTAAACCTACACAGTTTAAAAATGATCAGCTATTGCTTAATATATTTAGTGTGGGAGGCTCGTCGCTTTATCCTGATACATGTTTTATTAATGCATTGAATGCGGGTCATTTGGTGCCCGCTTTTGGTGCGGGAAATTATTCCACTATTGATCTGGGCAAGCTTTTAACCGGCAAAACCGTGCGCCTGCAGCCTTTTATCAATGATAACTATGAAGGCATCCAGGGCATGACAACGCCAAAAGATGTTGAAACAGCTCTTCAGCTTATGTATCTCTACTTTACTGCGCCACGTGCAGATACGGCTTTGCTGAGTAACATTATAAGCAGAAGCCGAGATGTGTTGGCTTCGCGAAGCAGCGATCCGCGCAATGTGCTAACCGATAGTACTGTGGCAATACTCGGTGGCTATCATTATCGCAGAATGCCGCCACGGGTGGCGCAGTTGGATTCTATTTCAATGGCCGGACTGTTGCGTATTTTCAGCGAACGGTTTTCCGGCGCGGGCGATTTTCATTTTGTGTTTACCGGCAGCATGGATACTTCCGCTATTATAACGTTGTTGGAAACTTATGTTGGTTCGCTTCCTGCCGGGAAAAATAAAGATCAGTTTACAGATCTTGGAATTCATATACCTTATGGCAAAGAAGAGCATACCATTTACCGCGGTAAGGAGGACAAGGCAGAAGTGCGTTTGGTGTATAGCGGCGATTATACTTTTAGCGACGAAAACAATATACAGATGTCGGCGTTGGGAAGCGTGTTAAATTACCGCATGTTGGAGCGCATTCGCGAGGCGGAAGGCGGGGCGTATACACCGCAGGCCGGCGTAAATCTCAGTAAATATCCTCGTGGCAGGTACGCTTTTAATATAGTGTTTACCTGCGCTCCCACGAATGTGGAAAAATTGATAGCAGCGGCCCGGGAGGAAATAGCAAAGCTGCGGGCGCAAGGTCCACCGGCTGATGATATAAAAAAGTTCACTGCCGAAGAAACGCGTTCGTGGGAAACCGGGCTTGAGAATAATGAATTTTGGAATGGATACCTGGGCTATGTGATACAGCATAATGAAGATCCTGCCGGCATTTTAAAACTGCCGCAAAGATTGCGTACTGTAACAACAAAATCAATACAAACCACCGCAACAAAATATTTAGATGGAAAAAATTTCATACGCATAGTAATGCTGCCGGAGAAGTTGAAAGTTGAAAGTTGAAAGTGCTTTTTACACTGATTGCAAGCCAAAACAAAAGCACTCATTACTCATAACTTGTTGAATAGCATTCCTACCGTACAAGTGAGTGACACAACGATGCTCAATAGTAGCACCACCGCCGGTTCACAAAGAAAAAAATGAATTCAAATAATATTGTCCGAAGTGTAGTCAGCGCCATCGATTCTATTGATTTGTGGATTTTTTTGGCTCATTAATTCCAATTGATTTCGAATATTTATACTTTTGGTTTTTTACGCACAAATAATAAAATGCAAAAAAGCCTTATAATAACAAGTACGCGGGAAACTTTAAGTAAAGATCAGCAGGCATTTAACAGGCTAATAAAGAAGATTGAAAAACTGAGGAACGATATTCAAAAAAAGACGGTAATACTGGATGAAAAACTAAAGTATTACAGTAATGAAATTGCTCCTATAGAGAGCGAAAGTTTGAAATGTGAAGTTTTGTTGGTAAAAACAATGTTTAAATATTTTAAAACCAAAATATTTAAAGGGAAAGACAAAAGCATTTTGCGGCAAGTGATAAAAAATAGCATGGACAACGTAATGGGCGTAGTTGGCGAAACGGATGAAGAGCTGCAAAAAATATTTCGGCATTTAAACGGTGTAAGTTACGATCAATTTTTGGATGAAGAGTTTGAGATGAAGCAAATGATGATGAATGAGGTGTTTGAGCAATTCGGGTTCAACATAAACACTGATAATATGCGCAGGAAAATGTCGGATGTAGAATTGATAGAGGAAACCGAAAAACTGATGAATTCATTGAAAGAGGATTTCGAACAGCAACAACAGCAAAATGGTCGTAAGAAAACCAAAAAACAATTGGAACGGGAGCAACTTGAAAAGCAAAAAGAAGAACTAAAAAGCAAAAATGTTTCGCAGATATTTAAGCAACTTGCAAAAATGTTTCATCCCGATTTGGAACAGGATGAAGTAAAAAGGATGGAAAAAGAAGAGTTGATGAAACAATTGACGATGGCGTATGACGCGAATGACCTGCACACCTTATTGCGACTGGAATTAGATTATATTCATAAAGAGGAAAGCGATACAAAAAATCTGACTGACGAAAAACTGAAAGTTTATAACCAGGTACTTCGTGAACAGGCAAAGGATTTGGAATATGAATTGATTGATTTGCCTTCGCATCCACAATATTCGGCTTTGCATCACCTGGCGGGGATAAATTTGCAAATGTTATATCAATTAAATTTGAAATTAATTGCTAGCACAAGGGCTAACCGTCTCGAAAGCATGCAGTTCTCTTTGAGTAATTTACAAGCGTCTGAACAGTCGGCCATCTGGGAATTGAAAGATTGCATTAATACATACCGTGGTTTTTCGGAGCGGTGATTTCTTTTGAAATTTGAGATTTGAAATGCTTCAGATATCACTCAAAACTCATTACTCACAACTCATAACTTTTTTGTAACCGGCGGTAGTGCTACTATTAAGCATCGTTGTGTCACTCACTTGTACAGTTGTAATGCTATTGAGCAAGTTATGAGTTATGAATAATAAGTAATGAGTGCTTTTGTTTTGGCATGCAATCAGTGATTTAAGCACTTTCAACTTTCAATTCTCCATTTATTCACCCTTATTTGTTTTATCTTTATGCCGGTTTTGAAGAACCTATGTTTACCAATTACTTAATCGAAATTAATTAGCCTTGAATCAAAAAGCGTTTTTAGGCGTATGCCTAGCAATCCTGCTACCTGTGGCCTGTTATTTTGCAATGGGTTATTTTAGTGAAGATGCCGTTCCCATGCCGCGCAGGTTTTTTGCAGATACTGTAATCACAAAAGTTAAGGACGGAAAGGAGATCTCAGATACTGTCTGGCACAAAGTAGCAGATCTTACACTTACAAATCAGCTCGGTCAAACGGTTTCTCTGAGCGACTTGAAGGGGAAAGTTATAGTGGCCGATTTTTTCTTTACCCGCTGTCCCTCCATTTGTCCTACGCTTACAAAAAATATGAAAAAGCTTCAAAACTCATTAAAGCTGAAGGATGATACAAAAATGATCGATACCACATTTGTACAGTTTGTTTCTATAACGGTTGATCCCAAAAATGATTCGGCAGTTGCACTAAAAAAATACGCTGACAAATTTGGTGTAAATCATGATGTGTGGTGGATGCTTACCGGCGAGAAAAAGAAAATTTACGATTTTGCATTAAACGAATTAAAGCTTGGCCTGCAGGATAGCGAAAGTGTTGATTCTAATTTTATTCATTCGCAAAAAATGGTATTGCTGGATAAAGACCGCGTAGTAAGAGGATATTATGACGGATTGGATAGTTTGCAAATGAAGAAGCTGGCAGGAGATATTGTATTCATTATGCTTGAAAAAGATAAAACCAAAAAAAGAAGTTTATTTGGTAAATGATTTGATAATCTATGCTGCGCCTGGTATAAATTCATTGTACAACTGTTTCAATTGATGAATAGCATTACTACCGCACAAGTGAGTGACACAACGATGCTTAATAGTAGCACTACCGCCGGTTCACAAAAAAATACCGCGCATTCTCAACTTTCAATTTTCAACCAATATGTTGCAACCTTTAATTAAAAAAAATGATGGACAGGCAAGGTGGCTAATTGTCATAGTGTCGTTTGTAGTATTCGCCGCGATAGTTATACTATCAAGAGTGAAGCTGAATGTGAACACCGGATTTAATATACATATTTTTGCAGCAGTTAATGCGGTGATCAATTCGGCGGTATCCATTCTTTTAATAGCCGGCTTGATTGCCGCGAAGAAGCGCCGGTATGAGCAGCATAAAAAAATCATGATAGCGGCCATTGTGTTGTCCACACTGTTTTTGGTATCGTATATAGCCCACCATCTTTTAAGTGGCGAAACAAAATTTGGCGGGGCAGGAACCATACGATACGTTTATTTTTTCATCCTTATAACACATATTTTTTTGGCTGCGGTCATTTTGCCTTTTATATTATTTACAGCATACCGGGCACTGGTAGCGGAGTGGCCGACGCATAAAAAAATAGCACGTATCACCTGGCCAATATGGTTGTATGTATCTGTAACCGGCGTAATAGTATATTTAATGATTAGCCCTTATTATGCGTGAAGTGCGGGTTGGAGGGCAGAAGGCAGTGGCAGTTAGCAGTTGGCAGTGGGCAGTAGAGAAATCAGCAGGCAGTAAAAAAATTGAAGCGCTAATGTATTACTAATACAACAGTATATGGCTGCAAGCTTTGCAGGGCATATGTTATAAACGAAATATCAGTGAAGATCAGTCTAATCAGTGTCATCTGTGTGCCATTTGCCTGTACTCTTACACCAGCCTCTGATTTCTGACTTCTAACTTCAACCTCTACTTTTGTTTTATGAAACGACCAAATCACCTGGCTTCGGAAACAAGCCCTTATTTATTGCAACATGCCTATAACCCTGTTGACTGGTATCCTTGGAGCAATGAAGCCTTACAAAAAGCGCAAGCGGAAAATAAACCTGTATTGGTAAGCATTGGTTATTCGGCATGTCACTGGTGCCATGTAATGGAAAAAGAGAGTTTTGAAAATGAGGAGACTGCGGCTATAATGAACCAATATTTCATCAATATAAAAATTGACCGCGAAGAACGACCCGATCTGGATCAGGTATATATGGATGCTGTTCAGGCAATAACAGGCAGTGGCGGATGGCCGCTAAATGTGTTTTTAATGCCGGATGGCAAACCATTTTACGGGGGCACTTATTTTCCCCCGCAGCCATTACATAACAGGCCTTCATGGACGGATGTGTTGTATGGTGTTATAAATGCTTATTACAATAAAAAAGAGGAAATAGTACAACAGGCAGCCGGCCTTACCGAATATATTACCAAATCAAACCTGTTTGGCCAAAATACTTCACAAGCAGTAAAATTTACGGATAATACGGCAGTTGAAATTTATAATAATATTATGCAACAGGCCGATATAATTGAAGGCGGATTTGGCAAGGCCCCCAAGTTTCCACAAACATTCAGTATTCAATATCTTTTGCGATATTACCATTTTTATAAAGATGAAAATGCTTTACAACAGGCAGAGCTAAGCCTGCAAAAAATGATATATGGCGGTATTTTTGATCAGTTGGGAGGTGGTTTTGCCAGGTATTCTACAGACAGGGAATGGCTTGTGCCTCATTTTGAAAAAATGTTATATGACAATGCGCTGCTGGTTACAGTATTAAGTGACGCTTATCGGTTAACAAAAAAAACTGTATATCGCAAAGTGATTGAGCAAACCATGCGTTTCGTTCAGCAGGAACTGCTTTCTTTTGAAAATGGATTTTATTCAGCGCTAGATGCCGATAGCGAGGGTAAAGAGGGAAAATATTATGTATGGTCAAAAAAAGAAGTAGAGGAAATTTTAGGGGATGATGCAACTTTATTCTGCGCTTATTACGACATAACAGTGAACGGAAACTTGGATGGCAGAAATATATTGAGAATTAAGGACCCCGCTTTTCATTTTGTTAAAAATGAGTGGAAAAATGTTAATATTGAGGTGTTGGAAGAACTTGTGGAGAGTTGCCGCGAAAAATTGAGAAGTAAGCGTGAGGAAAGAATAAGGCCAGCAACAGATGATAAAGTATTACTGAGCTGGAATGCATTAATGAACAGCGCTTGTAGTCACGCTTATGCAGCCACAGGTAATGAAGCCTACAGAGATTTGGCTGTTGCCAATATGAAGTTTTTGCTGCAGGCATTTGATAAGAAAACAGGCCTGATGCACACTTATAAGAACGGCCAGGCGAAAATTTTTGGATTTCTGGATGATTATGCGTTTTTAATACAAGCGCTTATCAATCTCCAGGAAGTGACCGGGCAAGCGGATTATTTGCTGAAAGCAAGGGAATTAACAGAGTATGTGATTGCGAATTTCAGCGATGAAGAAAATAAATTGTTTTATTTTACCAATAGTTCGCAAAAAGATATAATAGTAAGAAAAAAGGAAATATATGATGGTGCCATTCCTTCAGCTAACGCGGTGATGGTAACGAACCTTCGGTATATGTCAATCGTTTTTAATGATTCGTCGTGGCGGCAAAGAAGCGAAGAGGCGGCACAAATATTGGAGAAATTATGCATTAACTATCCCACTTCATTTGGAGTGTGGTGTGGCGCGGTTTTAGAAATAATAAGGGGAACAAAAGAAATTGTTTTAACAGGTTCATACATAGACGATTTGAGAAAGGAAATACTGACTGAATATATACCATTCATGGTATTTCAATCAGCAAAAAGAGAAATTTCCGGCTTTCCTTTGTTGGCAGGTAAAGCAATTTTTGAACAACCCCGGGTGTATTACTGTAACAACTATTCCTGTAGCGAACCGGTAAACAGTCTTGAATTACTGTTAAAATTATTGTAAAAAAACATTCTTGTTTTTTTTATTATAGAACAATAAAATAATAGTAGCTGTCGTTTATCATTTTCTGCATGAAAGTTTTTTTAAATAATAAAATAAACTTTTAAAAGAGATGTTGACAAAATATTATTTTTGCCCAATACCCTTTAATGTTATGAAAATGAGATTCCTTTCTACATTTATAATACTAATGTCGGTTTTAATGCTGGCAAGTTGCGGTAAAGGCGGCAAATCAAAAGGTTTGGTCAACGATGGCCAGCTCCATGGTGTGTCTCCCGGAGAGAAATATGTAATGCCCAAGCCGCCGGGAATGGTGTATGTACCACCAGGTACTTTTCACATGGGGCCAAGCGATGAAGATGTCAACTATGCTTACACTGCACGCAATAAGCAGGTTTCTATCAACGGCTTTTGGATGGATGCCACAGAAATCACCAACAACGAATACCGCCAGTTTACCAATTGGGTAAGAGATTCTATCGCTGGTTCAATTCTTGAATATTATAAAAAGGGTAAAACAGGCGATGTAAGTGATCAACGCCTCGATTGGGTTAAAATAAGAACTATAAAATGGGGCGATCCTGCCACAATTGAAAAATTGGACAGGATGATCGTTACTCCTGAAAACCGCATTTTTGGCAAAAAGGAGATCGACGCTGCTAAACTGGTTTTCCATTCAGAAACATTTGATACCAAAGAAGCCGCAAAACGAGAAAATGCAAGCAAGCCCCGCTCTCAATTCATTGTAAAAAAAGATATAAGAATTTATCCTGATACACTGGTATGGATAAGGGATTTCTCCTACTCATACAATGAGCCAATGACAAAACGCTATTACTCTCACCCTGCTTTTGGCAATTACCCCGTTGTGGGCGTGAGCTGGATGCAGGCCACAGCTTTCTGCGAATGGCGCACCATGTATCTGAACGGATATCTTGAGTCGAAAAAACGCGCAGCCGAATCCGATTTCAGGTTACCTACCGAAGCGGAATGGGAATACGCAGCACGCGGCGGACGCTCTCAATCAATGTTCCCCTGGGGTAACTATTATTTAAGAAATAAAAAAGGCTGTTTGCTGGCTAACTTCAAGCCCGGTCGCGGAAATTATCCCGAAGACGGCGGTTTTTATACCGTACGTGCCGATGCATACTGGCCCAACGATTTTGGTTTGTATAATATGGCCGGAAATGTGGCTGAATGGACTTCTTCATTGTTCTACGAAGGCGGCTACACATTCCAGCATGATATGAACCCCGACATCAGGTATAATGCGAAAGATTCGGATCCCCCCCGCATGAAACGTAAAGTTTTGCGCGGTGGAAGCTGGAAAGATGTTGGCTATTTCCTGCAAACAGGTACACGTGCATACGAGTACCAGGATACAGCCAAATCTTACATCGGATTCCGTTGTGTAATAGATTTGCCTCCAACCCAGGGTCGTAAGTAATCGGGTATTTATAATTGTCCGGCAGGGTAATAAAGTGCAACGATTTTTTGGGGACCGGCGGTATTGCTACTATTAAACATCGTTGTGTCACTCACTTGTACGGTAGGAATTCTATTCGGCAAGTTGAACCACCCCTGATCAAACTAATACTGCTTGCTTATAGAATATTTGAAATAAGTATTCCGGTTAATCGAATTATTCTTGATTTAAATAAAACTCTGAAACCCATTAAAATTAAATTTAAAATCAAAAAATATGGCGGGAGCATCTAAATCCACTGAAAAAATAGTAAATGTAATAGTTTGCGTAGGGGCTACAATTGTATTGATTGGCGCTTGGGCAAAACTTTTGCATATGCCTTTTGCGAATATAATGTTGACGGTTGGTTTGTTAACTGAAGCATTTATATTTCTTGTTTACGCCTTTCTTCCGCCTCCCGGAAGCGAAATGGCAGCCATCGCAGAAGCATTGCCAAAAGTTGCAGGCAATACGGTCTCAGGTAACCCGGCTTTACAAGGTTTGGATAAAATGATGCAGGAAGCCGATATTACCCCTGCTAATTTGAAAAGATTAAGCGAAGGTTTTCAAAAACTTGGCACTACTGTTAGCCAAATGAAAGATGCAAGTGATGTGGTAACTGCTACCAATGATTATGCAGTGAAAACAAAGGAAGCCACCAACGCATTAGGAAATATGAAAGATGCTTATCTGAAATCCGCTGCTACTTTGCAGTCTTTCAATGAAGCATCAGAATCTACAAAACAATTCCATGGCCAGGTGCAGGTATTAACTAAAAACCTTTCATCATTGAACACCATCTATGAACTGGAATTGCAGGACACTAACAATCACCTGAAAGCAATGAACGTGTTTTACAGCAATCTTTCACAGGCTTCACAAGCAATGTCCGGCAGTATAGATGACGCGAAGAAAACACAAGATCAGATTTCGATGCTGGCTAAGAACCTTACCAACCTTAACCAGGTATATGGTAATATGTTGAGCGCTATGCAAGGCAGATAGTTTTGGTATAGTTAGCAAAACTGTAAAATAATTTAGTGAATGGAAACAGGATTAATAATTTTCTAAAACTCATTATACATGGCTTTACCTAAGGAGCCCAGGCAGAAAATGATCAACATGATGTATTTGGTGCTGACAGCATTGCTGGCGCTAAATGTGTCATCTGAAATTTTGAATGCCTTTAAAACTGTCAATAACAGCTTAATGAATGCGAACGGCGTTATTGATGAAAAGAATATTGGTGTATATAGATCATTTGATGAACTGGCAAAAGATGAACAAACAAGGGCAAACGCATTGAAATGGCAACCCCTGGCAAATGAAGCAGCTAAACTTTCGGCAGATGCGAATAAATACATTGAGGACTTAAAGCTGAAACTGAAACAGGAGGCTAATTTGAAAACGGAGAATGGTGTTGAAGAATTTAAAGAAGACGATTTGGACGCGGCCACAAGACTTTTTGATAAGAAAGGGGAAGGGCCTAAGTTGCAAAAGAGGTTGGAAGATTTTAAAACACAACTGCTAAATATTCTGGATCCGAATAAGTTTACAGATCAGGCAGATAAAAAAGATGTAGTAGAGGAAAAAGAAAAACTGGCAAAAACTCTTCCTTTAGATCTTTCAATACCCAAATCGCAATCCGGTAATACAAACTATGACTGGACCCAGGCGTATTTTCATATGACACCAACTATTGCGGCATTAACCATGCTCAGTAAGTTTCAAAATGATATAAAGAATTCGGAAGCGCAAATGGTGGATTATTGTTTGAGTAAGGTAGGGTCAGTAAAAGTGGTTTTTGATGAATTTCAACCTTTGATTGGAACAAATGCTACATACCTTATGCCGGGACAGGATTTGGAAATCACTGCCGGTATCGGCGCTTATAGTAAAGCAGCAAGACCAACAATTACTATTAATGGTGCCTCTGCCCCATTAAATGCTGAAGGTGTGGGTGTTTATAAAACCCAGGTAAGCGGCGTGGGATCAAAATCAGTGGTTGTTAATATTAATTATGTGAAACCGGATGGCACTACCGGCTCTGTTTCTAAGACAATAAATTACACAGTTGGTTCACCTTCCGGGGCATCCATATTCCTGGAAAAGATGAATGTAATGTATATTGGAGTAGATAATCCTTTAACTGTTTCTGCCGGTTCTGCAGGTAAGGAAAAAATGAGTGTGTCTTTTACAGGAGGAACCATCTCTTCTGTTGGAGGAGACAAATGGATAGCTAAACCTACTCAAACAGGTACTGCTGAAATAAGGGTTACTGTGGAAGGAAAAACATCGGCATTCCCCATTCGTTGTAAAACGTTACCTGATCCTACTGCTATGGTAGGTGGTAGTAAGGGCGGCTCGATTGCTACTGCATTGTTTAAAGCTCAGGGCGGTGTGATTGCACGCTTACTTGACTCTGAATTTGAATCTCCTTTCCAGGTAGTGAGTTATAGATTGGGAGCTAATGGCGGCGCGTTCCCTGTTTACCAGGAAGCATCAAATGAAGGGCCTCGCTGGTCGGGCGCTGCGGCAAACATTGTAAGTCGTGCCACTCCAGGCAGTTCCATATTTTTTGATCAGATACGCGTAAAAGGCCAGGATGGGAAAGTGAGAGAACTTCCCGGCATTTTCTTTAATTTGAAATAGAAGAATGAATATTATGAAGAAGAGCATTATCAGGTTTGGTTTGTTTACAGTGGTGCTGGCGCTTGCAGCTAATGTGGCAGATGCCCAGGCAAAGCGTACTACAAAGAAACGTACAACAACTACTCAAAAAACAACCAATAAGAGTAATACCGCTGCTGCTATTACTACAGCTCCGGCTAAGGATACCACAGCGCCACTCCCTGAAGCAACATTAGAATTACCTGTAGTTCGTAAATCACTACGTAATGATGATGCTGTGGAGCGTAACCTGGTTAAAGACAGGATGCCGCTGGCATACGAGCATATAAGGGAAGATGATGCGGTGTATCGCCAAAAAGTTTGGCGCGAACTGGATGTGCATGAAAAAATGAACCTGCCATTTACCTATAAGGCAGATGATGATAATGGCAACCAGCGGTTTATCAATATCCTTTTGAGTGCTATAAAAAGTGGCGATATAACTGCTTTCAGCCCAATTGATGATCGCTTTACCACCCCAATAACATTTAAAGAAATTGCTGAAAACCTGGTAGGTAAACCTGCCGTTATACAAATTCCTGATTGGGACAAAGATCCTGATGGATCAAAAGGTATTACAAAAGATTCTTTGATAATTAACGAATTTAATCCTGACAATGTTGAGAAATACTGGATTAAAGAAGAAGTGATCTTTGATAAGGAATCATCTCGCATGGTAATAAGAATTCTTGGTATAGCGCCTTTGAAAACGATACGGAATACAGACGGCTCTTTCCGTGATGTAACACCAATTTTTTGGGTGTATTATCCGGACTTAAGACCAATGCTGTCAAAGTATGAGGCATACAATGCTAATAATTATGGAGCAAGAATGAGCTGGGAAGAATTGTTTGAAAACCGCATGTTTGCAAGCAGAATTATTAAATCGTCCATGAACAATCCGTATGATCAGTTCATTAGCGGTTATGTAAAGGATCCGATCTTGCGTTTGCTGGAAGGTGAGAATATTAAGGAAAAAATCTTCAATTACGAGCAGGATCTTTGGTCATACTAATAAGATTATCATAAATTAATTGCAAAAAATACCCTATTGTGGGTATTTTTTTATGTGTGGCCTTCGCTATTTTTACAACGGTTTTTCATAGGATATTGGATTTAAAAAGAACGGGGCCGGATTTTTATCCTGGCCCCTCTCTCTTTATAATGGAGAATTGAGAGTTGAGAATTGAGATTGCTTTATACACTGATTGCAAGCAAAAACAAAAGCACTCATTACTCATTACTCAAAACTCACAACTCATAACTTGTTGAATAGCATTCCTGCCGTACAAGTGAGTGACACAACAATGCTTAATAGTAGCACTACTGCCGGTCCCAAAAAAGTTATGATTGATGAGTAATGAGTTTTGAGTGAGAAGAAAGTTGCCGGTGTACAGGTAGTACAATATGAAAAGCTGTTGGTAACTTATCTGACTTCTGACCTCAGATCTTTACTTATTTTTGGCTTTTTATTTGTCATTATAGTTTTCAGGAATGGTAATTTTACCGTTCATTAAAATCAAATTGCTTAAACGAGCTTTTTATTATGGCAATTATTTTGCACGATAATGAATTATTACTGCAATTTCATAACCCCGAAACCAGGGAAAAAGCATTTGCGGCTATCATCAAAAAATACCAGGAAAAATTGTATTGGCACATTAGAAGAATGGTTGTGGAACATGAAGATGCTAATGATGTGTTGCAAAATGTTTTTATCAGGGTATGGAAAGGACTTGACAATTTTAGGGAAGACTCCCAGCTTTATACCTGGTTATACAGGATAGCCACCAACGAGTGTCTTTCTTTTCTTGAACAGCAAAAAAAGAAGGCCACGGTTTCATTTGAGGAAGTGGAAAGTGGCTTGAGCAATCGCATTAAAGCTGATAAAAACTTTGATGCTAATAAACTGGAATGGAAGCTGCAACTTGCTATTCAAAGATTGCCGGAAAAACAAAGAGTGGTTTTTAACCTGAGGTATTATGATGAAATGCCCTATGAAGAAATGAGCAAAGTGCTGGAAACTTCGGAGGGGGCCTTAAAGGCGTCTTATCACCATGCGGTGAAAAAAATTGAGGATTATATACTCAATCATTAAACTATTTAGGATAAAGCATATCTTACTTACGTACATGACACGTGACAGGAACATATTGGATGAGTTATTTGAGATTAGCCCGCAAGTTGCAAACATTTCTAACAGAGTGTGTTATGAGGCGCCCGAAGGTTATTTCGACAACCTTCCTTCCCTTCTTTTGCAAAGAGTAATGCAAGAAAAATTTTCCGAAACCACCGTTGAAGAGCTGGAAATGTTATCGCCTTTGTTAAATAATATTTCCAAAAAAATGCCTTATGAATTAGGTGAAAATTATTTTTCAGACCTTTCTTCAAATGTAGTGGATGGAGTTAAAGCCATAGATATTGTAAATGATGAATTGGAAAACCTGTTGCCGGAATTGGATGCTCTAAAAAATAGGCAGGTTTTTACTGCGCCTGCGGATTATTTTGATAATTTGCCGCAAATTATTCTTGAAAAGGCAAAGGAAAGTGTAGTAAAGAGCGGCCACACAAAAGTTGTTAAAGGAAATTTTAAACGTAATGTAGTTAAATATTTTGCCGTGGCGGCTGCCATTACCGGTCTTATTTTCCTAACCTCAAAGATGTTTTTTAGTAATAATCCTGCAGATGTTAACACTGCCAGTATTACTGATATTGAGAATGAAGTAAAAATGCTGAGTGATAGCGAACTAAAATCTTTTGTAGAAAAAAATACCCTGGCAGGAAGCCTTGCGATGTATAACGACAGTTCCATGCTTCGGGGCGAAGATGTGCAATTGATGCTCGCGGATGTTTCCGATAAGGAACTGCAACAATATTTACTGGAGCAAACCGGCACCAAAGCGAATCCTATTAATTAAAACAAAGCACTAATTGTGTAAACCTTATAGAAACAACAGGCTATGAAACGAATTTTACTATTGGTATTTATTGTTTTTCTTTCAACAATAGCCAATGCGCAGGATAAGCAACCTCCACGTGGAGGCGGACGCATGGAGGCTTTAAAAATCGCTTTTATTACCAATAAGCTGAATCTGACCACAGAAGAAGCTCAGAAATTTTGGCCCATTTATAACAAATACACTGCAGAAATAAAACAGGTATATCAAAACCGCACCGCCGATGAAGTGGAACTGGAAGCGAAAGTGGTGGAGATCAGAAAAAATTATAAAACGCAATTCCTAAAAGTTTTATCGGAAGAAAAAGTGAATCAATTTTTTAAAGCCGACAAAGAGTTCAACACTATGGCCCAGCGAGAAATGATGGAACGCAGGCAAAACCGGGATCAGAAAAAACCGGTATAGTGAACGTAAAAGAAAAGCCTTCATGTTTATTGAAGGTTTTTTTATGTAACCGGCGGTATAGCCCTGATTTGGCTCCGGTTGTGTCACTCACTTGTACGGCAGTAATTCTAATGAGCAGGTTGGCAGCAGGCAGTAGGCAAGAGAAATCGTGTCAGGCTTAATCTAACACCTTTAGTATTCTCAATTCTCCACTCTCAATTCTCAATTTTTTCAGCCCGTTCCCGAAATGACGGGTGAGATGGTTTGCCAGTACTTGCCTGCCTGCAGCATTTCAGATCTCAAATTGCTGCTCTTTCGCAAATTATTTATATTGCACGCTTTAATTACCAAAATAATCATGACCAATTCTCAATTCAACTTCGGAATGATAGGGCTGGGTGTTATGGGCAGAAATTTTTTGCTTAACATGGCAGACCATAGTTTCAAAGTAACGGGCTTTGACAAAGATCCTCAGAAAACAGCGGCTTTGGAGTCGTCTGCCACTCCGGGAACAATTGTAAAAGGTGTAACTTCTTTAAATGAAATGGTTTCGCTGCTTGAAACGCCACGCAAAATAATGATGCTGGTGCCCGCAGGCAAACCTGTGGATGATGTGATTGAAGACCTGCTTTCGCTTGTACAGCCCGGTGATATTATTATTGATGGCGGAAATTCGCATTATACCGATACTTTGCGCAGGGTAAAATACCTGGAAACAAAAAAGATACACTTTATGGGAATGGGGGTATCCGGTGGTGAGCAGGGCGCAAGAACCGGCCCAAGCATTATGCCCGGCGGCGATCCTGTAGCGTACCCGGTAGTGAAGCCTATGCTGGAAGCAGTTGCTGCAAAGGTAAACGGTGTTCCATGCGTAGCTCACCTGGGAAAAAACGCGGCAGGCCATTATGTAAAAATGGTTCATAACGGTATTGAATATTCGATTATGCAACTTATTACGGAAGTGTATGAAATGCTGCATAAGGGACTTGGACTTAATAATAAGGAGCTTCATACAATATTTAGCGAATGGAATGCGGGTGAACTACAATCGTTCCTGGTGGAGATTACCGCCGATGTTTTTTTGCAAAAGGACGATAAAACCGATAACAGCCTTGTGGATATGATACTGGATAGGGCCGGCGCTAAAGGCACCGGCAAGTGGACCTCGCAGGATGCTATGGAAATAGGTGTGCCTATTCCTTCTATTGATATGGCTGTTACCATGCGCAATATTTCCGCATTGAAAGAAGAACGTGTAGCAGCGGAAACTTTATACCACCAGGTGAAAAAAGAAATTTCTGACAGAACCGCGTTTATTGCACATTTACGCAATGCGTTATTTTCGGGTGTTCTTATTAGTTATGCACAGGGGCTTGCATTATTACATAAAGCATCTATTGAGTGGCAAATGGAAATTCCAATGAAAGAAGTGGTGCGTGTATGGCGTGGTGGTTGTATTATACGCTCTTCTTTACTTGAAGCATTTAGTAAAGTGTACAACCGCGACGAGCAACTGCCAAATATTTTGCTTGATAAGGAAATCGCGGGGCTGCTCAGCAATAAACTGCAAGGCTTGCGCACAGTGGTTTCACGGGCTGCATTGAACGGCTTTGCCGCAAGCGGATTAATGGCCTCATTAGGATATATAGATGCATATACATCAGGCAGGCTGCCAACAAATTTGCTGCAGGCGCAACGTGATTACTTTGGAGCTCATACCTATGAAAGGGTAGATGAACCCGGAAAGTTTCATACTGATTGGGGAACTAAGTAACGGCGATAATATTTTAAATAACAACTTGCAAATAAGTTTTATAATCTTCTGTGTTTGCAGTAGATGATAAGAATTACTATAGTTGAAGTGAGTGACACAACAGAAGCTTAATCAGGGCTCAACTGCCGGTTCCCAAAATAAAAAAATGAACATGTAGGTAGCTGTGAATGGATAATAAATGTGAAGTTTATTGATCTGAATACTATTTGCACTGCCGGATTTTAAATACCAAATACTACCAAAATGCAAAACCATAAACGTCCGTCGCCATCGCTAATTTTTATTTTTGGCGGAAGCGGCGATTTAAACTTCAGGAAACTATCTCCTGCTCTATACAATCTTTTTATTGACGACTGGATGCCGGAAAAATTTGCCATTGTAGGCATAGGGCGGCGTCCGTACAATGATGAGGATTACAGGCAACATCTTTTAAATGGCATTCAAAAATTCAGCAGGCGAAAAGATGGTGAAACCGGTAATGGACGGTGGAAGACATTTTCGCAACACGTGTCTTACTTGCAAATGGACGCGGAAAAGGAAGATGAATATGCGAAAATTGCTGAGATAGTAAAGCAAACAGAAACTAAATTTGGCGAGCATCCCAATGTGATTTTTTACCTGGCTGTAGCGCCGCAGCTTGTGCCGGATATTGTAGGCAAACTTGGTCCGCTGAACATTTGCGCCGATACCAAATGCACAAGAGTAGTGGTGGAAAAACCATTTGGTCACGATCTTCAAAGCGCCATGGAATTGAACAAGCTATTATCTGGCATGTTTGATGAAAAACAGATTTACCGGATAGATCATTTTCTGGGTAAAGAAACCGTGCAGAACATACTTGCTTTGCGCTTTGCCAACGCGTTATTTGAACCGATTTGGAACAGGAATTATATAGATCATGTGCAGATTACGGCATCTGAAACAGTAGGCGCCGAAGGCCGTGGAGATTATTATGAAAGAGCGGGTGCTTTGCGCGATATGGTGCAAAACCATATTCTGCAATTGCTGTGCATGATTACCATGGAAGCGCCGGTTAATTTTGATGCAGATGAAATACGAAACAAAAAAGTAGACGTGCTTAACGCCATCAGAAGAATAAGTCGTGAGGATGTGCACCGGTTTTCTGTGCGGGGCCAGTATAGCGAAGGCTGGATGCAGGGCGAAAAAGTTGCCGGGTACCGGCAGGAGAAAAATGTGGATTCGCAATCAAAAACCGATACGTTTGCCGCGGTAAAATTTTATATAGACAACTGGCGTTGGCAGGGCGTGCCTTTTTATGTGCGCACCGGAAAACGCATGCACGAAAAAACCACCATCATAACCATACAATTCAGGCCTGCACCTAATTATGCGTTTCCCGCCGAAGCTGCTGAAACGTGGAGGCCCAACAGGCTTACCATTAGCATACAACCTGATATGGACATCCGTTTGAGATTTCAGGCAAAACGTCCCGGGCAAGATATGACGCTTAGCCCCGTAGATATGATCTTTAGTTATAAAGATGCATATGACGAACACGAGCCGGAGGCTTATGAAACTTTATTGCTTGATATTATGGAAGGGAACGCAACGTTATTCATGCGCTCCGATCAGGTGGAGGCTTCCTGGCGTATTATAATGCCAATACAGGACACATGGGATACACGTGTGCCGGTAGACTTTCCAAATTATGCACCTGGCTCCTGGGGCCCCGAAGACGCCGAAGCGCTGATTGCCCGCGATGGCAGAAATTGGGTAACTTTACCGGCTCCTCATAAGGAGTGAAAGAGGGAAGAAGAAAGTGGGCAGTTAGCAGTGGGCAGTAGCGAAAACAGAGATCAGAAATCATTAAAAAAATGAAACGCTAATTTATTGCTAATTCAACAGTACATTGCTGCAAGGCTACAAGCTTTACAGGGCATGTGTTATAAACGAAATATCAGTGAAGATCAGTCTAATCAGTGTCATCTGTGTGCCATTTGCCTGTACTCCAACAGAGAGGTCAGATATCAGTTGCCGGTGTAGGTTAGACTTCTTCTTCTGACATCTGACTTCTGACATCTCAAAAAACCATTATCATGTATATATACAAACATTCAAATCCCGACACATCAAGCCTTGCAGTGGCTGAGTGGATAACTGATCATATCTGTAACACTTTGCAAAAGCAGGAGAGATTTACTATTGCATTATCCGGTGGTTCTACACCGGTTAAATTGCATGCAATGCTTACCGGCTCACCTTTTAAAGAAAAGATTGACTGGAGCCGGCTACATATTTTTTGGGGTGATGAAAGGGTCGTGCCTTTCGATGATAGTCGCAACAATGCAAAAATGGCTTACGATACATTGCTTAATAATGTGGCTGTTCCTGCAAGTCAAATTCATGTAATGCGCACGGATATTGAGCCTGCTGCATCTGCAAGCGAGTATGAAAAGATCCTTCACCAGTATTTTGATAGTACAGATCATAGTTTTGATCTTGTACTTTTAGGTGTGGGCGATGACGGCCACACGTTGTCCCTTTTCCCGGGCACCAGTGTAGTGCAAGAATCAGTAAAGTGGTGTACGGCATTTTTTCTTGCTGCGCAAAATATGTATCGGATTACGCTTACTAAAACAATTGTTAATAAGGCGGCACGGGTTGCTTTTCTTACCTATGGTAACAGCAAAGAACATGTGCTAAAAAAAATTTTACTAAGTGCGTGTAATCCGGATGAGTATCCTGCGCAAGTAATAAAACCTGCAAACGGCGAATTGCATTGGTTTGTAGATGATGCTGCCGCGCCGTGGCTCAAATTATAATTTGAGATTTGAAATGCTTTATATCTCACTCATAACTTATAACTCATAACTTTTTTGGGACCGGCGGTAGTGCTACTATTAAGCATCGTTGTGTCACTCACTTGTACGGTAGTAATGCTATTGAGCAAGTTTTGAGTTTTGAGTTATGGGTTATGAGTGCTTTTGTTCTTGCTTGCCATCAGTGTATAAAGCATTCTCCATTCTCAACTCTCCATTTATTTTAACCACAAGGGGCACAATAGGCGGCACGAGGAACACAAGGACTGGTGGTAGTTCAGCCTACCCTTGTGACCTTTGTGCTTTCCTTTGTGGCCCTTGTGGTTAAACACCAACAACCATAAACTACGCTTTCAAAATTTGAGTTAAAGCAACGGAGATAGCAATCCTGCTATTTTTTGGATTATTTTTTTGTATAAAGAGCGGTTTTCCCAATCGGTAATATTAAGCTTTTCAGAGAATTGCAAGTCTTCATAAAACGCGTTCCTCAACTCATTGCTAAAATTGGAATCGTAAATAATCGCGTTTACTTCGAAGTTCAATTCAAAACTTCGGTAATCCATATTGGCAGTTCCCACGATTGATACATTGCTATCTGCTACAAAAGTTTTTGCATGTATAAAGCCTTTTTTATACAAATAGATTTCAACACCAGCTTTCAATAATTCGTCGTAGTAAGATTGCGCAGCAGTATTAACCATTATGGAATCGGAAGTGTAAGGCACCAGCAGCTTTACTTTAACGCCGCTGAGGGAAGCGACAATGATAGCGTCGGTAAGGCTTTCGCCGGGAATAAAATAAGGAGAAGTGATCAATATTTCTTCCTTGGCGAGATTGATTGCTTGTAAAATAGAATACAAAATTGACGGATGATCAGAATCGGGACCACTGGCGGCGATTTGTATAGCCACATCTTTGGCCGAGTTTACAGATGAAATGAACTTTGTATTAAAGTATTTGAAATCTGCATCCATCTTGCTTTTGGGAGCGCAGAAATTCCAGTCGCACATAAACAGATATTGCAAATAAAAAATGCCCGGGCCATGAATGTATAAGTGCGTATCGCGCCAGAATAATTTTTCCTCACCATCATTGATATACCTGTTGCTAATATTGATGCCCCCCACAAAAGCGGCTTCTCCATCTATAATGATGATCTTACGGTGGTTTCGGTAGTTGAGCCTGTTAGCAAATGGAGCAAACTTGATTTTATAAAAAGGGTAAGCTTCCACACCATTGCGTCGCATTTCGGGCACCAGTTTTCTTTGAATTGATCTGCTGCCAAAATCATCATATAAAAAACGAACTTCCACACCCTGCCTGGCTTTTTCTATTAACACATTTTTTATTTCATTGCCAATTGCGTCATTCTCATAAATGTAGTATTCAATGTGAATGTGATGCTTTGCATTTTTTAAAGCCTGCAGAACAAGAGGAAATTTATTCTCTCCGTTTATAAGAAGCTTGACCTCATTATGGCCAATAAGCGGGCTAACATCGTTATTTAACAATAGACGAACAAGTTCTTTTTCATTATCAATATTCTTTTTTCTTTTTAACACTTCTTGCGAAGAAAAGTTTATTATGTAGTGAATTCTTTTAAGAAGCCTTTCGTCATTAATGATTTTCTTTGAATACATTTTTCTTTTCCGGTAATTAATACCAAAGGAGAAATAGAATGAAATTCCCACCACCGGAACAAAGATCGCAAAGAGAAGGTATGCAAGTGTTTTAATGTTGGAGCGGGTATCATATATGATTCTAAGGCAAACTAAAATCAATATAACTACGTACAATAATTCTATAATAATTGTCCAGTTCATAATGTCCTGTTTTTTAGAGCATGTATGAATTTACTTCAAAATACTGTAATAGAAGATGACGAGAAGCGGAAGGTAGGCTTCAACAGGTTAAAATTAGTAACATTTATGATTATAATTGTGTGTTATTGTATGTTGTTGCCATAACAGGAATACTAGTTGAACTATAGAGGACTATGCATTTCTGAAAAATATTTATATCCTTTAAGTTCAGATATATGCTCTTTTTTTGATAATATTATTGAAGGAAAATACCATTCTACCTTAAGTATTGTAAAATGCGTAATGATTCACCGTTAAAACCAGTGATTATGCATGAGATTGTAAACCGTATTGAAAAGCCCCTTCGAAAAAGTGAAGGTTTTAACGGACAGCGTGCTATAGTATTGCCAGCGAAGGTTATTAAGGGCTTTTCAAAGTCGCCTTTAGTTAACAATGTTTTTATTACCGATATTGGATTTTATCCCAAAGCTAAATTTCACTATTATAAGCGTTCAAGCGGAACTTCCACACACATTTTAATATATTGTGTAGATGGTAAAGGCTGGTTGAACATGAATGGCCAACATTTAACTATTGATAGGGATCATTTTATTATAATACCAGCTTGCACTTCGCATTCATATGGCTCGGATGAAGAGTATCCCTGGTCGATATATTGGCTACATTTTAAAGGGGATCTTTCAGGACAATTAACCGATTTGCTAAGTATGAGTGGCACAAGTTTCATCAGGCAGGTTCCTTACTCAGAAGAAAGAATAAAACTATTTGATTCAATTTATAATATACTGGAATCTGGTTATAGCGATACTAACCTTCAATACATAAATATGTGCTTCTGGCATTTTGCTTCCTCATTTAGTCATCCAAATCTGTTTCACTATAGTATCGAAAGCCACCGTGAAGATGTAATTGACCTATCTATAGCTTTTATGCGTGAAAACCTGCACAGGCAATTATCATTAAAGCAAATGGCAAGGCAAGCGCTTATTTCGCCCTCGCATTATTCAGAACAATTTAAAAAGAAAACAGGTTACCCTCCGCACGAATACTTTAACCATATTAAAATCCAAAAAGCTTGTCAGTATTTGGAGTTTACAGACAAAAGTGTGAAAGAAATAGGGTATGCGCTAGGGTTTAATGATCCATATTATTTTTCAAGATGCTTTAGTAATATTATGGGACTATCCCCTATGGAGTTTAGAAACAACAAAGAGACTGTTGAAATAAAACCGGTAAAAAAAGAAGTGTCCTAATATTATCCATCTTTTTCGGAAAAAAAGCTATTCGGTTTTGTTTGTGTAAATGTAAGTTTGATAAACTACATTTTCTACAAATTATGAATCGGAAGAACTTTATATACTATTCCGGCGCTGCTATCGCAGGTCTCGTGTTTTCTGATCTGTCATATGCAACTACCGAAAATAAATCGTTGATTCAATTACCTGAAAAAATCTTTATTACTTTGGATGATGGCTCCCATGAAATGAATGGCAGTAATGGGAATTTATGGACATACAAAGATGTTTTTGTAAAACTCACATATGTCAACGGCACATTACAGGTTGAAACAGGCTCACCTTCTGAAGCTCTGCATAATGTGAAAATGGAATGGCATTATTCTATACCGCGTAGCACCTCAATATTGGGTGATCATATTGAAAGAACATACGGAGATGTTAGTTTTCAACCCCCATTATTTGGCAGGAAAATGCCTTGGTATTTTATACAGTACAATGAAACATCGACAGTATGTTTTGGTGTAAAAACAGGATGCCGCTCTATTTGTTACTGGCAGACAGGAGATGGTAAAATGCAGTTGACATTAGATATTCGTAGTGGTGGGATAGGCGTAATACTTGGTTCACGTGTGTTGCTTGCAGCTAATATAATAGCTGCAAAAAGTAAAAGGAAAGATAGCGCCTTTATTACAGCCAGGCGTTTTTCCAAAATGATGTGTGATAAACCAATTCTGCCTCAGCAACCAGTTTATGGTATTAATGACTGGTATATTACTTATGGCGCTAATTCGGCAGAGATAATACTAAATCATACCTCACGTATGGCCGAACTGGCCGGGAATAGCGAAAATCCGCCTTTTTCCGTTATTGATTCGGGATGGGCGTATTACTCTCCACTGTTACCCAATGATTGTTGCTGGCAAGATGATTTCTCAAAACCTAATGACCATTTTAAAGATATGGGACTGCTTGCGGATAATATAAAGAAGCTTGGAATGCAACCTGGGTTATGGACCCGTCCTTTATGCGCATCGCACAATGATGGAAGGCATTTATTATTGCCTTCAATTCCGGGGCGCGACTCACCTAAGAAGCCAGTATTGGACCCGAGTATAGAAGAAAATATCGAGCGCATTAAAAATAATATGAAAACATATGTGCATTGGGGTTATAAGCTGGTAAAACATGATTTTACAACTTTTGATATACTAGGCAAGTGGGGTAACCAAATGCTTACTACCGATATTACTACCCCGGGATGGCGTTTTACAGATAGTACAAGAACTACTGCTGAAATAATACTGCATTTATATCAAAGTATTCGCGAAGCTGCACATGATATTTATTTACTGGGGTGCAACACACTAAGCCATTTGTCAGCAGGTATTTTTGAGCTTAACAGGATTGGTGATGATACCAGCGGCAGAGAATGGGATCGCACACGTAAAATGGGCGTGAATACACTTGGGTTTAGAATGATACACCATAATCATTTTTATTCTGCGGACGGTGATTGTGTAGGATTAACAACCGCTGTTCCGTGGAGTAAAAACAAGCAATGGATGCAACTATTGGCCGAAAGCAGTACGCCATTATTCATTTCAGCACAAGCAGCAGCAGTCGGGGATGAACAAAAGCAACTTATTAAAAAATCGTTTGAACAGGCATCAAGGATACAACCAATTGCAGAACCCCTTGACTGGCTCTCCAACCAGTTTCCAAGCGAATGGAAATTAAATGGAGAGAAGGTCGTATTTAACTGGAATGAATAGACTAAAATTGGGTAATGTTTTTTTGAAATCATCGGGAGAGCCTTGATTAAACCCTAACTTCTTTTTTTAGGGAATACTAGTTTTTAAAAAAAAGAGTGCAGGATTAGGTTTCCTGCATTTTTTGTATTATTTTCGTATTGTCTAATTAGGGAATATGAAAAACAACAAAAAATCACCCTTTCCGCA
>JAVBLN010000047.1:0-22922 GCA_031553495.1 Flavihumibacter sp.
GGTAATTTATTCAGCACTTAACTATAAACACCAGCCTTTCTACCGAAAAAAATCTGTAGTCCCCCTTTGCTCAATTTCAAAAAATCAAAATCACTCCCCTGGCTCTTTCCCACCTTCTTAGCTGCAATGTGGGTTAAGCATCGTTGTGTCACTCACTTGTACGGTAGGAATGCTATTGAGCGGGCAGTAGAGGGGGTCATAGATCAGATGAAAGTTGCCGGTTACCGGTGTTTCGGTATGGGCAAACATTGCTGAAATCAGTTACACAGATATCCTACACCTTTGAGGTGTAGGATACCTGGACCCGGACAACAAGCCTAAAATATTTTAGCCGATGAAAAGAATTACAACCGATGAAGTGAGTGACACAACGATGACGCCATGAAAAACAAATGCCGGTATCCAAAAACACACTTGTAATTTTCAAACGCTTACCTTTCACAACGCAACCTGATCATTCAGCACTCTCAATTTTCAACTTCAACTATTTAAATACTTTGCAGTATAGCTTTCCTTACACTTTTTCAAATTTGCCGGAGTGCCCGCAAACACCAGGTTGCCGCCGTCGTCACCGGCTTCGGGGCCCAGGTCAAGCACCCAATCCGCGCTTTTAATTACATCGGTATTATGCTCTATTACCAGCACCGAATGCCCCTGCTCTATCAACGCGTTGAAGGAGGCAAGTAGTTTTTTTATATCGTGAAAGTGAAGCCCGGTTGTTGGCTCATCAAAAATGAAAAGTATATGCCCCTGTGTGCGCTCTTTTCCCAGGAACGATGCGAGTTTTACACGCTGCGCTTCCCCACCCGACAAGGTATCGGACGATTGGCCAAGCTTTATATAACCAAGCCCCACGCTGCTCAGCGGTTTTATTTTCTTTACTACATCCTTTTTATCCTCGAAAAATTCCAGCGCTTCATCCACACTCATTTCCAGCACGTCATATATGTTTTTCTCCTTGCAGGTAACTTCAAGCACTTCTTCCTTAAATCTTTTACCACCGCAGGATTCGCAGGTTAAATGAACATCCGCCAGGAACTGCATTTCTACAATTTGTTCCCCTTCGCCTTTACATGTGTCGCAACGGCCACCATCCACATTAAAGGAAAAATGTTTCGGCAGAAAGCCGCGTATTTTACTCAATGGTTGTTTCGCGAACAAATCTCTTATTTCATCGTATGCTTTTATGTAAGTAACCGGGTTGCTTCGTGATGATTTACCAATTGGATTTTGGTCCACCATTTCAATTTGCGATATATAATCCACATCACCGGTTATGCCTTTGTGGAGGCCTACTTTTTCCGCAAATTCTCCTTTTATCTTTTGCAAAGCGGGATACAAAATTTGCTTTACCAAAGTAGTTTTACCGCTGCCGCTTACGCCACTTACCACGCACAATACACCTAGCGGAATGGTTACATCAATATTTTTCAGATTATTTTGCCGGGCACCCTGCACGGTTACAAACCGCGTCCATTTACGGGTAATTTTCGGCGGGTCAATTGTAAGTTCCCCTTTAAGGTACTTACCGGTAAGGCTTTTTTCATTCGCCACTATTGCGTCATAATTTCCTGCGGCTATTACTTCTCCACCCAAATGCGAAGCAAGCGGTCCCATATCAATAATATGATCGGCTTCACGCATCATCATTTCATCGTGCTCTACCACCACCACAGTATTTCCCAAATCACGCAATTCTTTAAGCACGGCAATCAGCCTTGCCGTATCGCGGGAGTGCAATCCAATAGAAGGTTCATCCAGTATGTATAACGAATTGGTCAAATTGCTGCCCAGGCTTCTTGTTAGTTGAATACGCTGACTTTCACCGCCACTCAGCGAATTTGCCAAACGGCTTAGCGTGAGATAGCCTAAGCCTACATCAAGCAGCGTTTTGATCCTGGTATTAATCTCCACCAATATCCGTTTTGCCAGTTGGCTGTCGTGAGCGCTCAGCTTAAGTTCCGCAAACCATTTGTTCAAATCTTTTACCGGCATTTCGCACAGCTCACCAATGTTTTTGCCGCCCACTTTTACATACAAAGCTTCTTTGCGTAAGCGGTAGCCATTACAATCCGGGCATAGTGTTCGCCCTCTGTACCGGCTCAGCAAAACACGGTATTGAACCTTATACAGATTTTCTTCCACCTCTTTAAAAAAGCCATCAATACCAAATGCATATGCATTACCTTTCCACAAAGTATTATACTCTTCTTTGGTCAAGTCAATGATAGCCTTGTGAATGGGAAAATTAAAGTTCTTCGCACCTTTTATAAACTGCTCTTTCCACCACCCCAGTTTTTCACCTTTCCAGGGGGCCACCGCGCCTTCATACACACTCAGTCTTTTATCAGGAATCACCAGGTCCGCATCAATACCTAAAACCTGCGAAAAACCCTCACAAGTAGGACATGCGCCAAAGGGATTATTAAAAGAAAACAAATTAGGCACCGGTTCTTCAAATGCAATACCATCCAGCTCAAACCGTGTTGAAAATTGTCTTGGCGCATCATTATTCACTTTAATGAACATTTCACCCTCCCCCTCATAAAAAGCGGTATTTATTGAATCCGCCATTCTGTGAAGGTCATCTTCCTCAAAATCTTTCGCCACCAGCCTGTCAACTAAAATATACGCTTCAGCAGTCTTTTTGCCTTTCGCGGCAAAGGGAGACATATCCTCCAAAAGATCTTCAATATGTAATGTTTCGCCATTTACATACAACCGCGAAAATCCCTTTTGTATAAGTATATTCAGTTCTTCTTTTACATCCCTGTTCTTATGCTGGCGAAACAGCGCCATTATTAAAACCTTATCCCCCGCAGGAAGTGTTTTTATAACATTCACCACATCAGAAACGTCATCTTTTTTCACCTCATTTCCACTTACCGGCGAAATAGTTTTCCCAGCGCGGGCAAACAGCAATCGCAGGTAATCATAAATCTCCGTCATGGTTCCCACCGTAGATCGCGGAGTACGCGAAATCACTTTTTGTTCTATAGCAATAGCCGGGCACAAGCCCTTTATATAATCCACATCCGGCTTATCCATGCGCATAAGAAATTGCCTGGCATAAGAGCTCAGGCTTTCCGCATAGCGGCGCTGGCCTTCCGCGTACAGCGTATCTATCGTTAACGAAGATTTCCCCGATCCCGAAACGCCGGTCACCACCACCAGTTTGTTTCGCGGAATTTCTACAGTTACATTTTTGAGGTTATGTACTCTCGCGCCTTTTATTAAAATAGAATTACTCGAGCCTGAGTTTTCCGCCTCACCAGCACCTTTCTTTTTCTTTAAAGTTGTACTCATATTATCAATTAACCTATTATATACTAATACTCATTATGAAATTATTCAATATTTTTTGTAACGGACTATAGTAATTCTGTTCATCTTCCGTTGTGTCACTCACTTGTACGGCAGTAATGCTATTCATCGCATTTATACCACCTTACCTATATATATTATTAGCCAAATGACAAATTTATCTTAATTGCATCCAATTATCTATTTAAAAAAACATTTTTCCAATGCAATATTTGAATTTATCGCACAGATCAAATAAAAATTTCGCAAAAATTTGTTTCCCAAAGAAAATGGAGTATTTTTATATACATTTTGTTTATTAATGTGTGAAAAACCTAAAACTCGCGCCTATCGCATAACACTACAATAAAAATTTTTCTAACACCTAAGACCAGTGAACCTGTATACCAATATCCAACTATAACAAAACCTTGTAGTAAGTTTATGAAATCATATTCTCAACGAACTGATCATGAGCTGATCCACTTTTTTGTGGATGGCGATGTAGACGCTTTAGAAACACTTATAATCAGACATAAGGATAAGCTCTATACATCCATCCTTTTTTTAGTAAAGGATAAATACCTTTCAGAAGATATTTTCCAGGATGTACTTATAAAAATTATTGATACCATTAGAAGCGGACGCTATACTGAAGAAGGCAAATTCTTACCTTGGGCCATGCGTATAGCACACAATCTTTGTGTAGATCATTTCAGGAAAATAAAACGCTCTCCTACTATAAAAACCAGCACAGACCAGCAGGACATTTTCGAGCTGCTGAACATTACGGAAGAAAGCGCCGATTTAAAAATAATGAAGCGCCAAAGCCACGACCGGGTACGCAAGCTATTGGATCTGCTTCCGGAAGACCAAAAAGAAGTGATCATTTTACGCCATTATGCAGAACTCAGTTTTAAAGAAATAGCCTCAATTACCAATTGCAGTATTAATACCGCTTTGGGTAGAATGCGCTATGGACTTATCAATCTTAGAAAAATGATGAGTGAAAAAAGTATAGCACTTTAATTTCTAAAAATCTTAACAATTTAAAAGCAGCATATTTTAAAAATGCAAGTAATTTGCATCCTCAATCAAGATAGAGAACAATTAAACATATTGTCATTCCGCTTCTCCATCTAATAAAGTTCAGAATGCTTCGCCGTTTAGAAGGCTGAAACGGAATGACGCCAAATTGAAGCTTCGCAATATTTGCGAAGCTTTTTTATTGATGATAAGTGAATGATAAGTGTCTTACAACTTGAAGGTGTAGGACACTTATCATTCACAGAAACGGATAATGGAAAACTATTTTGTGTGAGGGTTCCTTTCATGCTAAGTATTACCCAAAAATAATAGTCATACAATTTGAACGGACACATCAACATTTGTGCGGCGTGTGCCAGATAACGCTGATATGCTGTACAGAAAAGTCGTTTACTTGGTATACTTTGATGCGAAATATTCAGTTTACTCTTTTTTATACTCCTGTTGTGCTTTTAATTGCCAGTTCCTGTTGCAGCCTCAGTATTTCGGCATGATCGGCCAGCATCTTATCTTCCAGGTGCAAGACCTTGCGCTTTATACGCTCCAACTGTACCCAGCGCAGTACAAAACCAGACAGCAACAGTACTGCCTGCGATAACAACAGTATGGATATATCAGCCTTTATATACACTATCATCCAAGTCATCTCGTTAGTAATTACCTGTTTGCTTATAAAACAACAAGGCATTGAACGGGGAAGAAAATTATCCATTCCCTGCCCACATTCAATGCCTTTACTGTTCACTTAATACTTATACCCTTCGCAGTATAAACTTGTGCATGAATGTTTCCACTTGCAGAATAGAATTACTACCGTACAAGTGAGTGACACAACGATGCTCAATAGTAGCAATATCGCCGGTTTACCAAAAAAAACCTTGCACATTTTTATGCTGCGTAAAGATTATAAACAACCTCCTTATCGCAACAACATCAATTTATCCGATTGTACATTACTGCCCACGCGGAAGCTGATAATATACATTCCCGTTCTTAACGAAGACGGTAATGTGAACGTTCCTTCCGGTACACCTGTTTGCTGGTATACTGTCCGCCCACTCATGTCCGTTATGGTAAGTACACTGATAGTCTCTCCGTTCGTCTTTACTTTAATTTGCCCCGCTGCCGGGTTGGGATACCAGCTCACCGGCTTCGCAGCAACATGACCATTGCTCATATTCACCTCTTTTACGGCACTGTACATATAATGGCCATCCATATCCACTTCCTTCAATCGATAATAGGATGTACCCTGCGACAGCCCGTTATCTACAAAGCCGTACCTGCTGCCCGTAGACTGATTGGTAGCTTTTACCTGGCCGATAGCCATCCAGCTTAAGCCGTCATTACTACGTTGCACTTCATAATAGCTGCTATTCAATTCGGTGGATGTTGCCCAGTTTAATACCCCTTTGCCGTTGTGTTCCGTTGCATTAAAATAGAGGAATGTTACCGGCAACGGAGTGGTGCAGTCCTCGGTTTTGGCTACTGCCGGCGCTTGTGCAAAACAGCCGGTAGCCTGATCAGTTACTGTTAATGTGTAATGATTAACAGTTCCCAAATCCGTAGGAGTCAGATAAGGTGACGCAACATTGCTGTTGGACAAACCTGCTGCCGGAGACCACTGGTAACTATAATTACCAGCCACCGGACTTATCTGCGGCTCAAACTGCCTGCTGCCGGATCCAAAGCATAGCAGAAGATCAGGCACTGTTATAGCCGGAGTAGCAGTGGCGCTCACCACTACAGGTACATTTACCGTACCCTGGCAACCATACTGGTCGGTGGCGGTTAAAGTATATACCGTTCCGGTGGTGGTGTGTACGACGGTTTGCGATGCCGTAGGATTATCAATGCCCGTAACGGGAGACCACTGGTAAGAAAGGCCTGCTACCGGGCTGGTGCCGATGGTTGCAGAAGTGTTTGTTCCTTTACAAAGTGTAGCGCCGCCTGCACTTATCACAGGATTGGCTCTTACTACCACTACCACTGTATCGGGGTTTACGCAACCACCACTATTATACTTCACATAAAACTTATAGGTTCCCGCAGCAGTTGGTGTAAACACAGGATTACCTATGGTTGAACTGCTCAGTTGGGATGTACTGGCCGGTGCTACCGCATACCAGGTTACACCTGTGTTGGAAGCATCGCCCAGTGTTTCGGTCGTACCCATACACATATTACGGCTGGCGCCCGCTTTAGGCTTGCTTGCCGCATCTACCGTTACTGTTTCTGTTGTAGTGACACTACAACCATTGGCATCGGAAATGGTAAGCATATAATTGGTGGTAACCGTGGGAGCCTGTGATGGATAAGTATTGCGGCTGGTAGCGCTCGCCACCATATGGGCCGGAGACCAGCTATAGGTATATGGCGCTACTCCACCAGCAGGATTGGCTGTGGGACCTAAAGTAAGGGTATTGGGATTTGTGCTCGGACAATATACTCCATGATCCGAAGGTGTATAGCTTAGATCCGTTACCGTTACTTCTTTAGTAGCTGTTGATATACCGCAACTGCCCCCAAAATCTATGGTTAGTGTATATGTTACACTTTTCTTTGGTGTAACAGTAACGGTATTCAATCCTGTTCCTGATTGCACAGGTTCTGTCGGGTCAGATGAAGACCAGCTATAGCTTGCACCGGCGTATAAGGGCGTCGTTAAGGTAACTGAACTTCCTTTACACACAGAGCCCGAACCGTTTATATTTATTATTGATGGTTTGTTGGTGTGTACCTCTACAACATCCGTGGCTATACAGCCCGTGGCTATGTTGGTGGCTGTCAAGGTATAGGTAATGTCTCCTCCTACTATTATTTTGGCATGCAGCCATGTATTATCGGTGCCATTTTCCCATTGGGTGTCATCGGGGGTACCCGGTGGCAATACTGCTTCCCATTTATACTGGTAGCCCACTAAACTATCCACACCCTGTGCCAGCTCTGTAATAGCGCTTCCGCACACTATTATATCCGGGCCTGCATTGGCAATAGTTGGTTCAACCGTAATGTTTACCGTATCATGTGTCATGCAACCATTCACCGCATCCGTTACCGTTACCGTATAAGACTGGCTGTTATAAGAAGAACTTATATCTACTGAAGGATTGGAGGTGTTGGAACCTACCAGACCGATTCCTGTCCACTGGTAATTAAAACCGCTTACCGGTGCCCGGCCTATTGAAATGGTATTTATCCCTGAAGACGGACGGCATACTTTGATATCCGGTGCATTGAACTCAGGGTATGACCAGCCCGGACCATTAACCTCCCTGCTTACCGAGCATATCTCCGTACCGGAATATTTATCTTTAAAAGTTACTGTATAGGTTCTGTTTGTGCCATCTGTTAATGTCACTAACGCGGCATTATACCTGTCAAGTCCTTCTTTAGGTGACCAGTCGTATTCCAAATTACCATTATCAGGATAACCGGGTAAAGAGGCCAACATTTGCACAACCGGTCCCCCGTTGGTAAACTTCGCACAACCTAAACCGCCTAATACCTCAATTTTTGAATTGACACATCCGCAGTCTGTAACCACTACAGTAGAGGAACACTTAGCCCCCGTAGCAGGATCGGTTACTGTCAGCCTAAACCTTGTGGGGATGGTTGCCTTGGTAACAAAGGCCACTTGGTTGGTGGTAGACGAAGTTGGCTGGAATGTAGCATACCCCGCTCCTACATCCAAGGCTTCCCATTTATAAGTTTTGTTTTCAATACCGGGGGTAGGATCTACTGTATTGCCTATCATTCTCGGTCCACAACCGTCAATGCCGGCATCGGCACGCAGTACACTCAGCTTCATGGAATCTACAAAGCTGCACCCATCTTTGCTGGCAGTAAGATAAAATGTCATGGGATTGGGCGAAGGTAACAAAGACCCCAACTTCAATTCCGGATTGAAGGCAGATTCAATATTATCTATATAACTGCCCGGACTCCATGTATAATCATAACTCCAGTCAGGAGAGGATGAACTTCCAATGGTAGCAGATATATTAACGGAAGCATTTGCAGGAGAGCATAATGCGATATCCGGTCCGGCAAAATCCGCTATTGCAGGAGCAGCAACAGCCACAACAGTAGAGGTCATGGTAGAATTACAAGTACCCCCACCTGTTACAGGCACTTTCATCGTTAGCGTATAAGTTCCCGCTGCCGAAGCTTTCGGTTGCGGACAAGTAGCGCAATCCAACCCTGCTGCAGGCAACCAGGAATAAGTTACACCGGGAACCCCTGCTGCAGCCGGAAGGTTGCCGATCACTACAGGATCATTACCACATTTGCCCATAGCCGTCTGGTTAGCTCCGGCAGTATAGGTCATTACCTGCACCTGCCCAAACTGTACGCAACCCGATGTATTGTCGGTTATTTTTGCTGTATATACTGTACTCACATTGGTAGTAGCTTTTGCTTTGGCAATGGTTCCACTCAGTGTTATATTACTGAGCGTATTGGTACTATTGTCCCAAACAACGCTGTAGGTAGGATTGCCTCCATTATTATTGGTAATATCCAGCTCAAGGTTTACAGGAGTGCCCGGACAGGTGGTGTAAGCAGATACAGGAGCATTCACCGATGGTGCAATATTACTACCTACAGTTACCTTAGCCGTATTGGATGTACTCAATGAAGTGGTACAACCGGAATATGTATAAAAAATCTGGCGGCGGTAATACGTGGTCACTTCCGCGGAAGCCGGCAGATAATTTTGTGAGGTCGCCCCTTCAATATCTGCCCAGCTCAGGTTATCCGTAGAACTTTGCCACTGATAACGCAATCCACTCTGCGCTCCCGCCTGTCCATTACGAAACAACAAAGGAACATTCTTATCTACATTCAAATCTACCTTATTACCAGTCAAAAGCTGGCTGGCACCAAACTTACAGATGCTCACATTATCCGGCGTAATAGTGTTGGTGATGTTGGATACATCCGCATTAAAATCCAATACCGTCCATACTATGTTTTGATTCGAACTTCCATTTGTACTTCCTGCAATCGTAACAGGATAGTCTGTAGACGAAGTGCCATAAGTAATATACACCTTACCGCCTTTAGCCACTGTATGATATACCTTGCCATTAGACTTTTCGTCGCCTGAGCCGCCTAAGTACATCGAAGCTATAATATCGCCCGAATTGTTAAACCCTACAACAGCCATGTCATTTTCACCGCCCTGGTAAGCGCTTCCGTTGGTGGTAACGCCTCCTGCGGTTAATGTTGCATAAGTCACCCATATATTACCGGACTCATCCACATCAAGTTTAGGATAACTTGAATTAACATTCACATTGATTGGAGCCTGAGACCGCCAAACCATTGCTCCATTATTATTATCAATTTTGAACATTATAAGATGATCAAAATCAGAATAAAAACCATAAGTGTAATTACCCACTATTTTAAACATATCATCTCCGGAACCTGCGTTGCCCAAAATATACTCTTCTGTAAGATTCCAGGTTTTATGAAATATTTCATTACCCGAAGTTGCGTCCCGCTTCACATATTCAAATTTACCATTATCACTACAATACCAATAGTAAAGGCTTCCCCCGTTAAGCATTATCTTACTAAACCATTCATCACCCTCACTTACTTTGTAAATCTCTTGCCCTGTAGCATTAAGTTTAGTAAAAATATCACCTCCAGGGAAAGCAGCTATTTGTAAATAACAGTTCCCGGCATCATCTATTTGTATATTATCAAATTGAATACTACCACCCACAGGAGGAGAGTAAAAACTTCCATAAACTAACGTTCCGGAACTATTAAGCTTAGCAACGTACACACCCATTTTGCCAGCTGGCAAAGAAGATCCATCAGTAGATACTAAATTAGAAGGAGAAGTAGTAGTTGAAACCGCATAATATATTTCACCATTTTTGACTTTTACAATTCCCCTGGAATTCGTCATCCAATCATTATGGATTGCCAAAGCATAAGCCTTCTCAATAATACCACTTGATGTATTTATCTTCAATAAAACTTGCCCCCTAGTATTTGAACCAATACCAGGCACTTTCACAATACCCGAGTAATCCGAAAAAGCACCGTTCGTTTTAACATACAGGTAATTCCCCTCTATTGCTGTGCCTGAAGAATAATCCACCTCGCCAGCACTGGTAGTAGTTCCTGCTGTAAGCCGGTTCCATATTACTGAACCATCCGGAGCAAGTTTTGTAATCAATATATTAGGAAAAGTTGAAGAGCTTCCCATATAGTTACCTCCACTCACTTCTGCAATTATATAAGTATTGCCATTATTATCCACAATTTCCCTACCTGGATTATTGGTAAAAGCAGTGCTCGTTAAATACCGGCTCGCCTTTATATACCCAGGCTTTGGGCAACTAACAAAAGAATTGACTTTCAAAGGTGGCAGTTGCGCCTGCATAGCTATTGGCAATAAAAGTGCCAGTACAATTGCAACCGCATTCCACTTCTGGTAAAATGTTCTTTTAAAAATTTTGTAAAAAATATCAGGGGCAAGTACTTCATTTTGCCTTACACGTACTTTCCCTGAAAAAAAGAGTAATAATCTTTTCATCATAGTTTGCGGGGTTAAACACCATTAATAAATAAAAATATCCGACATGCAACCAACAGGTTCATACCAGTCATCACTTAATAGATCTGGTTGCATAAACCTGCGGTAAGGTTTGAGTGGTGGTGTGTTGTATTTTAATATCGGGTCATGAGGAAAATGAGCAGTTAGTTCATTACTAGTAAGACTGACGAATCTAAAGAGTCGGTCAAAGCAAAAAAAGCTGTACCCAATACCACAAAAAAATACCCGAAAACAACAAAAAATAATCGCAAATTTTAAAATTATAAGAGAAGGTACCCGCAACACTAACGCACAATCTCATACTTAGTGTCTACAAGAACACTCCGAAATGCTGTACAGAAAAGCCATTTATAAGAAAAATCACTCTGAAAAACCGTTATCTGCTTATTGCAAAATTCCATCTATCCAAAGGTTTTTCTTTTTGCCGATGCCCGATTGAGGGAAGCGCCCTGATCAAATCTTTGCGTTATTGTGGCTTCAGCAAAGGGAATTCTATGCAACGCTGCTTAAGCGGCATGCTTTAATTGGGAATCCTAATTTTCAGGCATTAAAAAGAAATGGCGAGTTCCCACCCAGATACTATTTAGCTATATGATTTAGTTTTATGACTTACCTTTTCATTCAATATTTGCTGTAATAGCTGATTTTCTTTTTGCAATATTTCAATATATCTTTTCTGGATGTCATTTTGCTGAAGTAGTAAATTGACGTCCCATAATTCAGGTTCTTCATGTTGATGACTAGTTTCCAACCTGCTTCGCCAAACAGGTTCATCATTTAAATGAAGTTGCTTAGACAAATCCTTCTCCAGAAAATCGCCTACACTTACTTTAAAATATTGAGACAGCTCCAACAATTCTTCTATACTGGGCCGGCTATTTCTTTTCTCCCAGTTTCCAATTGTAGTATGCGCTTTATTCATGTATACAGATAGTTCACTCTGCGTCACACCCAGTTTCCTTCTTAAAAAATGTAGATTTTTGGCGAAATAATATTCCATACCTCATTGACAGTTTAAAAGTGATGCATGTATTTACAGTTAGTATCAATCAATAAAAGCCTCCTTCTCAATCAGTTAAAAAAAAGGCTTTTGATATTCACATTTTAGTAATAATAAAATGTGGTAAGTCCAACAGTTAAAAGGTGTAGTAAAAACCGGTAAGTGTTAAATCTTTCTATTGCTAAAAAACACTCATTAAAAATGTAAAGACTCCAACATACTAGAAATCGAAGTACCCAATACCCTTAATAAATACCCGCAAACAACGAATCATTATTGCCACATAAAAAACGGTTTTTTTGGGGGACCGGCGGTAGTGCTACTATTAAGCATCGTTGTGTCACTCACTTGTGCGGCAGTAATGCTATTGAGCAAGTGGGCAACCGACAGTAGATAAGTTAGATATAAGAGATTTAAACAATCGTAATTATATTATTTTCATAATTATTTGAAAATTAAATAACAATATACATCAGTTATCGCAGTCAAGACAAACATTCCATTTTCAATTTGCGACCAGGTCAGGAGTTCTGAAATTCCAAATACTGTTGTCAATGGTAGTATTATCAATAACATTTAATTACTCAGATTCAACCTTTCTCCTTATTTAAATTTGTCCTCCAACACCCTTAAACTTTTCAACAAACGACACGAGCTTTTGGAAGACACTCTGCTTTTTAGTCAAATACTGAGGATTTAAAGGACTCATTTTCGGTAAAAGAGCATTTAGTTCTGTTCCATTCTCACTTGCAAATTCACGTTTTAATGAAGCTGTTATATACCGCTTTGCTTCTTCTTCATTTAAATTTTCTTCTGCAATTAATTCAGTTGCCTCTATCCTCTGCTTGCATTGAGCAAATGCAAAGAATGAATCTATAACATTGGCTTTGTCTTGAAGGGTATCAAGGTCAGTTTCATTAATAAAATCAACTACCAAGCTCTCCTTTGCTCTATTACCAACACTTGCACGAATAACCCTGCGTATTTCTCCAATTAAAGTAGCTTTGTCTTTTGTCTTTTTGTTGTGCTCAAAAATTAATTCGAGAATATAATCAAGGTTTATCTCTTGTGATTTGAGTAAGTCAACTTCAAATACTACATCATCCCAGTCGATTGTGGATTCTTCTGATTCTTTCCCGCTTTTCTCACGTCTTAACCAATCTCGTATATCATTATAGGTAGAACGATAATCCTGTATAGTCCGCTCTTTCAGCAACTCAATATTTTGCATTAAGGCAATATCCTCATCGGTTACAAAATGCTCCTTTTTAAATGCTTCAATAGTGTCAGCATTGTTTATGTCTATTTCTTGAAATGCTTTGAGATGATTAAATTCATCGTAATTCTGGAGTATATTTTCTACACGTAAATATTCTCCGAATAGTTTTGCAAATTCCTTTTTGTCTTTCTCTTTTACGATTTCGTCAGGGCTAGGGAATTTATCATTTAACTCTTTTACTACTTCAAGGTAACCTCTGCGTGCTTCACCTGTAACAATGTCCGTAAAGCCTTCTAAATATTCTTTATAGCTCTTTTCAAGAACCACATTTTTAGTATTGCTATCTCCGAAAAGCGTAATTGCGTCAATAGTTGCTTTTTCTAAATCACGGAATGTTACTATGTTGCCAAAGGTCTTTGTTGCATCATAAATACGATTTGTCCTTGAAAACGCTTGAATCAAGCCATGATAACGCAGATTCTTATCAACAAACAATGTATTGAGTGTAGGAGCATCAAATCCGGTTAGGAACATTCCAACAACAATAATTAGGTCAACCTCTTTATTTTTTACCCGTTTTGCAAGGTCACGATAATAATTTTGAAACTCATTGCTGTCAACTCCATAACTGGTTTTGAACATTGCATTGTAATCATTGATGGCTTTAGTCAAAAACTCTTTAGAACTGCTATCCATTGCGGAGGTTTCAATGCTTTCATCCGCTATGTCACCTTTGGCATCTTGTTCTTCATTGGCTGCAAAAGAAAAGATTGTCGCAATTTTCATAGGTTTATCACTTTCCTTTTGCAACTTATTCAACTCCTTATAATAACATTTGGCTGCATCAACACTACTTACAGCAAACATTGCATTAAAACCCTTGTTACTTCCTTGATTCCTGTGCGTTTTAATCTTGAAATTCTGTAAAACATATTGGGATATTTCTTTAATACGAGAAGGGTGAAGCAAAGCTTTTTTGTTTTCTGCTGCACTTAACTTTTTCTCATCTTGTTCAGATTCTATGTTCTTAAATTGTGGTCGAACATCATTATAGTCAACTTTAAATTTCAGAACTTTTTCATCTCTAATGGCATCCGTAATCACGTATGAGTGTAATTCACGTCCAAAAACACTTGCAGTAGTTTCAGCACCTAAAGCATTTTGAGGGAATATCGGTGTTCCTGTAAAACCAAATTGATAGAACTTTTTAAACTTCCTGTTCAGGTTCTTTTGAGCTTCGCCAAATTGAGAACGGTGACACTCATCAAAAATGAAAACGACTTGTTTTTGATAAATGGCTAAATCACCTTCATTTTTCATGAGGTTATTTAGTTTTTGTATTGTAGTTACAATAATTTTATTGTCATCCTTTTCAATATTCCGTTTTAAACCTGCTGTACTATCAGAACCGTTCACGCTATCAGGTGAAAATCTTTGATATTCCTTCATCGTTTGATAGTCCAGGTCTTTACGGTCAACTACAAAGAATACTTTATCAATAAAATCAAGTTGTGTAGCCAAACGTGCCGCTTTGAAACTGGTAAGCGTTTTGCCTGAACCTGTGGTGTGCCAAACATAACCACCACCATCTGATGTTGACCATTTCTTTGCTTCATAAGAACTTTTTATTTTCCATAACATGCGTTCTGTTGCTGCAATTTGATAGGGTCTCATGATAAGCAACGTATCACTTGTGTCAAAAACAGAGTAGGTAAGCAGCACATTTAAAAGCGTATTTTTCTGAAAAAATGTAGCCGTAAAATCTTTTAGGTCTTTGATTAATGTATTGTCAGCCTTTGCCCAGTTCATAGTAAAGTCGAAGCTGTTTTTATCTCGCTGTACTGTGTTGGCAAAATAACGGCTGTCTGTACCGTTCGATATGACAAAAATCTGTACGTATTTATAGAGTGAGTTTTTACTATTAAAACTTTCTTTAGTGTAGCGATGCACCTGATTAAAAGCTTCACGGATAGCAACTCCACGCTTTTTTAGTTCAACCTGAACCAAAGGCAAACCATTAACTAAGATGGTCACATCATAACGATTGGCATGCGTTCCTTTTTGTTCAAATTGTTTGATGACCTGCACTTTATTACGTGCTATATTCTTTTTATCTACCAGGTAGATGTTTTGAATATGCCCATCATCAAAAACAAAATCATGAATATAATTGTCATGAATTTTCCTTGTTTTTTCAACAAGGTTATCACTTGGTTTATCCAAATACTCTTCTACATAACGAGCCCACTCGCTATCTGTAAACACTATGTCATTAAGAGCCTGAAGCTGTATTCTTACATTAGCGAGCATGCCTTCTACAGTAGTAAGGTCAGATGGATTTTCATAACCTTGATTGATAAGGTCCTGGATAAATTCACGCTCAAGTGCCGCCTCTGTTTGATAAACAGCAGGAGCTTCATTCACCTCATAATACTTGGTGAATTTATCAAGTACAATAAAATTGTTTGATTCCGCTATGGTTTTATAAGTGCTCATTTGTCTGAATCAGGATTTACTTGATTTTAAAATTTTCAGGATTTTGCCCCTGATACTTTTTATTAAATATCTTTTTGAATTGCAAACTCGTTGCACCAAAATTTATGAGTAAGCCAATAGGAAAATCGTAAGCCACTACATAATTCTTTGCCTGTGCCAAATGCACATCTTCTAAATTTATCAAAGCTTTTAATTCAACGATGATCTTATTTTCTACTACAAAGTCAGCCCTTCTTTTCCCCACTTCTATTCCTTCATAAAATATCGTTTGCTCAATTTCTCTTCCAAAATTTAATCCCGCTCTTTCTAATTCAATTGCCAAACATCTTTGATAAATTACTTCCTGAAAGCCATTGCCCAAAGTATTGTGCACTTTCATAGCACAACCATTAATCTTATATGTAATTTCATCTATTATCATCTTGTTTTTTTATCCTTTTCTTGTCTGAATCAGGATTTGCCTGATTTTATGATTTTCAGGATTAATCCTGTTCATCCTTTAATCTTAACAATCCTGATTCAGAAAAATGTTAGCAGCATATCCCGGTAATACTCATACTGTTTTTTTCTTAGTTCTATTTCTTTTGGCAAACCTTCACTTATTGAGGTTGTGAGAGTATCGAATTTATCTAAGATTGAAACGATGCGCTCTTGTTCTTCGATGGGTGGTATAGGGATTAATATTTTTGACATATCATTAGCTGAAACATCAATAACCTTTGTTCCTTTTGCATATTTTCTTTTTTGACTTGCAAATATTTCAGTTTGCGTAAAATATGCAAAAAACTTACCTGTAATATGTTTGGATGGTTTAAAAATGGTTGCATGCCCCCCCGTAACAGCTTGTTCTTTTCCTAAATAAACTACTGCTTTTCCAACATCTTCTACGTTTTCACTTGTATTTGTAATTACTACATCACCATGATTTACTTTACGTAACTTTTTTGCTGTTTCAGTGGAAACAAAAGATTTAGTTTCTGTGGTAAAAGTTTTGTAGTAAGTGTAAATCTGGCCATAATGTATTGCAGGAACACCAGTTTCCGTAAAGTCTGTTTTAGGCAATCCATTACCTCTTACTAATTCACCAATTTCACCTAAGGGCTTCCACTCTACTTCTCTTTCATCAAAACTTAGCAACTGCTCACGATAGTAGTTATACTGTTTTTTATGAGCTGTAAGCTCTGCTGTAAGCTCTGCTGTAAGCTCTGCTGTAAGCTCTGTAAACTTATCGAGTATATGAACTATTTTTTGTTGAATTTCAAGAGATTTTTTTGAGTTTTCTGGACAGGGAATGGGGATAAGGATTTTCGACATATCAGTAGCAGATACATCTATAACCTTTGTACCCTTTGCATATTTTCTTTTCTGTGTCGCAAACTCTTCAGTTTGGGTGAAATAAGCAAAGTATTTACCCAAGAGAAGATGACCAGGCTTAATGATTGTAGCATGTCCGCCTGTGACAGCTTGCATCTTACCAAGATAGACAACTGCTTTCCCTACATCTTCTAAATTTTCACTTGTATTTGTGATAACAATATTGCCCGTATCAACTTTCCTCAAAGTTTTTGCTAACTCTGGTGAAACAAATGACTTGGTTTCTGTTGTACTCAGACCATAGTAAGTATAGATTTGACCATAATGAATGGCAGGAATACCTGTTTCTGTAAAGTCTTTTTTCTGTAATCCATTACCACGAACTAATTCGGAAACCTCTCCTAAAGCTTTCCACTCCACCTCAACGCCTTGTAATAAATTATCTAAATAGCTCATGCTTTTCCTTTTAGGTTTTTTTTGACTATTTCTTTATCTAAAGATTTCACTTTGCGTTCCAGCTTTTTAATATCTTCTTCTGCCGGTAGCTCTTCAGGTTTAATACCGCTTTTGCCAAGTAAGGTTCTTACGTCTTTGTTGTTTTTAACATGTTCAGAGGTAATGTTCGTTTCGCCTTTGAGGTCGTTTTTCTTTACATTAAAATTGGTAATTTCAGTAGCTAATTGTTTTGCGGTAATAGTAATGGCAGGTAGAAAATCCGCTAAAGGTCTGTTTTCTTTTATACCTAATTTGCGTTTCATATCGCCGGTATTGTACCCTCCAAACATTGCCCAGTCGCCTTTACTTCTAATTCTTGCAAAACCCGAATTATCAACACCTCTTTCATATATATTTTTAGAAAGTTCAGTTTCGGTAGCTGCCAGTTTTTCACGGGCTTGTAAACGCTCCATTAATAGGATACGTTCTTCCAATAATTCTTGTTTTCGGGTTTGAATGGCAAAATAACTTTGTGCAAAAGCTATTTGCTCTTTCTTCGGGTCTCCGTTTTGTGCTATGAGATAACAGGCATAGCGGGTGAGCATAAAATCGTCCTGTTCCCTTTCTGCTCCGGAGCCAATCCTGACCATTTTGCTGACATCAGCAAAATGGTCGACAATAGCGTTACCGGAGTTTTCGCAAGCTACTTTTGCTTTTTCAATAACATTAAGGAAATTTCGCCACTGGGTATATTCTAAAAGCTCTTGCAATTCACGAGCTAACCAATATTCTATACCATCCTGTTCGTAGGCGTATTCCTCAAATCGCCTGTTTAATTTTGTTATTGTATCCTTTTCCATTTTACTTCTTTTTCGTTCAAAATTTATCCTTCAATCTCTTTTATTATTTTATCAATATCAGCACGCAGTGCATTTATTTTCTCTACAGTTTTAGCAACCTCTTTATTCAACTCCGTTATATCCACCTGCTCCCGATTGTCCTTAGCTTCGATATACGAACTAACGGATAAATTATAATCGTTTTCGGAAATTTTGTGATTGTCAATTGAAACTGCCACATGTAGCAAATCTTCTTTAGTATTGAAGATTTCCATTACCTTTTCAATGTGTTTATCTTCCAACACATTGTTGTTGGTTGCTTTCTTGAAGAAATCTTCACCACTCGCATCTATAAACTGTGTTTTGTTATCAGTCTTATGTTTGGAAAGAACGAGGATATTTACTGCTATGGATGTGCCATAAAATAAGTTTGGTGCTAATGAAATAATGGTCTCTACAAAGTTATTATCCACTAAATATTTTCTGATTTTCTGCTCTGCACCGCCACGGTAAAAGATACCAGGAAAACAAACGATAGCTGCCCTGCCTTTACCAGATAAATAGTATAGTGCATGTAATACAAAAGCGAAATCTGCTTTTGATTTAGGAGCTAATACACCGGCAGGGGCAAAACGGTCATCATTAATGAGGGTTGGGTCATCGTCACCAATCCATTTTATAGAATAAGGTGGATTAGAAACAATGGCATCAAAAGGTTTTTCATCACCATAGTGAGGGTCAATGAGTGTATTGCCAAGGGCAATGTTAAACTTGTCGTAGTTGATGTTGTGCAAAAACATGTTCATACGAGCAAGGTTGTACGTGGTGTGGTTTACCTCCTGCCCATAAAAACCTTCTTCAATAATATGATTGTCGAAATGCTTTTTGGCTTGCAAAAGCAAAGAGCCAGAACCTGCCGCAGGGTCATATATCTTGTTTACTTTGTCTTGCTTGTGCATTGCCAATTGAGCGATTAGCTTCGATACATGCTGTGGCGTAAAAAACTCTCCTCCTGATTTACCAGCATTGGCTGCATAATTGGATATTAGGAATTCGTAAGCATCGCCAAAAAGGTCAATTTGATTGTCTTCAAAATTTCCAAAATTCAGTTCTTCAACTCCTTTCAAGACAGCAGCTAAACGAGAATTTTTACTTTCAACGGTATTACCAAGTCGTGTGCTTGTGGTGTCAAAATCGGCAAACAATCCTTTTATATCCGGTTCGGATGGATAACCATTTGCAGAACTTTCAATGGAATCAAAAATGGCTTTTAGTTCTGTATTAAGGTTGGGGTTGGTATTGGCAGTCTTGGCGACGTTCACAAAAAGTTGACTTGGATAAATGAAGTAGCCTTTTGTTTTAATTGCATCATCTTTTATTTCAGGTGTAATTTTATTATCTGGATAGTTTGCATAGTTAACACTATCATCACCACCTTCAATGTAATTGGTGAAGTTTTCACTAATGAAGCGATAGAACAGCGTACCTAAGACAAACTGTTTAAAGTCCCATCCATCAACAGAGCCACGTACATCGTTGGCTATTCTCCATATTTTAGCTTGCAATTCTTGCCTTTGTGCTATGCTTGTCATTTTTTATCTTTTACTAAGTAGTTTGGTTCCATTCTTAGTATCATCTATCTATTGGAAGATGCCACTACTTTGATTTCTTAATTTTTTTTGAAACTGTTTTCAATGCTTCGTCTGCCGTAGGTTCGTCTTTTACCAATTGCATTAACTGGTCGGCAAGCCAAAGAGTCTCCAACTCTGTTTTATCTGCTTTGAGGATTTCAGCCAAAACAGCAATCTGCTCTTTCTTTATTGGTCTGTCACCTCTTTCTATTTTGCTGATAATAGAGGTATCAACATCTAACTGCGAAGCAACATGACGCAAAAGCATTTTCTGTTTTGTACGAAGCTCTCGTATCCTATCTCCAAATTGTGTTGCCATTATATAATTATTGTCTTGACAAATATTGGCAAAAATAGGAAAAGAAAAGTAAGGGAATGATAAGCATTTTAGCAATCACACCTGTTCGGACGGGCAGGGTTGCAAACCTTGCAAAGTTCGATACAGAAAGTAACTTTCCTTTATTAGTAAAGCTTTCTACGTTACGAGGTACAAATAAGGTACAAACTTTACTATTTGGAGAGATTACATTCTTATTCCAGCAATTTATTTCGTTCTATTCTTTCTTTGGCTCCTATTAAAATGCTGTGTATCTTTTTCTCTAATTGTTTTTTGGGTGGTAGTTCTGTCCAGTATTCGGCTACCATTATACCATCTTTGTGCATTTCCAATAATTCTATTTGCTCTCTGCTGCTTTCGGCACAAAGTATTAAACCTACGGGTGGCAACTCTCCTTCTTTCTTTTCGTACTTATCCAACCATTTTAAATATAGTTCCATTTGTCCTTTGTGTTCCGCTTCAAACCTGCCTAACTTTAATTCTATTGCTACTAACCTTTTTAAATTCCTGTGATAAAAAAGCAGGTCTAAATGAAAATCTTCACCATCTATTATCATTCGTTTTTGGCGTTCCACAAATGCAAAACCTTTGCCCAATTCCAATATAAAGGCTTCTAACTCCTTTAAAATTGCGGCTTCCAAATCCTTTTCTAAATAAGTGTTTTGCAAGCCTAAGAAATCCAAAAAGTAAGGGTCTTTAAATGTATTGTGTATGGCAGGGTGGTTACTGGTATTTTGCAAATTGGCTATACTGCTTCGTTCAAATGCTTTGGCACTAATTTGTTTGCGTAGCTCTCTTTTACCTAATACTCCTTCTGCTGCTAAGTTTGCATAAAACAGTTTAGCTTCATAGTTTTTAATAGGAATAAGAATGGTAAAGTGTGACCAACTTAATTGTCGTGCCAGTGGCACGACAATTTGAATATCCGGGAATTGCTCAGCAAACTGTAACATTCTCCTTACATTCTTTTCTGTAAAATTCCTACCATACCTTTCTTCCAATTGTGTAGACAGTGTTGGCACAATTCGTTTTCCATAATCTGCCCGTTTGTTTTGCAGTATTTCTTTATTAATGCGGTTGCCAATATGCCAAAAAAGAAGAGTAAGAGTACTATTGGCATGAGAAACTACCTGCTGTTGGCTTTATTCTATGAGGTGGGATAGCTCATTAATCAAAACTTGCTCTGATTCTATAAGGCTGTTTTTTGTTTTTGCCATAGTATAAAGATATTATTACCAACTGTATTTTTACGTCACATAAATTATTACTTCGCCCTTATTCTTCGTGCTGCTAAAGTTATAGAATCAATACATTTTGAGATAATTGTTAATACTTTTGTTCAATGATAAATAACTGTTTTTTACATCTGTATTACCTGTACATGCGGTAGCGGCTCTAATGCGCCGCCGTATGAAACATGAATAAAAGAAGAAGACATGAGCTAAAAATGCTCCATTATTATCGCAGGCTTCGCAATTATCAAATATCAAAACAAGAAGCCGCCGACCTGAACTATAATTTCGTTACATTTCGCACTACTGGTAAGCCCTGCAATTGCTGGATGTGTAAACAGGAAAGATACAACAGGGCCCAAGTTAAACACGCCTTTAGGCGTTGGGAATTAAGAACTGAGTATTATAATATATCTTCGAACATTAAACCATGAAAAATATGTAGTAAAAAGTAGAATGTAAAATATAATCTTATTGGTGTTTCTCATTTCTCTGCTCATGAAAATCTGGAAAATTTTAGGGTCGCAGAAAATGCAGTAAACACGCCTGTATGGCGTGTCTGCTTGTATTTGCGATCCGGGCTTTCCAGAGCCTTCATGAGCAATATGGGCGACACGCTAATTTTTTTGTCAACAAATAAACCCGAAAACATAAGGAAAAATGTGTCCATTACGGGAAACCGGAATTTTAAAAGATGCAGTGAGCTTACTTTTGGACCCACTATGCTAGCTATACATGAAACATATTTTTTTAATAAAACTCAAAAACAAGTACTATGAAAATGAAAACACTCCAGATTGTAGCGATGCTAATGTTATCATACTTAGCTGTTAAAGCACAAAGCAAATATGAAGTTTATTGTGAATTATTAGCAGAACAAAAAGGGCTCTTTACCCGAAAAATAAAAATCAGAGTTGACTTTGGGCAAAAAGCTACTTGGTGGAAAGGAATTGAAATATTAAAAGATGATAAAGAAAAAGCCCTTGTCTTCAATAGTGTAATAGATGCACTTAACTACATGGCAAAAGCGGATTGGAAATTAGTAAATGCCTTTCCTGTTAGCTATAAAAATCAAAATGTTTATCACTATGTTTTCAAAAAAGAAATCAGTGAATAGTATAGGGATTTTTGAAAAAGAGTTTGAAAGGCTTGCAAAGCAATAAACGATAATAATTTCGAACTCTTATTTTTATTTACACTCTTTCAAATTTGACTACGAATGAAAAAAATAATTTTTGCCTTTGTATGCTTAATAAGCGCATACGTGGGCATTGCTCAAGATAAAATTGAAGGCATTGGTAAGTTAAAACTACATCAAACAACTATTGCTTACATAGATACACTTATTAGAGCCTGTTTAAAAATGTATCAAATAAAAATGTTAAAGGGTATGATTAAATTAGAAAGTATACATTTTCTTTGAAGTGACTAAAAATAAAAGAGATGTATCCAACTAACGTAACCGATACCCAATGGCAAATTATAGAAA
>JAVBLN010000001.1:0-41075 GCA_031553495.1 Flavihumibacter sp.
CGCCCCCCGCGATCGGGCCGTCATCGATCGCGGGTGTGCTTTTTGTTTCTTTTTGCACAAGCAAAAAGAAAAAGACTTTGTAAATGAAATGTTGAAATCCGTAAACGATATTCCTTTGCGAACTAAATACTTAATCCTAATAAGCATAATTGAATTTGTAAACAAAGCTCAAACTTGCTTTGTGCCCCTTGTGGTTAAAAACCATTACTTGTGCTCACTTTTTTTCAGTTGCGCTATCTCAATTTCTTTTGCATGTAAGAGTTTTTCTAAAAGATCTATGTTTTTGGCGTGGCTGTCTATTATCTTCTGTAAAGATTTATTTAGTTCTTTGTAAAGGATTTCTTTTTCATCTTCCGTTTCTTTTTCATCTCCAATTTTTTTCGATTTTCCCGTCCTGTTGGTTGAGGGTTGATGAGTCTGGGCTTTTGCTTGCGAAAGGTTTACTTCTACTAGTTCGCTTAATGTAATACCGAAAATATCGGTTAATACTAATAAGTCGTCTACATTTGGTCTTGATGCTTCTTTTTCCCAACTGCTTACGGCAGTTTGCCGTTTATTCAGCCTGTTAGCCAACTCAAGCTGACTCATATTATGTTTCGTTCTTAAAAAGACAAGATTGCGGGACAAAAAATTCATAAAAATTATACCAATAAATTTGGTAATACCGATTTTATTGGTTTATCTTTAAGTTCTATAAAATAGTGTGCAAAACAAATGTATTGAAAAAGTGTGTAGCGGACGATAGAATTCAGAAAGCTAAATGAAGTTCTTTGACATAAAAACCCCTATTGATTTAAGTATGGCTAAGTTGAATAACAACAGAGAGTTGAAAATTGAAAGTGATTGTCAAAAACTAAACATACAATAATTATAAGCATAATTAAATTTGTAAACAAAGCTCAAACTTGCTTTGTGCCCCTTGTGAAAAACCTTTGTGACCCTTGTGGTTAAAAAAACCATGAATGCCATTTCAAATCTCAGATTAGGAGCTGCCGGAAGAAGGAGGTAAGCCATGAAGCCGCTCTATTTCTCCGTTTTTTAATGATACAAGTTCCCGAAGGTCTTTTATAGCTTTACGCAGATCATCCAAATTTTGCGACTGTAAGCTGATGGTGGTTTGCAAAGCTTTTATAAGCCGCTCCTTATCACCTAAACCATTAAATTTTTCGTTTTCCCCAACATCTACCATTTCAGGTTCTTTTCGCGCCATACTTCCTTCCCCGGTAAGTAGCCAGTTGGCATTTATATTAAACTCAGAACAAAATAGAGATAGCTTTTCGAGTGTCAACCCTTTCGTTCCCGACTCAATTTTCACATAATGGCTGCTATCCATACCCAGGCGGTTAGCCATATGAAGCTTAGATAACTTGTTTAATTCTCGTACTTTTTTGATTCTGTCATAAATATGCATAGGAAAATGCGTAATGATATATTTATGGAATATTATTCCTAAAAAATTTGTTTTATTGGAATAATATTCCCAAATTTGCATTTGTATTTCAGTTTCGAAACATATACTGGTGCTTTTCAGTAAATGGCATTCATTGTAAGTGCTCATTTTCTGTTCCTAATGGGTTATATAAGTCTTAGAAGATGTTGTATAAAAAAGCGCCACGACACCACCTACATAAACACACAAACAGAAACCGGTTATTCAGTTATTAAACAACTCTTGTTGCCTGGATGCACCCTTAAGCAACTTTTTAGCAATTTATGTGCCTCAAAACAAACCTGTACGTTCAGATGAAACAAAAAGGTTTACAACTCACTATCTGTCGTCTTAAAATTTACCATTTTATTTAAAATTTACCACTAAATTTTAAAATATGCGACCTAAACTTTTTCAAAAGTAACTATAAAGTATTATGTAAATGCAGTTTCAGCCTCATAAAGGCCGAATGGGAATGGTATGCGCTATTTTGAACTACGAAAAAAATGATAATATACAGGTTGTAAGCCCTGCTCATTCATAGTTTTTTGCATTTTAGATATCGTTATGTACTTATTTTCCAATGACATAAATCCGCATTTAATACTGCAATAGGAGTACCTGGATCTGGTGCCGCATATAACCGTGCAATGTTTTTTTTATGGGACCGGCGGTAGTGCTGCTATTAAGCATCGTTGTGTCACTCACTTGTACGGCAGTAATGCTATGGAGCAGGGGTAACACCCAACGAGTGGTTTCATAGTATGGTACGTGGTAAAAATTGAATGAGAGATCGTGTTGCAAGCTGTATTTGTTACAGCATGCGGTCTCGTGATATTGTTATGTGTAAAACCCAAACTAAAGAATTACTGAACTTTTAAAATGAAAAAAGAAGTATGAAAAAAATCAATTTACTATTATTATTTGTGTTGTTTGGCCTGGTGGCCGGTGCCCAACAAAAAATAGGTGGCACCCCGGGTGTGGCCGACCCTAACGCATACCTGCAGCTTGGCGACAGCGCCACTGCCAATAAAGGCCTGCTGATGCCGCGGGTAAAGCTAACAGCTACGGACAGCCCTGCGCCGCTTACTGCCCATAAGGCAGGTATGTATGTGTACAATGTAGTTGTAGATACTGCGGGCAAAGCCGAAAAAGGTGTGCTGCCCGGCATGTATTATAATGACGGCATGCAATGGGTGAAAGTGCAAAACACTGATGCCAGCATTTTTATATATGGCGGCCCGGTGGCTACCTTGCCATCTGTTGCCTGCAACGCTACCAACAAGAATACCATTTTTGTAGATACTGCCGCAGTGTTAACCGGCACAGAAACAGATAATCCCAATTTTGGAAAACAGTGGATCTGCGACGGTACAGGCTGGAAAACATACACCCCGCCTCCCGGCCAAACAGCCTGGTTTAAATACAATACCGCCATTGATGCCGGCGGCGATAAAGCGGGTAGCATTTACCGTACAGGTAATGTGGCCGTTGGTGTTAGGCAGGCCGCAGTTGGTGCGAATACGGTAGTGCTTGGTGGGCAAAATGATACTGCTAAGGGATCGGTTTCTGCAGTGCTTGGAGGAGCGCTCAATAAAGCGTATGGTAGTTATTCTGTTGTAATTGGCGGTTACAAAAGTACAGCATCTGGAAAATATTCAAGTGTTATTGGAGCTTACGGAGCTGGAGCAATCGGACAAGCATCCTTTGTTGCTGGTGGTGGAGGTGATACGGCACGTGGGCAAAATTCCGTAGTTCTAGGGGGATCAGGAAATTTAGCAAATGCATCTTATTCTTCAGTGATAGGAGCATATTTTGGCAGAGCTCTTGGAGTAGGATCCTTTGTTGCCGGCGGTGGAGGTGATACTGCTAGTGGGCAAAATTCTGTAGTTCTTGGAGGAGAAGCGAATAAAGCAGGGGGTTTTAATTCACTAGTAGTTGGTGGGGCGCATAATAAAGCGAATATCCAATATTCTGCTGTAATTGGCGGTTACAATAGTACGGCATCTGGAACATATTCAAGTGTTATTGGAGCTTACGGAGCCGGAGCAATCGGAGTAGCATCCTTTGTTGCTGGCGGTGGAGGTGATTCGGCTTATGGACAAAATTCTGCTGTTCTTGGAGGTGAGGATAATCATACCAATGGGAAAAACTCCGCAATACTTGGTGGTTTAAGTAATATTGCATCTGGCATCTCCTCAGGCATTGTAGCATCAGATTTATGCATAGCTACTAACCATCAGGCATTTGTTGCGGGAGGTACTTATGATACAGCAAGCGGGGCGCACTCTGTTGTGCTGGCAGGTAGTCATCATTCTACATTAGGTGCAAATTCTGCTATTATTGGCGGCCAATACCTGAAAAATACATTCAATGGTAGTGCTATGATGGGTGATAATTCATCTACCACACCTGTTAACAGCCTTGTTGCCAACAGCTATACCAGCATGTTCAATGGTGGTTACCGTTTCTTAACCAATCGTGCAGCGCAAAACAGGGGTGTATTTATTAATGACAGTACCGGCGCCGCTACGCAATTACCCACACTGGATGTACACGGGTCTATGGCAGCCAATGTAATAGAAATAACCGGCAATTATACTGTAACTGCTACCGATTACATGGTCGTATCTACAAGTAGCGCTACCGTTACTGTTACGCTGCCTGCGGCTAACCTCGCAAAAGGCCGCATGATATTGCTTTCTGCCAATGGATCAACAACCGGAATGGTAAGCGCGAAACCTGCCGCTGCTGATAAAATAGCGCCTATAGGCGCCGCGGCACTTGCTGCAGGTGCAGCCAGTACGGCCGGCACTTCTATTAAGCTGGTGTCAAATGGTGTTGACACATGGTATGTAATGCCATAAGATTAATTACAAATTAGCAATCAGGTAGAGAGTCTGACTTCTGATGCATTTTTAAAAAGGGTTAAAAAAAGTAGAAACGTTAAAAGCGACGCCTGTGCGTAGCATCCCCTCCTTGGAGGGGTAGGGATGGGTAACCGCTCAAAACCGGATGGTGCCTACGTTTCATTGGAGCATTGTAACCAATCATGGAAATGATAAGTAATAAATCATGAAGTCAGATTCTTCTTTTCTGATTATAAAAAAAGATCAACAAATGAAACTATTTTTAAAATATACAACCGTTGTGCAAAGCGGGGTTCGCGGTTTGATAGCGGCGCTGCTGCTGTGCTTTGGCATGGCAGCGCACTCGCAGGATGCGTCACCCTATGCCAATTACTACGGCGGCTATGACGGCGCTTATCTCAGCATAGGCAAAGCCGACAACTTTGAGTGGTATGGCCCGGTGCACATAGCGTCTCCCTGCACCGTGTACATTGAAGACGGCGCCATTGCTAAGTTCTACGGTAAGGATATGGTAATAGAACCCGGTGTGGTAGTAATGAGTTACAACGGCTTTAATGCCGATGGTTCTTTTGCCAATTTGAAATCCGCCGATCTGGGTACAGGCAGTATCGCTTTTATACAGGCAAATCCACTGTATAACACAAACGAGCAGCAAACGCTTAACGGCGGTTATAGCACGGGTTCCGCTTCCAATACGTTGCCTGCTATTTCTATAGATAATGCAAATGGTGTGACACTAACGGAAAGCAGTATACGCATTGGTAATAATATTACATTTACTTCCGGCCATTTATTTGTAGACACGCATGATGCGGTGCTAAGCCCTGCTGCCACAATTACAGATTATGATCAATCGAAATTTGTAGTAACCGCTTCTACTGGTACACTTAAAAAAGAAGGAGTGAATGCTACCGCGTTTACTTTCCCTGTAGGCTATGTAAATGCGGCAACTGCTTATGTGCCCGCCACGCTAACTAATACCGGTACCGCTGATATTTTTAGCGTAAGGGCTATTAATCCGCTCACACCTGCTGCATCTGCTACTGCTACCGGTTATCTTACCAATAGCTGGGAGATAAAAGAAGGCACCGCGGGTGGTAGTAATGTGCAACTGGCGTTGCAGCACAACAGCCCCGGCAATGAAGGTTCCGGCTATGCATCCGCTACGGCGCAAATAGTAGCATCGCCTGCCACCTCCGCATGGGCGGCGGCTGTAAGCAACGCTACCATTGCCGCAGCGGGAACTGTGCAAGACAGCAAGTTGCACACGATAAACGGTGTTACTGATTTTAGTACTAATACATTCTTTAGTAAGGCTACGGCAGCGACAGCTAAACCGGATCTGACACCTGACTTTTACATGCAGGCGTCAAGCTTTAAAATGCAGGCGCCTAAACTAGACAGTAGCTTCCTGGTTGTTTACATAGGAGAAATTAATAATGTGGCTACCGATGGTACCATTGAATTTAGGCTGGCTAAAAACTCCAGTTTAGATATTACCTATAATCCTTCGTTGCTGTCAATTCAAAGTAACGGGCAATCAACCCCGGTAAGCAATACGGATTGGATATTTGACGGTAGTAACCCGACTTATTATTCCTTTAAAACAAACAAGGTAATAGCTGCGGGCAATTACAGTTCTTTTGGTGTAATGGTGAGGGCAAATAGTTCAGTTACTTCTACTACCAAGACTCCATTAACAGGAAGCATATACAAAGGTAGCGGAGGTGATGATACATCGGATAATAACAAAACGACTGTTACTGTTTCTGTTCAATTCTAAATTTTAAAGCTTTATTGTATGAAACAAATTTTAAAAAAGATAGGGTTATGTATATTGGTGTTGTTCGCATGTTTTGGCATGAACTTGGAGGCCAAAGCACTGCCCGACACATATCCTGCGGTACAACTTACTGTAACGCCTGCATTGTCGAATGTAGGGGACAGAATAAAGGTCACTTTTAAAGTGACCAACGTGGGAGATGACGATGTTCCCGTACATGCTATAATGGGAAGTATTGCCTTCAATATAGGCATTTATGTATTTGATGGTTTTGATGCAGATAATGCAGCAGCTACCACCAATGTATCATCAAGCCAGGTGGATATTACACCGGAGATAGAGGTGCCCAGCTATGGTATAGTAGAATACTCTTTTTATCTGAAATCAATAGCTGAAACAGACCAAACGCATGGAAGTGATATTCAGGTCAATATGGCAAGGGTGCCTCCTTTTAAGATTAATTCTATAGCAGATGGGAATCGTTACGCTTCTGTTGGGACATTTACTACCACTGTTCTTCCTATCACACTTACATCCTTTACTGCACAAAAAGAAAAGGATAATAATGCCATAGTGAAGTGGACGGTAACCGGCGCAAAAAACTTCAGCCATTTTGAGCTGGAGCGTTCGGCAGATGGCAAAACCTTCACCAAAGTATCTGCACAGGCATATGACGCGAAGAAACCGGCATACAGTTATGTAGATCAGAACCTGGTACCGGGTGTTTATCAATACCGCCTGAACATGGTGGATATTGACGGTTCGCAAAAACATAGCGCTACCAAAGAAGTGAAGATTGAGAAAACAGCCAATATGACTATTACCCCCAACCCCGCCCGGGATGTAGTATACGTAAGAGGCGCAAAGGAAGGTAGTGTTATCCGCATTATGGATATTAAAGGAGGGCTGGTACAAGAATTAAGACTGACCAATGCATCTATGCCTGTAAATGTAGCGAAACTGGCACCGGCTGCCTATGTGGTGCAGGTGATTGAAAGTGGTAATGTGGCAGGTACCATGCAGATGATTAAGCAGTGATGTGAATGATAAATGATGGATGATGGATGATGAATGATGAACGATGAATGATAAATGATAAATGGTCTTAAAATCAGCGTATGGCAGCGTTGGCATCATTAGATTAAATAAGATGAATGTTATTGAAATATATCCTAATAATAAATAAACATGTAAGCCTTAAAGCTTACTAAACATCATTCATCATTTATCATTCATCATTAATACTATCGCTATGTATTTGAAAATAGGCATTGTATGGATAGGGTTAGGAATGTTGTTGCTCCCGTTGGTAGGTTACGCCTGGCAGTTGTGGCAGCTTAAAATAAATAACAAACGTGTATTAAGGCTGGAAAATGAGATGCTGGAGGCACATGCTGAGATATTACATCTTCAAAAGCAATTGGCAGAGATGAAATTGTGCAAGGAAAAAAGGCGAAAGGTGATAGAAATAGAAAATAGAGAGTTGTTGAGAAAATGTGAAGTGTAATGGAGATATGGGTTGCCAGTGAAATTGAGAAAGTGTGATTGCTATTTTTCAAGACGTGAGAAAGTGTACGTTAAAACCTCTAAATACTTAAATGTGATTGTTATGGAATATTATTTTGCGAAAAATTTGCGTTTTTTAAGAAGACAATCCGGGGTAACCCAAACGAAGTTGTCTGCGCATATGAAAAAGGCCCATACTACAATAGGTAATTGGGAAAAACAACATAGCCGCCCATCTATAGAAGAGCTGTTGGAGTTGTGCCGCTATTTCAATATAAAGGTGGGGGACTTTATGGAAAAGGACCTTACAAAAATTCATTCCAATGGGTCGGCATATAAGGCGCCTTTGTCGTCTTCTGAGGCTGCCGCCAACAGTGATCTGCCGTTTCAGTCTCTGTTGGACCAGAATTTAGATTCTGCCAACAGGATTCTTATTTTGCAACAATACAACAAGCTACAACAAAAGCATATAGCGCTCCTGCAGGAAGAGAACCGGTTGCTAAAGCAAATGGTGAACTTAATGGAAAATTGATAGAAAGCGCAGTGGCATCCGCATTGGAACAATTGCTTCGTAACCGGGCTGTTTTAGATTACTGGTATACGTTATATTATTGATGCCTTAAAAGTTAAAAGCGCATATTCATTTATGTTATACTATTAATAGTCGTGTTATTCTTAATAAGAACCGTATGTAAGACCTGCTTTATTGTGGGCCCAACATTTGAATTATTATGGGACAGCCGTTGCGTCGCACTCTTGTGCTGACGTAATTCTATTCGGCAATAAATGGCAAGGCGCTACATGGTGTTCTTATTAATAGTGCCCTGTTGTTTTGTAACTGCATGAAAACGCGCTATTTATTTTAAAACATCTGAAAACCAGGATTCCCGTTGCCGTCACTAATGAGTGTGCTGAGCCGGCAGCGTTGAATAGAATTACTACCGTACAAGAGTGCGACGCAACGGCTGTTTCATAGTAATTCAAATGCCGGGCTCATAAAAAAAGAAAGAACGCGTTCAATGATTCCGGGAATTTGGAAATAAAATTTTCATTTCCGGATATTGATGTTTAGTAAAGAAAATATACTTTGAATTAAGAAAATAAATTGCACCAAAACGAGCTTGAATCATAGTGTTTATCTTATCTGAAAGCCTGTATTAACAGGCTTTCCCTCGTATTAATTGCGACCGATAAGAACATAAAATAATAATGGTATTTTTAACTTTACACCGGTGTTGTTGCGCAAAATTTTGGAAATTAAGTGTTCAACAACAGGAAATATTTGAACCATTGCTTACAAGCATGAAAGATTTATTTAAAATCATTTTATGAAATCACCCGGTAGCCATACTGAAACAGAAGTTATTAAAAGGTTTAGAAATAATATAGCCAATCATGTTGCATATGAAGGAGCGTATAACCTCTTCTTGAAAATAACAACCCTTACTCAGCGAGTTGAAAGAACGATGGAAAAAGTTATGGTTATGCGACTGAGTGAAGCAAGCATTGATCTGATGATTGCTTTTTACAAGTTTCAAACTACTTCCGAAAAAACGAAAGTAGTAGCCGATGCCTGCAAAAAAATTGAGGAAGTGCAATTGCTATTGCGATTAATTAAGGATTTTAAACTGATCGCCGTTTTTTATATTTCCGATCTTGAAGATCATGTGCGAAAAATAAGTGATCAAATACATGATGAATGTAGGATGCTGGAAATGAAGAAAAGCGTGGATTAGTTGAAAGTTGAAAGGCGGGAAGCGACTTTCACGTGAGACAACCAGGCGAGAAATCTCATTGAATTATTGTACTGCTTATACTCCAGCACCGGCAACCGGTAACCGGCAACTTCCTGACCTCTAATATCTGGCTTTCCTGCCTCCCACCAGCTCAATAGCGTTACGGTTTAAAAATGGTAATGGTGTTTCGGAGTTTTTAGTAATTTCGAATTTCATGTAACCAATTAAATACAATCACATATATGAAAAAACTGTTTTTTTTACCTCTGTTGCTATGTATTACCATGTACGCTATGAGCCAGCCAAAAGTAGATGTAGATAAGCAAATGAAATTGTGTGTGCAACAATATCGCGGAATGCTGGAAGCATGCGATGATATTACGTTGTTTCCTCAAACTATTAACCCCGACGGCACCATGATGAGAATGAAAAGCGGGTGGTGGTGCAGTGGATTTTTCGGCGCTTCGTTGTGGTATTTGTATGAGTACACTAAAGATGAAAGCTTAAAAAGCGCTGCTGAAAAATGGACTATGGCTGTGAAGAAGGAACAATACAATAAAGGCACACATGACCTGGGTTTTATGTTGTATTGCCCGTTTGGTAATGGTTATCGCCTTACTCAAAATGAAGAGTACAAAGATATTATGCTAACGGGTGCGCAATCGCTGGCTTCCCGCTACAATCCAAAAATTGGACTTATTAAATCGTGGAATAATTTTAAAGGTTATAAATATCCGGTGATCATAGACAATATGATGAATCTTGAATTTTTGTTTTGGGCCGCTAAGACTTCAGGCGATAAAAATTTATACAACATTTGCATTTCGCATGCCGACAATACTATAAAAAATCATTTCAGACCTGATAATAGCAGCTATCACGTTGTGTGCTACGACAGCGTGGGAAATGTGGTAGCGAAAAAAACAGCACAGGGTTATGCTGATAATTCAGCATGGGCCAGAGGCCAGGCCTGGGGACTATATGGATATACCGTGATGTACAGGGAAACTAAAAAGAAAAAATATTTGCAACAGGCAATGCGCATTGCCGACTTCTTTATGAATCATCCAAGATTGCCGGAAGATAAAATTCCATACTGGGATTTTGATGCGCCTGATATTCCTAATGATGTACGCGATGCTTCAGCAGCGGCTATCACTGCATCCGCCTTGCTTGAATTAAAAGGCTATGTGAAAAAAGACATGGCTAAAAAATACGTTTCTTTTGCAGAGCAGGTTTTGCAAAGTTTGTCTACTGATAAGTATTTTGCAAAAACCGGAAGCAATCAGCATTTCATTTTGATGCACAGCACCGGCAATAAGGCAGGTAATAGCGAAGTAGATGTGCCGTTGATTTATGCAGATTACTATTACATTGAAGCATTGTTGCGTTATCAGAAACTTTTTAATTAATAATCTTAACCGCAGCAATTCTGCTTAGGAAAAGCACAGGCTCAGAGCAACACTAAGTAAGGCGCTCAGTGTTGCTCTGAGCCTGTGCTTTTTGTATTGTTTTATAGAAAAACTTCTTGCATGACCGGACAATTTGTACTTCGAGACTTTGTTTTTAATGAAAGAAATGTGAAGCTGATAGTGCCTGATATTGAGGCGGTGAAGCTGCAATATGGTCAAAATGATCCTGTGCCATATTGGGCTAAGCTGTGGCCTGCAGCTATTGCTCTTTGCGGTTTTTTGGCAGAGCACCCAACGTATATCAAAGACAAGAAAGTGTTAGAACTGGCTGCGGGATTGGGATTGCCGTCCTTGTTTTCTGCATGGTATGCTAAGGAAGTGTATTGCACGGATTATGACCCGCAAGCTGTTGAGCTAATGAAAAGATCTGTTGAAGAAAACGGCTTTTCAAATGTGGCATGTGGTGTGGTCAACTGGAATTTTCTTCCGGAAAATATTTCTGCCGGTGTTCTGCTGTTGAGTGATGTGAATTACGACCGGCTACAATTTGAGATATTGTACGATGTGCTTGAAAAGTTTATAAATGCCGGAACTGTTATTATACTTGCCACACCACAACGGCTGATGGCTAAGCCATTTATTGAAAGGCTGCTTAAATGGTGTGCTCATCAGGAAGAAAGAATAGTAGAAGATCACAACGGTACATATGTAACCGTGATGGTATTGCAGCGGTTATAGTATAACGTTATATCATTACATTCCACACCATATATTTTCCATATTTTGATGCGTCTTTCATACGATCTTTCAAGGTGACCATTATAGTGTTGAGGTCAGCTTTCTTTCCTTTTTTTGGCGCTGCGAGTTGTTCGGGTTTCACTTCTTGTATTTCAAGTTTTGTAGCAAACCAGGTGGTATTAATTCGGGGTATGGCTACACCCAGTATCATACCCGGCAATCCGGCAAAGGATTCAGGTCCGCCGCTGGGAATAATTTCGTCGGTATAAAAAGCGATCACATACACTGAATCCATAATAATGCCAATAGCCTTGCGGCATTCAAAGCCTGCTATGGTTCTTGTATCCGGCGTAATCCGCCATTGTATTTGCCTGATACTGTCCTGAAGAAGATAAGTATTTTCGAAAACCGTTTTTTGACTAATGGAAATTTGTTTATCAAGTTCTGAATACACGGTATTGTCTTTTGCTGTAGGCAGAAAGAATTCAGTTCCATCCTGTACGGCAGTTGTTTCGCGTCCGGGTTTATATAACGTTTTGTTATTGTCAAAGTACAGGTCGAAATAGAAATTTTTACCGGTCGGAAGGCGTTTCTTCATCTCATCTATTCCGAATATGGCTCCGGGCTCATCGCTCCACAGGTCGTTAATTATCCTGTGGAGGCTAAGCCTTTTTTCAAACTCTATTTTTCCACTGGTAATAAATATGGATTGTGCATGCAAACTGCATATGAACATTAACGTTAGTATAATTGAAAAAACAGTTTTCATCGCAAAAGTTTTTATCTGTTTTTAAGGATTTACATTTCCCATTGCGCTATTTGAAAAGTTCCATACAAAACTTAACATGAAATATCGCTTGATGGTTAAATAAGTGCTTTCGGTTTGCATGGTGCTATTAATGAATCTGCTGTATCCTTTATTTTGATCCAGTATGTCGTTGGCGCTTATTTTAATTAGTCCCTTGTCGTTTTTCAATATTTTTCTTCCTATGTAAGCGTTCCACAAAATGACATTGTTGTTATTGTCGAATGTGCTGGTTTTTTCACGAAACTCCGCATTTACTTCGCTGCTTACTTCCATCTTCCATTTCAGGTATACAGTTGCATTAAGTCTTTGCGAGGTGCTCCAGAAACCCGTTTTAATACCTGTATTGATCGTTGAAGTGGATGTGTTGTAATTCACTGACGGACCAAAAGAAATGTTGTATTTATTTTCTTTATTTTTTCCAAGGTGGAATCCTACACCGCCGGAGTAATTAGTGGTAACATTTTTTAGCTGATTTATAAAATTGGTTTGTTTGGAAATTCCCAGGTTGCCGGTCACATCAAAGTTAATATCAATTTTTGGAAGCTTCATGAAATAGCCCAACCCAAGATTCCCATTCATATTCCCGTTCGTGTTGATGTATTGGTAAATTGTTTTTCCCGTAGAGTAATCGGTGTACTGGTTGTTTACAATGTTGTTTGAAATTGTTGAAAAGCTACCATAAACACTAATGCCACGTTCGCTCATTACTTTGTAAGCGCCATACATAAGTTGGATATCGTGATTGAATTGTTGTTTTAAATGAGGATTTCCAACGAAAATTACCAAAGGGTTACTATTGTCCGCCACAGGTTGTACCTGGTTTATAGTGGGTTGTTGTGTGGCGCCGGAATACCTAAGGCTGAGAGCAGATGTAGCATTGATCTTGTAAGTAAAATTGCTTCTCGGAAAAATATTTGTGTACTTCCGGTTGGTTGTTTCTTTTCTAAACTGATCTTCCTGGTTGAAATGTTGAAATGTTACGTTGCTTCCAATACCTGCGGTTATTTTCTTCGAATTGTATTTAAATGAAAGTCCTATGGTGTTTGTAAGAATATCATACTTATAGCGATTACTGAATGTATCGCTCAGTATATCGTATTTACCGTTGGGAGATTTATTGTAAGATATTCTTTCTGAATTGCTGTTGCTTACTCGCAGTGCATAATTGATCTCAGTAAAAATTCTTTTGCTTAAAGGCTCCGTGTAACTGGCTCTTGCATTAAAGACAGACGTTTTTGAATTGGTGATCTTCAGTTGATCGGTCAGGCTGTCTATAGGCGTCCTGGTTAATGGATCGTGGGTAGTAATTAAGGCGTTTAAATAACCGTTAGCACGATTATTGGTGTACCGTTCACTTAAATCAAATGAAAAAGTTCTGCCGGTTTTTTTGAATTTATAGCGCAGTAGCATACTGGCATTCAGGCTTTGATTATCTCCATCAGATGAAGTGATACGCTGGCTTTTGTTAATTGTGCTGTCAAGTATATCTGAAGTGCGGCTGAAGCTTTCGCTATAGCTTTGTTGTTTTCCGGTATACCCATTAGCTCTTACTCTTAGCGATAGCGATGAATCTATTTGGTAGTCGTAAGTGCCATTAGCAGAATGCCTTATTTGAGAACTGATATTGCTACTGCCGTCTTTAGTAAAAAAGGTAGTGTCCGGTAAAATGGATTGAGAAATGGTACTGTTTTCTCCCACCGTATTTACTTTATTAAAGCGGTAACTGCTGTTTATACTTTGTTTGTCATCATTAAATCTGTCGGCATAATTGGCTGCCGCTCCCCAGCTTTTCGGCAGGCCCTGCGCATCAAAACCCATATCACCCATTCCGTACAATACCATCCCTCCCATATCTTCACTAAATTCCAGCATATCCAAACCGCCCAGCAATCCATAATTGTTAATGTTGCTCATACTTCCATATACTGAAAATTTTTGTTTTCCTCTAAAGCGGTTGAACATTGCGCTATTATTCCATTTTTTTCCTGTAGCGCCGCCAATATCAAGCCTGCCAAAATACCCCCTTTTGCGCTCTTCTTTCATTTTCAGGTTAATGGTTTGCTTACCTTCCCCGTCGTCAATGCCGGTGAACTCCGCCTGATCGCTCTTTTTTTCAAACACTTGCACTTTGTCAATAGCATCGGCCTGCAGGTTTTTAGTAGTTATCGTTGGGTCATCACCAAAAAATTCTTCGCCATCCACCAGCACTTTTTCAACTTTTTTTCCGTAAGCCGTAATCTGTCCGTCTTTATCCACGGTAAGGCCCGGCAGTTGTTTCAACAATTCTTCCACTACAGCTCCTTCCCGCACTTTAAAACTATCTGCTTTAAATTCTGTGGTATCGCCACGCATGCGTATTGAAGCAATCTTTTGAAACACAATTACTTCTTCCAGCAGGCGTGCTTTTGTAGTAATACTCAGTTTGCCCAGGTTCACAGCAGAATCGCCGCTTAATGTTAGCGGATACATATAATCCACAAATTTTGGACAGGTAACCATCAGCAGGTACTCGCCGTTTTTCAGGTTGTTAAGCGCAAAGTTCCCGTCTTTATTACTCCTGGTAAACTTGTACAGAATTGAGTCCTTCGATTGAAGTAGCGCAACTACCGCATTAGCTAGGTTCCGCTCATTGAGCGTATCCCTTACAGTACCTTTGATGGAGGCCTTTTGGGCAAAAGATGCCATTGGCAATAGCAAGCAACAATAGAGTGTTATAGATTTCATGGGAAATCCTGTTTGAGTATTTTTTCTGGCGTTTTAAGAACTTAAAGACATTTTTCGAGCCCTTTTTATTATTCAGGTCGTCATAATTTAAAGTTAAAAGGGAGGAATGGATTTTTTTGAGATTTGAAATTTGGGATTTGAAATGCTATAGATTGTGCTTGATTTATAATAATAATCATTTCGTTATTTGAGATGTTTTTTATTATGGGCCGGGCGGAAGTGCTACTATTAAGCATCGTTGCGTCGCACACTTCAGCGGTTTGTTAGCTATTGTGCATTATGAGAAATAGCTCCTGTTTGCTGGTGAACTGAAATTGTGCATGACTATTATATATTCCTTCCAGAAAGGAGATGGTTAACACCAACTCTTTTTCGAACAATGCTCATTCTGATATTTTTAATTTCAAGCTACAATAGACCAATTGTTATTTGTTCATATTATTCAGAATGCAAAACACGCACATGTTTTATTGCGCTGCTGCACATCTCATCCCTGGAGACGGTTACTATACACAACGTCAAAATATATGCAGCATCAAATGCGCGACAGAAAAGAGGTTTAATATTTTTTGTACTGCATTATTTTTGACGTTATGTATAGTTGGTTTGAAAATCATATACTTTCTCTACGACCGTGCGAGAAATCTCAGTGTAACCAGAGTCAATCTCACTTCTGACTTCTCTACTGCCAACCGCCTACTGCCAGCTCGCCGAATAGAAATTCTACCGTACAAGTGAGTGACACAACGATGCTTAATAGTAGCACTACAGCCGGGTCCATAAAAAAATATTTTAAAAATACCCAGCCAATTTTATAAACCAAACTCAATTTATAGTATTTCAAAATTGCCAAACAAAAATGTCCTATACCTCTCATGTATAGGACATTTTTCAGCTACGACATTTTTTATTTTATAAACCAAACTAATCCTACAGCATTTCAAATTTCAAATCTCAAATCATCGAGTTCCAGATCAGGACACTTCCGAACCTGGGCACTTCTTTCATGCGTTCTTTTAATGCGTTCATTAAAGTATTGTTGTCGGCTTTCTTACCTTTTTTTGGAGCAACCAGTTGTTCGGGTTTTACTTCTATTACTTCAAGTTTTGTGGCAAACCATGTAGTGTTAATGCGCGGTATGGCAATGCCCAGTATCATGCCCGGCAGCCCGGTAAATGACTCGGGGCCGCCACTCGGTATTATTTCTTCAGTATAAAATGCGATCACATATACGGAATCCATAATTATACCAACGGCTTTGCGGCACTCAAAACCGGCGATAGTTCTGGTGTCCGGAGTTATGCGCCATCTTATTTGCCTGATGCTGTCCTGAATAAGATAGGTGTTTTCAAAAATGGATTTTTGACTGGTAGCGATCTTTTTATCAAGTTCAGAATATATAGTATTATCATTTGCCGGCGGCAATAGCCAATCCGGAACCTGTCTTACAGAAGCTGCATCTTCCCGTCCGGGTTTGTATAGCGTTTTGTTGCCATCAAAATACAAGTCGAAGTAAAAATTTTTTGCTACGGGAAAGTTCTTTTTCAAATTGTCAATCCATGTTTGATCTCCGGGATCATCGGGATCTTGCCTGCTTTCCAGCATTCTGTGTATATTCAGTCTTTTTTCATACTCAATTTTTCCGTGAGTGATATATATAGTTTGCGCATGCAAATAGCATGTGCACATGAACGTTAGTAAAAAAGAAATGACAGTTTTCATTGTGAGATTTTTTTTGGTTTAAGGAGTTGTATTGCCCATAGGACTTTTTGAGAAGTTCCATACAAAGCTTAACATAAAGTACCTCCTGATGGTTTCGTAATTTGATTCGCTTTGCATTGTACTATTGATGTAACGATTGTAGCCTTTGTTTTGATTAAGCAGGTCGTTAACACTTATTTTTATAAGTCCTTTATCGTTCTTTAACAACTTTCTTCCTATATATGCGTTCCATACAATTACATTGTTGTTGTGATCAAACGTTGCTGTTTTTTGGCGGAACTCAGCGTTGATATCGCTATTTACTTCCAGTTTCCATTTCAGGTAAACGGTTGCTTCAAGGCTTTGCGAAGTACTCCAGTAATTGGCATTAACACCGGTGTTAATGGAAGAAGATGACGCATTGTAACTTACGCTTGGGTTATAGAATATGTTGTATTTCTTTTCTTTTTCTTTTGATAAATAGAATCCAAGGCGGGGGCCATAGTTGGTTGTTTTGTTTTCCAACAGGTTCACATAGTTTGTTTGTTTGGAAAGATTCATGTTGGCATACACGTTGAAATTCATGTTAATCTTTTTTAGTTTCATGAAATATCCCATACCGGTATAGCCGTTCATGTTGCCGTTTGTATTAATATACTGGTACACCGTTTTGCCGGTCGCGTAATCGGTATGTTGACTGTTCACAATATTATTTGAAATGGTGGAAAAGCCCCCGTACACATACAAGCCGCGCTCACTCATTACTTTGTAACTATTGTAGTTGAAATTGACCCTGTGGGTGAACTGTTGTTTTAACAGAGGATTACCTACGTAAATGATCAGCGGGTTGCTATTATCTGCCACCGGTTGTATCTGGTTGATGGAAGGCTGGCTCGTTGCTCCGTTGTAGGAAATGTTTATTCCTGAATTTACATTGAACTTATAATTGAAGTTTGCTCTCGGAAATAAATTTACATACTCTCTTTTGGTGGTTACATTTCTAAATTGGTCTTCCTGGTTAAAATTTTGAAATGCCACGCTGCTTCCAATACCTGCTGTAATTTTTTTTGTGTTGTATTTAAATGATAATCCTGCGGTATTGGTTATTACATCGTATTTATACTTATTGCTGAAGGTATCGCTAAGTGTTTCGTATTTACCGTTGGGCGATTTATTATAAGAAAGCTTTTCCGAATTACTATTGCTTGTTCTGAAAGCATAACTTATCTCTGCAAATATTTTTTTGCTTAAAGGCTCGGTATAACTCGCTTTTACGTTGAACACGGAGAGCCTGGAGTCGGTTACCTTCATTTGATCCGTAAGGCTATCTTTGGGTAGTTGGGTAACAATATCTTTTGTTGTAATTAATGCGTTCAGATAGCCGGTCGAATGGTTTGCGGTATATTGTTCGTTCAGGTCAAAAGAAAATGTTCTTCCTGTTTTTTTGAATTTTTTGCGGAGTATAACATTCGCGTTAAGGTTTTGATTATCTCCATCGGATGTTGAAATGTTTTGACTTTTGTTAATAGTGTTATCAAGCGCATCGGAAGTGCGACTGAATGATTCATTATAGCTTTGTTGTTTTCCCGTATTTCCGTTGGCTTTCACTTTAATGGAGAGCAATGAATCTATTTGATAATCGTAAGTGCCGTTAGCAGAGTGTCTCAAACGTGAACTGAAAGAACTGGCGTTACTTTTGGTGAAGAAAGTTGTATCCGGTAAAATGGATTGTGTAAACGAGTTGTTTGCACCTTCGATATTCAATTTATTGAAACGGTAGCTGCCGTTAATGCTTTGTTTATCGCTATTGTATTTATTGGCATAGTTCAAAGCGGCGGCCCAGCTTTTGGGTAGGCCGTTCCCGTTATAGCCCATATCGTCATAATTCCCGTACCAAACCATTCCTCCCATGTCATCATTATATTCTATTTGATCGCCGCTGCCATATGTGGAATTGTCTCGCCAGTTGAGGCCTGTGGTGCCCGTACTGCTCATAATGCCGTAGCCCGAAATTTTTTGTTTGCCTCTAAACCGGTTTATCATGGCGCTGTTATTCCATTTTTGATCGGTACCGCCTCCCAGGTCAAGTTTTCCAAAATACCCTTTCTTTTTTTCTTCCTTCATTTTCAGGTTAAGAGTTTGCTTTCCCTGCCCGTCATCAATGCCGGTAAAGGCGGCCTGGTCGCTCTTTTTTTCAAACACCTGTACTTTATCAATCGCGTCGGCCTGCAAATTTCTTGTGGCAATAGTTGGGTCATCTCCAAAAAACTCCTCACCGTCTACTAGCACTTTCTCTACTTTTTTACCCTGCGCCGTAATTTGGCCATCTTTGTCTACAGTTAGTCCCGGCAGGCGTTTCAGCAGTTCTTCCACTGAGGCGCCTTCTCTTACTTTAAAGCTATCAGCCTTAAATTCCACGGTATCACCACGCATACGTATAGCTGCAATTTTTTGTTGCACGATCACTTCTTCCAGCAGGCGTGCTTTTGTTGTAATACTTAGTTTGCCCAAATTAACCAATGTGTCGCTGCTTAATGTTAGCGGATGCAAATAATCCACAAATTTTGGGCTGGTTACCATAAGCAGGTACTCGCCACTTTGCAGATTGTTAAGTTCAAAATTTCCGTCTTTATTACTTCTGGTAAAGGTGTACAACACCGAGTCTTTTGAATAAAGTAGCGCAATTACAGCATTGGAAAGATTCTGTTCGTTTAGCGTATCTCTTACAGAACCTTTGATAGAGGCATTTTGCGCAAATGATGTAATTGAAAATAATATGCAACTACAAACTAAAAATGATTTCATGGGCATTGCGGTATGGGTGTTTTGGAAATCAGAAACAAATAGACATTTTTTTTCAATTACCCATGGTTTGGCTAGTCATAATTAAAAGTTAAAAGGGTAGGAATGGTTTTGCAAAATCGGAAACAGATTATTTGATAAATAATTTTAGTATATCTGTTAGCGTTATTAATGTTAAAAATTTGGAATAGAGGATTATGAATGTTGTATAATAGAAGACCATTATAAATTGTAGGATTCGTATTTGGAAGTCAGCGGCGGAGCCCCGATTTGACCTGGGTTGCGACGCTCCGTTCATCAGTTGAATATCTATTGAGCTGTGGCTTGATTAATTGAGAATTGAGAGTGGAGAGTGGAGAATTGGGGATGCTTTATAGTTGAAAATTGAAAGTTGAAAGTGTTTTTTGCATGAGCAGCAAAAAAGTTAGAGAAGGAAATTGAATAAAAAATTGCGACTAAGAATATCCGCTTTGTGCGCAGGACTCCCTTCTCCTTTGGAGAAGGGCCGGGGATGAGGTTGAATAAATGGCGAATTGAGAGTGGAGAATTGAGAATGCTTTATACACTAATTGCAAGCAAAAACAAAAGCACTCATTACTCATTACTCAAAACTCATTACTCATAACATGTTGAATAGCATTCCAACCGCACAAGTGAGTGACACAACGATGCTTAATAGTAGCACTACCGCTGGTTCCACAAAAAAAACAACTATAATTTTTGTAGTTGCAAATTTTCATAGCATTACGGTTTTTCTTTGGTGCCTTATTATTTCTTCCTGCCAATTTTTATTTTAACAATTGAAAAATATTATTACTTTTGGAGACACCCGGAGGGGTCGTCTTTCACTTTCTATCACTAACCGGTTTTATTGATTTTTTATTATCCCCCTAAGAAAAGCTAACTGTGATTTTCTTGTTTTTATTCTTAGAGAAACCTTTTGCTGATCTCCAATATACCTCATGTGTTTCCATGTGTATATATCGTTGCGGCTATTATAAACCGGGCGATGCATACGACCACTAAATTATTTACCAATGCTTCTTCGTATGAAACGAATTGTTTTTCTTACCGTTATCGCAGCATTGCTGCTGATTGGAAAGATTTCTGCACAAAACGTTTTCAACCCCACTGACCAGGTATATACTTACGATCCTTCCAAGCCCGTAGGTGATCCGCGTAATCCTGCATTGCCGCCCGACAGGGTGATGGCAAAATGGATAAGGACGACTGCCAATTCTAAGGTGACTTTCAACACAACAATGTATAAGCCATATATATGGAACGGTATGCCATTCAGGTTGTTATATCCCAAAACATATCAGCCGGGGGTGAATGATGGAAAGAAATATCCGATTGTGGTTTTTTGGCATGGCGGTGGTGAAATAGCGCCTATAACAGACAATGAAATACAATTATATAACGGGGGTGAATTTTTTGCAAGCCAGGTGGCCTCAGGTGGCTTTGATGGTTTTTTTATTTTTCCGCAGGAGACTATGATAGGTTGGGAAAACTCATACTATAGCCGTGTAAACAGCGTATTGGACTCGTTGCAAAAATATTGTAAAGTGGATCCCGATAGGATCATTATTATGGGCTTGTCGATTGGTGGTGTCGGCTCATTCGATTATGCAAGCCAGTATCCGAAGCGTGCTGCAAAAATAATTGCGGCATCGCCTTCATATATTGGTACTATTACACCGGTAATCCCAAGCATATTACAAATACCTGTATGGATGGCTTCGGGAGGCCTTGATCCTCAACCGGATTTTCCTTCCATGAATGCTTTTAACATGGCTTTTAAAAATGCAGGCGGAGATGTGCTGTTTGATTTTTTTCCGAATGATGATCATAAAACATGGAATGACCAATGGTCGAAGCCTTATTTTCTTACACAATTGAACAGTACGCATAAAGCAAATCCGCTGGTATATTTTCAGAGAAATCAATTATGTCCCGATTCCGCGATCAACGTGCGCATGGCTTTGACAGCGGGATTTTACGCTTACCAATGGGAGTATAACGGTTCGGTAATTCCGGGTGCGGTTTCTTCTGAATATTATGGAAAACAGTATGGCACATACCGTGCAAGATTTCAACGTACGGCCACATCCGAGTGGTCGGCTTGGTCGCCATCTCCGGTTGTAGTTTCCATGAAAGCGCCATATAATGCACCGGCTATACAGATCGCCGGTTTATATTCGGCAGTGTTACCGGCAGTAGATGGGGCTACTACTACACCACTTACCATGCCATCGGGATATCAGCAATACAGATGGTTGAATGCAGGCAATACAATTATATCCACATCGCAAGTGTATAACGCGCCAATAGGGCAATATAGAGCCAGTGTTATGGATCAGTCGGGGTGTTTCGCGAATTATTCTCCCGTATTTCCAATTGTAGATGCGAACGGGCCTAATAAACCCGGCAACCCTAAAAATCTTTCGGCAACGGCAAAAAACGCGAATGCCGTTTTGCTTGACTGGACAAGCAATTCCTCCGGCACAAATCCGGCAACTGCTTTTGAAATTTACAGAAGTACAAAACCCGGGGGTCCGTACAATTTTGCCGGATCAGTAGTTGCAAGTAAACTGACATTTACAGATACTAATTTAGTTTCCAACGCGAATTATTATTATGTGGTTAGAGCTGTAAACGCGAGCGCTGCATCAGGTTTAAGCAACGAGGCGTTTACACTTACGCAGAAAGATGTACAACCGCCAACAGCACCGTCTAATCTTAAATCCGGTTTTACTACCCGTCAGTCTATCGAGCTTTCATGGGATCCGTCAGCGGATAATGTGGGTGTATATAAATATGATATTTACCTGAATGGCGTAAAAGCCTATTCAACGGATTCAACTAAATTTGTGGCCGCCAATCTTACTCCGCAAAAGCCATATGTAATAGTTGTGAAGGCGAGGGACCTTGCCGGAAACATATCGCAGCCGAGTAACCAGGTGAATGCGTCGAGTGCATTAAGTGGCTTGAAGTATAAGTATTACCAGGGCTATTATTACAACCTGCCTGATTTTAATACGCTCACTCCGGTAAAAACCGGCATATCTTCCAATATCGATATTTCTGTGCGTAATTCCGGTGTCAATGATCAGTTTGGCTTTGTGTGGGAGGGGTATATCAGTATTAATACCGCGGGTACTTATACTTTCAAACTGAAATCAGATGATGGTAGTAAGTTGTATATGAGTTCATTCTATGATTTTAATGCGACTGCTTTAATCAATAATGATGGTGCGCATGACGCGAGCAGTACAAAATCGGCTACGTATAATTTTCCGCAAGCGGGTATTTATCCGATAGCCGTCGCGTATTTCGAACAAACCGGAGATCAGTCTATACAGCTTTCATATAGTGGCCCTGGGCTAACGGAAAGGGTTGTCCCAAATAGCGCATTTGTGGATAATGTAAGTCCTGTAGGCACAGTACCGTCAGCTCCTTCTGGCCTGTCGGCTACCGCGAACGCTTATAACAGAATTACGTTGAACTGGGCGGATAACAGCAGTAATGAATCGGGATTTGAAGTTGTACGGGCTACAAACTCTGCCGGGCCGTTTATACCACTGGCTACAACAGCCGCCGCCACTACATCTTATGTGGATACTACATTGTTGCCGCAAACAATTTATTATTATAAAGTAAGATCAGTTGGCACAGGCGGAGCATCAGCCTTTACCGCAACGGCAAGCGCTACCACACAGGCATTGCCGACTGCACCGGCGGCGCCTTCTTCGCTGAAGCTATTTGTAGGCGTGAAACAATTTACACTCAACTGGACAGATAACGCTGCTACAGAAACAGGTGTGGAAATATTCAGGTCAACTAATGATATTAGCAACTACAGGCTTATTGCAACGCTAGCTCCAAATACAACATCATATGTGGATGCCACTATTTTCCCGAATGTTACTTACTACTATAAAGTTAGAGCGAAAGTAAATGGTAACAATTCTGCGTTCTCAAATGAAGTGATTGGTAAGACTATTAATGTGAAACCTGCAATAACCAGGATCAGTGATTTTACTATTAAAGCGGGAGCTTCGTTTGTACTGCCTGTGAAAGCTTCCGACGCTGATAGTGATGATTTGGTATTTGCACCGGTTAATCTTCCTTCCTTTGCATCAGTGGCACGAGTAGATAATAACAATGCGAATATCACTTTCAATCCGCCTTCAGCAGCGTTGGGTGTATATGTTATGGCTGTTGCCGTTTCAGATCCGTTTAACGGAACTGATACAACAAGGTTTAATGTTACAGTGAACAGGAATAGTCCGCCGGTTTTGTCAGCCATTAATAATGTAACCCTTGATGAAGGCGCTACGGCAAGTGTGAATCTGACTGCCAGTGATGCGGAAAGCACCGCGTCGATGGTATGGACATTCGCGTCGCTTCCCGCATTTGCAATATTTACTAATAATGGCAATGGAAATGGAACCATTGCTGTGGCCCCGGGCTATGCGGATGCCGGAGCCTATAATGTAACGGCATTTGTAGATGACGGCTTTGGAGGAAAGGATACGCAGACATTTACCATTACTGTAAATGACAAATCGCCAAACACAAAATGGCTGGTGAATATTAAATACAATACCAACGCACCGTCGCCATGGAATAATATGGTTGCTACAGGAAATAACCTGCTCAATACTGCCGGGCAAAGCAGCACGTTAGGTGTCACAATTTCAGCACCATTGGGTTTGAGCTTGTATTCGTTCGGTACATCTACAGGAAGGAACAGCGGTTACTACCCTGATGCGGTACTGATTGATAATTTTTATTTATCCAATGGAAGAGATACCGGAAATATTTTGATACGGGGATTGAATCCCGCGCTTACGTACAATTTCCGCATGATGTCGGCTACCAATAATGCGAGTGAAAATGCCGCTTCCAGAACGGTTTTCCAAATTGGAAATAAGAAAGATTCCGTGTTGGTAAAAGGAAATACGACTATGACGGCATATATAGCCGGCATAAGCCCTGATGCGTCCGGAAATGTGAACATGAAATGGTATAGGGGAACAGGCGCGCAAACAGCTTATATCAACGGGTTTGAAATCGAATCTGTTTTCAACGACGGAGCTGCGCCTGCCAAAGCACAAAACATTTCCGCCATATTTATTCCGGCGGGAGGCGCAAAAGTAATGTGGCGGGATGTGGCTTATAATGAAACCTCCTACAAAGTATATCGTTCTGCAAACAGAACCGGGCCTTATAATTTGCTGAACCCGGGCGCGTCTAATCAGAACGATACAAGCTATCTTGATGCGACTGCTACGCCAAATTCAACCTACTATTATTATGTAGTGGCAGCTAATAGTGTTGGAAATAGCCCGTCCAGCGATACGGTAATGCTGGTGATAGGAAACAATCCGCCGGTGATAACCGCGATCAGTGATTTGTATGTAAAGGCCGGAAGTTCTTCTAGTGTGAGCTTTTCCGTTAGTGATGATCCTGGAGATGTATTGACTGTGACAGCTACTAATCTTCCTTCTTCTTTTGTAACATTACAAAGGGTTGGAAGTACTAATACTTACAATATTGTAGCGAATGCGAGTATTGATAATGTTGGATTTTACAACGCTACTATAAATGTAACGGATGACAGAGGCGCAGTAACAAGCAGGAAATTCAATATTTATGTGAGTGATAACAGGGTGAAAACCATATTGGTGAAATTTGGCGGCGACGGCTTTGTGCTGCCAAAACCATGGAACAATGTTTCAAACGGATGGCCGGGTAGCGGACTGAAAGTATCTGATATGACCGATGACAGCAATGCGCCTACGACTATTGATCTGCAACTCACTACAAACTTCACGGGCTATTTCATAAATGGATTTAATACCGTGAATAATTCGGGGATTGTTCCGGATACGGTATTGTATAGCGGTATTTATAGCTCGGCTTCCACTGCATCACCAAATACATTTAAATTGCTCGGCCTGGATGTGAAGAAAAGATACAGTATCGGATTTGTGTCTAGTATAAACACCGGTTATGATGCGGGTATTGTATTAAGTTCAGGGTCGCAAACCGTTATCGCGAATGGACGATATAATGCTACCATACTGCCGCGCTTAAATGGCCTTGTGCCTGCCGCGGATAGTTCTGTACAAATTTCAGTTGCCAAAACATCCTCGAGTATTAATGCATATATCAATGCACTGATTATACAGGAGTATGATCCTGCCACGCTTCCTTATGTCAGTCCGTCTAATCTTATAGCGGAACCTTCGGATCTGAACAGAATTTCCTTAACATGGAGTGATCGGTCAGATAATGAGGCCGCGTTTGAAGTGTGGCGTTCAACCGTGTATGGCAGTGGTTATACTTTGATTGCTACCGTTACAGCTAATACAACTGCTTACAATGATAATAATGTGACCGCCAACACACGGTATTATTATAAAGTGCGTGCGGTGAATGGTGCCAATACATCCGCTTATAGTAATGTTGCCAGCTCTATTTCGCTGAACAGCGCTGTGTATGTAAATATGAAAACCACAAATCCGGGCGGAGGTAAATGGAACAATACAGGAAAAGTTCCTGCCGCAGGTGATGTGTTTGCGCTTAACGACGCATTAGGTTTTTCTACCGGTTATGCGTTAACGATAGTAAACAATTTTACAGGCTCCGGTAATGGCGGCATGACTACAGGTGGCAGAAATACCGGAGTTTTCCCCGATAGTGTGCTTATCAGTAATTATGTGATAGCTAAAGGCCAAACCGCTACAGTGACACTTAGTAATCTTGATCAAAGCAAACGTTACAGAATTGGATTTGCAGGAAGCTCTAATGTTTTCGGAAATTATAATACTGCTTATTCCATAAACGATCGCACGGTGTATTTGAATGCTTTGTATGACACCACAAAAGCGGTTTATATTGATGATGTGATACCAAACATAAACGGTGAGATTACCGCCAACATTGCGTGCACGCCAGATGCGGCTAATGGATTGCTCAATGCTTTAGTTGTTCAGTCGTACACTTATGTGCCCGGCGGATCAGAAACAGACAATCCTGTAACAAGTATGGCAATCAAAGAAAACAAGATCACGTTAAGCGAAGAGAAAGCAGTAATAAAAGATTCGATACAAAAGCGATCTGTTATTGTAAATGCTTATCCAAATCCTTTCGAAGATTATGTAAATATTGATTTGGATGCTACTTCTAATATTGAAAAATTATACGTGGAGATATACGATAGCAATGGAAAATTGATATACAGGAGAGCATTTGGCAATATTGATCCGGGGAAGAATATTATACGCATACCGGCTGCAGACCTGCGTATGCCGGATGGATTCTATTTCATGCATGTGCATAGTAATGACGGTGCGGCTAATAGTATAATTAAGTTGATAAAATTAATCGCGCATTAAGCAGTATAATGTCGCGAGTAATTTTTGGGGACCAGCGGTAGTGCTACTATTTAGCTTCTGTTGTGTCACTCACTTGTACGGTAGTAATTCTAGTGAGCGGTTTATAGTTGGTGGTAGAAATGTCAGACATCAGGAAAATATAAAGCATCCAAGACCTGTATGCCAACAACTATCAACTACTCACTATTTCGTAATTCCGGATTCTTTTTTTATTTTTCGAAAACCCCAAGTACTTACCTATGGATTTAGTTTTTTTGCTGCATGCGTTATTGAATAAAAAATGGGTGATCCTCATTTGTACCATTGCAGGCATTATTGCCGGGCTGATTTTTGTTTTCTCTAAGGAACAATACTATGTTTCTGTGGCGCAATACTCTACAGGGTTCACCATGAAGCAGCAGGTGAAAATTAAGGATGATGTAGGATTCAGTTTTTCCGAAGCGGAACAACGCTTCAAGAATGTAATTGAAACTTTTAAATCGCCTGTGGTAATAGGCATGCTGTCTTATGAATTGATGCTTCACGACCTGCAGGAAAAAAGACCTTTTCGGGCATTAACGCTTAAGGAAAAAGCAAATCCATTATTGCGGTCTATCAATGTAGAAACAGCCAGAAAAACATTACGGCAAAAATTAAACAACCAGGAATTGCTTGTGCCATATGATCCAGGAGAATCAAAAGTGTTTGAACTGATAAAACTTTACCAGTATAACCAGGATGCTTTGTTAAGTAAATTAACTGTAGAACGGGTGCAGGGAACAGACTATCTGAATATTGTTTTTAAATCCGAAAACCCGGAGCTGTCTGCGTATGTAGTGAATTCGATAGGAAAGCAATTCTTTAATTTTTTCAGTAAAATAAACGCTACAAGAACCGGTGAGTCGATGGTGAAACTGGATAGTCTTACCAAAACCAAAAAAGAGGAGTATGATAATGCCGTTTCTATTTTGCAAAAATTCAGGGAAAAAGTAGGATCGCCGGATGTGGGTGACAGGGCGAAAGCAGCGATGGATATGATGCAGAGCCTTACCACGCAACTGAATGAGAACGAAGCAAAAATTAACAGCTTAAAAGGTCGGCTTAATTCCGTGAAAGATCAGTTGCAAAACCTAAGTGCAGGAACTGTTTCTTCTTCCAACGCGAACTCAGAAATAATATCGCTTACACAAAAGAACCGAGATCTCGCAGCTCAGCAAACTACCGCCGGTGCAGCTACTTACAAAATGTTGCAGGAGCAAATTGATAATAACACAAAGCAAATTCAAAAGTTTGAAACATTCAGATCGGGCAAGGGTGATATTGGTAGTTTGAGAAATCAATTGATAAGAGAGAAAACAGATATTGAATATGAAGTCAATTCACTGAATGTAACATCCAGATCAATTACAGATAAAATAAATCTATACCGTGGTATGGCTTATACCGGTGGTGGAGATGAAGTGGAAGTGCAAAAATTGCAAAATGAAGTGGATCGGGTGAATACTGAATATCAAACATTACTTGGACGGTTGCAGGCCTCGCAGGATGTGAATGTGGCGCCTGAAATAAATTTTAAACAAACTATAATCGGTCAGCCTGCCATCAAACCTGAGCCGGGAAAAAAGAAAACAATATTATTACTCTGTGCGTTAACCTCATTTGTAGTGTCATCGTTGATAGTGCTAATCATTGATTTTCTTGATAACTCTTTGCGTGCGCCTTCTATTTTTCATAAGAATGTAAAGTTGAAATTGTTAGCCACTGTATCTAAGATAAATTTAAAAACAAGATCTGTTGCTGATCAGTATGAAAATGTTGCTGAAGCAACGCGGATTATGGACTCGTCGGAAAACTTTTTTATTGAGGGCGTGCGAAAGTTGCGATATGAAATTGAAAGTAGCGGTAAAAAAATCATTCTATTCTCCAGCACAAAAAGTGCGCAGGGTAAATCATCTGTAATAGAAGCGCTTGCTCATAGTTTGAGTTTGACGAAGAAAAGGCTTTTGCTGATTGACGCGAATTTTTCGCACAATACATTGACGGAAAAGTTTAAACCTAAAACCACTCTGGAAAGTATTCACTTTAATCAGGATAGATCTGTTCATGATAAGGGTGTATATGACATTGCTGGTAGAACTTCAATAGCCGGGGTTGATATAATAGGATGCAGACAGGGAAATTTTTCACCACTTGAAATTTTACCAAAGCATAATATACTTGAGCATTTGCCACAAATAAAGCTTGAGTATGATTACATATTTATGGAAGGAGCGGCTTTAAATATTCATTCGGATAGCCGTGAATTGTCAAGATATGCTGAAGGAATTATTGTGGTGTTTTCTGCTGATAATACGCTTAACCAATTAGATAAAGAGTCGATGAGTTTTTTGAAAACAATTGAGCATAAAGTGATTGGTAGCGTGTTAAACAATGTAGAGAAGAGTAACATTGAACTCTAAGTGTACTTGTTTTTAGTATTGTTGAATATAGAACAAATGTTGAAATGAGTGACACAACGATGTTTAATAGTAGCACAAAAGCTGATCTCATAATAAAAAACATGAACTGATTATCGGCTCTTATTAACATGTATTGCTGTTCAAAATTTTTTTATTAATGGGCCACCGATCCGTGGTTTGAAGAAACTGTAATGGTATAAAAGCTGGCAGGAGCGCTGCTGTAGAAAATTGAAAATCGTGGAACTTAAAAATTATTTGTTTAATGCTGATTTTGTTTTAAGCAGGAGCCGCCAACCGTGGATTGATTATGTGCGAGGCATATGCATCATAATGGTATGTTACCGGCATTGCTTTGACGGGCTTACGAATGCGGCTATACAAACGCAAGGGTTTATTGTATTTAAATATTTGAATGTTTTTCTTTTTAGTTTTCGAATGCCTTTATTTTTTATTGTTTCAGGTTTGTTTGTTTCTCTAAGTCTTGCGAAAAAGGGGTTGCAGAAATATATTGCAGACAGGTTTAAAATTATTTTTTATCCTCTGCTGATATGGGGTTCCATTCAGGTAACATTGCAATTGAATTTTGCGCCATATGTAAACGCTCATCGTGAGACGATTGATTACCTTAACCTGGTAATATATCCGAGAAAGATTGAGCAATTCTGGTATCTCAACGCGTTGTTTGTTGTGGGTGTGATATATGCGTTTATAAAAATAAAGTTGCGGCTGAATACATGGCAACATCTTTTAGTGGCCTTGTTGTTTTATGCAGTGGGCGCATATTTTCACGCCATCAGAACTGCGGCTTTTATTTTTACTGATGTTTTTCATTACTATTTATTTTTTGCTATTGGAGACAGTGTTTCGGCTTTTGTACTTAATAAAAAACACGAAAAGTATTTTACAAAGCTTACGTATGTGTTGCCGGTTTTTGTTTGTTTTTTAGTTGCACATTATTATTTTACAAAGATCAATCTGCAGCATAATCAGGATTTTTATATTGAACATTATATGCCTTTATTTTTTGTGTTGGTGGCTTTAACCGGATGTTGTTTTATCGTGCAGATAAGTTTCTTATTACAAAGAACGCAGGTATTAAAATTTTTAAGAATTGTTGGGTATCATTCGCTTTACATTTATGTATCGCACCTTATAGTACTTGCTTCTACAAGAGCGTTGCTTGTACATGTTTTTGGAGTAAGTAATGTGCCGGTATTGCTTAGCGCCGGTATACTTATGGGAATAGTGATACCAATTATGATGTACAACATTCTTTCAAAGTCCGGAGTGTGGTGGCTTTACAGTTTAAAGCGGCCTGACGATGAGTTGCAGTATGCCGCTGAAAAACATAAGAGCCATCTATTACAAAAATCGAAATCATTATTAGAAACAGCAGATCATTGAAACATGTATTCGTTTATGAAAATTTAGTAACCCTTATGGATCATAAGTTTATACAAGACAGGGATATTGTGATGTTCAGCTTTCAGCCGTGGGATACTGAGCTTGGCAGCAACTTTAAAGATATGGCGCTTGAGCTTGCAAAAAAGAACAGGATACTTTTTGTAAACAGAGCGCTGGACAGGCGATCCCGTCTGCGTGATAGGAATGATCCTAAAGTGGTCACTCGTTTAAACAGTATAAAAAATGGTGAAGGTGAATTGCAGAAAATAAGCAGAAACATTTGGGTGCATAATCCGCGAACTATAGTGGAATCTATTAATTGGATTCCATTTGCGCAGGTGCATGATGCATTGAATAGAATTAATAACCGCCGGCTTGCAAATGAAATATCAAAGGCAGTTCGCACATTGAAGTTTAAAAATATTCTTCTCATAAATGATAATGATTTTACACGTGGTTTTTATTTGAAGGAAATGTTGAATTGTAAAGAGTATATTTTTTACATTAGGGATTATATGCTGGCTGTTGATTTTTTCAAACGTCACGGAGCAAGGCTTGAGAGCGGGATTATGAGAAAGGCGGATGTTGTAGTTGCGAATTCTTCTTATCTCGCGGAGTATTCAAAACAGTTTAATAAAAACAGTTTTAACATTGGACAGGGTTGCGATCTGCGGTCTTTTCTTGTAAGCAATTTACCGCAGCCTGGGGAGATGCGATTTATAAATAGGCCGGTTATCGGCTATGCGGGTTTTATAAGCGAAGTGCGATTACATGAGCAAATACTGCTGCACATCGCGAAAACGTTTTCAAATTGTAGTGTTGTGCTGGTAGGGCCTGTAGATGATTTTTTTAAAAGGAGCCAATTGAATGAACTTGAAAATGTATATTTTTTAGGAAGAAAAGATCCTGCAGAATTGCCTGCTTATATCCAACATTTCGATGTGTGTATAAATCCGCAAGTCCGCAACAGCGTTACCATTGGCAACTATCCCCGAAAAGTAGACGAGTATCTTGCGATGGGAAAACCTGTGGTGGCCACTGCTACAAAGGCGATGGAAATGTTTGCGCCGTATACTTTTTTGTGTGAGGATGCGGAAGATTATGTAAAACATATTCACAACATATTGCAAAAACCGGAGCAATTTAATAGTTTGGTACATCAGAAAGCTCGTACAGAATTTGCTTTGACGCACACTTGGAACAATTGTATTGGCTTGTTGGGCGATGCAATTTATAATAGTAGACGGCGGGCAGTGAACGGCGGTAGATATAGGTGGAAGTAAACCTGGTGCAAGTGTTCGTGTGCGCATAATTGTGAGTAACGAATGTTTAATGCTGGCATAATTTGTTTGTTAATGATTGCAACAATTAAAAGTTTTTATTTATGGGCCGGGCACTTGAATTTCTATTAAGCATCGTTGCGTCGCACACTTCAACTTTAGTAGTAATTTGAGCGAAGTGTGTTTGTTGTACGGGATTGTTTCAACATAGCAGAATAAAGTACAAATGTACAAGTGAGTGACACAACGATGCTTAATAGTAGCACAACTGCCGGTATCATAATAAAAAACTTAATTAGTAAAAAGTAACCGCTAACAACCATCAATCAAAATGAACGAACAACACAATACAGAAGCAAAAATCTTAAAGATCATTTCGCTTCTTTTTATTGGAGGGTACCTGGCGTATATGTATGTGCATTTTCTATTTTTCTGAAAGTAATTTATGGCCGAACAATTAAAACTATATGCAAGTACTTTTTTTTCATGGTTGCACACGCAAATTGTGAGAAAGAAATTAGATTCGTCATTGGGCTGGATCATTATGATTGCTATTGGGGTGATACTTGCTTATTTAATCAGTATGGTATCTGAAAAAACCGCTATTGTTGCCTGCATTATTGTTGCTTCATTATTTGCGGTAATCATTTGTTTGAAGCGGCCTCTGGTGGGTTTTTATGTTGTTATTGTGATTTCTACCTTTATTTCAGTTCCGGATCGAATTGTACGTATTCCTTTGCCTTTGGGACTTTTAATTGAACTGCTTTCTTATGTTGTATTTTTTGGAGTGCTGGCAAAACAATATAGAGAACGTACCAATGTGAATGATTTTTGGCGAAGCCCTATTTCCATTATACTTATTATTCAGTATGCTTATTATCTAATTGAAGTGTTCAATCCTGAAATGCAAAGTGTTGTAGGCTGGTCGTTTTTTTTTCGTAAGCAGCTTAGTTTTCTTATGTTCTATTATATGACCTACCTGCTTATCAATACTGAAAAGAAGATATTCGATTTTATAAACTGTTGGTTGTTCATTTCGCTTTTTATTGCGCTATATGGCATTAAGCAGCAATGGCTTGGGTTCTTTGAGTTTGAAGAGCAATGGATTCATGCAAGTGAACAAAGATTCAGGCTGTTTTTTCAAACGGGATTTATGCGCAAGTTTTCTATACTAACTGATCCTGCAGGGTTTGGAGTGTGCATGTCGTCGATGGGGGTTTTTACTTTGATATTGGGAATAAGAGATCAAAATAAGAAGCGCGGAGTATTGCTTACTCTGGCAGGATTGATTATCTTGTTGTCATCAAGTTATTCTGGAACGCGCACTGCTAATTTGATGATTGCTGCAGGCATTATAGGTTATGGTGTTTTTACGCTTAACGAAAAACGGACTATGTCTTTGATGATCGTTTTTTTTGTTGCTACTGTTTTTTTATTGTTTGGTCCTTTTGAAAATAATCCGGTAGTGTTTCGCATGAAGTCAACACTGGAAGGCGGAAAAGACGCGTCTGCAAGTATTCGGGATGTGAATCGTCATAGCGTGCAACCATATATTAGATCGCATCCGTTGGGCGGCGGAATTAATACTTGTGGAAATGAAGGGCAGGTGTATAATCCATCGCACTTTCTGGCTAATTTTCCGCCGGATAGCGGATATATGAAAATATTGGTGGAGCAAGGCTGGATTGGTTATGCCATTCACATGATCTTTTATTTTATAGTGCTGAAGATTGGACTTGATGGTTTTTATAAAGCAAAGAAACCGGAGATTAAGAACCTGTATATTGCCATCACTGTGTTTCTGTTTATTTTGTTGGTGGGTGAAATTTCGCAGATCACTAACGGCGGCTATCCGTATTCTTTCTTTTATTATCCCTTGCTGGTTATACTGTACAAATTGATTGACTATGACACCAAACTGCCTAAAAAAAGCAACCCATAAATACCGTTTTATGAAACGATCATTATGCTTACTTCTTATTTTGTTATGCAGTGTTACTTTTATAATTGCACAACGAAAGCAAAACTCCGCTGATCTGAATACTACTACAACATATCTTACGGCGGACACTATACAAAAAATGGATATTCGTGAAAAGCTTGTTCAGCTTGCTATTCAGAATCCTAATTATGAAGTGGCGGACAGAAAAGTAGAAATAGCAAATCTTGAATTGAGCAGAACAAAAAGCAAACTGCTGGGACAGATTGTTGTTTCGGGAAACATGAATGAGTTTTCAATTAATCCTCCTCAGGATGGATTTAATACACTTTATCCGCGTTATAATATCGGCGCAACTATTCCGCTCGATCTTTTCATTACACGAAGTAAGGATATAAAAATTGCAAAGGAAAATCTTGGAATTGCGCAGGCACAGCGCAATCAAAGCTATCGCCTTATTAAAACGCAAGTGCTCACCGCTTATGAAGATTATGTGATGATGAAACAGAAACTGGAATTTCAAAGCCAGATTACACAAGATGCATACACGGAATTCAAACAAAATGAACGTGACTTCTCCGATGGTATAATTGAGCAAAAAGAGTACAATGCTGCATTTAGAAAATGGACGGATGAGCAGTCGAAAAAAATAGAAATGCAGCGTAATGTGAATGTTAAAAAACTTGAGCTGGAAAGTATGATTGGAATGCCTTTCGATGAAGTGCTTGCCGGTTTTGAAAGAGACAAACGTTGATGAAGTTTGATGTAATAGCAAAATGCAAAATTGCTGTATGTTTAAACGTTACTCGCCGGAGGGGCCGTGTGGGGGAGCTTATTAATTCAATGATCTGGAGTTTATTTACCAACCAATTTATATTGCTTAAAATATACCATACCCAACTCTCTTTGCATTCACTATGAAAAAGTATAAGCCTTTTTTTATTTGTACGGCATTCTTACTGTTATGTGTTGCATTGCTGCAATGGCAGGCTATGCAGAAGACCGGCTGGCATTTTTGTTATCCGCTCGATGACGCGTTCATTCACATGTCAGTTGCTAAAAATTTGGCGGTTAATCATGTATGGGGCGTTTCAAAAAGTGAATGGGTTTCTACATCATCATCTCCCTTTTTCACCTTTATACTAACATTCAGTTATATAATTTTTGGTGTCAACATTTATTCTTCTTTCATTATTAGTTTGCTTGGCGGCATACTTGTGGTTGCAGCAATGGTTAAAGAATTAAACGATAATAGTTCGCTGTCCTACAAACAAAAAATAGTTGTCATAGTAATGACACTTATACTTTCAGTTATTCCCTCGCTGTCGTTGGCAGGCATGGAACATACTTTGCAAATAGCGTTCACATTGTTTTTTGTACATGCTGCCGCTTCTTATATCGTTGCAAAAAATAAGGATACTTCTTTTTGGCCGGTTGCGTTGCTGGCAGCGTTAATGGTGTTTACAAGGTATGAGAATGTGTTTCTTGTTGGAGCTGTTTGTGGAATTTTGGTGTTGAGGAAAAAACCTGTGCCTGCTTTTGTAATTGCCGGGTTAAGTGTTTTGCCGGTTTTGTTATTCGGTATTTTCTTTTATAGTAAAGGCGGCTTTCCTATTCCAAATTCTGTGCTTATAAAAGGCAATACAAATTTTAAATCTGTATTGGGCGGACAGGTTTCGCTTCCGGCATTGTCGATGAGCCTTGGTGGTATTTTAATTGTTGCCTGCCTTGTGGTGTATGATAGAATAAGACGCGAGTTGTACGATCGCGATTTTTATATCATTTCCATTTTCATTATTACTACCATATTTCATAGTGTGTTTGCTCAGTTTGGTTGGTTTTTCAGGTATGAAGCTTACCTGATTGTGTTGAGCGTTTTTCATTTGTTGAAAATGTTGTTGCAGGAGTTTAACTGGAACGAATATACGAAACCAAATGTGATGATTGTAGGTGTTTTTTCAATTGTCATGTGCTCGAACCTTGTGTTGCGTGTGTTGAATGCGCAGCGAAAAACGGCCGGCGCCATTCACAATATTTATGATCAGCAGTATCAGATGGGAAAATTTGTGCAGGAATATTATAATGGTGAAGCTGTTGCCGCTAATGATATTGGAGCGATAAGTTATTTTGGTGATGTTAGAACTATTGACCTTTGGGGGCTTGCAAATAACGAAGTAACGAATGCCCGCCGCGCTAATTATTACACCCCGCAATTTTTACGCGATCTTGTTAAAAGAAACAACGCGAAGCTTATCATTATTTACGATTCATGGTTTAAAAAAGAGGTATCAAAGGATTGGGTGAAAGTTGCCAAATGGTATTTGCCTTATAACGTAATTTGTGGCGATGACTTTGTTACTTTTTACGCTCCGGATTCTTTGGCTGCCAACACACTAAAGCAAAACCTTGTGCGGTACGCTTTTCAAAAATTGCCGAAGGAAAATAAGGTAGAGTATTTTTGGTAGTTGCAGATTTGAAATTTGAAATGTTTTAGATCTTACTCAAAACTCAAAACTCATAACTTTTTTGTAACGGGCGGTAGTGCTACTATTAAGCATCGTTGTGTCACTCACTTGTACGAATGGAATGCTATGGAGCGGGTTGCAAGTTGCAGGTTGCCGGTTGCCAGTAGCCGGTTGCCAGTGTTTTGGTACAAGCAAACATTACGGGGATCATCGAATCCATTCCTGGCGCAGGTCTCCTGACCTGTGCCTGCACGTTACTTATCTTCACATAGGAAAATGTTTTTGATTCAAATTAATTAGAACAAGTTGCTTAAGAATAACTTTTGAAAACTGTTTTAATAAGCCGCTCAAAATATTTTCAGTATGTTAGTGTATCAGCCGTACCGGCAACTGGCAACTGGCTACCGGCCACCGCTCCTTCCTCTTCTCAATTCCATTTTTCCAACTGCGAAAGCGTGGCTCTCAAATCCTTTGGTATTGCGGCTTCCAGCGTGTGAGTGTTGCCTTGTTCATCCTTTATAACAAGTTTTTGTGCATGCAGTGCAAGCCTTGCCAATAGTGGCCTTTCTTCTTCGGCGTCTTTACTTAATTTAAATTTCTTTTTTATTGAAGAAAGTAAAATGGGTTGGCCATCGCCATAGGCAGGATCACAAACAATTGAATGACCAATATGTTTTGCGTGCACGCGAATCTGGTGCGTGCGGCCTGTAAATATTTGGAATTGCACCCACGAATAATTCTGAAATTCCTGCAATACATGATATGCTGTTTTAGATTCTTTTCCTTTCCTGTTAGTGGTCATCACGCCTTTTTTTACGGGATGTTCTATAATGGGTATATCAATTAATCCTTCTGTAGATGCAAGTTTGCCCAATACAAAACCTACATAAAATTTTTCAGTTTCTCGTTGTTCAAATTGTTGTGAAAGAAATTTATGTGTATGATCATTTTTTGCAAATACAATTACACCACTGGTGTCTTTATCAAGTCTGTGTACGGTGAAAATGTCACCATACTTATTCAGCAAAATATCTTTCAATGAAATTTCCGATTGTGTTCTGTCGGGTACAGATAATAATCCTGATGGTTTATTTACTGCAATGAAATCAGCGTTTTCAAAAATTATTTCGAGTGAATGTTTCATGATGGATAATTCAAAAGTCAAAACCAATAAGTTTATGTGTAAAGTATTAAAAACATCGATCAATAAGGAGTAGCTTCATTATGCACAATAGCGTACAAGCCGTTGAAGAGTGCGACGCAACAAAAGCTTAATAGTAGCAATGCCGCCCGGCCCATAATAAAAATACCTCTTACACGACAACCCGGTAAACCTTACAACCGGGTTGTCAACGAACGTTTCTATTTTTGGCTTTTGGCTTTTGGCTCTTATTAAAATGTTTTAGTATTCTTATTTCTTTTTCGCTTAATAAGCGCCACTTGCCGCGATTCACATTTTTTTTGGTAAGACCGGCATACATCACTCTATCGAGAGATTTTACATCATAGTGCAAATGTTCAAAAATGCGACGCACAATCCGGTTCTTCCCACTGTGAATTTCTATACCGATAATCGATTTGTCTTTGGGATCTACATAACCCAAAGCATCCGGCGTTATAAAGCCGTCTTCCAGTGTTATACCCACCAGTATGGTTTCAAAGTCTTTTTTAGTAAGCGGTTTGTCAAGTGTTACTTCATACACTTTTTTCACTTCATGACTGGGATGGCTTAGCGTTTGCGCAAGGTCGCCGTCATTGGTGAGCAGCAGCACTCCTGATGTATTTCTGTCTAGCCTGCCCACAGGATATACACGTTCTTCAGTTGCCTGGCGAATTAGTTGAAGCACTGTTTTTCTGCCTTGCGGATCATCAGTAGTAGTTATATAATCTTTCGGCTTGTTCAATAATATGTAAACAAAGTTTCTCGATGGCGTAATTTTTTTTCCATTCACTTTCACCACATCTTTATCCTGTAGCTTATAACCTGGTTCTGTAATGGTTTTTCCATTCACTTCCACTCTGCCTTCTTTTACAAGCGTGGCAGCATCGCGGCGCGAGCACACGCCACTATGCGCTACGTATTTGTTAAGCGGCATGCCTTTGTTTGCATTGTCTGTTACTGAATTTGCGGTGTCGTTATTTTTCTTCGCAACACTTTTTTTCACAACGGGTTCAGTGTTTTTCACAACTGCCGGTGAAGTTTTGTTTTGCTTGCCGGTTGTGGTAGTATTCGATGGAAAAGAATTCGAGCCTTCTTTTTTCAATTTCCTGATATCGTCTTTACTCACTTTAACTGATTTCGAAGGGGGCGTAGTTCCGGATGTTTTTAAAGCGAGTTGTTCAGCTTTCTGCTTTCTTTTTTCTTCGTAGTATTTATTAATAGCAGCTTCTCTTTCTTTTTTAGCGGTCTTCTTTTGCTGTTTGTGTTGTTCTTTTACAGCGCCTGCTTTTTTCTTGTTAATGAATTTTTCGAATTGAGATGTTTTACCCATAATTTTAAAATTTGCTGTTTTTCAACAGTAGAAAGTAATTAGTAATTGATAATTAATAATTAATAATTTGGTTAGTAATAGCACTACTATTTGGTATTAGGTTTCAGTTTGTTTTGTTATAATTTTTTGTTTGATTAGCGATGATAATTTTGAATACATTGATCAATGTAGTAATTAATAATTAATAATTTGGTTAGCAATAGCACTACTGTTTAGTATTAGGTTTCAGTTTGTTTTGTTATGTTTTATTGTTTGATAGCAATGTTAATTTTGAAAACCCTTTACTAATTAAAAAAATCAATTGCGCCATAATGAATGTTCATGCTAAATACAACCTACTATTAATTATTAATTATTCATTATTAATTACATCGCTTCTTTATTGGCCAACTGTCCGCAAGCTGCGTCAATATCTTTTCCACGGCTTTTGCGCAGGCGCACGTTCACGCGATGTTTTTCCAGGTGGGCCATAAACTTATCGGTTGTGGCTTCATCTGGTTTTGTAAAACGCGCCAGTTCAATTGGGTTGTATTCAATAATATTAATAAGGTCGGCAGGTACCTGCCTGTATATTTTTATCAGTTCATCCGCATCTTTCAGCGAGTCGTTAAAGTTGTTGAAAAGTATGTATTCAAAAGTAATTTCATTTCCTGTTTGCTGATAAAAATAATTCAGCGCTTCTATAAGCGATTTAATATTGTTGGTATCGTTGATGGGCATAATTTCGTGGCGCTTCGCGTCGTTAGCTGCATGCAGTGAAAGAGCCAGTTTAAAGCGCACTTTATCATCACCCAGTTGTTTGATCATTTTTGCTACACCCGCTGTGGAAACGGTAATCCTGCGAGCACTCATACCTAATCCGTCTTCCGCGGAAATTCTTTCAACAGCCTTCAGTACATTTTTATAATTCAGCAACGGTTCGCCCATGCCCATAAAAACAATGTTGGAAAGCTTCTTGCCATACACACGTTCCGATTGTTGATTGATCAACACCACTTCGTCATATATTTCATCATAGTTAAGGTTGCGCATACGATCCATATATCCCGTGGCGCAAAACTTACAGCTAAGCGAGCAACCAATTTGCGAAGAAACGCAGGCCGTTTGCCTGTTTTCGGTGGGTATCAGCACGCCTTCCACCATGTGGCCGTCAAAGGTTTTAAAACGGCTTTTAATAGTGCCATCGGCACTGTATTGCGTAGCGTCTATATGTAATGCGGGTAGTGTAAAATGTTCCGAAAGCCTTGCCCGAAGGTCTTTGCTCAGGTTGGTCATGGCATCAAAACTATGCGCATGTTTTTGCCATATCCACTCATAAACCTGTTTGGCCCTGAATTTTTTTTCTCCCAAACTCTCAAAATACTGCACCAGTTCATCTTGCGACAAGTGGCGAATATTCTTCATTGCTGTGTGTAACATGCCGCGAAGGTACGAAAATAGCGGGAGGAGCGGGAATGTTCTTTCAGGGCCGGAGGCAAAGAAGGTAAATGTAAAAATGTAATCTTTTGCAAATGTAATAGTAGGGTGTAGGTAGTAGGATGCATTAGTATGTATGTTTATAACAGTAATGCATAATCGAAATATGAAATTTTTTAAGTAATACGATTTTAAGTATATTTTTTGGGACCGGCGGTAGTGCTACTATTAGGCATCGTTGTGTCACTCACTTGTGCGGTATGAATGCTATTCAGCAAGTTATGAGTTATGAGTGCTTTTGTTTTTGCTTGCAATCAGTGTAAAAAGCACTTTCAACTTTCAACTATTTTTCACGCTCTGCAAGGCTTGTAGCCTCACAGCTCTATACCGTTGCTTTTAGCAACATTTCATGTGTTTCAATTATGGCAGGGATTTCTCGCACTGGCGCGGATGTTCTGCAGGACATCCGTGCCAACTAAATCAACCCATTTCCAATTGGAAGCAGGAATGCACAAATATATCGGACAGGTTTATATTATTTTTTTCTTTCTTATGATTGTCCTATTTTTAATTTATAATGCTAACCAATACTGACTAATTTCCTGCACGAGTTTTCATTTGGTTATTGTCAAAAGGTTGTATACTGTATTTCCTGTTATAAGTAACTAACAGGTGTACTATCAATTGCATTTTTAAACCTAAAAACACTATTATGAATAACCA
>JAVBLN010000041.1:0-9699 GCA_031553495.1 Flavihumibacter sp.
AGACCTGATGATGAAACTTGTTGAAATCAGAAAAATCAAAATCAATAACCAATGGTATCTGTCCGAAGCTACAAAGGCGACCGAGGACTTACTTAACAAATTAAGGATACCTATTCCCTAAAAAAAGAAGTTAGGGATTAAGAATAAATGTACATCACACTGCATTTTCAAATTAGCACATTTTCAAATTCATTTCTCACATTTTCACATTAAAAAAAGGTTGTTCAATGCATAAAAGCAAAGCCCAACCTATCATTTTCAAATTTTCAAATTAGCAAATTTTCAAATTAATTCCCCACTACCCCCTGCTATTTGCATCATTCATTCTAATGCGGCGGCCCTTGAAGGTTTTGCCATCAATGGCCCTGATCATTTTGCCGGCGGCATGTTTTTCAATTTCAATCCAGCTATTCATTTCCTTCATGTCAATGCGACCGAGTACCTCTTTCTTAAGATCACTCATGTCAAGAATGAATTGAAGGAAGCTTGCTTTATAGAAACCGTCTTTAGTGCCAAGATTTACAAACAGTCGCTGATAATTGGCATTACCACTAAATTCGCGGCCGGCGGTATCTCTGCGGCGTCCCTGGTCGCGGCCTTGTTGTTCGCGTCCGTCCCTGCGGGCTCTTCTTTCTTCGCGAACATTCAAGTCTTCCGAGTTTTCGTAATATTTAAGGAATCTGTCAAACTCCAGTGCCGCCACTCTTTTCAGCACTTCTTCTTTAGTTACGCCGGCAAATTTATCTTCCAGCATCGGCACATAAGTCTCATAATCGCCGTGGCTGATGTCTGTTTGCAACAGTTTATCCATAAAGAAGAAAAACTGTTTGCGGCAAACATCTTTACCGGAAGGAATATCCAGGCGGTTGAAACGAGCCTGAACTATATGTTCAATTTGGCGAAGTTTATAACCTTCGCGGTTGTGAATGATTGAAATACAAACGCCGGTATTACCTGCGCGGCCGGTTCGGCCACTTCTGTGTGTGTACACTTCCACATCATCGGGTAATTCGTAGTTGATAACATGCGTAATGCCCTGTACATCAATACCTCTTGCTGCTACATCGGTGGCTATTAAAAGTTGTAACGCTTTTTCGCGGAAGGCCTTCATTACTTTATCCCGTTGGCCCTGGGTGAGGTCGCCATGCAAAGCATCAATGTCGTAGCCTTCGCGGGTAAGCCGCTCAGCAATTTCCTGGGCTTCCATTTTGGTACGAGTAAAAATAAGGCCATAAATACCCGGATTAAAATCAATGATCCTTTTTAAAGTTTCGTAGCGGTTGGGCGCAGCGGTAACATAATATTGGTGATCGATGTTTTTGTTGGCAGTATTCACTTTACCAACGGTTACTTCTGCCGGATCTTTCATGTAGCGCTTGCTCACTCTCTTGATCTCCGGTGGCATGGTAGCGCTGAATAGCCATATACTGTTGCGGTTGGGCGTATTTTGCAGTATGAATTCTATATCATCCTGAAAGCCCATGTTTAGCATTTCGTCAGCTTCATCAAGCACTACATATTCAATTTTATCAAGTTGAATAGCTTTTCTTTCAATCAGATCTATTAAACGGCCCGGCGTTGCTACTACAATTTGCACGCCGCGTTTCAGATCGCGGATCTGCGCGGAAATGGACGCACCGCCATACACGGCAAGTACATACATGCCGGGCATGAATTTTTTGAACGATTCTATTTCGTTCACAATCTGCATGCACAGTTCTCGTGTGGGGCAAACTATTAGCGCCTGGGGGTATTTGTTTGCAGCAGTTATCAATTGTAATAAAGGGATACCAAAAGCTGCTGTTTTTCCTGTACCGGTTTGGGCAAGACCTATAAAGTCTTTTGTACCGCTTAGCAATACAGGGATGGCTTTCTCCTGTATTTGTGTGGGATTCACAAAACCTAATGCTGATGTAGCTTTTACCAATCGCTCGTCAATACCCAACTCTTCAAATGTCGTCATATTCAATAAAAAATTTGCGCAAAGGTACACTAAAATTGGAAAGTAGAGCGATATAATCAATTGGCTGATGGCAGTTGGCAGTTGGCGGTAGAGAGGTTAGAAATCAGAGATCAGGTTAACCACAAGGGGCACAAAGGAAAGCGCAAGGCACGCAAGGCTACTTGTAATTCAATTATCCCTTGTGTGCCTAGCGCCTCCTATTGTGCCCCTTGTGGTTAAACAAAAAAAGTTGCCATGAAATACTACCGATGAACGAAATGCGACGCAACGATGATGCCATGAAAAACTACCGTTGGTACCAAAAAAAATCCATCACGCTTCTATTTCCACATACAGCCTGCATCCTTTGCCGGGAGTAGATTGTACGCTTGTTCGCCCATTGAATAGTATGGCCCGGTTTTGTATATTTCGTAAACCCATTCCCATCTGCACATTGCCAGTATCAAATCCAACGCCATTGTCTTCCATAATAATGGCTATAAACTTGTTTTTATTTTTTATGCTGAACTTTATTTTATTGGCGTTTGCGTGTTTTAGAATATTGTTGAACTGCTCCTGCACAATACGGTAAATGACCAGTTTTTTTTCGTTGCAAATTGAGTTGTCATCAAAACCGTTATGATTTATTTCCACACATATGCCCGACAATTTTTCGGCATCGCTAAAAAGCGCGGTTATATTATCCATCAAGGATGCATGGTTTATTGCCGGAGGTGTAAGCGACTTTGAAAGCGCTCTTATTTCGTTTATCACCATCATTACATGTTCCGAACTTTTTTCCAGCAGTTCTTTAGATTGTGGGGCATCGGCGCATTTTGCAGAATCTATGTACAACTTGGTGGTGGCTAATAATTGATTGATATTATCATGTAATTCTTCTGCAAGGAAAGCCCTTTCTTTTTCCTGTGCCCGTATAATGGCTCCAGACAGGTTTTGTTGATGGGAAATTCTTTTTTCTTCTTCAAATCTGGCAATAATACAAAGAAACTCAGCGGGCTTGACATTTGTACTACACAGGTGCTGCATATTGAGATGGCATGGTACAATATCTCCGTTTTGAGCAGTCAGTTCAACCCGGCCATTATAAAATGTAAGGTTTCCGGATTGCATCAGTTTCAGCCAATATAGATGGCCGGTATTTGTTTCGCTTTTATAAAAGTCTAAGAAATTTTTGTTGATCGCGTTTTTGGGAGAGATTTTCAACAAACGGCAGAATTTTTCGTTTACAAAAAGAATAATTCCGTTGAGTGAAATTTTACAAATGCCCACCGGTGCTTTGCGAACTATGGTTTCAAAATCGATATGGTAATCGTCTTCTGTTTTTAAAACAGGAGAATGCAATTGGCTTTTTGCCGATTGGTCAAGGTACATAATTAATACTAACGGTTTAAAATGGATATTTCAAAGATAAGGCAACAAGGGGAGATGTCAGGTATTAGAAATCAAAAAAACGATTATAAATTTCTCGCACTCTTTGATTTACTTTTTTCCAAATACCTGTTTTAACAAATCGGTAACCTGTGCGGCAGGATTTGTTCTGATCTTCTTTTCTTCTTCTCCAACATAATAGAATATTCCATTCAATGCTTTGCCGGTAACATAACTTGCCAGGTTTGTATCCACTTTTTTCAATGAAAATTTATTATATGTGGTGAAAACATCCGTCCAATATTTTGTGGCGCCGGTTTTTTGAAGAGATTGCTCAATAACCGGTTTAAATGAATTGACCAGGCTAGCTGTAGTTGTTTTGCGCAAATATGCTGTGGCGGCGGTATCGGATCCTTTTAATATTCCTAATGCATCCTGCACGCTCATGCTTTTAACAGCATTCAAAAAAATGGGAGCCGCTGTTTTTGAGGCATCTTCTGCGGCCCGGTTTATGCTTAAAATGGCATTGTCTACAAGTTTTCCCATGCCTAGCGAGCGTAATGTAGATTCTACTTTTTTAGCTTCTTCAGGCATCAGTATTTTTACTGCGGCATCTTTAAAAAAGCCGTCAGCGGCGGACAGCCTTGATGTACTGTTTTGAGCGCCAATGCTTAAGGCTTCTTTCAATCCTTCAATTATTTTTTCGGTGGAAAGGGAAGAGTTTGAGCCGGACTTTCCTGAAATTGCCGATTCGGCCTTTTTCAAAATCCCGCCTAATCCTGATTGTGCGTTTACTGTTTCAAAAATGGAAAATAGTGTTACTAAAAGAAGAAGTTTTTTCATAATCGGAAATTGTATTTTAAAAATAACTTTTTCTGCAAATATGTTAATGTTAAATCATGTTTACAACGGCTTATTTATAGACGGTTGTTCAACACAAAAACCTGTGTTTAATATCATTATTTACAATAATTTTGCGACTTAATATTTTTTCATGAAAAAAATTTCGTTAGCATTTACACTATTTATTTTGACCGGTGTTGCAATGGCTCAGCAAAAAGCGAAGCCGGTAGTAAAACAGGCGGCAAAACCAGCTACAGCTACTACAAAAGCACAACCTGTGATAATGAAAAGCGCACTCGACTCAATGAGTTATGCCATTGGGTTAAGTATAACCCAGTTTTACAAACAGCAGGGTATAAAGAACTTTAATACAGCAATGGTTCAAAAAGGTATGAAAGATGCTTTGGCAGAAAAACCACTGTTGAATGAAATGGAAATGAATGGAAGCATTACCGGTTATTTGCAAAAAATAAAAACGGAAAAAGCTGAAGCGGCAAAGAAAGCCGGTCGCGCTTTTCTGGCGGCAAATAAAACAAAACCCGGTGTAGTAACGCTTCCAAGCGGTTTGCAGTATCAGATCATTAAAGAGGGCACTGGGCCAAAACCTACAATTAATGATAAAGTAAAGTGTCACTATCATGGAACGTTGATTGATGGAACTGTGTTTGATAGTTCTGTTGATCGTGGCGAGCCGGTTGATTTTCCTGTAGGTGGTGTTATTAAAGGCTGGGTGGAAGCATTGCAACTGATGCCGGTTGGCAGTAAATGGAAATTGTTCATTCCTTCCGAACTTGCATATGGCGATAACCAGGCCGGTCCTACAATAGCGCCGGGTTCAACATTGATCTTCGATGTGGAATTGTTATCCATTGAAAAAGCTGAAACGACTGCGCCGGAGTCAACTGTTCCGGATTCAACGCAACAACAATAGAATTTGAGATTTGAGATTTGGTTTCGGTATATACTGCTTGAGTAATTGTGGAGATTTTATTGGGCAGCCCAATGTTGCCATGAAATACTACAGATGAAGTGATTGCGACGCAACGATGATGCCATGAAATACCGATGCCGGTACCAAAAAAATGCTCAAACAGTTTGTGAGTATAAAATCATTATTTATGGAGTGAGCTGCAGAACCCTGATTGGGCGCCGGTTGCGACGCTCCGTTCAACTTTAGTAATTCTAATCATCAGTTTGCTTCAAATTTCGGGTTGATTTTTTTATAACATTTTACATCATCATCTATGTCTGTTTTCGACCGGTTACTAAAACTTAAGACTGAGAAGCTGGAGGTCAATAAAAGCGCGGGTGCGGCATTTTTAGCAAATAATAAAAATGAAGAAGGAGTTGTGGTTTTGCCAAGCGGACTGCAATATAAAATATTGCAGGAAGGCAATGGCGGCAAACCGACTCTTACCAATAAAGTAAAATGCCATTATCACGGCACATTGATTGATGGAACCGTGTTTGATAGTTCTGTGCAACGCGGTGTGCCTGCTGTGTTTCCTGTTAATGCTGTTATTAAAGGCTGGGTGGAAGCATTGCAACTGATGCCGGCTGGTAGCAAATGGCAATTGTTTATTCCGTCAGATCTTGCTTATGGCGACAAACATATAAGTTCTTCCATAGGTCCCGGCTCTACCTTGATCTTTGAAGTAGAATTGCTGGAGATTTTATAAAAAATAAAAAAAAAGTAAAAGTAAAAACCGGTGGCCGTGAAGATGGTTTCACGATCCTTTTTACTTTTACTTTTTTATGTTATCTATTCTGCGTTATACAACTTCATATAATATTCATCAGCCATTCTGTTCGATTCAAATGCGGGTATTACATCACGCATTCCGTTGTAAATGATTTGATGCCATTTGTCGCTATCACCGTAATACATGGGCAATATTTTATTTTGCAGTATGTTATATAATTCCACAAGATCGTGCTCATCTTGTTGTTGAATCGTCATGTTCATATAATCAGCTTGCGGAATTACAAAAGAGTTTACCTCATGTTTTGCAAATTCAGGAATCCAGCCATCTTCAGTACTGAAGTTTACAGCTCCGTTCATTGCCGCTGTCATACCGCTTGTGCCTGAAGCTTCGCGGGGAACACGCGGGTTGTTCAGCCAGCAGTCGGCAGCCTGTTTCAACATTTTTGACAACATCAATTCATAGCCGGTAAGCACTGCTATATTTTTATAATTGCGGCTAAGCGCTACAAGATGGTTAAAGTCATTAATCGCCGGATAGTCCATTGGGTAAGGTTTTCCGGCCCAAATAATCTGGATAGGATATTTGGAATTGCTGGTAAGCTGATTGAACCATTCAAGTTTTCTTGTAATGAAATCCGCTCTTTTATAACCTGCAAAACGGCGTGCCCATACTATAGTGAAAATGTTGGGATCGAATAATTTACCTGTTTGATCCGCTACCAGTTCAAAAGTTCTGCGCTTTAAATATTTCTTCCTGGAATCGAACTTTGCATGATCATTTTGTTCCATTGCTTCATACAGGAATTTATCTGCCCAGTATTTAGCGTTTTGTGCATTTGTAATGGAAGTGATAGGGCATACGCCGGGGTATTTTTTCCACATCATTCTCGATATTTCGCCATGCAGTTTCGATACCCCGTTTGCCTGTCGTGCAAAGCGCAGTGCAACAAGTGAATGATCAAAGGCATTATCTGTAAGCCCGGTTAATGTACGTACTTCATCTACGCTCATACCATTGAAGTAGCTCATTTTATGACACAAATAAATGTCATGCTTTTCATTGCCGGCTTCTTCAGGTGTGTGTGTGGTAAATACAAGTTTTTTCCTTAACTCGTCCAGGTTATTGTTGAATTTTTTATATAGATAGAAAGCGGAACTAATGCCGTGGGCTTCATTAAGGTGATATACATCGGGATTGAAATTCAATTCATCCAGCAGTTTTGCACCGCCAATACCCAAAAGAATAAATTGAGCTACTTTGGTTGCCACATTGGCATCATACAATCTGTGAGTAATGGTTTGCGACACATAATCATTTTCAGGTGTGTCGGTGCTTAAAAGAAAAATAGGAGCGCTGTTGAAAGTTTCAGGATTAAGATAAAAAACCTTTATCCACACTTGCGCATCATGTACGGTAACTTGAAATTTGATACCGGTATCTTCAAGAAAACTATAGTCTTTAGCCAGCCAGCTTACCTGTAGAGATTGATCCATATTGCGCCCCTGATCGTAATAACCGTACTTCCATAAAATTCCTATACCAATCAGGTTTTGTTTCAGTTCATATGCACTCCGCATATGTGAGCCGGATAAAAAACCGAGCCCCCCACTATAAATTTTCAAAGATTGATGAATTGCAAACTCCATACTAAAGTAGGCAACCTTCTTCGAATACTTTTCATTTGCGCTATAAGGTACCTTGTAATTTTTAAAATCCATGTTTCGAATAATTTTATTTATCAACGTGCTTTAAAACAAATTCTACATTCGGTCCACCAATGGTTGATATTGTATTACAACAAACTCATTTTTTAGTTTTTACTTTTTTTGCAGGAACCTTCTTTGTATATGTTCCTTCAAAAAAACATTTAATATTTCTGTACGACCCGCAGCCACCAACTTCTTTCATTGTAACAGTTTTTCCATAAAAAGTAAAATCTATTACACAAGGACTGCCCACTTCGCTATACCTAATGAGCTTTTCAGAAATAATTTTTGCCTCACCTTTCAATTCACCTTTACAATCTCCAGATTCTTTTTCAAAATGAACAAAAAAAAGCATCTTAGAGGGCCCACGACCATCACGAAAAGAAATAAAATTTCTTTTATTTTGGATATAATCTCCGGCAAGCTTATTTTTCGCGGGTAAAGTATCAATTGGATTTATTACTTCGTCAGGTTTTTTATCCACGCCCGCCGATTCTGTAAGAATCAGCGTAAAAACCCCTGCGGTATTATATACATATACATTTTTTTCATAAGCAGCTTCAGCGTTGCTCCTGGTTTGCCTGTTAATCGTAGTGAGAGCATATTTTGAATCCATGCTTGCGATAGACGACGTGGTTTTATCATTATCTGCAACGATTAGCGGCATTGCCGTTACAAAATTTTGTTTTTGGTCAAAAACAGTTATATAGACGGCTTTTTTTGATGTTGTGGTTGCTTTTGTAAATAAATATGTTTCCCCATCTTTCACAGTAACTTTACCAAGCGGTAAAAATAATGGTTTTGTTTTATGAAAAACACCAGTTAACACAGAATCTGGAACGAATTGGGTAAAAATCTTATAATTAATGGTGTCAGTATTTTTCCTAAAAAAAATACTATCTGTTATTTCAATTGGTAATTTTTTCTCTTCATAAAATTCAATCAGATCTTTTATTTTTACTTTATCTCCTTCACCAAATTTTGCTTTTTTCGATTTGCAATAACTGAAAAACAGGCAAATACAAACTATAAATAGGTACAATGAGTTTTTCATGATTAGCGTATTCTGGTGACTAAAAGTAACCTTAAAAAATGGAAAATTGAAAGCCTGAAGATGAAAAAAATCCGAAGTTAATCCCTAACTTCTTTTTTTAGGGAATACTAGTTTTTAAAAAAAAGAGTGCAGGATTAGGTTTCCTGCATTTTTTGTATTATTTTCGTATTGTCTAATTAGGGAATATGAAAAACAACAAAAAATCACCCTTTCCGCAATGGGTACTAAAGCATAAAAGACCCGGTACTGAAATAAGGTTCATTAACGGGCATTATTATCTATATGCCATCACCAGCAAATGGGATAGCGAAAAAAAAAGAGCAGTCAAAAAAACTATTGGCATCCTGGGAAAAATAACCAAAGAGGGGTTTGTTGAAAGCGACAAGCATCGTTTAAAGCAGAACAATGCTGTGATAACCCAGGTATGGCAAAGAGAATACGGGTTCACTCATTTTTTGCAATATTGCCTGCAGGACAGTGTCAACAATTTGCAGGTGTGTTTTCCTGATGACTGGGAAACAATAGTGGCAATGAGCTTTTGTCGTTTGGTATATCAATCGCCATTAAAAAATATGGACTTCCGGTTTCGGCATAGCTATCTTTCAGAATTGTACCCACGGGTAAATTTAGACAGGGATCATTTGACCACCTTTATCCGTTATCTTGGAGAGCAACGGGAGGCCATCAGAAACTACTTCAATGCCTTTTGGAATAATGATAAACGGTCAGTTCTTTTCGATGTAAGCAGCATTACTTCCATGTCAAAGCAGATGGAAGTTTTCCCGCAAGTCGGTTATAACAATAACAAGAATTACGATCCCCAGCTCAATGTGATGTTCATTCACAGTGTAGATCAAAGAATGCCTTTGTATTACCGGATCCTGCCGGGTAATATACGGGATGTAAAAGCCTTTAGTCCAGGGCTGTTCAATACAAAAAATAAAAAGAGTGATTAACAATGCCTAGATGTGGATAACTTTGTAATTCACTACAAAACAAATAAATACACATTCTATATACTATGCTAATCACCTTTTTACAAGACGTCAAAGATTTTCG
>JAVBLN010000009.1:0-194731 GCA_031553495.1 Flavihumibacter sp.
AGACCTGATGATGAAACTTGTTGAAATCAGAAAAATCAAAATCAATAACCAATGGTATCTGTCCGAAGCTACAAAGGCGACCGAGGACTTACTTAACAAATTAAGGATACCTATTCCCTAAAAAAAGAAGTTAGGGATTAAACTTTAGTTGCGACGCTCCGTTCATCTGTTGAATAAATATTGAACAAAAAGCGTTCAACTTCTTGCATGTGTTTGGCACTATCCTGTTTGCATTATAAGGATTGCAAATGGTCAATGAGAGTATTGTCGTGGATGTTTAACTGAAATTTTTCTGTTGATGTTCTTAGGCTGATGATTAGCATTACAAAAGTTGAAGTGAGTGACACAACAAAAGCTTAATCAGGGCTCTGCTGCCGGTTACATAATAAATAATCTCAAAATTTGCATAGTGCTAAATTATGGTTTAACCGGGATAGGCATTTGTTTTCACAAATATTCTTTTCTGCAATTAAAACTTATAAACATCGGTTCCTATTTTGAATGGGAAAGCAGAATAATTGAATAAGAATCTTGTTCAATTATTCTGCCTGTGCTGAATTATTAATTGTTCTGGTATCTTTTCATACTGAATATCACCTTCATGTTGGCATCTTCAACGTTATTTATGTAAATAAATGCAGTGTATTTGCCATCTGCTGTTTTCATAAATATGCCTCCATCTTTAGTCATATTGATGACATAATTTGCTGAGTTGGTAAAGCTTTGGTTTATAAGATCCATGTCGTCAATAAAAATGGTGATACTGGGATCCATTTTTAACTGGCCATCATAAACCATTGTTCCGATCTTTCTTTCCATAGCCGTGCTATTCTTTGTCCATTTATCAGGAATTGTGAATCCTGCGGGAAAGTAGATGGAATTGGTTGCCGGAGATACAAATGTGTGTTTGTACGCATAAGCGGTACCGGAAGGTGAAATGGTGGCTGCATAAGAATAGATGAAATCTATTTTAGCAGAAAGATTTCCTGCTTCCACTTCGTCAAATGTATAAGCCTTCATGTCTGCAATAGAGAAATATCGTTTATCCGTAGTTGTAGCAATCATCATATCATTGCGTTTTATATCCATTTTTGAAATGGTATAATAAGGAGTCGAAGTGCTAGCTTTGTTTCCTGCCTTATTAGTTACGGAAAATGCAAAAGAAATTTGTTTTCCTCTTGCCGCTTCCGGTATAACATAATAATACCGAAGTGTAGTGGCATTGGTATCAATCAGGTTTGCTGTTGATGTGACATCGTGGGTTTCCACACTTGTAGCTACAACTTTTGTTTCTTCAGTACCGGCGGGTGTCATTCTGTGAGTAATTGATTCAAATCCTGTTCCCTGAGCACCAGGGATGCTGGCAACAACTTGCATTGTGCTTAATCCTCCATTAAGGCTACCTGCTCCATAGGCGAAATAAATAGAATCGCCAACAATCATGGGTTGATTGGTACGTTTTATAAACTGATTTTTTAATGGACTTTCATCATCTTTTTTGCAAGAGGTAATACACCATGCAGTAATAAAAAATCCGAATATGATTAAGAATGTATTTTTCATAACAAAATAATTTATTGTTGTACTGTAATGGTGATGGTATATGTTTTTCTTACCTGGCGGTTACCGGAAATCAACGTATAAGTTTTCGGTTGTGTGAAATCGGTCCAAACACCCATAGCAGGCTCACATAGCATATCATTAGGACTAGCACCCAGTCCGCAATAAGGTTTTACTTTCGCTAGGTTAGTACCGAATTTTGCTACTGCGGTCACTGTTTGTTTCACAGTGTCTATCAATCCATTACTAAAAGTAGGTTGTGTAACTAATACTGTTTGATTATCTGGTCCGAGCAGGTTGAAACTACTCATGTAGCACATTGAATTTTCTGTAATAAGCAACCCTTTGCTATCCACAGGGTATTTTTTGCAGGCGATAAGAGCAATCAAAATAAGCACTGCAAATGCTATTTGAATGAAATTTTTTCTCATTATTATAAGTTTTTAGGATTACAACCAAGGATCGTTTTGTGTGATTTTTGAATTGTTTTGGATTTCAGCATTTGGTATTTGGAAAAGATAAAACCTTTGAAAATCTCTTTCTATAGCATTTTTGAATTCATCACGAATTTTTTCGTTCCATGTACTATAGAGTGTTTGACCATCTGGTTGTGCCCAAATTTCTTCTACTTTATGCCACCTGCGAATATCAAAGAACCTGTGACCTTCAGCAACAAGTTCAATTATACGCTCCTGCTCAATAGCATCGAAGAAGGTATTTTTTGAACCAAATTTCGCACGATCAAGCGGAGGTAAGTTGCCACGGTGCCTTATCTGGTCAATCAAATCAAAGGTTTCCGCAGTTGGGCCGCTAATTTCGTTCACAGCTTCCGCATACATCAGCCAAACATCAGGTAAACGCATCATCCATGCATCTTGCGGCCCCGCTTCACGGGCGAAATTACCTGTCATCTGTCTGATGTATTTCCGAAAAATATAACCTGTCGCACATCCATCCGCAAAAATGAAGTCAGGAGTAGGTGCGTTAGTTTTAAATAAGAACGTTGAAGTTTTGGATGTAACATTACCGCTGCCATCTACTTCTCTGATGGTTTCTCCATCCCACATGATAGAGGCTTTCATACGATAATCGCGTCCAACATACGAAGCAGGATTTATTGCGCTGTTGAGTCTTGTCCGTGCATCGGAAACAGTATTAAGATTTAGCGGAATCAAGGCGGGGGAAAAATCGCCTGTAGTGATCAATTGGTAACGGTTTAGTAATCGAATGGTGGGTGTAACATTACATCCTCCTGCTCCGGTAGTTCTTGTACCAAAATCATATAAATAAGTATCTCCGTAAAATTCATCACTTTGTCCATCGGCAGCGCCAAATGAAGGCCCTCCATTTGTGAAAGCAAAGATCACTTCGGAAGAATACATAGCATCTTCATGTTGGCCATCAAACATATCGATGTAATATGGAGCAGATGCTGATCCCGGAGCTCCATCCATATACAATTTCCGGCCATATACAGGCTTCATCACTTCTGCAAAATCATTTGCTGCTTCCTGGTAATATTTTTGTGCTTCACTGGTATTTCCGGCAGTTTTTTGCCAACAGGCCCAAAATAATTTGATCTTTCCTCTATAGCCATACACTGCGGCTCGTGTAACTCGTCCCTGATCTGCCTTGGCTACAGTTATTGGGATGTATAATGTGGCAGTATCCAGGGCCGCTATAATTTTATCTTTTATGCTGGCTTTTGCTGTTCTAGTTAATGAATAAGCATCATTATTACCATTAAGAACAGTTTCATAATAAGGCACATCTCCCCATAGATCTATTAAACGGAAATAAGTAATGGCTCTTAGAAATAATGCTTCACTTCTCATCCTGTACAACTCTGTTATTTCATCAGGTAAAAAATTTCCTGATTCTAACATTTTATCAATATTAACTATAAGGTAGTTTGCTCTGTTGATACACCGGTACGCATCATTCCAGTGGCGGGAAACAGAGCTTCCAAAATTGCTTGCCGGATTATAATTTGAATATGGTCGTGCATTAACACGGCTATGCATCATTTCGCTGGCTCCATCCCATGCATAAGATTTGTAGAAACATTCACGGCCGGCAAGATAAACTCCCATTAATATTTGTTTGGCGTCATTTGCTTTGGTGAAAAAATTAGCTGAAGAAAGTTTGTTTGGATCATGTTGATCAAGTAGATCCTTTTTACAACTTACTATCACCGCAGAGGATAGTAATAATATTATGATTAGAATTTTACTTTTCATTGTAGTAATTTTTGGAAATTAGAATTACATGTCTTACAAATCTATATTTATCCCTATTGAATAAGATCTAAGAATAGGCATGGGATCATCAACAGTATATGAATTGTTTATGAATCCATTTCCTGTTGTTGATTTCTCCGGATCTACACCTTTCCATTTGGTAATGGTGAACAGGTTCTCCGCAGTAGCATATATACGTATTCGATCTATTCCAGCTCTTCTTAAAACTTTCCCAGGAATATTATAACCAATTTGAATGTTTTTAAAACGCAGGTAACTCATGCTTTGTAACCAAAAATCTGATTCCCATGTATTATTTGCAGTCGATCCTGATACCATCCTGGGGTATAATGTGTAACGGTTTTCCAAGTTCCAGAAATCAGTCAGGTATAACTTTTGAAATGCGAAACGGTTAGCGTTTACATTTGGACTAGTCATACTTTCAATAAAGAAATCTTTACGTCCGGCCGAACCTTGCAATAATACACTTACATCAAATCCTTTATAACTGGCGTATAAATTACTTCCAAAGTTAAATGCGGGATAAACCTGGTTTATTGCTGGTAGCGCTTTCCTGTCATATGCGGTTACCTGGCCATCACCGTTCACATCATTATATAAGAGATCTCCGGGTGAGGTATTTGCGTTATTTTGATATGGCGCATTGTAAATATCTTCCCATGTTTGTGCTATACCTCTTGATTGGTACATATACACGAAATTATACGGCATTTCAAGAAAAGGTTTTCCTGGATTTAATAACTGGCTCCATTCCTCAACTCTATCTCTGTTATAAGCACAGTTAAACGTTATGCCATAGTTGAAATCGCTTATTCTTGATCTCCATCCTAAAGTAAGTTCAATACCGTCATTTCTATAAGTACCAATATTGGTTCTAGGAGGATCGTACCCAGTTAACAAAGTAGAAATAGACATTGGTCTGATAAGATTAGTTGTTACTTTATCATATATGTCAATTTCTGCAGTCAGCTTATTATTAAAGAACCCAAGATCCAAACCAAGATTGGCAACTGTTGTTTTTTCCCAGGTAAAGTCTTCATTAATTTGTTTATTGGCACTTAAACCGGGCACCATTGTATTGCCATTCAAAATATAACCCCCCGATCTGAACGTTTGTAATTGCTCATACCTGTTAACGCCTTTATTATTACCAATTGAACCATATGAAATCCTCAACTTACCTGATGAAATGGTTCCTTTAAGTGAGTTGAAAAAGTCTTCATCAGAAAAACGCCAGCCTGCGGAAACAGAAGGAAAATAACCCCACTGATGACCGGGAGAAAACAGCGAAGAACCATCTGCTCTCATATTTGCCTCAAACAAGTATTTATCATTTATCGTATAATTAATTCTACCGATAACTGAACGCAATCCTTCATCAGAAGAACTACCACTCAAATTAAGTGTTCCGGAATTCGCACTATTGTTTACAAGTTCAGTGATGCGTTCATCCTGGCGACCACCTGCCCACGCTGCAAAGCCTCTGTCTAACCAATACTCTTCCGCATACACCACCATTGCATACAGTTGATGATTTTTAAAAAGCTTCTTCGTGTAATCTAGTTTGGCTTGCAGCATTGTTTTATAGCCCTGATTAGATCCATTTGATAATGTGCCGGATGTTAAAAACAGGTCGTTTACAGAACTTCCGGTTTGGAAATTATACAAGCTCACTCCTAAATCAGTATAGTTTTTAGAAAATTGATTGTAATAGCGTAAGGAATAATCAATACGTGCATTTAATCCCGGCAATGGAGTCCAGATCCCATATAGGTTTCCATTAAACTCTTGTCTTTGTATCAGGTTATGACGGCAGTTGATTTCTGCTAGTAAATTAAAAGCATTATTCGCTTCTCCATATGCCATTGCACCTCCATATTGCTTGGTTTCCTCATTATAAGGCAGCATGCCAGTAATAGAAAAAATCAATGGGTTGTTTCCATTTGAGTAATCTACAATTCCATACTGTAATCCGAAAGTTTGGTTAGTCCACTGCCCATCTGTTCGAGCTCCAATAGTTATGTTTTTACGAATCTTGTAATCCAGGTTTAAACGTATATTATAACGCCTGAAATCATTATTGATCAAATAACCTTTTTCATCATAAATCCCTGCAGACACAAAGTAATTACCATTTTCATTTGAACCGGCTGCCGAAATAGAATTGTTAATTATTCTTGAAGTACGGGTTACATAATCCATAGGGTTAACACTAGGAAACAAAGTTGGGTTAACCATTCCTTGGGATAACCATTCATCTATTGTTCCATCATAAAATTTGGGTAATGTACGTCCATTGGTTGCGGCCTGTTGTTCCAAAGTAAGTGCCATTGGGTAATCTTGTAAAAGATTGTAGAACCTCGTAGGTTCTGCGGTTCCAATGGTGCCGGTATATTTGATTTGCGGTTTTTTTAATCCCTTCCCTGTTTTAGTTGTAATTAAAATAACCCCTCCTGACGCTCTTGATCCATATACCGCGGCAGCGGCAGCATCTTTTAGTGTTGAAATGCTTTCAACATCATTAATATTGATACGGTTGATGTCAACGTCAGGAATGCCATCTACCACAATTAACGGATCTGTTGGAGAAGTAGGTGACGTCATCCCGCGAATAAGTATTTTAGCTGAACTACCGCCTGCCATGCTTGAACTCTGCTGCACTGCAAGGCCTGGTAATAACCCTGATAATGCTGAGGACATATTGGTTACTGCACGATCCGCAATTTTTTCATCAATAGTAACTGATGAAACTGCACCTGTTAAGTTTACTTTCTTTTGTGTGCCATATCCAACAACAACTACTTCGCCGAGCGATTTATCTGTTTCTATTAGTGTTACTGTAATTTTTGATCTTGTACCCACTTTAATTTCCTGACTGGTGAAACCAACAAAACTAAAAACCAGTACTGCCTCATTGTTTGGAACATTAATGCGGAAGTTTCCATCCTTGTCTGTAGAAATCCCTGTAGTGGTGCCTTTAATAACCACGCTTACATCAGCAAGGGGATTGCCTTTAGAGTCATACACTGTGCCTGTTACAGGTCTGTCCTGTGTAATATTGTCGTAATACCTTTCCGAAGCAAACAAATTACCAGGAGAAAATTGGTAAAATAGTAACAGCAGGAAAAAACATAATTGCTTTTTCATATGGCGTTAATTTGGTTTAAGAATTAAGAAGAAATGTCGATATCAAAGGTAGATTCATGCAAAAATGACGGCAATGGAATAATTACCGATAAAGATGGACGATATTATGGTCATTTATTACAATGTTGTTATGGCAAAATCAACATAGTACTGCTGACATCTCTACTTCAAACAGGGTAATTGTATGCTGTGTTTTTTTGATACCAGCAGTAGTACTACTATTAAACATCGTTGTGTCACTCACTTGTACTGTAGTAATTCTATTCAGCAAGGTGATACATTCATACGCGAATTAGACTGCGTATAGCAATGTCATTAAATTAAGCGCTGAATAGCGAACCAAATGTACAAGTGTGCGACGCAACTAAAGCCAAATACTTATTTTTCGCCGGGCTCATAAATTCTTTCTTTCTTAAGTTAATGACATTGCTGTGTAAAAGTGGGTTTTACTTTTGCTGAGTGCTAATTTATTGGCTGCCAAGATGTAATTTTATAATGCTGTTTTTTGTAATTCCCCACACGATTGATTGTTCCTTTGTTCTTTTTCCAACTCAGATTGATCCAATTGAATTGATTTTTTGTGTAATCAAATGTATGGCCATTGTCTTCAAATAGTTGAATTGTTTTACCGTCACAATTCCCATATAATCTGCAAGTCACATCCAATACGGTTTCTTTAGTAATATATTCTACAGGTTTTGCCATCGGTAATATAGTTCCTTCTTTTACAAACATCGGTATTTCATCAAGCGTCATTGTTATAGTGTATTTCTTACCGCCTTCATATTTTTTATTTGAATTAAAATCATACCATATTCCTTCGGGGAAATAGATTTCACGTGTGGATGCTCCATCAATAAAAGGCGCACACATGATGCTTTCTCCCATCATGTATTGATTGTCTATCTTCCATACTTCTTTGTCATCGGGGTAATCTAAAACCAATGCTCTGAAAGGCGGAGTGCCGGTATAATGATATTTGGCGAAAGCCGCATATAAATATGGAATAAAGCTCATGCGCAATTCAATTAAATTTTTTGCTTTTGCTTCCAATTCAAAACGATTGGGCAACAATTCGTCATTGTTGTTTTTATCGCGGTTAAACTGATACCAGGGCAGATTTTTAAGAAACCAACAATCCACTACCATATGAGATGACATAAGTGTAGTTTGCAAGCGCCTGATCAAATCGTTCTCAGAACTTGTTTGCCTTACTTCCGGCGACCAGTTAAGACCGGAAAATCCTGAATTGACAATCATCCTAACAAAGCTCGCATGATCATACATGTCTGTATATAATGCTGCATTAAAAGGTGCTGCAAAAAGATAAGATGCCCTCACCTCAAGCATCGTACGCAAATCTACTTTTTGATACTCATCCAAAATTGTTTTTTGATACAAATAGCCAAGTAATTGCCGCATTTGTTCGCCATCAAGACCGGACGGAAATTTCGCAATATCAGGAAAGCTCCATTCAGCATTTGCTTCATGATAATATGCAGCATCACATTCATCAAGTTTGAAAGCCGCCACTCCCTTTTGAATAAAATTCTTGTTATGATAATCTCCAAATATTTTGCGTGTTTGGGGTAGTACAAAATCCGGAACTGCACCTTTCCATACAGCATAGTCACCCGAATAGGGAACAATGCTGTCAAAAATGGGAGATGTAGGGTGTACATAAGCATGTTCCCATAAATTGAGCTTGTAATTACGATTATGCATTATATTCAATAAACTGTCAGGATTGGGATAATTCTTTTTGTTCCATGCATATGAACATGAATAGGCCGCGGATTGCCATCCTGGTTCTAATCCAAACATATCACAGGGTATGTGTTTTTCCCTGAAGTAACTGGAAAAGGATGCTACTTCTGTAGCATTGAATGTGTTTTTAGCTCTATACTTAAATCCCATCGCCCACAACGGTGGTAGGGCACCACCACCTGAATACAAGTTATACCTTTCAATAACATTTTTCATAGAAGGGCCATCAAATACCAGCATTTCAATTCCTTTGGCACCCTTTACCTGTATTTCAACAGTGTTCGATGATTTGTAATTTTTATTGTACAAAGCCGATGGACTATCTCCGGGTGATTGTGTCCCGGAAGTTTCTTCAACTTGTTGTTTTATGCTAATGGACTTTGCAAGCTTGTGCTGCGAGCCCAGATAAAAATTTACATAACGGGAAGAATTGACTAAAACGCCATACCCTTTCGAAGATATATAGAATGGAAGAGGAGCATGGGTAAATCCGATATTTCCTACAATCCAACTATTGGTGCGAATTTCTCTTCGCATACCTCGTTGCTCTAAGGTATTAACCTGAAGACCAAAACCATAAATTCGTTCGTTATCTTCCAGTGGCAATTCAGCAACAATACCTCCTTGTTCCACATTGTATTTGATGTATTTCAAAAATGCAGGACCATTCTCACTCGCGGCCATCTTATTAAGCTCGTTTTCAAGTGGCTTTTCCTTAAAATCACCAGGTTTGATCTTTTCCTGTTCGCCATAAACAATTTTCCAGATACCCGGGGCGATTTTTGTGATTTGTTGTGCCAAAGAATACTGTACAAATAGGATAAAGAAACAGCAAATCAAAGAAGCTTTAACTTTCGTCATATTGTTCATATTTAATGAAAGAATACAATCGTTGAAATACGTATTTATTTTTTCAAAATTATCAATAACCAAAACTGAACCAAATGGAATTTTAAACGGATTAGATAGACTTTATTATGTTTTTATGTTTATCTGAGAAATACGATTGTTAAAATCAGATGTTTGGTAAGAAATTCTTTTGAAATTTTTTGGTAGTCAACGATAGAATCCAGATGAGGCTTTGGTTGCGACGCTCCATTCAACTGAAGTAATTCTTATCGACAATAGAAAAAAATATGCTGCGAATTTTTTAACAGGCATCTTTACAATGTATGAAACAAAGTCATTTTAGCCAACTGTACAGTTAGAATAATTAAATGTTTTGGGAATCGTATTATTATCCATCAATAACATTGTTTTTCACATTTCCCTTTGTTTTTAAGTCAAATATCTTTATTGAAGATCGTTGATTGCAGTGGCGTGTGGTTATAATGCTATTGTTTAAAACATTACTTATGTTATCCTTGAAATTAGATTTTTGTAAGAGTGTTTTAATAGATGATTAGAATTACTTCAGTTGAATGGAGCGTCGCAACCAAAGCTTCATCAGGGTTCTAACGCCGGTTACATAATAATGGCTTTAAAATTTAGATATTGAGATTATAGGTTTAGAAAAGATAAAAGCGATTGATATAAAAATATAGTTCCTTATAGTATGGCAACCATGATGATTCAAAACAAGTGTTTTTTATTTGCCTGGATATTTGTATTTCAGGTAGTAACTGTGTATTCACAAAGAAACGGCAATGAAAGCATTTGGCTTTCAGAACTTGATCTTTCAAAAATGAGTTGTGCAATGGGAGTGCCCCGCACAAATCTTTCAATTAAGGGTGATTCACTCATTATTGACGGGGAGCGGTTTAAATATGGTGTTGGAACCCATGCATACAGCCGGATGTTGATTGATTTGGATGGAATGGCTGATATGTTTTCTGCAAGTGTAGGACTTGATGATGGAGCGTATAAGTCAGCTTCTATATCATTTTTTGTGCTTGGAGATAAAAAGATTTTGTGGGAAAGTGGACCGATGAACAAAGGTGATAAGGCGAAAAAAGTTCAGGTGAATTTAAGAGGGTTAAAAAAACTAGGACTTCTTGTTATGGTTAATAGAGAAAACATTTCGGAAAATTATGCTGATTGGGCTAATGCTCGTATTGAGTTTTCAGGCCAAGCACCCATAGCTAATAACAATTCTGTCAATGCCGTGCAATTCGACATACTAACTCCTCCTTCCCCAATGAAACCTGTAATCAATGGGCCGTTGGTATATGGAGTAAGACCGGGTTCTCCGTTTTTATACCGCATTCCCACTACAGGTAAACAACCGATGAGCTTCTCTGCAAAATATCTTCCTGCAGGCTTGATACTTGACAAAAAAACAGGAATTATAACGGGAACGATCCGGCAGGCAGGAAATTATAAAATTGAATTAGTTGCAAAAAATAGTAGTGGTAGTAGTAAACGCTCCTTCACTATTATTGCGGGCAATAAGCTTGCTCTTACTCCACCGATGGGTTGGAATAGTTGGTATATCTACTATAATATGGTTAGCGATTCATTAATGAGACTTGCTGCGGATCTTATGATTTCATCTGGCATGGCTAACTACGGTTACGAGTATGTGAATATTGATGATTGCTGGATGAACAAGCCGGGAAAAGGTTCTGCAGATGAGAATGGCCCGGCAAGAAGTAGTGCTGGTTTTATACTTTGTAATAAACGGTTTCCTGGTATGAAAAGTATGACTGAGTATATTCATTCAAAAGGTTTGAAGGCTGGCATTTATTCTTCGCCGGGTCCCATAACCTGTGCGGGTTATACAGGAAGTTATCAGTTTGAGAAAAAAGATGTGGAAACTTTTGCGGATTGGGAATTTGATTTTCTTAAATACGACTGGTGTTCTTATGGCAGCGTTGCGAAAGGCAACAAACTTGAAGATTTAAAAGCTCCATTCAAGTTGATTAGCGATGAGTTGCAGAAAGTTAACAGAGATATTCTTTTAAATCTTTGTCAATATGGCATGGGTGATGTTTGGAAATGGGGGCAAGAGGTGGGACAATCCTGGCGCACCACAGGCGACCTTGGAGTTTCTACCGGAAGTTTTCTACCGGGTTTTTATAATACAGGCTTAAGTAATGCGCAACACTGGCAATATGCGCAGCCTGGTGCTTGGAATGACCCCGATTACATTATGCTTGGGTGGGTTGGTACATATGGAGGAAGCGCTAAGGGTAGAAAGGTTGCACTTACCCCTAACGAACAATATTCTTATATGACAATGTGGTCAATGATGGCTGCTCCTTTGTTTTTTAGCGGAGATATGGGGAAGTTGGATCCTTTTATTTTAAATGTGTTATGCAACAATGAAGTAATAGCTATTAACCAGGATCCATTGGGTCGGCAGGGTCGTATTATAAGAAACGATGAAAAAGGAATGATAATGTTAAAAGAGCTTTCAGACAGTAGCAGGGCAATAGCTCTGTTTAACTTTCCGGGGAGCAAAAAAAATCCTATTGATTATTTTATATGGGATGATTTTGGCAATGGATCAAAAATTGTAAAATTTACTGCTAATGAAGTTGGTATAACAGGGAAATTCAGGGTAAGAAATGTGTGGACACAAAAAGAAATGGGCGTTTTTGAAAAAGAATTTGAAACAATAGTTCCTTACCATGGTGTAATGCTTTTGAAAATTATACTATTAAACCATTAGAAGCAATTAGAGCTTGCGAAAGGAAATGTAGCAATTAATAGTAATTAGAGTTTATAAGAAAACGATATAACCACGTATAATGAATTAATATACAAAAGCTGTTAAATATTCATGAATAAAACCTCCGATACAAGACATGCCTACTCCGGCATATAATCATAAGGTAGCAGCTCTGCTAATTTTTCCCAACTCCAATATCCATTATTGATAACGTCGTTCTGGTCGTAGAAATAACCGTTTGATAAGATATTAAACCCTTCATTGATAGTTATAACAGTGAGTTGAGCCCGTAGGTGTGGCGGTAATTTGTAGAATTCTATGTATGCTTTTTCGGGCATTTCTTTATGATATTTTATTCTCAGGTACCCGTTATAATCAATTGATACTTCGCTGCTGTCAATACTATAAAACGACGAATCGTATGGATGGGCAATTGTTTCCGATGTAAACGGATCAAGACTCATTACTTTTTCTATTTCAAACCCTTCTTCTTTTATAGTGTGATCATACCATGCACGCATAAAATGCATGCGCGATCCGTTATAGGCTTTTAATCGTTTTGCTTTCCATTCCCTTTCTTCTTCGGGTGTGCCATTCATTAGTTCAAAAAATGGAAAGCCTGTGTAGGTGCATGTTTTAGTGTTATACTCATAAGTAAGAGAATCCAGTTTATAATGAATTTTATACCCCAAGGCCTGGTTTATAATCACAAGATCTTCGCGTTGTGTTACTTTCAAGCGGTTTTTCTTTTTGTTGAAAAAAAACTTCAGGGCTTGCGGATTTTCAATTTGGCAAAGGGCTGCATTGTCTGTAGTTCCAATAAAATTTTCATTAAAAAACTCTCCGTATTTCTCCAGCCCGTCGGCAAGTTCGGTGCTGCCCACAAATACCACATCTTCCAATGTTTTTTCTTTCGGCAGCAGCATTACATTTAGCTCTTCAGCCGTGCTGTTGCTCACCTGGGTTTGAAAAGTTTCATAACCCATAAATGAAACAATAAGATCATAACCACCTTTTGGCAATCGCAATTGAAAAGCGCCATCATTGTCGGTAATAGTTCCCAGCGTAGTGTTTTGGCAAAATACAGAAGCCTTTGCCAGCGGCTGTCCTGCGGTGTCCGTTACTCTTCCTTTAATGTAAAAATCATTCTGAGCAAAAACGATTTGCATTGAAATTACGAGCAGTACGGAGAGCAAAAATTTTTGCATATTGAGTGTTAGTTGAAAAAATAAAGATGTTCACAGTGCAAGGTATTGTTTGCAAGCGTTTTTAATACTATCCTCAAGTGAAGCGAAATGAAATTGTGGTAATGCTTTTAATATTTTACTATTATCAAAATAAGTTTTACTCTTTGCTATTTTTGCGGTTTCTTTTGTAAGTAATGGTTTTGATCTTGTAAGAAAACCTTTAATTGCGGCCATTCGCCATGCAATACTGCCCATAAGCGGCGTAGCCATTCTCCAGGGTTTTTTCTTATTGAAACCTTCTGCAATCAAATCGAAAATTTTCTTAAAACTATAATTGTCACTATTTATAATAAAGCGTTCGCGGGAAATGTCCGTTTCCAGCAATGCTACAGCGGCACAGGCCACGTCATTTACATCCACAAAACCGTTTATGCCTTCAGTATAATACGGAAACTCATTATATACATTTTTGAAAATAGCACAACTCGAAGTGTTCCAGTCACCATAGCCTAGTATGGTGCTTGGATTAAGAATCACACCTTTTAATCCTTCAGCAAAGCCGCGCCACACTTCCATTTCACCCCGGTGTTTGCTAATGGCGTAATGTGTGTTAGTAGATGCGTCTTTCCATTCTTTCTTTTCATTTACTTTTTCACCGTGGCTTGTACGGCCAAGTGCCGCCACGGAGCTAATGTGTATAAATCGCTGAATATTATTTTCAAGCGCCACATTTACTACGTTGGCACATCCTTCCACATTTGTTGTGTACAGGGTTTTTTTATCGCTTTTATGAAATGATACTTTTGCAGCGGCATGAATAATCGCAGATACATTTTTCATCGCTTCATCCAACTGACGTACATCCAGTATATCCGCCTCAAACCATTGAACTTTTTCAGAAATATTTTTTGGTAAAAAAAATGGAACAGTGGAAGACGCACGTTTTATGGCCCTTACGGGATGCCCTTTTTCAATCAAATGTTTAATGATATAGGCGCCTAAAAAACCGGTGCCCCCTGTTACAAGAACCATATAATTGAGTGCTTTTAGAAATAAGTTTCAAATGTATGCAAAAGGTGTGATGTTTATCTCAAATTTTACAACCGTGTGAATTTTGAATTTTTTATTATGGAACCAGCGACAGAGCCCTGATTGAGCTTCGGTTGTGTCACTCACTTGTACAGTAGTAATTCTAATCGGCAGTAAAAAACATAGACTGCGAAACTGAAATAAACACCTCAATCTGAAACGCCAATCACAAATCAATTTTATGCTTTCAAAGCATTTACTACGAATGTTGCTTTGTACAACGCGTTTTGCATATCACCGGAGTTTTGCGGCATGTAAAGCGCCATCTCGCATGTGTTTAAGAGGTTCTCCAACTCTAATCTAACGGTAATGCTCACGTTTTTTTGTTCTAATAATTGCAAGGCGGTTTTTTTATCAAGCCGGCTTGGAGCCATTTCTGTTTTGCGACTGACCTCTTCCCATAATGTATTTTGTATGGAAGAGAAGAACTCTTTGCTGTCATTCTCGTTCAGTGCCTGGCGGGCTTTCGCCAAAGGATCTGCTTCTACCACAGGTATTGTTTCAACAGGCGCAAGGGGTACCTGTTGTACTTCATTTTTTGTGTCAGTCAATTCTATTGCCTGTGCAGCTTTTGCGACCGGCGCTTTTTTTCTTTTTATAAATAACAATAAAATAAGAATCAATATTATGCCACCGGCCACCCAATACCACCACGAAAAACTGAATGATTTTTTTGCGGAAGGCGCAGCAGGATTCGCGACTTTCTTCTTTTGCTGCAAAGCTTTTAAAACATGTATTGTTAAAGGTTCCGAAGACACTGTTTTATATACCCCGGCAGCAGGATCAAAATAGCTGAAGTTTACCGGTGGAATGGTAAACGTTCCCGTATCGGTTGGAATAAACATGAAATCGAACTGTTTGCTTCCGGAAATAGGCGATTCTGTTTTGTCCGTTTCTTCTTTTACTTTGGCATCAAATGATTCGAAGGTTTTGGGAAAATTTACGGCAGGAGCATTTATCATTGGTATGTTACCGGTTCCTTTTATAACCACGCTGAGTGTGGCATCATCCTCAGCGTTTATTTCGCCGACGGAGAGCTTAGTTTCCATTTTAAAATTACCGACCGCGCCATTAAAAGATGCGGGTTTGTTCTCAGGAAGCGGCTTTACTACTATTGTTGCCGGTTTGCTGGCTATGGTGGCCAGGTGTTCTTCCCAATTTCTATTTCCGAAATTATCAATTAACCGTTGTAAAGGATCTCGCGATGATGAGCGTGATTGCGCACCCTGGCGTATAAATTTTATATTATTTTCAAGCTCAACGGGCTCTAGTTGAAATGTGCCGGCCTGCAGTGGATATAACTGCACTTTTCTTATAACGTGTACTGTGAAAGGTTTGCCGCCAATGTTTTCAACCCTGGGGTTAACGGTTTGCGCATCCTCCATGTCGTACACACTAAAACCATCAAGCGAGGGTCTTTTGGTAACTCTTGAATCGGATCTTAAACGGGTACATAATTTATAAGTTGCAACAATTGGTTCACCCACATAGCAGGTATTCTTGCTTACCTGCAACACAACCTGCATATTTTTTTTTATTTTTTCATTAACATCTTCCCCGGGTTTCAGATACACATCTTCATTATCTGTTACATCCGGCATATCCATCTGCGGTATCGTCATATTAATTGACGGGCTTAATGACGGCTGCCTGGGATTTTTACTCTCCTTATTTTCTACTACAACATTCACCGTATTTGTTGTCATGGTCTTATTATTAATTCTTGCGGTGGCGGCTGGTAGCGTAAAAGTACCGGCACCTTTTGGTTGTAGTAAAAATGATATGGTATAGGATGAAATTGTTTTTTGACCTATGGTACTTGACTGGCTGGATTGGTTGGGTCCGCTTAGTACTGCGAAGTTTTTAAAATCGGGTAATTGCACATCGTTGATGGAACCTGCATTTTCAATTACATAATCAATTTGCAGTGTTTCGTTACGGGCAATAGTTTTATCACTTGCCTGGCAATAAAATTTTGTTTGTGCAAATGTTGCCGCACAAACTAAGAATGTGATTAAAAGGCAAGTGAGCTGTTTGCTGCCAATAAAGTGTTGGCGAATAGTATCCATCATTTGTAATGCTGCTGATAATTGAATTTGAGCTTTGAAATTATAAATAATTGCTCAATGTGTTTGGTAAAGAAATTTATAATTTTTAAAAATGTCATTGGTAGTTCGATTTTGTCGGTCTGGTGACAATATTGCAATGGCCGTTAGTAGTGGCAGATCTTCGCAGAATGAATATCGTAAAATAATTACCGCACTATAATTAGTATTTACAGAAGAATTATAAATTCTTGTTAATGCAGACTAATATAATGTTAAAGAATCTTGTAATGTATTGGCAAGGCATGTTTATTGAATATTATAAAACAAAACAAATACTATTTGAAAACTAAAATGTGAAGAACATGAAAAAACGAGTAAAGCAAAAGACTCTGCAGTTTGATGTGACTGTAAATGGCGAAACTATTAGCGTGGTGGCAACTCCTTATATAGCTGTAGATAAACAACGATTTCGCGTTAGTTGTAATGAAGGCCCGGTTTATGTTTTTGGTGTAGACGAAAATACGGAAGATGTAAAATTGCTTGAAAGCCCAGATTTTACTATGTCTCCCGAATTGCTGAATGCTGTTTCTCAAGAATTAACAATGCAATTATCGAAAATGGCAGCCTAATCATACATATATATAGGTTTTATGTAAAAGCCCGGAAAAGTATTCCGGGCTTTTTTTTGTTTCAAAAAAGTAACGCAGTCTCCTGCAAATACAATTTTACAGTGGGAAAACTAATTCCCATATTGCTCGTAAAGAATTTGCAAACTAAATACCTAATCCTAAAAATCTAATTTTTCAATGTAAAAAGCGTGAAAGTGAAGATAAAAAAAAGGGGCCGTCTGTAGAAACAGTAGCCCTCTAACGATTGCTTGCCATATGAAAAAAAACTTAAAATCTATTTTATCATGAGTTTCTCCAACTCTTTATCAAACCTCTTTTCCTGCTCTCTTATCGATTATCTCGTTTGATGATGTAAAAGTAATGCGGCTTTTGTTGATGTGAAAACCAAGTTTTGTGTTTTTTTATGATGCCAAAAAATAAATTTGATCGCTAAAGCTCTTTATTGTAGCGGGTTTTACAAATAAAAAGCTATGAAGCCCAACGTGTTTTTTGCCTGCTTTTTTGTTGATTTTATATTGCCGGTTAACAATTTATTAATGAACGATGATAAGAATTACAACTGTTGAAGAGTGCGACGCAACCGGGGCCCCATCAGGGTTCTGCTGCTCGTTCCATAATAATAAACTCAAAATTTACGCAGATGTTAAGTTGCGCGCAGAATAAAAACTATTTCATATAATGTTCCCTCAAAGCCCGGGCAAGGTTGAGTGAAGCGGCTTTTGCAGCATTGTCGCCACTATTGCAAAGTACTATTACTGCCAGGTTTTTGTCTTTATGTATTTCAATGTGGGCAAAAAATGTGGTCAGGCTGCCATCGCTTTCAGAAATATGATTTCCATTCACTTCCAGGTTTCCCCAACCCATGCTATAGTCGGGATACGCGTAATGCAACAGCTCGTAAGAGCGCTGAGGCATTGTGGCTTTTTTCCCCGTCAGCCCGCGAAGATTATCCATCGCGAACTTTGCATAATCTGCCACCGATATGTTTGCATCTATAGGTTGCAGGCCGGGTGTAATAATCAGTCCCCACCAGTCATTAGGCGGTGTGCCCTGAAATTTCCCGCTTATTTGCGCATGTCCCCAGGTATCTTTTACATCGCTCTTGTTAGGAAAACCGTATTTCACATTTATACCAAGCGGTTTGTTTACATACTCGTCCATTAATTGTTCATAGCTTTTCCCGCTTGCTTTTTCAAGCATGGCGGCAGCTACGATGCTGCCCGCATTTGTATATTTCACAGGTTTTCTGCCCGCCGAGTCGGCAGCGTTTTTTCTTTGCAATATCCATTTCAAAAAATCCACACGTTGTTCCGTGCCGCTTTTTCCTTTTAGCACAGGCATGTTTTTTATTTCAAACACCGAATTGTAAGAAGGCAGGCCGGTGCTTTGTGCAAGCACATCCGCAAGAGTGACATTCTGGTATGCAGGCCTTGCCGGTTTTATAATGTCGGAAAAAAGGTCGGCCAGTTTTGTGTTCCATTTTATCTTTCCTTTCAGCACCAGTTGCGCTGCAATGAAAGATGTAAAAGCAGTTGTATTGCCGCCGAGATGATAGCGGCTGGTAAGTGTAATGGTATCGTGTGTACGAATTTTTTTATAACCAATCGCCGCCATTTCTATAATGCTGTCTGCCGTTATTACCGCGTATGACAGCGATGGCACAAAGCGCCTTTTACGAATGGAATCTGCAATATTCCACATTTCCTGCGCCTGGCCAGCAAGTATGGCAAGTATAAATAACACAGTCAATAAACTCTTTTTCATAAGCTTTCATTCACCGGCAATGGGCAGTGAATGTGAGAGCAAAATATAAAAGGAGATTTTAAAATGCAAGCTCTTCACTTTTGAAAAAGAAATGATTTCGGGTATGCTATAGGATAGTACCGACAACCTTACGTTTTTTTATTTTTTATTATGGAACCGGCGGCAGCGCCTTGATTGGGCTTCTGTTGTGTCACTCACTTGTACGGAAGGAATGCTATTCAGCAAGTTTTGAGTTATGAGTGCTTTTATTTTCACATGCAATCAGTGTACAATGTATTCTCCATTCTCCACTAAATAAGGGTGTGCTTTTTGTTTCTTTTTGCACAAGCAAAAAGAAAAAGACTTGGATAAATGAAATGTTGAAACATGTAAACGATATTCTTTTGTGAACTAAATAATTAATCCTATAAAAGAAATTTTCTGAAGAAATCACAGTATTTTAATACTTAGGTAATTCAATTAGGTCATGTGCATCAGGCAGTGGAAGAAAGTTAGACTACAGGAAATCAGCATTTAACCCTTTTTTTAAAATCTTCTTAAAACTCCTTATTTTTTACTGAAGTTAGAAATTCGTTTTAAGTTTGTCGCTCATTATGAAAGTAACAAAACATATACGGCCAGTTTCCCTGGTAGTTGTAATAATTATATTGGTTCAATACCTGTTGCAAACAACAGGATGCGCGATAATTGTGGCGCCAACCGGTGGGCCAAAAGACTCGTTGCCGCCGGTGTTAATGAGCGCTCTGCCAAAAGACTCAACTAAGAATTTTACGGAAAACGACAAGAAAATAATTTTTGAATTCAATGAATTTGTTGAGTTAAAAGATATTCAGAAAAACCTGATCGTTTCGCCATATCCAAAAACGCCGCCAACAGTGGAATCGAAATTAAGAACGGTTACGGTTCGCTTAAAAGACACGCTGCAGGTCAATACTACTTATACACTTGATTTTGGCAACGCGTTGCAAGACATAAATGAAGGAAATATACTCAAGAATTTCACTTATATTTTTTCTACCGGAAACGAGTTTGACAGCCGCACGCTTAGCGGAAAAGTAATTGTGGCCGAAACCGGAAATGTAGATAGTACGCTCACTGTTTTTTTATATAAGAATAAAACAGATTCGGCTGTAACAAAGGAGAATCCGAGGTATATAACAAGGCTTGACTCCACAGGACGTTTTACTTTTAAAAATTTGCCGGCCGATACATTTGCCTTGTATGCCTGGAAAGATGAAGGCGCACGCCGCTACTTTGGAAGCAAACAGTTATTTGCTTTTGCAGATAGCGCTGTGTCAACGGCGAACGATAACGCCCCCATCACTCTGTATGCATTCTTAGAATCGGAAGAACAAAGAAAGCCAACCACTACTACAAAGAGCGACTCAAAAGAAAAAAGTGACGATAAGAGACTTAAATACATTACTTCGCTGAGCAACAATAAGCAGGATATTTTGGATAGTTTGCGAATAACATTTGAATCGCCATTAAAAAATTATGATACGACTAAACTGATTTTTACAGCGGCAAATTTTTCACCGGTAACGGATTATACTCTAAAAATTGATTCTACTAATAAGGAGTTTACACTTAAGCACAATTGGATTGAGGATACGGCATATCATATTATTATGGAAAAAGATTTTGCAGAAGACAGTACCGGAAAGTTTATAACTAAAAGTGATACTATCAGCTTTCGTACTATGAAAAAGGATGAATACGGATCATTGCGATTGAGGTTTAGCAACTTCGATGCCAGCAAAAATCCTTTATTGGTGCTGTTGCAAAACGATAAGGTGAAATTTTCAACCCCTATAGAATCTACTCAGTATCGTGCAAAGCTTTTTTTGCCGGGAGAGTACATCATTCGTATAGTGTATGACGAAAATAAAAATGGCAAGTGGGATACCGGTTCTTTCTTTGGTACAAAACGGCAGCCTGAAAAAGCTCAGACATTTACTAAAAAGCTAACCGTAAAAGCAAACTGGGATAACGAAGCAGATGTAGATCTGTAAGAGGATAAAAAAACATACAGGCGTTTTGCCAAAATCCCATTGTATCTTTTGGAACAACGGGATTTAATTTTTATTGCTCTGTTTCTTCTGCAAAAAGATTATTGATCTTGGGTTGTAAAAACCAAATACCAACGATTAGGAACAAGATCAAAATAATTTCTATTATATATTCTCCAAAAACCGCCTCTCTTTGTAACTCGATCGACTTCAATGATTTTGCCACAAAATACATACAATAGAAAATACAAAAAACTGAAAAAAACTGCAGTGGAATGATCAGTATAATTAAAGGTGAAATATATGGTGGATGACCTTGTGCGGCAGAAGGAATAATATTCGAATAAAAATGGTACAAGAAGTAGCACAGCAATAATGTGCTAATTGCGAAGATGGTCAGAAAAATTTTGAATAGTAATGAGTTCATTTTTACATCTGTTGGCAACCGGCGATGTAAGTTGGTTCCTAATGTGTAGAACCAGCAAAAGAACAGGATTGTGGCCAGTAAAATAATACCCGGCATATAAGCCCAGATTATCAAAAACTCTGATGGATCCGGATTAATGTTGATATGGTTGATAAGGGAAATTAACTTACTAAATAGCACCATAGTAAGGGCCGCATACAATACGCCCGGTATACCAATTAGCAATATAAATAATTGCCAATGTTTGAGTTTTAGAAAGAATTTCATGCTGTATAGGTTATAACAGCAATTTAAGGAAGATTCTTCATGAAATTCTTTTTTGTAAAAACCGTTTCTTAAATATATGGCTCAAAACTCATCACCCGCTCCATAGAATTCCTGCCGTACAAGTGAGTGACACAACGATGCATAATAGTAGCACTACCGCCGGTTACAAAAAAGTTATGAGTTGTGAGTTATGAGTTTTTAGTGAGATATAAAGCATTTCAAATCTCAAATCTACCGTGGGTCCCGAAAAAACTGCACATTTTTATACCGTGCGAAGCAGGCATTTACCAATTACCCATTTGCTCCGGCACTACTCTGTCGGTAGCATTATCCATTGTGTGTACCTGCCATTGCGGATCGTACTTCACAAAAAATGATAACCATATTGATCTCGACAATCTCATTAAGTAAGGCTGCATACAAGTTAAAAAAACAGCGTTGAAACCAATCCACCAAAAGAAACGGGCATCATCAAGCGAAAACCCGATAATCAGCCACCACGCCACAAACGTTAAACCTGAAACCATAAGCGAAAGCGCATAACTAACGTAACCGGTACCGTAATAGAAACCAACTTCAATTTCTGTAGGTTGCTTGCAAACCGGACAATGCGTATTCATTTTCATGAATGAACTAAGCTTGTAGGGATTTTTTTGCTGAAAAATACTTCCCTGCCTGCAGCGTGGGCATTTGCAGGTAAGCACACTCCACAGGTATGGCGGATTGTTTGAATGGCTCATAGATTACTAATTTCAGCAAAGGTAAATATTGGAAGTCTATTTTAGAGTGTATTTCAAATTGTCGTTTTTTGTTTGCTAACAGAAATTGCTTACACTGTTTTGAAGTTCATTGAGCATCATTATAAAATCAGTAAAAAAATGACGTGCACTTTAAGTATTGTAAATTTTACTTTTTACTTTTATAAAAAACTGCCATGAATTTTCTTTTACGTATTGTGATAACTGCAGTAGTCGCGTTTGGTCTTTCCTATTTATTGTCTGGCGTTCATATAGATAAATTTACCACTGCTCTTTTAGTAGCGCTTGTTTTAGCTTTATTAAATGCTATAATCAGGCCAGTGATTGTGGTGCTAACGTTGCCTATCACTATTTTTACCTTTGGTTTGTTTTTGTTTGTTATCAATGCCGCCATCATACTGCTTGCTGAAGAATTTGTAAAAGGATTTAAAGTTGACAGCTTCTGGTGGGCATTATTATTTAGTTTCTTACTTAGTCTTATAACTTCGTTGTTGTACCAACCGCAGAAGAGAGAAGCCTGACGATCGTGCATTTGGTTTCGGAAGTTGCACATCCGTTTATTTAAAAATCAGAAATTATGGAATTCTGCAGAAGAGATTTGAGCAACGAGCAATTAGTTCACTTTTACAAAAGCATTTTACTGCCGCGAATGATTGAAGAAAAAATGCTTGTATTGCTTCGGCAGGGAAAGATCAGCAAATGGTTTAGCGGAATAGGCCAGGAAGCTATAGCAGTTGGCGCTACACTTGCATTGCAGCAAGATGAATGGATAATGCCACTTCACAGAAACCTGGGAGTGTTTACCGCACGTAATATGCCATTGCACAAATTGTTTTTACAATGGCAGGGAAACCAAAGTGGGTATAGTAATGGCAGGGAAAGAAGTTTTCATTTTGGAAGTAAGGAGAATCGCATATGCGGAATGATTTCCCACCTGGGCCCGCAGCTCGCGGTGGCAGATGGCGTGGCGCTGGCACACGTTTTAAAAAATGACGAAAAGATCGCATTAGCTTTTAGTGGAGAAGGCGGTACCAGTGAAGGTGATTTTCATGAAGCTTTGAACCTGGCTGCGGTATGGGATCTTCCGGTAATTATTTTAATAGAGAATAATGGTTATGCGTTAAGCACTCCTGTAGCGGAGCAATATCGTTGCGAAAGTTTAGTGCACAAAGCGAAAGGCTATGGTATAGAAGGTGTACAAATAGATGGCAATAATATTCTAGCAGTTTATGACACTGTTAAAGGTGTGCGGGAATATTGTATCCGAAATAAAAAACCATACCTTATAGTGTGCAACACTTTTCGTATGCGCGGGCATGAAGAGGCGAGTGGCGTTAAGTATGTGCCACCGCATATGTTTGAGGAATGGGCGAAAAAGGATCCGGTAAAAAAGTTTGAAGAATACCTGATACTTGAAAATATAATAACCTACTCGCAAATAGAAGCGTTACAAAAAGAGATAAGAACATACATAGAAGAGGAACTTCAAAAAGCTGAAATATCAGAGCACGAACCGGCTGCAATTGATACCGCACGCGAACTGCATGACATATACGCCCCCAGGATTATTTCTGAGGAAATTCCGGTGATAGAAAATAGTTATGAAGAGGAGGAGAACAATGTGCGTTTCATTGATGCCGTAAGTAACGCGTTGGAGCAAAGTTTGAAGAAGCATGATAATCTTGTAATAATGGGACAGGACATCGCGGAGTATGGCGGCGCATTTAAAATTACAAACGGGTTTGTTGAAAAATTCGGAAAGGCAAGGATCCGAAATACGCCTATTTGCGAAAGCGCTGTAATAGGAGCAGCACTGGGTATGAGTTTAGAAGGGTATAAAGCTGTTGTGGAAATGCAGTTTGCCGATTTTGTAACTATGGGCTTTAACCAAATCGTAAATAACCTCGCCAAAATATATTACCGTTGGAAACAAAGTGCGGATGTGGTGATACGCATGCCCACAGGTGCCGGAGTGGCCGCGGGCCCCTTTCATTCTCAAAGTAATGAAGCCTGGTTCGCTCATGTTCCGGGATTAAAAATTGTATATCCTTCAAATCCGTTTGATGCAAAAGGCCTGCTGATTGCCGCAATAAACGATCCTAATCCTGTTATGTATTTTGAACATAAAGCATTGTATAGAAGTATAACGGGAAAAGTGTCACAAGCGTATTATGAAGTTGAAATAGGTAAAGCGTTTCATGTTCTGGACGGCACGGACATAAGTGTAATTACATATGGAATGGGCGTGCATTGGGCGTTGGAATATGCCGCCCAATATGATGTTTCCATGCATATAACCGATCTGCGCACTTTGTCACCACTTGATTATAATTCCATCAGAGATGCCGTAAAGAAAACCGGAAAAGTGTTGGTATTGCATGAAGATACCCTAACAGGTGGAATAGGCGGAGAAATAGCCGCGTGGATCTCTGAACATTGTTTCGAATACCTTGATGCGCCGGTATTGCGTTGCGCTTCACTGGATACGCCGGTGCCTTTCAATAGAGAGCTTGAGGAAAATTTTTTAGCCAAGGCCAGGCTGCACGATTGTGTGCAAAAACTGTTGAAGTATTGAGATTTGGAATTGTGTGAACCTACCAGTTTATTATAGAAGTGGATGCCTCAATTTTTGATTTTATTTTTTGGAACAAGCGGTATTGCTACTATTAACCATCGTTGTGTCACTCACTTGTGCGGTTGTAATTCTATTCGCCAAGGTTAAACATTTATGCACAAATTTATACAGCGTAAAGTATAAGCATCGTTGCGTCGCTCACTTGTACGGTAGTAATTCTAATCATCAGCTAAAAGGCAGTTTGAGTTATTTGTTTTACCCGTCGGATAATTCATCAAACAGGCGCAATGGTAATAATGGGTTTTCATTACGGGCAGTAGGTTTGACTAAGGAGTAACCCCTTGTGTACATTGTGAAAAAAACTTTGTGAACTCCTATGTGGTTTATTTCTTCTATCAACTACTTTCAATTTTCCAAAAACACATTTTGCCTTATAAAATTACCTTTCAGCTTAAAGAAGCATTTTTCACTATTGGATAATTCGCCCTGCAAATAATATTGTCCGTTGGCGGGCTGCATATATTTAATTCTCACCTGTAGCTTTTTTGTCTCCACAGGGTTTATAACAGATAAAAATTTCAGATCAGAAGCTTTAGATAGTTTTGTGGTAATGTCAAGGCCTTCTTCAAGAATTTCTTTTATTATTTGCATCATGCATACGCCGGGAACAACAGGTTGCCCCGGAAAATGGCCTTTAAAAATTTTATGCTTTTCATTAATCTCTATATCGGCAGTAATACTGCTTTGTTCGGCGTATAAGCATTGTATCGTAAAGAAGTGATTTAACAACAGCATAGCGCAAGATTTATTCTTACTGGTAAAGATAGCGGACAATCTTATTTAATCATCTTTTTTAACACTTTACTTTGTTAAGTAATAACAATCTTTATTAAGCGCTCCCTTCTATTGCAAGCTGAGCTTTTATTAAAGAATAACTTTCTTCATCAAAACACACAAAGATCACTTTTGCAGGCTGCTGATATTTTTTCAAAAAGTTAATCACTGTTCTTACGGCTACAACCGCGGCTTTATGTTTAGGATAGCCATATACGCCTGTGCTGATGTTTGGGAATGCAATGGAGGCACAATTGTTTTCCAAAGCAAGTTGCAAAGAGTGAGTATAGCAATTAGCCAGTTTCTCTTCTTCATTTTTAACTCCGCCATTCCATACAGGCCCTACAGTATGAATAACAAATTTTGCCGGCAAATTACCTGCCGTTGTAATCACCGCGTTGCCGGTTTTACATTCGCCATGCTTTGCTCTTATTTGCCGGCAGGCTTCCAGTATAGCCGGGCCTCCTGCACGATGTATGGCGCCATCAACTCCTCCACCTCCAAGCAATGATGAGTTAGCGGCATTTACAATAGCATCGGCATGCACTTTTGTTATATCTCCTTTTATTACTTCATTGGACATAGAGGTTGTTAATTGTTAGTTGATGGTGAAGATTAACGTCAGTGTTTTTTAACTTACTTTCCCATTACCTTATTCCAAAGTTCGGGAATGCGTTTTATCCAAACTAGTTCACGCCGCTTTAATGACGCGTCTTCTGCAGGATAACCAAAATATGTTTTGCCTCCTTCCAGTGAAGAGGGTACGCCGCTTTGCGCCAGCACTACTGCATTTTTACCAATGGTTAAAGTTTTGCTTACTCCAACCTGTCCCCAAAGTATTACTCCGTCTTCTATGATAGTAGCTCCGGCAATACCAACCTGGGCAGCGAAGAGACAATTTTTCCCTACTACAGTATCGTGGCCGATGTGCACCAGGTTATCTATTTTAGTGCCTTTACCAATTAATGTGTCATTGCTCACTCCGCGATCTATAGTACAGTTAGCGCCTACTTCCACATCATCTTCCAATACCACTCTACCGCAACTGATCATTCGCTTATACCAAACTTCCCTGTCCTTTTTTGTATTGTAATAAAAAGCATCGGAGCCAATTACCGACCCCGCTTGAATGATAACATTGTTGCCGATAACACAATGATCTAATATCTGTGTTCCCGAATGTATTATGCAATTTTTCCCGATAGTCACATGGTGGCCGATAAATACTCCGGGATATACAACAGTATTTTCTCCTATTACTGCAGAATCACTGATCATTTTCACGGCAGGCTCAAACGGGCGGAAATGCTGTATGATGGAAGAATACGCTTCAAAAGGATTCTCCACTACTAATAAAGCTTTGCCTTCCGGTATGCTTACGTTTTTGGTATTGATGATAATGAAGGTGGCCTCCGATTGCAGGCATTTATCATAATACTTCGGATGATCCACAAACACCAGGTCTCCTTTTTCTACTTTGTGTATTTCATTAATGCCTGTTGCTTCGCCATGAGTGTTGCCTAAAAGTTCTGCCTTCATAAAATTAGCAAGCCATTGTATTGATACAGGTGAAGGAAATTGCATGATTTTAAATTTGTGCAAAGTTATACTAGTGCAAAGAATGATGAAAAATGATTTCTAAGCTAAAAAGGGGGTGCGGGCGTTAAAAGCAAAAAAAAATTTTCCCATCGTTTTTCTAATGGATTTATTAGCAACAGTGGTTCTCATTTTTTGCAATCGTGGTTTTCAGTTTTTAATCAGTATAAAGTAATACATACTGAAACCCTTTGTTGTAAATAGTTTCAAGAGTTGAATGAAATATTTGTTATTGATTTTTTTTAAGAACAATCATTGTCGTATTGATTTTGTTTTTGTCTTTATGATATAAAAACGACTGCCTTATCCACACATTCAAAAAAAATGTGAATAAAATTTATTGCAAAAATTTTCTAGTTCGCAAAAATTATTTTTAATATTGTGTAGGGAAATTATTTTCCCATTACTTACTAACCCATTCATATAAGAAAGTCCCACACAAAATGTGGGATTTTTTATTGCCCCGACTTTTACATGTATCATTTATTTATCTGCAAGCTTAAGTTTTGTAACGTTTTTTTTCATTTCTTTCATATGCAGTCAAACAACTTTCAACTTATTTCAATTCTTTCATTACTTTGCTTAAAATTTAAACGATGCTAAAATCAATGACTGGCTTCGGAAGGGCCGAACAAGTTGTAGGAGATAAAACTTTTTTGATAGATATAAAATCGCTTAACGGGAAACAATTTGAAGTAAATCTGAAAATGCCCGCGTTCCTTAAGCCATTTGAATTTGATATAAGAAGTATTTTATCAAAAAAATTAAGCCGGGGCAGTATAGACTGTACCATAAGTTTAAAACAAACCGGAAATGCGAAACCGGTTACTATTAACATCGATCTTGCTAAAGCATACTATGAACCGGTTGCGGCATTGTCAAAAGAACTTAACCTGGATGCGTCTCACATCCTAAGTGCATTGTTGAAACTTCCCGAAGTTATTACTCCCACCAGCGATACCCTTACCGATGAAGAATGGCAACAATTCCGGCGAGTGATTTTTGCCGCTATTGATGATCTTAATCTGCATCGCATTGAAGAAGGTAAAATTTTGCAGGAAGACCTTTTGCTGCGTATTACAAATATCGAATTGCAACAGGCAAAAGTTATGGACATGGAACCCTTGCGCAAACAAAAGATAAAAGACAACCTGGTAAAGCTGCTACAGGAAAATGTAGGTAGCGAAAATTATGATGCCAATAAGCTGGAACAGGAACTTGTTTATTACATTGAAAAAATTGACATAAGCGAAGAACAGGTTCGTTTAAAAAATCATTGTGATTATTTTAGAACGCTTATTTCTGAAAATGGTGAAGAAAAGGGAAAGAAATTATCTTTTGTGTTGCAGGAGGTAGGTCGTGAAATAAACACAACAGGAGCGAAAGCCTACGATTCTGCTATACAGAAATGTGTAGTAATTATGAAAGACGAACTTGAAAAAGCAAAAGAGCAGGTTTTAAATGTATTGTAGCGAAATGGATATTTGTTAGTTGACGGTTATTTTTCAAAAGCTGCCGGTTAGCAAGATCCATTCAAAAAATTATAAATGCGGAAATATTTATCCATAATTTTATTTGCATTGTGCGGCACCATATTTACAAGTTGCGCAAAAAATGATGTGCTTGAAAAAAATGTGACCATCAAAGACATGGCATGGAGTTCATCAGATAAGCATACTATCACATTTAATATTGATGACACTTTATCTTACTACAACATATTCATTACCTTCAGGCATAATGATGCTTATAAATACAACAACGTTTGGTTGAATGTATATACCAAAGATCCCGGAGAAACAAAAGTGACCAAACAACAACTTGACCTCACTCTTGGTAATAATAAAACAGGATGGCTCGGCAGCGGAATGGACGATATTTTTTATCACCGTGTTCGTATTACAAGAACACCCACAAGGTTTCCGAAAAAAGGAGTGTATGAATTTACTCTTGAACAGATCATGAGAGACGATCCTTTAAAAAATGTTCTGAATGTGGGCCTAAGAGTAGAGCGGGCAAGTTAAAGCGTTTCGCCCAGGTGAGAAATGCGGATGATGTACTATAACTACAAACCATGATCAATACTATATTTCCAAATTATGTGAGAAGCCTGGAATGTTGACACAACAACGGGTTATATTATTCGAAAATAGTGTTCAGGCTATAGCATAAGCCGGATTGTTTGCTTGCCGCTCTTCAGTTTTATGATGGCGGTTAAGCCTTGAAATTATAACTTGAGCAGCAATGCCATTAACTTAAGCGCTGAATAGCGATAAAAAAGTTGAAGAGTGCGACGCAAGTAAAGCTTAATGCTTATTCTGTAGCCCGGTTCATAATTACCTCTTTTTCCTAAATCAATGATATTGTTTTGAGCAGCATATTTTTTATGCATTGATTTTTTTTGAGACTGGCGGTATTGCTACTATTGTGCATCGTTGTGTCACTCACTTGTACGGTAGGAATTCTATTCAGCCGGAATAAACATCCATGCACAAATGTATACTGCGTATAGCATAACCGTAATTCAAACATTGCTCATCATTAAAGTTTATCTTTTATATGAAAACACATTTTGTAACACTTTCAATTATTTGTGCTATGACTTTCAGCGCCTGTACAAACAATAATCAATCGGCGAATAATGAGAACAAAGTTTTTGGAGCCGGAACTTTCGGGTATGATCTTGCTTTTTTGAAACAACACGATAGTGTAATTGTATTGGAAAACAAAGGAGAGCCTGCGAAAATAATTGTATCGCCAAAGTACCAGGCAAAAGTTTTTACTTCAACCGCACAAAGCGATTCAGGAAAAAGTTTTGGGTGGATCAATTACAAAATGTTTACTGCAAAACCCGATCCGCACATTAACGCGTTTGGAGGTGAAAATCGTTTTTGGCTTGGCCCGGAAGGTGGTGTGTACTCGCTCTATTTTCCCAAAAAATCCAAAATGGTATTTGATAACTGGAAAACGCCTGCCCCAATTGATACCGAACCGTGGGATGTAACTGAGCAGGAGGAAAACAGTGTGCACCTGCAAAAGAATATGAAACTGCAGAACTATAAGGGCACCACACTGGAACTGAAGGCAGACAGAAAAATTTCGATACTTAACAGGAATAAGATTGCGGAACAGTTGGGTGTGCAACTGGCCGATAGCCTGTTTGCCGTTGGCTACCTGACATCAAACGCTATTACTAATACCGGTAAAGTAAACTGGACTGAACAAACCGGTATGCCTTGCATCTGGATTCTCGACATGTTTAACCCAACTCCGAAAACTACAATTGTAATTCCATATAAGAACGAATCGGCAAAACCTATTTCGGCGGTTGCTACAACAGATTATTTTGGAGACATACCTGCCGACAGAATTAAGTTTGATAACAATACGCTGTTTTTTAAAGTGGATGGAAAGAGTCGCGGAAAGCTGGGCATAAAACCTCAGTATGCGGAGAAAGTTATTGGCAGCTACGATGCGGAAAATAACGTGCTTACCATTACCATGTTTGATGTAGATGCTAATGGACGATTTCTAAATCAGGAATGGACAACCAATAAACCACCTTTTAGTGGAGATGCGGTAAACGCTTATAACGACGGGCCTCTTGAGGACGGATCGCAAATGGGACCTTTCTATGAAATAGAAAGTGTTTCGCCGGCTGCTTTTTTGAATCCTGATGAAACGCTCACTCATAATCATTATGTTTTTCATTTCACCGGTAACAAGGTAGCGTTGAATGAAATTTCGTTGAAATTGCTGAAAACTTCTCTTGATGATATTGTGAAGGTGTTTAACTGATGATGTTTGGGAGGGGAGAAGTCGGATTTACTTTTATTTTGAATTTACCACTCAGTAAACTACCTTTGCCGTCCCTTTCACGCCGACGGGTATGGTGACCCGTTGTGAAGTTGAAAAATGCCGGAAGGCGTATTAGTAAAACAAGGGTTAGTAAAATTTCTAAAAAATGAAACGTACATTTCAACCACACAAACGTCGTCGTAAAACTGTTCACGGTTTCCGCAAGCGCATGCAAACCGCTAATGGGCGTAAAGTTTTGGCTTCTCGCCGCAAAAAGGGTCGTAAGAAACTAACTGTTTCCGACGAGCAAAAAGCAAAATAGACTGATCTTTAGCTAAAAATATGCATAGCTCCGCTCCTGTGGAGCTATTTTTGTTTGTTATATTTTCACAATTTGGCACATAACTTTACACTTGGGAAAAATGAACGGCTTAAGAGTCGTAAACTGATTGACTTTCTTTTTCAGCAGGGAAAGTATATTAATATATATCCATACAAGGTGTATTATGCTAAAACTGTTTTACCGGAGTGCCTTGTATTGCAGGCTGGCGTTAGTGCAGGCAAAAGATATTTTAAACATGCTGTGGACAGAAACAGGATTAAGAGGCTCACCCGCGAAGCATACCGCCTGAAAAAGAATAGCTTGCAGCAATTACTTAAAGAAAAAAATCTGCAATTGCTCATCTTTTTTATTTATACCGGCAAAACATTACCGGTTTTTGCTGAAGTATCGGAAAAAATGGAAGTAGTGCTAAATAAAATTGCAGAACAAATTGTGCAGCAATCATAAACATATTGAAAAATCGGGCCGAGTTAACATTTTGAAACAAATTTTAATTGCGCCGTTCATATTGTTAATCAAACTGTATCAATGGATTATTTCACCTGTGTTAGGCCCAAAATGCCGTTTTACTCCTACTTGTTCCACATATGCTTTACAGGCTTTTAAAAAATACGGGCCGCTAAAAGGTTTCTGGTTGGCTTTTAAAAGAATTATCCGGTGCCATCCGTGGGGTGGTCATGGCTATGATCCGCTGCCCTGATAATATATTTTTAGGTAGACTATAGGGCAGCTAAACCGGGTTTCCGGAATTTTTTCCCACATTTTCGTGATATTTTATAACCCTGTAATTGAAAAGCGCACTACCTTCGCGCAACTTGTTTATTATCAATTTACGATCAAATACACCTGCCAATACTATAATAACTGCTTTTAGTAAAAAATACACATCATTACGACGGGGGTAAATTAAATACCTTCTTTACGCAATTATAATATACACAGCATAACATTGCGTAATGCGATGAATAGAATTACAACAGTACAAGTGAGTGACACAACCGGAGATGATTAGAATTACAATAGCTGGTTTCCAAAACATTACACTATTGAGAAAAGTGTGTTTATTTTTTATTGAAGTTTTATTTGTTTACAGATTTGAAAAAATAACATTCATGAATAAACGAAACAGTTTTGTAGCCATCACGTTAAGTCTGGTAGTATTGGCTGCGTGCACATCAGAGCAACGGTTTGCAAGCCCTGTGCAGGAATCGGGGCTTATTACCCATGTGGATCCGTATATAGGTTCCGCAGATCACGGACACGTTTTTGTGGGGGCTAGTGTGCCATTTGGCGCTGTACAGGCGGGGCCTAATAATTTTCACAAAGGCTGGGACTGGTGTTCAGGCTATCATTACTCCGATAGTATTATCAAAGGGTTTACGCAGACCCATCTTAACGGAACCGGCTGTGCTGACCTGGGAGATGTATTAATTATGCCATATACCGGTGATGTAAAATTGTACAAAGGCACACAGCAGCATCCTGATTCCGGCTATGCCTCACGTTATAGTCATGATGAAGAAATTGCGCGGCTTGCTTATTATACGGTTATGTTGAAAGACCATAATGTAAAAGTGGAATTAACGGCTACAGAAAGGGTAGCGTTTCATAAATATACCTTTCCAAAAAATAAGCCGGCACACATTATTATTGATGTGCGTGAAGGGAACGCGACAGAAGATAAAATAGACGCTTATTGTTTTCTTCAAAAAGTTAATGATTCCACGTTGATTGGTTTCAGAAATGTGAATAGCTGGGCAAGAGACAGAAGGGTGTATTTCGCTATTCGCAGCAATATTCCTTTTGAGGAATTTGCGATGTATAAAGGCTATACCAAAACAGACTCTACAAGCATGCAGGCCGATACTGTGAAGGGCTTGATTTCCTTTAAACAGGCGCCAAAAGAAGTGATGCTGAAAGTGGGGCTTTCATCAGTTAGCGGTGAAAAAGCGCTTGCCAATATACTGGAAGAAATTAAAGACTGGGATTTCAATAAAACGGTGGAACAAAGCAATGACAAGTGGAACAATGCCCTGGCATGCATGAAAGCCGAATCAAAAAATGAAGCGCAAAAGCGTATTTTTTATACCGCGTTATATCACACCATGATCACGCCATCTTTATATAACGATCATGATGGAAGCTACAGGGGCACAGATAAAAACGTATATGAAAAAGCGCCGTTTACCAATTATACCACTTTCTCGTTATGGGATACTTACCGAGCATATCATCCTTTAATGAGTATCATTCAGCCGGATAAAGTAAATGACTTTGTAAACTCCATGCTTGCCATTTACCAGCAACAGAGGAAGCTGCCTATATGGCACCTGCATGCAAGAGAAACAGATTGTATGGTGGGCTATAGCGCGGTGAACGTAATTGCCGATGCTTACCTGAAAGGCTTTCGCGGCTTTGATACCACACTTGCTTTAGAGGCCATGAAAGCATCTTCTACACGAGATGACATGGGCGTAAAATATTTAAAAGAGCTGGGTTATATTCCTTCCGACAAAGAAAACGAAGCGGTGGCGAAGGCTATGGAATATGCACTGGCAGATTGGGGAATAGCACAGGTGGCTAAGCAGCAGGGCAGGGAAGATGATTATAAAAAATACGCTGAACGTGCGCTTTACTATAAAAAGTATTTTGATGCCAACACAAAGTTTATGCGTGGTATAGATTCCAAAACCAAAAAATTTGTAGAGCCCTTTGATCCGTTTAAATCCATTCACCGCCAAAACGATTATACCGAAGGCAACGCGTGGCAATATACATGGCTGGTACCGCAGGATGTGGAAGGCTTAATAAACCTGTTTGGAAGCGACCAGGCGTTTATCACCAAACTGGACAGTTTATTTGTAGTAACGGGCGACATGGGCGAGCACGCCTCTGCCGATATTTCGGGTTTAATAGGTATGTATGCTCACGGTAACGAACCGGTGCATCACGTGGCTTATTTGTATCCATTTGCCGGAGAGCAGTGGAAAACAGCGGAAAAAGTACGGCAAATATGCAGTCAGTTTTATACCGATAAAAATACCGGCCTTTGCGGAAACGAAGACTGTGGCCAGATGAGCGCATGGTACCTGATCTCTGCTTTAGGTTTTTACCAGGTAAATCCGTCAAACGGAGTGTATGTTTTTGGCACGCCTTTGTTTGATAAGATCACTCTTAACATTGGTCATGAAAAAACATTTACTGTAGTGGCCAATAACAACAGCGACAAGAATATTTACATTCAAAGTGTGAAACTGAACGGAGCAGATTATAATAAGAGCTATATAAAATATGCCGATATTATGAAAGGCGGCACTCTCGAATTTACAATGGGAGACCAGCCAAACAAAGAGTTTGGCAAAGCTCCTGAAAACAGGCCAAAAAGCGCTTTGTAAGCTAAAATAACTGACAGGATTTACAAGAGATTGAAATATTTTATTAATCGTATATTTTTTTATGGGCCGGGCATCATTGCTACTATTAAGCTTTACTTGCGTCGCACTCTTGTACTGAAGTAATTCTATTGGGCAATGTGCAGATTCCCTAAAAAATGTTATACAACCTGGTCTTGTAAGTCCTGTTCGTTATTTTTTACTTGCCGTTTGTTATTATTTATCTCTAACACTAACAGATATATGCCTGTCAGCTTTTCTCTGTTCGTCCGGCGCATCAGCAGGGAATATTGCAAACATAGATCCATAGCCCTCAGCTTCTAACAATTGAGAAGGTTTGGCGCCAGCCGCCTTAATAGCATTCGATGTAGCTTTCGCCCTATCCTCAGAAAGCTTCTTATTCACGGCGCTATCGCCTGTTTTATCAGTATAGCCTCCAATTTTTATTTTTACTTTAGGAAATGCTTTTAAAATAGCTGCAATGTTATTAATCTGCTTTTGACTTTCAGCAGTGATATTCGAACTGCCGGTTTCAAAGTTCAGATCATCAAAATCAAACCACACATCTTTGTCGGCCTTTTTTGACGGATCGTTTAGGAATATGACCAGCTTGTCTTCTATACCTCCCTTCCAGGCATCCAGTTCTGTGCCGTCCGGCAATTTCACCTTAAGTGATTCCCTCACGGTAGGCAACACTTCCAAAGTGTCGGGTTTGTTTAATGCAGTTGTATCCATCGGTGAAGTGGGTGTTGGCATTTTGTTGCATCCCCTCATCAGATACCACAATAGGGCTACCAGCACAAGTGCTACCAAAATCCATAATAGCCAGTTGGGCCCTGTTTTTTCGGTAGGTGGAACGTTTGCCGTATAAGTAGATTCCGGAGTTTTCAGTCTGCTAATGGAAGGCAGAGAAAACCCCGCCGGTAGTGCGTTCAGAATATCCTGCTTCTGCGCACTCAGCCAATTTGAAAGCCCGCTGGCCGACAAATTGTTACTTGATACTTCTTTTCCAATAAAGCCGAGCGCTACCGGAGCAATGGCACTTAAAAGACTATTAGCAGTTGAGCCTTTTACACCCGAAAAGGTAGAAAGCAGATTGCCGATTACACTGTTGTTGTTTCCAAAAATACTTGACAAAAAGGAAGAACCGGTATTAAGGATGCTACTGCCGGCACCTGAAAGAAGGTTTTCCGGCGAGTCGGGTAATGCTGCGCCTGCCGCCTGCTTTACAAGATTAAAAATTTTTGAACCTCCTTCAGCCTGCACATTGTTTATAATTCCAGATAATACCGCCGGTATTCCAGCATTTATCGCTTTGTTTACAGATACATTATTTTCTCCCAATAATGCGGCTGCCTTGTTTATAAAATCGCCGTGAAAATAGCTTTTAACGGCATCAAGAAGACTGGATGGCATAGTGTGTTTTTTAAGTTAATTAAAAAATAGCATCGCCTTGTATTAACAAGTGATTATGCAATAGAAACTTTAGACGAAATGATTAGAACAAATGAATGCTTGAAGTGTTCGCAAAAAATCCAATTTCAATATAACATTTAGATTTCCTGCTGAAAGTAAATGGGTTATAGGAACGTGAGAATGAGGAATTAATTTGAAAATTTGAAAATATGCTGATTTGCAAATACATCGCTCAATAGATATACTAACGATGAACGAAATGCGACGCAACGATGATGCCATGAAAATCCGCCGCCGGTACCAAAATATTTATTCCAATAGCGGGTTATACTATTTGTAGAAAAAAATCGTTTGTAGGGCAATATCAAAAAGACCGGATAATATGAAAAAATCGCTTATTATTGTTGTGATTGTAACACTTTTCACGTCATGTGCCCGTTCTATTACTCCTGCTGATGCCGCTAATCGTCATTACAGGAATTGCCGGAATATAAGATAAAGGGTTATTTTTATGAATACCCACCCTCTAAGCTGTATTTTTTTAATTTGAAGACTGATATTTAACAGGTTATAAAGAGCAGGATGCAAATATTTGTTGCATATGGCTTAAATTTTTATGATGTAAATGGCTGCAAATAAACTATTCTAATAGGGAGTAAGTCTATTCAGCGTTAATAATTATCTTTGCGCCCTCAAGAAAAAAGAATGGATTTAAATTTTAATTCAGACAAACAACATACACTCGGATCAGAAGTGAGTATTTCCGGAACTGGTTTGCATACCAATATCAGCGTGGATATGACTTTGAAGCCGGCAAGCCCGGGGTACGGTTTTCAGTTTCAACGTATTGATCTGCCCGGTCATCCTATTATTAAAGCTGACTGCGACCTTGTGACTGACACATCCCGTGGAACTACTCTTGAAGATAATGGAGCCAAAGTAAGCACTGTGGAACATGTGCTTGCCGCATTGGTGGGGATGGGTATTGATAATTGTCTTATTCAAATAAACGGACCGGAAACGCCGATAATTGACGGCAGCTCTCAGCCGTTTGTGGAAATAATTGAGGAGGCCGGTATCGTAGAGCAGGATGCCGCAAAAATTTGGTATAGTATAGATGAAAACATCCATCATTATGATGAGGTAAAAAGAGTGGAAATGGTGGCAATGCCTTCTGTAGGTTACCAAATTACTACTCTTATCGATTTCAATTCACCTGTGCTGGGTACGCAACATGCAGGGTTAAAACACATACGCGATTTTAAACAGGAAATTGCACCCTGTCGTACTTTTTGCTTTCTGCATGAGCTGGAAACACTTATGGCGCACAACCTGATTAAAGGAGGTGATGTAAATAATGCTATTGTGGTAGTGGACAAACCTATTACGGAAGAAGAGATGAGGCGCCTTAAAGAAATTTTCAAAAAAGATAAAATTGAGGTAAAAAGCGAAGGCTACCTTAACAACCTTGAGCTGCGTTTTCCTAATGAACCTGCACGTCACAAACTACTGGATATTGTGGGCGATCTGGCATTGATAGGTTATCCGATAAAAGCAAGAATTATTGCAAACCGCCCGGGTCATAGTACAAATGTGGAGTTTGCTCAAAAGATCAAACAATATATTAGAAAAAACAAACACGTAAAGGATATTCCTATTTATGATCCCGCACAACCGGCAGTATATACTACGCAACAAATAGAAAAAACCCTGCCACACAGATTTCCATTTTTGCTTGTAGATAAAATTATAGAACTGACTGACAAACATATTATAGGAATAAAAAATGTAACTTTTAATGAGCCTTTCTTTGCCGGCCATTTTCCCGGCAATCCTGTAATGCCGGGTGTTTTGCAGGTGGAAGCATTGGCCCAAACCGGTGGTATTCTTGCCATAAACGCAATGGGCGGAGGCAATTACGATACATATTTTCTTAAAATAGATAATTGCAGATTCAAGCAAAAAGTTGTTCCCGGAGATACTATGATAATAAAAATGGAGCTTGTAGCCCCCATTCGCCGGGGAATATGCGAAATGAAAGGCACAGTGTATGTAGGAAATAAGGTTATGACTGAAGCTGACTTAATGGCTCAACTGGTAAAAAGAAGTTGATAACATAAACGTTCTTTTTAATTAATAAATAGGTTATATGGTTCAGCAAACCTACTTTTGCAAATAATTTTTTATTTGGGCCAGTTTAAAACTGGCTCCTTTTATATTGTCTTTATGATTCATCCACATACCTATATTCATACAGATGCCAAACTGGCGCCGAATGTGAAGGTAGATCCATTTACAGTCATTCATCCTAATGTTGAAATTGGCGAAGGCACTTGGATTGGCTCCAATGTAACCATTATGGATGGCGCACGAATTGGGAAAAATTGTCGCATCTTTCCCGGAGCGGTAATCTCTGCTATTCCACAAGATTTAAAATTTGCCGGAGAAGATTCTGTTGTAGAAATTGGGGACAACACCACCGTAAGAGAGTTTGTAACCATAAACCGCGGAACTAAAGAAAGCGAAAAAACATCAGTTGGATCACATTGCCTCATACAAGCTTACACGCACATTGCCCACGATTGCGTTATTGGCGATCATTGCATTCTTACCAATAACACACAAATAGCCGGGCATGTAATAATGGGCGACTGGGCCATTATAGCCGGCATGTGCGCTATTCAACAATTTTCGCACATAGGTAAGCATGCTTACATTGGCGGCGGTTCATTAGTAAATAAAGATGTACCTCCATTTATAAAGGCTGCTCGAACTCCTCTCAGCTATGCAGGTGTTAATTCCGTTGGGTTAAGACGCCGCGGATTTACAATGGAACGCATCAATCATATATTAGATATTTACCGGGTTTTGTATAATAAAGGATTAAATATATCGCAGGCACTCGAATATATTGAAGAAGAATTTCCGGCAACTGATGAACGTGATGACATCATCACTTTTGTAAGAGAAAGCGACAGAGGAATTGTAAAACGCTATTCCAAAGGCAATAACGATGACGATCTCGTTATGTGATACCGGAAAACGCTTTAACCGCGACTGGATATTTCGTCACATCAATTTTACCTTCTCAAGTGGCGCGGCTTACGCCATAGTGGGACCTAATGGTTCCGGAAAATCAACATTGCTGCAATGCATAGGTGGCGCTACTGATTTTAGCGAAGGTAAAATGACTGTCTCTCAATCCCAAATTTCCGGGCAGCAGAGCAATGCCCAAATCATAAGTGATCAAAACTTATATAAACGCCTTTCTATTTGCGCTCCCTATCTCGAATTGATTGAGGAAATGACCGCTACTGAATTTCTTTCTTTTCATAGCACCTTTAAACCTTTATTGCAGGATTGGAATGAAAAAAAGATCCTGGAATATATAGGTCTTGAAAAAGCCGCCCACAAGCAGATCCGCTATTTCAGCAGTGGTATGAAGCAACGCATAAAACTGGCCCAGGCCATTTTTTCTGATACCCAATTGCTTTTGCTCGATGAACCGTGTACCAATTTTGATGATGCCGGTTATGAACTATACAAAAAAATGATTGCCGGTTTCGGAGCCGGACGACTTATTATAGTTAGCAGCAACGATGAGGAAGAATATGGGTTTTGCAAGGAAAAAATTTCAATACAGGAATATAAGTAGAGGGATAATTTGAAAATGCATAAGAAGAGTAGCTTGTGAATATTTTCAAATTCATTTTCCTATGCCATTTTTTATTATGGAACCGGCGGTAGTGCTACTATTAAGCATCGTTGTGTCACTCACTTGTACGGCAGTAATGCTATTGGGCGAGTGGGCAGTGAACAGCGGGCAGTAAGCAGTAGAGAAGTCAGAGGTTCAAAGAAAATGTGAACAGTTTCAAATTTGCACATTTCCAAATTATTTTCATTTTCCTCACCTTAAGCAAAAGGAATACATTTGTTGTATGACCATTCATTTCAATTATAATAAGAAACAGGTAATACAAGGGTTACGTTATCACTTCTTTACAAGACCTGAAATAAAATTTCTTATTATTGCTATCAACATCTTTGCTCTGATATCTGCTGTGTTGTTTTATTTTAAAGAAATACAAGCTATTTCATTTCTTATCTTTTCCGGTTTATGGCTGGTACTTATGTTGGCAATTTGGCTGCTGCTGCCTGCAAGTATTTATAATAAAGCGCATACATTCAAAGAAAATTTTTCGATAGATTTCAATGACAATGGCCTCATGCTCTCAAATGCTAAAGGGGCTCAAATGTGGGAGTGGGCGCTTTTTACCAAATTTTTGGAAACTCCGTATTTTTTTCATCTCTATTTCGATAGCCGTTCTTTTTTCCTGATTCCTAAGGATGCCTTTAAAGATATTCTTGAAATACAAACAGCCAGAGATCTGCTTCGGGAACACATAAGGAAGTAATGTGAGAAATGAATTTGAAAATGTGCTAATTTGAAAATTTGAAAATGTTGAGGGGTAGGGTTGTTTATTTATTCAGAACAAACCTTGATAATGTGGAAATATGATAAATGTGAGAATGAATCTGAAGATGTTCACATTTCTTCTGGCCTCTGACATATGGTTTCTCTACTGCCCGCTGCCTACTGTCAACTGCTCACTAGAATTCCTACCGTACAAGTGAGTGACACAACGATGCTTAATAGTAGCACTATCGCCGGTTCCATAATAATAATAACATTGTAAAATGAATTTGAACATCAATACAAGAATATTCAGCTAATGCATTTTCAAATTCTCTGGTCTTAGAAGTCGAAAAAAAGAAACGCCGCTTAGAAAAGCAGCGTCATTAACCCTAAAAAACCCTCTATTACTATCTTTAATTAATTCTTTTGAGATTTATGTGATTTGTTCTCTTTATATCTTTTATCTGGAGTACCATCTTTCTTTTTGTGTACTACAACTGTATTTTTTGATTGTCTGTTTTCTTTATAACGTTTATCCGGAGTTCCGTCTTTTTTTGCATGAACCGTTTGGCTCTTTGCTGAAGGGGTAGTTGTTTGGGCAATGCTGAAGCTTGCGATAGTAAACAGCATTGCTAAGGTTAAAAATATGTTTTTCATGTTCCGGATTCGTTTAACGGTGTAAAAATGGATAACTATTTTTATCCTGGAAAATAATTCAATGTTGTTAACTGGAAATTAACCAGTGTTAACAGCTTAACCACGGTTTAACAAGAAAAGAAAACACCATTCGACAATTGATGTCAACTTTGCTTTAACCATTTTTTACTATGCGTTCTAATACTTTAAAATCGATATTACTTTTTTCAACCATACTTATTGTTATCATAGTAGGTATTCAATTATATTGGTTGAATAAAGTGTATAAACTGGAAGAACGTGAATTCAACAATAATATAGTAAAAAGCATTCGTGGCCTTTTTGAGGATATTGATATATCTGAGTATCCGCAACAGCGATTGCAAACACTTATTGACCATCCTAACGCTAACACATTTATTATTGAAATAGACAGTGTTCCTCAAAAAGATTCGCTTACCAGGGCAATAATCAATGAGTTTGAAGATTTTGAAGTGCTTGCCGATTGCAAAATGGCAGTATATGATATTAATTCGAGGAAATACCTGTATCAAATTTTTATACCTACGGCAGCGTCCACTGTTTCAAGAGAAACAGAAATAGATGTGCCGGAGCTGCATTTGAACCATTCTTACATTTACCTGTATTTTCCACACAGAACACATTACATTGTGCAAAAACTGGGTTGGTGGATTGGAGCCGGCATTTTACTTTTTGTTGTAATGTTGGCGCTGCCCGCTACTTTGTTTTACTTATACAAGCAAAAAACACTTAACGAACTGCAGAAAGACTTTGTGAATAATTTTACTCACGAGTTTAAAACTCCTCTTGCAGTAATGAAACTGGCTTCCGAGGTGTTGGTGTCTTCTTCCATCATCAACCAGCCTGAAAGATTGCGGCAATACAGCCTGATTATAAAACAACAAACGGAACACTTGCAATACCAGGTGGAGCGGCTTCTAAAAACCGCTGCCACTGATGAAAATTTCCTGACTCTTGAAAAAACCAGTTTCAACATAAACGATCTTATAAGGGAAGTGATTACCCAATTGGATCCTTTGATTAATTTGAAAAAAGCAACAATTGAGCTTCAGCTTGATACTAACAATAGTATGATTGTTGCCGATAAACCGCATATTTCACTGGTTGTTATCAATCTTGTGGAGAATGCGATAAAATATTCGGAAAAGCCGTTGGTGATCATTTCAACAAATACTTTCAACGGTCATATTGAGCTGTCGGTGAAGGACAATGGAGTTGGAATCAGGAAGGAATATTTGAAACATATTTTCCGAAAGTTTTATCGCATTCCTACAGGTGACGTGCACAACGTGAAAGGATTTGGGTTAGGCCTTAACTTTGTAAAAAAAGTAATAACCGCCCACCATGGGAAAATTATCGTCAATAGTATACCGGCAATTGGAACAGAATTTAAAATTGTTTTACCCAAAGTATAATATTCAATGAATTACAAGGCAAAAGTATTATTGGCAGAAGATGATGCAGCCCTTGGTTTTGTAATAAAAGACAGCCTGGAAGTGGCCGGATTTGAGGTAGTGCTGTGTCCTGACGGACAAACAGCAATTGAACGATTTGGCAAAAACGAGTTTGATATTTGCCTGTTGGATATTATGATGCCACACAAAGATGGCTTTGAGGTTGCAAAAAAGATCAGGCAGCAGTCCGATGTTATTCCTATTCTTTTTCTTACAGCAAAATCGTTGGAAGAAGACAAAATAAAAGGCTTCAAAACCGGCGCCGACGACTACATTACAAAGCCTTTCAGCATGCCCGAACTGCTGCTGCGAATGGATGTTTTTTTAAGACGCTCTAAAAAAATGTATTCTGAACAAACCCGGGATTATAAGGTTGGCAAACTTATATTTTCGTTTGCCAATTTAAGCATTACCTCGCCTGAAGGAACCAGCACACTTACCCAAAAAGAAGCAGAACTGCTGTTGTTTCTATGCCAGCATCCCAATAAAGTACTAAAGCGTGAAGAGGTTTTGCTGAATGTTTGGGGAAAAGACGATTATTTTCTAGGCCGCAGTATGGATGTATTTATAACTAAAGTGCGCAAACATTTTAAAGCAGATCCGAGTATTATGCTGGAAACCATACATGGCGTAGGATTCCGCTTCAATGTGCCCGGCGAAAAATAATAATTAACCTTTTTAAGTTGAAAGTGGAAAGCTGAAAATTGAAAGTGCTTATTGAATGGAGAGTGCGGTATATATGAGCGGCACAGTCTGACATCTGAATTACTCTACTGCCCGCTTGCATAAAAATATTCTTTAAACAAAAAAATCTATAATAGTTGCTATAGACGCCAGCAATGCAAACCTACGAAGGGTTATATTTACAAAATCAAACCTCCTTTCGGCGTTACGCAAGCCAATTTCTTTATGGGCATAATCATTTTCAATCTCTTTTAGTTCATCTTCAATTGTTGCGTCTTTCATTTTAGCGAGCCTTTTTTCTTCCTTTTTCAATTTCTCAAGGTAATCTCTGCTTTGTTTAATTTCACTCTTATAGCTTAGCCACAAAATCGAATACAGCGCCACATACATTGGAATAGATACTTTTGAAAAGAACTCAATGTATGGCACTTGTTTCGCAAAGAATATAGGGATAATTACAAAGATGAAAATGAACCCATATATTGAGATTCTAAATATTGTGTCGTTAAACTTGCTTCTTTCCATATCGCTTAAAATGTTAATTAATTATCAGCAATTTACTTCTTTCGCAACGAATAGATTAGTTTAAGCCGAAATACAGATGTGCAAACGGTTCCGGTGTTGGCACTCAATCCGCGCATGGCATTGCAAATTTCTTCACAAGAGCATCATGCCCAATGCAAGAAGGCAGGCAGAAAACAGTAATTCATTTAACAGAGTTACAGCTATTATGTTTTAGTACTATTTTTTTTATGGTGCCGGCTGTAGTACTACTATTAAGCATCGTTGTGTCACTCACTTGTACGGTAGTAATGCTATTGAGCAAAGTGATGCGTTGTGTGCGATGAATTGCGAATGTTTTATACATGAGCCGATAAAAACAAGTAAAGATAAATGTTGAAAGAATTATTGTGACTACGAATATCCGCTTTGTGCGCGGACTCCCTTCTCCTTTGGAGAAAGGCCGGGAATGAGGCTGCTCAATAGCATTACTACCGCACAAGTGAGTGACACAACGATGCCTAATAGTAGCACTACTGCTGATGCCAAAAACGCATTAAAAATTGCTGGTTCTAAACTATAACGGTAAATCTACAGGGCTACACTATTACTACACCATTATGTTTTTTTATTCCGCGAAGTAAATAGCTGGTGAAAAAAGGTGTTGTTTCGGACGACAAATGAAAAGAATAGGAGTTATTAAAAATCGGGTTTAATAACCATGCAAAAAATCAAATTTAATAACAACAAGTTCGAAAATAATTCAACGTTAACGACTATACTATTTACAATATTGAATTAAGATGCCGAAATTGTCAAAAAAATTTGAATCCCTTTGCGGGTCTGCTTTTTGAGCTGAAGGAAACATTTTGTTAAAAAACAAATTTTGTTCAATAATATGCGCAATATGCGAAAATATCAGTATATTTATAAACATGATTATTTTTTTGAAAGGCTGGTGTTACAGGAGACCTGAGGTAATTTTTTCATTACAAATTGTGTCACCAGTTGAATGTTTAAAACTGTAGAAGTGCCCAACATGATAACAAGTAAAGAAGCAAATGGGTTATTACTTAGGAGCATTCCCAAAATGACCTCAAGCCAGGATAATATAGAGGATGCGATGCTTGCATTCGCAACCTATACACGTCAATCTGTGCAGGATTATGATATTTCCCGCATAAAAAAATGTATGAACGTGGCGGACGAGCTTTACTCCAATGGTGACGCGGAACTAAAAACCCTTATCGAAAGTGTATATATACCCACTCTCAGGCAGGCCATCAGCAGCCGCGAATGCGCGGAAGCCAGATTGCTGCAAATATATATTCCTGTAGCTCTTTACCAGAAATATGTAATGCTGGGTTACAAAAAATTAATAGTTAATAATGAATAATTAATAGCGTGCATGTAGCAAGGGTGTTGTTTATTGATCAATAGTTTTGATAAATTGAGAATGCAGAATATATGAATGTAAATGAAAACAAAAGCATTCAAAAAAGAAAGGATTTTGGGAGCAATACTCTTTACTTGCGCAACTGATTTCTCTCCTTCACTAAACCTTTCCCCGGTTCATTTGTTTCTATCTCAAAAAGACGGCAAACCGATTATTTATATCATAATCGAGTATTTTGTCACCCTTTTGTTTTCTATTGCAACCATGAGATTTGTTTTATCGACTTAGTTTTCAAAATGTTGTTGTAATACCTGTCAGTTTTTTTTGCATATGAAAATTGATAGGCACTAAAGACATTGCTTTATTCTTTAAATAAACATTATATGAAAAAAAACTGGTTAAACAGATTAACAGTATTAAGCGCCGCCGCAATGATTTCTTTCAGCATTTCATCCTGCGGCCCAAAAGATGCGGACATTCAGGCTTCCGCTGCAAAAGCGCTTCAAAATGATCCCACTACTTCGGCCATTTCAGTTACAGTAACTAAAGGCGTAGCTACAATTACCGGAGAATGCAAAGACGATGCCTGCAAAACCAGCAGCGAAAATGCAATTAAAGCCATTAAAGGTGTAAAATCTGTAGTGAACAATATTACCGTGGCTCCCCCTCCTCCTCCGCCTGTTGTTTCAGCCGATGATATTTTATCTAAAACTGTGAGCGATGCTATTAAAGATAATGCAGGTGTAACAGCAACTGTAAAAGATGGCGTAGTTACCCTCACCGGTGAAATTAAAAGAGCCGACCTGCCTAAATTGATTCAAAAAGTACAGGCTTTGAAACCTAAAAAAGTAGAACAAAAATTAACCATAAAATAAGTATAACAATGGCACTTCAGGATAAATACAAAGAACTAATTGATAACGCTAATGCTTCTGGGGTTTCTAACCTTTTGGTAAGAGAACAGGATGGCGTTCTATACATTGACGGCGATGCGCCCAGTGGCAGTGCGAAAGATTCTCTATGGGAAATTTATAACAGAATTGATCCCGACTTTACATCAGGCGATCTGATTTTGAATGTGAATGTAACCGGTGCGGTGGAAGGCAGCAAGTTAAAAGTGATTACAGAAAGCAGCAATTTAAATATTCGCAAAGGCCCCGGTACAGATCAGCCTGTCGTTGGCAAAGCGGCCCATCACGAAATAGTAACACTGGTTAACAAAAGCAGTGATCAGTGGTGGCTTATAAGAACCGATGGCGGCGCTGAAGGATATGCTTATTCTCAATATTTGCAACCGGCTTAGCCCAAACTTTATTTACGAAGTATGGTGGTTCATGCACTATACTTCGTAAATCATTATCGCTACAATTAAAACCAAAAATCACCCTTTAAAATAATTAGAATGTTTGATGAATTACTACAATTAGTTAAGCAGGCCGGTCAACAGGCGATTGTTGAAAACTCCGCGGTTCCTAACGAACATAATGAATCGGTTATGCAGGAAGCGGTAAGCGCAATTACCAATGGTTTGCAAGGCTTCGGGCAGGGCAATTCAGATGGAGTTATGCAATTATTTCAATCGCAAGGCAATCTTTCTACTGATCATCCGGTAATGCAAAGCATATCCGGCAACTTCATACAATCTATTACATCGAAGTTTGGAATTAGTGGCACACAAGCTGCCAGCATTGCTGCAGTTGTTTTGCCATTAGTGATGTCGAAGTTTATCAACAAAACTAACGATCCGGATGATAACAGCTTCGACCTGCAAAGTATAATAGGTGCTTTCACCGGTGGTGGTGGCGGCTTAGCAAGCTTACTGGGCAAATTCGGACTATAGTTAGTTCCTTTTCACATATATATCATCAATGAGGCAAATCGGCAATCTTTATGGTTGCTGATTTTTTTTTGACCGGCAGTTGTGCTACTATTAGGCATCGTTGTGTCACTCACTTGTACGGTAGTAATGCTATTGAACAATAAACAACACTGTAATACACTACACACGACCTTTTAATTATTCATTATTATTAAAACCTCCCTTTCCATTGCAGTGTATTGATTAAGTGTTTCACATCCTGTTGTAGAAATTTGTTTACAATGGAGAGAGAATCTTCATTGGGTGTGGTATCAAAGTATAACGCACCTCGCAGAAAATGCTTTACAGAATCAGATACAAGAAACTGACTCGCAGTGGCTGCATTGCCGCCAATTTTAAACCAAATGCCATGCACTCCATTAGGTGTGGTAAACAAACTGTCTTCTATAGATGTGGCTTTGTAGCTGTGTTTGAATGTAAGTTTGTATGAGCCGTCAACAAGGTTTTCAAATTTGTTGACACCAACGGAATCCACGTATTCGCCTTTGGCATTTTTAATTTTAAATCGCGATTTTCCTCCAATTTCATTATAGCTTATATAAATTCTGCCATTAAATTGAGGAATATCAATATTAATCCAGTAAGGGTTTTCCGGCTGTTGTTCAAAGAAAGTGCTGTCTTGTGTAACAGTTGCATACACCGGGTATTCAAACGTGTATGGATAGCCCGGTTTGTCAAATTTTTGATAAGCCCTTTCAGGAAAACTAATTTTGAAATAGCCTTTTTGCTTAGGGGTGTAAGTGCTGTTGCAGGAAATAAAAATTCCGGACAATAATAAAAATGCAAAAAAATACTTAATGCGCATGAGAAATATAAAATGAAATGTCAAAAAACGTTATACTAAAACCGCTATTTTGGAATGATGCTTACTTTCACTTTTTGAATACGATTTTTTTCCACTTCCAGTATAGTAAACTGAAAATCGCCGGCTTGTATCACTTCGTTTTGTGGCGGAATATAACCAGCCAGTTCTAAAACCAGGCCACCCAGTGAGTCGCTTTCTCCTCGTACAGCACCAAATGTTTGAACCGGCAGGTGCATTATTTTGCAAACATCGTTTATCATTGTTTTACCCTCAAATATGTAGTTCAAATCATCAATCTTTCCATTGCCATTCTCTTCATCATCAAATTCGTCTTTTATGTCGCCAATCACTTCTTCAATAATGTCTTCAAGTGTAACAATTCCACTTGTTCCGCCAAATTCATCTACTACCACTGCAAAATGAATATGTTTTGTTTGAAACTCTTTTAACAGATCTTCAATCAGCTTGTGTTGATGTACAAAAAAAGGCGGGCGCATGAGAGGGTGCCAGTCAAAATTATCAGCTTCGTCGAGGTAAGCTAGGATATCTTTTGTGTGTATCATTCCCACCACATCATCCAGGCTTCCTTTATAAACCGGTAGCCGGGAATAGTGTTGTTCCTCTAACCTTAAAATAAGCTCTTTAAATGAAATGTTATACTCAATGCCTGTTACATCAAGCCTGGTACGCATTATTTGCTTAACAGTAATGTTGCCAAATTTTGCAATGCCTTTTAAAATGTTTTTTTCTTCCTCGGTAGAACTATTATCACCTTCAAGTTCATCAAGATCGTATGAAGCGTTTTTTCCCCCAAGCGAACTGCTGATGCTATTCGTAAAGCCGGCATACACCAACCCGATACGTTTGAAAATAAGATATACTATTTCCACAAGAAATGAAGCATCTCTTGCAAAGCGAAGATTATTTTGGCTGGCGTACACCTTTGGCAATATTTCGCCAAATAGCATAAGAAAGAATGTGATTATTAAAATCTTTACCAGGAAATCAACAAACCACCAGTTGCTATCTATCGTTAGTAGTTGGTTAATAAGAAAATTGGACAGTATAATAATGGCAATGTTCACAGTGAAGTTGGCTATGCGCAAAGAAGAGTGTAGTACCCGTGGTTCTTTTAACAATGTTACAATGCGTTTCCAGCCTTCACCTTGTTTTGTTTTAAGAACATTAATATCCTTATCGGTTAATGAAAAAAATGCAACAGATGCACCTGCAAGAAAATATGAAATAACAAGCAGGAAAATAATGATTACCGCTAAGAAGGTGATGCCTTCCACATTTACGGTTGCCTGTAATAAAATTGGTGACAATAATGTATCAAAAAAATTATAGCTCGAATGATAATCCAAAACAACTGGGTTTTAGTGAAAATATTATTTCGCACAAAAGGCCGGCTAAAATTGTAAGAAAACTGGTTTTAGTCGGCCCTGTTGTATTCATCACAAATTTGCGACAAATTATACTAATCAAAAAGGTAAATCTCCTGTTGATTCCGGCGGTATGTCTGACGGCCCTATACCTTCAAGTCCTTCAGAAGGGTAGGATTGAATTCCTGCCGAGCCGTCTGTTCTTTTATCAAGCATAATCAAATTGTCGCCCACCACTTCGGTTGCAAATTTTTTATTGCCTTCCTTATCTTCCCAGCTCCGGGTGCGCAAGCGACCTTCAATGTAAACCAAGCTACCTTTGTGCAGATATTTTTGTGCAAGTTCAGCAAGGCCGCGCCATAATACTACTGTGTGCCATTCGGTTTGCGAAATAAGCTTACCGGCTCTGTCTTTATAAGTTTCAGTAGTTGCCAGCGAAAACTTTGCCACTGCTATGTTGCCCTCCAGGTGCTGAACATCCGGGTCTTTTCCTAGATTACCGATTAACATCACTCTGTTTACGCCTCTCATGATTATTAGTTTGAGTTTTTTACAAATCGTCCTATGCTTAAATAATCTCTTTAAAATTAATTTTTTTCAATGAAAATCAAATAGTTTTTTTAGCATTTTTAATGCGAATTAATAAATAGAGAATAATAATAAGAAGAAATCCGGAAGTTTTATCACAGATATTGCATTTAGCAATTTTTTTTGGTGCCTGCGGTATTGCTACTATTGGGCTCCGGTTGTGTCACTCACTTGTACGGCAGGAATGCTCTTGGGCAAGTTATGAGTTTTGAGTAATAAGTGATGAGTGCTTTTGTTTTTGTTTGCAATCAGTATACAAAGCATTCTCAATTCTCCATTTCTTCTAACCACAATGGCACAAAGAAAAGCACAAAGATTCACAAGGGCTGCTTGTAATTCAATCATCCCTAGTGTTCCTTGTGCCTCCTATTGTGCCCCTTGTGGGTTGTCACGTCCTGAAAAAAGTAGACAGTTATTTTAGCTGGCTGGCAATAATAGGGTAACCCGCTTTATTCACACAAACAGCTTTTTCAAATGGTACTGTCTGTTCTCCAATACCGGCAACCTGAAACTAGCAACCTGCGCCGGCTTGGTACAATTCTATTTTCGAGTATATATAAACGTTATTTACAATAAAACCGCATCTTGCGCCATCAACTGATTGATTAATTTGGGAAATGCCAGCACTCCCATCTTTTTTTGAGAGATCAGTTCATACCCCGGAATAGTTTTAAGTTCACCGGCTGATATCTTAATCAGTTGGCCCACTATTGTTTGATGTGTAAGTTGTTGTTTTATAACCGGCGATATATTTTGAATATAAAAAGATTTATCTGAAAGTTCCGGAATTGCAGAACCGGTATTGCTTTGCGACCACTCAACAGGTTTATCGGCTTCATGCAAAACAAATTCATAAAGGTTTTGCCAAATATCTTTTGTTTCTCTTTTTCTTACGAAAATTTTTCCATTTATATCAATCATGAAGTAATAAAAATATCGTGTTTTCTTTTTAAGTTTTTTTTCTTTTATCGGCAGATTATTAACCCATCCATGCTGAAAGGCTTTGCAGTCTTTATTTTGCACGCATGTGCTGCAAAGTGGGTTTTGTGGTTTGCAGATCACTGCTCCAAAATCCATTATAGCCTGGTTATATGTGCCCGGATTATTTTTATCAAGTAAAGCGTCTGCTAATTGTGTATATATTTTTTTGCCTTCAGCGGAATCAATAGGAGTGGAAATGCCAAAATAGCGCGATAAAACACGCAATACATTGCCATCCACCACTGCATAAGGAAGATTAAATGCAAATGAAGAAATTGCTGCCGCAGTATATGGGCCAATACCTCGCAGCGATTTGATTTCTGCATATGATTGCGGAAAACAGCCTTTGTACCGGCTTACAATCAATTTAGCTGTTGCAATAAGATTTTTGCAGCGGCTGTAATATCCAAGTCCTTCCCAAAGTTTAAATACTTTTTCTTCCTGTGCAGCAGCCAGTTTTTTCACATCCGGAAATGCTTTTATAAACTTGTTATAATATTCAAGGCCTTGTTCTACACGTGTTTGTTGCAAAATTATTTCGCTAAGCCAGATCTTATACGCATCTTTTTCGCCTTTCCAGGGCATGGTACGTGTGTTTTTTAGTGTATTCCAGGTAAGCAATTTTTGTGTAAAGTCTACATTCATATCATAATAAATATTAAAAACAATTTGTATTCAATTATTTACATAAAAAATTTTTATATTTAGATTTAACTGTTATTTGGCATCTACAAATAATTACTTAGAATGTTCTAAAAAGAAAAATGTAGTACTTTTAAGAAATATTCAAAATCAATAACTTGCATGAATAAAAAGATTCTCTTATTTTTCGTTTGAAAAAGGATTGAATTTAATTATTAATTAAAAGGATACAAAATTACAAGTAATGAGAAAAGCCGACCTAATCAATCAAATATCAGAAAAGACAGGCATTCCCAAAGTAGATGTATTGGTTACGCTGGAGGCCATGTTCAAAGAAGTAAAGGACACCCTTGCAGATGGTGAGAACATTTATATCAGGGGTTTTGGGAGTTTTATTACTAAAAAACGTGCCGCAAAAATCGGGCGTAACATCAAGAAGAATGTAGCTGTTGAAATTCCGGAACATTACATTCCGGCATTTAAACCTGCAAAAGAATTTGTGCAGGAAGTAAAAAAATTAAAAACAGTGAAGGCGGATCAGCCAAACCCCGAAGATGAAGTGTAATTTCGCGGTCTTAAAATACATTTAGTGAAAAGACAGCAGATTATTCTCATTGCAGGATGTGTGGTTGCATTGTTAGGTATTTACTTTTTGGGGAGAACTGTTCCTCAAAAAAAAGTATTATTAACCGCTCAAAATGAAGGGCATGCAGATTCAACCGCTACTATTAGTGCGGAGGGATTGATTAATGCCGCAAAGAAAAGACTCTCCGGCTCTCAACAGGCTTATGTCAATGGTCTGGAAGCATCCATAGTGCGCGGTGATGTAAAAGAACAGCGCATAAGGACATATAATCAGCTTGCTACATTTTGGAAAGATTCTGCCAAAATGTTCGATCCATACGCTTATTATACCGCTGAAGTTGCCAAGTTGGAAAATTCTGAAAAAAGTCTCACCTTTGCAGGCCGATTATTTTTAAATAATCTGCGCGGCACTGATAACCCAGCTTTAAAAAGTTGGCAGGCAAGCCAGGCTAAAGAGTTGTTTGAAAAAGCTTTAGAGTTGAATCCCTCCAATGATTCTACTAAAATTGGGTTAGGAAGCTGTTACATTTTTGGAAGCAGCGCCGCTAATCCGCAGGAGGTGATGCAGGGTATTCAACAGATATTGGAAGTGGCGAAGAAGGATTCAACTAACATGTATGCCCAGTTGATGCTTGGAATAGGAGGCGTGGTTTCGGGTCAGCTTGACAAAGCGGCAGAGAGGCTGGAAAAAGTGGTAAAAGCTGAGCCGCACAATATGGAAGCCATTTTTATGCTCGCTGAAGCATATGATAGAAAAGGAGATAAAGAAAATGCGGTAAAATGGTATGAAATTGGAAAAAGACACATTTCCAATAAAGAAATTATTAAGGAAATAGATGACCGCATACAATTATTGAAGAAATAAATTGATATACAAAATTTAAAATTGTTGAAAGATGCCTTGTGGTAAAAAAAGAAAACGTCATAAAATAGCGACGCATAAACGTAAAAAAAGATTAAGAAAGAATCGTCATAAGAAGAACAAGAAATAAAGGACTTCTTTGTAAATTCATTTCCTATGCCGGTGCATATTTGCTTGTATCCGGCATGCTTTACTTAGCTGAACTATTTTTTTATTTCATTAGCACAGCAAAACTAATTTAATACTTGTTGTACTATGCTTAATGTAGATAGCACGCTCAGCAATTTTCCTTTTGGTGATGGTTGGTTAGTTAGTAAATGTGAATTAGCTTGAACAAGGAATTAATTATTAATGCTGCTCCCCAAGGTGTTGAAATAGCACTTCTTGAAGACAAAAAACTGGTAGAACTGCATAATGAAAAAGCAGATGCCAGTTTTGCCGTAGGTGATTTATACTTGGGTAAGGTCAAGAAACTTATTCCGGGATTGAATGCTGCCTTCGTGGATGTTGGCTTCGAGAAAGACGCGTTTCTGCATTACACTGATTTGAGTCCATACGCGAAATCATTATTGAAATTTACCCAGCAGGCGATAAGCGATCATACTCAGGGTGGTTTCGATTTTGGTACGTTTTCTGTGGAACCCGAAATCGTTAAAACAGGGAAAATAAACGAGGTTTTAAGCGGCAAACCAAACATCCTCGTACAAATTTTAAAAGAACCAATTGCTGCTAAAGGCCCTCGCCTTAGCTGTGAGATCTCTTTGCCCGGAAGGTTCGTGGTTATTACTCCATTCAATGATATCGTTGCTGTTTCCAGGAAAATACATTCGTCGGAAGAAAGAAAACGTCTTCAAAAAATTATAGAATCCATTAAGCCAAAAAATTTTGGAGTTATTGTTCGTACGGCTGCTGAAGGAAAAAATACGGCAGAGCTGCATGAAGATCTGACCATGCTTGTGGATACCTGGAAACAAATTCAAAACAATTTGAAAGGCGCAGTGGCCCCTGCAAAAATTTTGAGCGAGCAAACAAAAACCACCAGCATGCTTCGCGATCTGCTGAATGAAGACTTTAACCGCATTGTAGTAAATGACAAAAACATTTACAACGATGCGAAAAGCTATATTCAAAAAATTGCGCCGGATAAAGCGGATATTGTAACATTCTTCCATAATGGCTCGCCCATTTTTGATCAATACGGTATAACAAAGCAGGTAAAGGCTGCTTTCGGTAAAACTGTAAACCTGCCTAGCGGCGCTTATCTTATTATAGAACATACTGAAGCACTGCACGTGGTAGACGTGAACAGCGGCTATAAAAGTGTGAGCAATAACCAGGAACAAAACGCGCTGGAAACCAACCTGGAAGCAGCTGAAGAAATAGCACGCCAATTAAGGCTTCGTGATTTGGGTGGTATTATTGTTGTTGACTTTATTGACATGAAACTTCCAGAGAATAAGAAAAAACTCATGGAAGCAATGGAAGAATTTATGAAAGCAGACAGGGCCAAACATGCGGTTCTTCCCATTTCAAAATTCGGACTCATGCAAATTACGCGTCAGCGCATGAAACCCGAAGTGACCATTAACACGCAGGAAGTTTGTCCAAGCTGTAGCGGCACCGGTAAAATATCTTCCACTTTAGTTTTGGAAGATGAAATAGAAAAGAACCTCAATTACCTGATAACACACAGGCACAGCAATCTTACTCTCATGGTTCATCCCATTATGCACGCTTATTTAACTAAAGGATGGCTGTGGTCTAAATGCTGGAAATGGAGAAGAAAGTTTAAGCAAAAGATATATGTTGTTGCCAATTCAAATTATCATTTAACCGAGTTCCACTTTTTCGATCAGCATGATGAAGAGATAAAATTGTGAAAGTTATAATGCAGGGCGTGAAAAAATGTGAAAATGTGAAAATGTGAAAATGTGGAAATGTGAGAAATGTGGTAAATGAGTGGAGGCGTTCAGTAATCAAATGATTCGATCGCTTCGTACAATCTTTGATCTTTAAAGTTCTCAACTTTATATACTTTGCGCCGCATAATTTTATGCGGCGATTTTTTTTGGGACCGGCGGTAGTGCTACTATTGAGCATCGTTGTGTCACTCACGTGTACGGTAGTAATTCTATTCAACAAGTTATGAGTTATGAGTTATGAGTTTTGAGTTATGAGTGCTTTTGTTTTGGTTTGCAATCAGTGTATAAAGCACTCTCCATATATTTTAACCACAAGGGGCACAATTTTGTACTTTCCTGGTGAACCTTGTGGTTAAAATAAATTGAGAATGGAGAGTTGAGAATGGAGAATGCTGTATAGTTGAAAGTTGAAAAAATTGTTGAGATTTTGAATATCCGCTTTGTGCGAAGGACTCCCTTCTCCTTTGGAGAAGGGCCGGGGATGAGGCAGCCCAATAGCATTCCAACCGTACAAGTGAGTGACACAACGATGCTCAATAGTAGTACTACTGCCGGTCCCCCAAAAAATTTATACACAATGTTATCTTTACTTTCTTAGAACTATTCCTGCATTATTCACTTTGATCTTATTTTCAGACTGAAGGAAATTAATCACCTTCCATGTTTTTTCTTTGGAGATGTCCGAAAGATTTGAAAGCAATGAGTTTATATCAGTTTCGTTATTATTGATCAGTTCAAATATCCGTTGTTGAATTTTTTCAAATTCTTCTTCCGAAAAATTTGCTCTTTTCTTTTTTAAACAAACGTCGCACACGCCACATTCTTTGATGCTTTCATCGCCAAAATAGCGGCCAATCTGCATGCTTCTGCAATCATCATTTTTTTCAACATAGGTAATAAATTGCTTTAGCCTTTTTTCATATTCCTGTTTGCGAAATTGATATTGCTTTTGATTAATTACAATTGACTGCGCAGCGATTCGTTCATTAATAAGGTATAACTGCGGTGAATCTTTTTGCTTGTTGTATTCTATAATGCTATAACGGTCAAGTTGGTTCAACGCTTCTTTTACTTCTTCCAAATCTTTTTTCATAATAGCGGCAATCGATCGTTCGTATATGCTAACAGGAAAATCAAAGACGCCTTCATAATTACGAAGTAAAGCTTTTATAAAGGGTTCCAGCGATGGATAAGAATTTTCAAAGTCATACAGCGTGTTTTTATTACAAACAAATTGAATTTTGGAAGGAAGAAAAACTGTTTCGTTAAACGAAAGATATTCTTCCTGTTCCAACACTTTTAGGCTGTTGATTGTCGTTAGTATGTTAATATGAAATTTTTTGACAAAATCGGTTATGTCGAACGAATAATAAGTGGCCTCATTATTTCCAATTGGTATTTGCAGATAATTGGCTACGGCCTGGTAAACGCTTCTTATAGTTTGCAGATCGGGAAACTTTAGCTTTGCCGCTTCTTTTAAGTCCTCGATATTTTTTTGTTGGAATAAAATGACTGCATATGATTTGTTTTCATCGCGTCCGGCACGGCCAGCTTCCTGGTAGTAACTTTCAAGGCAATCGGGCAAATCGTAATGCACCACTGCTCTTACGTCAGGCTTGTCAATTCCCATTCCAAACGCATTAGTGCAAACGATACAGCGAACTTTGTTTTGTATCCATGCCTGTTGTTTTTGTTGCCGCACTTCCTGTTCCAAACCCGCGTGATAAAAATCCGCGGAAATACCGTAGGATAATAAATGTTCCGCTACATCTTTTGTTCTTTTTCTGCTTCGGCAATATACAATAGCGGTTCCCTGCACATTGTTCAGAATTTCAACCAGCTTGTTCAGCTTTACCGGCACATTAAAAACACTGTATGAAAGATTTGGCCGCTCAAAAGATTTTTTGAAGACGGTATGATTCGTAAACGATAATTTTTCGCAAATATCCTTCTGCACATCAGGCGTGGCGGATGCGGTTAAGGCCAGCACAGGTATATCAGGAAGTTCTTCTCTAATGGCCGCGATGCGCAAATACGGCGGCCTGAAATCGTAACCCCATTGTGATATGCAATGCGCTTCATCCACAGCAATGAGGTTGATGGGTAATGCTGGTAAATATTCCAGGAAAAGACTTGTTTCAAGCCTTTCGGGAGAGACATATAAAAACTTGCAATTACTATGTGATGCCACTTCCAGTATATGTGTTACTTCTTTGCGGCTCATACCGGCATATATCGCAAAGGCGGTAATATTTTTTTTGCGCAGGTTATCCACCTGATCTTTCATTAATGCTATCAACGGACTTATTACCAGGCACAAACCATCCATAACCATCGCAGGCACTTGAAAGCAAATGGATTTACCACCGCCTGTGGGCAATATTGCCAGTGTATCATTTCCTGCAAGTACGTTATGAATTATATCTTCCTGTTTTTCACGAAAAGAAGGGTAGCCCCAGTATTGTTGAAGTACCTGATGGATGTTTGGTTGTTGCATTTGTTTGAATTTGGATTTTCTTTGTCTGAATTTGGATTTGTTGGATTGGTGCGAAAAAATTTAGGCATGTTATTTATCTATCATTTCCAAAAATGATCAATGAATTTAGCCTCCATCCTGTAATCCACTAATCCTGAAAATCCAAATTCAGACAACTTTCTTAACAAACAATCTCACTGAGTTAATTGCTAATACCACATCGCTGAGGCCCATAACCAATGCGCCAAACGACGGAGTGAGAAAGCCGAATGCGGCCACAGGTATGGCGATTATATTATAAAAGAATGCCCAAAAAAGATTTTGTTTTATAGTAATAAATGTGTGTTTTCCTAAACCTAATGATAGTGGCAGATTTTTTAAGCCGTCATTCATCAATACCACATCCGCGGTTTGAACAGCTACTTGCGAAGCCTCACTTAATGATATGCCTATTGTGGCTTTTGCCAATGCCGGCGCGTCATTAATTCCATCGCCAACCATAGCTGTGGGCGCCTGGTTATTCAGCTCTTCTATTTTTTGTAGTTTTTGTTCAGGAGTTTGTTCCGCAATAACTTCATCTATGTGCAATTGAGCGGCAATTTGTTCGCATTTATATTTTCTATCGCCGCTTAGTAAAATTGTTTTTATGTTTTTTGATCTTAAATAATCAACAACTTGTACCGCTTCCGGCCTTATTTCATCCTGCACATCAAGCCAGCCTAAATAAATGTTATTCTTTACAACATACACATTGTGATGATCGTCTTTTGTAAATGTCTCCGCTATTTTATACGAACCTGCCCAATATTCATTGCCATCCATATCAATACCATACATTCCTTTCCCTTTTATTTCCTCAATCTTTTTCCACTTTATAACATCATTCCTTTTCCAAGAAGTAGAAATACTTTCAGCAATCGGGTGATTCGAAAATTTTTCCAGGGAATACATTGTTTTCTTAAACTCTTCATCATTTATTTCTTTGCTCTCAATATGCCATTGATTGATAACAAAATTTCCCGTAGTAAGCGTACCTGTTTTATCAAAAACAACTTGTGTGATATTCTTAAAGGCTTCAAGACTTTTAGCGTTTCTAAACAGTACGCCAGATTTAGCGGCACGACCTAATCCTACAGCAATGGCAGCCGGTGTGGCTAAGCCCATAGCACATGGACAGGCAATTACCATCACGGCTATACTGCGCATAAGTGCCGGAGTAAATTCCTTAAAATAAATGAAATTGAAAATAAAAGTCAGTAGTGCAATTCCCAATACCATCGGCACAAAAACAGCGCTGATTTTATCTGCAAGCAATTGTACCGGAGGCTTATCGCCTTGTGCTTTTTTTACAAGATCTATAATGTTTGACAATACAGAGTCTTTAGCTTCTGCAGTAACCTGCGCTTTCACAGTTCCGTCTGCTATAAGGCTGCCGCCAACCAGCTTGTCTTTTGCATGTTTTTCCAATGGCATACTTTCGCCAGTAATGATGGCTTCATTCACACTGGCATCGCCCCATAATATTTTGCAATCCGCAGGAACCTGTTCGCCGGATTTTATCAATACCAGGTCGCCAACTTTCAGTTGCGAATTTTCAATTGGTAAAATAACTTCTTTGTGGTCTTCATCAAACGCAATCATATTGGCCATCACCTTTTGCGATTGAGCCAGTTTGTTTAGAGCCTTTTGCGTAGCTTGTACTGATGCATCTTCAAGATAGTTGCCAAAGAAAACGAGTGTAATAATAGTAGCGGCTGTTTCAAAAAATAAAAAATCTGATCCCCACCCTGCAAGCAGGCCAATTAAACTATACACAAAGGCGGCGGTTGATCCTATTGTAACCAGGACATTCATGTTAGGATAACCACTTCGCAGGCTTTTATAAGCGCTTTTACCAAAAAAACTCATACCCGCTATATAAACAGGCAGGCACAAAGCGAGTTGTACCCAGCCATTCATCAGCCAGTGAATATGCACCCATCTTTCCAGCATGTGCAGCATAAGTACCAGCGTAAATGGCAAACAAAAAAGTACATAACGCAGTTGCTTACTCATACTTCCCGAACCATGCTCATGATCATGAGATAAGCCATTATGGTTCTCATTAGCTACTTTATAACCAAGATCTTCAATACCTTTTTTAAAATGATCTGTATTGGAATTCTCAATTACTTCAAATGCCACATCGCCATTTATGGGGTTTACTTTTATATTGGATGCACCCTGTTTTTCTAAATATTTTGAAATAGCAAGTGCGCAATTCGCGCAATCCATGCCATCTACTTTCCAGCTTTTTGTCTCCATAAAAAATCATCTGTTTTATCTGTGCAATTTACAAAGGCTTTGAGTTATACTCTTGTTTGGCGCTGTTTTATATAGAAACTATGTTGCAAAAGAGCCAAATTTATTTGTTAACAACAATAGCTTGGTATTGGTTTATTAAAAACAGAAATCAGAGAAATATAAGTGTTTGCTTCTGAGCTCCGATTTCTTTTTTGTGGGCCGGGCGATAGTGCTACTATTAAGCATCGTTGTGTCACTCACTTGTGCGGCAGGAAGGAGGATGGGCGGGTTATGAGTTATGAGTGAGTAGGCAGTGGGCAGTATGCGGTTGGCAGTAGAGAAGCTGTATTAAACAGGAATGGTTGGGGGTTGCCGTTGTTGCGTGTGTAGGGTGGCCATCGTGCGAAGGCACACCAACAACCAATGAAGAAGCAATTTGCCGGTAAGGCACAAGCTTGGTTATACCCTTGGCTCAGCTACCACGTATGCGCCAGGTGCGTGATAATCAACTAAAAAACTGTCTACTTTTTTCAGGACGTAACTCTACTGCCTACTGCCAACCGCCCACTAAAGATCCTGCCGCACAAGTGAGTGACACAACGATGCTTAATAGTAGCACAACCGCTGGTACCATAAAAAAATGCGCATTTTTTAGGCCAGGCGAAATATAAACTGAAGATTATGTGGAATAATTGAATTTCAAAATGTCGTTTTGCATGCTCTCCGTTCTATCTTTGCAAAATGCAGGAAACATTTACATTGAAGGATTTACCGGCTATTGCCGAAAAATTTTGGAAAGAAAATGAGGGAAGGAAAGTGTTTGCATTTTATGGCAGTATGGGAGCAGGGAAAACCACATTTATAACAGCATTGGCAAAAGCGAAAAATGTACCGGATATTGTGGGCAGCCCTACTTACTCGATTATTAACGAGTACCTGTGCGACGGAGGTAAAATATATCACATGGATCTTTACAGGCTAAAAGACACTGAAGAAGCGATGCAGGCCGGAGTGGAAGACGCACTGTACAGCGATCATATTTGCCTGGTGGAATGGCCTGAAAGAGCAGAAGAACTGTTTCCGGAAGATCGGGTAAATGTTTTTCTTAGTGTTGTAAATAATACTACCAGGAGCATTTCAATAAAACAGAATGGTTAATTTTGGATAATTCCCGGGGAATGTAACCGCCAACCATAAAGCAATGCATGTTTGGCTTTCTATTTTATAACTGGCACAAAAAATGACTAATGCCAAATGGCACAGCAAAAACCAATCATAAGCACCTCTTTCAGCTATGAAACTTTAGAAGAAACTTTGGATATAAAACCTAAAGGAGAATCGATCCTTATCGGAATTCCAAAGGAAACGGCTTTCCAGGAAAACAGGGTTGCACTTACGCCGGAGGCTGTAAGTGTGTTGGTTAGCAATGGTCATGCGGTTATGCTTGAGCATAATGCCGGCGATGCGTCTCATTTTCGCGATAAAGAATATAGTGAAGCCGGCGCCAAAATTGTGTATAGTAAAGAAGATGTTTACAAAGCGCCGCTTATTGTAAAATCAGCTCCTGTAGTGGAAGATGATCTGCCGTTTCTGCAACCCGGGCAAATTATTATTTCTCCCATGCATTTAAGTATTATGAAATCGGAATGGCTTGAAAAAATGATGGAGAAAAAAATAACCGCGCTTGCATTTGAAAATCTGAAAGACGATAACGGCACCCTGCCCATAGTGCGTAGTATGAGCGAAATAGCCGGCAATGCCGTTATGCTGATCGCTGCACAATATCTCAGCTCTGCAAATCATGGCAAAGGTGTGCTGTTGGGAGGCATATCCGGTGTGCCACCTACCAAAGTGATCATTATTGGCGCAGGTGTTGTGGGTGAATATGCGGCCAGGGCGGCGCTCGCATTGGGTGCTTCGGTAAAAGTGTTTGATAATAGCGTGTACCGGTTAAAACGTCTTCAGAATAATATTGGTCATCGTTTATGGACGTCTGTTATAGAACCGAAAATATTATCGAAGCAATTAAAAACCTGCGAGGTGGCGGTTGGCGCATTGGCTTCTTCGGGGGGGCGTACTCCCATTATGGTAACTGAAGAAATGGTGAGCAATATGCGTCCCGGCAGTGTGATCATTGACGTTAGTATCGATCGTGGAGGCTGTTTTGAAACTTCTGAAATTACCAGTCACGAAAATTCCATATTTATGAAATATGGTGTGATACATTATGGCGTGCCCAACATTCCATCGGGTTTTGCACGCACGGCTTCGCAAGCTATCAGCAATGTGTTAATGCCCTTACTGATAGAAGTAGGCGATGCCGGAGGTTTTGAAAACCTGATTTGGCATAAGATCCATTTACGAAGTGGTATTTATTTGTTTAAAGGCGCCCTTACCGATTTTCACTTAAGTGAAAGATTCGATTTAAAATATACTGATCTCAATTTGCTGATAGCGAGCCAACGGTAACCCGGTGGCAGCAGGCATTTCGCCTCAATTGAAAATCATTACTACTCTGAAAACCAATATTATGAGTAGGGATCTATATTTTATAGCAATAAATCCACCACAGGAAATTTGTGAAGAGATCACAAGTTTTAAAAACATATTCGCTACAGAATATGAAAGCCGCGCAGCTCTGAAAAATGTGCCGCATATAACATTGAAAGTGCCTTTCAACCTGCCGGCAGCAAGGCATGCAGGCCTCTACAACTGGTTTGAACAGTTATATATTAATACCGGTCACTTTCAAATTGATCTGCAAAATTTCGGATCATTTCCAAATAAAAACAATCCTGTTGTTTTTGTGCGTCCGGTAATGAACGCATCATTAGCAGCAGTGCAAAAAGAAATTTTACGAAGCTTTCATAATCATTTTCCGGCAATACCGGTTATGAAAAGTGAACAGCATTTCTCACCGCATATTACCATTGCTTACCGCGATCTTTCGTTCGAGCATTTTGAAAATGCCTGGAAGATCTTTCAAAATATAGAATACAAAACTTCATTTACGGTAAATGATTTTCATTTGCTGCAACACGATGGCCGGCAATGGAACATAGTAAGCACCTACGCAATTAAAACACAGCAATAATTATACATTTGTTTTTTTGGGGGACCGGCGGCAGTGCTACTATTGAGCTTCCGTTGTGTCACTCACTTGTACTGTAGTAATGCTGTTCAGCACATTCAGCGCAACCTGCTATATTATGGTTAGCAGTGGTTATCACAATTTCATGTTACCTACAGAATATGAAAAGAACGTCAATTTTGAATGACCATAAACCGCAATAATCAACAATTTGTAAAGCCACAGGAAATTACTGTGTGATTATATTGTAAACAAAGCTATTTTGCATTCGGTAACCAAAAAGTAACTGCAAGCCTGCATATGAAAAATGATATAGTAAATAGGTTTTCACAAAATCCGGTATTACGGCCATCGGATTTTCTACCCAGCCACCAATCACTTGAGGTAACAGGTTTGTTTAATCCGGGCGCATTTGAGTTTAATGGTAAAACATGGCTGATTGTGCGTGTTGCAGAAAGAGCTATACCAAAACCACACATCCTGTCATTTCCGGTTCTGCGAAATGGCCGCGTTAAAATAATTGACATTGCAAAAACCGACCCGCAACCTGACACTTCCGATCCTAGGGTGATCAATTATAAAGGTGCCAATTATCTGACCACACTATCGCATTTAAGATTGCTCTGCAGTGATGATGGCGTTTATTTTTATGAGCCGGAAGGCTATCCATTATTGCAAGGCGAAGGTATTTTACAAGGGTTTGGTATTGAAGACTGCCGCGTAAGTAAAATTAATGATACCTATTATCTTACGTTTACAGCGGTTTCTGAAAATGGCGTAGGTATTGGTTTACGCACTACTACTGATTGGAAGAGTTTTACGTCATGCGGTATGATATTTCCACCGCACAATAAAGATTGCACCATTTTTGAGGATAGAATAAATGGTAAATATTACGCATTGCACCGTCCAAGCGGCATTGGCATTGGAGGAAATTATATCTGGCTTGCGGAATCACCTGATGCCATTCACTGGGGCCATAATGTTTGCCTAGCTAAAACCCGCAAAAAAATGTGGGATAGCGAAAGGGTAGGCGCAGGCGCTGCGCCTGTTAAAACAGAAAAGGGCTGGCTTGAAATTTATCATGGAGCTAATGAAAAACATCAGTATGCCTTAGGAGCGTTGTTACTGGATTTACACAATCCTACTAAAGTGATAGCAAGAAGCAGAGAGCCGATCATGTTTCCTTCAGAACCTTATGAATTGACAGGCTTTATGGGGAATGTTATTTTTACAAACGGACATATAGTAAAGGGTGACGACTTGATAATGTATTATGGCGCCGCTGATGAAGTAATTTGCATGGCAACACTTTCTATTAGCCAGGTTCTTGCCACTTTAAATGTGTAAACCAAAAATGTTTAGAAAGCTAACATCTGAGTTTGTCCATTTTCAAAAGCAGCCATTTAATTTCAGAATGCTGATATGGACTAATGTGGTTTACACACTGGTAATGCCGGTAATCGACATATTCGCTGCAGCATATGTAATGCGTAATTCAGACGATCCTGTTAAAGTGGTCATATATCAGCTTGCCATTTACACCGGTATTCCGCTTACATTTTTTATTAATGGTTTTTTGCTGAATAAGTTTCACATCAAATTATTATACTCAATAGGAATGATGTTGAGTGGAATATCAATGATGGTAATGATGTCGCTTGAAACACTTGATATTAAAGGTATTGGCATCGCCGGTATAATTATGGGAATGTCATTCGGATTTTATTGGGCCAACCGTGATTACCTGGCATTGTCCATCACTTCCGATAAAAACAGAAATTACTATTATGGTTTGGAGACTTTCTTCAACACTATGATTGCCGTAGTTGTACCTTTTTGTGTTGGTTGGTTTATTGAACTGGCGGGTAAAAATGAAAGTGCTAATGCTGCTTATCGTATAGTTACGGCAATCGTGATCATCATTACTATTATCGCTTCTATTGTGTGTTTTCGCGGGAAGTTTAAAAATCCGGGAAAAAGAAAATTTATTTACTTTAAATTTCATCCATACTGGAAAAAGCTGCTGGTATTGGCATCATTAAAAGGACTGGCCCAGGGTTATCTTATTACGGCGCCGGCTATGCTTATTTTGCGGTTGCTTGGAAAAGAAGGAGCTTTAGGAACTGCGCAATCAATAGGCGCTATTATTGCCGCCATTGTTATGTATGCTATCGGACGAGTATCAAAACCGCAGCATCGCATCTACATATTTTCGTTGGGTCTTATTTTATTCTTTGTGGCCGCTTTATGTAATGGCATTTTTTTCAATGCCACGGGAGTTATATTATTCATGTTGTTTCTTTTACTTGCAAAACCTTTGCTTGATATTTCCTATTATCCAATACAATTTAGTGTAATTGATATTTTGGCAAAAATCGAAAAGCGCAACGAGTTTGCCTATATTCTTAATCATGAAGCGGGCCTGTATGTTGGCCGCTTAGTGGGTGCATGCACGTTTATACTGCTTGCTTATTATTATTCAGCGGAGTTCGCGTTGAGGTATGCATTGATATTTATAACATTTGCGCAATTAGGTTCTGTCTTCCTTGCAAGTGCTATTATTAAGAAGGGAAAACTTTTGGTGCGGGAAAATAATATTGATGAGAAAGAAGATGATCAGAAATCTGCTGAAACAATTGTTTCGGGCGCTTTATAGTGAATTGATAGTTGATTGTTGATAGTTGTTGGTTACAGTGACTTCTGACCTTTCTACTGCCCACTGTAGACCGCTGAATAGCATTACTACCGTACAAGTGAGTGACACAACGATGCTTAATAGTAGCACTACCGCCGGTTTCATAATAAATACTGTAAGCGCCATCTGTATGTTTTGAAAATATTTAGATGCTTTCAATTTGGTGTTTTAAGCTACATTTAGTAAAATGTGAATAGATTTTTGTCGATAGAATAATCCGACTTTTGAATAAACTGTTTTAAACCCATACTGCCAATATGAAAAAAAAGTTGAAACAAAATACTTCATCCTTATTGCTTGCAGTTATTGTATTTATTGCTGGCACATCAAAATTGCATTCGCAGAGTATAGAGGATTTTCCTTCGTTTGGTTCTTATTTAGCAGAAGAGACCCATTTGAAAAAATGTGATTTTGATAAAGAAGCAAATGCCGTTATTTTATTTGATATCGGCAAATCATATTATAACGATCAGCACAATTTGGTAACGGAACGAAGAACGCGTTTAAAAATATTAAATGCAAAAGGGTTGGAGTACGCAGATGTTGCAATACCTTATTATAAGAAAGATAATTTTGAATTTATTTCAAACATTAATGCTATCACCACAAATTTTGACGAAGCCGGAAAGGCCTATACAGCAAAGCTTTCGGGGAGAAATGTTTATGATAAAAAAGTAAACGATCTGTATTCGGAAATGCGTTTTTCAATGCCGGAAGCTAAGGCCGGCAGCATTATTGAATACAAGTATGTTAGTACGAAAAACCATTATGGAGGTTTGGAAGACTGGTATTTTCAAACACACATTCCCACTTTGAAAAGCGCATACTATCTTGTTTTGCTGCCTAATTCAGAATTTGCTTACAGGGTTTTTAAATCGCCTGCGCTGCCTATTACCATTGATAAAAGTGAAAACTCGGGAAGCATATATTTTGAAATGAAAAATATTGCAGGTCTGCATGATGAGCCGTTTATGGATTCAAGAACAAATAACCTGCAGCATGTAACTTTTCAACTGGCGGCATTTATCCGCAGCAACGATAAAACCAAGTATTTCAATAGTTGGAATAATGTGGCGTCGCAGCTTTTGAAGGATCCCGATTATGGCGGGCAACTGAATAAAAATCTTTCCGGAACAGATGAACTTATAACTAAAACGAAAGCGCTGCATGCAGCTATCGATAAGGTGAAAGCCATTTATGAATTTGTTCAAAAACGAATTGGCTGGAATGGCATTACGTCAAAGTACACGGAAAATGGTATCAAAAAAGCGTGGGACAAAGGCGTGGGAATGAATGGCGAAATAAACCTTATTTTTTTAAACCTGTTGCAAAGCGCAGGGATAACGGCATATCCATTGCTGGCAAGTGACAGATGGCACGGGAAAGTGGACCTGGATTATCCTTTTATCGACCAGTTCAATAAAACGATTGCTTATGTGGAAATGCCAAACGGAAGGCCGTTGATAATTGATGTTTCCGATAAGAATACGCCAATACACATGATGCCGTTCAGCCTGCTTAATACTTACGGTTATATTGTAGGCAAAAAAAAGAAGGGACTTATTTTGCTGGAAGATAAAAATCAATATTCAAAAAACGAAGTTATACTTACTGCTGTACTTTCATCAAATGGTGTGCTATCCGGCACGGCGGGTGATAATAGCTATGATTATGAAAGACTGGAAAGAAAAAATTTTCTGGGTAAGAATGGTAAGCAAAAATTTTTGGAAAGATATTTTAAAGCAGCCTATACCAATCTTGCAGTTGATAGCCTTGTAATTGAGAATCTTGATAATGATTCGTTATGCTTAACCCAGCATGTAAATTTTAGGCAAACGCTGAACACTTCCGGCGATTATGCTTTTATCGATTGCCATCTTTTTTCAGGTATTGGAAAAAATCCGTTTACGGATGACATTCGTTTTTCCGATATTAATTTCGGAAGTCCGCACAAATATTCTTCGAACCAGGTAATTAGTTTGCCCGGTAATTTTACGGTGGATGCGGTTCCCCAAAATATAAAACTGATAACGCCGGACACCGCTTTTACACTGGTGCGAAGAATTGAAATTCGTGAAAAGCAAATTTTATCGCAGGTAAGTTTTGAAATAAGAAACAGCTATTATGAAGTGGATGATTACCCAATGCTAAAAGAGTTTTTTAAAAAAATGTATGATATGCTAGATGAGCAAATTGTGCTAAAGAAAAAAAGTAGCTAACGAATTGAACGATTTTTTTTGATGCCAGCATTAGTTTTTCATGGCGTCATCGTTGCGTCGCATTTCGTTCATCGGTAGTTTTTCATGGCATCTTTGGGCTGTATATTTAGCATTTTACAAATAGCTCAAACAGTTTTATAGTTCAATAATCTATTAGTATTAACAACAAAATTCCATACCGGGCATAAGTTCATGTTGAAGAAACAGATATTATTAACTACATGCTTTTTAATTTGCTTGTGCTTTACGCAAGCGCAGGATTTTATTTACTCGCCAACTGCCATACCGCAGGAGTTGTTGACAAAAAGCAATTCCGTAAAGCTGTATAGCAAAGATGAATTTATAGTAACAGATGAAAGCCGTGCCATTTATAAGCACAGGGAAGTAATTACCGTATTAAATGAACAGGCGGAAAATGAATTAAAATTCGGTGAATATTCAGATGCATTCACCCGGCTGGAAGATGTTCAAATAACATTGTACAATAAAACCGGGCTGCCTTCCAAAACATTTAAAAAGAAAGATCTTTCAACTTATGGCGTGGGCCAAAACTTAATGGACGACGTTTCGTACTATTATTTATCAATTTCTGTGAAAGCGGATGAGTATCCTGTAACTATAGAAATAGCGTATACTAAAAAATACAATAGTCTTTTAAATTATCCCCCGTTCAATATTATTTCCCCGGACCAATCTGTAAAAGCCGCATATTATACAGCAGTTATTCCTGCATCACTTGGATTGCGTTATAAGAATCAAAATACCGGTATACAGCCTGTAATAACAGAAGAACGCGGTAAAATTATCTATAACTGGAAAGCAGAAAATTTACCTGCAATAACCAGTGAGCCTGAAAGTGTAAGCTGGAGCAATCGTTTTCCCAGGGTTTGGATGGCGCCCAATAAATTTAAAATGGATAACTACAGCGGCGATATGAGCACATGGAGCAATTATGGGAAATGGTATTCATTATTATTGCAAAAGGCTAATGATCTTTCAACGCAGGCGAAAACGAGGATAAACACAATGGTTGCTGCTGCTAAAAGTGACGATGAAAAGGTTCGTATTTTATATAATTATCTGCAGGAGAATTTTCGGTATGTGAGTATTCAGTTAGGAATCGGCGGCTTCAAACCTTTTTCCGCATCTTTTACTGATCAAAAAAAATACGGCGATTGCAAAGGGTTAAGCAATTATATGCAGGCATGCCTGGCAGCGGTAGGAATTAAAAGTTATTTGGCGCTCATCAATGCGGAGTATAATAGAATTCCCGTGGATCCGGCATTTCCGGTCAATAACTTTAATCATGTAATACTTTGTGTACCACTGCAAAAAGATACAGTGTGGTTGGAATGTACCAGTCCTTATAATGAATATGGTGTTTTGGGAAGCTTCACAGAAAACAGGAACGCATTACTTATTACTGAGAATGGAGGCGTGCTGGCGCAAACTCCTATAAGTAAGCCATCAGAAAATAAAATGTCGGTTCACAGCACTATTGACATTACCGAAAATGGCGGCGGTAAAATGAAATCTATAATTACATGCACCGGTGAGTATAGATTGAGCTACATTATACAATTGCAAAATACTTCGCTTGACGATCAGAAAAGTTATTTTCTTAAAAAATTTGAATTGTCAACACCTGATGATTTTAATTTCATAATGCCAACCGAAGTGAAAAATTCAGAAAAGTTGCAATGTTCTATTGATGCTTCATTCCAAAAGATTATTGCCTTTAAAACGGGCGCTAAGTTTTTTTTAAATATCCAGGTGCCGATGATGCAGGTTTACTCTTTACCCAAAAATGATAACCGTCAGCAGGATTATTATTTTGAATTTCCTTACCAGAAAAACGATACCACTATTTACAATCTCCCGGAAGGGTTTATTGTAGAGCACTTGCCGGCAGCCGCGAAAATTGATTGCAAATATGGTCACTATAGTTTTTCCGCAACATATGACGCCGTTAATAACAGAATAATGTCGGTGTCGGAAATGCAGTTACTGAAGTATAAAATTCCCGCTGCTGATTACAAAGAAGTATATCAGTTTATGGGAAAGATCATTAATGAGCAAACAGGAAAGATTGTGATTGTGAAAAAGTAGGCTGACAAGTTGAAAATTGAAAGCGCTTATTGAATGGAGAATGCAGAGTGGTGAATTGAGAATGCTTTAAACACTGATTGCAAGCAAAAATAAAAGCACTCATTACTCATTACTCAAAACTCATAACTTGTTGAATAGCATTACAACCGTACAAGTGAGTGACACAACGATGCTTAATAGTAGCACTACCGCCGGTTACAAAAAAGTAATGAGTTATAAGTAATGAGTTTTGAGTGAGAATTTCAGATCTCAAATTGGCAGTCCGCCACCAGTCTACTTCTTTTAGCCACTGAACAACTGCGCCTGCTTTTTACAGTTAAAATTGCTTTATTTTGCGCTTCCTCTTTAATTTTAATAACTATGAAAAGAAAGACGATCCTGTTTGCTTTGCTAATTATGATTGTTGGCATTGGCCGTAGTTTTGCCACGGAAGGTATGTGGCTGCCGCAGCTTCTTGAGCAGCTTAACGAAAAAGATATGAAAGCTAAAGGCTGCAAGCTAACTGCAAAAGATATTTACGATATAAATAAAGCAAGTCTTAAAGACGCTATAGTTAGTTTTGGTGGCTTTTGTACGGCAGAAGTTATTTCCGACCAGGGGTTGTTGCTTACCAATCACCACTGCGGTTATGGCGCCATTCAAAAACACTCTTCCTTACAACACAATTACCTCGAAAATGGATTTTGGGCAATGAGCAGGCAGGAAGAATTGCCGAACGACGGTTTGTTTGCCACATTTATTGTGCGCATTGATGATGTGACAGAGCAGGCTTTAAAGAATGTTACGAAAGATATGACAGAATCATATCGCCAGATTTTAATACAGGGAAACCTGAAAGATGTGCTGAATACTGTAAAAAAGGAAAGCTGGCAGGATGCTTTTGCGCGGCCATTTTTCGATGGTAACAAATACTATCTTTTTGTTACTGAAACATTCAGAGATGTACGACTTGTGGGAGCGCCGCCATCTGCCATTGGCAAATTCGGAAGCGATACAGATAACTGGATGTGGCCGCGCCATACCGGCGATTTTTCAATGTTCAGAATTTACGCAGATAAAAACAATCGCCCCGCAGCATACTCGCCGGACAATGTTCCTTACAAACCCAAGCGGTCTTTATCAATATCGCTTGATGGTGTAGATCTGAATGATTTTACAATGGTTTTTGGTTTTCCCGGAAGAACCCAGGAGTACCTGCATTCTGCAGCAGTAGCACAAACATTGAATGTGCTGAATCCTGCAAAAATTGAAATTCGCGACAGGACATTGAAAGTGTGGGACAGCTACATGCGTGCCGACAAAGAAATAAAAATTCAATATGCGGCCAAATATGCATCTATGGCTAATGCATGGAAAAAATGGATGGGCGAAAATCTTGGTTTAACCAAAACTCATGCTGTGATTAAAAAGAAAAATTATGAATATGATTTTACACAACGCCTCAATGCAAATTCCACGCTAAAAGCTCAATACGGTAGTATAACGGATGATCTGCAAAAAGCTTATGAAAATATTGAGCAGTATGCGCTGGCTCGCGACATATACTCTGAAAGTATGCGAGCTGTGGAGTTGTTCGGTTTTTGCAACCAGGTAAATGCTTATATCAACACTTATAATACACCCAAACAACAGGAAGCTTTAGAAAATATAAAAAGCATAGCTAAGGAGTTTTACAAAAATTATAACGCCAATGTGGATCGTGAAGTGTGCCAGGAGGTAATGAAGTATTATATAGAAAAAATGCCAAAGCATGCATTGCCTGAACAAATTACAGAACAACATAAGCAGGAACTGAATGCTCAAATTAGGCTGATATATAGCCGGTCACTTTTTGTGGATGAAAATAAATTTAACGAATGGCTTCAATTGCCAATGGAAACAGCCATTGCCAGGGCAAAAGAAGATCCGGCAATCGGCTGTGTATCAATTATGCAAAAGGCTTATGCTCAAAACAATTCACAAAAGCTGAGAGCCATGCAGGATGAAATAGACCTGTTGCAAAGAAGTTATATGCAGGCTCAAATGAATGTGTTTTCAAATAAGCAATTTTATCCAGATGCAAATTCCACATTGCGCATTACGTATGGAAATGCAAACGGCTATGAGCCGCGAGATGCTGTCAAGTATAACTATTACACTTATCTTGACGGAGTTATGGAAAAATATGTGCCGGGTGATTATGAATTTGATGTGCCTAAAAAGCTAATTGATCTTTATAATAAAAGAGATTATGGTGTGTATGGAAAAGATGGGAAAATGCCGGTTTGCTTTATCGCATCCAATCATACCACGGGTGGAAATTCCGGAAGTCCGGCATTGGATGCATACGGCAACTTAATTGGTTTAAATTTCGACCGTGTATGGGAAGGAACCATGAGCGATATAAATTATGATCCTTCCATTTGCCGCAATATAATGGTAGATGTGCGTTATGTGCTGTTTATAATTGATAAGTATGCCGGTGCCTCTCATTTAATAAAAGAAATGAAACTGGTGCATCCGAAAGCACAAACAAAAGCGCCGGTTAAGCCTGTTTCTACAAAAGGAAAAAAAGCCGCTTGAGAAATTTGAAATTTGAGATTCTTAGGTTTGGGCTTTGTTTAATGAATATGGCAGGTGATTTATCGCAAATTCACTATAAAGGAATTTCAAATCTCAAATTTCAAATTTCAGATTTTGGGGTCGGCGGTAGTGCTACTATTAAGCATCGTTGTGTCACTCACTTGTACGGCAGTAATGCTATTGAGCAGCCTCATCCCCGGCCCTTCTCCAAAGGAGAAGGGGGCCTGCGCACAAAGCGGATATTCGTAATCTCAACAATTTTTTCAACTTTCAATTCTCAACTCTCCATTACAAAAAAAGTCGTCTCATGTTGAGACGACTTGAATATTGAAGAAATAAAATTTATTAAGGTGCTTTTTCAACCGGCACAGCGCCTTCCACCAGCACTGTTACTTTGTTGTTTAATATTTCAACAAAGCCGCTTTCAATGGAATAGTTTATAGCGCTCGACTGGCTTTTTTCAACCAGTACTTTCAGGTTCCCTTTTTTTAGTGCCGAAACCATAGGAGCATGCTTGTCCAAAACCTCAAACAAACCGTCTATTCCCGGCATTTGCACTCCGTAAACTTCGCCGCCATAAAGCTTTCTCTCCGGTGTTAATATTTCGAGATTCATTTTTTAAATTTGAAATTTGACATCCAAAATTTGAAATTTCATTATCCCTGTGCTTCAGCTAAGATCTTTTTACCTTTTTCGATCGCGTCTTCAATAGTGCCCACAAGGTTAAACGCCGCTTCAGGATAATCGTCAACCTCGCCATCCATAATCATGTTGAAGCCTTTAATGGTATCTTCAATGCTTACAAATACACCTTTTAGGCCTGTAAATTGTTCTGCCACGTGGAACGGCTGACTAAGGAAACGTTGTACTTTACGGGCACGCGAAACTGTTTGTTTATCCTCATCACTTAATTCATCCATTCCAAGAATAGCGATGATATCCTGCAATTCTTTATAACGCTGCAATATTAGTTTTACATTATTGGCACAATCATAATGCTCATCACCCACAATTTGCGGAGTAAGGATACGTGAAGTGGAATCCAACGGATCCACAGCTGGGTAAATACCTAAGTCGGCAATTTTACGACTCAATACGGTTGTTGCATCAAGGTGGGCAAATGTAGTAGCAGGTGCCGGATCAGTAAGGTCATCCGCAGGTACATATACCGCTTGCACCGAAGTGATAGAACCGTTTTTAGTAGAAGCGATTCTTTCCTGCATAAGACCCATTTCCGTAGCCAGGGTTGGTTGATAACCTACCGCAGATGGCATACGGCCAAGCAACGCAGATACTTCTGAGCCGGCCTGTGTGAAACGGAAGATATTATCTACAAAGAACAGGATATCGCGGCCTTTACCGGTGCCATCACCGTCGCGGAAATATTCTGCCACTGTTAAACCGCTTAGCGCTACACGTGCACGGGCTCCGGGTGGTTCGTTCATTTGTCCGAATACAAATGTAGCTTTGGATTCTTTCAGCTCATCGAGGCTTACTTTTTCAAGATCCCAACCGCCTTCTTCCATGCTGTGTTTAAAGGCTTCACCATATTTCATGATACCAGCTTCGATCATTTCGCGCATCAGGTCATTACCTTCACGAGTGCGTTCGCCCACGCCGGCAAATACCGACAAACCTCCATAACCTTTCGCAATATTGTTGATCAATTCCTGGATCAATACTGTTTTACCTACACCGGCACCTCCAAAAAGCCCGATCTTACCACCTTTTGCATATGGTTCAATAAGATCAACCACTTTAATACCGGTATAAAGAACTTCGGTAGAAGTACTTAGTTCTTCAAAGGCTGGCGGCTTCGCGTGAATGGGACGGCCGTTTGTTTTATCTACTTGCGGTAAGCCGTCTATCGCGTCGCCGGTTACATTAAAAAGGCGGCCGTTGATAGCTTCTCCTGTTGGCATTGCGATAGCTTTGCCTGTGTCAACCACCGTCATGCCGCGCAATAATCCTTCCGTTCCATCCATGGCAATACAGCGTACACTGTCCTCACCAAGATGTTGTTGTACTTCAAGCACCAGTTTGTCGCCGTTTTCACGTGTCAATTCCAATGCATTCATAATTTCGGGGAGCTTCCCTTCGAACTGCACATCGATTACCGCTCCGATGATTTGTTTAATCTTTCCGTTAGTTGGCATATAGAGAAAGCTTTTAAAGTGAGCTTTTAAAATTTTGCGCAAAGGTAAGGGGAGAAAGGGGAAATATATAGAAAAGGTTATATGAAATTCAGAAAATTAAGGGCTATTTCGTAAAATATTGAGTCTAATGGCCACGGGCCTGTTTACTTCTCATTTTGAGCCGGATTTGGCATTGAAGGTTTTTAATCATGTTCAATTCTTATTCTGCCGCTGAACGGAGCGTCGCAACCGAAGCTCAACCAGGGCTCAGCCGCTTGTTATATAAATATATTAACCAATTTAAAATAAGGTTTATATGCTATAAAACATCCTATAGAATGATGCAAGAGGGATGGATTTTGAAATTGAACTTCATTGTTATTCAATTGTTATTTAGCTGTAGAAAATGCTGAAATGAACAAGGATCGGAGAGAAGAAAACCTGAGTGATTAGCAAGAAAAACAAGTGCGGAAATGACTGATCCAACAGGGGGGATTGGTTGTAGCCGGGAGATGAAATGGCGAATGAGAATGAGAAAATTTCAACTAAATACGGATAAGACAAAGATGTTTTTTTGAAAAGGCTAAACCGGGCAAAGTGGGTGCTATTATTGAGTTATGATAAAAAGGTAAATACGAAAAAAAGAAGGGTGTTTTTTTATGTAATGGTATCACCATAATTTCGCCCCTCCTTAATTCCTTTTATGAAACCAAAGAGTATTATTATTTTTTGTGTGACGCTAATTCTTATTGGTATTGCATGTCATCAATTTGCTTCAAATAATCAAACTATTCAGAGCAGGGATACATCCATAAAAAAGAATAACTCTTTTACCGGCCTTTTTTTTGACAGCCTTGCACTTGAAAATTTCATTGAAAGTCAACAAATTCAGGACTCGGTGGCCAATGAGTTCAGAAATTTTTATAACGGCCGCAATTATCAGTATGCATGGTTTTTTCCGGATGGACTTGCAGAACAGGCACATAGTTTCTGGAACATGCAGAGCGATTATATTTCCTATAGCGGAGATAGCAGCATTTATAACGTTTTTTTGCAGAAATTAATGGACGCTGCTGTAGCAAATAACGATTCTGTTAATTTAAATGATAACCAAAGGCTCAGTGCAGAGCTATCGCTTACTCAACAGTTTTTCAAATATGCTTCAAATGCCTACCAGGGGGATAAGCAGTTGAATACCGATGATTTGCAATGGTTCATTCCACGCAAGAAAATAAACATGGTGTCTTTCCTGGATTCGCTTGTTTATAATAAGGGAAAAAATGTAGACGAATATGAGCCGGCCAATAAACAGTACAATCTTCTCAAAGATTATTTGGTTAAGTATTCAAAACTGGAAAAGCAGGACGAGTGGACTACGATTACCTCCGATCAGAAAAAGTTTGAAAATGGAAGCCGCTCACCTGCAATTGTGAAAATAAAGAAAAGGTTAACCCTAACCGGCGATTATAAAGCTGCGGATACTACCACACTTTTTACCGACTCGCTTCAAATGGCAGTTAAGAATTTTCAGAAGAGGTATGGAATGAAGGAAGACGGGGTTATAGGGCCCGGAGTGCTAAAGGAGTTGAACCAGCCAATCCGATTTCGCATACAGCAAATATTAATCAACCTGGAGCGCATTCGCTGGGCGCCGGAGGAATCGAAAAAGGATTATTTACTGGTGAATATTCCCAGCTTCAAGCTGTATGTTTATGAAGACGGCAAGTATAATTTCGACATGAATGTGGTGGTGGGCAAAGCCGGTCATAATACCGTGGTATTTTCCGGTAATTTGAAGTATGTGGTATTCAGTCCATACTGGAGTGTGCCCTCAAGTATAGTGAAGAATGAAATTATGCCGGGTATGCGTAGGAATCCCAATTACTTAGCCCGCCGTAATATGGAAATTGTGAGCCGCGGAGGCGGCGTGCCGGTTATAAGACAAAGGCCCGGAGCTTATAATTCGCTTGGAAAGGTGAAATTCCTGTTCCCAAACAATTACAATATTTACCTGCACGATACGCCATCTAAAGGCCTGTTTTCGGAAGATAGCAGAGCCTTCAGCCACGGTTGTATCCGTTTGGGTGAACCGGCCAGGTTGGCGCAATTCCTGTTGCGTGGAGATACCACCTGGACCGATGAAAAAATTCAAAAAGCCATGAACAGCGGCAAGGAGCAATATGTAACTCTAAAAGAACCGGTTCAGGTGTTTATCGGATATTTCACCGCTTTTGTGGACAGGGAAGGGCAAATAAATTTTAGGAATGATGTGTACGGGCATGATGAAAGAATGAGGAAAATGATGTTTAAATAGAGGGCAGATGGTAACAGGCAGTTTGCAGTTGTTGTTAAACTTCCCAGGCAGGATAGTAATTATGCGTTTTTTTGGGAACCGGCGGTAGTGCTGCTATTAAGCATCGTTGTGTCACTCACTTGTACTGCAGTAATGCTATTGAGCAATGTGTTACATCCTGAAAAAAGTGAACATTTTTTTAGTTGCTATCCCGCACTTGTCGGCTGCAATGTATTTTATGAGTTGGTGGTAGGTTAGCTGTTTTATCTATAATCTTTCGGTAGTTATCATTGTGCAGTTGTTTATTGGTAAAATTCCTGTGGGTACACCACTGTCCCGCTTATATTTTTCAAAGCACCTTCACTTAGTTCAATAAGCATACAGTTTTCATCTGGAACGTCAAATGGCAATTTGATTGAATATTTGCTGGTCATCTCATAACCAAAACGGGGATAATAGTTTTGGTGTCCCAATAAAATTATAGAACCAAACCCCAATTCTGTTGCCTTTTTATGTGCATAAAGAATTAATTGTTCTCCAATTCCTTTTTTTTGATGACTTCTCAAAACTGCTAAAGGCGCTAAGGCAAGAGATGAAAATTCTTCATTCCTGTCATTCACAATTTTAATTTTTGTAACCAAAATAAAACCGACAATTTGGCTATCAATTTGAGCTACAAGGGATAGTTCGGGAATAAACCCATCTGAACGTCGTAAGCGCTCTACTAAAAATTGTTCTTTGTGGTCGCTTTGGTCTTCGGTTTCGAATGCATTTTTAATCAGGTCAAATACTTCCTTATGGTCAGAGTCCTTTTCTTGTCTGATAATCATTTTTCACTTGTGTTTTTCAGTTGTCAAGTTATGAAAGTTTGTTGTTATGCAATGTCCGCTAACACTGAGATTTCTCGCACGGGTGGGTTTATTATACAATTGATCACTTCATATATATTATACGCAGTATAAAACTGTGCATGAATGTTTCACTTTGCTGAATAGAATTACTACAGTACAAGTGAGTGACACAACGATGTTTAATAGTAGCACAATAGTTGATATCCAAAAAGAACATTACACATTTTTATGCTGTGTGAAGTATAACGACCGGACGAGAAATCCATAATCCACTAAATCATTAAATAGGATTAGGTATGTAGTTCGCAGATTCATTTGATCCTTTATCATACAAGACTTTCCTCTTTCAACTAAATAAGGGTGTGCTTTTTACTCACACAAAAAGAAAAAGACTTTTGGCGAATGAAATATCGAAACCTAATAAATAAAATTCTTGACCTTATTATAAAAATAAACTTTTGGAAGTAATGACTGTACCTTGTATTGTAGTAATACTAGTGAGTAATAAGCAGCACAGTCCTACACGCTTCCTAATTATTTATTCATTAAATCACTTATTTTTCAAAAACAATTTTACCGCCTGCTTCATAATAAAATACATACCTGCCTGTCGCAGGCCTTTCCACAGAATGCTTCCTTTGGTTCCTTTTTGGGCAAAAAGGCTTCCCACAATATTTTTACCGGCACTAAAAATTGTGGAGTTGGCTTTGTTCTGAAGAAGTGGGGGCATCACAGCATTTACACCGGCTTTAAGAGCCTCTTTAGGAACGCTTTTAAAATGCTCCTTAAGTTCAGCTTCCTGCAAGCGCAAGCGTGCTTTCAGTGCTATTTGCTCTGTCTTAAGATCATCAATTGTTTCAATATGTGTTAAATTAGCTTTCAAGTTCATTTGAGTCGCTTGTTTTATCAAAGAAAACCCTGATCACGATATTGGCGATTATTTTTTCGAAATACTTTTTTCTCAAAATAAATACCAATAACAACAGAATGTAAAATCCTGCAACTATACCAAAGCCCCAAAACAGGCTGCCTGTAACCCACACAAATAGATATCCAATAATTATGCTAATAAAAAATAAAACAAAAAATGCCAGTAAAGCGATAATTAAAAAAGATACCAACAAGCCGGAAAGTCGTGCCGATTTCTCAGCAGCGGTGAGTTTCAAAAGCAATAGCCTGTTTTGAATGTACTCTTCGGTCAGTTTGTGCGTTTGCTCAAAAAAACCGGGTTGTTGTTCCTCCATTCTTATAATTTATGCGGTGTAGTTCTTCGATTCGTCTGATACGTCCTTAACAAATTGTTTACCAGTTTTTGTTACTTGATCTTTTAGGTCGTTATACTTATTTTTCAGGTTTTCGCCGGCTTTATCGGCAGCAGATTTAATGTCGGCAATTACTTGCTGCCCTTTTTCACTTTGTGCAAACATGGCTAATGCTACCCCGGCAGCTGCTCCTAGAATTACTCCTGCGAAAAATTTTGAATTGCTCATAAAAAAAGTTTTATTAAAGTTACTAAAGTTATTGATTACAAATAAGTACTAAAAAAGTTAAACAATGTAATTGGTTGCAAAATGTTACATATGAAAAATCAAATTTCATTCCCTGCATATTACAGATACCCTTCAACCGGTTTAATCATTATTTTTAAGCTGAACATTTTATCTTGCAGCCTTATAATGCTATACTTGGAATATGCAATTAATTGAAGTAACTAATCCAACTACCTCTCGTGAATTTATTGAGGCAAATGTGATTGTTAATAAAAACACCCCAAATTATATTCGTCCGCTTGACCAGGATATAAATGGTGTATTTGATAAAAAGAAGAACAAGACTTTTCGTCACGGTGAGTGTATCCGTTGGGTATTAAAAAATAAAAATGGGGAATTAATTGGTCGTATTGCTGCTTTCATAAACAAAAGATATACGAACAAAGGCGATAGTATGCCTGTGGGTGGTATCGGTTTCTTTGATTGTATAAATGACCAGGATGCCGCAGATATGTTGTTTGATGTATCTAAACACTGGCTTTTGCAAAGAGGGATTGAAGCTATGGACGGGCCGGTCAATTTTGGAGAACGGGATGCCTGGTGGGGTGTGGTGGTACACGGCTTCCAGGAACCGCTTTATAAAATGAATTTCAATGCGCCTTATTATAAAGACCTGTTTGAGAATTATGGTTTCAAACCTTTCTTCAACCAGGTATGCTTTGGAATGAAGGTGCGTGCGCCGCTTTCAGATAAATTGATAGGACGGCATGCTGCTATTGCAAAAAATCCCGCATTCTCGTGCCGGCATTTAGTAAAATCGCAGTTGGAAAAATATGCCGAAGATTTTTGTGTGGTGTACAATAAAGCATGGGCAGGCCATGAAGGAAACAAGCAAATGAGTAAAGAACATGGTATAAAAATGTTCAGGAACATGAAAATGGTGATGGATGAAAAAGTTGTTTGGTTTGCTTATTACAAAGAGGAGCCTATCGCTATTTTCATAAATCTGCCGGACCTAAATCAATGGTTTAAATATCTTAATGGCAATCTCAACTGGTGGGGAAAATTAAAATTTCTCTGGCTAAAAAGAACTACAGAAAACAAACGGATGGTAGGCGTAGTATTTGGTGTTGTTCCTGAATGGCAGGGCAATGGAATTGACAGTTATATTATTGAAGAATCTGCCCGTGTTTTCAGAAGCGAATTAAACTACATAGATCATGAGATGCAATGGATAGGCGATTTTAATCCCAAAATGATCTCGGTAGCAGAAGGACTAACGTCTACCCGCAGCCGCATTCTCACCACCTATCGTTATTTATTCGATCAAACAAAAGAGTTTAAAAGACACCCGGTGGTGTAATGTGAAAATGAATTTGAGAATTTGAAAATGTGCTAATTTGAAAATGCTTAATGCGATGATTGTTTTTTTGCTTTGGGCATGAAAATAATATGTGGTTATTTTTTGGGGGAACCGGCGGTAGTGCTACTATTAAGCATCGTTGTGTCACTCTCTTGTACGGTTGGAATGCTATTCAACAAGTTATGAGTTATGAGTTTTGAGTAATGTGTGCTTTTGTTTTGGCTTGCAATCAGTGTATAAAGCATTCTCCATTCTCAACTCTCCATTCTCAACTTATTTAAGCACATTCAACTTTCAATTTTCAACTATAAGCATTTTCACATTTTCCTTTATCTTCGCTTTTATGGATAAGTTCATTGTTTCTGCCAGAAAATACAGGCCTCAAAACTTCTCAACTGTTGTGGGCCAATCGCATATAACCACTACTCTTAAAAATGCTATAAAGAACAAGCAGTTGGCGCATGCATTCTTGTTTTGCGGACCGCGGGGTGTGGGTAAAACGACTTGTGCACGTATACTGGCAAAAACTATTAATTGTGAAAATCCTTCGCCGGATGGTGAAGCATGTAATGAATGTAATTCCTGCGTGACTTTCAATGAAGGCACATCATTAAATATTCATGAACTGGATGCGGCCAGCAACAACTCGGTGGATGATATTCGTGCGCTGGTAGAACAGGTGCGGTTTGCTCCGCAAGCCGGTAAGTACAAAGTGTATATTGTGGATGAGGTGCATATGCTGAGTGCAAGCGCTTTCAACGCGTTTCTTAAAACTTTGGAAGAGCCGCCTCCTTATGCCATTTTTATACTTGCCACTACGGAAAAACATAAGATACTTCCAACGATTTTGAGTAGATGCCAGATATTTGATTTCAAACGGATAACAACAAATGATACGGTTGATCACCTGGCGGAAATTTGCGAAAAAGAAAATATTAATGCTGATAAAGCGGCGTTGCAGGTGATAGCGCAAAAAAGCGAAGGCTGTATGCGCGATTCTTTAAGTATACTTGATAAAATTGTAAGCTTTACCAATGGCGAACTAACTTATCAAAATACGCTGGAACACCTCAATATACTTGATGCGGATTATTATTTTAAATTAGTTGACTGCATGCTTGCCCAGGATCTTGCAGGCGCCATGCTTTTGTATGATGATATTAACCGTAAAGGATTTGAAGGTGACCTGGTGATAAATGGCTTTGCGGAATTTCTTCGCAACTTGCTTGTGTGTAAAGACGCGAAGGTGGCCGGGTTGCTGGAAGTTGTCGAAAATTTTAGAGAAAAATATACTGCTACCGCGCAGAAGGTTTCTATTTCGTACATTATAAGCGCCCTGAACGCGTTGAATGAAGCGGAAATAAATTACAGAAGTGCACGTAATAAACGGCTTCATGTAGAGCTGCTGTTGATAAAACTTTGTTATCTGCAACAGGCTTTAGAAATTGCGGTGTCTGGTTCTGATGGGCTGGTTAAAAAAAAAATAGCTGAAACGGCTAAGCCAATTGCTTTCCGAAATATCAACATTGTTGAGCTGAAAGAAACTAAGACAACAGCGACATCTTCCCCTAGCAAAAATATATTGCCACAACCGGAAGCAAAACTGATTGTGGAACAGCAGCCTGAGGCAGAGGGGGAAATGCCTGTATATTCCATTCCTCCCAAAACAGCTAAAAAAGAAACTGCTGCAAAGCAGGAAAATGGTAACAAGCTGGGGTCGCTGGCCAGCCTGAGAAAGAAATTTGCCAATAATGGCGGTTCTGGCCAAATGGAGCAGGCTATACCTCTGTCAGCATCTGCATTGCAGGAAGCCTGGAAAGAATTTTCAATAACACTTCGCGAAGCTAAAAATCCTGCGGCGCAAAGCTTCGATCTCGCTATACTACGAATAAAAAATGAGCATGTTTTTGAAATAGTTACGCCCAATAATCTGCAACAAAAATTTATAGAAGGTGAAAGAATTATGCTCTCGGAATTTCTGCAACAAAAATTCCACAATCGCAAACTTACTTATAATGTAGTAGTAGAGGTTAATGAAAGCCTGGTGCAAATAATTGATGCGCCATTAAGTACAAAGGAACAATATCAAAAAATAATTGAAGAGTATCCTTTGGTAAAAGAATTGAAAGACAGGCTTCGCCTTGAGCTGCAATAATACAGTCAGCAATGTGTTGGTTGGTCTCAGGTTACAGGTGTAATAATACAAGCAAACCTTCAGAGATTATGCACCATGTTTCACTTGAGACAACCGGGCGAGAAATCTCATTGCATTATTGTACTGACAAATTATTATACAGCATACTGGTATGTTGCTAAAAGCAACAGTATAGGACTGCAAGGCTGCAAGCCTTGCAGAGCGTGAGGGTTATGAGTTTTGAGTAATGAGTGCTTTTGTTTTTGCTTGCAATCAGTGTTTAAAGCATTCTACTGCCAACCGCCTACTGCCCACTGCCAGCTCGCCCAATAGAATTCCTACCGTACAAGTGAGTGACACAACGATGCTCAATAGTAGCAATATTGTTGGTCCCCAAAAAAACATTGCACATTTTTATACCGTGCGAAGTATAATTATACAACATAATGTTTTATGATTTACTCAATAACTTCTCCGGCTTAACAATAACCGGTAGTAGTGTGTTGTAGGGTTAACTGGTAGTTAATCAGGTTTTGTGTTTTTTTTTCATGCACAACTTTGCACATTAAGACCGATTATTTTTATGACACCTTCTACCCCGCAGGTTTTTCAAACGGATTCAGCTACCAGGTGGCAACGCTTTAAATGGACAAGCCGCATCATTTTATTTCTTGTTCTTTTAGCTATGGTAGTAATTACCATTACCATGATGCGTGATTATAAACCTGATATTCCACAGCTTAAGGAAAAAAATGAAGCATATAAAAAAATACTTCAAACCAATCAACCGTTCTTTCGTGATAATAAGATCAATAAACAATATGCGGGTTTTAGAAAATTTATAGATGCCAAAATGGTGAAGGATCCTCAGTTGGGGTGTTTTACCAAAAGCTTTTATAGCAAGCCAACCGTTACTTACAACTGGTTGAACCCCTTTAAACTTGAAAGTACCAGGCCCTTTTCTTCTTTCGATTGTGGTATTCGCGCAGCATTCTATGTGTCCTGGGATCCTCAATCATTTTTCTCATTACAAAGAAATATTTCAAAACTTAATCTTGTAATTCCTGAGTGGATGTTTATAGATGGTTCTGCAGATACGCTTTATACAACCATTGACGATAGAGCTTACCAGCTAATGAAGGAATCGCAGGTTAAGATTCTCCCTATTTTATCAAACAACTATAAACAAAATTTTGATGGCGCGGCTGTGCATCGCATTATAACTAACCCGGCTAAAAAAGAAAGGCTCATTCAGGATATTTTAAAAGTACTTGCCAAGGGTGATTTTGCAGGCATTAATGTTGACTTTGAAGATCTTGAAGAAAAAACAGACGAACCGCTTATAGCATTTCAGAAAGAATTGTATGAACGCCTGCACAGCAGAGGTTATATGGTTACGCAGGATGTAATGCCTTTCAACCAGGATTATAGCTATTCGCAATTATCGAAGTATAATGATTACATTTTCCTGATGGCGTATGACGAGCATTATTCTACATCCACTCCCGGACCAATCAGTTCCCAAAAATGGATAGAAGCCGCTGTGGATGAAGCGGCGAAAAACCTTCCTTCGGAAAAAATAATATTGTGTATGGCCGGTTATGCTTATGACTGGCCAAAAGGTGACGAAGCGGCCAATATTACTTACCAGGAAGCGCTGACAACTGCAAGGGAGAGTGATGGAAAAATTGAATTTAATAATGACACTTACAATCTACATTATAGCTACTTTGATGAAAGCGAGCAGCAGCACGATGTATATTTTACAGATGCCGCTACTAATTTCAATACGCTGCGTTTTGCTTCGGAGTATGGCCTTAGCGGGGTGGCTTTGTGGCGTCTTGGCGCTGAAGACAGCAGGCTGTGGGATTTTTATGATAAAGACATGAGCGTGGCAGCGCTGCGTACTTTCGACTTTAAAGACATCGATAAAGTAGAATCTAGTAACGATGTGGATTATATTGGTGAAGGAGAAATACTTGACGTAATAGCTACTCCTACCAATGGGCAAATAAATGTGGAAGTTGATTCAATGCAAATGCTTCTATCAGAAGAAAAATACCTTAGCCTGCCCTCCATGTTTGTTGTGAAAAAATATGGCGTGTTGCCTCCAAAGAAAGTTATACTCACTTTTGATGATGGCCCCGATCCGGTATATACACCGAAAATTCTGGATATACTAAAAGAAGAAAATGTGCCCGCCGCATTTTTTGTTTTGGGCATCAATGCGGAAAGCAATATCCCGCTTATAAAACGTATGTATAATGAAGGCCATGAAATTGGTAATCACACATTTTCGCATCCCAATATCGCGGAAATAAGCTCAAAGCGCACCAGCATTGAGTTAGAATCCACACGGCTTTTGATAGAAGCTATTACGGGACAGTCAACTATTTTATTCAGAGCCCCTTACAATGCCGATTCAGAGCCTGAAAAATATGACGAATTGCTTCCTGTGGCGCTTGCACGTCAGAAGAATTATTTGGATGTAGGAGAATCCGTTGATCCGGAAGATTGGGAAGTTGGTGTTACTGCAGATACTATTTTCCAAAGAGTGGTAAACCGAAAAAAAGAACTGGAAGCAAATGACAGAAGCGACGGTATTATTTTATTGCACGATGCCGGCGGTTCCAGTCGTGAACAAACAGTGAAAGCGCTTCCCCGTATTATCAAATATTTTAAAGACAACGGCTATTCATTTATAACACTTTCAGAACTGCTTCACAAAAACAAAAATGAATTGATGCCGCCTGTTCCAAAGGGAAGCGGGTATTCATTAATGAAATTCAATTATTACACAGCGGTAACCGGTTATTGGGGCGGACTCATTTTATCTTCACTTTTCATATTATTCATAGTATTGTCGCTTTCACGCATTTTGTTGATGGGGTTATTAGCCTGGCGGCAAAATATAAAGGACAAACAACTGGCGGTTGCTCCTGTAATTCAGAATTTTCCATTGGTATCTGTAATTGTGCCTGCGTATAATGAAGAAGTAAATGCAATAAGTTCTCTTAATAATTTATTGAAAACAGATTATCCGAATTTTGAAATTCTATTTGTTGATGATGGCAGTAAAGACGGCACTTACGAAAAAGTAAAACTATATTTTGAAAACCATCCCAAAGTAAAAGTATTTACCAAACCCAATGGTGGCAAGGCTTCCGCGTTAAATTACGGCATCAGGCAATCTGCAGCGGAATATGTTGTATGCATAGATGCCGACACCAAATTAAAGCCTGACGCCATCTCAATGCTTATGCATCATTTTCTCACCACCTTGCCGGGCGCAGCCCAGGTGGGCGCCGTGGCCGGAAATGTGAAAGTGGGCAATGAAGTAAATATCTTAACCAAGTGGCAATCTATAGAGTATATCACCAGTCAAAACTTTGACCGGAAAGCATTTAGCGGTTTAAATGCCATTACTGTGGTGCCGGGCGCTATTGGCGCGTTTCGTAAAAAGGCAATTGAAGATGCTGGCGGCTTAACCACCGATACGCTTGCCGAAGATTGCGATCTTACTATTCGCATTTTGCGCAGCGGCTATACTGTAAAAAACGAAAACAATGCTATCGCCATGACAGAAGCTCCCGAAACACTGAAGATGTTCTTAAAACAGCGTTTTCGCTGGAGCTTTGGAATAATGCAAACCTTCTGGAAAAACCGTGACGCATTATTCAACTGGAATTACAGATGGCTTGGCTGGCTTGCATTACCCAATATGCTGGTTTTTCAATTCATTATTCCCGCAATTGCGCCATTGGCGGATGTTTTCATGTTTGCTGGAATTTTAATGGGCAATGCGGAAAGAGTAATCTTTTACTATTTTCTGTTTATGTTGGTAGATGGCGCGGTTTCTGTATTGGCATTTTCTTTTGAAAAAGAGAAATACGGCAAACTGATCTGGTTATTTCCACAGCGTCTCATCTACCGCTGGTTAATGTATTACATACTGTTTAAATCATTCAGGAAAGCCATCAAAGGAGAGTTACAACATTGGGGTGTATTAAAACGCACAGGAAATGTAAATGCATTAGAGTTATGAGTTGTGAGTTATAAGTTTTGAGTTGTGTGTTATGGATTCTGACTTCTGACATCTGATCTCTGATTTCTGATTTCTTTTTTTGGACCAGCGATAGTGCTACTATTAAGCATCGTTGTGTCACTCACTTGTACGGTAGTAATGCTATTCAACAAGTTATGAGTTTTGAGTAATGAGTTCTGAGTGCTTTTGTTTTGGCTTGCAATATATGCTTAAAGCACTTTCAACTTTCAACTTTCAATTTTCAACTAAACAGCATTCTCAACTCTCAACTCTCCATTCTCCATTCAATAAACTACTCCCATTTGATGTAGTAGTATATCCATTGTTTTGCTTATAGATGAGGTAAGCTCCAGGGGCATTAATGGCGATGTTTTATACCCATTATTCAGGCACTCTACTACATGTGCTATTTCGTGTTCGAAGCCATTGCTTTTGTGTGGAAATTGGAATGATTGTTTATCGCCGTCGTTCAGCATTAGCAACACGTTTGTGGCTTTATGCCAGGGCGTTTGTAAAATAATTTTTCCTTTGGTGCCAATTATTTCAGCGTTCTTTTCAGAGTTCATGGTAATAGCGGAAAAAATGGAGGCCGATTTTCCGTTGTTGTATTTTAATAACGCATTGCAATATTCATCAGCGCCTGTGGTTGCTAATTGCGAAGCGCAATGAATAGTTGCCGGTTCTCCTAAAATTAAGGTGGCCAGGAAAAGTGAATATACACCCACATCCAGGAGCGAACCGCCGCCCAGCTTTAAATTATACAACCTGTTGTTGTAATCGAATGGTGCATAAAAGCCAAAATCCGCATGTACATATTGTACCGGCCCTATCACATCCTGCGCAATCAATTCCGTTGTTTTAATGATGGATGGCATAAACCTCGTCCACATACCTTCCATAAGAAAAACATTGTTTTCACGTGCGGCGTTCATCATTTTCACTACTTCCGCATAGCTTAATGCCATTGGTTTTTCGCATACAACGGCTTTTTTATTTTGCAGGCAAAGTATGGCCTGCTCACAATGAAATGCGTGTGGTGTTGCAATGTATATGACATCCACATTTGGATCGGCAACCAGCTTTTCATAATCATTATACACTACTTGCGCTGTATGGCGTGTGGCAAATGATAATCCCTTGTCTTTATCTTTTGAAGCAACGGCGTACAAGCGTGTGCCATCTGTAACAGCCATAGCAGTGGCGAATTTTTCGGCTATTTTGCCTGCGCCAAGTATTCCCCAGTTTATTATATTCATTATTTATAAAGTATTGAAAGATGAGGTGGAGTTAGAAATTAGAGTCGGCCTCCTCACTAACAACCAGCAACCAATTCGCCCAATAGCATTACTACCGTACAAGTGAGTGACACAACGATGCTTAATAGTAGCACTACCGCCGGTCCCCCAAAAAAACGATGCATAATATTATCCTGCCTGTTGTAAATATGTTTCTTTAAAAATCTACACCCAGTGCAACATACAGTATAGGCTTGCCTCCGAAAAATCTGCCCATTGGCCAGCCCGCGTCAAACCTGACGAAATAGCCCAGCAATGTGCTTCTGGCTCCAAAACCATAACCGCCTGCAAAAGGACCAATACCGCCTGCTTTTATTTTCACTTGCAGATCTGATTCATAGGTAGGATAGATTTGCTCGGGTCGTGCAAGTTTTCGCACCTGGCCATCCCATGCTGCTCCAAGATCAATAAATTGAGTTAACTGGAAATTGCGGATAAAGGCATTATTAATCGGTCTTTTCAGCAAGGTGCTAAATACAGGGAATCTGAATTCGCTATTAATTGTAAGGGAGTTATTCCCATTTGCCAGGTTTTGGTTGTAGCCTCTTAAGTTCAGAGCCAGCGATTGAAATGCATATTCCGCATTGGTAGGGGGGTGCGGATTGCTATAGGCTTTTGGCCCCAGCCAGCCATCAACGCCTCCTAAATAGTAAACTATTTTTTGTGTACCCAGCGAGGCATCGCCTGCCACTCTGCCGGCCCAAATAAAGTTTTGAAAAATCGGATAATAGTAGCGTCCGTCAAAACCAATGTTAAACCCGGTTCTGGCCACATCTTTTGGATTGTTTTCATCAGTATTCAACCGCGTGTTTAAATCGGCGTACACTTTATAACGTAGTCCGTTCAGTATGTTCGTTGTTTTTTGCACGGTATTATCATGCACATATTCCAGTCGCATGAGGCCGAATAATTGTTTTACATCTGCGAGCATAGCGGAACCCGGATCGTTGAATGTAGCTTTATACACATACTTATCGCTTCGCACTCCGAATGAAAAACGAAAACTTTTTATCTTGTTGAAAGGATATTTTATTATACCCTGGAATAGGTTTGAATATTGCTTCATTGGTCGAAAACCTTCTTGATCGGCATAACCCTGATCTGTTTTCCTGTAATAAATAATGGAATAGTCTATTCTTTTTTTCAGGTAATCAAACCTTGCCAATTGCTCGCCACCACTGTTAAATAATGAACCGGTTCCGGGAACAAATAAACTGGTGTTACCACTGCCAACAGATATGCCGCTCATTCCGGTATTGAGTAGCGGGATCCTGATCATTCCTGTAAAACGCAGGTCTTCAAAAAGATCGTACACTGATACACTCAGCATACCATTAAAACCATTATTGCTGCTTAGCGTAACCGGTAATGAACCTGTGTACGGATCATATCTTGTAATCAATACATCATTATTAAACAACGATGTGGTTATCTGATCGGCAGAAAATTTTAACCGGTAATCATAATGCTTAGCCTTATCCAAAACCGTTGGTTTTGCCGGAGGAAGGTCTAGATTGTTTAATGGATCTGCTTTTCTAAGAGAATCCCTGGTTTGCACCTCGTTTTCAAATTCGTTTTCAAAAATATTGTCGGGTTTTTTAGCATCTTCTTTTGGTTGCACAACTTCTGCAGTTTCCATCCTGTGTTCTGCAATTGTTTTTCGCCTGTAATCAGTTGCTTTAGGATTCACGTTTCTTCTCTTCAGGGCATTTTCATCTACTCTTAGTTTGTATAATAACTTCAGATCGCCTTCCTGTCTCATTTCGCTTACCAGTCCTAAATCCCCGGCGGTTTTGGTTTCTTTTATGCCGCTCTGATAATTGGTAATTGGAAATACATATGCCGAATCATTTGTTACAGCGAAAGTATAAATGGTATCGGGTTCCGATTTATTATAAGCCCGCAATAATGAATCAATATCCTTGTATTCCGGATTTCTTAAAATATCATCACCAATTTTGTAAACAGTATCTATGCCTGCACGTAATGTGCTGAAAAATCCAGCAAAGCGGTTGGCCACGCCATTCTCATCGCTTACAAATGTAAAGTGCGCCTGGTTATACTGCATGGGATAACGGGCATCACCAAACTGCATTTTAGTAAGTTGTGATATCTGCTTGAATTCGCTTCTGTTCCAGTTGTCAATCAGAAAAATGTTATAGCGGCGGCGTGATGGTAAAACGGTATCGGCAGTACTTGCTGATGGTGAAGGCCTGTTGGAAGCATATATTATACCTGTTTTTCCGGGAAATGCCACAAAGGAAGCATCCAGATCGTCATAAATGTCGTTGGTGATCTGAGTGGCTTTTTCTTTTTCTATATCATAAGTATAAATATCCGACTGACCTTTTCTTACCGCACTCAGCAAAAGCGTATTGGCGTTGAGCATAAACTTCATGTCCTGTATCTGATCGAAACCTTCCAGCACTTGTTTATTCCTTTTCAGATGGGTGTACAGATCGTATACAAATAGTTTTATTTTCCCTTCATCATTATAAATTACAGCAAGCCTGGAGCCTTTCCCATCCCAGGCCATCATCGGGTAGTTGGGATTGGGCTTGTTTTCCGGGTTGATGATGCCGTTTTTCAATAATACTTTTCTGTTCACATAATTTTCGTACAGCACCACCCGTTCAATTCCCTTTTTATATTCTACCACAGCGTAGGTTTGGCTTCTTGGTGCAGGATTAGGAGAAAACCGGAAAAAGTCTTTATACAGGTTTATATCTTCCGTTACCGAAAGTGTTCCTTTGGGATTATTTCTCCTGGCGCGGATATCCTTATAATACTTGTCGGCTTCTTTATCCATAAATTCACGCAGCACATCTTTAAATTTCTGCTTGCAAATGCGTTGTGAAGCGGTATTCAGGTTTCTGTATATGCGGGCGAGGTATAAAAAATAGGTAACGTTTTCCGGTTTGTAATTGTCAGCTATATAACGCCAGAATGCATGGCCCGCCAATGTTGGACGTTCGTAGGCAAACTGGTAAAAATTTCTGTACCTGTCAGAAAGCAACACCGATTTTAATTGATCGTCAAGTTCGGTACTCCAGTGTTCACCGGCGTATGATACGTAACCATCTGTTAACCACGTGGGTAAATCCAATAAAGCTTTATTGGCAGCAAATTCTCCCAAATCGTCACCAAACAGTACATTATCCAGCAATATTTTTGCAATACCCTGTCTTATTTGAATGCGAAGGTTGGCATGGTCGCCGTTGAAATAGACAACCATTTTGTTATTCACCAATTTTGTATTTCCACCTGTAATTTGAACATTGCCTGCTAAGCCAATATTTGTTTGTTGCATATCATCATAGCTGTTATATATGACAATATTCGCTCGTCTTTGCAAGGCATACTCCGAAAATCTTTCCAGTTCGGGTAATTCTTCCTCAGCCATCTGAGCTACAAATTTTGCGAGCGCTTCGCCGCCCTGGCTATAATAACTATTGAAATTGGGTGTTTGATAATACTCCCACTTAAATTTTCTGTATTGCACTCTGTTTTTACCAAAATCTACCGTATTCACCTGGGCAAAAAGATTGCCTGCAGAACAGATTATTAATACGGATAAAATAAAGAAAGTAAAATTTCTACAACCTTTCGTTAACAAATTATTCTTCGGAAATTGCATGGCCATTAATTGTTAATTAAAATTATGGTTTTTCACCTTAATCGCTAACATTGTCATCAAATATATACTATGTTACAAGTTAAAACTTTTACATTCAATCCGTTTCAGGAAAATACATATGTTCTTTATAACGAAAAAAATGAATGTTGCATTATAGATCCGGGCTGCTATTTTAGTAACGAAAAAGAACAGTTAAAAGATTTTATAGAGCAGCAAAAATTAAACCCAATTTATCTTTTAAACACGCATTGCCATTTAGATCATGTATTTGGAAACAAGTTTGTGCATCAAACATGGAATTTGCCGCTATATATGAACGAAATGGACGTTCCGGTTTTGGAACAGGCCGCTGTTTCCGGTGCATATTACAACCTTCCTTTTGATAATTATAGTGCTGAGAAATATTTTTTAAGTGAAGGGAATGTTGTAAGGCTGGGAAATGACGAACTTAAAGTGTTTTTTACGCCGGGTCATGCGCCGGGTCATATCTGTTTCTATTGCGAAAAACAGAAATTTATTATATCCGGCGACGTTTTGTTCAGGCTTAGTATAGGCCGTACCGATCTTCCGGGAGGTGATTATAACACACTGATCCAAAGCATTCGTGAAAAATTGTTTATTTTGCCCGATGACGTAAAAGCATATCCGGGCCATGGGGAAGCCACAACCATAGGCTACGAAAAACGCAACAACCCCTTTTTGAATCATTGAATAATTAAAGGTGTTGGCGTCTGAGTGCTTTTTTGGGTACCGGTGGCAAATTTTACCACAATCATTATTATTTTATCTCGGCTTTGGTGAATACCGCAATTAATAATTGTGATACCGGCTGCGGTATTTCATGGCGTCATCGTTGCGTCGCAAGCACTTCATCGGTAGTATTTCATGGCAACTGTGGGCCGGAAATATGTGGCCGGTTACCGGTAGGTATATTCCAAATTTCTACTCTCAAATTATTTGGGCCCGATCGCGGGTAGCGTCCCGATTAAGATTTTGTACTACTGTAACTTCGGCAAAGGGAATTCTATTCAGCGCTTTAAAGGCAGTATCCTTTATTAACAACTGCAGCGGGAACTTGCATTTCAGCAGTTTTTTTAAAGAATAACAAGTTGTAGTGCAAGCACTAAATAAACATTGTAAAATAAGTATTCCTATTTCATTTAGTGCCTTTGATTGCGGCTATGTATAAAATTGACATACATTCTCCAAAAGCTTTCTAACTTTTGTGGAGGAAGCAAACAATTGTATAATAAGCAATCTCGTGTCGTTATCAAGATGTCTTACACTTCAAAGGTGTAGGACATCTGGTACTCGCATACTGATTTCTGTCTTCTGATTTCTCTACTGCCCGCTGCCAACTGCCCACTCGCTCAATAGCATTACTACCGTACAAGTGAGTGACACAACGATGCTTAATAGTAGTACTGCCGCCGGTTACCAAAAAAAATGCTGTACCCATACATGTTTTTCATATATTCTTGAAGTTTCAGAAAGCAGCTATATTTTTGCATCATGAAACTTTCAGAGGCAAAACAACAATTTATTACATCATGGGGGGCATTTGGCACACATTGGGGTATTAACCGCACAATGGCGCAGGTGCATGCTTTGCTATTAATTAGTGCGGATTCGCTTACGCAAGACGATGTGATGGAGCAGCTTTCCATTAGCAGGGGAAATGTGAATATGAATATTCGCGAACTGATTGATTGGGGATTGGTAAACAGGATTGTGGTACCGGGTGAACGTAAAGAATATTTTAGCGCCGAAAAAGATATTTGGAAAGTGGCTACACAAATTGTGAAAGAGCGAAAAAAACGGGAACTGGATCCCATGCTTAAACTGATCAATCAATTTAATAATATTGACGGCGATAAAAAGGATAAGGATACCAAAGCGTTTCTTGATACGGTAAATGGGATTAAGAAATTTGGCGATCAGGCTGATAAGATGCTTGATACCATGGTACATGCGGAAGAAAATTGGTTTTTAAACACACTTTTAAAGGTAATTAAGTAGACATCCGGCAGTATAGTTTGCTTACTGCCAACTGAATATTACCTGTTAACATTTTATGAAAAAGAAAACTTTAGTATTAGGTGCGTCTGATAATCCGGCGCGGTATAGCAATATGGCTATTAAAAGCCTTAGGCAACACGGTCATCCTGTGGTAGCAGTTGGCAGAAAAAATACTGTTGTGGAAGATGTGGAAGTGCATAAAGAAAAAGAGAATTTCGAAGATATCGATACTGTTACACTTTATCTGAATTCTACGCATCAAAAGGAATACTATGATTACATTCTCTCTTTGACGCCAAAGAGGATTATTTTTAATCCAGGTGCTGAAAATGAAGAACTGGCAAGGCTTTCACGCAACAACAATATTCAGCCTTTAGAGGCTTGTACACTTGTATTGCTTAGAACCGGGCAGTATTAAAGTATATGTGATCGGGCTATTTTGTGATGGTATAATTCAACAGAAGAAACAGAAAATTTCAAACTTTTCTTAATGAGCAGGAGAAATTTATACACGATCATTTCAGAAATTTAATCTAACAATAACAGATTGATTGTTTGTAATGCAATGGGTTTTTTGGTAAATTCGAAAAACCCATTTTTATGATCTGGAGAAAATTTAATGGTGACACTATTGAGCTACCCATAGTGCAAGCCGTTGAATCGGCCATAAAACGTGAATCTGCACAGGGGTATAAATTGAAAGTTTGCATTGGCACCGATTCGCAGGTGAAAGGCATTGAAACGGAATTTGCTACCGTTATCGTTTTTCTGCGTGAAGGACACGGCGGATTTATGTTTATTCATAATGAAAAATCAAAACAAAAATTCAGCATCAAAGAGCGCATGTTGGTTGAAGTGGCTAAAAGTATCGAGATCGCGTATGAACTATGCGATCTTTTTACTGTATATGATGTAGATATGGAAGTGCATGCCGACATTAATACCAATCCGCATTTTAAAAGCAATGATGCACTTAAGGAAGCAATGGGCTACATACTTGGTATGGGCTTTGCTTTCAAAGCCAAACCAGAAGCGTTTGCCAGCAGCAGTTGCGCTAATAAAGTGGTCAACTAAAGTTTTGGGGTGGGTTATGGGTGACGGATCTCTAATTTCTCAAAATAGTGTGTGCTTTAACGTTGTTTATAATAAATATAAATTTTAGCCGCCGGGTCAGCATCTATTTTTACCGGCAATTTCTTTTTCTTAAAAACGGGTGTAGTAAAACGCAATGCGGCAACCTTCGCTGAGCCTTTTACAAGCACATCTTCGGGGGTGGCAGTATATTTTTTTACCACCGAATTATCCGGATCCATTAAATGTGCATCAAATTTGGGGACTACCCGGGGGTTTATATCATACACAAAGTATATGATATACGTTTTGTTTGGTTTTATATAAAACGAGGCATTTTGGGTAGTATTGTAATTTATAAGCGAAGCATAACTGTTCTTTATACTGTATCCTTTCAATTCTTCTGCCACCTTAGCGGCATCTTCTTCGAAGGTTGGCGATTGGGCATATAATAATGTGCGGCAAAGGGTTAATAGTAATAACAACAAAGTGTGTTTCATAATAAAGCGTTTCACTTCATTATTAACAACCAAAAACATTTAATGTTCATTCTTCCCAAAAACGTGTGTTTAAATCTTCTATAGAGGCCAGTATTTTATCGCGTCCGGTTTTTTTAACCGCGCTGCTTATAAAATGCTGTGGCAGAAACTGCCAGGTTTCTCTCATTTTTGTGAAAAAATCTTTTACGTTTTTACTTACTATCGCCTGAGTTTCTTTATCGGATTTTGTAAAAATTATTGAAAATGGCACTTCCCATTTTCCTAGTTGGAGTAAAAAATCAAGATCTATTTTTTGAGGTTTGTGGCGGCTGTCAATCAACACGAATACATTAGTAAGATTTTCTCTTTTCCGGAGATAGTTTTCGATCATTTGTTCCCAGCGCCGCCTGCTGCTTTGCGACACTTTTGCAAAACCATAACCCGGTAGATCCACAATATACCATTGCGAGTTGGTTTTGTCTTTTTCATCATGAGCGCTTTGCACTCCAAAATGATTGATCAATTGGGTTTTGCCCGGCGATGCGGAGGTTTTCGCAAGTTTCTGATTATTGCACAGCATATTGATGAGCGTTGATTTGCCCACATTGCTTCTGCCAATGAATGCGTATTCCGGCCTGTCTGGTGCCGGACATTTAGTAAAATCAGGACTGCTTATAAGGTAGCTCGCGTTTTTGATGATCATAGCGCAAGTTTAATTATAATTAATAATATTATACCATACGCTGTATAAATTTATGCATGAATGTTTCACTTTGCTGAATAGCATTCCAACCGTACAAGTGAGTGACACAACGATGCTTAATAGTAGCAATATCGCCGGTTACATAAAAGTAATGAGTTGTGAGTTGTGAGTAATGAGTTTTGAGCTGCACTTTCAACTTTCAATTTTCAGCTTTCAACTAATTCTTATATTTGCCGCGACCCCAGGTATTTGCCCGTAAATAATTTCCTTGAATCTTTATGCTAGTAAAAACATTTGGTAGCGCCGTGTATGGCGTAGAAGCTATTACCATTACTATAGAAGTTAATGTGAGTGAAGGCCAGTTTTTTGCTGTTGTAGGTCTTCCTGATAATGCTGTTAAGGAGAGCGCTCAACGCATTGACAGCGCTATTAAAACCAACGGTTACCGCATGCCCCGCACAAAGGTTGTCATTAACCTTGCTCCCGCCGATATACGAAAATCAGGCTCGGCATTTGATCTGCCGATGGCTGTAGGATTATTAGGCGCTTCTGATCAGCTTGAACGGGTGGATGCTTTGAAAGAATATGTAATGATGGGAGAGCTTAGTCTTGATGGTACTATTCAACCTATTAAAGGAGCATTGCCCATAGCTATTACCGCACGCCGCGAAGGCTTTAGGGGGTTGCTGGTTCCTACGCAAAATGCTCGCGAAGCAGCAATGGTCAATAGCTTGGAAGTGTATGGTGTTTCGCATATTAATGATGTTATCGAATTTTTTCAAAGCGGCACCAACCTGCAACCGGTTCAGGTTGATACCCGCGAAGAATTTTTCCACTCGCAATATTCATTCGATTTCGATTTCTGTGATGTAAAAGGCCAGGAAAACATTAAGAGAGCTTTAGAAATTGCCGCTGCCGGAGGACATAATGCCATACTAATAGGGCCGCCCGGCGCAGGTAAAACCATGCTGGCAAAAAGGCTTCCTACTATTCTTCCGCCGCTGTCGTTGCACGAGGCTTTAGAAACAACCAAGATCCATAGTGTTGCAGGCAAACTGCCAGATAATGCAACACTCATATCCAAACGGCCTTTTCGCAGTCCGCACCATACAGTAAGCGATGCCGCGCTGGTGGGTGGCGGTGGCGTTCCGCAACCCGGCGAAATTTCGCTCGCACATAACGGCGTTTTATTTTTGGATGAATTGCCGGAGTTTAAAAGAACTGCGCTTGAGGTAATGCGCCAGCCGATGGAAGAAAGAAAAGTAACCATTTCCCGCGCAAAAATAGCGCTCGATTTTCCTGCAAGTTTTATGCTGATCGCTTCAATGAACCCTTGTCCGTGCGGCTATTATAATCATCCTGATAAAGAATGTACATGTCCGCCGGGAGCAGTTCAAAAATATCTTAATAAAATTTCGGGACCATTGCTGGATCGTATCGATCTTCATGTGGAAGTTACCCCTGTGCCTTTCAACCAACTGACTTCAGCGCAAACCGGTGAAACTTCAGAAGTAATTCGCGACCGTGTTATAAACGCACGAAACATACAGGCCGAGCGCTATAAAGATAACCAGGGCATTTATTGCAATGCACAAATGAACAGCAGGCAGCTAAAAGAAATTTGCGAGCTTGATAGTGCCAGTACCAATTTGCTTAAAATAGCAATGAACAAATTGAATTTATCGGCCCGCGCTTATGACAGAATTTTAAAAGTTGCCCGCACTATTGCCGATCTTGCAGCATCTGAAAGTATTAAAGCGGAACACATTGCCGAAGCCATCCAGTATAGAAGCCTCGACAGGGAAGGATGGGCCGGGTAATGAGATTTGAAATTCTCACACATAGCTCATAACTCAAAACTCATAACTTTTTTGTAACCGGCTGTAGTGCTACTATTAAGCATCGTTGTGTCACTCACTTGTACGGTAGGAATGCTATTGAGCGAGTTGACAGTAAGCATTAGACGGTTGGCAGTAGAGAGTTCAGAAATCAGTATACACAGGTATCCTACACCTTTAAGGTGTAGGATACCTGACTTACAAGCCTGAAATATTTTAGCCGATGAATAGCATTACAACCGATGAAAAGAGGGTTATCACAAACGCAGTCTGAACGAGGTAGCTATGTTCAGATATAAAACTATTTTTGGAGCCAGTATGGATGCCAGAAAAATGGAGAATCAGCAAACCGAAGCAAAAATCAAATGTGTTATTCTGAACAAATATGCTCAGTTAGCAATGCCGGTTTCTTTAAAGGTCGCTTAAACATAAATTACAAAAAAGAAATGGTGTGTCCTTTTTGCTACCGTTGCAACAAAGTCGTTTCATTGCTAAAACAAAAAAAAATGATGAAGGGGAGTTATTGTTTAAAAACTTAGAAGATATTCAATTTGTTTTAGCAGAAGCTGTCTTTATAATGGATTAATTGTAAATTCTTTCCTGAGAGATTTTATTTATGATTATGATAGAATAGATGATATTGAAGTAAAAAAAGGGGTATATCAAAACATAAAATCAACTACAAAATAATAAAATAAAGCCCGCTATAGCGGGCTTTAGCTATTCTGGTATATATTTTAGAAGTTCGTCGAGTTCTTTATCAGTAATATTTTGCTGTTTGGATTTATCATAAATAGCAAGGAGGTAAACGGTTTTATCAGTTACGACAAAATTAGTGATAATCCTTGCGCCGCCGGATTTCCCTTTACCTTTAGAAGCAATGGCAATGCGGACTTTAAAACAATTCTTACCGATAGCGGTACCGAGTTCAGGGTTTTGTTTAAGTTTCTGTATCAGTTACAATAATTCATTTTTCAGGGATGCGTATTTCTTAATAAGCCGTTTGGCTTGCTTTTCAAATACCGCAATAGATTTTACACTATAGTTCATTTAAAAAATCTTCAGCGTTACGGGCTTTCTTTTTACCGGTTCTAATAAGTTTCATTTCTTCAACAGCTTCCCTTATTTCTGCCATTAATAAAGCTTTGGTATCGGTAAGTGGTTTTGCTTTTACATAAGAAATACTTTTTATTACATCCATAAATGAAGCAGCCTTGTTATCTGGTATATCTAATAATACTTTCATTACAAAATTATTTAGCCATTTTTAAAAGTCCTTGCATTTTATTAGTAGCATGGAAAGAGTCCAAAAAAGTATACACCACTTCCTTATTTTTATCAGAGAGTTTAGAAATTTCTTCTGTTCTCTTTAAGGTATCATCATCAAATTCTAAATCGGTTTTCCCAATAAGATAATCCAAAGATACTTTGAATACATCAGCAATTTTAGCGGTCATCGCAATGGAAGGTTTTTACTTCATTGCGTTCATAACGGCCATAAGCATCCCCATCAATCTCAAGCAATTTTTAAACTTCTGTCTGAGAAAGTTTTTTCTTTTACCTTATCCGTGTCAGGCGTTCGCCAAACAGCAAAACCGTGGTTTTTCCCATACTAAAACGCTATTTGTTACAAAAATAGACAAAATGTTTGTAGGATAGGAATGATAATCCTACAGGGTTAAATATGTTTAAATAGCTTCCAAAACATACCCCGCTATTTTTTGTCGGGGGCATACCAAAATGTTGTTGTGTAGTAAATTAGAAATCAAGCCATCAATCAGGCGAAAGATGGAATAGAATGGATGCAATGTCATTAACTTAAGCGCTGAATAGCGAACCAAATGTACAAGAGTGCGACGCAACGAAAGCTTAATGTTTATTCTGCCGCGGGCTCATACATATTCTTTTTCTTAAATTAATGACATTGTGGTATAATGAGTCTTTATTTATCAAATATAAATTCAAGGACAGGCAAAAGCTGTACTTTGAGATGCTCAAAGTTTACTGCTTCAATAATTCGACTTTGCTGGTTATTATTTCACGTGCATCGGGAACAGTGTAAAACTTATACACTTCTGGTACTTTATCGTCCGTAGTGCTGAAGGATGAAGGCATTTGATTGTAGGGACCGAACACCTGTGAATTTATGTTGTCAGAAAGTTTTTGCAACTTATCCGGCACTATAAAAAAGTTTCTTTTTGCTTCACTCACGCCTTGTCCTACAATTAGCTGATTCAAGCTGTCGATCATTTCGTGCAACTGTTCCTGGGTAATTTTTGTTTCGCCGGGGCCAACGCCGAAGTTTTTAAATCCGCCAACCAATGTGTCCACTTTCAGGTTTAGCAAGTAAAAGCCGGGTGCTTCAATATCAAAAGTCTTTTTACCGGTGGGTGTTTCCACATTCAACAGTACTTTGTCTTTTGTATTGAAAGTAACAAAGGCCTCATTGTGCTGAGTGCCGGGCTCCTGCTTAATATTACTTTGATTTTTAGGATCAATATTAAGTTTGCCGCTTGACATGATCAATACTTTTTTTGTATTGTTTCCGGAGCATGAAACTAAAAATGCCAGGGCAACAATGGCAGCAACTGAAAAAATCTTTTTCATATCGGTTTGTTTTAATATAATTATTTGTAAAAATATCGCTTTTTAAAAAAAAATCCCGGAAAGAGTTTCCGGGATTGCAAGTAACAACATTTTCTATTTCTTATATTTTTATTTTGTAGCAGTGGCAAAACGTTCGGCTACTTTGCTCCAGTTTACTACATTCCAGAATGCGGCAAGATATTCCGGACGGCGGTTTTGATACTTAATATAATAAGCGTGTTCCCACACATCAACACCCAAAATGGGGGTGCCTTTTACATCTGCCACATCCATCAGGGGGTTGTCCTGATTGGGTGTAGAAGAAACTTCCAGCTTGCCGTCTTTTACTAGCAGCCATGCCCAACCGCTACCAAATCGGGTAGCACCTGCCGCATTGAATTTTTCTTTAAACGCATCAAAAGTACCGAAGGTGGTGTTGATTGCTTCAGCCAAGGCTCCGGTTGGTTGTCCGCCTGCATTAGGTGCAAGTGATTCCCAAAAAAAGCTGTGATTCCAATGTCCTCCGCCATTATTGCGAACGGCAGGAGAAATAGAACCCGCATCTGCTACAAGCTCTTCCAGGCTCTTATTTTCATTGGGCGTGCCGGCAATGGCTTTGTTCAAATTGTCAACATATGCCTGATGATGTTTCTCGTGGTGGATATGCATTGTAAGCTCATCAATATAGGGTTCCAACGCATTGTGCGCATAAGGCAGCGCAGGTAATGTAAATGCCATAATTATTGTTTTTAATAGTTAATGATTGGTTTCAAAATCGTTTGTGCCAGCAAATGTAATAATCTTTTGTTTGAAAGTCATTTTGCTAAAAAAACGGGTGTTTTTCAAATTTTCACTTATACTTTTTCACTTTATCTTTTTTCTTTAAAAAATTTTTTCATTAAGCCTGCACATTCTTCTTTCATAATTCCTGAGGTGGTGGTAGTTTTCGGATGAAATGGAGATTTTGTTTCGGTAACTTTTTTATGCCCGTTTTTCTCATCATCGGCACCCCACACTATTCGTCCGATTTTACTCCAATACAAAGCTCCGGCACACATAAGGCAAGGCTCCACCGTCACATAAAGAGTTGCTCCAGGTAAATATTTTGCCCCAATAAAATTGAAGGCAGATGTAAGGGCTATGATCTCGGCATGAGCAGTGGGGTCGTTTAATTTTTCCACCTGGTTATAACCCCTGGCTATAATCCTATCGTTCATAACAACTATTGCGCCAACCGGTACTTCGCCCTCTTCATAAGCTCTCTGCGCTTCGCGATACGCTATTTGCATATAATGTTCATCGGTCATAAAATGAAATTAGTTATTTACTTTGAATTTGATTAAATTGAAATAGCCGGAATTTTATTTAAACGTTCGTTTCAATCTTTGATTTTATAACATGCTTTCTACTAAAAGTAATAACACATTCGCCGATGCGACCTCTTCAACATTTAATGTTAATACAGAACAAATTAGAAGCTATTATAATTCGGGTGCCACGAAAAATTATACGTTTAGAATACAGCAACTGCGAAAGCTGAAAAATGCTATACTGGAAAATGAAAAAGATATTTTGGAGGCATTGCATACAGATCTCAAAAAAAATGCTGCTGAAGCTTATTTCACGGAAATCGGGTTAACCCTGGCTGAAATTAACAAGATGCTAAAATGCCTGCGCCGCTGGATGCGTCCGCGAAAAGTTAAAACCAACCTGTTCAATTTTCCTTCCAAAAGCTATTTACTACACGATCCGTTAGGGGTTGTATTCATTATAGCACCATGGAATTATCCGTTTCAGCTTTGCCTGTTGCCGCTTGCCGGAGCCATTGCCGCGGGCAATTGCGCTGTTATAAAGCCCTCTGAATTGTCCTCCGCAACAGCTACCATTATTGAAAAAATCATAAGGTATGCTTTTCCGGAAAATTACGTTACAATAGTACAAGGTGATGGAGCAACCGTAGTGCCGCAATTGATGAAATCGTTCAGGTTTGATCATGTGTTTTATACCGGTAGTATTGAGGTTGGAAAAAATATATATCAAATGGCGGCTCAAAACTTAATACCGGTAACGCTTGAGTTAGGCGGTAAAAGCCCATGTATTGTGGAAGCCGATGCAAATTTGAAAATTGCTGCAAAAAGAATTGCTTTGGGAAAATTTACAAATGCAGGGCAAACATGCATTGCTCCCGATTATTTGCTGGTGCATGAAAGCGTTAGAGAAAAATTTTTACAAATTTTTACAGAAACAATTCAGCATATGTATTCCGCGGATGCTTCTACAAATGAGGATTACGGAAAAATTATCAATTGGAAAAGATTCGGGCGTCTTATGAGTTTTTTGAAGCAGGGAGAAGTTATTTATGGTGGCCGGTACAATGCAGATACGCTTTATATTTCACCCACTGTTATTACAAATGTTGATGTGAATGCATCTATAATGAATGAAGAAATTTTCGGTCCTGTACTTCCGGTTTTTTCTTTTACTACCATAGATGAGGCCCGGCAAATAATTTTAAAAAATCCTGATCCGCTGGCTTTTTATCTTTTTACCAATTCAAAAGATAAGGAGAAACAATGGATGGATATTGCTTTTGGAGGAGGTTGTATTAATAATACCGCATTGCATTTTACAAATGGTCACCTTCCTTTTGGAGGAGTGCGTAATAGCGGAGCCGGTCGCTACCACGGCAAATATTCATTTGAAACATTTTCGCATGCCAAATCTATTTTAAAGACTCCCACATGGTTTGATCCATCTATAAAATATCCTCCGTATGAAGGGAAGCTGAAGTGGTTGAAAAAGCTGTTTGGGTATTGAGTGGGCAGTTGGCAGAGGGCGGTAGGCAGTAGAGAAATGAATAGAAGAAAGTTGCCGGTTGCCAGTTGCTGGTGTAGGAGTACAGGCAGTACAATATTAGTGCGAATAAAGCTGGTTGTTAATAGGAAGGCAACTGGCAACTGATTTCTTACATCACTGCCACTCCATAGCATTTCTGTCGAACAAGTGAGTGTATCTCACTAGCGCAGGTCTCCTGACCTGTGCTTAATTGTTACTTATTCTATTTAATTGATAATATTCGAATCAATAAGGTTTTCTTGTGTAGGATAAGTAACGTGCAGGCACAGGTCAGGAGACCTGCGCCAGGTATGTGATGTTGCTAAAAGCAACAGTGAAGAATAGTTGAAAGTTGAAAGCGCTTAAATAAATTGAGAATTGAGAGTGGAGAATTGAGAATGCTTTGTACATGAGCTACTGAAAGCGATTAGAGAAGAAAGTTGAAAAAAATTATTGAGACTATGAATATCCGCTTTGTGCGCAGGCTCCCTTCTCCTTTGGAGAAGGGCCGGGGATGAGGCAGCCCAATAGCATTACTGCCGTACAAGTGAGTGACACAACGATGATGCCATGAAAAACTAATGCCGGTAACCAAAAAAATCTTGTCCGCACAATGTCATTAATTTAAGAAAGGAATAATTATGAGCCCGGCGGCAGAATAAACATTAAGCTTGCGTTGCGTCGCACACTTGTACGGCTGGTTCGCTATTCGGCGCTTAAGTTAATAGCATTGCTTGTACACCAAAAATTTATACCGGTTGTAGTGTAATACTATTATGTTATTTTTGCTTCAAATACCAGATTCGTGAAAATGCGATTTATACCATTAGTAATTACCATCTTATTCGTATTCAATTTTTCTACTGCAAAGGCGCAATGTTCCATTTGTACAAAAACTGCCCAACAACTTGGAGAGAAACCTGCAAAGGCTTTAAACAACGGCATATTATACCTGGCGGCTATGCCATTGGCATTGGTAGGATTTATAGGGTATCAGTGGTGGAAACATAACAGGGTGGCAAAATAATTGATAAGAATTTAAAGAAGGATTATACTGAAACCTGGAGCCGGCTATTAACCGGTTCCGGGCGTTTTTATTATTTTTTTGCTATAGCATACACATTTATTGTCTGCTTCCATTTTGTGATATCTGTTTTCGAATTTAGTTTTTCCACCTTTGCATTTATCGAAAAATCTTCAAAATAATATATGTCGTATCCCAAACGTTCAATTACATCGTATAACTCAATTTTGGCTTCATCGGAAGCTTTTCCAAAGCTTTCTGCAACAATTACAGGTTTATAAATAGAAAGTATATCGGAAGCGGATTTGATAATTTCTTTATCATAACCTTCTGTGTCAATTTTTACAAAAGAAAATCTATTTAGCCTGTCGTTGTAATTTGCTTCCAAAAACTTTTTCAGGTTAACGCCTTTGATCTTTTCTTTCCATACAAATTTGCCATGTGCACTTTCTTCTGTTGGTGAAATGCCTCCGTTTGCAAATGATGCTTCGGATGAGATAAAATAAAACTCTTCTTCGTTTGTAGAAATGGCATAATTAACCGGAACAATATTCATTTTTCCCTTATTAAGAGATGCGTTTTTTTGCAGGATCTTATACACAAAGGGATTGGGGTCGAAACCCAATGTTAAACCCGAAGCGCCGGCACAAAGCGCCATGGGAACAGTTGTGTCACCAATGTTTGTTCCGATGTCAATGGCCAAATCTCCCTCCTTAATAAACTGTCTGAAAAAAGCTACCATTTCAGAAGTGATTGCAAAGGTTTTAACCAAAGGATTTTCCCAATTGGCAAATTCTATTTTTCCTAAATTCTCTATGTCAAATGTGTCAATTCGTGCCGGGTATTCCTGGGTAACGCGCCTTGCTCTTTTGCGGGCAAATGATTGCCGGAAATAATTAAACATGTTGTGATATTTTATAAATGTGGATGTATGGGGTCGAATTTAATAAGAGTAGCTGAAAATAATATCTTCACTACAAAATCATTTTACCAAATCATAATTTTTAAATGATGCGATCTGCTTGCCTCCTAATAAATTCTGTTCTATAAAGCTAAGCACTCTGTATTTTGTTTTATCATGCTTATGCCTTTGATATGACTGCCGGTTGGGGTAAAGCTGATCCTGCCAGTTGAATTTTGCAATAAATTCCTTCATTACAGCCGGATGCGCTTCTTTAAATATTTTTAGGCGGCTAAGATTTCCATAATCAAATTCGAAAGCCGCATTTTTAAATTGTTCTGCCGCTTTTTCGCGTCCCTGCATATCTGTTTCAAATGATATTCTTTTTTTCTGCATCAATTGAGGGGGTCTTACCCATCCGTAATGATAAATGCAGGCCGGCACTTTGGCCACTCGTAGTTTATATGTGTCTTTTTTCTGAAAATAACTTTTGCCATCAAATTCCGGAATGCGCCGGAAAGATTGGGCGTCGCGCCAGGAGTGAATTTCAGGATCGTTGCGAATGATCCTTATTTCTTCCGCATACCAGGCATGCGATACTATATAGTGCGAATAATCTCCCCAAAAATGTTTGTAATCAAAAAGCAAACCTTCCACTTGCGTGTCCTCTACAAGTTCTTCGCACATTTTTCTGATTACAGGTAAATATTTTTCGTGAACAACTTCATCGCTTTGCAGGTAGAACAGCCATTTTCCCCGGCAGGCGTTTTTTGCTATATCCGTTTGATGCGCATATTCGCTGCCATTGGGATAAGCCTCCAGATCCCAAACAGTATTAATGATCTTTATTTTATCTGAATTGATTTTCCTGATTTCTTCCAACGTAGAATCATCTTCATCACAATTGCCAAGAGCTATTACAAATTCATCCACAATTGGCAATATGGATTCGATAGACGCCTTTATTGGATAGTAAAGCTTTGTTGCATTACGCACCATGCAAAAACCACTGATGAGTATAGGAGATTTGAGAGGCATATTTTACAAAAAGTCAAAGATGTTTAATTCTATTTGTTAATTTTTTGAAACTTTAATTCCGTTTTGCAAGGCATACAATTTATAATATTTCATAAAAGTAAGATGTGCAACATTACAAGCTATTACAAATCCAAAATAGCCGTCAAGAAAGCCCAATCGCACAATGTAGCTGTATATAAAAGCCCAGCTTGGATTTAAAATCATTTTTAGCCAATTGGATTTTTTACCTTTTTCCAAATAAGCATTTGCCGAAATAGTGCTAAACTTATTATTCTGTTTTATATGTGCCTCAAGATCATTATAGGAATAGTGTAACAGATCACCCCGCAACCGCCCAACTTTGCCATTATTATTCAGCTTCCATTTTTCATGAATTTTATATCCCTGCCAGCTTCCCTCGTCCTTATTAAACAGGCGGATAATGAAGTTGGGATACCAACCGGAATGCCTGATCCATTTACCGCAATAGTTTGTTAACCGGGCACATTTATATGCAACATACTCCGAAGGTTCATTCATCAGTTGCTTTATACTTTGAAAGAGTTCCGGCGATAAAGCTTCATCCGCATCCAACGATAATACCCACTTGTACGACGCATATTTATTCGCTTCGTTTTTTTGTGTCACATAATCTTCAAAAGTACTTTCATACACTTTTGCCCCTTTTTGCAAGGCTATAGTTCTTGTGTTGTCTGTTGAAAAAGAATCAAGTATTATGATCTCATCTGCCAGCTCTTTTACAGAATCAATGCATCTGCCTATGTTCTTTTCTTCATTGTATGTAATTATTACTACAGATAAGCCATTCACATTTAAAATCTTAAATTGATGATCGTTGCACAATATTACAATTTTAGCCATTATAAATTTTATAAAGGCGAAAAAGTTAACTTTACTACATCACTGAATTACCTGCTTTATTATTAGATTATGACCAATTTCATTCCAATATTTCCATTGAGCATAGTTGTATATCCCGGGGAGAATTTAAACCTGCACATATTTGAGCCACGTTACAGGCAACTGATACAGGAATGTGTACAGCAAAATAAACCTTTTGGAGTGCCAGTTGTGATCAACAATAAACTGCGTGAATGGGGAACACTTGTTGAGGTTCAGGACGTTTCAAAAACATATGAGAATGGAGAAATGGATATCAAAACCATCGGATTGGGAGTGTTTCGTGTGCTTGAAATAATTAATACCATTCCCGATAAATTATATAGCGGCGCCATTGTGAGTTATCATAAAAGCGAGAAAGATAATGGCAATCGCGAACTGATGCAAAAGGTAGTCGAGGCGGTAAAAAAGCTGCACGAACTTTTAAAGATTAAAAAGGAATTTAACAAACCCGAGGATGCATTAATAAGCTACGATGTAGCGCATCACGCCGGTTTGTCGCAAGAGGAAGAATATGAAATACTCGGCTTAAAAGATGAAGTACAGAGGCAGGAATACCTGAAAAGACATCTTAATAAAGTATTGCCAATTATTGCAGAAATGGAGCACTTAAAGGAACGAATAAAACTCAACGGCCATTTCAAAAATTTGCCGGGACTGAAATTGTGAATAATTGAATGAGATATCAAAAGTTGAAGAAGCAGATTGCAATGAGATATTTCGCATGGTTTGTGTGTCCGATTTCTGCCCTCTTACCTCAGTTTATTTTTATAGGACCGGCGGTAGTGCTACTATTAAGCATCGTTGTGTCACTCACTTGTACGGCAGGAATGCTATTGAGCGGTAAGCAGTAGGCAGTTGGCGGTTGGCAGTAGAGAAGTCAGAGATCAGAAGTCAGATATTAGAAGTTCACGACTTTTGAAAGATGAAAAGTCACAGCATTCACTACCCTTCAACCACCAACACTTGTCTTATACATTATACACTTTGTCGGAGCCGATTTTGTTATTTATTCCACAATTTGCCCTAATTTCGACCCTCAAATTAACAATCAATAATTATGGCTGAAGAGATATTAATGCCCCGCCTGAGCGACACTATGACTGAAGGCGTTATAGCTGCATGGCATAAGAAGGTTGGAGATACCGTGAAAAAAGGTGAATTATTGGCAGAAGTAGAAACCGACAAAGCCACAATGGAGCTGGAAAGCTATAAAGACGGCACTTTGCTACACATAGGTGTAGAAAAAGGAGGAAAACTGCAGGTGAATGATTTACTTGCAATCATTGGCGCTCCCGGTGAAGATATATCCGCTATTTTGAATAAAACCGGTGGACAGTCAGCTCCGGCTAAAGAAGAAGCAAAACCAGCCGAAGCCCCTAAACAAGAATCTGCTCCTGCTACTCAAACTGTAGATCTTTCAAAGGTAGAAGAAGTGATACTGATGCCCCGCCTAAGCGATACCATGACAGAAGGCGTTATTGCAGAATGGCATAAAAACATTGGTGACGATGTAAAGAAAGGTGAACTGCTCGCAGAAATAGAAACCGATAAAGCTACCATGGAGCTGGAAAGCTACAAAAATGGAAAGCTGTTGTATATTGGCGCACAAAAAGGAGAAAAGGTACCTGTAAATGCACTATTATGTATTATAGGTGAAGAAGGGAAAGTGGATGTAAACAGCCTTGTTGCTGCTGCCAAGGGTGGCGGCGCTCCCGTGGAAGGGGCTAAGCCTGCGGAAGCAAAAGCTGAAAAACCTGCAACACAAACAACTTCCGCTTCCGGTGCTGCTGCATCCGCATCTGTAGAGAACGGACGTGTAAAAGCTTCTCCTTTAGCGAAGAAAATTGCTGAAGACAAAGGCATCGACTTATCGCAAGTGCCGGGAAGTGGCGACGGTGGACGTATTATTAAAGCCGATATCGATAACTATAAACCATCGGCACAACCATCGGCTCCCGCTGCCGCTCAAAGCGCTGCCGTGCCTTCTGCTCCTGCAGGACAGGTAAGCTTTGATGAAGTACAAGTTTCGCAAATGCGCAAGGTAATTGCCAAACGCTTGGGTGAAAGCCTTTTCACAGCTCCGCATTTTTATGTTACCATGGCTATTGACATGGATAATGCTGTTGCTGCACGTGCAAAGATCAATGAAAATGCTCCTGTAAAAATTTCTTTCAACGACCTGGTTTTAAAAGCATGTTCAATTGCATTGAAACAACATCCGGCAGTAAACAGTAGCTGGCAGGGTGACACAATAAGAGTTAACCACCACGTAAATATTGGTGTGGCAGTGGCAATTGAAGACGGCTTACTGGTACCGGTTGTTCGTTTTGCGGATAGCAAATCGCTAAGCCAGATAGCAGTGGAAGTAAAAGATTTTGCGGCACGGGCAAAAGCGAAAAAACTGCAGCCACCAGATTGGGAAGGAAGCACATTTACGCTTTCCAACCTTGGCATGTTTGGTGTAGATGAATTTACAGCTATCATCAATCCGCCGGATGCATGCATACTTGCAGTAGGCGGTATTAGTCAGGTGCCGGTTGTTAAGGATGGTGTGGTGAAACCCGGTAATGTGATGAAAGTGACCTTAAGCTGCGACCACCGCGTAGTAGATGGCGCTTCTGGCGCGGCATTCCTGCAAACGTTGAAAAGCCTGCTGGAAGAGCCTTTGAGAATGTTAGTATAATGGTTCACGCAAAATAATCAAGGGTATTCTGTGTATGCAGAATACCCTTTTTAATTTGGAGTACGCAGCATAAATTCATGCATGAATATTTTCTTCACAGAAATAAGATGTCACAAGAAATTGTTAACCACAAGGTTCACCAGGAAAGAACACAAGGGTTGGTAGCAATTCAGCAAACCATTGTGTGCCTTGTGCTTTACTGATGTGGGTAGTTTCTTCTGACCTCTGATATCTGTTTTCCCAAACTGGCGCAGGTCTCCTGACCTGTGCCTATAAGTTACTTGACTAATAACTAAAAAATGTTCATTGATTATAACGTTGCCTTCTGATAAAATAAGTAACGATCAGGCACAGGCCGGGAGGCCTGCGCCAGTTTGGCAATGTACAATTGTTGCTAAAAGCAACAGTATAGTGCTGCAAGGCTACAAGCCTTGCAGAGTGTGAGCCGCTGATTTCTGACCTCTGATCTCTCAACCGCCCACTAAAGTTCCTGCCGTACAAGTGAGTGACACAACGATGCTTAAGAGTAGCACTACCGCCGGTCAACAAAAAAATCTTTACTTGAAATTACACCACTATATTGATCATTTTATTCTTTACATAAATAACCTTCTTTGGCGTTTTTCCATCCAGCCACTTTTGTACAATATCATTAGCTAAAACCAATTCTTCTACCTGCTGTTGTGTGGCATCCAGCGCAACGGTTAGTTCGGTTCTTGTTTTGCCGTTTATGGCAACCGGATACACTTTTGAAGTTTCTACAAGATATTTTTGCTCAATTTCCGGGAAGGCTGTGTTCACAATATAATCTTCATTTCCTGTTAGATGCCACAGCTCTTCGGCAATGTGAGGCGCATATGGCGCTAACGCCACAAGCAATTTGTCGAGCACCACTTTTTTATGGCATTTCATATCATTCAGCTCATTTACCGCAATCATAAATGTGCTGACAGCCGTGTTAAAAGAAAACTTTTCGGTGTCATCTTCTATTTTCTTTATTGCTTTATACACCACTTTCCATTCGGCATCGGTTGGGGTTTCATTGGTTACTATCACTCCTTTTTCTTCGTGCACAAACAAACGCCACAATTTGCGCAAAAACCTGTACACGCCCTCAATGCCTTTTGTATCCCACGGTTTACTCATTTCCACCGGACCTAAAAACATTTCATACATGCGGAAGGTATCGGCGCCATATCTTTCACACAAGTCATCGGGGTTTACAGTATTGAAATAGCGTTTGCTCATTTTTTCCACTTCTGTACCGCATATGTATTTCCCGTTTTCCAGTATGAATTCTGCATCGGCAAATTCTCCGTTTTTCCATTGTTTAAATGCTTCGGTATTCAGTTCCAATCCATCCACTATATTCACATCTACATGAATTGAATCAGTGGAATAGTCGTCTTTTAACCCATGTGAAACAAATTTGCTGCTGCCATGTATTCTGTAAACCAATCTTGAGCTGCCTTGGATCATACCCTGGTTGACAAGTTTTTTATAGGGTTCATCATAGCCAATTAAACCAAGGTCAAACAACACTTTCGTCCACATGCGGCTGTAGAGTAAATGTCCCACCGCATGTTCGGTGCCGCCAATATATAGATCAACCTGGCCCCAGTAGTCACTCACTTTTCTGCTGCAAAATTCCGTTTTGTTTTCCGGATCCATATACCGCAGAAAATACCATGATGACCCTGCGTAACCGGGCATAGTATTTACTTCGCGGATGCCGCCGTTATAGTTTTTCCAATCATCAAGGTTGGCAAGTGGTCCTTCGCCTTCAGATCCGTTTTTAATTTTATCAATTTCAGGAAGTAGAACCGGTAATTCATTTTCGGGTAAAGGATACGCTATACCATCTTCCCAAATAATAGGAAAAGGCTCGCCCCAGTAGCGTTGCCTGCTGAATGCGGCATCGCGCATGCGGTAATTTACCTGCCGTTTCCCGATCTTCATTTCTTCCACTTTATTGATCACCACTTCCATAGCATCTCGCATTACCATGCCATCCAGGAAATAACTGTTTTCAAGCACCGCGTCTTTTGTAGGATTGGCTTCCTCTCCATTAAAATGGTTTCCTATAATGTTGGTAATAGGAATATTAAAATGCTTCGCGAATTTAAAATCGCGTTCATCGCCGCAAGGCACAGCCATTATGGCGCCTGTTCCATAACCAATTAATACATATTCGGAAATCCAGATAGGAATTTGTTTGCCGTTAAACGGATTTAAAGCATAAGCGCCGGTAAAAACGCCGGTAATTTTCTTTTCGGCCTGCCTTTCCCTGTCGCTACGGCTTTTTACATAATTAATGTATTCTTCAACTGCTTCCCGTTGTTCGGGGGAAGTAATTTTTTCAATCAATTCATGTTCCGGAGCCACTACCATAAAGTCAACACCAAAAATAGTATCAGGGCGTGTGGTGTACACTTTTAGGATCTCCTTCTTTTGAGAGGAGCCGGGGGTAAGGTTTATTTCAAAATCAACCTCTGCGCCATAACTTTTCCCAATCCAGTTGGTTTGCATTTCCTTCATGGCCTCGCTAAACTCAATGCGGTTCAATCCTTCCAGCAGGCGGTCGGCATATTCTGTAATTCGCAAATACCATTGGCGCAGCTTCTTTTTCACAACAGGATGGCCGCCACGCTCACTTACGCCGTTTATTACCTCATCATTGGCCAGTACGGTACCAAGCGCTTCGCACCAGTTCACTTCGCCATAACCACAGTACGACAAACGATAATCCATCAGTATATCCTGGCGGCGCTTTTCATCAAATGTTTTCCATTCTTCAGCGGTAAATAGAACTGTTTTATCGCCGGGGCATATATGATTGGCATTTCCCTCCGTTTCAAAAAAAATTATTAAGCGGGAAATGTCTTCGGCCTTTTGCGTTTGGCGGTTATACCAGCTATTAAAAAGTTTTAGAAAAATCCACTGGGTCCATTTGTAATAACCCGGATCACAGGTTTTTACTTCCCGGTCCCAATCGAAACAAAAACCAATATTATTAAGCTGACTGCGAAAAGTTTGTATGTTTTGCTCAGTGCTTACTGCCGGATGAATGCCGTGCTCAATAGCATACTGCTCAGCAGGCAGGCCAAATGCATCATAGCCCATAGGATGCAGTACATTGTAACCTTTCAGTTTTTTATACCTGCTGAAAATATCGCTGGCTATATATCCCAAAGGGTGCCCCACATGCAGCCCGGCACCGCTAGGGTAGGGAAACATGTCCAGCACGTAATACTTGGGTTTTACAGAATCGTTACTCACTTTATAGACTTTGGCATCAGTCCACTTTTTTTGCCAGTCCTTTTCTATTATTCTGAAATCGTATTCCATTTTGCTAAATTTATAATCAGATATTTGGCTATGACTTATATTTAAGCGATTATTATTTAAGCTTTATCCGGTTATTAATAGTTGCAGCCATTAATAGTTGCTTTTATTTATGGGCCCGGCGGAAGTGCTACTATTGAGCAACTGTTGCGTCGCACTCTTCAACTGTATCAATAAACTGAACAAGTGTGCCGGCCAGGCTGATGTTCTCATTATACGATACGCAGTATAAACTTGTGCATGAATGTTTCCACTTGCCGAATAGTATTACTACCGTACAAGTGAGTGACACAACGGAAGCTTAATAGTAGCAATACCGCCGGTATCAAAGAAAACACCCCATAAAAGTATACTGCCGGAAGCGTAATAAATACATTCAAAAAATCGGGAAAAAACGTATTCAAATGAAATATTTTAGGATATACAACCCCGTGAAACCTTAATGAAGCCTTAAAAAGGCTTTTAACCCATTTTAAAGCGGCTCTTTTGGAAAATATTTACATAATCAACACGTTATCCATAGCAACAAAAATACGGATTCAGCATTTAAATACTTTATTTTTGCCTGTCTTCGCAATATAATACTAACTAGAAAATTTCATAGTATGACTCAAACCGGTAAAAGTTCGGCCAAAAGATCCAAGCCTTCTTATTTCATGTCCATTTTGGGCGTTTCGCTTATTCTTTTCATTCTTGGTATTTTAGGCTGGCTCGTGATCAACGCCAACAAGCTGGGACAATATTTTAAGGAGAATGTGGAAGTGAGGGTTTATTTACGCGAAAATATTACTGCAAAAGACAGCGCTATCCTTGTACAATACATAGCGGGCAAGCCATATGTAAAGGAATATGAATATATAACCAAAGATCTGGCCCGAAGAAAATTTATGAGCGATGGCAACGATGACTGGAAGAACATTCTGGATGCCAACCCGCTTCCCGCAAGTATAGATTTTAAACTGAAAAACCAGTATGTAATTGGCGATACGCTTGCCAATATTAAAAGAGATCTTGAACAAAACATAGCGGTTAGCGATGTTCAGTATCCGCAATCGCTGGTGGATAACCTCAATAAAAATGTACAAAGAATTAGTTTTATACTTTTAGGCATTGCTATCATTCTGTCTTTAGTGGTAATAGTACTGATCGATAACACCATACGCCTGGCCATGTTCAGCAATCGGTTTCTTATAAAAACAATGCAAATGGTAGGCGCTACACGATGGTTTATAGCCAAGCCGATGGATATAAGAGCTGTTGTAAATGGAGCGCTGAGCGCGGCTTTGGCTTTCCTGGGAATATTTGCCCTTATATTTTTCGCCGAAAAACAATTGCCGGAGTTAAAAGTTTTACGCGATACAAGTCTGCTTGCGCTTTTGTGTGCCAGTCTTTTCATTATGGGAATTTTAATTTCGCTGATAAGCACACACAGAAGTGTAGTTAAATACCTGAAAATGAAGCTTGATGACTTGTACTAATGGTTGAATTATTAAATTATTGAATTATTGAAGGTTGATATTAAACATGTATATAAACAGCTTTTTTGCATACCAGCAGAAAATTTTAGCAATCTTATTCAATAAATGGATGATTCAATAATTCAATTATTCTCTATATTGCACATCTATAACTACATTATATCATGAGCGAAAAGAAAGCAGTTACATCCAAAAGAAGCAGCGCCAGCAATCTTCAACTGGGAAAAGATAATTTTATATGGATGCTGATAGGTATTGTAATCATTGCCCTGGGCATGCTGTTGATGGCCGGAGGTAAAAGCGACAATCCTGCGGAATTCAATCAAAATGAAGTGTACAGTACTACACGTATTACCATTGCTCCGTTGCTGATTATTATAGGCCTTGGCGTAGAAATATTTGCTATTTTTAAGAAAGCGAAGACTAACGCATAGAATAATATTAGACTATTTCCTGAAGCGATACCCGGTATCGCTTTTTTCATTTTATACTTTTCATTATTTTGCTATTAACGTCTGGTTGTTTAATTACTTTTTTTAATTATCAATTGCAATTCCCAAACCTTATTTTTATAGTTTTATAACCACAAACACATGAATTTAATTCAAGCCATTATTTTAGCGATAGTTGAAGGAATTACTGAGTTTCTGCCTGTTTCATCTACTGGCCATATGATTGTTACGAGTTCTCTTATGGGAATTGAAAAAGACAGTTTTGTTAAACTATTTGAAGTGTGTATTCAGCTTGGCGCTATTCTGGCAGTAGTTGTGTTATACTGGAGGAAATTTTTCAATTTTTCCCGCTGGCAGTTTTACTTAAAGCTAATTGTTGCGGTTATACCCGCATTGGTAATGGGCGCACTGTTCAATCACAAAATAAAAGAGCTGATGGAAAGCAATATTACAGTGGGCGTAAGTTTATTGTTGGGCGGCATTGTATTGCTTTTTATTGATAATGTATTTAAGAACCCGGTTGTAAAAGATGAACAGCATATCAGCTACTCAAAAGGATTTATGATAGGGGTGTGGCAATGTATTGCTATGATACCCGGTATTAGCCGTAGCGCGGCATCCATTATTGGTGGTATGCAGCAAAAGCTAACCCGCAGCGCCGCGGCGGAGTTCTCATTTTTTCTTGCAGTACCCACCATGCTGGCAGCTACGGTAAAAGACCTGTATGATTGGTATATGTTAAAAGGCGCTATTGCTGCCAGTGAAATAAAATTTCTTGCAATAGGCAATTTAGTAGCATTTATAGTGGCTATGCTGGCCATTAAATTTTTTATAGATTATCTTAAAAAATATGGTTTCAAGTTATTCGGCTACTATAGAATTATTGCCGGTATTGTGATATTGATATTAGTGTGGAAAGGAATTATAAATTAATTTTTTAGACTCTGATTGCCGGTATTATAAAACACATAACCGGCAACTTTTATTTTTCCATATGCAAACCGCGCCAAAAAAAGTAATCAATGGCTGGGCAATGTACGACTGGGCCAATAGCGTGTACAACCTGGTTATAACCACCACATTTTTTCCCATCTATTTTACAACCGCCACCAAACATCATTTCGGCTCGGACAATATTCCTTTTTTGGGAAGAACATTTGTCAACTCATCTTTGTACAACTACACACTGGCTGTTGCATATTTATTTATTGCCCTGCTATATCCTATTCTTACTTCCATTGCCGATACCAGGGGAAACAAGAAAAATTTCATGCGCTTCTTTTGCTATACAGGTGCGATTGGCTGTTGTTTATTGTATTTTTTTACCGGAACAAATCTTTGGTGGGGAATCATTTTCTTTATGCTGGCGGCAATGGGTTATGTAGGAAGCCTGGTGTTTTACAATGCTTACCTGCCGGAAATAGCTGCACCAAAGGATCGGGACCGTGTTAGTGCCAAAGGGTTTTCAATGGGTTATATCGGAAGCGTGTTGTTGCAAATTATCGGATTTGTGCTGGTAATGATCCTTTCAAAAGATCCGTTCCTGGCGCCTCGCATTACTTTTTTACTGGTCGGTATCTGGTGGATAGGTTTTGCACAAATTACATTTTCAGTTTTACCAAAAGCCGGTAAAGCACCTGCTAAAAAGATAAATGTTTTTAAAGATGGCTTTACCGAAATAAAAAAAGTATATAGTGAGGTGCGGAAAATGCCCGTTTTGAAAAGGTTTTTGCGCGGCTTCTTTTTTTACAGTATGGGCGTGCAAACGGTAATGCTGGCGGCCACTTTATTCGGTAGCAAAGTGCTTGAACTGCCAACTACAAAACTGATAATTACCATCGTACTCATCCAGTTGGTGGCCATCATTGGCGCCATTGTAATGAGCCGCCTTTCATCCATATTCGGCAATATTAAGGTGTTGATGGGTGTTGTATTTTTCTGGATATTGATTTGTGTGGCCGCTTATTACACAGCGCAGTTCAAAGAAAATGGCGGAGATCCCGAATACGAATTTTATGTTTTAGCAATGGCTGTGGGGCTTGTAATGGGTGGCATCCAATCGCTCAGCCGTTCCACATACTCCAAGCTTATGCCCGAAACCAAAGACACGGCGTCTTATTTCAGCTATTATGATCTTACGGAAAAAATTGCAATCGTAATTGGCATGTTCAGCTTTGGATATATTGAGGAACTTACCGGCAGTATGAAAAACTCTGTACTTTCGCTGATTGTATTTTTCTTGCTAGGGTTGATTTGGTTGTATACTGCAAGTAAAGCGAAAACTGCGAAAGCAGAGTAAAAGCTGTAACTTTTTTATGGTACGGGCGATAGTATTTCATGGCATCATCGTTGCGTCGCAATCCGTTCATCTGTAGTTTTTCATGGCAACTTCTTTTTAGTTGAAAGTTGAAATTGAAAGTTAAAAGTGATTATTTGAGAATGGAGAATGGAGAATGCTGTATGAGTGAAAACAATTGTGCGAATGAATATGCAGATTTTTTAACCACAAGGCGCACAAAGGAAAGCTCAAGGGGCACCAGGATAGGCAGAACTACTACCAATCCTTGTGTTCCTAGTGCCTCTATTGTGCCCCTTGTGGTTAAAATAAATTGAGAATGCTATATGCACTGATTGCAAACAAAAACAAAAGCACTCATCACTCAAAACTCAGTACTCATAACTTGTTGAATAGCATTACTACCGTACAAGTGAGTGACACAACGATGCTTAATAGTAGCAATAACGCTGGTCACCAAAAAAACTTTGCATATTAAAAAATTATTTGTATGAAACTATATTCCATTCCAACAGGAAATTTTAAACTGGACGGCGGCGCAATGTTTGGAGTAGTTCCTAAAAGTATTTGGAACAAATTATACCCTGCCGATGAAAACAACCTTTGTAATTGGGCCATGCGCTGCCTGTTGATTGAAGATGAGAACCGGCTGATACTTGTTGATAATGGCATTGGCGATAAACAAAGCGATAAATTTTTTGGACATTATCATTTAAATGGTAATGAAACGCTGGATGCATCACTTGCGAAATATGGTTTTCACAGAAATGATATTACCGATGTTTTTTTAACGCATCTTCATTTTGATCATTGTGGCGGAAGCATTATACGCGAAGGAGAGAAATTGGTGCCTTCTTTTAAAAATGCCACTTACTGGAGCAATGAGCAACATTGGAACTGGGCGGTAAATCCTAACGATCGGGAAAAAGCTTCTTTCTTAAAAGAAAACATTTTGCCCATACAGGAAAGTGGGCAGCTCAAATTTGTAGCTAACCATGAATTGACGGATTTTACAGCGGACATAAAAATTCGTTTCGCAAATGGCCATACAGATGCCATGATGCTACCTCAGATTTCATATAAAGGAAAAACGATTGTGTATATGGCGGATCTGCTTCCATCTATTGCGCATATTCCGTTGCCATATGTAATGGCCTATGATATGTTTCCATTGATTACACTACAAGAGAAAAAAGCATTTTTAGAGGAGGCTCTGGAAAAGGAATTTATACTATTCTTTGAACACGATGTGCGAAATGAATGTTGCACGCTTATACAAACAGAAAAAGGTATAAGATCTGATGAGATTTTTTCATTATGCGATATTTAAATTTTCGTCAAAGTTCTTTTCAGAAAATCAAAATATTCAAAAAATTACTACTAATAAATTCGCCTTTTTACTCTAAATTGAGATTTTTGTAAGTCATTTGCTAAAATATGCACATCACACCTCTTTGATGTGCATTTTATTAATTATACATGGCAAATCTTTTATTTTTTTGATTTCCAAAATAAATCAGGATTTTATAATACATATTATGATTGTTTGTATAGAAACAGTGCTAACGCATTATAAAGTAATAAGCTAACAGTTTAGACTATACGTAAACGTGTTTTTTTAACCGTTGATATTTCCAATTTTTTTTAAGCTGACGTGATTTCATATTTGGCTGAAACAAATATTTGTAACCGTTACCCTATTGCAGATGCAACCAAAAAATCGTAATATCAATCTCAAGATATATCTTTGCAGCCTTATGGCAACAGATAACAACAGGTTTCAAGCAATAATTTCGCATTGCAAGGAGTATGGTTTTATTTTTCCGTCCAGTGAAATATATGAGGGACTGAGTGCCGTATATGATTACGGACAAAACGGTTCTGAACTAAAGAGAAACATACGTGATTACTGGTGGAGAAGTATGACTCAATTCCATGAAAACATTGTTGGTATTGATGCTGCCATTTTTATGCACCCTACAACCTGGAAAGCCAGTGGACATGTTGATAATTTTAGTGATCCGATGATTGATAACAAGGATAGTAAAAAACGTTATCGGGTAGATCACCTAATTGAGGCTCAGGCAGAAAGTTTGGAGGCAGGTGGTAAAAAAGAAGAAGCTGACGCATTGTTGCAGGCAATGGATGCGTTATTGGCTGAAAGCGATTTTGAAGGCCTGAAGAAGCTCATTGAAAATAATAAGATCAAATGTTCCATAAGTGGCACTTCTAACTGGACAGACGTCCGTCAGTTTAACCTGATGTTTTCCACCCAACTTGGTAGTGTTTCCGATGAAGCAAATGAAATATACCTGCGTCCAGAAACTGCGCAGGGTATTTTTGTGAATTTTCTGAATGTGCAGAAAAGCGGCCGCATGAAAATACCGTTTGGTATAGCCCAGGTAGGCAAGGCTTTTAGAAACGAAATTGTAGCACGCCAATTTGTATTTCGCATGCGCGAATTTGAACAAATGGAAATGCAGTTTTTTGTAAGGCCCGGCACACAAAAGGAATGGTACGAGTATTGGAAAGAAGAACGAATGAAATGGCATTTGAGTCTGGGTATTTCAAAAAATAAATACCGCTTTCATGACCATGTAAAACTGGCTCATTATGCTGATGCCGCTTGTGATATTGAATATAATTTTCCAATAGGCTTTAAGGAAGTGGAAGGCATACACTCAAGAACTGATTATGATTTGAGCCAGCACCAGGAATATAGTAAGAAGAAAATGAATTATTTCGATCATGAAGTAAACCAGAATTATATTCCATATGTTATAGAAACTTCAATTGGGCTGGATAGAGCTGTGCTGATGGTGCTTAGTGAGGCTTATGAAGAACAAGATCTTAGTACACCTGAGAGAAAAGACAGCAGGGTAATTTTAAAATTTCCACCAAAACTGGCTCCTGTTAAGCTGGCAGTTTTACCTTTGGTGAAGAAAGACGGATTACCGGAAATTGCCAGGGATATTGTAAACACATACAAAAAGCAATTCCGCTGTTTTTACGAAGAAAAAGATACTATTGGCAAACGTTATCGCAGAATGGATGCTATAGGGACTCCGTTTTGTGTGACTATTGACCAGCAAACTAAAGAAGACAACACTGTTACCATACGATATAGGGATAGTATGGAGCAAACCAGAATACAGATTGATCAGATAGGTAAAATTGTAAACGAAGCAATTAACGAATAGATCGAATTTAAGATTGATTAAGGCTTTTATCTATCAGACGTAGATCTTATTTTGGGAAAATACTTTTACTGCCCCTTGAATTTTGTGAAAGCATTAAAAACCTATACCAGTAGATTGCTATTTTTAAATACTGGAAATTAACTACAATGATAGCTATAGAAATTAAGCTAAACCTTCTATGGGTTTTTGTGGGAGTAATTTTATTACCCCTGGTGGGCTTTTTATTTAGATCAGCTCAGATAACAAAAGCGAAAAGTAAAATTCAAATCCTTGAAAGAGAAATGCTCGACAATCATGCGGAAATTCTGCAACTTCAGGAAAAAATCGCTTCCCTTCAACAGAGCGATGCTGATAGTAATGCACCCGTAGTTCCTTTGAAGGAGAACAATGTCAATCCGTCGAAATATCCACCAAAAGAATCAGGTGGTAAGGGTGCCGCACTAAAAAGTTTATTATAAATTTTTGGTTGTTTTACAATTGATGAAGAAACCGGCATCCCGCTAATTTGTGATTTCAGTAAATCTGTCCCTAATCATTATTGGAATCAATTTGCTTATGATTGTACTTATCATTAAAACATCATTTATGCCTGGCTTTGGCCAGGCATTTTTTGGCTTTATAAAGAGCTTGCATTAACGAAACTGAATTCCACAAAAAACAATGACCCTGTCATAAGTGTAAATTCTTCAAAAGCGATCAGAAAAATGATATTGGTGAGTGGAAAATGGGTTAGCCATTAACCATATAATTCCTGGTGAATATCTTTTTTATCATACCCAAAACTCACAATTCGCTGCCTGGCCTCATCTATCATGTTTTTCCAACCACACAGGTTAAAATGGGCCGGTTTCAAAGTTTGATCTATGCTGCTTTTGTTAAGAGTACAAATTTCTTCATAAATATTGTGCACATAACCCTTTCGAATGCTATTGTTATCAATCTCTCTTGAATAGGTGGGCAGGTATTTGAAAGACTCAAGCAGGGTTTCCAGTTCCAGCATTTCTTCTTTGTATAAAGTGTCACACAGCTTTTGGCAGCCAAAAATGAGATAGATATTTTTGTGCGGAATGTTATGATTATAAATATGCCGCGCCATGGCTCTAAAAGGCGCAATACCGGTACCGGTACAAATAAAATACAGATCTTTTTCTATTACCGGCGGCAGCACAAAAACACCCTGAGGCCCTCGTAAAATTAACTCCGAGCCAACAGAAACCTCATTAAACAAATACCTGGTTCCCAAGCCGCCCTCTACCAACACAATGATCAACTCTATCACATTCGTATCATTTGGCCAGGATGCGATTGAGTAACTACGAAGGCGTTTGTTTTTTTGCTCATGAACAGGCAAGTCGAAAGTAATGAACTGCCCCGGTACGAAATCAAATTTCTGCAGCTCAGGTATCTCAATCCAAAACCGTCGGGTATTGGGTGTTTCATCCTTTAGTTGTATTACTTTTCCGGATAACCAGGGCAGTGGCATATACGAATTTTAATATTGTAAATGATAAATGATGCTGTATATATTTCACACTAAGATTTGCAATTACATAAACTTGAAATGCTGTACTATACGCAGTATGAATTTGGGTATGAATGTTTCAACTTGCCGAATAGTATTACTGCCGTACAAGTGAGTGACACAACCGAAGCTCAATAGTAGCAATACTGTTGGTACCCAAAATAAGATCGCGCATTTTTTTATTTCGAAGTATAATAATTATGGAACCAGCGTCGGAACCCTGATTGAGCTTTTGTTGCGTCGCACACTTCAACTATTGAATAAGAATTGAACAGGTGCACCTCCCAACTGCAAAACTTAGATCTTCAATTTTTCCTTTTGATGTATTATCAACACTCATAACCACATCTAAGTTGTGTAAAAGTTATTTTTTTATGTTTTTTTCACATCTGCCTCTGCTATACCACACTAATTATGAATAACCAGTTTCTTAGTATATATTTTTCCTCCCTGTTCTACCCTTAATACGTAAACGCCACTTGCAATAATACCTGTATTAACAGTTATGTATTCAGAAGTATTTCTGTTATACACATTATAAAATACCTTTTGTCCTGTAGCATTATACAACAATACTTTCACATTGCCCTGAAGCTCTGATGCAAAAGAAATATTGAAAGTTCCAACATTCGGATTAGGCCATACAAATATTGAATCTGCGGAATTGCTGCCGGCGTTGCCGAAATAAATTTCGTTAGACAACATGATGCATCCACCGTTAGCAGTGTCTGCTAATTGATAAGTCCCGTTTTTTCTGGCGGTGTATGTTTGGCTATTTGCTCCGGAAATCGGCTTGCCGTTCAGCAACCATTGAAGCTTACCTTCCGATGTATTAGAAGTTAGCCTGTTTTCGGAAAGTGTTATTACCGGCGCTACAACCGTAGATGAGACCGCGTCAATAGCTATCCGGTTACTAACGCAATTGGATAACCGAAGTTTCATATCGTACAGGTAGTAATAAAAATATTGATAGTTATTTGACAAGCCGGCGTTATTGCTATTTATTGAAAATACGTTGGGAATAGTGAACGGATAAGGATTTCCCGACACTCCATTGTTTCTGAACAATGTGGCGCCATCTGAAGTAGTCACAATTAATACGTGATTACCTGTGGGAATAGAAATGTTTACATTAAAGATCGCTCCATTATCAGTATTGCCGCTTTGAGTTTTGTATACATCTATAGTGCTGGAAGTAAGCGGTGTGTAATAGTAACTGCCGGTTGAAATATCTGTGCCGGAAGTATCAGCTACTATAAAAGTAACTTTTCCGGAATGGCCCACATACAATCGTGCCGTTTCAATTGTGAGGGGCGTGTAAGCTGTAAATCCCATAAACTGACCATATTCGGGAGGGTAACCGCCGACGCCGAATGTATTTTTATCAGTTGGACCTACACTTAATTTATTATCGTTTTTTGCCAGGTAGTATTTTCTATCGGGGGTAATTACATTGGTTCGGACAAAACTACCGGTTGCAAGTGGCGTTGTGGAAGTAGCACTTGAATACCAATTGAAAACATCGTATGCGCCATTAATTGAATCAGCGATTAACGACACGTTATCCGCTCCGCAAATAATTACTCTTCCTGTAGGATTTGCAGTCGGATTACTGATTGTTATTGCCGATGTATTTGCATCATTGGAGGAATTTTGATCTCCGGTCATAGTTGTTTTTGCAGTAATAGTATAAGTTGCTCCCTTTGCGGTTGCAAATGGTGTTTGCAACGTATAGTCTTTTGTACTGTTTGAGCTAATTGTATCAGGATATGTTTCAGAAAAAGCCATAGTGTTGGTGCCATCGCTAACGGTTATATTTAATGGAATATTTCCTCTTGTAGTGTGGCCAAAATTTTTAATGCGCACTGTTATATATTGCGCTGTGTTAGCACAATACCCTGCTGAAGGATTCACCACTTGTATAATACCCACATCACTTGATGATGGAATTACTTTTGCCAAAAAATCCATTGTTTCCCCTTTTGCATAAGTGCCGCACGGTTTTACATCGTTTATATTCGTTGTTTCTACAACAACAATACGCATAATAAATGTATTCCCGATTGTCAGGTTATTCGGGGTTTGAAAAATTTTCGTATATATTTCTCCGTTAGATATAGTTCCGCTTGCGGCAATTGATTCGCCTGCATCATCAAAATCGCCATCGTTATTATAGTCAGCAAATATTTTTACCATTGATGTGGCGCTTGAAGCATCGCAACTTCCAACTTTTATACTGCACGATACATTTTGATTGGCCTCTATATTCAATGTAGTGTTGGTTTTATTATTGGTGTAGTTTGTGCATGATGTAGTGTTTGAATAATTCACATTATTCATAACAACCGTTTCTATGCGTGTGCCACCGTTATTTAGAGCAGCGGATGCGCAAGTGGTATTACCGCCCGCGCCGCTAATAATTACCGAGTATGCCTGTGAGTTATTACGCAATGTTTTTTTGTGCGAAATAATAATTAGTGCAGTATCGCCGGGTATAGCATTTTGAACTTCCACTCGTTCTACATTATCTGTTATATTATCTCCTTTAGTTGCGGCCTGAGATGGATTGGCAACATCCAATACCCAGGGTGTATAAAGAGTGTTGGCGGTTTTTATACGCAGATCAAGATCATTTACCAGTTTCTTTGTACGATTGTTAAGTGTGTTAGTTACATCAACATCAGCTTTAGGATCGGTCCAGCAAATAGTTGCCATTAATTTTCCTTTACCGGATGCAACAACTTTTATAGTATCTGTTTTGCCATTTGCCAAAGTTTTTTCTACAATAAGTTTATCTGTATTTTTTGAGCTTATTACATCGGCGGCTTTTTTTATGTTAGCCACACCCCAGCCAAACTGGTAATCCGGTCCATTAGCAGCGCCGGCTTCATCGGCAGTATGAATTACTAAAGCTTTCATAGTTGCGGAGCGCAACGAATCGCCGCTATGAAGAGTAGCATACAACTCATCCAGCAATAACAATGAACCTGTAACACCGGGCGCAGCCATTGACGTGCCTTTAAATGTAGCGTAGGCATTATTTGACGTGGCAATACAAGAAAGAATATTTAATCCGTCTGCAACCACATCTGGTTTTATACGGCCATCATCCGTTGGTCCCCATGAGCTAAAATCTGTTATCACCGCATCAGCCGCTTTAGAATAACCATTGGGAATAGGATTAATGGCGCCAACGGTTAGAATATTTTTTGCAACACCTGTAGTGGGTATTATGTCGTAGCTATCATTACTGCTTAATGAATCAGGTCTTTTCCCTGCATTATAAAAATCTCCGCGATTGTCCATACGCCAATATGTTTCACCAACAGCCGGACCATTTCCATAGCGACTATTACCTGCCGCTTTTACCACCAGGTAATAGGGCGCCTGGTAAGCTATATCATCCCATGTTTGTGTTTCAGTACTATAGTATCCGAACTTATAATCTTCCTTCGACTTTGGCGCTCCCCAATATTCCCACCTTTCGTCTTCGTCGTTATGTACCCAGCCGGCATTGTATGCATACGAGTGGTTTGACAGGAACAAATGCGAACCTTCGCTTGCCATTTCAGACATATCACTGTTAAAATCGTAAGCAATAAGTTGTTGCGCGCCAAACGACATGCCTTTGGCTTCAGGCTTAACACCTGAAGATATCATTATGCCCGCCACATGCGTGGAGTGATCTTCTATTGAAGCAGGTCTGTCTTTTTGCAAAATGCGTCCGGCGAGCTCTACATGGGTTGTGCGCACACCTCCGCCATCCCACACAGCCAAACGGCCTTTCATATAATCTGAAGACCCGGATAAATTCAGGCCGCTACTGCCATCTGGCCACAAGTGATTTGTACCAATAGTTTCCGCAGCAATTATGTTGTTTTGCGTACTTAAGTATAATGGAAGTCCTAAATAGTCCAATCCCACTAGTCGCATCAGTTGACCATGTCTGCCTCGTTTAAGCATTGGCCAATTTCTTTCTTTAGAAAGCGTAAGCAATTTTGTAAAAGTCGCCTGCTCCCTGGCAGCCTGCTCTTGCGCGGTTTTTTGCAAAACCGCCGCATTTGTATGTATTTGTGAAAAAACTTTGCTGGTACTACTAACAAAAAAAAGTAATAAAACCAAACTCAAAAAATTCCTTCTCATAACATATTCTATATAGACCTAAAATACAACTATTTTCATTGGATTTTAATTATTCAGTATATTAGTTTATACATATAAAGCTCATTAACTAGCATGTAAATATCGTTTTCATCAATCCAAAAACTATGGCAATGAGGTACTATATATTTTTCATAATTATCATAACCACCCTGGCAAGTATGGCTTTACAGCAAAAAAACAAACAGGGGCTTGAAGGGCATATTTATTATGTAAGTGGCAATCGCATGCCTTCTCCTGATGTTAAATTGCCGCCACCTAAAGGGATTGCGACCACTTTGTATATTTTTGAACTTACTAATAGCAGGCAAGTACAATCGGTGAATAACTCTCCATTTTATAGTCACATTTACACAAAACTTATTAAAACAATTAAGTCTGATAAGAATGGCCATTTCAAAGTAAAATTACCCGCAGGCGATTATTCATTGTTCGTAAAAAAAGATAGTTTGTATTATGCAAACCTTCTCATGGAAGACAATATAAACCCGGTGAAAGTAGAACGCGGCAAATTTACTGAAGTGAAAATGCTGATTGATTATGCAGCGCTGTATTAGTAATGTGAAAATATGAGGTTGATTTGTCATTCGCTAATGCAATTTTTTTTATGGGCCGGGCTTCATTGCTGCTATTAAGCTTTACTTGCGTCGCACTCTTGTACTGATGTAATGCTATTGAGCGAGTGATGAGTTTTGAGTTTTGAGTGCTTTTGTTTTGGCTTGCAATCAAAGTACAAAGCATTCCCTCACGTCATTTCGAGCACGGGTTTTTAACGTTGCTTGAGGAATTATTGCACCCAATAGTAAACCAAACCGTGAGAGAAATCTCTCACTCATAACCCATAACTCAAAACCCATCACTCGCTCAATAGCATTACTACCGTACAAGTGAGTGACACAACGATGCTTAATAGTAGCACTACCGCCGATTCCCGAAAAATCATCGCACAATATGATTCTGCTTTAAGTAAGCATAATGTTTTGTTCCTCAAAAATAATTCGAGGTGATTGGTGTAATTCGCGGACAAAAACTTTTTGATGCGTTTGTTAATAATTATTCTATAATTCAATAATTATTACCTTTGCGATCGCTTTTAAAAAGAATAATTTAGAGATTCGGATTGATGAATTTGGATAATTTGTTAGCGCTTTATAAAAATAATCCCCGTATTTTTCAGATAGCGGACAAGCTCACTATGTCGCAACCTCAGCGACTTTTTTTAAAAAATCTTTACGGAAGTTCTATAGAATTTGTCATTACTTCCATTTTTCAGCACCCTGTATGCAGTCAGTTGAATCATGTTGTAATACTGAATGATGCGGAGGAAGCGGCGTATTTTCATAACACATTGGAGAATCTTACAGAGGCGCTTGATCTTTTTTACTTTCCGTCTTCATTTAAGAACAGGAAAAATTTCCGCCTGCTTAATAGCAGCCACGTAATGCTGCGTACTGAAACTCTGACAAAGATTTCCGCAGGAGGCAACAAAAAAATATTAGTCACTTATCCTGAGGCGATAACTGAAAAGGTAGTGCTTCCAAAAACATTAAGCGGGAATATTATTTCCATTAAAACGAATGATACGATTAATGTAAACAGCCTGCTGGAACTATTTGTGGACCTTGGTTTTACAAGAACTGATTTTGTGTATGAGCCGGGACAGTTCGCGGTGAGGGGAGGTATTTTGGATATTTATTCTTTTGGAAATGAAAAGCCGTACCGTATTGAATTATTTGGTAATGAGGTGGACTCTATTCGCATATTTGATCCGGAAACACAACTGAGTGAACGTAAGCTGTTGCAGGTAAATATTATTCCGAATGTGGAAACACAATTCGAAACTAATGAGAAGGTTTCGCTATTCGAGTTTCTTCCGGAAAATACCGTTTTATGGGTGCAGGATTGGGATGTGATTAAAGATAGGATCATTACCCAGGAAGAAGATTTGGAATTGTTTATTACTAATGTTCTGCCTTCATTTTCAAGACAAACGGAAGCGAACGAGGATGTTTTAGAAAAAGCAAATACCAGTAAAGATGATTTCGTTTTTCTGAGTGATATTGAAAAACAAATTGCATCAAAACATGTTGCTGAATTTGGCGGACGAAATACAATACCCGCGGGGCTTGTGCATGAAATTGAATTTAGCACCAAATCGCAACCGTCATTCAATAGGCAATTTGACCTGCTGATAAAAGATCTTAAAAGCTGGGAAGCAAAAAAATATTCCCTATATATTTTTGCGGAGAATCCCAACCAATTGGAGAGGCTTCATAGTATTTTCACTGATCTTAAAAGTGAAATACAGTTCGTTCCTATTTCCACTTCCATAGCAAAAGGCTTTATTGATGATGATGTGAAAGCCGTTTGTTATACAGATCACCAGCTATTTCAGCGCTACCATAAATACAAGGTTAAGCAGGCATATAATAAAAGCAAAGCGCTTACATTACGCACCTTGCGTGAATTGCAGCCGGGAGATTATGTAACGCATATAGATCATGGTGTGGGCGTTTACAGCGGGTTGCAAAAACTGGAAGTAAATGGCAGGCTCCAGGAGGCTGTACGTATTATTTATAAAGACAGTGATATTCTTTACGTGAATATCAATTCGCTTCATAAAATAGCTAAGTATACCGGCAAAGAAGGAAGTGTGCCCAAGGTAAACAAATTGGGCAGCGATGTTTGGAATAGGCTGAAAGAAAAAACAAAAGTAAAGGTTAAGGAGATCGCATTCGATCTTATTAAGCTATATGCGCAACGTAAAGCTCAGCCCGGGTTTTCTCATACTCCGGACAATTACATGCAAACTGAACTGGAAGCTTCTTTTATTTATGAAGATACGCCTGACCAAAGCAAAGCCACCACAGATGTGAAGCGCGACATGGAATCTGCATCTCCTATGGACAGGCTTATATGTGGTGATGTGGGATTTGGTAAAACGGAAATTGCGGTGCGGGCGGCTTTCAAAACATGCGTGGATGGTAAGCAAGCGGCTATATTAGTGCCCACTACCATTCTTGCGTTTCAGCATTACAAAACTTTTAGCGAACGCCTGAAGGACTTTCCCGTAACGGTAGATTATCTCAACCGGTTTAAATCTTCCAGGGAGAAAAAGGAAACATTAAAAAAACTACAGGAAGGCAAAATTGAAATCATCATTGGCACTCATGCATTACTTGGAAAAGATGTTAAGTTCAAAGATTTGGGCGTTCTGATTATAGACGAAGAACAAAAATTTGGAGTAGCCGCAAAAGAGAAGTTAAAAACACTTCGTACTTCTGTTGATACCCTAACACTAACGGCAACGCCTATACCAAGAACATTGCAATTCAGCCTGATGGGCGCCCGCGACCTTAGCATTATTAATACTCCACCACCAAATCGCCAACCCATACAAACGGAAGTTCAGGTGTTTAATGAAGATTTTATCCGCGATGCAATTTATTTTGAAACAGAGCGGGGCGGACAGGTTTTCTTTATTCATAACAGGGTGCATGGACTGGCCGAAATGTCGGCGCTGATACAACGGTTGTGCCCGGATCTCAGCATTGGATTTGCGCACGGACAATTGGAAGGACATGAGCTTGAAGAAAGAATTCTTGATTTCATTGATAAAAAATACGATGTGTTGGTTTGCACAAACATCGTTGAAAGTGGGGTGGATATTCCTAATGTGAATACGATTATTATAAACAATGCCCACCAATTTGGGTTGAGCGATTTGCACCAGTTGCGTGGCCGTGTGGGCCGAAGTAATAAAAAGGCGTTTTGTTACCTGGTAGCTCCGCCTATAAGCACGCTGCCATCGGATAGCCGCAAACGCTTGCAGACACTCGAACAGCATAGCGAATTGGGAAGTGGTTTCCAAATTGCCATGCGTGATCTTGATATTCGCGGAGCGGGAAATATGCTTGGCGGCGAGCAAAGCGGATTTATGGCAGAAATAGGGTTTGAAATGTATCAAAAGGTATTGGATGAAGCTATTAGGGAATTGAAACGTACAGAGTTCAGGGAGCTGTTTAAATCCGAAATACAGGAACAGGATGATTTCGTACACGATTGTACAATTGATACCGATCTCGAAATTTTAATTCCGGATAGTTATGTGGAAAGTATAACTGAACGGCTTTCGCTATATACACGCTTGGATAATTGCGAAAACGAGGAAGAGTTACAGGCTTTTCATAACGAAATGAATGACCGTTTTGGCACTGTGCCGCAACAGGTGGAAGATCTTTTTACTACCGTTCGTTGCCGTAAACTGGCCGTAACCATTGGTTTTGAAAAAATGACATTAAAAGACGAAACCCTTCGCTGTTATTTTATTAACAAACCTGATTCTCCGTATTTCGAGTCAGCTTTGTTTAAAAATGTATTAGACTTTCTGCAAAATGGAACCAATAAAGCAAAACTTAAACAGGCCGGAAAAAATTTCTTGATGGTGGTAACAGGTATAAACGGAATGGAAAGCATGCATCGTTTTCTCTCCATAATGGCAAAAGCTGTAATAGTGGAAAGTTGAAAATGGTTGAATAAATGGAGAATTGAGAGTTGCGAATGGAGAATGCTTTGTACACTGATTGCATGTGTAAACAAAACACTCAAAACTCATCACTCATCACTTGCTCAATAGCATTACTACCGTACAAGTGAGTGACACAACGATGCTTAATAGTAGCACTACCGCCGGTTCCACAAAAAAAATTATTGCATCATATCACCGTGTCTGATATATAATACGTGAAAGTGGAAATTTGGCATGCATCCTAATCAAACTGCATTTTCAACCTTCAACTAGAAGTCGCTATTTCACCAGCCTTAATGTGAACGGATAGCGGTAAAGTTTTCCTTCGCTTGCTCTTATAGTTGCAATAATAACGCACACCAAAGCGTATATTCCTACAATCCACATGAGGAATATTCCAATGATCGTTATAAAAAGAACGATCATTGCCAATGCGATTGTAATTTGAAAATTTAAAGACTCTTTTGCGTGACTGGCAACAAATGGCGAATCATCTTTCTTTATCACATAAATTATTAATGGTGCCAGAATAGATGAAAAAAACGTTAATACATGTGCAAGAATAGCAATTGTTTTTTCATCCTGAGTTGGAGTTATTACGGGTTGTCCTTCGGTGCCAAGAAAAGTTTTTTCTGTATTGGGATCCATAAAAAAGATTTTGATTAAGATAATACGAATTAATTTATCCAACAAATCATCTTTTTTATGAAAAGAATGCTAAAGACAAGTAAATTTGGTATATAAACTTTGTCAACATGCCCAAGTGGATTATAGCAGGTTTTGCGTTTTTCCTGACCCTCACACTATTTGCAGCACAGGCACAAACAGCTGATGAAATCATTAATAAATATATGGACGCGATGGGAGGAAAAGAAAAACTTGCATCCATCAAAACACTATATATGGAAGGCGTAGCCGTTATGCAAAACGGCAATGAGTTAACCACTACCCAATACAAAATTGATGGCAAACTTTCGCGCAGGGAAGCGCAGTTTGGCCCCATGGGCTCGCTTATCACAATTATTACAGATAAGGAAGGCTGGATTTCATCGCCAAGATCGAATGGAAAATTTGAACCTATTCCTGCTGAAAGACTTAAAAAGACCACCTTTGAATTAGATTGTGCCGGCCCTTTGGTAAATTATGACAGCAAAGGACATAAAGTAGAATACCTGGGTAAAGAAACGCTTGATGGTAAGGAATGCTACAAAATAAAACTAACGCTTAATACCGGCTCCGATATTACTTATTTTATTGACACCCAAACCTATTACGTAATTCGTGAATCGTATAAAGGTTCGCCTTTGAATAGTGGCCCACGGCGAAATGGCGCTACTGAGGATATGATAGTGAATACCGATTATTCAGATTATCAAAAAACTGAACAAGGTTATATTTTCCCTTACAAAATAAAGGCGGGAAGTATGAACAGTGGCCTGACATTTGAAAAAATTGAGGTGAACAAAAAACTGGATGAAACCAAACTTAGCAAACCCGAATAACTCAAACCAAAAAATAAACTACAGGCAATGCAAATACAAAAAACTTTGCTGTTAGGCGCAATAGCGCTTTCAACTATCGCTGCAAAAGCTCAAACAGCCTCTGAAATAGTTGATAAATATATAGCCGCCGTAGGCGGAAAAGATAAAATAGCCGGCATAAAAACGCTTTACACAGAAGGCGCTTTTCAGGTGATGGGAACGGAATCTTCTTCCATTACCTACATAATTAGCGGTAAGGGTTTTAAAAACGAAGTGGACATGAATGGACAAAAAATTATTCAGTGCATAACAACCAACGGAGGATGGACAATTAATCCGTACCTGGGTCAAAAAAGTGCACAGCCCTTACCTGAAGAAGTAGTAAAACAAGGCAAATCACAACTTGATGTTGGCGGGCCATTATTTAATTATACAGCCAAAGGCTCCAGGCTTGAGCTTTCGGGAAAAGAAGATGTAGACAATGTTAAAAATGCATACAAGGTTACCTTAAATATGGCCGATTCAAACAGCGTTGTTTATTTCTTTGATCCATCAACTTTTTACATTATTAAAAGCACCAACAAGGTAAAGGCAAATGGTATGAATGCAGAAGTAAGCACAATTTATTCTGATTACAAAAAAACTGCTTACGGTTTTGTAATGCCTTATCGTACGGAGATTTCTCCTTCACAGGGATTTTCCATCGTTATGGAATTGAAAAATGTAGAGATCAATAAAGAAATTGATCCGAAAATTTTTGAGATGCCGAAGTAATTAATAATGAGAAATTAATAAGAGACGCTTACATTAAATTGTAAGCGTTTTTTTTGGTGTCAACAGTTGAGCCCTGATTTGGCTTTGGTTGCGACGCTCCGTTCATCGGTAGAATATCTATTGAGCAATGAAAAAGACTCAAATGAAATGTAATTACGATTACTGTAAAACAGCACAGCATTTATCAGGCCGTTTTAAATGTTAAAAACAAGTAAAATATCAGGAACAGAATTATTTTCAACCCCGCACGGAACAACATTTTGGCAGGATTTTCTGTTATTGATATAAACGGTGTTTTATGGCAACAGCAAACACACAACTTATCAATGCACTGCGAGAAACAGCGCTCAGACTTCGCAATGGCGCATACTATGCGTGGGGACATCATGGCGGTTGCAATTGTGGAAATCTGTTGCAGGTAATTACATCGTTAACAAAAGAAGAGATACTAACTTATGCACATACTACACGTGGCGAGTGGACTGAAATTGCAGAAGAATATTGTGAAAGCTCACTTACTCCGGCTTATCAAATGATTTCCAAACTGGAAGCAATTGGTTTAACACCAACAGATATACACAATATCGAATACCTGGAAGACGCAGAAGTATTGAAAAATTTACCCGGAGGTTTCAGATGGCTGAAGCGCAATGCAAGAGCAGATGTGATAGCTTATTTTGAAGCCTTTGCAGATATGCTGGAAATAAAACTTCGCCGCATCGATGGAGAAAAAATTCTAAATGAACTTATTAATAATAGTACAGAAAAACCAATCATGTATGAATCATGACCAGGTAGCTTGTAGAAATATTGCAAACAACTCTACCGGCTTATCCTTTTTAAAAAACCTCCCACCCGGAGGTTTTTTAAATTTATCATCAATTTAAAAAACGGACTGCCCTGAATTTCGTAATAGAATTTTGAAATTTGATTTAACTTACACGCATGTCAACTATATCTGCTGTATTAAAAAAATACCAGCCCACATTCCACCCCGTGATCTCTGCAAATGGCACAAAAACATTTGCGCATATTGATCTGTCAGAAAACAATACATCTTTATGTGAAGATATTTTTAAACATCAAAGCATATTTTCCACTTATATAGAACAATGTAAAATAAAAGCCCAGGCGGATTTTTTGATAGGCGGTTATGGCGAACTTCGTAATGTTTACAATGGAATAGAAATTTTTGGTGACGATGAACCACGGCGTTTTCATCTTGGAGTAGATATTTGGGGCGAGCCCGGCACGCCAGTTCACTCATTTTTGGGAGGCATGATCCACAGTTTTGCATTCAATAATAAGAGTGGAGATTATGGCGCTACACTAGTGTTATTACATCAGTTGGACGGCATTCCGTTTTATACACTTTATGGTCACATCAGCTTAAGCGATATAGATTCAATTTCTCAAGGCCAGTATGTATCAATAGGCGAAAAAATAGCTCATATTGGCAACCCGGATGAAAATGGCAACTGGCCTCCGCATCTTCACTTCCAGGTAATTACAGACATGGAATTATATTATGGCGATTATCCCGGAGTTTGCAAATTTTCGGAACGTGAAAAATATCTCGCTAACTGCCCCGACCCAAATTTGATCTTGAAATTTGCTTATTAGAAAAGCATTGCATCTTTTGATTTAAGTTTTTTATGGGCCGGGCTTCATTGCTACTATTAAGCTTTACTTGCGTCGCACTCTTGTACTGAAGTAATTCTATTGAGCCGATGTGAGCCGTCCAAAAAATGTTCTGCATCTATTATAACATTCAATTTCACATATGAAGTTTATTCCTTACTTTTGCAATGCATTTGAGCCATATAGCATATGTAATTGAACATTTTTTCTGCTACGCTTTTCCGCTATTAGTTAGTTAAGTATTCTTTTTACGCTGCTTTTACTCAAGATTATTTATTTTATTTATTTAATTAGAAGGAATGAACATTTATGTTTCAAACTTAAGCTTCAACGTTCAGGATGAAGACTTAAGAGAGTTTTTTGCAGAATACGGCGAAGTATCTTCTGCTAAAGTTATCACCGACAAATTCACTCAAAAAAGCCGCGGCTTTGGATTTGTTGAAATGCCCGATGATGAAGCTGCTCAAAAAGCAATTTCAGAATTAGATGGTGGAGTTGTTGAAGGCAGAACTATTCGCGTAACTGTAGCGAAACCTCGTGAAGAAAGCAATAGCAGAGGCGGCGGTTTTCAAAAAAGAAGCTTCAGCAATAACAGATATTAATTGCCGATAGTGACGATAATGGCCCGCCTATTGGCGGGCCATTTTTATTTTGTCTGCAATCTCATTCACTTTATTTACAAAATTCAATAGTCAACGCACTGAAATAACTGTACCTTAACCAACGTTTGAAATGCATCAATATGCCTGATACAAAATCAAAATCAGCTGCACTCAGCTTTATTTTTATAACATTACTTATTGATGTGACCGGGTTTGGAATAATCATACCCGTTGTACCAAAACTTATAGAGCAGCTTATACAGGGCGATATCAGCATCGCTTCCAGGTATGGCGGCTGGCTTGCATTTGCTTATGCGTTCATGCAATTTTTTTGTGCTCCGGTCATGGGAAATTTAAGCGACCGTTATGGCAGAAGGCCCGTACTGCTTTGTTCTCTTTTAGGCTTTGGCGTTGATTATCTTTTCGTTGCATTCGCTCCTACAATTTGGTGGCTGTTTGTGGGCCGCGCAATTGCCGGAATGACAGGAGCCAGTTTTACCGCTGCAGCCGCATACATTGCCGATGTAAGCACAAGTAAGAACAGGGCCCAAAATTTTGGTATGATTGGCGTGGCATTTGGCCTGGGATATATTATCGGGCCGCTATTGGGCGGATTCCTGGCAGCTTATGGAACAAGAGCGCCATTTATAGCCGCAGCGGTGCTTGCTTTCCTTAATTTCTTATACGGGCTTTTTATTTTACCGGAATCTTTACCTAAAAACAAACGGCGCAAATTTGAATGGAAGCGTGCTAATCCGTTGGGCTCGCTTTTAGCACTAAAAAAATATCCATCAGTATCAGGATTGATAGTTTCAATGGTACTGGTTTATATTGCTATGCATGCAGTGCAAAGCACATGGAGTTTTTACGGTATAAAAAAATTTAACTGGGATGAAAAAATGATCGGCTTTTCCCTTGGTGTCGTAGGTATATGCATTGCAGTAGTACAAGGCATACTGATACGATTGGCTATTCCAAAACTGGGACAGGAAAAAAGCGTTTATACAGGACTGTTATTTTATAGCATAGGCTTGTTCCTGTTTGCATTTGCCAATCAAAGCTGGATGATGTTCGCGTTCACTGTTATCTATTGCCTCGGCGGCATTGCCGGTCCCGCGTTGCAGGCTATTGTTTCAGGAAATGTGCCGCAAAGCGAACAGGGCGAACTGCAAGGTGCATTAACCAGTTTGATGAGTGCCACTTCCATAATTGGTCCACCATTAATGACAAACCTGTTCGCGACTTTTACAAAGGCTACAGCGCCGGTTTATTTGCCCGGCGCGCCGTTTATAGCAGGAGCCATCATGATATTGATCAGCGCCATTCTTGCTTACAAAGCATTACATCCGGGCAGGCGTGCGGTTGCAGAAAAAGTAACTTTAAATAATGAGTGAGTGATTAGGTATTTATGATGACCGTTTTGTACATCTTCCCAATCCTTATCTTTGCAAAATGGAGCAGTTGTTAGAAAAAATAAAACAGTACAAAGAAGAAATAGATGCGACCGTTATTAATGGCGCCGCATCTCTTGAAGAATATCGAATTAAGTTCTTGGGCACCAAAGGAATCCTGAAAAATCTTTTTGGGGAAATGAAAAGCGTTCCGGCTGAGAATAAAAAGGAATTCGGACAAATATTGAACGATTTCAAACAATACGCCGAGGCAAAATATGAACAGCATAAAGAAAACGGTACTGAAAATGAGCAGTCTGCAAATGCCGGAATAGATTTGACACTTCCGGGCGATACCGTGAATGTAGGAACGCATCATCCGATCTCTATTGTGCGCAATGAGATCCTTTCTATTTTCCGCAGGCTGGGTTTTGCCATAGCGGAAGGCCCTGAAATTGAAGATGACATGCACAATTTTACCGCGTTGAATTTGCCTGAAAATCATCCGGCTCGCGACATGCAGGATACATTTTACATTTCTCAAAATCCCGACTGGCTGCTTCGAACGCACACCAGCAGTGTGCAGGTTCGTGAAATGGAAAAGGGGAAACTGCCAATACGCATCGTTTGTCCCGGCCGCGTTTACCGCAACGAAACGATCAGCGCAAGAGCGCATTGCTTCTTTCAACAGGTAGAGGGCTTATATATTGATGAAAACGTGAGCTTTGCCGACCTGAAACAAACGCTGTATTTCTTTGTGCAAGAGATGTTTGGTAAAAATGTAAAAGTGCGCTTCCGCCCTTCATACTTTCCATTTACCGAGCCAAGCGCGGAAATGGATATCAGTTGCCTTATTTGTAATGGTGATGGCTGCAATGTTTGCAAGCATACCGGTTGGGTAGAAATATTAGGCTGTGGTATGGTGCATCCTAAAGTGCTTGAAAACTGTGGCATAGACAGCAATAAATATACAGGCTTCGCATTTGGAATGGGTATAGAACGCACCACTATGCTGAAATATCAAATTAAAGACTTACGCCTGTTTAGTGAAAATGATGTACGGTTTTTGAAACAATTTACTTCCGCTGTTTAATAAGTTGTGCCGCTGTTTAAAATAACAGGGAATTAAGCTATACTATACTATAACGCGGTAATGCCATTAATTTAAGAAAGGGAATAATTATGAGCCGGGCGGCAGAATATGCATTAGGCTTCTGTTGCGTCGCACACTTGTACGGTTGGTTCGCTATTCGGCGCTTAAGTTAATGGCATTACAATTTGCAGTATTAAATAAATTGAGAATGCCTTTTAGTTGAAAGTTGAAAATTGAAAGTGCTGAATAAATTGAGAATGCTTTATACACTAATTGCAAGCCAAAACAAAAGCAATTTCTTCTGACCTCTGATCTCTGGCTTCTCTACTGCCAACTGCCCACTAAGGTTCCTACCGCACAAGTGAGTGACACAACGATGCTTAATAGTAGCACTACCGCCTGTAACAAAAAAATAAAAGCATAAATATTACAGCTTGAAATATAATTATACTCTGCAAAGTGAAGTGACATTTACAAAACATTTTACCCCCTACTCAATATCAGCGCATACAGCTCTTCATAAACTTTCTTATCTTTCGGAAAAGAGTTTATAAATGAATTACATTCATCCTGATAAAATAAAGCAGATTTTCTTTCTAATTATATTAATAGTTATTGGATGTATTCTTTTCAGAGAAATGAAAAGCTTTTTACCTGCTTTTTTGGGAGCGCTTACCTTTTATGTAATCCTTCGAAAATGGATGTTTAGCCTGCAACACCGTAAATGGAAGCCTTCTGTTGCTGCATTTATTTTAATGTTGCTGTCGTTTCTTATTATCATGTTACCCATTTTTTTTATGGTGAATATGCTTTCATCAAAAATTGTGTACGTGATTCAGCATTCCAATGAAATAACAAAAACATTAATCGTGTTTATCAATGATTTTGAACACAAAATTGGTTACGATATATTGAATGATGAGAATATACAAAAAGTTACGGATCTGGTGATGCAGGGATTACCCGTGCTTCTGGGTGCTACTTTCAATACGCTTATCACCATTGTAATGTTGTACTTCATTCTTTATTTTATGCTGGTGAATGCCGGTAAAATGGAGAATTGGTTTAATTCTGTTTTACCATTGAAGCATAGTAATATTAAATTGCTGAGAACGGAAATTCACAACATGGTGATTAGCAATGCGGTTGGTATACCTTTGATTGCATTGCTACAAGGTGTGGTGGCGGTTATTGGCTATCTTATACTGGGAGTAAATGAGCCGTTTTTATGGTTTGGCATTACTTGTATTGCATCTATGATTCCTGTTCTGGGTGCGGCTTTAGCATATGTGCCGCTATCCATAATCTTTTTTGCGAATGGCGAAACCTGGCAGGGGGTTGCGCTGTTAGCTTTCGGATTTGGTATTATTGGCTCGGTGGATAATATTTTTCGTTTTTGGCTGCAAAAGAAAATTGGCGACGTTCATCCTTTAATTACCGTTTTTGGCGTATTGATAGGGGTGCCTTTGTTTGGCTTTATTGGCCTAATTTTTGGGCCATTGTTGATTTCCATGTTCATTTTATTGATAAAAATATATGGCATTGAATTTAATTCAACTGAAAATGAATGATTTATAATATCGTAAGATTTGTCATTTATTTGTCTTTTATTAAAACTTAAACATTTTATCCGGATAATAAATTTGACATTTGCACGTTATTAAAATCCAGATTTAGGAAAAATCAATCATTATGGGGAAAAGTGTACAAAGGCTGGCAGTGTGTGCAGGGACAATAATGTTGCTTGTAGCTCCTGTTTTGATGTCGGGAAAGTCCCACACAGCACAATCATTTACAGCGCCGGCAGACAAAAATACCATTGCCGCTCCGGTCGTAACTAATTCAATCGCATTTGCAGATCAAGTATATGATTCGCTCAATCTTGATGAATCGGGACTGAGTGAGCAGGCATTTGAATATGCCTGGTTCGGCTATCAGAGTATGCTTGCAAAGGGAATGCTGGCCAAAAAGGAGATATTGTCTATTTGTGATTTTAGCCAGTCGTCAAAAAATAAACGGATGTATATTATTGACCTTGGAACTATGAAGCTATTGCTACATACATATGTTGCTCACGGTAAAAATTCAGGTGGAGAATATGCAAATTCATTTTCAAATAAACCTGAAAGCCATAAAAGCAGTATTGGTTTTTATGTAACAAGATCAACTTATTTCGGCAATCACGGTTTATCTTTAAAAATAGACGGTATAGAAAAAGGTTTCAATGATAAGGCGCTTGCCAGAAATATTGTAATACATGGTTCGGAATACGTAGGCCCATCTTTCCTCAAAAACAACCCGTTTTCGGGAAGAAGCTATGGTTGCCCTGCAGTGCCTGATGAAGTATCCGATGAAGTGATCAATTTTATTAAAGATGGCTCATGTCTTTTTATATATTACCCATCTAAAACGTATATTGCAAAGTCAAGGCTTTTAAATGCCTGATAATTTATTAAAAAGTTGACCAATCTTTATTGAGTTATTCTATTACTGCTATCAAAACAGTATAATGAAAAATACATAGCTAAGAGACTGGTAATTAAAAAAATAGAAGATTTGAACTTTAACGAATTTAACCTTCATGCTGATTTGCTGGAAGGAATACAGGCTTCTGGTTATACTGCCCCAACTCCCATTCAGCAGCAAGTTATCCCACTTATTCTTTCAGGAAAAGACATCATCGCTTCCGCGCAAACCGGAACCGGAAAAACCGCCGCGTTTCTTTTGCCTGTTATCAATCAATTACTCCACAATAAAGCTGAAAATCATGTAAGCGCCATGATTGTGGTGCCTACAAGGGAACTGGCAATTCAAATAGGCCAGCATCTCGACGGACTTTCATATTTTACCAATGTCAGTTCTATTGCCATTTACGGTGGAAACGACGGAAATAATTTTATTACGGAAAAACAGGCCCTCCGCATGGGAGTGGATGTAGTGGTGTGTACGCCGGGCCGTATGATCGCTCATTTAAACATGGGTTATGTTCCTTTAAATGGATTGCAGTTCCTTGTTTTAGATGAAGCCGACAGAATGCTGGATATGGGATTTCAGGATGACATTAAAAAGATTATTTCTTACTTACCCAAAAAACGGCAGACACTGTTGTTTTCTGCTACCATGCCGGATAAAATAAATCAACTTGCCAAACAGATACTGACTAATCCGACCGAAGTAAATATTGCCCTTGCCAAACCACCGGAAAAAATTCAACAACAGGCATATGTGGTTTTTGATACTCAAAAACTTCCTGTTATAAAACACATTTTGAAAACTACGCCTTTCAAAAGCGCTTTAATATTTTGCAGCAGCAAACAAAACGTAAAAAAACTAAACGCTGCTTTAAAATCTGCCAATATCGCAACCGCAGAAATGCACAGCGACCTTGACCAGGCGCTTCGTGAAGATGTGATTATAAAATTTAACAGTGGGCGCATACCGGTATTGGTAGCCACAGATATTTTATCGCGGGGAATTGATATAGATACCATCGATCTTGTAATTAATTACGATGTGCCGCATGATGGCGAAGATTACGTGCATCGCATTGGCCGCACAGCCCGCGCCGAGGCCGAAGGCATTGCTATTACATTGATTGGCGAAAAGGAACATAACCGTTTTGCGCGAATTGAAAGTCTGATCGATAAAACGGTTGAAAAACTGAAAGTGCCGCAAATACTCGGGGATGCGCCTGAATATAAACCACGAACAAGAAAGTACGGTAGCAAAACACCATACAAACGAACCTACAATAACAAAGGCTACAAGAAAAGAGTGCACAATAAATAATAATGGATTGATAGTAATTGAGAGGTCAGAGATCAGAGAAGACTTCTGACCTCTTACTTCATAATTAAATACTAATCAACCAGCTTCAATTGAAAACTACCGATAAAAAACTAATTGTTTTTTTAAACAGAAAAGCAGAAGAGTTTAATTCTCCCGCGTTTATTGCAAATGATCCCATAAGCATTCCGCATTCATTCACCAAAAAACAGGATATTGAGATAGCAGGATTTTTCGCCGCCATACTTGCATGGGGCAATAGAAAAGCAATAATAAATTCCTGTAAGAAACTTTTTGGTTTAATGGATAATGCGCCTTACCAGTTTGTTACATCTTTTCAGGAAACCGATCTGAAGCCGTTTATAAATTTTGCGCATCGCACCTTCAATGCTACAGATCTTTTTCATTCGCTGTCATTTTTGCAATATCATTATAAGCAAAACAAATCATTGGAAAATGCTTTTGCAAAATGGATGCATGCCGGTGACAAAAACATTGAAAATGCACTCAACGGATTTCATCACTATTTTTTTTCATTAGATGATTTTCCAATGCGAACAAAAAAACATATAGCTGCGCCCTTTAAAAAATCTGCTTGTAAGCGGCTAAATATGTATTTGCGCTGGATGGTTCGTGGCGATAATAATGGTGTTGATTTTGGGATTTGGAAAAAAATTGCTCCCGCGCAATTAATTTGTCCGGTTGATGTGCATGTGGCACGTGTGGCAAAACGGTTTAATTTACTCAACAGGCAACAAGTGGACTGGCAGGCCGCACTAGAGTTAACCGCCTATCTTTCACAGCTCGACAAGAGCGATCCGGTAAAATATGATTTCGCGTTGTTCGGTTTGGGTGTTATTGAAAAGTATTAACATGCTTTAAATTATCTGCTTTTTTTTGGGTGACGAGCTTTAGTAATTCTATTCAGCATCGTTGTGTCACTCACTTGTACTGTAGGAATTCTATTGGGCGAGTTGGCAGTGGGCAGTAGGCGGTTGGCAGTAGAGAAATCTCAACAGCAACTAAAATCTTGAATGTTGCTAAAAGCAACAGTATAGTGCTGCAAGGCTGCAAGCCTTGCAGAGCGTGAATAAATGGAGAATTGAGAGTGGAGAATTGAGAATGCTTTATACATGAGCCGTTGAAAGCGATTAAAGAAGAAAGTTGAAAAAATGTTGAGACTTCGAATATCCGTTTTGTGCGCAGGACTCCCTTCTCCTTGGGAGAAGGGCCGGGGATGAGGCTGCCCCATAGCATTACTGCCGTACAAGTGAGTGACACAACGATGCTTAATCAGGGCACTGAAGCCGGTTCCATAATAAACTGTATAAAATTACATTGCTGCAAAATTTTGCAGGCACTACTTCACGTAAAGCGAAAAAAATTATTTGCCACCTTTTTAATAATTAATAATTTGGACAATTAAACCGATAAGAAAACCATGAAAAAAAAAGTATTCGTATCAGGATGTTATGATCTTTTGCACAGTGGGCATGTGGCTTTTTTTAAAGAGGCTTCGGCATATGGAGATTTGTATGTGGGCATAGGGTCCGATGCTACAATCCGCGATCTTAAAGGGCGCCCGACAATAAACAGCGAACAGGAAAGATTGTATATGGTGAAATCCGTGCGCTATGTTACGGATGCATGGGTTAATAAAGGCAGCGGTATTATGGATTTTGAAGAGGATTTAAAAATGTTTAAACCCGATTTGTTTATTGTGAATGAAGATGGCCATTCACCAGCCAAAGAAGCGATCTGCAAAGATTTTAATATAGAATACAAAATACTTCAAAGAATACCGGACAGCGGGCTTCCTGCTCGTTCCACTACCTCTATAAGGAATACGGTAACCTGCCGTTTGCCATATCGTTTAGACATTGCCGGTACCTGGATCGATCAGCCGTATGTGTCAAAATACATGCCTGGTTGGGCTTTAACTATATCGTTGGAGCCGGTTATTGAATTTAACGAACGTTGTGGCATGTCTACATCTACACGAAATGCTGCTGCAAAGATCTGGCCGTATGAGCTGCCTGCCATGCATCCTGAAAAGCTGGCGGAACTATTATTCCGGTATGAAAACAAACCGGGCAGAGTGGAGGTTTCGGGAGCGCAGGATTCTATAGGCATATGTATGCCGGGATTAAACAAGCATTATTACGACAATGATTACTGGCCGGAAAAAATTGAATCGGTATATGATGAGGATATTTTGTGCTGGCTGGAAAAACATATTTCCCTGGTGTTGTTATGGCCCCGGCCCGACAATTTGGATTTGCTAAAGGAAACCTATATTAATACAGAAAACGTGAAAAGCCTTGCAGATGCTGCGGAAAGTGCATGGAACGCGATTCTTGCAAAAGATCTGCAAAGGTTTGCAAAAGCATACCGCGATTCATTTGACGCACAGGTTAGAATGTTTCCGGCAATGGCTCCCGGGGAAGTATTGGAAGCAATTGAACAGTATAAAGACAAGGCGCTTGCATGGAAGCTTGCCGGCGCCGGCGGCGGCGGCTACCTTGCGCTGTTAAGTGAAAAGCCTGTTGAGAATGCTATAAAAATTAAGATCAGGAGAAAAAGTAGTTTGTAAAAAACGCGAACGACTGATTATAAAAAAGTTGCACTGTGAATGGTTGTTTTCGATGAAGTAAATCAGTTACAAATCACATTTTAAAACGGCCATTCATTTTCCAAATTCACACACCATTTGAATGCAATACACCATACCATTATGGAAGGAAGCGCCTTTCCTGCGTTTGCTTATTCCATTTATTGCGGGCCTTTTTTTGCAAGACTACTTTCATATTCCATTGTATTATTGGTTGATAACAATTGTTGTTTCTGCTGCGCTATTTCTTGTTTTCGTTTCACTTAGTTTAAAAAAGAAGTTTACTAATTATTGGCTTTCGGGAATACCGGTAAACTTGTTTTTTGTTTCGCTGGGGGCCATTATTTTTTTTAAACATAGCGGACACAATGATCCATATTCAATTCTACATAATCATACCTATAACTATATTACGCTAACACTTAATGAACCTTTAGTTGAAAAAAGCAAATCTTATAAATCGGAAGCCGCGGTTGAACTTTTGGAAAACGGCAGCAATACAAAAGCGGCAACAGGCAATGTGATTGTTTATTTTTCGAAAGACAATGGCAAACCGCCTGTGGAATATGGCTCACGGATAATTGTAAGCAAACCGTTACAACCTATAAAAAACTCCGGCAACCCGGGCTGTTTTGATTATGAAAGATATTGCGCTTTTCAGCAAATCTTCTACCAGGTGTTTCTCAAGCCGGGAGATTACGCGGTGTTGGAAAAAAGAAAAAAAAATTCGTTTCAGCTTTTTTTAATTACAATAAGAGAGGGTGTAACCGGCATTCTTCAAAAGTATATAACCGGCAAAAAAGAAGCCGGCCTTGCGGAAGCGCTGCTGATTGGTTATAAGCAAGATCTTGATAAAGAGCTTGTGCAATCATATACCAATACCGGTGTGGTTCATGTAATAGCAATTTCAGGTCTCCATCTGGGAATAATTTATCTATTGCTCACACTGTTATTGAAACCGCTTGCAAGCTTTAAAGCCGGCAAATATCTAACTCCGGTTTTGGTTATTATTCTGCTTTGGCTATTTGCAATTGCTTCAGGAGGTTCGCCTTCCGTATTGCGCTCTGCGGTAATGTTTTCTTGTATTGTAGTGGGGAAAGCCATTTCCAAAAATTCTACTATTTATAATACGCTTGCATCTTCGGCTTTATTATTGCTCTGTTATAATCCTTTCTGGCTGTGGGATATCGGCTTTCAATTATCTTATACAGCAGTATTAAGCATTGTAATTTTCGCGAATCCCATATACAATATTTTTCCTGTGCAAAATAAATTGCCGGTTAGTATTTGGAGGGCCGCTTCCGTAACCATTGCCGCGCAAATATTAACCACGCCGTTAAGCGTGTATCACTTTCACCAGTTTCCTGTTTTCTTTTTAGTTACCAATATATTGGTAGTTCCGATTTCCAGTATTGTTTTGATAGGCGAAATTATTTTATGCGGCATTTCGTTTATAAAACCTTTGGCTGTAGTAATTGGAAAACTAATAACATGGATGGTTTGGCTTATGAACACGATCATAGAGCGCATAGACAATATATCATTCAGTCCCTGGGATAGCTTGCAGATAAGCGCCATGCAAATGTGGATATTGTATATGCTCACAGCAGCCATTACACTTTGGCTAATACAAAAAGAAAAGAAATATTTTTTTGCCGGTTTGTGTGCTCTTCTTGCGTTCGTGTGTTTGCGTACATTTTCATTTTATGAAGCCGCACACCAAAAGATGCTCATTGTTTACAATGTTCCTCAAATGCAGGCTATCGATATTGTAAATGGCCGCAGATATAAGTTTACAGGGAATGAGGAATTATTGAATGATGATTTTTTGAAAAATTTTCACTTAAAACCGTTTCGCGTTTTACACCGGATTAGTAATGACAATAGCAATGAAATAACCGGAAATATATTACCGGTTGGCAATAAGAAAGTCATACTAATCAACAATGCAGTGAATTATGTTCCTTGTCCCGGTAAAATAAAAGCTGATATTATTATTTTATCGCGCAATGCAAAAGTGAACATTGATAATATTATAAGCGTCTTTGATTGTCCGCTGTTTGTATTTGACAGTTCCAATACCGACTGGAAAATTGAAACATGGAAAAAAGATTGCGCCCGCCTCCATCAAAAATATTTTTCAGTAAAAGACGAAGGAGCCTTTGAATACAATTATTGAATGATTGAGGTGGAGATCAGAAGGCAGTGGGCAGTAGTTAGTGGGCAGTAGAGAAAACAGAGATCAGAGATCAGAAATTGAAGATGGCAGCGCTGTTCGACAAGCGCTGCTCTAACATGTCGAACAGCACCCCTGTCTTCTGACTTCTCTACTGCCCGCTGTCTACTGTCTACTGCCTTCTCATCTTCAATTAATTCTATGACGATACCTTTCCGGTTTAAAAAATAAATAGTACAGCATGCTGCCAACAACAGGTAATACCAGCACCAAAAATACCAGGAACGGTTTTTCCCTTTGCGATAAAATTTTAGATTTCAGAATATTTGCAATAGAAGTAATATAGATTAATAGAACTAATACAAATAAAATGACCACTAAAATAGTTTCTGTAGTGTTCATATGTTCTACATTTAAAGTTATGAAATCTGGCAAGACTCTATAAGCTGTAGAAGCCGTTAATAGTAATAGCTCTTTTATACTTAGTATCGCCTGGTTTTAAATTGATACTTGCCGTGCCTAAAAAATAAATAGTACAACACGCATCCAATAATGGGAATAAGTGCAATTAGCATTATCATATCCGACTTTTGCCTTTGCGCTAAAGTTTTGGATTTAAATATATCTGTAATGGTAAAAATATAGACGGCTAAAAGTCCAATAATTAATAAGGCAAGTAAAAGAACAGTAAGAGTTTCCATATATTCTAATTTAAATTTTAATAAATCTGGCTGTCACAATTGGTTTGATAGCGATTTGTTTAATTTAAAAAATTATTGGTATATAGCTATTCAATTATTGTTGATGTGATGGTTTCTCTAGCTACTTTGCCTGTACTGTTGGTGAATATTTTTGCGAATTCTAAGATACGAAAAAGAGCTAAAAAAATCCCCTAACCGGCATAATTTATATCTGTTTTTTGAACTTCCCCAACTGCCAACTTACTCAATAGCATTACTACCGTACAAGTGAGTGACACAACGATGCTGAATAGTAGCACTACCGCCGGTTCCCAATAAAATCAACAACCCAAAAAATTAAAAAAAGCCCGCCAAAAATGGCAGGCTTTCATTAAACACAAAATAATAGCGCTAGTTTTTTGTTGGGCGACAATAATATACCAGCGCATCAGTTCTTCCAAATACCAATTCAGAACCATTCTGGCCCAACACATTTAATTCCTGGGTAAACCCCGGAACTTCTATTAATATGCTTTTTTCCAGTGAAGTGAGTTTTCCGGAGGCTGAAATGGTAGTATCGCGATTATAGTAAACCAAATCAATGTTTGCCACATTATTTGCGACACTTTTCACATTTAGCGATTTGATCACATAATCATTTGCCGATAATGCCCCCGGCTTAGCCTGGCGTCTGTACACAAACCAGCTACCTGCCCATTTATTTAAATCCGGTGCTATTGCTTCATTGTAAATATCTGTTTTTATTGGATTTTTTCCGAAAGACTCGTGAAAGAAGGATGGCACTTTTACAAATTCCTTCACCCAGTCATCTCCTTCATCAAGTATAAGCTGATCCTGGGTTAACGATTTTATTACAAAAGCCTGAACCGACACGATCAGCTCCTCGCCATCAATATAATAGTCGGAAGCAATCCTGGTTCCAATGCCTTCCTTCAATTGCATTTTTTTATTATCTATAAAATGCAAATACATAGTATCTGTAAATGATTGAGGCGTATTATTGGTTCTGTCCAATCTTTTCATTTCCTGCCATTTACCAATTAAAAATTGTTGATTGATATTAGCGGATGGTTTTGCGGTGGCCGGTGTTTTCTGGTTGCGGGGATTTTGTAGTGTTTCCCCCCTGCGCCTATATTGTGCAGCACAATCAAGCGATCCAATAATCAATAATGCGAAAAGCAAATATCTAGTTTTCATAATTGTTTATTTTGAGCGAATTGGCACTATTTAGTGGGTAAGATGGCAGGAAGGTTTGCTATAAACAACTTTAGTTGTCAATATTTACAAAGGCAATAATACTAATGGAAGAAAATGTTATGGGTTTAGTAGAAAGGTCAATAATGTGAACGTGTGTAGTGTTATAGATAACTAAAAAGTAAAAATAGTTGCTTATATGGTTCTGTTGTGGAAAAGTCATAACAGTTCTTTTATGTACTATAAGCAGAGCGGTTTTTTGAGCAGATTTTTTTTGGGACCGGCGTTAGTGCTACTATTGAGCTCCGGTTGTGTCACTCACTTGTGCGGTAGTAATACTATTCAACAAGTTATGAGTTTTGAGTTTTGAGTAATGAGTGCTTTTGTTTTTGCTTGCAATCAGTGTATAAAGCATTCTCAATTCTCCACTCTCAATTCTCAATTTATTCAACCTCATCCCCGGCCCCTCTCCAAAGGAGATGGGAGTTCTGCGCACAAAGCGGATATTTAAGGCCACAAGCGCCGCTGTCTTCTGACCTCTGATTTCACAACTGCCTACTGCCTGCTGCTTACTGCCTACTACCCTCTAACTTCCGACATTATATCGAAAGTGTTTGCATTGCTGTTTTGTAGTCCTATCTTTGCAATCTTTCAAAAACAGTATCGATCAATATGAAATTTTATAATTGGATTATCAAATACCGGCTGCCATTAGGAATAATATTTATGGTATTGGCGGCAGCGTGCACGTATTTCTTTGGTTTCTGGCCGTCGTTTATCCTGTATTTAATAGCAGTGGTATTGATTTTCAGTCATTTCTTTTTTGGTCCGCTTCGCCTCATCCAGGAGTATATGGAAAGCGGCGACATGGAAGGCGCGGAAAAAGTATTGAACACTATTCGTTACCCCAACCTGTTATACAAACCTATTCGTTCTGTATATTATACCTTGAAGGGAAATATAGCCATGATGAAACAGGATTTTACCAGTGCAGAAAAAATGATGAAAAAAGGCCTGGATCTTGGTATGCCTATGAAAGAGGCTGAAGGCGCAAGTTTGTTGCAAATGGGAATGATAGCCATGCAGAAAAACGATATTAAACAGGCCGAAAATTATATTCGCTCCGCGCTTCGTAGAGGATTGCCCGATAAGGAAAACGAAGCTGCCGCTTATTTGCAAATGTGCAGCATTATGATGACCAAAAGGGAATTTCGTGCTTCTAAAGATTTTTTCAAAAAAGCAAAAGCTTTAAAACCAACTACTCCGCAAATAGTAGATCAGATAAAGCAAATTGAAAAATATATTACCCGAATGCCGGGTTAGGCGGGTTGCCTTCAAATCATTGAATTATTCCTGTTTTTTTGTCCACGAATTACACTAATTGACACGAAACAAGGACCAATAATATCCATCGCTGTTCGACATGTTCCGAGGAGCATGTCGAACAGAAGTTTCAACTTTTTACTGCCTTCTGTTTCTGTCTTCTGACCTATGATTTCTCTACCGCCTACTGCGTACTGCCTACTTATTACTCAAAACTTATAACTCATAACTCACAACTTGTTGAATAGCATTCCTGCCGTACAAGTGAGTGACACAACGATGCTTAATAGTAGCACTAGCGCTGGTTCCCCAAAAAAACACGTTTTTATACTGCTGAAAATTATAAGCGCTTTCAACTTTCAATTTTCAACTATTTACTACCGGCTAGCGGTTATCTTTGCTGAAAATTGTAATATCTAACATGCAGTTATACACCGGATCGCTGACTTCATATAAAAGATTGCCAACGAGGGAAGTAAAGATTGGAGACCTTCTTTTGGGTAATTTTCACCCGGTAAGGGTGCAAACCATGACCACTACCGACACCATGGATACTATTGCTACAGTGGAGCAAAGTATACGCTGCATTGAAGCGGGGGCGGAAATGGTGCGCATTACGGCGCCAAGTAAAAAAGAAGCGGAAAACCTTCTGAACATAAAAAATGAACTTCGTAAACGGGGTTATAATATTCCGCTGATTGCAGATATTCATTTCACGCCCAATGCTGCGGAAGTTGCGGCGCGGATTATAGAAAAAGTGAGGGTGAACCCCGGTAATTATGTTGATAAGAAAAAATTTGAACAGCTTGAATATACCGACACGGAATACGCTGAAGAAATTGAACGCATTCACACAAGGTTTACCCCGCTTGTAAAAATTTGCAAAGAATATGGTACTGCCATGCGCATAGGCACTAATCATGGATCGCTGAGTGACCGCATTATGAGCCGCTACGGCGATACTCCAATTGGTATGGTGGAAAGCGCCATGGAATTCTTACGCATTGCCCGCAGTGAAAATTACCACAATATTATCCTGAGTATGAAATCGAGCAATCCGCAGGTAATGGTGCATGCATACCGGCTTTTGATCAGGCAAATGATGGATGAGTTTCAGGAATGTTATCCATTACATCTTGGCGTTACCGAAGCGGGCGACGGCGAAGACGGCAGAATAAAATCGGCTATTGGAATTGGCACACTGCTGGAAGACGGCATTGGCGATACGATTCGGGTTTCCCTTACTGAAGATCCTGAGTTTGAAATTCCGGTGTGTAAAGACCTGGTGAAAAGATACTCGCTACAAACGACCATTGCCGGTGTGGAAAGTTTCGACAAAATAAAGTTGCCCTATTCGCCTTTTGAATACAAAAAACGGGACTCTTTTGAAATATCGAATATTGGCAAAAAACATGTGCCGGTTGTAATTGCCGACTTCAGCCGCCATGAGCATATTTTGCCTTCCGATCTTGAAAATATTGGTTATACCTATAACGCCGGCAATGATAAATGGACTATAAGTGATGCCGCTGCGGATTATATTTTTACCGGAGACAAGTTAATTGATTTCGCATTGCCCGGCACTTTAAAAGTAATACTGGAAGCGCAAATCTGGCAACAGGAAAATTTTAATAGCAACATAAATGGTCCGGGAAAATTTTTCCCGCTGTTTACTAATGAGCAATTTGTAAATGCTTCGGCAAAAAATGAGAGTTTAAATTTTGTAACTGTTAATTGCAGTGGAAACGATAACAGGAAACATATAGATGAACTTGGCAAAGACCCTACAGTAGCGCTTTGCCTTTATGCTACTGCTAATAACGCCATGCAATCTGTAAGGCAAATGCTTACGGAACTGATGAATGGTGGTATAAAAAATCCAGTAATATTATTCAGTACCAGTCCGCATCAAACTATTGACGAGCACTTAATTCATCTTGCTACAGAAACCGGCGCTTTATTTTTGGAAGGTATGGGAGATGGTATAAGCCTGTCTATTGCAGCAAAAACGATAGACAATATTAAAGTTTCCGGGCGCACTTATCTTGAAACAAAAAGCCTTGAACAGTTTTTGAACAATACCGCTTTTTCAATTTTGCAGGCAACAAGAACCCGCATTTCAAAAACGGAGTATATAAGTTGTCCAAGCTGTGGCCGCACCCTTTTCGACCTGCAGGAAACAACAGCCAAAATAAGATCTCGTACCAACCACCTAAAGGGGGTAAAAATAGCTATTATGGGTTGCATAGTAAACGGACCGGGCGAAATGGCCGACGCAGATTTCGGTTATGTAGGAAGTGGTCCGGGTAAGATCACTCTTTATAAAAGCAAAGAAGTAGTGAAAAGAAATGTTGACAGTGATGTAGCCGTTGAAGAACTGATCAATCTTTTAAAAGAAAACGGGGTGTGGATAGAAAATTTGAAAATTTGAAAATGCTTTGTGATGAAGATGCTGATTAAATAGGTACATGCATCATTAATGAGGAAATGTGCTGCTTTATTCAATAATTCAAACTTTTAACTATTCCGCTTTTCACTCGTACCACTTTACGTCTTATATTTATTCTAAACTTTATTAACGAAAAATTTATACTCATGGCATTTTCCATTAACAAAAAAGAAGAAAACGGTTTGTCGATTCTAATCCTGGAAGATTCTACAACTGGCACAACAGCCGGTATTTTGCCTAATAACGGCGCATTGCTTCACAGCTTCGAAGTAGATGTAAAAGGCGAAAAACTAAACGTTATTGCAAATTATACTGATGCGGAAGATTTAAAAAACGACATTGGCGACAGTTTTAAGAGTTGCAAACTTTCTCCGTTTGCCTGCCGTGTTGCAGATGCCAAATACACTTACAACGGAAAGCTATTCGAATTTCCCGACAAGTTCAAAGATGGCAACGCAATTCACGGACTCTTATATAACAAACCATTTACTGTAGTAAGCCAAAGTGCTGATGACAATAGTGCTTCCGTTACGCTTCAATATGAATATAAAAATGAGAATCCCGGTTATCCCTACAATTATGTTTGCGAAATAACCTACACACTCACCAAAGGAAGCTTGCTGCAACTGAAAACAACCGTTACCAACAAGGATAATCAAACAATTCCGGTTCAGGATGGATGGCATCCGTATTTTTCTTTGGGCAACGATGTAAACGATTGCCTGTTTCAATTTAGCAGCGACAACATAATTGAATTCAACGAAAAATTGATACCAACAGGCCGCCAGCTTGAATACACCGAATTCAATACACCAAAGCCGCTATACTCAACAGAGCTTGACAATTGCTTCTCGCTGAAACAGGCGAGCAACGAGCCTGTAGCTGTATTTTCCAACCCGCGCAACGGTGTTAGAGTAAGTTTTTGGCCCGATGAAACCTATCCATATTTGCAGATTTATACACCACCACACAGGAAAAGCCTTGCTATTGAAAACCTGAGCGCTGTGCCCGATTGCTTCAACAATAAAATCGGATTGATCTTATTGCCACAAGGCGAAAGCAAAACGTTCAAAGTAACATACAAAGTAGAAATTGTAGAAGAATAATTAAAGCATATAATTCACAGCCGGAAGGTCTTTAAGCGTTTTTAGCTCAAAAGCCTTCCGGCTTTTTTGTGAAGTAGTTATTAGCTGTTAGTTATTGGTTGTTAGTGTTAACACTTTCTGATTTCTCACTCACTACTCACTACTCATTACTCATAACTTTTTTGTAACCGGCGGTAGTGCTACTATTAAGCATCGTTGTGTCACTCACTTGTACGGCAGTAACTTTAGTGGGCAGTTGGCAGTAGGGAAATCAGAAATCAGAGGTCAGATTTTTTGCGAGCTTTGTATTCTTTGCACCTTTGCGTGAAACTGCGATTCTGGAATATCAATGCTACACTGGGATAAAATCTCACCATAAAATATCTTTTTTATACTTTTGATCTTATAGTTTTACTTAATGGTAGCTTTGTATCATTTTATAAAATAATTCGAAAAAGAAACTTTATTATGAAACACCTTAAACTTTTGGTTGTAATAGCCTGCTCCTGTTTGCTGGTAAGCTGTTTTGATACTGTAGAAGAAATTGAAATAAAAAAAGACGGGTCCGGTACCTATCAGATGAACATGGACATGAGTAAAGCAGTGGATATGATGAAGAGCTTTTTAAGTGAGACCGACCTTGAAAAGGAAAACCTGAACACCCCGATTGATACTACGATTAATTTAAACGATGTAATGGATACTGCTCAAAACATATCCTCACGGCAGAAAGAGTTGTTTAAAAACGGGAAGGCCCATGTAAAAATGGATATGAAGAACGGCATTTTGAAAATGGATATGCATTGTCCGTTTAATAACCTTGATAATTTGAACGAGCTGTACAGTTTGATTCAAAAAGGAGAGGGTGGTATAAATGATATATTTAAATCAATGCCGTCAGATATGTCGATGGAGGATAATAGCGACTCCGATAACAGCCCCAATCAACTAAACTCTGTGTATGATGTGGTAGTAAAAAATGGTGTTTATACTAAAACGTTGAATAAGGAACGCTATGACGCTTTTTTGAAAGATGAAAAAGTGGAGCAGCTTAAAGGAATGATGGGCATGATGGATGACATGAGTTATACACTTGTTTTAAAGCTTCCGGCAGCAGCAAAATCTGTAAGCAATAAATTGGCTACACTTTCTTCCGATAATAAAACGGTTACTCTGAAATCAAATTTGTTTAATGTTTTTGACAGTCCGCAGTTGTTAGAATTGAAAGTGACTTATTAAATTGTTTTTTTCTTGTTTAACCACAAGGGGCACCATGGAGGCGCAAGGAACACAAGGGATGATTGAATTACAAGCAGCCCTTGTGTTCCTTGTATTTTCCTTTGTGTTCATTGTGGTTAAAATTTCTTCTGACCTCTGATTTCCCTACTGCCAACTGCCCGCTGTCAACTGCTCAATAAAGTTACTGCCGTACAAGTGAGTGACACAACGATGCTTAATAGTAGCACTACTGCCGGTTTCATAATAGTTAATTTCAAAATTACTTGCTGCGGAATTTGATAGCACTGCTTGTGTGGTATAAATAATATCAACTTCGCTCCGTTAATAAATCTTATTTTTGATTACTTTTTAAAGCCTATGCAAACAGATTTTTTAGTTATCGGATCGGGCATTGCGGGATTGACATACGCACTAAAAATTGCCGGTCACTTTCCTGGCAAACAGGTTACCATTATTACAAAAGCGAATGCTGATGAAACAAATACAAAGTACGCACAGGGCGGAGTAGCCGGTGTTACGGATTTTGAGAACGACAGTTTTGAAAAACATATTGAAGACACCCTGATTGCCGGCGACGGATTGTGTAACCAAAATACTGTGGAAATAGTGGTAAAAGAAGGAGTGGACAGAATTGCGGAGATTATTGAATGGGGCGCAAGATTTGATAAGGAGCCCGATGGCGATTATTCTCTGGGAAAGGAAGGCGGCCACAGCGAGTACCGCATTTTGCATCACAAGGATATTACAGGGTGGGAGATTGAAAGAGCTTTACTGGCAGCGGTTGAGAAGCAAAAAAATATTTCCATTATAAAGCATTGCTTTGTAATTGACATTATTACACAGCACCATTTAGGATACCTGGTTACCAAATCAACTCCGGATATTGAGTGCTATGGCGTGTATGTGCTGAACCTGCAAACAAACAGAATTGAAAAAATACTTTCTAAGATAACATTGCTTGCGACCGGCGGCAGTGGCCAGATATACCGCACCACCACCAATCCGTTTATTGCAACCGGCGATGGTGTGGCAATGGTATATCGCGCAAAAGGAAGAATTGAAAATATGGAGTTCATTCAATTTCATCCAACAGCTTTGTATGAATCCGGTATACGAGGGCAGGCATTTCTTATAACCGAAGCGGTACGCGGCGATGGCGGTATTCTTCGCAATAAGGACGGCTACGCGTTTATGGAAAAATATGATCCGCGCAAAGATCTTGCACCACGCGATATTGTGGCCCGCGCTATTGACAATGAAATGAAAAAAGCCGGTACTGAAAATGTTTATCTCGATTGCCGGCACATGAACAAAGAAAAATTCCTTCATCATTTTCCTAACATTTATGAAAAATGTTTGTCCATAGGAATTGATGTTTCAAAAGATATGATTCCTATTGCACCGGCGGCGCACTATAGCTGCGGCGGCATAAAAACGAATGAATGGGGAAGAACATCGATCAGGAATCTATATGCTTCCGGCGAGTGCGCCTCAACAGGTTTGCATGGCGCCAACCGCCTGGCAAGCAACTCGCTGCTGGAAGCTATGGTATTCAGCCATCGCAGCTACCTGGATTCGGTGAAAGTGTTTGATAATATTGAACTGAAAACTTCCATTCCGGACTGGAACGCGATGAGCACCAGCGATCCTAAAGAAATGATTTTAATAACGCAAAGCCTGAAAGAACTTCAATTGTTGATGAGCGATTATGTGGGAATTGTGCGAACCAATGAAAGGCTTCAAAGAGCCATGAAGCGCCTGGACCTGCTGCACGAAGAAACCGAAGCGCTTTACAGATCTACAAAAATTTCGCCACAGCTTTGCGAGCTGCGGAATATGATTACTGCGGCTTACCTTGTGGTGAAATCCGCTGAATTTAGAAAAGAAAGCAGGGGCTTACATTACAATACTGATTATCCGGACAAGAGCGGGCTTTTGCAAAATATTGTACTGTAATTAATATTAAAATTCAAAGGAGGAACTGCGATGCAAACTATTATTGCCGCTATATTATCAATAATTTTTTTGCTTATTTCACTTCTTCATTTTTATTGGGGTGTTGGTGGAAAATGGGGGTCAGAAAAAGCAATTCCAACAAAGGTTACAGGAGAAAAATTATTTCAGCCTTCTGTCCCGGAATGTTTTGTGGTAGCATTAGCATTGCTGGGTGTTGTGTGGTTTATACTAATGTATGTGGAGGTACTACCGGAAGTGCTTCCTGCAAGGCTTTTAAATGCAGGTATATGGTGCTTTTCGGCCATTTTCATTGTAAGAGCGGTTGGAGATTTTAAATACACCGGTTTTTTTAAATCGGTTACCACAACCACTTTTGGCAGGAACGACACAAAATATTATTCGCCGCTATGCCTGCTAATAGGCATTTTGACCTTAACACTCGCACTGGTAAAATAGAAAATTCATAATGAAAAAAGTATATCATCTCGGCACTTGCAGCACTTGTCAACGAATTATTAAACAAGCGGCTTTTGATAAAAAAGGTTTTGAATTGCTGGATATAAAAACGGAAAAAATTACAAAAGCGCAACTGGAAGAAATGAAAAAAATGGCAGGCAGTTACGAAGCGTTATTCAGCCGCCGTGCCTTGAAATATAAAGAGCTTGGGCTTAAAGATAAAGCACTTACAGAGAATGATTACAAGCATCTTATTCTTGAAGAATATACTTTTTTGAAAAGGCCTGTGGTTATTGCCGGCAACAAAATATTTGTTGGTAGCGAAAAGAAAACGGTTGAAGCAATGGAAAACGCTGTTAAATAACTGCATCAAAATATTTCGGGTGATTATTATGTACCGGGCTGCATTGCTACTATGAAACATCGTTGCGTCGCACACTTCAACTTTTTGTTCTTTATTGAACGCTGTGAGAAAAGCATGCCCGCTTTGTAGGCAGTAAGCAGTGGGCAGTAGAGAAATCTCGCTAGAATAAAGACGAATAACTGTCTACTTTTTTCAGGACGTGACACAGAAGAAATTGTTTACTCACTCATAACTTATCACGCTCACGCTCTGCAAGGCTTGTAGCCTTGCAGCCCTATACTGTTGGTTTTAGCAACATACCAGTGTGTTGTATGATTAAATTGTCACTACAATAATTTAATGAGATTTCTCGTTCGGTTGGCTCGCGTGAGATTTAGTACATAATTACAAATTTGTTGAAATGAAGCGGGCTAGAAATGACGGTGAAGGTTATGGTTGCAAAATGATTGAAAACAGTTTGGAATGTTCCTCCGTCATTTAGGTGCTGTTCGACATGTTCTTTTGCCCTAACTGGAACACTGGCTACTGGCAACCTGTGACCTGTAACTTGTAACCTGCACCCCGCACCCCGCACCCCGCCGCATAGCATTCCTGCCGTACAAGTGAGTGACACAACGATGCTTAATAGTAGCACTACCGCCGGTTCCATAATAATAAAACTTGATGAGGGCCTTTTTCGAAATTCGATAAAATATCCACTCATTTCAAATATTTTTTACATATGAAAATTTTTTATGGAAACTTGCGTTACATAATAAGTTTCTGTAGTTTTGACCCGTATTTTTGAATTATGGAGATGAAAGAACGTATAAAAACTAAAGCTAACGAGCTTTTCATGCGTTACGGAATCAGATCTGTAACTATGGATGAGATAGCTACGCAGTTGGGTATTTCCAAAAAAACCATTTATCAGTTATTTACCGATAAGGATGATATTGTGTGCGCCGTAATAGAAGAACATCTTGATTCTTCTGAGCATGATTGTTTATCCTGCAAAGAAGATGCCGAAAATGCGATTCACGAAATCTTTCTGGCAATTGACAGGGTGACAAATCATTTGCGCGATATTCATCCGGCAATGGTTTTTGATTTGCATAAATTTCATTATGAAGCTTTCAGAAAACTACAGGCATTCAAGAATGAGTTTTTACTTTCAGGTATTGAAGATAATTTGAAACGCGGTATAAGTGAGGGATTGTACAGGCCTGGAATTCATATTGAAGTGCTTTCCAGATTCAGGCTTGAATCGATCTATTTTTCTCTTAATCCTAATGTTTTTCCCCCCGAGACTTTGAGTAGTGCTGATATACATATGGAACTGATGATTCATTTTTTATTTGGATTGAGCACTCCAAAGGGATACAAATTGATAGAAACATATTTAAATGATCGTAAAAAGCAACACCATGATAATGGGATTTTGTAAGGCCGGCGTGGTAGCTGCCGCTGTAGTTTTTATGTGGAACACTGGTGCTATGGCGCAGCAGGCGCAACTGCACAGATTTTCGGTGAAAGATGCTGTAGATTATGCTGCAAAGAATAACGCGCAGGTAAAAAATGCATTGCTTGATTATAAGATTCAGGAGCAAACAAACAGATCTATTACTTCACAGGCGCTTCCGCAGGTTAATGGAAGTGCAGGCGGAACGGATAACCTGATTATTCCTACTTCCCTGATCCCTGCATTTCTATTTGACCAAACGGCGCCTCCGGATAAGTTTGTGCCGGTAAAGTTCAGTACGCGGTACAGCAGTAGTTTTGGCGTGAGCCTATCACAAATACTGTTTGACGGACAAGTATTTGTGGGGTTGAAAGCAAGACAAACCGCATTGAATTTTTACTCAAAAAATGCTGAGCTAACGGAACAAACTATTCGTGTAAATGTTTTCAAAGTGTATTATCAGCTTTTGTTGAGCAGTACGCAAATTGACTTGATTGATGCGAATATTAAAAGGGCGGAAGAATTATTGCATAATACCAAAGCCATGTTTGAAAATGGATTTGCAGAACAACTTGATGTGGATAAGGCTTCTGTGCAGTTGTCAAATTTGCAATCGCAAAAAGTGGAGACCCAATTCATAATTGATAAAGGGTTTTTAGGATTGAAAATGCTTTTGGGAATGCCTATAGCGGATTCTTTGATTTTGACAGATACACTTACTTACGATATGGTAAGGAATGTGTCGTTGAGTGACCAGGATTATAAGTATACCGACCGGAGGGATTTTCAATTACTAAGTATAAATAGACAATTAAACGAGTTTGACATTATGCGCTACAGGAAAATGTATATTCCGTCTGTTACGTTTTCTATGTATTATGGTAAAAGCAGGTATGGCGACAATTTCAAGATATTCGATTCTAACTGGTATCCGGCGTCATATTTATCGCTGAATATAAATGTGCCGATTTTCGATGGTTTTTATAAAGATGCCAATATAAAAAAATCGAAACTGACCTTGGAGCAAACCCAGAATAAAATGGAGGCTTTGAAAATATCGATCGATAATGATGTGAAAGAAGCGCAATTGAGGTTTGCAAGTGCTATGGCCACGCTGAATGTGCAAAAGCAAAATATGGATTTGGCTACAAATGTGTATGAGCAAACAAGAAAAAAATATGAACAGGGTATAGGTTCAAACACAGAAATAACATCGGCTCAAACGGATTTGCAACAAGCGCAAACAAACTATTTTACCGCTTTATACAATACCGTAGTTGCAAAAATTGATTATCAAAACGCAATTGGAAAACTTTAAAATTATATCCCCAATAGACGCTAAAATTTATAGTATGCAAAAAATAGTATTTTTTATAACGATAGGTTTGTCGATGGTTATGGCATCTTGTGGTAGCAGCGACAGATCAAATAAGCCGGTTAATGCAAAAAAGGCCGAGTTGGCGAAGCTTAAGTCAGAGCAGGAAAACATTGATAAAAAAATTAGTGACCTGGAAGCGGAAATAGCCAAACTGGATCCATCTTCTGTGAAAGCAGAAAAGGCTAAGCTGGTAACCATTACAGCGCTTGAGTCGGCGCCATTTACACATTATATAGATCTTCAGGGTAAAGTGGATGCTGATAATATTTCGTATGTGGCGCCGCGTGGTAACCCCGGCGTGGCCAGGGCCATTTATGTAAAGAAAGGTGATGTGGTAAGAAAAGGTCAATTGCTGCTAAAACTGGATGACGCATTGGTAAGACAACAAATTGCTACAGCTCAAACGCAACTAACTTTCGCGAAGGATATTTACCAACGGCGTAAAAATTTATGGGATCAAAAAATTGGCGCTGAAATAGATTTGATAAATGCTAAGAACAATGTTGACATCGCGGAAAATCAAATTAAAGTATTGCAGGAACAATTAGGTTTTACGAACGTGTATGCTGATATGAACGGGGTGGTGGACGAGCTGAACGTGCGTGTGGGAGAGATCTTTACCGGAACAACCGTTGCAGGTCCGCAAATACGCCTGGTGAATACCAGCTCGCTGAAGGCTGTAGTGCAAGTGCCGGAAGCATACCAGGAAAGTGTGAAAGTAGGTTCTGTTGTAAAAATTACTTTACCTGAATTGAATAATAAAGTGGTAACCGGTAAAGTGCATGTGGCCGGTAAATTAATTGATCCTGCTACCAGGGCTTTTTATATAGAGGTGAAACTTCCTGTTGACAGAGATTTGCGGCCAAACCAGATTGCAATGGCTCAAATTCAGGATTATGCAGTACAAAGTGTGATCACTATTCCTGTGAATACTTTACAAACTGATGAAAAAGGAAAGTATGTGTTGGTAGCCGTGAATGAACAGGGAAAACTTGTGGCTAAGAAGAGAGCTGTAACAATTGGGCAAACATATAGTGACCAGATTGAAATAAAATCGGGATTGCAACAGGGCGATCAGCTAATTACGGATGGGTTCCAAAGCTTGTATGACGGCCAGTTGATAACTACGAGTTAGTTAGAGAAATAAGTTGAAAGTAATAAGTGTGAAGTGAGGTTGATTGTGCCGCTTGCGCCGAATTAACTACAACTGTACAAGAGTGCGACGCAACGATGCTTAATGCTTATTCTACTGCCGGGCTCAAAATAATTACTTCAAATTTTTAGTGAGCCGATAGTTCATTTACTTAAAGCTTACAACTCAGAACTAAAACTTTAAAACGCACAACCTCATATTATGAGTGCATTAGAAAATATTACCGGAAGAATAAAGGACTTTGCTGCTACTACGTGGAGTATTAAAAATAAAACCTCCATTTACCTGCTCATGATCTTTTTGAGCATAATAGGTATTTATCAGTTTATTACGCTGCCGAAAGAACAGTTTCCTGATATTGTGATACCCACCATTTATGTTCAGACGATTTATGTGGGCAACTCGCCAAAGGATATTGAAAACCTTGTTACGCGACCTATAGAGAAGCAAATAAAAAGTATAACCGGCGCGAAAATCAAAAAATTTACAAGTACATCTGTGCAAGATTTTAGCGCTATAGTGGTGGAGTTTGAAACAAACGTGAAAGTGGAAGTGGGACTTCAAAAAGTGAAGGACGCTATTGATAAAGCCAAGCAGGATTTGCCGACAGACCTTACAGAACCGCCTACGGCGCTGGAAGTGAACTTTAGCGACTTCCCGATTATGTATGTGAACATTAGTGGAGATTATGATCAGCAGCGGCTAAAGAAGTACGCGGATGAAATGAAAGACAAGCTGGAAGAGCTTGCGCAGATCAACCGTGTAGATATTGTAGGAGCGCCGGAGAGAGAATTTCAGATAAACGTGGATAACTACAAAATGCAAAGCGCAGGTGTGACATTTGATGATATTGAAAGAGCCGTAGCATCTGAAAATATGGATATTTCGGGCGGCTTGCTGGATGTGGGAAATATGAAACGGAACCTTCAATTAAAAGGCCAGTTTAAAACATCTGCAGATATTGCGGAAGTAATTGTGAGAAATACATCAGGTGCGCCGATATACCTGAAAGATATTGCCGTGATTAAGGACACTATCAAAGAACGGGAAAGCTATGCGCGGCTTGATGGTAAAAATGTGGTGACGCTGAACATTATTAAACGCGCCGGTGAAAACCTTATAGAAACTTCCGATGAAGTGAAAGCTTCGGTAGAAGAGATGCGGGGCGTGTTTCCAAAAGACTTGACTATAACGGTTACGGGTGATAGCAGTATATCTACAAAGACATCGATTAATGACCTGGTAAACTCGATAGTTATTGGTTTTATACTGGTGTTGATAATATTGATGTTTTTTATGGGAGTGGTGAACGCGTTTTTCGTTGCGCTTTCGGTTCCGCTCAGTATGTTCCTGGCATTTATGTTTTTGCCTGCGGCTGATCTGATCATCGGTTCCAATATAACGCTAAATTTTATGGTGCTGTTCGCGTTGCTGTTTGGGCTGGGTATAATAGTGGATGACGCGATAGTGGTGATAGAGAATACGCACCGGATATTTATGGAAAGCAATGGGAAGCTCTCCGCGGAAAGATCTGCTATGATGGCCGCCGGCGAAGTGTTTGTGCCGGTGCTTGCAGGAACGCTTACGACACTGGCGCCGTTTGTTCCGCTTATGTTTTGGCCGGGCATTATTGGTAAATTTATGATATTCCTGCCTACGATGCTGATATTTACATTAACGGCATCGCTGATTGTGGCGTTTATTATGAACCCTGTGTTTGCAGTTGATTTCATGAATCACCCGGACGATGAAGGTAAGGAATCCAAATATGCTATTTTCAAGAAGCCGGGCTTATGGATAGCAGTAGTTCTTGGTATAGTGCTTGACCTGGCAGGTTTACTAAAACCAAGCGAGGCCGCCACTTCGGCTGCTGATGAGGTGGTAGTGAATATGTATACCTTCTGGGGCAATCTTTTATTATTCATAGTTATACTGGTATTGTTCAACAAATTTTTCCTCGAAAAGCTGATCAACAATTTTCAGGGGAAAGTGCTGCCGGTGATTATGAACCGCTACGAAAGATTGCTGCGCTGGGCGTTAGAAGGCTGGCGGCCTGTGTGGCTGCTGGTATTTACATTCGGATTAATGATATTTTCATTCGTGTTATTTGGCGCTATGAAAGTGCCGGTAGTATTTTTCCCAAGAAGCGATCCAAACCAAATATATGTATACCTGAAATTGCCTGTGGGTACTTCAGTGGAATATACCGACTCTATAACAAAAGTGCTGGAAAGCCGCGTATACAAATTACTCGATATGGAGAGCGGTAAAAAGAACCCGATAGTGGAAAGCGTTATAACTAACGTGGCTGTGGGCGCAAGCGACCCAACAAGCGGAGACAGAAGTACCAGAAGCGAGTTGGGAAGGATACAGGTTTCATTTGTGGAATATGAAAAACGACATGGAGTTTCTACAAGACCATTCCTTGATAAAATAAGAGGAGAGATGAGAGGCATTCCGGGTGCGGAGATCTCTGTAGATCAGGAGCAGGGCGGTCCTCCAACTGATCCTCCGATAAATATAGAAGTGTCTTCCGAAGATTTCGACAACCTTATAAAAACCGCGGTATCACTCAAGAACTATTTGGATTCAATTCAGGTGCCGGGTGTGGAAGAGTTGAAGATGGATATAGATTTAAACAACCCCGAAATTTCGCTTACTGTTGACCGTCAGCGTGCATTGATAGAAGGAGTTTCTTCGGCGCAGGTGGGTATGCAGCTTAGAACAGCGTTGTTTGGTAAGGAAGTTTCGAAAATTAAGGAAGGAAAGGATGAGTATAAAATACAATTAAGGAACAATGAAATTCAGCGTAAGAATCTTACGGAACTGTTGAATATGAATATCACCTTCCGCGATGTAAGTAATGGATCTATTAAGCACATTCCAATAAGTTCGCTGGTAAAGATTGATTATACCAGCACCCTCGGAAGTGTGAAACGCAAAAATCAAAAACGCGTGATCACCATTCGCTCGAATGTGCTGGAAACACAAGGCCACACGCCAACTTCGGTAAATATTGAAATAGCAAAACAAATTGCGAAGTTTAAAAATACCGCGAATGGCGTAACCATTAAGCAAACCGGTGAGGGTGAACAGCAGGCGGAAACCGGGGCGTTTTTATTTAAAGCCCTCATATTGGCGCTGATGCTTATTTTAATCATCCTGGTGTTGCAGTTCAATTCGGTGAGCAGGCCGGTAATTATTCTCGCAGAAATCGTCTTTAGTATAATAGGCGTGGCGTTTGGTTTCGCAATTACACGAATGGAAGTATCCGTGGTAATGACAGGGCTGGGTGTTGTGGGCCTTGCAGGCATTGTGGTAAAAAATGGAATTTTAGTAATAGAGTTTGCGGATGAATTGCGTGCAAGAGGTTTGAAAACAAGAGAAGCTGTGATACAGGCAGGCAAAACGCGTATTATTCCGGTAATGCTTACAGCCATGGCCGCTATACTTGCGTTAATTCCCCTGGCTTTTGGTTTCAACATCAACTTTGTTACTTTGTTTTCAGAACTAAATCCACGTATTTTCCTGGGTGGCGATAACGCCTCATTTTGGAAGCCGCTGTCATGGACAATTATTTTCGGCCTTTCCTTCGCGTTCTTTATGACACTGTTGATGGTGCCTAGTATGTACCTGATAGCGGAACGCCTGAAAAGGCCCATGCGCAGGCAGTTTGGAGGAAAATGGGTATCGATGATGGGTATTCCGCCGCTGACAATTGTGTTTATTCTTATGATATTTTATACCATGATAAAACATCGTGTGGAAGTAATAAGAAGAACTAGAAGAAAAATTCCCGGATCGAATACCACATGGAATAAGAGTTGGTTCTAATTGAATTTGAGATTTGAAATGCCTTAGGTCGTTGGACTGCGTATTGTTTTGTGCTGTTATTTTTTGGGTACCGGCGGTAGTGCTACTATGGGGCTTCTGTTGTGTCACTCACTTGTGCGGTAGTAATGCTATGGGGCGGCCTCATCCCCAGCCCTTCTCCAAAGGAGAAGGGAGTCCCGCGCACAAAGCGGATATTCGTAATCTCAACAATTTTTTAAACTTTCAACTATACAACATTCTCAATTTATTTTAACCACAGGGTTCACCCGGAAAGTACAAGGCACACAAGAGTTGGTAACAATTCAGCAAACCCTTGTGCACCTTGTGCTTCCTATTGTGTTCCTTGTGGTTTAAATAAATGGAGTGTGGAGAATGAAGATTGCTTTATGCACTGATTGCAGGCCAAAACAAAAGCACTCATAACCCATAACTCATAACTCATCACTTGTTCAATAGCATTACTACCGTACAAGTGAGTGACACAACAGAAGCCCCATAGTAGCACTACCGCCGGTACCCAAAAAATTGTGGCCCAAAAGCATCACAAATCACAAATCACAAATTCAATATTTTCAGATTACTTTGCATCATGGCGAATTTATATAAAGAAAAGATCATCATTATTACTGCTCCATCGGGTGCGGGGAAAACATCTATAACACATTACCTGCTAAAAAAATATCCACAGCTTTCTTTTTCAATTTCCGCTGCCACGCGAAATTCGCGGGGGCTTGAAAAAAATGGTGTTGATTACTATTTTATGAGCGTGGAAGATTTTCAGCAGAAGATCAGGAATAACGATTTTTTGGAATGGGAAATGGTGTATGAAGGAAAATATTATGGAACGCTAAAAAGTGAGCTTGACCGCATTTGGCAAAATGATCAGCTTCCAATGCTTGATATTGATGTGAAAGGCGCTATTCATGTGCAGCAGCAATATCCGCAATCTACGCTTTCCATTTTTATAGAGCCGCCAGGTGTAGAAGAACTGAAACGCCGCCTGGAAGGTCGGGGAACTGAAACGCAGGAAAGCCTGCAGGCTCGTATTAATAAGGCGTCTTATGAAATATCTTTTAAGCATCATTTTAATCATGTAATAATAAATGATGAGCTGGAAAAAGCCTGCCATGAGGCTGCCGCTATTATTGAAAAGTTTATGGAAATTTGATAACTTGTACTATAACACCTAATTTTTATTACATTCGTAATACATGATTAACCTGTATACATTTATCTGGATAATATTGTCAATTATATTCACAGGCTTTTTTGTGGGTATAAATATTGCTTTTATTAACCTCAACAGGCTGTCGGTGGAGTTGCGTAAAAAGCAGGGAAAAATTGGGGGAAAATTATTTTCTTCCTATTTCGATAACCCTGTGAAATTTATAGGCGTGACACTAATCGGCCTTAATTTATCGCTGGTAATTTATGGCGTTTTAATTGGTGAAATGCTTGATCCGCTGTGGAACATGCTTATTACTGAGCAGCATATTCCTAGCAACTATATCAATTTTGTACGCTTGCTTATGGAAACAATTGTATCGGCGGCTATTATTGTGTTGCTCGGGGATTGTATTCCCTATGCTTTCTGGCGTACAAAAAATGAAATGCTGCTGAATGGTTTTGTGGCCAGGGTGGTTAGTTTTTTTTATTCGTTGCTGAAACCGTTTGTTAATTTTTTCATCAATATATCTGAATGGATATTGAAGTACTTGTTCAATATACGGGTGGACGAGCGCAAGGAGGCGTTTGTTCGCGCCGATCTGGACTATTTCTTTCACTTCAATGGCGACCAGGATGTAGAATCGCAGGATATGAATACCGAACTTTTTGAAAACGCTTTATCGTTGCCTACGGTTAAAGTGCGCCAGTGCCTTATTCCCCGAAAAGAAATTGAAGGTGTGGAAAGCAAAACTCCTATGGAGGATGTGCGGCAGAAGTTTATTGCCACAAAGCTTAGCAAACTGCTGGTGTATGAGGAGAATATCGATCATATTATTGGGTATGTTCATCAGCTTGATCTGTTTAAAAGACCGCAGGATATTAAGCCTATACTGCATCCGATACCGGCGGTGCCGGAAAGTATGAGCGTAACGGACCTCATCAATAAATTTACTATTGAACGTAAAAGTATTGCCTGGGTGGTGGATGAATTTGGCGGAACGGCTGGTATAGTTACTATGGAAGACTTGCTGGAGGAGATTTTTGGCGAAATAAGAGACGAGTATGATACCGAAGAATTTGAAGAAAAACGCCTGAGCGACACAGAATTTATTTTATCGGGAAGGCTGGAACTTGATTACCTGAATGAGAAATACGGACTGGAGTTTCCGGAAAAAGATTCAGAAACGCTCTCAGGGTATATAATACAGCAGCATGAAACCATTCCTAAAACCAAAGAGCGCATTATAATAGGCAATTACGAGTTTGATGTAATGTCTGTAAGCGATACCAGGATTGAAATGGTAAAAATGAAGATTTTAAAATAGCCTGTAGAAAGGTATTTTTTGTTTCATTTCTGTTAAGCGGAAGATAACCCAAACATTTTCAACTCTCAACTCTCAATTTTCAATTACTTTTGTCCGGCTTTCATGAATACATATGGCACTTAAATTACTAAATAGAAAAGGCAGTACGAATGGCGAAGGTGAAATGTCGTTTATAGACCACATTGAGGTGTTGCGATGGCACATAATGCGTTCGTTACTAGCAGTTTTGGTAGCAGCGGTAATTATTTTCGTAAAAATGGATTTCTTTTTTGATACCATTATTATGGGCCCTGCCCACCCGGATTTTATTACTTACCGCTGGCTTTGTCAAACCAGTCACTTTTTGAATATGGGAGACGCTATGTGTCTCGACAATGTGAATCTTAAACTGATCAGCACGCAAATGAGCAGTCAGTTTCTTATGAGTTTTACTATCGCGTTCGTAGGAGGTTTCATAATATCATTTCCCTATGTTTTTTGGGAATTTTGGCGTTTCGTAAAACCGGCATTGACAGAAAATGAATTGAAGCGCACCCGTGGAGTAATATTCTGGGTATCAATATTGTTTTTCACAGGCATAGCATTTGGTTATTACCTGATTGCCCCATATAGTGTCAACTTTTTTGCTGCCTATACTTTAAGTCCCGTTATCCAAAACACGTTCATGATCAGCGATTATATTGACAATATGGTTTCGCTGGTGCTGGGCACAGGCATGGTTTTTCAACTGCCGTTGGTAGTGTATTTCTTGGCTAAAGTAGGGGTAGTAACGCCCGCATTTTTAAAAACATACAGGAAGTATGCGATAGTAGTAATTCTACTGATAGCAGCAGTTATCACTCCTCCCGATATTGTGAGTATGACAATTGTAACATTACCTTTGTTATTGTTGTATGAAATAAGCATTTGGATAGCTAGAAGAGTTGTGAAGGAGGTGGAGAAAAAAGATGCTGAAGAGTGGAGTTGATTCAATTAATAATTAATAATGAATAATTAATAATAGTTTGCAGGATATGATTGCTTATTGCCCAATAGCATTACAACCGTACAAGGGAGTGACACAACGATGCCCAATAGTAGCACTAGCGACGGTATCAAAAAAATCAACATAGAATATATTCTGGCTCGAAGAATGGATAAAAAATTCAATAAATAAAAGCGGCTTATTGAGAATAAACAATGATATTGTAGAAATAATCTCAAATCTCAAATTTCAAATACACCATGTCTTTCAATCTTTCACTTCCAATAGCTATAGGCAGCGATCATGCCGGGTACCGATATAAAACCGAACTGATGAAATGGCTGCAGGAAAAAGGTTATACCATAAAAAATTTCGGAACCGATTCGCCGGATTCCGTGGATTATCCTGATTTTGCGCATCCTACCGCGGAGTTTGTAGAAAGCGGCCAGGCGGCATTTGGAATTTTACTTTGCGGAAGCGCTAACGGCGTGGCTATTACTGCCAATAAACATCAGCATATTCGTGCCGGACTTTGCTGGCAAAATGATGTAGCGGCACTTGTGCGCAAGCATAACAACGCAAATATTATTTGCATTCCCGCAAGATTTGTTGCACTTGAACTTGCAAAGGAAATGATCGAAATCTTTATCAATACTGAGTTTGAAGGTGGCAGGCATGCTGCAAGAGTTGGGAAAATCGCGTGCGGCTGATTTTCTTTTGTTTTATTTACCGATGCAATCCAATAATTTTAGCTGCGTATATATTTAATTCATTTTTTTGGAACCGGCGGTTGTGCTACTATTAAGCTCCGGTTGTGTCACTCACTTGTGCGGTAGGAATGCTATTGAGAGTTGTGAGTTTTGAGTTGTAAGTTTTGAGTCCGACTGCTATTCGACATGTTAGCGCAGCGCATGTCGAACAGTGCTGCTGTCTTCTGATCTCTGATTTCTGATTTCTCTACTGCTAGCTGCTTACTGTGTTTTTGCTTGCAATCAATGTATACAGCATTCTCAACTCTCCATTTATTCCACCCATTTAGCAAGCGCCTTTACCCACAAGGGATGAACGTTCAGGCACGGAATCATGGTAAACGATTCGCCGCCGGCTTCAAGAAAAATTTCCTTACCGCCAATCGCGATTTCTTCAAGCGTCTCCAAACAGTCGCTTACAAATGCCGGGCAAACCACCAGTACTTTTTTAACTCCTTCTTTGGGCAACTCTTCCAAACGCACTGCGGTATATGGTTTCAGCCATTCGTCCTTTCCCAGCCGCGATTGAAATGACAAGCTGAATTTATTTTGCGGTACTCCAAGTTTTTCGGCAACTAATTGTGTGGTGCGCATGCATTGGTGCCTGTAACATTGTGTGTGCGCTGGTGAATCAACATTGCAACAATCAGCTACCTTAAGGCAATGCACACCCGTAATATCACCTTTGTAAATGTGCCGCTCAGGCACACCATGATAGCTGAAAAGGATGTGATCAAATTCCTGCTGCATATAAGGCTTCATACTTTCTGCCAACGCGTTTATATAATCAGCATTATCATAGTACGGCGGAATGAAAGTTAGTTTGAACGGATATTTATGTTTTTGATAAATTTCTTTAGCATGTTCAACAGCGGTTTCATAACTGCTCATGGCATAGTGTGGGTAAAGCGGCACCGCAATCACCTCTTCCATATCCGGTATTTGTGAAAGCAGTTTGTCAAATGCTTCTTTTGGCGAAGGGTTGCCGTATCGCATCGCAATTTCAACAGGTTCGTTTATTTCGCCGGCAAGCGTGTTTTGCAATTGTTTGCTGATAACAATAAGTGGAGAACCTTCTTTAGTCCATATAGTTTGATAAGCGTGCGCAGACTTTGCCGCTCTGAAAGGAACAATAATTCCGCGAACCAATAACAACCTTAATAAATAAGGATTATCGATCACTCTTTTGTCCATTAAAAATTCGTTCAGGTATTTCTTTACATCTTTCACTTCTGTGGAGTCCGGCGATCCCAGGTTCATTAAAACAATACCGCGTTTGGTGGTTACATTCATAATTGAAAATAAAGGCGCAAAGTTAAAATTGCTTTTGGTTGTAAAACTCAAAGTCCTTCAAATATATCAAAACAACTGGAGCGTATATGTATATAGTGAAGATTTTCGGGTATAGGCAGGGTGTAGTACCATTTGTTGCAACAGGCTCTGAGCAAAGCTTCTGAACGATGCGGTAAAACATATGATAATTAAAATCATGTTTTAAAATGACAGTTAAATGACACTATGTTGCGGCTATTACATTGACGACGGTTAATTTTGTTCGTAAGTTTTTATAAAGAATATACAGTCCATGCAGTCACAAGGTATAAGGAGTATATCGGATTTTTTTGTAATCGGCATTAACTACCGCAAAACTGATGCTTCAATGCGTGGCAGTTTTGCTGTAAATAATGACCAGTATTTACAAATTTTACTAACCGCTCAACACTATTCACTCAACGAATTATTTGTTTTATCTACCTGTAACCGCACTGAAATATATGGTTTCGCTGCAAATGCCGATCAATTGATTGAGCTTCTTTGTACGCAAACAGCCGGCGATGTGGAAACATTTAAAAAACTGGCTTATATAAAAAAAGGTGCTGAAGCAATTGAGCATGTTTTCAATGTTGCAGCCGGACTGGATTCGCAAATACTTGGTGATTATGAAATTGTAGGCCAGTTAAAACTTGCGGTAAAGCTTGCTCGCGATAATGGTTTTATTGGCGCGTTTATAGAAAGAGTGGTGAATGCTGCACTGCAGGCATCAAAAAATATTAAGAACCAAACGCAGATCAGTGGAGGAACTGTTTCTGTATCTTTTGCCGCTATTCAATACATTAAAGAACATTTTTCGACAGTTAGCGATAAAAAGATCCTTTTGCTGGGTACCGGAAAAATAGGCAGAAACACTTGCAAGAATATGGTTGATTACCTGGATACCCAACATCAAAATATTACACTTATCAACAGAACGCCGGAAAAAGCGGAAATACTGGCAAATGAATTAGGCGTAAGATGCGCACCTGTTAGTGAGCTTAAAAATCATATTGAAGCATCCGATATAATTTTGGTGGCCACCAATTCCACAACGCCAACCATTTTGAAATCTCATCTGGAAAATACCGGCGAAAAACTAATAATCGATCTTTCCATTCCATATAATGTGGAAGACGCGGCTATGCAGCTTTCTAACGTGCATTTGGTAAATGTGGACGATTTGTCGAAACTAAAGGATGAAACGCTTCAAATGAGGGAAGCTGAAGTTCCAAAAGCAAAGGCTATCATTCGCGGGCATATTGAAGAGTTTATGGAATGGTATGATTTGAGAAAACATGTTCCCGTATTGAAATCGCTGAAAACAAGATTGAAATCAATCAATTCATGCCGTCTGTATATCAGGTGCCAGGAAACCACAGATATGGCGCCGCTGAAAAATGATGAAGAAACCATTCAAAAAATAATAAACGGTATGGCGGTAAAAATGCGCCGTCAGCATCAGTTTGGCTGTCAATACCTCGAAGCTATAAACGATTATATGGAGGGCTGCAAAGCCAACTAAAAACTATCATGCAAAGAACATTAAGAATAGGAACAAGAGAAAGTCAGTTGGCGGTTTGGCAGGCTACACAGGTACAACAACTTTTACAACAATCAGGGCATAAGGCGGAACTCGTTTTTATAAAAAGTGATGGAGACATTGATCTTCAGACACCTTTGTATGCAATGGGTGTGCAGGGCGTATTTACAAGAAGTCTTGATATAGCCTTGCTTAATAAAAAAATTGATATAGCCGTTCACTCCATGAAGGATGTGCCGGTACAACTACCAGAAGGAATTATGCAGGCAGCGGTTTTGAAAAGAGCTTCGTACAAAGATCTTTTGGTTTACAAAGGCAATCTTGATAATATAACAAACTCTGATGCGCAGGCTGTTATTGCAACCAGTAGTATTCGCAGAAAGGCGCAGTGGCTAAACCGTTATCCCCATCATACCATTGAGAATCTTCGCGGGAATGTAAACACACGCTTGCAGAAAGTGGTGGAAAATAATTGGCATGGTGCAATTTTTGCCGCGGCGGGTTTGGAAAGAATTGGCCTGCGGCCAGAAAATGCTATAGAATTGGACTGGATGCTGCCGGCTCCTGCGCAAGGCGCCATAATGGTAGTGTGTCGCGATCAGGATAAAGAAGCCGGGGAAGCCTGCGCGAATTTTAATGATGAGGAAACCGCATTGTGTACAAAACTAGAGCGTGATTTTCTGAAAACATTAATGGGAGGATGCTCTACACCAATAAGTGCGTTGGCCGAAATAAAAAACAACACTTTAGTTTTTAAAGGAAATATAGTGGCGGTGAATGGCAGCAGGAAAGTGGAGATAGAGCGATTCGCATCTGTGGAGAACGCCGGTGGTGTAGGATGTGCAGCCGCTGAAGATATTCTTAAACAACATGGCGCCGATGTGGTGGAGATGATGAAAATATAAAAAAGCGGTGACCGCTCAATTATTCAATGATTCGATACCACATCGCTCAATAGAATTACTACAGTACAAGTGAGTGACACAACGATGCTTAATAGTAGTACAACTGTTGATACCAAAAAAATACAGCACGTTTTTACACAGTGCAATGTATAGCGGTACTGGCAATAATAATCAGTTCTCTGTTCACACTTGTAATTCATAAATCCTTTGCGAACTTTGTTTTTAGAGCCATTGCAGGAAACAATTTTCGACTCTTTACTTAAAATGATAAAAAACGATTTAATACTACGAACACTTCGCGGAGAAAAAACAGAAAGAACGCCGGTATGGATGATGCGGCAGGCCGGAAGATATTTACCCGAATACATGGCATTGCGTGCTAAGTATGGTTTTTTTGAACGTTGTAAAACGCCGGAATTGGCAGCGGAAATAACATTGCAGCCGGTAGATATAATAGGAGTGGATGCTGCCATATTGTTTTCAGATATACTGGTAGTGCCGCAGGCGATGGGCCTTACGGTGGAATTGGTTGAAAGCAGAGGGCCGCTGCTGCCTGAGCCTGTAAAAAACGCTGCCGATATGAAACGGGTGCGCACGCCGGATGTGTATGAAACGTTGGGTTATGTTTTCGATGCTATTAAATTGATAAAGCAAGAATTGAATGGTCGCGTGCCGCTGATTGGTTTCGCAGGTGCGCCATGGACGCTGCTTTGCTACATGGTGCAAGGCAAAGGCTCGAAAACATTTGACGAAGCTAAAATATTTTGCTACACACAACCCGAACTCGCGCATCAATTGCTGCAAATGATAACCGAAACAACAATTGCTTATTTAAAAGCCCAGGTAAAAGCCGGCGCCGATGTGGTGCAAATATTCGATAGTTGGGGCGGATTGCTTAGTCCGGGTGATTTTGAAAGTTTTTCGCTTATTTATATTCGTAAAATTGTTGCGGCGCTGAAAGATGAAGTGCCGGTTATTATTTTTGCAAAAGGCGCCTGGCATTCGCTGGAAAGCATGGCAGCCACCGGTGCGCAGGGATTAGGTATAGATTGGTGCATTACTCCACAAATGGCGAGGCAAATGGCTGGTAAAAATGTTACCTTGCAGGGAAATTTTGATCCGGCAAAATTGTTAGCTCCTATACCTGTAATCAGAAAGGAAGTGAAGGAAATGCTCCATGCGTTTGGTACCGGCAGGCATATTGCAAATCTTGGACATGGCATATTGCCAAACGTACCCGTAGATCATGCAAAGGCATTTGTAGAGGCGGTTAAAAATAATTGAGAGAGGTCAGAAGGCAGAGGATATAAAACCAACGATGCGACCTAAGGTTTTTAGAAGAAAATATATTCTGGGTTTTCTATGCTTCTGTAGTAAATAATAAGTTGTTTGAGTGGGAATTTTTTGGATACCGGCGGCAGTATTTCATGGCATCATCGTTGCGTCGCAATTCGTTCATCTGTGGTATTTCATGGCAACGGTGGGCTGCAATCATAAAATTTATTTACAACTCAACAACTTTCTACTGAAATAAAAAGTGAATCAGCTTTTTTCAGGGTGAACACAGGGTGTATAAAAATTAATAGTATTCTGACATCTGATCTCTATATCTAACTTCAGACAATTTTAGCTATGGAAGCTCCAACAGTAACGTCAACAATGGAAGACATGCAGGTAAAAGAAACCTGGATAGATCTTATACACTCGTTGCAGGATCATATATGTGACACTTTAGAATCCATTGATGGGAAAGCCGCATTTGTGGAAGATTGCTGGGAAAGACCGGAAGGTGGTGGTGGTAAAACACGCGTAATTACTGGTGGAAATGTTTTTGAAAAAGGAGGCGTAAATACATCTGTAGTTTTTGGAGAGGTGACCGATGTAATGCGCAGGCAACTGAAAATAAATGGTGATAAATGGTTCGCATGTGGTTTGTCGCTGGTTATTCATCCTGTTAATCCTTTTGTACCTGCTGTGCATTGCAACTACCGGATGTTTGAACTGTATGATGAAAATGATGGTATAATAGACCGTTGGTTTGGCGGCGGCGCAGATCTTACTCCGTTTTATCTTTTTGAAGAAGATGCGAAGCATTTTCATAAAACATATAAAAATGTGTGCGATGATTACGACATATATTTTTATAGAAATTTCAAAAAAGCCTGCGACGATTATTTTGTAAATTATCATCGTAATAATGAACGGCGTGGTATTGGAGGAATTCTTTACGATTTCCAACGACCTGAAGGAGAAAAAGACACGACGTTCTGGTGGAATTTTGGAAAATCCTGTGGAACAGCTTTTACCAAAGCGTATGTGCCAATAGTGGAAAGAAGGAAAAATACTGCTTTCAACGAACATCACAAGCGTTGGCAGGAAATACGCAGGGGCCGGTATGCAGAGTTTAACCTGATGTATGATAAGGGTACTTTGTTTGGATTGAAAACCAACGGCAGAGTGGAAAGTATATTAATGAGCCTTCCTCCTACAGTAAGGTTTGAATATAATTTTGACCCTGAGCCGGGAAGCGAAGAAGAAAAATTGTTGCAGGTTTGTTTGCAACCAGGAGATTGGGTGTAAAAGAACTTACGAAGTAAAGTCATAATTTTATTAAGAGGTATTCGGGGCGTTTGTATTGCTCAATAGCATTACTGCCGTACAAGTGAGTGACACAACGATGCTTAATAGTAGCAATAATGCCCGGTACATAAAAAAAAAGTAATGCTTTATTAATATATCGCAAAATCCAATTGTGAAACTAAAAAATTGAGAATAATATGTATTTAGTCCGCAGAAACAGGATACTAAGAACTAACGCATCTGTTAGAAGTTTGGTGGCAGAAACAACACTTAGTCCAAATGATTTTATAGCGCCGCTTTTTATTGATGAAGGAAATGGCGTAGAAACTGAAATCGCATCAATGCCCGGTTATTACAGGCGCAGTATAGATTTAACGCTTAAGGAAGTGAAAGAGCTTTGGAGCCTGGGTGTTAAAAGCGTTTTGCTATTTATAAAATGTACGGACGAATTAAAAGATAATACCGGCAAGGAAGCCTGGAATCCTGACGGATTAATGCAAAGAACTATTAAGGCCATAAAAGATGCCGTTCCTGAAATGCTGGTGATGACGGACGTAGCGCTTGATCCTTACTCTATATACGGCCACGACGGTATAGTGGAAAACGGTGAAATTGTAAACGATCCTACTGTGGAAGCGCTGGCAAAAATGAGCCTTAGCCATGCGCAGGCCGGCGCCGATTTTGTAGCGCCCAGCGATATGATGGATGGCCGCATTGGTATTATTAGAAAAATTTTGGAACATCATGATTATACTAAAACAGGTATCCTGAGTTACAGTGCAAAATATGCTTCGTGTTTTTATGGACCATTCCGCGATGCGCTGGATAGCGCTCCCGGCTTTGGTGATAAAAAAACATACCAGATGGATTATGCTAACAGGAAAGAAGCCATTAAAGAAACGCTGATAGATATTGAAGAAGGCGCCGATATAGTAATGATAAAACCCGCGATGGCATACCTGGATGTTATTCGCGAAGTGAAAAATTCTGTAAATGTGCCAGTGAGCGCATACCATGTAAGTGGTGAATACGCCATGATAAAAGCCGCTGCTGAAAGAGGCTGGCTTGATGAAAATAAAGCGATTCTCGAATGTCTTACTTCCATTAAAAGAGCAGGAGCGGATATTATTGCAACATATTTTGCAAAAGATGCGGCAAAGCTGTTGAATCAGTAGACAGTTGGCAGAAACAAACTGATTTTTACTTATAACTCAATGTTATGTTTATCATAGAATTAACCTACAATGTGTCGCCGGCGGAAATAGATGCAGCGCTTGGTCCGCATATGGCATTTATTGAAAAGTATTATGAGTCGGGTAATTTCTTTGCATCGGGCAGAAAAGAGCCTCGCGATGGCGGAATTATACTGGCGCTGGCTTCTTCAAAAAATGAGATTGAAAAGATCATTGCTGAAGATCCTTTTTACCAGGATAAGCTCGCTGATTACCGCATTATAGAGTTTAAGGCAACAAGAAAAACAAAGAAGTTTGCCATGATAGACGCAGATGATTACCTGGAATAAATTATAAAAGAAGAATTATAACAAGAGATGAATTATACACGCAGCAAAGCATTATTTGATCGGGCGCAACAATCAATACCCGGTGGCGTAAACTCGCCGGTACGTGCATTTAAGAGTGTTGGCGGTACGCCGTTGTTTATTAAAAACGCGAAGGGCGCCTATCTTTTTGATGAAGACGGCAACAGGTATATTGATTATATAGCTTCGTGGGGACCAATGATCTTGGGCCATGCTTATGAGCCTGTGGTGAAAGCCATCCAGGAGCAGGCGCTTAATTCCACATCGTACGGTGCGCCCACCGAGCTGGAAATTCAAATGGCCGAGCTGATAAAAAGTATGGCACCCAATGTGGATCTTATAAGAATGGTAAGCAGCGGTACGGAAGCCTGCATGAGCGCTATACGTGTTGCGAGAGGCTATACAGGAAAAAATAAGATCATCAAGTTTGAAGGTTGTTATCATGGTCATGCAGATAGTTTTTTGGTAAAGGCGGGTAGCGGGGTGGCAACATTCAACATACAAACGGTTCCAGGTGTAACGGCGGGTGTGGCAAACGATACGCTTACCTGTGCATATAACGATCTGGATGCCGTTGAACAATTGGTTGCAGCAAACAAAAATGAAATAGCGGCAATCATAATAGAACCCGTTGCCGGAAACATGGGTTGTATTTTGCCGAATGAAGGATTTTTAGAAGGATTAAGACGCGTTTGCGATGCTGAAAATATTGTTTTGATTTTTGATGAAGTGATGAACGGCTTCAGGTTGGCACCTGGCGGAGCCCAGGAAAAACTGGGAGTTGCGGCGGATTTGGTTACTTATGGAAAAGTTATAGGCGCAGGTATGCCTGTTGGCGCTTTTGGTGGAAAAAAACATATTATGGAAGTGGTGGCGCCATTGGGAAATGTTTATCAGGCGGGCACTTTGAGTGGTAATCCAATAGCCATGATAGCGGGATTTACATTGCTTTCTATCTTAAAAAACAATCCATCTTTATACACAGAGCTTGATGAAAAAACCGCTTACTTACGTGAAGGATTAAACGAAGTTTTGAAAACATGGGGAAAGCCTTATGTGATCAATCATTTGGGCTCCATGATCAGTATACATTTTAGTGATAAACCCGTAACAGATTTTGCCAGCGCCGCGGCTGCAAATAATGAGTTATTTAAAAAATATTTTCATGCGATGCTAAAACGTGGCGTGTATTTGCCGCCATCGGCATTTGAAAGCTGGTTCCTAAATAACGCATTGACAAAAGAAGATCTGGATTATACCATTCAGGCAACTGCCGAGAGTTTGAAGGAGATGGAATAGAGGAGAATCACTGCAGTTGAAGCGGAGAAAATACATTCAAAAGTTTTTATCCACGAATTACATCTAAGCGCCATGAATAAATTCTGAGGCAGTAAAATAAGCATTCGTTCAATTGGTGTAATTCGTGGATAAATAATAATAATTTCGTATATACAATTACGTTAGCAATTCATGTAATTTTTTTGTTATCAGCGGTATTGCTACTATTGGGCTTCGGTTGTGTCACTCACTTGTGCGGTAGTAATGCTATTGAGCAAGGGGTAATTATTACTCAATGCCGGTTTATAAAATCAATATTGTTTATTCTGTACTTTTCTTATTTCTCATAACCATTGCGGCAAGAAAAGCAATTACCACTCCCATTAAAGCGGTAAATCCAAATAGAAAAATATATGAAGTAAACGAGCCGCCGGAAGTTAGTTCAACTTCATTTAGCTTTTCGGTTATGGCTTCAGGTGAGGCATGAATAGCGTCGAGTTTGCTTTTTTCAAAAGCGATAAGCGACGGTTTAAATTGAGGATTGATTACTTCCGCATATAAAGCAAACCATAATGTAGAAAGCACAGCATAAGTGCAGCATACGATCAGTCCGGTTCTGAAACCTTCTGCAAGATTGATTTTATTATCCTGAAATTTTTTACGTTGTACAATTGCCCAAACAATGAAGAAATAGAAGATAAAGCCGGTAATCATTCTGGTATATTGTCCTAGTGCATGATTGGTGGTGTTGTAGCCCGCAAAATGTTCAGTCATCGTCCATACAACGGTTATAATAAACGCGATGACAGCAAATTTTACTCCCAGGTTTTTCATAAGAATATTTTTATTGAAGTTAAAAAGATTTAGTTATTATAGTTCATTTATAGAATTCCTTGTTTTTTCATTTTATCAATAATCAATTTGGTTAGTTTGGCGGCGGTTTCTTCAAGATTTTTATTTGTATTCACATTTACAGAGGCCAGCCATTCGGCACTTTCAGAAGCCTGCGTGTAATAATTTGTTTCCACAATAAAATGTTCTTCTAATGTACCGGTGCCGGAAATAGGAATGGGAGTACTGAGAAGGCCGTAATAGAAGCCTCCATAATTGCCACTGATGCCGGTTCCTACAGCCATTTGACGGGTGCTTTTTACTTCACTCGCTTTCTTAAGCGGTTTGAAAGTAATAAGTGAAGTAACATTTTGCGAATGTGCTTTTTTACGAAATGAATCAATGTTTTTAAGATCATTTTCGGAAATGTTGCTATGAGCTGCAATAGCATCAATGCCTTGTTGTTGAAAATTCTTAACTATAAGATCTTCAACTTCGGTTCTGATATTAGGTTCCGTAATTTTCACGTACACCAGCAGCTTTCCGGGGTTGGCCGGAACGAATGACGGGTTTTTCCATGTAGTAGTAATTTTACCCGAACTGCTGCAAGAAGCAAGAACAGAGGCAATTATAAAAATTTTAAATGCTGTCAGTTTCATGATGTACCTTTTTATGAAAATTAAAGAATCTGCTTTGTTGGTTGATGGTGCTTTTGTGTTCACATGCAATCAATATCTGATGCACTTTCAACTATAAGAAGTCGCCATGAAATACTACTGATGAACGAAATGCGACGCAACGATGATGCCATGAAAAACCACAGCCGGTACCAAAAAATCTCAGACAGTTAAAAAAAAATGACACCTACACCTTAACATAGATCTTCTTTTTGTCCATCCAAAAACCAATAAGCCAAAGTAAAAGAACAAAACAAACCGCAAAAAGCAATGAGCCGTTTTTGAGATTTGAGGATATTGGGCTGCAAATATGTTTGTAAAACCAGGAAATGGGAGTGGCGTAAATGATAGCACCGTTGCTATTTAAGCCATCTTTAAATCTTAATAAGCCATCGATGCGAGAAATCAGTTGGCTAAGTACGTAAATGAACAAAGGATTTTTTCCAAATACGTTAAAGAAATGAGCAACCGGTCCTTTCTTTTTTTTGACTTCAATAAGATAAATCATAATGGAGATGACGAGTATTGCAATGCCCGAAGTGTACAGAACATAGCTGCTGCTCCAAATTTTCTTGTTGATTGGGAAAACGGTACTCCAGCAAAGCCCCGCAAAAATCAGGATTGTACCGGTTGTGAAAAGCTTGGTGAGAAGCTCATAAAAACTATTTGGAGAGGAATCCGAATTGATTTTTTCGCGGATAAATTGTCCGGTTAAATAACCTAAAATTACCTGGGCGACAGCGGGAATGGTGCTGGCAAGTCCTTCAGGATCAAAGGCAACGCCTTCACCACGATAAAGATGATTACTGCCCAGAACGGCTCTGTCAAAGTAAGTCCCCCAAAAACCTTCAATGCTATATGGATCGGGGCCGTGTGCAAATAACAGGCAGAGAGCCCAATATGTTAATAATAAAACAACTGCTGTAACAAAAGCTCCTTTGGGTTTAAAATAATATACTATAAATGAGGCAAAAAGATAGCAGAGGGCAATGCGCTGAAGCACATTAAGTATTCGAATATTACTTAAAGATTTATAAACCAGTTCGTTATTTTGCCAGGACACAAAAGGAAACCAGTTGATGAGGAAACCGATTATGAAAATGAGAAATGAGCGTTTTAAAACTTTTCTCAAGAAAACAGGGTCGCCGGCTGCTTGCAGTTTGGGTATCACAAAAGCCATGGCATTACCCACAGCAAAAAGGAAAAAGGGAAAAACCAGGTCGGTAGGCGTGCAGCCATGCCAGGAAGCATGTTTTAAAGGGTCGTAAATGTAAGACCAGCTCCCCGGGTTGTTGACTAAGATCATCAAGGCTACGGTAGCGCCTCTGAAAGCATCGAGCGAAAAAAATCGTTGATTCAAAGTAAAAGGTTTGTGTAACGAATATATGTGATTAAAAAGAAAAAATTTTGACTTTTTACTAAAGATTAAAGTGTCAGAAATCCGAATTTTGTAACCTCAATTAATGAAATGTTACTACGGTTGGCAAATTTTATTAAGAGAGAGGCGCAAGTATAAGGTTTTGATTTACAAAATCTCATATATTTGCAACTACCTTAAAGTAGCTTTTTAGGCTAAAAAATGTATTAAAGAGGTTTTGAATAGTTGAAAATGAATAATATATAATTTAGCTCCTTAAACATTATTATTCTGTGAAATTAGCATACAAAAATTTATTTGTTAATATTGGAGGCATAAATAGCAGTTCGAGGACTGCTTTTATGCTTTTTTTGTATTACAGGTAAAAAAGGTATAGTTATTGCAGAGCGAGACTAAGTAAAAATCAATCAGTTATATATTAAAATTGTGACTGAGGTGGCGAAGCTGTATGTTGATGGATAAAATATGCCCGGGTAATGGTACATTCGCAAAAAAATAGAAGTTGGTTTAAAGATGGCACAGGTAAAGAAATGGTATGCCTTATATACCCGGCCCCGTTGGGAGAAGAAAGTTCATAATCTTTTAAAGAACAGTGGGTTTGAAAGTTACTGTCCTTTGAATAGAGTAACCAAACAGTGGAGTGACAGGGTAAAGGTTGTAGAAGAGCCATTATTCAGGTCCTATGTATTTGTACAGGCTTTGCCTGAAGAACAGACAAAAGTTCGAATGGTGGATGGAGTGGTAAATTTTGTTTACTGGTTGGGAAAGCCGGCAATAATTAAGGATAAAGAGATTGAAAATATACAGCGATTTTTATGTGAGTATGAAGATGTGGAAGTGACTCCACTTGCAGTACAGGAAGGAGATAAGGTGGTAGTAACCACAGGTGTAATGATGGATAAGGTGGGAGTAATAAAGAAAATAACAAAACATAAGGTGGAGCTGGTAATTGAGCATTTGGGCTATAAATTAACTGCCAGTCTGCCAAAATCAAAAGTGAAAAAAGTAAAAACAATCTGAATTCAACCAACATGCGGTTAACATATTTAGGATTTTTAGTGTTGTTTGCATTGGCATTTGCCTCATGTGGCAACCCGAAAGAGTTACGCTATTTTCAGGGAGATTTTGACACAGCTAAGCTGTCAAAAATCAATTATAAAGAGCCGGTTATTCAAACAGGAGATGTTATATATATAAAGGTATATAGTGACAATAATAAGGAGGCTGTGGAACCCTATAACATGATCTCAACTTCAATGGGCGGGGGACAAGTAAGTAATATTTCCATGTATGGTTATCTGGTAGATCAGAGTGGTAATATACAAATGGCTGGATTAGGCACTTTAAATATTACCGGATTAACAATAGAAGGGTTACGGGTATTGTTGGATAATAAGTTTAAGGGGATTCTATTGAATCCCTACTACAATATAAGTTTTTTGAATTTTAAAGTAACTGTATTAGGAGATGTGACAAGATCTGGAACAATGACTTTCCCTGTGCAAAAAGTAAGTATTTTAGATGTGTTAGGTGCTTCGGGTGATTTAACCATGTTTGGTAAACGAGACAATATATTAATTATTCGTGAGCAGAATGGTAAAAGGGAATTTGGTAGAATTAATCTTCTTTCACCTGATGTGTTCAATTCTCCCTGGTATTATTTACAACAGAATGATGTAGTATATGTAGATATGTTTGATAAAAAAGCAGTGACTACAGATCAAACAATGCGTTGGCTTGCAATAACTTCTAGTGTTTTGTCATTGGCTACTATAATTGTCGCACTGGTTAAATAAATTTAAGTTTTTACATGTCTGATAATTTATTTGGAATTTCCGAATCCCTCAACGAAAATCGCTCCCAGGTCAATATAAAAGAAACAATTGCGAAATACCTTAAGTATTTGCCATGGGTAGTGCTTTGCGGTATTTTAGGATTTGTGGCTGGCTATATTAAATTAAGGTATACGGTTCCTCAATACAAAGCAGAGGCCTCTTTACTAATTAGAAACAATGCACTTGGTGCTGGTAATGATTCCAAAATGGGCGCTCTTTTTATGCCTGGGAGTTCAGGGATTAATTTGTCAAATGAAATCCAAATTTTGCAATCAAGACCGTTACTTAAAAGGGTAGCTCAAAATCTTAGATTACATACAAAATATTATGCAGTTGGGAATGTGAAATCCACCATGTACTACAAAAATAACCCAGTTGTATTAAGGGAATTGGATTCAAACATTATTACAACTCCTTTTAGCTTTGAAATTCAGAATATTAATAGCGAAACTTTTACTATCAATACCGATTCCCGGGCCTATTATTTTAATCAACCTTTTGTTTACAATAACTCCAGGTTTCAATTATTAAAGACTGGTGATATCGAAAAAACAGAAAATGAATTTCCTAAAATTCTGGTTACTTATACACCTGCTGATTATGTGGCCGGTCAATTAAAGTCTGCATTGGCTATTAAAGTTGTGGAAGGAACTGATATGCTTAATTTAAGTGTAACAGGGGAAAATAAGGATTTATGCAGTGATATACTCACAGATGTGATGGCTGTTTATGACAGTATGAGTATTGAAGAGCGGAACCGGGTTGCTCAAATTACCTTGCAGTTTATTGACGACAGGTTGGATACAGTAAAAAATGATTTGGGCAGTGTGGAAAAACGTTTACAGGATTTTATGGAAAGAAATAACCTGTATGACATGGATGCTCAGTCTTCTAATTATCTTTCATTATATAATGACTACTATAAACAACAGTCAGAAATGAATGTGCAGGTAAGTATCTTAAACTGGCTGACTGATTATTTAAAAAACAAACAGAATAAAAACAGGCTAGTTCCAACAGCATTAGGTATTCCGGAACCAGCTTTGGTGGGATTTATTGAGGGGTATAATAAACTGCAACTGGAACGGGAGGCTACTTTAAAAACTGTTCCGGAGTCCAATCCCATGATCCAAAAAATGGATGTGTCATTGGAGAAAATGCGTTTGGATATGATAGAAGCGTTGAACAATGTAAAAGCTTCTTATAACTTAACTAATCAAAATTTAAAATCTAATTCACAAAGTGCTCAAAGCGAATTGCTATCTATGCCTCAAAAGGCAAGACAGATGCTGGAAATAAAGCGTATGCAACAAATTATGCAAGATCTGTATTCTTTTTTGTTACAAAAGAAAATAGAAGTATCCATATCATCTGCTTCCAATATCTCTATTTCCAGGGTTGTAGAATCTGCAATTGCATCAGGGACGCCAGTTTCACCCAATCGAAAAAGTGTTTATTTGATGTTTATTTTGGCAGGATTGGCTATTCCAATAGCGATAGCTGCCTTATTGGAGTTGTTAAATGACAGGGTAAATTCCAAAGCTGATATAGAAAAAATCACACAGACCCCAATTATCGGTGAAGTGGGGCATTCTGATCCTGAGGATTTACCTTTGGTTATAAAGAATAATTCAAGAAAATTTATTGCAGAACAATTCAGGATTATACGCACCAATCTGCAATATGTATTGGGGAAAGTTGAAAAGCCTGTGATTATCGTTACTTCTACTTTTAGCGGAGAGGGTAAATCATTTGTGAGTACAAATATTGGCGGTGTTATTGCCGTCTCCGGTAAGCGGACCCTGATCATGGAGTTTGATATACGTAAACCAAAAGTAGCAGCGGGACTTGGTATTCATATTCGTAAAGGGATCACAAACTTTATTGTAGGGAATGCTTCTTTAGATGATCTTATAGTTCCGGTAGATGATGTGCCGGGATTATTTATGTTGCCATGTGGCCCTGTACCACCAAACCCTGCGGAATTGATTTTGTCGCCAGCAATAAAGGAATTATTCGATTATGCCCGCAAAAAATTTGATACAGTGATTGTGGATACCGCACCGGTGGGAGTAGTGAGTGATGCCCAGGTATTGGCAGAGTATGCGGATGCTGCTATGTATATTGTTCGCCAGGGATACACTTATAAAAAACAAATAGAATTTATTGAAGATTTATATAAGCAAAAAAAGCTGCCGCGCCAGGCGATTATTATGAACGATATCAAAAAAGTGCGTGGTTATGGTAGCTATTATGGTTATGGATATGGGTATGGATATGCAATGGGCGGCAAGAAAAAGAACCATTATTTTGATGACAATACAAAATCATTTTGGACAAGGCTTTTTGGAAAATCTAAAAAGAAAAAATAAGTGCCTCTTTTTTGAAGTCACAAGTTTTATTCTATAATTCAGGCTGGATAATATTGTGTAATTTTTTTTGATACCAGCGGTATTGCTACTATTAGGCATCGTTGTGTCACTCACTTGTACGGTTGTAATGCTATTCGGCTAGTTTAAACATCCATGCCAAATTTGTACAGCATGTAGTATTGTTTTTGTAAATGAATTCAACAACACATATTCATCCTTCTGCAGTAATAGACGATGGTTGCATTATAGGTGATGGTACTCATATCTGGCACTTTTGTCATGTAATGCCGGGATGTGTAATTGGCAGCAATTGCAATCTCGGGCAAAATGTAGTAGTAATGCCGAAAGTTGTGTTGGGTAATAATGTGAAAGTGCAGAACAATGTATCTCTATACACAGGAGTTATTTGTGAAGATGATGTTTTTTTAGGGCCTTCATGTGTTTTTACGAATGTAATTAATCCCCGAAGTTTTGTTGACCGCAAGAGTGAATTTAAAAAAACAATAGTAAAAAAGGGCGCCACAATAGGAGCCAATGCAACCATATTGTGCGGAATTGAAATAGGAGAATATGCATTTATCGGTGCAGGGGCAGTAGTAACAAAAAATGTAAAAGCATTTGCGCTGGTGGTGGGTAATCCTGCAAAGCAAGTGGGGTGGGTGGGTAAAAGAGGGAATAAGCTTGAATTTGAAATTACAGGTTTTGCAACTTGCAATAGCTCAAGTGAGATATATAGACTGGTAAGAATAAATGGAGAGGAATATACTATTTATTTAAAAGAATGATAAGAGATATTAAATAGTGTTAATTTTTTTAAGTGTTATCAAAGAGCAGTCGTTTTTAAGAACGCGAAGTGATAAAGCAATATTAAAATATGGAACTAAAAAAGAAGTTTGTTTCCAGTATATTTTGGACTTTTTCCCAACAGTTTAGTACACAGTTAATAAGCTTTACTGTTTCTATTATATTAGCAAGAGTTTTGCTTCCAGAACAATACGGACTAATTGGAATGCTTACTGTGTTTATGGGTATTGGTGGAGCTTTAATAAATAGTGGTCTTACATTCTCATTAATTAGAACCAAAAATCTTACTCAAAATGATTATTCAACAGTTTTTTTTACAAATATCATTGCAAGTATTTTTATTTATCTGATTATGTTTTTAATAGCACCTTTAGTGGCAAGCTTTTATAGACAAGATATATTGGTAAAGATAATTCGGGTTTATACGTTGTCATTCATTATAAATGCTTTTGCTGAGGTTCAAATGACTAAACTAACAAAGGAATTGAATTTTAAGTTACAAATGACAATTCAAATCCCATCTCTTATAGTTTCTTCATTACTAGGTATAGTAATGGCTTTTGCTGGGTTTGGTGTATGGTCTTTGGTGTGGATGCAGCTATGCCAAAGTTTTATGATAGCTATTCAATTGTGGTTTTGTTCAGGGTGGAGACCTAATATGATATTTGATAAAGAACGTTTTTTTTACCATTTCAATTTTGGATATAAAATTCTTCTTTCAGGATTATTAGACACTTTTTATAATAATTTATATAACATAATAATTGGACGAAATTATTCAGCAGCTCAGTTAGGTTATTATAACCGTGCAGATTCACTAAGGCAATTGCCGGTCCAAAATTTATCATTAGCATTGAATAAAGTTGCTTATCCAATGTTTGCAAGCTTAAAAGATAATGATATACAGTTAAAAAAATTTTATAAAAAGCTTATGCAACAAGTTCTTTTAGGGGTTTCATTTTGCTTGGTATTTTTAGCAATAATGGGGATCCCTTTATTTCGATGTTTATTTACAGAAAAATGGTTACCAGCGGTTCCGTATTTTCAAATATTATGTTTTGCAGGTATAATGTATCCTCTGCATGCTTACAACTTGGTCATTTTAAATGTAAAGGATCGTAGTGATCTGTATTTAAAACTAGAAATAATCAAAAAAATATTGATAACAATTGCAATAGTTTGTTCCATGCCCTTTGGTATTTATGGCTTACTATATGCGCAAATTATAATTTCTTTTTTTTGTTTTTTTATTAATACATACTATAGTGGAGAAATTATAAATTACCCGGTTCGGGAACAAATAAAAGATATATCACCAATTTTTTATTTGTCTTTTATTGGGGGCTTTATTCTTTGGATATTCAACAAATTTGTTTTGTTTCCAATTCATGTTGACATTTTACGTTTGATAATTGCGGGGATCTTTTTTCTGGTGGTTTTTTTTATTATGGGATGGTTGTTTAAGATCGAACCTGTTAGAGAAATAAAAGAAGTAGTCAGTAGAAGAATAAGTTTTAAGTACTTATTATAAATAATGCGAATCAGTATAAATAAAAATTATCTATTTCATGATAAATGTTACTAAAACTTTTTTGCCGCCCATTGAAGAATATCAAAATTACATAAGTGAAATTTTTCAAAGAGCCTGGCTCACAAATAATGGTCCCTTACTTAATGAACTTGAACTAAAACTTAAGGAATATTTACAAGTGCCACATCTACTTTTTTTAAGTAATGGTACAATTGCAATACAACTTGCAATAAAAGCATTGGAACTAAGAGGAGAAATTATTACAACTCCTTTTTCTTATGTTGCAACTACCTCTTCAATAGTTTGGGAACAATGTAAACCGGTGTTTATTGATATAGATCCAAATACATTTAATATCGACCCTTCGAAAATAGAAGAGGCTATCTCTGAAAACACCTCCGCAATATTGGCGACTCATGTTTTTGGCAATCCTTGCAACATTGATGCGATTGGACTTATTGCAAAAAAGCACAACATAAAGATTATATATGATGCGGCTCATTGCTTTGGTACTACATATAAAGAGAAATCGATTTTTCAATATGGCGATATAAGCACAACTAGTTTTCATGCAACTAAACTTTTTCATACGGGGGAGGGTGGGGCTGTGTTTACCATTCAGCAAGATCTATTAAGAAAAATGGCGCTGCTTAGAAACTTTGGTCATACTTCACCCGTCACTTTTGACGGATTAGGTATCAATGCTAAGAATTCAGAATTTCATGCAGCTATGGGATTGTGTGTGCTGAAACGCATGGACGAAGTTTGCAAAAAAAGAAAAGTTCAATGGGACTTTTATAAAGACATCTTAAAGGGATTAAAGGTACAGTTTCTGAAAGTGGAGGATAAAACAACGAACTACAATGCTTCTTATTTTCCTATCGTTTTCGATTCGGAGGAAAAACTGTTAAAATCAGTTGAGGCTTTAAATCTTCAATATGTTTATCCAAGACGATACTTTTATCCTTCACTGAATGAACTCAATTATGTTGAAAAAAATATATGTCCTATTTCTGAAAGAATATCCAAGCATGTGTTATGCTTGCCATTATATCATGACTTATCGAAGGAAGAACAAGAAATGATAGCAAGGATATTGCTACGTGTACAAAACAATTAGCGAATATTTTTTTGCTCGGCATATTACAAGATGCTCGCAAAATATTGTTAGAACCTTAAGCAATCATTTGTAAACTATAGTAAAATGTCATCCTTTTTTTTAAGATTTTCAAGTAAGGTTATCAGGGAAAGCGAACGAAGTAATTTAGATTGTAGCGATAATTTCAATCTTGACATTTGTAAAACAAAAAAGTTTGTTGATGATAGCATCTTATTTGAAAATGATAGATATGTTGTGTTTCTAGATGGTATAGTATTTAATAAGAAAAAGCTAATTGATCAATATGCATCTGGAAATTGGGAAGGTTTGTTAATTCAAATGTATGAGCAATTTGGAACAGGTTTTGTAAATGAGTTGAGAGGTTCTTTTAGAGGAATTTTGTATGATAAAAAATCGGATAAATGGATTGTATATACCAATCATATTGGAGATAAGCCCATTTTTTATTCAAAGGTTAACGATATATTTCTCATTGGCTCCGATTTGCAGGCTATTGTCCAGTTTTACAAAAAGAATAATTTACCTTATTCTTTGAATGAGCAGGCCGCTTACATGTTATTGTCTTATGGCTATGTACTTGATAAGTTTACTTTAGTGAATGAAGTTGAACGACTAATGCCTGGTGAGGTTGCAATGATCCAAGGAGATAAAATAGATGTAAATTCTTATTTTATTTTTGATAATCGTTTAATTGATAATCGTTTAAACGAGCATTCTGCGATAGGACAATTGGACGAGCTATTTAGATCAGCTTTGATAAGTCAATTCAATAAGGATCTGGAGTATGGATATAAACATATAGCTACTTTGAGTGGTGGTCTAGATTCAAGAATGACTGTTTATATTGCTGATGAATTGGGATTCAAAAAACAATTAAATATTACATTTTCTCAAAGTAATTATTTGGATGAGAATGTTGCAAAAAAAATAGCTGAAGATTTGAAACATGAGTGGATGTTTAAAGCGCTAGATAATGGATTATTTCTGAATGATCTTGATGATATAACAAAAATATCTTCAGGAAATGTCTTATACTACGGTCTGGCACATTCAAACAGCATACTCAAGAATATTAATTTTAAGGATTACGGAATATTGCATACTGGTCAAATAGGTGACGCTGTAATTGGCCATAAGTACGAGTTTCATAGAAAGCCTTTAGCTACAGATGGAGCATACTCCAATTCCGTTCTTAAAAAAGTTAACATTGCTCCAATTTTGAAAAAATATGAGAACGAAGAGTTGTTCCTAATATATTCAAGGTATTTGAGAGGAGCCAATCAGGGATTATTAGTAGGTCAACAATTCACAGAAACTGCTTCGCCTTTTTGTGATGTAGGTTTATGGTCTTTTTGTCTTGGATTGCCGTTGAAATACAGATATAAACATAAGTTGTATTTAGAATGGATACTGAAAAAATATCCAAAGGCAGCAAATTATATTTGGGAAAAAAGAGGGCGTCCCTTAAATATCAATTCTATTTGGGATAAAGAAATTACTATTAAGAAGCGAAAAATGACTGTAGAGGAAGCCAAAAACGTTATAATTGACAAAAAAAACAAATTTTTGGGGATTAAATCCAAAAGCAATCTTACAGACAAATTTCACATGAACCCGCTTGGTTATTGGGTTGAAACTAACATAGAACTAAGAGATTACCTTACAAATTACTTCAATACGCAAATAGGACTTTTAGATAACTATAAGGAGCTTAAGAATGATTGTAATAATCTGTTTATAAATGGGTCTTATGTAGAACAAAATCAAGTACTCTCATTATTATCCGCGTATAAAATATTTTTTTGTGGTGAAGCTTAAGAACTTTATTGGTGCATTCATTCGGTTTTTATTTCTTGAGTGTTGTTTTTTTTTATGGAAACTCTATATAGGCACAAGATTTCAGAATGATATTTGGCGAGTTAAGTTATGGCTCCAGAAAAAACTAAGGCATTCCCAATCCAGATCAAAAATGATAATGGTTTCCTTTTACGATAGAATGATGGAGAAAAAAGCCTGTTGGATCGCTTATGATTCTTGCTTTGAGGGGCAGCCTTGTTTTCCACACGGGATGAGTGGAATTTTTATTTCATCAAAAGCTGTCATAGGTAGAAATGCTGTAATATTTCAACAGGTGACCATTGGTTCCAATACACTAAAAGACAGCAAATTATTTGGCAGCCCTAAAATTGGAGACAATGTTTACATCGGTGCAGGTGCTAAAATAATAGGAAATATAACCGTTGGGAATAATTGCAGAATAGGAGCAAATGCTGTTGTTTATCAGGATATGCTGGATAATTCAGTAGCGGTACTATCTCCAACGAGGTTAATACAAAAAGAAAGCAATGACAATAGATTCTTCACAATGAAAAATAATGAGTGGGGGTACTTTGAAGATGGAACTTTTGTTAAAGTTTCAAATCAATAGTCTATTTTGAATTTCTATGAATAAATAATTGACCGAACATTGAACAGCCAAGATGGATGCAATAAGGTAATTAGCGCGAATTGGATGATGTGGGTATGGAAAGGAAAGCGATTGAGTGGATATAACTAAAAAACGAAATAAATAGAAAATGTTAATAGCAGGTGCAGGAGGACATGCCCGTGAAATAATAGATATTTTTGATCTCATCAAGGAGAGTGACATTTGTTTGTACGAAGATACTGCTGTAGCAAAATCCAATGTTTTGGGATTTACTATATTAACTAATGAAGAAAGCGTTCGTCAGCTTTTTAAACAAGATGCAAGGTTTGTTTTGGGCGTTGGTAATCCTTATTTAAGACACAAAATGAACAGTGTTTTACTTGGTCTTGGAGGGATATTACATTCTTTGATTTCTCCATTAAGCTATATAAGTATCAACAATTCTTTTTTAGGGGCTGGCGTTAATATCATGTCTTTTGCATTTATCAGCAACAATGTAAGTGTGGAGGAAGGTGCTTTAATCAATTGTAGGGCAAATATTCATCATGACGTAGTCGTGGGCGAGTATTGCGAAATATCTCCCGGCGCTGTATTATTAGGTGGCTCAAAAGTTGGTAAGCTCTCTAGTATTGGCAGTGGTGTGACGATATTGCCTAAGGTTACGATAGGTGAAAATTGTATTGTAGGTGCCGGAGCTGTTGTTACAGCAAGTTTGCCTGATAATTGTGTTGCAGTTGGCGTACCTGCTAAGGTTATAAAACAAAATAGCTAGTAGTGAAAGTACTGCACTTAATGCATGATGATAAGTTCAATGATCATGTGATCAATATATTTGAGATTTGCAATCCTAATAATAACGTTTACCTGATATGTACGGCTCGAAATGAAAAACTTGAATATACTAAAATTCAACATCAAAACATAGTAGTCGCTAATAATCTTTCTTCAGCGTATGATGTAGCGTTGAAGAATAATTCTTACGATGCAGTTATAGTACATTATCTTGATCAACAGAAAGCACAGATTCTTGCGCGCATTGATAAAAAAGTGAAAAAGGTTTGGTTTGTGTGGGGAGCTGATTTTTATGATCAGGAGATATATAGAGGGAGTCTATATCAAACTGTGACAAAAAGGATTTTGAATGAGAATAATAGAATAACAAAAGGAAGCGCTTTTAAAAGAGCAATAAGGCAACTTTATTATTTGGTTTTCAAAAGAAATACTGTATTTGAATTTTCTGTGCGAAAATATCTTTCGGCTATAGAAAGTTTTAACTACTATGCTACTGTAATTCCAACTGAATCTGCATTATTAAAGGCGATTCCAAATTTTAATGCACAGCAGGTTTTTTTTAAATATGCCGTGATTGATAAAATAGTAAACGATGAAATGTATGTTTCCAAAGGAGACATCAATGTATTGGTTGGAAACTCCAATTCCGCTACTTCAAATCATGCAGATGCTTTTGAGATAATTAAAAATCTTGATAACGTTAATGATGTCATTGTCCCGTTAAGTTATGGCGGAGATATACTCTATAAACAAGAAGTTATCAATTACGGAATCCGGTTGTTTGGCAAAAGATTCAAGCCGCTCAATGATTTTTTGAAGATTGATAAATACAATGAAATTCTAAGAACATGTCAGATCGCTGTATTTAATCATGAAAGACAGCAGGCAGTAGGTAACATAATAACCATGATTTACATGGGTGCTAAAGTATTTTTATCAGAAAACAGTCCTGTATTTAATTATTTCAAAGCGATCGGAATAAACGTGTTTTCGATACAAACCCAACTAAATAACGATAATATTTACCCACTTTCTGATACAGATATTCGTAAAAATAGAGAACTTCTCTATAAAGAATATAATATAGAAAATGTGATTAAGGAAACCGAAGAAACATTATCTACAGTAAAAGCATCTATCTAATGTTAGTTTCTATTATAACTCCCAATTTTAATTCATGCGAGTTTATTTATACAACAAGGCAATCTATTCTTGGTCAAACACATAAAAATTGGGAATGGCTCATTGTTGATGATGGTTCGACGGATGATTCAATAGATATTATCAAATATTTTTCTAAACATGATGACAGGATTCATTTACTGGAAAGAGGATACGGAACTAAAGGAGCTTCTACTTGTAGAAATGTTGGCATAGACAATGCAAAGGGCGAGTATCTAATTTTTCTTGATGCCGATGATCTGCTGGCCTCCCATTGTTTGGAATTACGAGTAAAATATATGAAAGAACATCCTGATTTGGATTTTGGTGTATTTAATATGGGCATGTTTCAACGCGAAATTGGAGATGTAAAAGAAGTTGTTAATTTATATGCTGAAAAGTTAGGTGGTTATCTTGAGATGTTTTTATCTTATAAATTGCCGTGGGCAATCACTTGCCCACTGTGGACCACGAGCTTTCTAAAAAAGAACGACATTCGTTTTTCTGAAAAATATTCGAGGTTACAGGATCCTGAATTTCATTCAAAGATTTTGTTGAAAAATGATCCGCAGTTTGATGTATTTAAAGAAATGAAAATTGATTGTTTTTATCGGCAGCCAAATAAAAGTAAAAAAGGTACAATTTCTGTATCCAAAACAACTTCTTCAATTTTACTCTATTATGAAGAAATGGTTGATCTTATTAAGGGAAAACACGTTGAAGACAAATATAACAACTGCCTTGATCAGTTTGTTTTTAACGTTTTTCATTCATTACTGTTTTATTCACGTTTGGAGAAGATTGCACCTATAATAAATCTCTATAAAGAAATCAATTATATCCGGCCTATTACTAATTTGTCATTAAAACAGGTTGTCTTCTTTGCAAGAATGAATCAAGTAGGTTTGACTTTTATAAAAGGTGCTGGGATTTCAAGACTGTGGACTTTAAAAAACTATATCCGTTAATTTATACTTAACATAACAATAGTAGTTTATGGCAACTATTGATTTTATGTTTTCAGATTTTAGTAATAGGATTAATTATTTTTTTCGCAATTTCTTTACGAGCAATATGGGAGTTGGCTTTCCCGTTATAAAAATGTATTTGCATGAAACTCCGCTATTTTACTTAAACACCTGAAAACAAGGATTCCCACTGCAGCCAATGGTAAAGTATGTAGCCGCTAAAGCGATGAATAGAATTCCCCTTGCCGAAGTCACAGTAGTGCTAAAGCTTAATCAGGGCACTCCCCGCGATCGGGCCGTCATCGATCGCGGGTGTGCTTTTTGTTTCTTTTTGCACAA